>JAEYLC010000033.1 GCA_023461435.1 Bacillota bacterium
TAATATCACTATTAGACCACTTCAACAAAGTACACTTAGTTACGAATTGAACCGCCGTATACGGAAAACCGTACGTACGGTGGTGTGAGAGGGGCGAAACCTGATACGGTTAGCCCCTACTCGATTGTGCACTTTATTGCGTTTTAACAGCGGACGCGGACAATACGCAAAGCGGGTAAACAGTTCAGCTATACGACAATTCTTGAATTACCGCGTATATTCTCATATAATATATCGCGTTATTTCGTACTTAAAGGAGACGGTGTTGGACACATTTTTTGGGTCGCCCGCTTCGGGCGCTCATGGTCAATCCCTGCTGATACAAATTATGCCCATCGGTTCTAGAAAAAAGACCGTTTCAGAGAGGCAACCGATATGTTGAAAATTGCCATTTGTGACGACGTGAGCACCGAGCTTCGGTGTATCGCCGCGCTTACCAATGAATATCTTACTGAGCACAACGTAAAAGCTTATATCCGGGAGTTTTCCCATCCGGAGGCGCTATTGACCGTCTGTGAAGCCGATATCTTTCATATTTTTCTGCTTGACATGGTCATGCCGATGATCAGCGGACTTGAGCTTGGGCGGAGCATACGCCGTGTCAGCACCGACGCGCAGATTATCTATATCACCACAGAGCCCGGCTTCGCGCTCGACGCATATTCGGTCAACCCCCTGCATTATCTGCTAAAGCCTGTGGATAAGGGGGCGCTGTTTGCCGCTCTGGCGCTGGCGGCGGAAAAGGTGGGCTTTGGCGAGGAAACCGTAGTCACAGTCAAGACGCGGGACGGTCTGCGTACTCTTTCTGCCGATGTCGTTGTCTGCTGCGAATATGCGCGCCATACCGTGACCTACACGCTTGTGAGCGGCGAGCAGGTTGAGACCTCAACCATCTCCGGCAGCTTTACGGAGCATGCCGCCACACTGCTGCGTGACCGGCGGTTTATCCAACCCCATGCCGCCTTTATCGTCAATATGAATTGCGTGGAGCGGCTCTCTAAGGACGGCTTTACCATGAGAGGCGGTGTCTGCGTTCCGGTTTCCGGCAAACAGTTTTCCACTGTGCGCAACGCTTATATGAGCTATCGGCTGGGGGAGGTGTGAGATGCAGCTTTACGACCTCCTGCGTTCCATCGTTACGAACACCATGCTCGCGGCGCTGCTGATTACACTGGCGCGCCCGAAATACCGTCCATACACTTTGTGGGCGGCGCTGGCGGCGATCGTGTTGTTGGATTTGGCGATGAACGTTTTTTTCTATATGCAAAACGACTATACGACGCTGGGAAAGCTGGACATCCTGTTTTTCATCCTTGTCGGCGTCGCCGTAAAGCCGCTCTTTCAGGAAACGCTGATGCAGTGGCTGTTCAACTGCCTCACGGCCATGAACGTTTATGCCGTCACGGTTATTTTAAGCTACTATCTCTGCGGGTTGTTTCCATATCCGTATTACGCCATCATTGTGCTGCGCTTTCTCCTGTTTGCTGCCGCCATATTGCTGTTTCACAAGCGTCTGCGCCCTCTCTATCGTCAGGCGGCAGAGCATTGGAACGTTTACCTTTTTGTTGCCGCCGGTCTCTTTTTGAATTTTGCATGGCATTTCATAATAAGCGACGATGTGGAGCAGACACTGTCAGAGGCTGTTATCCCGCTTCTACTGCTTGTTTTGCTGGCTGTGCTCGTTTATCTCGCAATCTTTCTTGCTCTGCGGAAAGCTTTGCGCGAGGCGGCGCTGCGAGAAGAAAACCTGAAAATGCAATCCGACCGAGAGCTTACCCGCCAGCGTCTTTCGCTGATGGATGAGACCGTGCGACAGATGAGCATCGTGCAGCATGACCGCCGCCATTTCAACAACACGCTGCTTTCCCTGCTTCGGCAGGGCGACGCGGATAAGGCCGCCGAACTCATTCGTCGCCAGAGTGAGGCGCTGCCGCAAAAGCCGCAGAGCTACTGCCAGAACGTATCCGTGAACGCCGCCGTATCCTATTATGCCGAGATTGCGCGGCAGCGGGGTGTTCGCTGCGAACTGCGGCTGAACATTCCGGAAAAGCTCGACATCGATGAGCTCTCGCTGGCAATGGCCGTATCAAACCTCATGGAAAACGCCATTACCGCCGTTTCCGCTCTGCCTGCCAAACAGCGCATATTGCATTTTACTGCCGTGAACACGGGCCAGCTCATTTTTGAGATGAGCAACCCTTATGACGGCGAGGTAGCGCTGGACGAAAACGGTTTTCCCGCAGCTCATGAAGAGGGGCACGGCAAGGGTACCCGAAGCGTGGCCGGCTTTGTGAAGGAATGCGGCGGCGAGCTGGCGTATGAGATTTCAGACGGACTGTTCAAGGTGAGGCTGATGGTGTGAGCATGGATGCAGACACGTTTGTCAAGCGGTATTTTTATAAAATTCGACAACATTAAGCAGAAAATCGCGCTTTTTAAGTAAGAAACAGACGCTCCTCCCTTTTTGATGCTATTCTCGCTGCGGGAAAGCAACGAAGAGAAAGGAGCGTTTTTTATGAGCGAAAAAGCCAGACGACGAGAAGATCGGGCCCTGTCCGCCCCCAATTCCGGCGGCAACGTCTGGCCAAAACAGAGTTGTCCCGCTTTTACGCCGCGGGGCGGCGCGGTAGAGCAGACCTGTTGGTACTGCGTCTACGCCGACTTCTATCTGGACAAACCGCGCGCGCTGGATGTGGGCGTATGCGACTGGCCAAAGAAGACACAGATATAAGAAGCGAAACGATAAAGACATTGGAGGAAATGACATGAAAAAAAGATTTTTTTCTTTATTGCTGGCGTCCGGCATGATGATTTCTATGGCGTTGCTCGCCACCGGATGCTCTTCAAACATCGACACGCCTGAGGCGTCCGCACCTGAGACATCCGCACCTGAGGCGTCCATGCCGGAGGGGGCCGCAGCTTTGTGGGAGGCTGACGACACCAGAGACAAGATCGTCGTCATTAGCGATATTCATCTCGGCATTGATGACAATTATACTGAAACGCTGAAAAACCGTCCGCTGCTTATTGATTTTTTGCAGCGTCTGCAAAGCACTACGGATGTGCGCGAGTTGGTGATCGACGGTGATTTTCTGGACGAATGGTTTTTGCCGGTCTATTATCCCAGCTACACAGATGAACGCAAGTTTTACAAAGATGTGATAGCCAAAAATCAGAGCGTTTTTGACGAACTGAACAACGTGATCGACAGCGGGATAAAGCTGGTCTACGTACCCGGGAACCACGACATGACGCTGGAGGCCGATGTGTTGCAGGAAGCGCTCCCTGACATTGTTCAGGCCAGAGATGCCGAAGGGCTCGGCGCCTATTATACGGGTGACCGAAACGAGATCGTCATCGAACACGGTCATCGTTATGACGTGTTTTCCGCACCGGACACGGTCACGAACGCGGAGTTGTGCGGCAATGACGATACCATTTTGCCTGCGGGATATTTTTACGCCCGCTATGCCGCAACGTGGGTGCTGGAGGGCCGCCCGAAGGTAGAGAAAAATCTGCCGGTGGTCACTGATGTGCCGGACAAGCCCGATACGGATCAGTACGGCGCTTATATTTATTACTCGCTTCTCAAAGACATCTCCACTCGGATGACGCCTAATGAGGGCCTTGATGAGAAGATATTCGATATGCACATCGCCGGGTTTGACGATGCGTATACTTATCTTGATTTCTACCCGGCTCAGCAGGCGGATGGAACGATTTCAGCACCGGTGCTGTTTAAAAATATTCAGCGCACATGGGACGAGCGTCAGACGATCAACAATATCAAAGTTCCGAACAGCTTTATTGAGGCGGTGGCCGGAACCTTGAACTGGGAATACTATTGTGGGCAAGCAAAGGCGCAGTATCTGGAAAACCCGAACGAAAACGTGGACGTGGTCGTGTTTGGGCATACCCATGTGCCCCAATATAAGGATATGGGCGATGGAAAATACTATTTGAACGATGGAACATGGATCGACAATAACGTCGATTATCCGGATGCAACCCGTACGTTTGCGGTCATCACCACAGGTGATAAGGATACGGCTGCGCTGTACAGCTTTAAGGAAGATGGCTCAGTGAATGATATCAGCGCGAGCGTCAACAGTGAAGCCGCAGAGACTTCCGGTAAGTAAAAACGGCGGTAACGAAACAATTGGCGAGTCAGTATACATCATCCTTTGAATGAAACCGCAAATATATAACATAACCCCCTGAATACGCTGCGACCAAAATGTGTTCGCAGCTCTTTTTTTAGTGCTGGAATTCACTATCGACACCGTGCGGAATGACTGTCAGATATAAAACAGCAGAGCAGCGGACATTTGCTTACCTGTAAAAAGCATGGAGTATATCATTATTTTTATTTTGTTTCCCTGAAAACTGCATTATATTTTAGTTAAATATGATAATATATTCATATAGCTCCCAGAAAGAATGCCGGATGTCATTATTGATAATTTAGGTTATAAAAGACATCAAACAGAAAGGGTAAAGTCATGAAGGTATTCATGGTTGGTGGAACCGGCCTTCTTGGGAGCGAGGGCGCGGCGGAGCTTATACGGCGAGGACACGAGGTGTCCTGCATCGCGCTGCCGCCCGTTCCGGCGGGCGCGCTATTGCCGCCCCAAATGAAAATCGAATTCGGCAGCTATATGGACATGACGGACGGCGAGCTCAAAAAGCATTTTCAAGGCTGCGAGGGCTTCGTGTTTGCGGCGGGAATCGATGAACGCGTGGAAGGGCCGCCGCCCATTTATGATCTCTTCAAAAAGTTCAACATCACACCGCTTGAGCGGATGCTTTGCATCGCCAAGCAATGCGGCGTCAGGCACACCGTGATATGCGGCTCGTATTTTTCATACTTTGATAAGATCTGGCCCGAAAAGCAGCTTGCCAAATGGCACCCGTATATCCGCAGCCGGCGCGATCAGGAAGATATGGCCTTAAAGCTCGCGGACGATCGTTTTGATGTCGCCGTATTGGAGCTGCCGTATATTTTCGGCACGCAGCCGGGCCGCAAGCCCGTATGGGTGTTTCTTGTGGAGATGCTGCGAGGGATGAAACCGGTCACGATGTACCCCAAAGGCGGCACTGCGATGGTGACGGTGAAGCAGGTGGGGCAGGCGATGGCCGGCGCGCTTGAGCACAGCAAGGGGGCAAGCTGCTATCCGATCGGCTGGGACAACATGACGTGGCGACAGATGCTCAAAATCGTGCACAAGTATATGGGCTGCCCGAATAAAAAAATCGTGACGATACCGAACTGGATGTTCGCGCTCGGTGTGCGAAGAATCAAAAAGCGGCAGGAAGCGGCGGGGCATGAGGGCGGGCTCGATCTTAAGAAATTCCCCGATCTGCAAAGCTCATATCAGTATATCGACAAGTCGCTTGGGTGCGGGCCGCTCGGTGTGGAGCCGGACGATATCGACGCCGCCATCGGCGATTCAATAAGGCTGTGCCTCGATGTGCTCGACGGTAAGCAGGAGACCATAGGAATGAAGGGAGAATAAGCATGGAAAAACAGCGCGTGTTTTTAACGGGCGCGACGGGCGCGATGGGATTTGCCGGGCTGATCGAACTGCTCAAAGATACGGATATTCAGGATATCGTGACACTCGCGCGACCGTCTGAAAAAAACAGGAAACTGCTGGCGCCTTATCAGCACACCGAGGGGCTGGACATCCGTTGGGGTGATCTTAAAAATTATGACGGCGTGCTCGAATGCGTCAGGGATGCGGATATTGTGCTGCATGTCGGCGCGCTCGTATCGCCCGCGGCGGATTATAACCCTGAAGAAACGATGATGATCAACTTTGGTTCCACGTTTAATATCATTAAGGCGATCCGAGAGCTCGGACAGCAGGACAAGACAGGGCTTGTTTTCATCGGTACCGTGGCAGAAACGGGGGACCGTATGCCGCCGATTCACTGGGGGCGCGTGGGCGACCCGATCAAGCCGAGCGTTTTTGATTACTACGCCGTATCCAAGGTGGCCGCCGAGCGTCTCGTGATCGAATCGGGGCTTAAACGATGGGTGTGCCTGCGGCAGACGGGCATTATCGGCCCCAAAATGTGCGACATCGAGGACGCGATCATGTTCCATAACTGCCTCAATAACGTGCTCGAATACGCGTCGGACCGCGACTCGGCGGTGCTGCTCAAAAACCTCTGCCGAAAAGAGTATGACGGCGCGTTGAAGGAAAACTTCTGGGGGCATATATTCAACATCGGCGGCGGAGACAGCTGCCGGATTGATACGTACCAGATGTTCAAAACGATGTTTGAAGCGATCGGCATCAGGGACCTGTCCGCCGTCATGGATTCCAAATGGTTTGCGACGCGCAACTTCCACGGCCAGTACTATCTTGATTCGGATAAGCTCAACGATATACTCGAATTCAGAAGCGATTCGATGGCGTATTTTTACGACGAATACTTGAAGATGCTCGGCCCCACCGCGACATTGGCCAGGGTGGTGACAAAGCTGCCCGGCGGACAAAAATTGATGGGTAGTATATTGAAAAAGCGCTTCCTCAAGCTCGCGCATGCGGAGCATGGCCCGGCGGGATTTGTGAAGAACAACAAGGAAGGGCACATCGCGGCCTATTGGGGCTCCAAAACAGCGTGTGACGCGGTGCCGCCGATCAATGAATTCGAGCGCTTCACCGATTGGGATACCGTCGTGCCCATCAGCCACGGCTATGACGAATCAAAACCGGAGAGCGAGCTCTCGCTCGATGACATGAAGAGCGCGGCGAGCTTTCGCGGCGGCGAATGCGTATCGGAAAGCATGACGGCGGGAGACTGGGCGGGAAAGCTCATGTTTCGCTGCGCGTTCGGGCACGCGTTTGACGCGAGCCCGCGGCTGATACTTGAGGGAGGGCACTGGTGCTCCGTGTGCGAACGCGAAAGCTGGAACTATCACGCGCGCGCCAAAGTCGATCCTTTTTTTGCGCAGGTGTGGAACCCGCTGCATGATAAGGACGAAGAGCCGCACGAGTATAAAAAAGAAATCACGGAACTGGATGTGATCAAGGCTATGTAAAACCGGCTGCCGATTAAAAACAGCGGCGGCGAACGTGAATTCTTCGCTTTGGATGAATAGGGCTTTCTGAAAAGGGAGCCTTAAATTATTTTTGTGGGTAAAAGTTATAAATAATATCATTTGATGTCGAACCGGTTTTACGGTATAATAATTCCATACAATAGAAAAAATGATGCATTATTAGATTCACAGTTGTTCCTTAATCAATCTGATTTAAGGTGTACAAACGGCGCATGCTCATGGTTTCGCCACAGTTTTGAGAGCCCACGGGCAATACGAAGAAAGGACCACCGGCAGATACATATGGAAGACGTTATCGAACAACAGAGTCGTTGGTATAAACTCGATAACGCGGCCAAGATATATCCGGCTATTTTGAATCCGAAGGACAGCTGTGTATACCGGGTCGCCGTTAATTTGGTGCAGGACGTCATCCCTGCGGTTTTACAAAAAGCCGTGGCCGACTGCAAGCCGAGGTTTCCTTCCCTTTATGTGAAATTGAAAAGGGGCATGTTCTGGAACTATTACGAGCATAACGAAAAGACCCCTGTTGTCAGGCCTGAGTCCCCGATCATCAATCAGCATATCTGCCCGTATATCAATGACGGATATCTTTTTTCACTGTTTTATTATCAGAAACGAATCAGTCTCGAGGTGTTTCACGGCCTTTGCGACGGCTATGCGGCGCTGGAATTTTTAAAAGCTTTGGTTTTCCGTTATTTCGTGCTGCTCGGGTATCCGGATGAGAGCGAAGGGACCGTGCTGACCGTCGACCAGTCGCCAAGGAGCCTCGAATTTGAAGACAGCTTTTTAAAACACTACAAGCCTGTCAAACAGAGCTTTCCACCGATGCCGACGGCCTACAGAATACAAGGCACGCGCTTTGGGTGCGGCATCGGCGTGATCAACGGCAGGATGCCGATGAAACAGCTGTTGGAGCTTTCAAAGCAAAGCAGCGCCTCCATCACGCAATATCTGACCGCGCTGTTGACATATTGTATCTGGCAGACGGGCGATATGGCTCAAAACGACGGCAACGCGATCAATATCTGCATACCGGTCAATATGCGCCGGAACTACGATTCGCAGACGCTTCGAAACTTCACATTGTATTTTTACGTCTCGACCGAATGCGGCAGCAGAGACAAGAGCTTCGAGGAGATACTCGAGCATGTGAAAGCCACTTTTAAAGAAGAGCTGAACATGGACAAGCTGCAGCAAAGGCTCAACGCCAATGTGGCGATAGAGAAAAACCTTGCGCTTCGAATCAGCCCGCTGTTTTTAAAAAACCTTGCGATCAAGATCGCGTGCGTGATACTCGGCGACAAGCTCAATACGTGCGCGCTTTCGAACGTGGGACAGATCGTGCTGCCCTCGTGGATGACGCGCGTTGTCAAGAGCTTTGACTGCAACACGGGCGTCGGCAATGTGGCGACCCACAGCGTTGCGCTCAACACCTACAATGAAACCACAACGATCAGCTTTACGCGGTCCGTGTATGAAACCGACATCGAAAGGCTGTTTTTTTCGTATATGGCAGACCGCGGCGTCGACATTGAGATTCAGAGCAACCAATGGGAGACGATCGTATAAAGAGGGATGGATCATGCCTTACTGTTCGGATTGTAAAATCAGCATTTCTGCGAGCACGGCAATATGCCCGCTGTGTCAAAAGGAGCTGACGGGTTCAGGCCATCGGGATGAAGCCGCTGAATATCCCGGGTTTGAGCCGATCAAGCAGAGAAGAAAGCTGCTCGTAAAAGCCATATCGATACTGGCGCTGACGCTGATTACGATGGCTGTGGCTTATAATATACTCACATGGCGCGGCGATATATGGTGTGTCGTGTTTTCCGCCTGCGTTCTGTACGTGTGGGGGCTTGGGCTGCTCACGTTTAACAGAAGAGTTCATCTTGGGTGGAAGCTGACGGCGCACGCGCTCGCGATCCCGCTGCTGCTCGTCGTGATCAACGTCTTCGCGTCGAGCTTCGAAACGGTCAGCCGCGTTTCCTGGGCGGTCTCGTACACGATGCCCGCCATATTCATCGGTTTTATCATCACGATCAATTTCATTATCTTTCGCTGGCGCCAAAAACGCCGCGATTACCTGCTTTATCAGCTGGCGCTGTGCGTGATCGGCTTTGTTCCCCTGATTCTTGTGCTCAGCGGCGTCGCGCAGCCCGTTTTTCCCAGCATCGCCGCGGCGGGCTGCTCGTTTTTAACGATCATATGGTTGGTTCTCTATCAGAAGAAAATGATCAGCTCAGAGTTTGTGAGAAAATTTCATATATAACACCTCATTTTGCGCCGGGTATAATGGGCACTGGCTAGACAAGGCTCGGCAGGAGTCGGTCGTCTGAACGGCGAAAATATTTATATCAATTTTTCATGATCGAGGCAGGCATATGGCAAAATGGTGGCAGGACCGTGTGGTCTATCAGATTTACCCGCGCAGCTTTCAGGATACCAACGGCGACGGCTTCGGCGACATCCCGGGTATCCTTAAGCATTTGGATGATTTGAAGGAGCTTGGCATCGGCATCATATGGCTGAGCCCGCTTTATTGCTCACCCGACGCCGACAACGGCTACGACATCAGCGATTACCGTCATATCGACCCGCGGTATGGCACAATGGCCGATATGGAGCGGCTGATCGAGGAGGCGCGCCGCCGCGACATCAAGCTCGTGATGGACCTCGTGATCAACCATACCTCGGACGAGCACGAGTGGTTTAAGCAGAGCCGCGGCAAAAGCAGCCCGTATCGCGAATATTACATCTGGAAGCCGGGCAGGAACGGTCGTCCGCCGAACAACTGGATGAGCCTTTTCGGCGGCAGCGCGTGGACGCTCGATGAAACGTCCGGTGAATACTATCTGCATCTGTTCGCGCCGAAGCAGCCCGATCTCAATTACCGCAACCCAAGGGTGCTCGATGAGATCAAGGACATCATGCGCTATTGGCTTGGTAAAGGCATCGCGGGTTTTCGCTGTGACGTGATCAACGTGATTTATAAATCATCGTTCGCGGACGGCAAAAAGCTTATCCGCGGCAGCGAATATTATGTGTCGCAGCCGGGCGCGCACGAGATACTGCGCACGCTGCGGCGTGAGGTGCTGAGCCAATATGACTGTTTCGCGGTGGGAGAGACGGTGTTCGTGACGCCGCGGATGGGCAAGGAGCTTTGCGACGAGAAGCGCGGCGAGCTCGATATGATATTCTCGTTCGAGCATATGGAGACCGATCAGTTTTTTATCAAATGGTTCCCGCGCCGCTTTCACGCGGGCCGCTTCGCCAAGGTGATTGCCAAGTGGCAGAATGCGCTCGAATGGAATGCGAATTACCTGGAAAACCACGACCAGCCGAGGAGCGTCTCGCGCTTCGGCGACGACGGGCACTACTGGGCGCAGTCCGCGAAGCTGCTTTGCACGATGCTGCTTTCTCTGCGCGGCACGCCGTACCTCTATCAGGGGCAGGAAATCGGCATGACCAATTTCGACTTCACTTCGATGGAACAGGTGCAGGACGTGGAGTCGCACAATATCTACAGGCTCGCGAAACGGCTGCATTTGCCGGCGGGCTACCGCTGGCGCATGATCAGGACCAAATCGCGCGATAACGCGCGCACACCCGTGCAGTGGGACGGCAGCGACTACGGCGGCTTTACTACGGGAGTCCCGTGGCTTCAAGTCAACGCAAACCACAACCGCATCAACATGGCTGCGCAAATGGCCGATCCCGGCTCCGTCCGCGGCTATTACAAACGCATGATCTCGCTGAGGGCTGAAAGCGACCTGTTGAAATACGGTTCCTTCTCTCTCGTGGCGGCGAAAAAGCATCTGTTTATTTACGACCGGGAATACAAAGGGCAAGCCTGCCGCGTGCTTTTAAATTTCGGCAAACGCGCGGTGAAAGCGCCGTGCGAGGGTCGCGTGCTGATATCGAATTATGAGCGGGACACATACGACGGCGTGCTGCAGCCGTGGGAGGCTGTGATTGTAAGCGGGGGGGAGAGGCCATGATCGAGGAAAGAGACGGCCTGTTTTTTCTGACCACCGACAGCACGAGCTATTGGTTCCGCGTGACAAAATTCGGGCACATTGAGCACATTCATTACGGCGAGCGCCTCGCGGTGCAGGACCCTGAGGGGCTCGCGCTTAAGCGCACCGCCATGTACGGCAGCAGCGTGCTCTATGACGAATCTGACCCCGTGTATTGCCTCGATACGATGGCGCTCGAATGGTCGGGCATCGGGCGCGGCGACTACCGCCATTCTCCGGCGGAAATCAAGATGCCGGACGGCAGCTTCGCGTGCGATTTCGTTGTCCGCGGGCATCGCGTCGCGCCGGGATTCGTGCCGATGGAGACGCTGCCGGGCGCCTATGGCGAAAAGGACGACTGCGACACGCTCGAGATCACGCTGGAGGACAAGTCCAACACTGTTGAGCTTCTGCTTTATTACACGGTCTTTCCGAAGACCGATGTGATTACGCGCCGCGCGGTGCTGCTAAACCGCAATGACAAGCCGCTCGTGATACGGCGGCTCATGAGCATGATGACGGATATGCCCAACAGAGGATATCGTCTGGTCACGTTCGACGGCGGCTGGATCAGGGAAGCGCACCGCCATGAGCGTCCGGTGCAGTACGGTCTGTACGTCAACGAATCCACCACGGGCGCGAGCAGCAACCGGCATAACCCCGGCTTTCTGCTCGCCGAAGCGCAGGCGGGAGAAACGCACGGACGCGTTTACGGCTTCAATCTCGTTTACAGCGGCAACCATTACGGCGCGGTGGAGCTTTCGGCTCAGGAGCTTGTGCGCGTGCAGCTCGGGATCAGCCCGCACTGCTTCGAATGGACGCTCGGGAAGGATGAGCGTTTTGAGACGCCTGAGGCGGTGATGACATTCAGCGCCGACGGATTCAGCGGCCTCAGCGCGCACTTTCATGACTTTGTGAACAACCACATCGTGCGCGGCGGTTGGCAGGGCCGGGAGCGCCCCGTGCTGATCAACAACTGGGAGGCGCACTTTTTCAAGTTCAACCAACGCAAGCTGCTGCGTCTCGCGCGGCGCGCGAAGCGGCTCGGCATCGAGATGTTTGTGCTGGATGACGGCTGGTTCGGCAGGCGCAACGACGACCGCGCGGGGCTCGGCGATTACACCGTCAACCAAAAGAAGCTGCCGGGCGGCATGCCGCGCTTTGCGGATAAAATACGAAAAACCGGCATGCGGTTTGGCCTGTGGTTCGAGCCCGAGATGGTGAATCCGGACAGCGACTTGTATCGGGCGCACCCCGATTGGGCGGTGGCCACACCGGGCAAAACGCCCTCGCTGGGACGCAGCCAGCTCGTGCTTGATCTATGCAACCCGGCGGTGCGCGACTACATCGTGGACAATGTCTCACGTATCATCGACGATGCGGATATCGCCTATGTGAAATGGGACATGAACCGGCATTTGAGCGACGCGTACTCGGCGCTGCTCTCAAATCAGGGCGAGTTTTTCCACCGCTACATACTCGGTTTGTATGATGTGCTCGCGCGCATATTCCGGCCGCGTCCGCACGTTCTGCTCGAAAGCTGCTCGTCGGGCGGCAACCGGTTTGACCTCGGAATGCTGTGTTATTCGCCTCAGGTTTGGGCGTCGGACGATACCGACCCCATCGAACGCCTGAAGATACAAGACGGGCTCTCGCATCTGTATCCCCTGTCAACGATGGGCGCTCATGTGTCCGAAGCGCCGCACCAGCAGACACTGAGGACGACACCGCTTGCCACGCGGTATAATGTTGCCTGCTTCGGCTGTCTCGGGTATGAGATGGACTTGAAATATTTAACGCGCGTGCAGAGGCGGGAGATCAGGGAGCAGATCGCGTTTTACAAAGCGCACCGGAAAACGTTCCAGTACGGGCGGTTCAGCCGTCTGTCCGCTTTGAAGGCCAATAAGGTGCACTGGCAGTGCGCCGCGCGGGACGGCAGCGAAGCGGTCGCGGGCTTTTTCCAGACGCAGGCGAGTGCGGCGGAGGGCGTGGACACGCTGCCGCTTAACGGTTTTGACCCAGCCTGCCGGTATACGGTTAAAACACGTCCGCAGAGTCTTTTTATCAAGCAATTCGGCGGGCTCGTCAAGCACATACTGCCCGTCTCGCTGAATCCCGAAGGCATCGTGCTGCGCACCGTGGGGCGTTTCTATCGCCTGACCGACTGCGTGGAGAGCTATGAGTGCCGCGGCGACATGCTGAACGCGGGGCTGCGCCTCAACAACCAGTTCACCGGCAGCTATTACAATGAACATACGCGCCTGCTCGGCGATTTCGGCTCGAACCTCTATGTGATCACAAAGCATGAGGGCAACTGAAAAAGGCTGATCTTGACAAAAGGGGCTGTGAGCAGGCAGCGGCATGTGTCACCCTGAGTGTAAGCGAAGGGTCCCGCGTCCAAGCGCGAAAAGCCATGGGATACCTCGCTCGCTCCGCTCGGTATCAAAAGAGGCTGCCCTTTCGGACAGCCCTTTTATTTCAATTACTCCGCAATTTCACCTTTGATGTCGCCTCTTTCGGTCAAATCCTTGATGATCTGATCGTAGAATTTTTTGTCGATTCTATATTTCACGCGATAAATCAAGTATCCCACCACAATGCAAATCAGCGGGATCACAAACATCGCGAACTTGAGCGTCAGCAGCCCTTCGCTCGTCACGTCGTCGGGTGTTTTCGCGCTGTTGATGCCCGAGATGATCAGCGTCACGGTCATGATGCCCGTCGCGATCGCGCCGCCGATCTTGTTGATAAGCGGCTGTACCGAGAGCGTGACGGCCTGATTGCGCTTGCCGGTTTTCCACTGGCCGTACTCAATTGTATCGGACAGGAACATCAGCATCAGCAGCTGTATAAACGCTTCGCCCACGAACAGCAGCACGCCCGCGATGCCGATCGGTATCATGTTCATCGGCGAGAAGAAGAACAACGCGTAACCCGCGAGTACAAGCACGGTCGCGATAAAGTAGAACTTCTTGCGTGTGATGTGCTTGCTGATCATCGGGAATATGATCAGCGCGGCGATTTGTGACACGCCAAGTATAGCCGCGAACAGGGAGTACATATCCTCGTCCTTAAAGGCGTATTTGAAGTAATAGGTTCCGAAGCTCGTTGTGGTGATATATCCGATCGTAAACAGCGCCATCGAGATCACGGTGAAAAGCAGCTGGTCGTTCTTAACGATTGCATGAAACATTCCTTTGAACGTGGTCTTTTCTTCGTCTTTGAACTCCGAGCGGTGCTCCTTGGCACCAAGCACTGTATAGAGCTGAAAGCCGATCATCAGTACGGCTATACCGACGGCAACAATCAGCCAGCTTTGCTGCCCGGCCTTTGCAGGCTCAATGCCCACTTGCTCCATCGCCCCGCCTAAGTTCCCCACGACGGGCAGCAGCGCCACCACGGTGACGAACAAGCCTATGTTCGCGCAGATACGCGCAAAAGAACCGATTTTTTCACGCCGCTTCTGGTCAAGCGTCAGCGCCGGCATCATCGACCAGTAGGCGATATCGTTCAGGCCGTATGTGATATCCCACGCAATATAGCACACCGCAAACAGCACAACATACGGGATGTTGACGGTATTCTCGCTTCTCAGGCTGTCCAGCGGCTGTCCGAAGCTGGTAAACAACAGCACCATGAATACGGCACTCACGATTGCGCCGGATAGTATCCAAGGCTTGTATTTGCCGCGACGCGATTTTGTATTGTCCACAATCAGGCCCATCACGGGGTCGTTGAGCGCGTCAAATATACGCAGCCCCGTAAGCAAGCCGCCGACGATGCCGAACATCGTGTCCGAAAGGTCGAGCACCTCAGTTAAAAAGAACAAAAGGAACATACTCTCGAGTGTGTACAGCATATCACGGCCAATCGTGCCCATGCCAAAGAAGAATGTGTTCTTTGTGTTGCGGTTGCCGCGCACGGCGATGCCTATAGTAATACCCACAACCGCCGCGATGACCACACCAATGGCGAGAATCATCCAATTGGCAGCGATCCAACTCAGAACCGATGATAAAAAATCGGGCATTTTGTCATCCGCCTTTCTTTTTGTTAACCGGAGCACCGCTCCGGAAGTTAATTCATTTTATATTGGGCATTGCAGTATTCTTCGAATATCTGCTGCGATACGCCGCCCGCTTTGATCATCTTTGAGAAGAACTCGCCGCTTTTTTTGACGGTGCGCCGCTGCGTCTCGTAATCGATATGCACGATGCCAAACCGTGCGGAGACGCCTTCGGCCCACTCGAAATTGTCGGTAAAGCACCAGTGATAATAGCGCTCTACGGGCAGGCCGCTTTCACAAAGCACTTTGGTATGCTCATAGATATAGCGGCTGCGGAAGGCATCCTCAGTATCGCAGGTGCCGTTTTCGGTGATGTAAACAGGCAGTTCCGCGAGTGCATAAAGCTCGTTTGCGCATTCCGCGATGCCCTGCGGGTAGATCTCCCACCCAAGATCGTTGACGGGCACGCCGGGCAGAAATCCCGCGCTGAAGCCCTTAGCCGCCGTCCGGCTGTAGTAATTGACCGCGTGAAAGTCGCAGTAAAGCCCGCGTTTGATGCCGCGCATGCGGCGCAGCGGCCAGCCGCCCCGTCCCGTTAAGTACGCGCTCGAAATCGACGTCTGGAACAGCCGCTTCATGAGCCGCGCGCAGAGGCGGTCCCAGAGGTTTTTCGAATTCATCGGCGCAAACACGCGCATGTGGTGCGCGTAGCTCACACGCGTATCAGCAAAACCCATCACCTGCCGTTTTTGGTGGATCAGCTCATAGGCTTTGATATGACACTCGCACATATTTCCCATCACGCGTATGGCCTTGAACAGCGATTTTTGGCCCGGCGGCCATTCGCCGAAGAAATATCCGCTCGTCGCGTACACGTTGGGCTCATTGATCGTGATGTATTCCGAAACGATATCGCCGAGCTCGTCGATCACCTTGCTGGCAAAGCGCAGATAGACGTTTATGCCGTCTGCGGTTTCAAACGCGCCCGTTTTTTCAAACCAGAGAGGATTCGTGAAATGATGCAGCGTGAGCAGCGGCGATATGCCGAGTTTTTTGAGCAGCAGCAGCTCCTCGCGGTAATGCGCGAATGCCGCTTCGTCGAACACGCCGGGCTCCGGCTCGAGCCGCGCCCATTCGAGCCCGAGGCGGTAGTGGCCGATGCCCATATCGTGCATCAGCTGCGCGTCTTCGGCATAGCGTTCGTAATGCATGTTCGCGATGGACGGGTCGGCGTCATCCTTGATATGGCCTTTTTGATACCAGCCATACCAGCTGTTGCTTCTGTCGCCGCCCTCGATCTGTGTCGCGGCTGAGGCGACGCCGAGCCGAAGTTTGTCAGTCAACTTCAAAAGCATATACTGTTCCTCCTTAAGGCATGACGAAACGCGTTTTATATTAACAAGCGGGTATACCGGCCGGGATGGGCTTTTGACTTCGCAAAAGTTTGGTTTTGTTTATTGAATCTATAATTAAAATTATAACAGGTCAACCGTAAAACTCAACCCCAAAGAAGCGTGATTGCCGGTAATGAGTCAAAATAGCACAACATGTGGAGCGCTGATTTGTGCTGTGTATCTGACAGCTGCTCTGCGGAGCGGGAAAAGGAAAAAGTCGTCTGAAGCGTTTGTCTGACAGCTTAAAAAAGCCCTCATATCCACCATCGGACAAAAGAATGATCCACTACAATTTTTCCACTAGTCAACTGTTGAAGAATAAATTAAAATATATTCGTTGGTTTAACTATCGTTCTGTGATGATACTTTTGCCGGCGTTCTTAATGATTCTGCAGCAAGGAGATTTCTTAACCGGTATGGGGTCTTACGGAAAAAGGAATCACGATCAAAAGCATATATTGCTTGAACAGATCTATCATCAATACAGCCGGTTGATGTATTATATCGCTTTTAAAGTTCTCAACGACAGTTATTTGGCGGAGGACGCTGTGCAGACGACTTTTTTAAAGCTGGAAAAGAACAGATTCCATGTTGATTCCGTCACCAGCAGGAAAACGAAGAGTTTTATCATTATCGTCACCAGAAATGTGGCCGTGAGCATTTTAAAATCGAAGGGCCATGCCGCGTTATTGTGCCCCGATGATGATCTTAATGGCATACCGGACCAGAATACGCTTCCCTTGGATGTGCTTGTTAAAAACGAGAGCATCGTTGAAATCAAAAACGCCATCGCGAGTCTTGACCCCAAATATTCGGATATTCTGCTTTTAAGATATTTTTCAGATTACTCAACGCTCGAAATCGCTTCTTTTTTTGACATCTCAGATGAGCTGGTACGGGTCAGGCTTCACAGGGCCAAAAAACAGTTGGTTGCGAAGCTGGAAGAAAGGAGAAGTCTCCAATGAGTCACGGGGAAAAAGCTTTGAGCATGTTCGACCAGATGCTCAAATTCGCGGCTGAACAGAGGTTGGAAGAAATGGCCGACGAATCGGTGCCGGATGAAGAGCTCGGTGCGTATCCCTCCGATTTAGATAATCGAATGGATGGCTACTTTAAAAAAGTAAAGAGAAGAAGCTTTTACCGCCACGCGGGAAAGGTTCTGATGCGGGCGGCCATCGTACTCATTGCCGTCATTGCCGTATCAACGACGCTGGTGTTGACGGTGGACGCGTTTCGTATTCCGGCGCTTGAGTTCTTTTCCAAAGCTGAAGATAACGCATTGTCTGTAATTGTTAAGGACGGTTCAGGGATATATGATTCGTACAGTGAAAGTTTATCGGGCCTTTATTTGCCGGAATATATCCCTGAGGGTTATGCGGTTGATACGGTTGAAAGGATTGGCAGCATGTATTCGGCCTGTTATAAGAATGCAACAGGAGATTACATTATTTTTCAGAACCTTATAGAAGGCAGCGTAGCCCAAATTGACAATGAAGATGCCGCCATCGAAGAGGTCACTGTCAATGGTGAAGTCACTCAGTTTTATATGAAGAACCATATGAGCAATTTGCTGTTCAAATATCAAAAAAAAGTATACTTGCTTAGCGGGTATGTTGGGAAAGACGACGCGGTTCGTATGGCGAACAGCCTGAATTATTTTAAATAATAAAATTTTATCGGTTTTTTTGTAACAAAACCTCTGTTCATGCGGTTCTTATCAATAGGAGCGTGAAAGAGGTTTTTTATTACTACGAAATGGAGACAGCATATGAAAAAACAACCGTTGAAACTCGTTCTTTGTATTGCTTTGGTACTGTGTGTGCTTTTACCCGTTCAGGTTTATGCGTCTGAAAGTGCCGAGCCGGAAATTATTGTACAGCCGATGTTTACATATATCGTTAATGTATCAGCGGGCTTTGAGATAGAATCCGGACAGGCAATTATGAGTTCGGCCATATCGGCAGGCAGCGGCATTGATCAGGTTCGAATCACGAGCTATCTGCAAAAATATGAAGACGGCGCATGGTCGAACGTAACAAGCTGGACCAAATTGGCGGATGGGACATACACCTCATTATCTAAAACGTACAGCGTCGCCAGCGGCACGTATCGGCTCAGATCGTATTTTTATGTCTATATCAACGGCAGCAGCGTAGAGTCAACGTCTGTGACGACGGCGAGCCGGTCCTGTTAAGGATTCCATCCATAGTGTTACAATAAACAATTTCTTTACCCGCAGACCATGCGGGGAGAAAGGTTTCTCGCATGGTCTGCCATCTCCCTAAAACTCAGTTCATCTCATAAGCGTCAGAATCGGCGATTCGGACGTTTTTTTATTTATTTGCCGGTCTGACAAACGGCATTTTTCGTCAGGAGTTGACAAAAAGCAGTTGACACCGCACTGATAGAGTCTATAATAAATTTGTTCGATTTCGAAATATTCGAAACGGTAATATTCTGAGCACAGCAAAGGAGCTATTGCAACGAACGCACAATGATTGAATTTTTTGAAAGCCTGAGAAAAATCGAGACCATCCTGATGAGAGCCATGGGCCCGAAGCTGCATGAGCTCGGGTTCAGCAAGCCCGAAATACTCATTCTTGCGCGCCTTTATTTTAAAAAAGAAGCGCGGATGTCCGACATTGCGCGGATGGTCGGGATGCCGGCCAGCTCGGTGACGGGCATCATTGACCGGCTCGAAAAAAGAAATCTGGTTATAAGGGAGAACGATTTAAATGACAGGCGAAGCGTCATCATCCGCGGTACGCCGGAACTAAGGAAAAATGTTGAGCATATATTCAGCATAGGGAACGACGTGTTTTCCGAAGTCCTGAAACCGGCGCCCGAAAGCCTGATCGAACGGCTGACCGATGATCTGAATGAACTCTACGGCTATATCTCACATGAAGACAATGATGGAAGCCCCATCAACAAATAAAATTTAAAGACAGGTGCGCAAAACATGAAGAAAAAATCAAGGATCATTTTTATTGTCATTATTGCCCTGATCGTGCTCGGAGGCGCTTTTGCGCTCTGGGACACAAACTATCAGGATACGCATTTTTACAGAACCGAAAATGCTCAGGTCACAGCGGACATGATCGATGTCTATCCGCTCGTGACGGGCAAGCTGACAGACTGGAACGTGAAGGCCGGCGATACGGTGACGGCTGACCAGGTGCTCGGACGGCAGGATACAAGCGCGCTCGTTACGAGCAGCGCGACGAACTCCTCGGCGCTCAGCAGCGCGGCGGATTCGGTCGCGAGCAAATCCGTGATCACTTCCCCGATAGACGGCATGGTCATACAGTCCTCCGTCGTGAACGGCGAGATGGTCGCGCCCGGTACGCCGGTCGCGGTGGTCGCGAAAATTTCGGATATGTATATCACAGCGAACGTTGAGGAAACGAACATATTCAAGATCAAGGAAGGGCAGCAGGTGGACATCACGATCGACGCTTATCCGGGCCAGACCTTCCACGGTTACGTAGTGCACATCGGCAAGGCCACGAATTCGCTTTTCAACATGTTCTCGAATATCACGACAAGCGGAACCTTCTCCAAGACGACGCAGCTGCTGCCCGTGAAAATCTCGATCGACAACGCAAGCGATCTGACGCTCTATCCCGGCTTCAACGTGACGGTCAGCGTCCATATACAGTAATCAGGGGGAATTCGGATATGAAGAATATATATAGATATTTATTGATGGCGCTCGTGGTTGTCATGATATTTGCCGCTTTTGCGGGCTGTGAGTCCGGCACGGCTCAGATCATTTCCGTGAAAACAACGGCGGCTCAGGTGAAGGCGCTTGACTCTGATATCCCGGTGAACGGCGTGCTGCTTCCGGCAAGCACGGTCAACGTGGCGAGCAAGCTTGCGGGCAGCTTTCAGGTGACCTCTGTCAATGCCGAAATTGGCAGCGCGGTGAAAGCGGGTGATGTGCTGGCTGTGCTCGACACGGCACAGCTCGAGGCTCAGATGACCCAAGCCGAGGCCCAGCTCAACGCCGCACAGGCGGCGGTCAAATCGGCCAAGAGCGGCAAATCGGCGGCTTCAAACGGCTACGACGCCGCAAGCGACAGCCTCAAGGCTGCGATGACCAATCAAGCTGCGGCTCAGGCGACCTACAACAGCCTCGCCGCTTCCGGCACCGCGACAGCGACGGAGCTGACGCAGGCCACGATGGTGCTGCAGCAGGCAAATAACGCCGTCGCGTCATGCTCGTCTGCGGTCGCGCAGCTTAAGGCCAGCAAAACATCGGCCGGCGGCGCCGTGGAAACGACCGAGGCCAACGTCGATGTCGTGGAAGCCGGCATTGAGCTCATCAAGCTGCAGCTTGCCAACGCAACCATCACCAGCCCGATCGACGGTGTGCTGATCAGCAAAAATGTCAGCGTCGGCGAGATGGCGGCGCCCTCCGCTCCGCTCTTTTCGATTGCGGACCAATCGTCGCTCAAACTGAAGGGGACGGTCTCGCAAGGCGCTCTCCCGTTTATTTCGGAGGGCCAAAGCGTCGATATAACCGTTGATATCTATCCGGGAACGGCCTATACGGGCACGATCTCGCTGATTTCGCCGATCGCCGTATCCACGGGCGAATACTTCCCGATTGAAATCAGCATAGAAAATTCGGCCGGCTTGAAGCCGGGTCTCAGCGCAAGCGCGTCCATAAAGGTGTCGGGCGCCCAGAACATCATCGTTCCCGCGTCCGCCGTGGTGACGGAGGACGGGGCTTCGTTCGTGTATGTGCTCGATAACGCGGCGGCGGTAAAAAAGCCGGTAAAAATAGGGCTCTCCAACACGAATAGCATTGAGATATTAAGCGGCCTGACTGAAGGCGAGAAGATCATCATAAGCAACGTCAGCATCATTTCCGACGGTATGCAGGTCAATGAGCAAAACGGGGACCAGGCGCAAAGTTAGGGAGGAAAAATGCTTAAAGTATACAGGAATTTAAAACCCTTCACAGGCCTGGTTGTTCTTATTATTGTCTTTTTGGGCGCCCAGAGCGTCGCCGACCTCTATTTGCCCACGCTGATGTCGGATGTGGTGAACAACGGCATGATGAACGGCGACATTCCGTACATATGGAAGTTCGGGTTTTATATGCTGCTCGTCGCGCTCGGAAGCTGCATTTGTTCGGTTGCCGTCGGTTACCTTTCCTCCAAGACCGCGGTCGGCCTCGGACGGGATCTGCGTGAGAAGATATTTACCCATGTGGAAGGCTATTCGCTGAGTGAGATCGACAAGATCGGCACGGCGTCACTGATCACCCGTACCACGAATGACATCACGCAGGTGCAGGTTTTCAGCGTGATGATGTTCCGGTTCATCATCTATTCGCCGATCATGTGCGTCGGCGGCATATTCATGGCTTTATCCAAGGACACGAAGCTGACGGGATTGCTTGCAATCATACTGCCCGCGATGATCATCGTGATGCTCGTGATCGCCAAGTTCATCATACCGATGTTTAAGGCTTTGCAGAAGAAGGTGGATAAGGTCAACCTCGTGCTGCGTGAAAATTTAACGGGTATCCGGGTTATCCGCGCGTTCAACCGCATGAAGAAGGAGCGCGTCCGCTTTGACGACGCGAACAGGGACTTAACCCAGGTTGCGATCAGGGTCAACAAAATCACCGCGGCGGTTCAGCCCGTCATGATGCTTTTCATGAACGGGACGCTGCTCGCGATCGTCTGGTTCGGCGGTCTGCGCATCAGCAACGGCGATATGAACATCGGCAATATGATGGCTTTCCTGCAGTACGCGATGCAGATCATGTTTTCGATCATTATGGTCGCCATCATGTTTATCATGATGCCGAGAGCCCAGGCGTCCGCGAACAGAATCAACGAGGTGTTCGACGTCAAGCCTGAAATCAAAGACCCGGATCAGGCCGCAGAAAAGACCGGCCTTAAGGGATATGTGGAGTTTAAAGACGTCACGTTTTATTATCCGGGGGCGAAGCTTCCGGCGCTGCAGAATATCAGCTTTGCCGCAAGCCCGGGCGAAGTGACCGCGATCATCGGCGGCACGGGCAGCGGCAAATCGACGCTGATCAACCTGATACCGCGCTTTTATGATGTGACGGAAGGGCAGATACTCGTGGACGGCGTGGATTTAAGGGAGCTCGAGCAGGGCGCGGTGCGCAAAAAGATCGGATTTGTGCCGCAGACCGCCATACTGTTCTCGGGCACGGTAGCCGAAAACATCCGCTACGGCAAAGAGGACGCGACAGACGACGAGGTCACCCATGCCGCGGAGGTGGCGCAGGCGATGGAGTTCATCAGCTCGATGCCCGAAGCCTTCGATTCGCATATCTCTCAGGGAGGCACAAACGTATCGGGCGGACAGAAGCAGCGGCTTTCGATCGCGCGCGCGTTGATTTCGAATCCGGAGATCTATATCTTCGACGACAGCTTTTCCGCGCTCGATTTCAAGACGGACGCCAATCTGCGCGCCGCGCTGAGAAAGGAAACGGCGGAGTCCACCGTGATCATCGTCGCCCAGCGCGTCAGTACGATCATGGACGCCGATAGGATCATTGTGCTCGATGAGGGCAGGATTGTCGGAATGGGCACACATAAAGAGCTTTTGAAGACGAACAAGGTCTACTATGAGATCGTCGCCTCGCAGCTTTCCGAGGAGGAGATCGCATGAGTGACGACAAGCAGCAAAGCGCTCCTCAGGGCGGCGTGATGCCCGGCCGCGGCAACGCACAGCGCGGCGGCGGGCCGATGGGCGCGATGGGAAGACCGGCTGAAAAGGCAAAAAACTTCAAAGGGACATTGAAACGGCTGATCGGCTACCTGATGGAGTTTAAGACACGGTTTATCGCCGTATTCGTGCTCGCGGCCGGAAGCACCATTTTCAGCATCATCGGCCCCAAAATACTCGGCTACGCGACGACGAAGCTGGCCGACGGCATCATGGCGCAGGTGACGCATAATGTGATCGTTCAGGCCGCGATGATAAAGAAGATGCCCGCGTCCGTGATCCATCAGCTGCAGCTGCAGCCGATACCGAAATTCGACTTTGAGTATATCGGGATGATCATACTGATCCTTGCCGGCCTCTATCTGTTAAGCTCGCTTTTAAGCTTTGTCATGGGCTTTTTGATGTCCACCGTTTCTCAAAAAACGGTATTCAAAATGCGCAACGACATCAAGGATAAGCTCGATAAGCTGCCGCTTAAGTATTTCGACAACAACACGCACGGCGAGATACTCTCGCGCGTCACCAACGATATCGACAACATCGCGACGACGCTGCAGCAGAGCCTTGGGCAGCTGATTACCTCTCTCGTGACGATTCTCGGAACGCTCGTGATGATGATATCGATCAGCCCGATCATGACGCTGATCGCGCTCGTGACGCTGCCGTTGAGCGGCCTCATCACGATGCGCATCGCCAAGCAGTCTCAGAAATATTACGCGGCGCAGCAAAAACGGCTCGGTGAGCTGAGCGGCCATGTGGAGGAGATGTATACCGGCCACAAAATCGTCAAGGTGCTGGCCCGCGAATATGCCTCCATCAAGGAGTTCAAACGGATCAACAACGAGCTTTATAAGGTGGCGAACCGGGCCCAGTTCATGTCGGGCATCATCATGCCCGTGCTGAACTTTGTCAACAACGTCGGCTATGTCGCCGTTTGCGTGGTGGGCGGCATACTCGTGTCGCGGAACTCGATAAAGATCGGCGATATACAGGCGTTTATCCAATACATCAGAACGTTCACGCAGCCGATTATTCAGACAGCCAATATCGCGAACATCATACAATCGACGATCGCCTCGGCGGAGCGCGTGTTTGAGGTGCTCGACGAGGAAGAACAGATACCAGACAAGCAGGACGCCGCCGAGATACGGGTGCCGAGAGGCGAAGTCAGGTTCGAGCATGTGAGGTTCAGCTATAAAGAGGATGTTTCGCTGATTGAGGACATGAATCTGTTCGCGAAGCCGGGCGATACCGTGGCGATCGTCGGGCCGACGGGCGCGGGGAAAACGACGCTCGTCAACCTGCTGATGCGGTTCTATGAGATTCAGAACGGAACCATCAGCATCGACGGGACGGACATCCGCGATATGAAGCGCGGCGATCTGCGGCAGATGTTCGGCATGGTGCTGCAGGATACATGGCTTTTCAACGGAACGATACGCGACAACATCGCGTACGGGCGCGAAGACGCGGCTGAGGAGCAGATCATCGAAGCGGCAAAAGCGGCGCATGCCGACCATTTCATTTCAGCACTGCCGGACGGCTACGATACGGTGCTCAATGAAGAGGCGACAAACATCTCGCAGGGCCAAAAGCAGCTGCTCACGATCGCGCGCGCGATACTCGCGGACCCGGCCATACTGATACTCGACGAGGCCACGAGCAATGTCGATACGCGTTCCGAAGTGCTGATACAAAAGGCGATGGCCACGCTGATGGAGGGCCGCACGAGCTTTGTGATCGCGCACCGCCTCTCGACGATACGCGAAGCCGAGCATATTGTGGTGATGAACCATGGGTCGATCATCGAGCAGGGCAACCACAAGGAGCTGCTCAAGCTCGGCGGGTTCTATGCCGACCTTTATAACAGCCAGTTCAGCGGGGCATTCGTGGAATAACTTTAATAATCATCGGAGCGGCGGAGAAATCCGCCGCTTTCGTGTGTCACGAGCGACTGAAGGAGGGAACTTTATCGGCAGCCTGAAGCGGCAGAAGCGAATCTGCCGCTTTTTCTGTGATCATGTTTTTGGCACCGCGCTTTCCGCAAAACGGATGACGAAGAGGAGCTGAAGGTATATTTTGGATGGTTATTGACGACAGCCGAAGGACCATTATATAATGCTCTTGAAAACGGTTTCAGGAGTTTCCATCATGAAAAAAGTATATTCCAACGAAAAGACGATCAATGACGTGGCCTGCTGTGCCGGTGTATCCAAAGCGACCGTCTCCCGTGTGATCAACAACAATCCCGGCGTCTCGCTCGAGCTGGAGCAGCGCGTCAAAAAGGCGATCGCCGACTTGAATTACCGCCCGAACAAGCTTGCGCAGGCGCTCAAGGCCCGCAAGACGAACAGCATCGGCCTTATTGTGCCGTCGGTGGAAAATCCGGTGTTTGCTCAGCTCACGCGCGTTGTAGAAAATACGGCCCAGAAATACGGCTTTTCAACGATTTTGTGCAACAGCGAGGGCAAGGCGGAAAGAGAAGCGGAATGCATGCAGCTGCTGCTCGAAAAGCAGGTGGACGGCGTTATTTTCGACGCGATCGGCGTTTACAACAGCGCCTTTGAAGAAGTGCTCAAACACAACGTCCCGATCGTCCTCATCGGTCAGCCGATAGAGAATTTTCCCGTGGCAAACGTCAACGTGGACAACCGGCTCGGCGGGTATCTCGCCACGACGCATTTGATCAGATCCGGCTGCAGACGCATCGTGTTCATGCTGGCTGAGCATGAATCCTTAAGCGCGATCAGCCAGCGCTTCTGCGGCTATAAAGATGCGCTCGCGGAAAACGGGCTGGAGCCGGACGAGCAGCTGATGCCGAAAAGCCGGCTGTCGTTTGAAGGCGGCGCTCAGGTCACTGCCGAATTGCTTGATAAGGGCGTAGATTTTGACGCGATTTTCGCCGCCAACGACCTGCTCGCGCTCGGGTGCCTTGACGTGCTCGTGGAAAGAGGCATCGCCGTTCCCGAAACCGTAAGCGTATTCGGCTACGACAATATTCCGTTTGGCGGCATGGTGCGCCCGCGGCTCAGCACAGTCAGCAATTCGGTCGGCACGTTCAGCGTCGAAGCGGTCAAATGCGTACTTCGCCATATCTATTCCGATAAACTCACCAAAGATGAGATTAATTTTAAACCCCAGCTTGTTCTCAGACAATCGACGAAGCCCCTTTATTAAAAAGGCGCAAGGGCATAATAAAACAATGAGACAAAAGACGCGCAGGATACGTGAGAGAATAGGGAAGATGACAGCTTCGCCGTTTCTGAAAAGCATGAGAATGAAGCTGACGTTATCATATCTTGTTTTGACGCTGATTCCCGTGATTATCATCACCGTCTTTGTGTTCAATGTCTCCATTGCCACGCTGAAAAATGAAGTATCGGCTTATGTATCCAATACGCTCGAACAGGCCAATAAGAACATCGACAACACATTCAGCCAATTGTCCAATATTTCGGCGAACATCGGCCTTAACGGCACGATACAGAACATTTTAAGAAGCGATGCCCAAAGGCCGATCGATCAGAAGATTCGCGACGATGAGGAGGCTTCGAAGATCATTCAGAACGAAGCCATGAATTTTACGGATATTGAGTCGCTGTTTTTATTCAGCTACAACGGCGAGGTCTACTCGCTGAGAGGGACAACCAACTCGCTGCCGACCGATTACAATTTCACGAGGCAGAGCTGGTTTCAAAATATGAAGAATCTCGATAAGAAAAACCTCATCATTCCGACGCATCCGCAGATGGAGGTGATCAGCGAAGGAAAAAGCAAAGAGGTCTTCGGATATATCAGCGGGATCAAAGACTTGGAAACGCAAAAGAGCATCGGCTTTCTGTTTTTTGAAATCGATATCAACGTTTTTGATACGCTGCTGCAAAGCATTGCAACAGACGACCGCAGCCAGCTCGTGATCATTGACAACAATAAAACGGTGATCTACCATACACTGCCGGAATACATATCCACACAATACCGCACGAGCTATGTGAGCGAAATGCTCGACAAAAAGCGGGGATTTTTGTCCAACGAAGGCAGAAACGGTGAGGAGATCATCAACTTTCATACTTCGGCGAACACCGGATGGACGGTGCTCAGCGTGATGCCGTCGGATATTCTCTATTCGCGCATCAACACGTTTGAGCTCGCGCTGATTTTTACGATTGCGCTGTGCATCATCTCGGCGATCGTGATCGCCATACTGATGAGCAGTACGCTCACCGAGCCGATCTCGCTGCTCAAAAGCAAAATGAAACTCGCGGAATCCGGCGATTTTGACACCCAGATCAAGGTGAAGAGCAAGGATGAGATCGGCGAGCTCAGCCTGAGCTTCAATAAAATGCTTGCTCATATCAAGCAGCTCATACAGCGGGTCTATCAAACAGAGATCGTCCGCAAGGAAGCGGAGCTCAGCGCGCTTCAGGCACAGATCAACCCGCATTTTCTGTATAACACGCTTCAGATCATGGATATCATGGCCGAAGAGAAGGGAGCGGACGAGATATCCGGCGCATGTCAGTCGCTCGCGAAAATATTCAGATACAGCATCAGCAAGGGAAAAGAGATGGTGTCGCTTGAGGAAGAGATCGTCCACGTCAAGAACTATGTATTCATACAGCGTTTGCGGCTGGGGGAGAAGCTCAGCGTCGAATACCATATCTCCGAATCGCTGCTGAAGTATGAGGTGATCAAGCTGATACTTCAGCCGCTCGTGGAAAACGCGATCATCCACGGGATTGAAAAAGATGGAAAGAATTGTGTGATCAGGCTCTCCGCCACGCTGACGGATGACAATCTGATACTGACGGTGGAGGACAACGGTATCGGCATGACGGCTGAAGAGCTGATGAAGCTCCAGTTCAGCCTCTATCAGGAGACGGAGGAAGAAAAGCCAAAACGCCACGGCGGCATCGCCCTTAAAAATGTAAACGACAGAATCAAGCTCTACCACAGCGACAAATACGGCATGTCCATACAGAGCAAGAAGCACAAAGGGACAAAAGTAACGCTGATATTGCCGGCTAAGCTATACACGATTTCGGAAAGTGAGGACACACGATGATCAAATTTCTTATTGTCGATGACGAAGAAATCATCAGACGGGGCATACGATCCAAAATCACCAGATTGATTGAAAACGCGCAAATCGTAGGTGAAGCGGCCGATGGTGAGGAAGCGCTGCTCATGGCGGAAAAGCTGCGGCCCGATGTGATCATGACGGACATCAAAATGCCAAAGCTCGACGGCTTGCTTTTCATTGAGAGCGCGCTTTCTATTCTTCCCGAAACCCAGTTTATCATTTTCAGCGGCCATCAGGATTTTTCATATGCGCAAAAGGCGCTCAAGCTCGGTGTGAGCGATTATCTGTTAAAGCCGGTGGACAACGACGAACTCAAAAGCGTGGTGCAGCGGCTCATCGAGACGATAGAGAAAAGAAAGCAGCACCAGCAATATATCGACAGCCTCAAGGACAGAGCGAAGGACAACGAGATACAGAGAAAAAACCGGGCCCTTTCTGATCTGGCTGCCGGTGTGAATGCGAGCCCGGACACCCTGAAAGATTATCAGTTTAAGCCCGGCGAGAAAACAGCCGTCTGCGTCGTGCAGATCAGCGATTTCGGCGATATGTTTACGGCTGTCAATCAGCAGCTCGGAACGTTTGCGGCGTCCAATGTTTTTGAGGAAACCATGTGCAGCGGCTTTAGCTGTCAGACCTTCCAGACGGGCGAATCGCAGCTTGGCTTCACCGGCATCTTCCACGGCGCTTTAGACATGCAGACGCTGCAAAAGCAGATTCGATGCGCCGTAAAGAGCGTCAAAGAGTGGCTTGACATCAGCGTTTTCGCGGGCCTCAGCGGCATCCGTGAGGGCGCGGCTCATATAAATGAGTCGCTGAGCGAAGCACAGACAGCCATCGAACAAAGAATTGTTTTCAGTCGGCATGAGCTGATTACCCTTGACGATTATCTGGCCGTTAAGGACAATGACTATCTGCTGTCCGAGAACAAAAAGAAACTGCTCGAGTCCCTGCTGAAATCGGGTGACAGCGTATCCGCCGTCACGGCTGTCACAGGCATTTTTGCGGAGCTTAAAGAGAAGAAAATTATACGCGCCAAGATCGAGGCGGTGTCCATAGAGATACTGCTGATATTGATCAATGTGCTCAAGGCGCTGAAGCAATATGACCACACCGATCTCACGAACAAGAGCATCGACCGTTTTTTTCAGGACTGCAGCGTTTATGAGGATTTCATCAAGCTGCTGTCGGCCCGCATCAAGCAGGTGTGCGAAGCGGCCACGCGCAGCGAGACGGACAGCGGCCGCACCATCATCAAAAAGATCGTGAATCTCATCGATGAGGAGTATTACCGGGACATCAAGCTCAGCGATATCGCCGATGAGTATTACATCAATACGAGCTATTTGAGTCAGCTTTTCTTGCAGGAAATGAAGAAAAATTTTAAGCAGTATCTTTGCGAGGTCAGAATCAGCAACGCAAAAAATCTGCTCGAAAACACATCGTTCCCGGTATCCCGGATCGCCGAATTGATCGGATATAACGACCGCGCCTACTTTTCAAAGGCGTTTATGAAATTCGTGGGCACGACACCCGCGCAATACCGGGCCGAGAACGGAGGGGAAAGCTGATGAGGAGCAGGATTGCGGTCATTGCGCTGTCCGTGCTGCTGGCGTGCTCGCTCGCGTTTACCTTCGTGCAGCTTACATACTTAAAACAGCCCGCGGCACAGCCGGAACAGTCTGAGCAAGGCGGTGGACCGGAGGAATATGTGTATGTCGCCGTGTTTAAAAACGACCCGATGATCATCAATCACGATTTGAAGGGCCTCGAAAAATTCGGGGAGGACTACGGCGTCAATGTGAGGATAGTGGCGCCCGAGGGTTATGATATTGATGAACAAAAGCGGCTTCTGATGGAGGTGATCACGCAGAAGCCGGACGGTCTGATGGTTTGCGGAACGGATTTGAGTTTCACACCGTATGTGGACAAAGCGATAGAAGCGGGCATACCGACGATCACGGTGGACGCGGATTTGCCGGACAGCAAGCGGCTTGCGTTCATCGGTTCGGATTTTTTTGATGTGGGCGTCCGGCAAGCCGAAACGATGGTCAAGCTGATCGGCGGCAAGGGCACCGTGGCAATGCTCGGCATCAACGGTATCAACATGCAGCAGGCCTACGACGGTTTCCGCAGCGTGATGGAAAACTACAGCGATGTGATCGTTTTGAATCAGATCGACGATCAGAGCAATCCGGCAAAATCGAAGCAGATCGCGCTTGATTTAATCGAAAAATATCCCGACATTGCGGGTATTGCCGGATTCGATTCCAACAGCGGCCCGGGCGTTTCTCAGGCTTTGGAGGAGCTGGGCCTTAAGGGCAAGGTGAAGGTGACCTGCGTGGATATCGCTTCGCCGCATATCAAGATATTAAAAGACGGCGCCGTTCAAAAGCTGATCGGCCAGAAAAGAGAGCTGTTCACCTATTACGGCGGCGTCGTCCTTTATAACCTGAACCACAGCAGCATCGACATTACCGGCAACGATGCGGCAAACGGAACGACGAATATTCCCGTTCAGATGGATACCGGCCTTATTGAGGTGGACGCCTCGAATGTGGACGGCATTTAGCAAGGGGGTGCGCCATGAAGAAGAAAGCGATATTGATACTCACCGGATTGCTGGCCGTATCCCTGACGGTCAACATTATTATTCTGGCTGCACGGGCCGGTGATCAGCAGATCAATATTCTGCCGCAGAGCGAAGAACGGTATGTCTATATTGCGGCTTACAGCGGCAACCCGCTGATGGGCTCGGATAATCAGGGCATGCTCGATTTCGCAAGGGAATACGGCGTCAGCGTGGAGACCGTCGCGCCCAAGGAATTCGATACGGTGGAGCAGGCGCGCCTTATCGACCAGGTGATAGAAACAAAGCCTGCGGGCATTCTCATCTCGGCATTCGATCCGAGCCTGACGCCTTATGTCAACAAAGCGGTGGACGCGGGCATACCGACGATCACGGTGGAGACCGATCTGCCGGACAGCAAGCGTCTCGCGTATGTCGGTACGGACTGGTATGATCTCGGGCTGCGTCAGGCCGACGCGCTTGCGGAGCTGATCGGGGGAGAAGGGACAGTGGCGATGCTCGGCATGGTGGGCGCCAACAGCACGGACAGCGGCTTTTTTGGTTTTTCGCAACGCATGAGTCAGTATGAAAACATATTCGTGCTCGAGAGCTTCGACGATATGGGCACCGTGCAGGAGGCCGAGAGGATCACAAAGCAGATCATACAGGATTATGACATCAAGGGTATCGCCGGTTTTGATTCGGGCAGCGGCATCGGCATTGCGCGCGCCGTCAAAGAGCTGGGCTTGCAGGATCAAATCAAAGTCACGTGTGTGGACATGACGTCCGACCATTTGACGCTGCTCGGCGAGGGGGTGGTCCAAAAGCTGTTCGGCCAAAAGCCGGAGCTGTTCACGTATTACGGCTGCAAGCTGCTCTACGATTTGAACCACAACGATATGTCCATCACAAAAGAAGATAAAAACAACGGCGTCACCAATATCCCAAAGAAGGTCAATACGGGCGTTGTGGAGATTGATGCGCAGAATCTAAGTGAATTTACTCAGTAAAGCGAGACGAAGGCAATGAGAAAGAGTTCATTATACCTGCTGGCGTCGGTGCTGGTCACAATACTGCTCGGTGTGCTGCTGTTTAACTCGATACAGCTCTCCGATTTTGAGAGCGCTCTTAACGATAACAAGCAGGCAAAAAAGGAGCTGGTCTTTGTTCATTGGGAATACATACCCGATGAAATATTTGATTTGTTCAGCAAAGAGTATCCGGATATATCGGTCAACTATCAGCACTATAACGCCGCCGCCTACAGCGATGTCATTCAGCAGAAAATGTCGATGGGGGAAAAGATCGATGTGATGGGTGTCAAAGCCGGAGATTTTCGGGAGTATATTTTTAAAAACTGGCTTTTGGACATCAGCGGCGAACCGTTTGCGGGAAGATATTTGCCCGAAATTACCGATGCCGTCAAACAGGCGGGCGAGGGCAGGCAGTATGCCATCTCATACAAAGCCGAATATTACGGCATTTGGTATAATAAGATTCTTTTTGAAAAATACCGCCTCGATGTTCCGCGCAATTTTGCGGAGTTTTTAAACGTTTGCGGCGAACTCAAGAGCCGCGATATTAAGCCGGTGGTGCTCGGCGCAAGGGATGAGGATGTGGCGGCTGATATTTACTATCTGCGCGTTATTAGCATGACGGAGTCCCAGGGATCGGCGGACGGCCAGAACGGCGCCGCGTCCGGCTTGTTTGAGGACACACAAAATCTGATTGCGCAGGGGTATATCAGCCCCGATTCGGTCAATCTCAATTATCAGCAGGCGTTTGACTATTTTAAAAACGCCAAGGCGGCGATGCTGATCGCGCCCGATTCTTCCTTTAACATGGCGAAGGAGGATTTTGAAAAGGTCTGTGATCCGGGCGTTTTTGCGATACCCTATGCGGACAGCGCGGACCTTGTTAAAACGCCCGTGAATTATTTTTCGATGCTGATCGGCGTCAGCAGCCAATCCGAGCATACGGAGGAAGCCAGGCTGTTTCTCGATTTTCTGAGCCGTCCGGAAATCGCAAAAATTTACTGCGATAAAACGGTCTCTTATCCTGCCGTCGCCGACACGGATACAAGCGACTTGAAATACACTGATCTTTGGATGCCCTTGCGCACGCAGGCACAGCAGGCCATACCCTTCGCCCTGCTTTCCTCAGACGATAAAGACAATATAAACGCCGCCGCCCGCCGGTTTGTGGCGGGCCTTATTGATCCGGACGGAATGGCAGCGGTTTTTGACAGCACATTCAGTCAATAAAAAGGACTCAGGCGAAGCATGAAGGCCGTTGTTGACGGCATTTTCATGCTTTTTTTGCGTTCGACGCACCCGTGTTCCAAAATCAAATCTCACAGCGGTGAATATTTCAATTCCTAAAGAAACTACACACCAACACCTAAAAAAACTACATATCAATTTATACTCCCCCCGTATAGAATGACAGCATACAAACCAACTGACACATGGATGAAAACGGTTACAAGAACGGTTACAAATCAAAGGTAAGGGGCAAACAATATGATGGAAAAGGTAGAGAACAAAAAGAACTTCCTCAAATTTATTTCAACACAGCGTGCCTTGGCCCTCTTGATACTGGTTGTTACGTTTTGCTTGATTTTTTCGTTTATATTCCCGTCCACATTCGGAACATACGAAAACTTCGCTCTGATTCTGCTGAACATGTCTGCGGAAATCATGATATTGCTGGCAATAACCATCGTATTGATTCAGGCTGAGATCGATCTGTCGCTGGGCTCTGTGATGGTGCTCGGCGCAATCATCTGCGGAAGGCTGATGATATATGACCAAATGCCAGCCGGTTTCGCCATCGTCATTTCACTGGTCATCTGCATGTTCTGCGGATTCATCAACGGCCTGATCGTCGCGAAGCTAAATGTGGTTTCGTTCATCGCGACGCTCGCAACGGGTATGATTTTCCTCGGTGTCGCGACCATTCTTTCGGGAACAGGCTGGACGGATTTTCCCGACGCCACATTCAAAGCGCTGGGTCAGACAAAGCTGCTCGGCGTACAGATGCCGGTATTCTATATGATCGTCGTGCTCGTGATCTTTGCGATACTTCTGTCAAACACGCGTTATTTCCGGCAGCTTTACTACATAGGCGCCAACGAAAAGTCCGCGGTGCTGTCCGGTATCAATATTCCCAGGGTCAAAATCACCACGTTTATTATCGGCAGCTTTTTGGCTGCGCTCGGCGGCATCGTTTCGGCCATGCGGTTCAATTCAGCCATTCCGAATGTCGGCACCGGCGTGGAACTCAGAGCGGTGACGGCGGCTGTGATCGGCGGCGTGAGCTTTACGGGCGGCACGGGCACCATCGCCGGCGCGGCCATGGGCGCTTTGTTTATCGCGGTGCTCAACAACGCGCTGACGATAGCCAACGTTCCCCCGGACCTTCAGCCGTGTATTACCGGCGTGATACTGATATGCGCGATCGTCCTCGACATCGTGGTGTCAAAGAAGAATAAGTGAGGTGCTAACATGTCGAAAGCGGTTTTAGAAGCCAAACAAATCATCAAAGAGTTTCCGGGCGTGCGTGCCCTCAAGTGTGTCGATTTCGACGTCCGTGAAGGCGAGATTCATGCGCTGTGCGGCGAGAACGGCGCGGGAAAATCCACGCTGATGCACATACTGGCGGGCGTATATAAGCCCGATGGCGGCTGCCTGTGCCTGAACGGCGATACCGTCAACATCACGAACCAAAAATGCGCCAACGATCTCGGCATTTCCATCGTGTATCAGGAACGCTCGCTCGTGGGCGGGCTCAGCGTCGCGGAAAACATCTATGCAGCGCGGCAGCCGGTGGGGGCGCTTTCCATGATCAAATGGAAGCAGCTCTATAAGGATACGGATGAACTGCTCTTAAAGCTGGGGCTCCATATCGATTCGAAAACTCAGGTTGAAAGGCTGTCGCCGGCCATGCAGCAGATGATTGAGATCGCCAAGGCGCTCTCGGTGAACCCCAAGGTGCTGATACTCGACGAACCCACCGCGACGATCACGGAAAAAGAGGTGGGAATACTGTTCTCGCTGCTGCGCAAGCTTAAGAGCCAGGGCATGGCGATCATTTATATCAGCCACCGCCTCGCGGAGATATTCCAGATCGCCGACCGCGTCACGGTGCTCAAGGACGGCGAATTCGTGGCGACCGAGGATGTGATCAACATCGACAACAACTGGATCGTCAGCAAAATGGTGGGCCGCGAGCTGCTGTTTAACCGCATCCGGCATGAGATCGGCAGCGAGACCGTGCTCGAATGCAAAGGCTTCAGCTCCGATAAGTTCAGCGATGTGAGCTTCAGCCTGAAAAAGGGTGAAATCATCTCGTTCGCCGGGCTGGCCGGCGCCGGCCGCACGGAAGTGATGCGCGCGGTGTTCGGCGCGGATAAAAAGACGAGCGGAGAGCTGACCATCAACGGAAACAAGGTCACTATCAGGACGACAAAGGACGCGATCAGAAACGGGATGGGCTACCTGCCCGAAGACCGCAAAGAACAGGGGCTGTTCCTTGAAATGTCGATCGCGGCGAATATAGCGTCGGCGAGCCTCAAAGCCCTCAGCAAGGGTATGAATCTGAACCAGAAAGCCATCAATTCAGTTTCCGAAGATTATGAAAAGAAGCTCGGCATCGTGACGCCGAGCATACACCAAAAGGTCGTCAACCTCTCGGGCGGCAACCAGCAAAAGGTGGTGCTGGCCAAATGGCTGGCCGTCAATCCGCAGATCATGATCGTGGATGAACCGACGCGCGGCGTCGATGTGGGCGCGAAGGCGGAGATCTATCAGATACTGCGCGATCTCACGAAGACAGGCACAAGCATCATTGTGGTGTCTTCGGATCTGCCCGAGGTGCTTTCGATAAGCGACAGGATTTATGTGATGCATAACGGCAGAGTGACCGGCGAGCTCTCAGGTGACGAAGCAACAGAAGAATACATCATGAAGTATGCTTCCGGAATCATGAATTAGGCGGAGGATAGTGAATATGACTGCAAAAACTGTAAAGAAAAGAACTCAAACGTCCGGAGCCAATGTGATGGACTATATCGCGAAGCAAAGATGGCTCATACCGCTGGCGCTCATCGTGCTGTATATCATCGTCTATTCGATCAGCTTTACGGATGTCTTTCTCTCATCTTACAATATCTCCTCGCTGCTGCTCGAGTTCTCGATTCCCGCCATCATCGTGATCGGCATGGCGCTGCAGCTCATCAACGGGGAAATCGACCTGTCGGTCGGATACAACGTGATGTTCTCGAACATGTTCGCGGGCTCGCTGATCGTGCTCGGTGTGCCGCTTATTCCGGCTATACTGCTGACCCTCGTGTTCGCGTCTCTGATGGGTTTCATCATCGGAACACTGGTCTCAAGAGTGGGTGTCAATTCATTCATCGCCACACTTGGTCTCGGCCTTTTCTACTACGGCCTGACGCAGTTCATCTATTCGTCGATATACAGCACAAAGATCGCGGACGTGGATATACAGCATTTGCCGCAGATGTTCACCCAGATCAGCAAGACCGAATTCCTGGGGCTGCAGCTGCCCGTTTATTACGCGGCCGTGCTGCTGATACTGTTCTCGGTGCTGATGGCCAAGTCGCGGTTCTTCAGAAAATACTATTACATCGGCATGAACAAGGAAGCCGCTGAGCTGACGGGCATCAATGTCAAGAACATGAAGACGATGGCGTTTGTTTTCAGTGCCCTGTTCGCAAGCTTCGCCGGCATACTGCTGGCGGCGAGGATGGGCGCATCGGCGGCGACATTTGGCCAGGGCTGGGAATTAAAGGTGATCACGGCATGCGTCATCGGCGGCGTCAGCATGAAGGGCGGCCGCGGCGCAATGGGCGGCGCGATACTCGGTATGCTGTTTACCACCTGTCTCAGCAATGGGCTCCGCATCGCGGACGTGCCGTCCAATCTTTATAAGATCATAGAGGGCAGCGTGCTGCTGGGCGCGGTGGTGCTCGATGCGCAGATGTCCAAACGTAAAATCGTCGGTTAACGGTCATAATGCGGCAAATGCAGGGGATATGATATAGGCCGTATCATGCTTTCAGCATTAAGCCGTGTGACATAAGAAACAAAAAAAGGAAGGTGCCATGATGACAAAAAGAATATTAACAGTGCTGGCTTTAGTACTCTCGTTACTTCTTATGTTTGGAGCCTGCTCGGCGCAGCCGGCTGCAAGCAGTTCGTCCGCAAGTGAAAGCTCCGCTCCCGCTTCACAGCAGGCAAGCGGTGAAAAGGAAGTTTACTCCTGGTGCTGCCAATACAATTCACTTCCGCTGTTCGTCAACAACGACTACATCGGTATGGATCTGATCGCTGAGCAGCTCGGCGTCGAAGTCAGAAAAGTCGGTCCTCAGGAAGTTGACCTTCCGGCTTTCCAGGCTGCCATCGAGCAGGAAATCGCGAAGAAGCCCGACGGCATGATGGTTGTCGGTTGGGACGCATCGCTTGCGACCGGTATCGACAAAGCCATGGATGCAGGCATCCCCGTCGTGACGGTTGACGCGGACGTTCCGGATTCCACGCGCCTTTGCTTCATCGGTACGGACTGGTATGAGCTCGGTGTGACACAGGCCAAAGCCGTTGCGCCTTACCTTGAAGGCAAAACAGGCAACGCAGTCTGCATCGGACTGCCGGGCGGCGACAACAACAAGCAGGCGCTGGACGGCTATATCGCGACACTGGCGGAGCTTTGCCCCAACATCACAGTGGAACCCAAGGTTTATGATTCGGGCTCCAATGCGCAGCAGGTTGCCGAGACCATTGCCAACCTGATTCAGAGCGACAGCTCGCTGCTCGCAGTCGCCGGTTTCGACTCTTCAGGCGGCCCCGGAATCTCACAGGCGATCAAGGAAGCCGGCAAGGTCGGCGAAATCTTCGGAACCTGTGTGGATGCGGAAGCCGAGCATCTGCAGGGCGTTAAAGACGGCGCTTTGGTGGCGGCCGTGGGACAGAAGAGACATTTCTTCACCTACTACGGCGTGAGAATGCTCTATGATTACAACCACAACGGCATTCAGTTCACAAAGGACGACAAGTCTGCCGGCATCTCGCCCATTCCCACAAAGATCAGCACCGGTTTCATCGTGGCCACACCCGACAACGTGGATCTGCTGATCGAAACAGCGGCTGAGAAAGCGAAATAAGACACGAATATACCCACTGCGGCCTAGTGACAGGCGCCCGGGGCCTCTCGGGCGCCTGATATTCAAAGAACAGGAGAATGACTGTGAAAAGACTTTTATTGGCTTTGATCGTGATGATGCTGATTGCCGCCACGTTTGCGGGATGTGAAAATGCGCCTGCGTCTGAAGACAGCGAAACGAAAGTCATGCCGTCCGCCACAAACTACGAGGCGGACGTCGATATCAACTCGCCGGAAGGGCTCGCAAAGGCGTCCAGCGAGATTTATCGGCAGCTTCTCAGTGAACAGATCACCATTGAGGACGGGTTTAACGAGCTGCTCGATCTGTCGAGCGGGCAGTCGGCGCAGAGCATGCGCGATTACGAGGATGAGTTTGTTAAACAGATTCAGGACACGATCGATTACTTCAAGTCGGAAAACGACGCGATCACGAAGTATGAATTTGCGAAGACCGAATACTCAGGCGACGATGCGGCATCCATCAAAAGGATACAGGTGCAGCAAAACGGAAAGAAGTATTATTTCCAGCAGGACTTTGTCAAGGAAGACGGCGTCTGGAAGATAAAGGGCGACAACGTGGCCAATGATTTTGTGATCAAACAGAAATTTTTATTCTGGTATATATAGAGGACATCATGCGGACGACAGATACGGTATTTTACAGCTCGGGCAAAAGAATTTCGGCGCGGCTCCGGCTGCCCGGCGCGCACAATGAGGACGCCCCCGGGATCGTGCTCAACCACGGCTATTCGGGCGACAAGGAAGAATACGACGATATGGCGGCCTATCTATGCAGCCGCGGTTTTATCACTCTTCAGTTTGATTCGCGCGGGTGCGGCAACAGCGAAGCCGTCAAGGGACGTATGCTGTGCGCCACCGAGTGGTATGAGGACGCGCACAACGCCGTGTCGTATTTGCAAACGGTTGACGGTGTGAACAAAGACTGCATCGGCTATACCGGATGCTCAATGGGCGGCGCGGCCACGCTCTACATGGCCGCAACGGACCCGCGCATCAAGTGTGCCGTGGCGCTCGCGCCGTTCGCATACAGCCGGTATGTGAAGCAGAACTGGCTGGAAAACGCCGGAGAGGCGGCCTATGCGTCTTTTGTGGAACAGCTCCATAAGGACGCGCTGCGCACAGCCTGCGGTCAGCCGTCAGAGGCGGTGTCCGTGCCGTATGCGCTGGCTATGAACGATACGGATAAAAAAGAATACTTCGAATTCAGAGAGTCGCATCCGCAGATGGTCTGCGATGTGCCGCTCGAGTCCGTGTATCACAGCCTGATCATCAACGATCCGTATGTCTTCGCGGAGCTGATCCGCGTCCCGTTTATGGTGATCCACGGCGATGCGGATACGATCATCCCCGTTGAGAGCTCTTACCGTTTGATGGAGTTAATAAAAGCGAAGAAAGAGTTCGTTCTGATCAACGCGGGTGAGCACGCATTGCCGACATCTGGTCAGATGGAGACCGTATTCGAGCACACCGCGAGATGGTTTTGTGAAAACCTGCTTTAGATAGGGAGGGACGACCGTGAGCAGCAGAGACGATTTTTTGGCCGCTGTGAGCCATAAACAACCCGTGAAAACACCTGTCAGCATCGGGTCCACGATTGTTGACGGGCTGACGAAATACGCAAAAGCGGATTATGAAGCCTATCGCAAGGTTGCGCCGACGCCCGAGGTCATCACGCATATCGCGATGCAGACGGTGGCGACGCCGGACTGGATCAAGCAGGACATCGGAATGACGTTTGAGACGATCCGCATGAAGGGGCCTTTTCTCGACAATACCGTTTTCGACGCGGACGGGTCTTTCACGGATGAGTTCGGCATCTATTGGAAAAAAAGCGAGCTTTACAACGACCCTGTCAAAGGGCCTCTGTATGGCAGCATCACCATCGACGATATCAAGCACAACCCCTGGGCGGACGCGAGCGACAAGGGACGCGTGCAGGGGCTGCGCGAGGAAGCGCTGAAGATCAAAGCCGGGGGAGACAAGGTCATCGTTGCGGATATCATGTGCGGCGGGCCGTTTGAACAGTCGCTGTGGATGCGCGGCTGGGACGATTTTCTGTGCGACCTGTTCATCGATAAAAAAATGGCCGAGGCGCTGATGGACAAGATCACTGAAACGGATATCGCGCTGTGGGACGCTTACCTTACCGAAGTCGGCGACCTTGTGGATGTGGTGTGCCAGGGGGACGACCTTGGCATGCAGGACAGAAGCATCATATCGGCGGACCTTTACCGTGAAATGATAATGAAATATCACAAGCGGCTCTATGACTTCATCAAGAGCAAAACAAAAGCCAAAATATTCATGCACAGCTGCGGCAGCGTCACCGAGCTGCTGCCGTCGCTGATTGAAGCGGGCGTCGATATACTGAATCCCGTTCAGATCGCGGCGAAGAACATGGAGCCCGAACGGCTCAAGAAGGATTTCGGCAGCGAGCTTGTATTCTGGGGCGGCATTGACACGCAAAAGGTGCTGCCGTACGGCACCAAAGAGGACATCGGCGCTCTTGTGAAGCGCCTTGTGGATGTGCTCGGCGACGGCGGCGGGTTTGTGCTCGCGCCGGGGCATAACATCCAGAACTATGTGGAACCGTGGCGCATCGAAGCGATGATCGAAGCCATGAAACGCTATCAGTAAACCGGAGGGAATCAGTGAAAAAGATCTGTGTGCTTGGCAGCATCAACATGGACCTCGTGACCCAAACGCATGCGTTTCCGGGGCCGGGGCAGACGGTGAACGGCACCGAATTCCACACGTTTCCGGGCGGCAAGGGGGCCAATCAGGCCGTGGCCGCGGGGCGTCTCGGCGCGGATGTCACGTTTTTAGGCAAGGTCGGCACCGATTCGTTCGGTGACATGTCGCTTGCGGCGCTGCATGAAGCGGGTGTGGACACCTCGTATATCGAAAAAGAAGACACGAGCACGGGCATTGCCGCGATCACGGTCAACGCGCAGGGCGAAAACACGATCATCTGCGTGCCCGGCGCCAACGGGCTTGTGGATGTGCTGTATGTCCATCGCAATAAAAAAGCGATCGACGACGCCGATATTCTGATGCTGCAGCTCGAAGTTCCGCTTGAGACGGTGGAATGGGCGGCGGCTTACGCAGCGGAAAGGGGCAAGACGGTGATACTCGACCCCGCGCCCGCGAGGAGCCTTCCGCAAAGGCTGCTTTCAAGCAGCAGCATCGTCACACCCAACGAGAGCGAGCTCGGGATCATCGCGGAGGCGGCGATGACGGATGAAGACAGTGTGAGAAAGGCCGCGGACACGCTGATGGCGCAGGGCGTCGGCACGGTGGTGCACAAATGCGGCGGCAAAGGGGCTTACCTGCTGACCGGCGATAAAACGCTGCTTGTGCCGGGGTTTAAGGTGGCCGCGGTCGATACGACGGCGGCGGGAGATTCGTTTAACGCGGGGCTCGCGGTGTCGCTCGCCAAGGGGCATAGCCTTGAAGAAAGCATACGTTACGGCAACGCCGTGGGCGCGATGTCCGTGACAAAAATGGGTGCGCAAAGCGCGATGCCGACGGCAGCCGAGGTATCGCAGTTTATCAATAACAATTAAAAACGGAGGACCTTTTATGAAGTTTTCATGCTGTATCGAAATGATTTACACCGAATACGATTTTATCACCCGCATCTACAAGGCCAAGGAAGCCGGATTCGACTGCGTGGAATTCTGGTGCTGGCAGGACAAGGATCTTGCCGCTATCAAAAAGGCGCTCGATGATACGGGGCTCAAGGTCGGCGTGTTTCAGGGCAATCTTGAAGGACGCATGGTAGACCCGGCGGACCACGAGAAATACATCGCGGGCGTCTTGAAGTCCATCGAGACAGCCAAGTACTTGGGCGCCGATACGCTGTTTCTGATGTCGGACATCATGAAGGAAGACCGCAGCGTGCTCGAAGCGCCATATCCGATTTCGTTCGACGAAAAGATGGAGAGCACCAAGGCGGTGATGAGAGCGCTTATTCCTATCGCGGATGAAACCGGTTTCACGTTTGTGATCGAGCCGCTCAACACCAAGGTGGACCACAAGGGCTACTCGCTGTGCCACAGCGCGCCCGCGATTCAGCTGATCCGGGAGGTCAATCATCCGGGCATGCGCCTGCTCTACGACGCGTACCACATGCAGATCATGGAGGGCAACGTCATCGACACCATCAAAGAGGGAATCGACACCATCGGATACTTCCACGTGGCGGATGTGCCGGGCCGGTTTGAGCCGGGCACGGGCGAGCTCAACTATGTGAATATTTTAAAAGCGCTGAAGGAAACGGGTTACACCGGCAAGGTCGGGTTTGAGTTTACGCCCAAAAACGGGAGCAGTGAAGAAGTGGTCAAGAGCGTATTTGACATGATCAAATCGCTAATTTGAGGAATCTGGAGGAGTAAGGCAATGAATGCAAAACAAAAAGTCAAGATGTATCAGGACATGCTGCGGCTCAGACGGTTTGAGGAAAACGTGAAGGATCTGTTCGCGGCCAACAAACTGCCCGGCTTTGTGCATCTGTATATCGGTGAGGAAGCCATCGCGGTGGGCGCGTGCAGCGCGATCAACAAGGATGACTACCTCACATCCACGCACCGCGGACACGGGCATGTGCTCGCGAAGGGCGCGGACCCCGGAAGGATGTTCGCGGAGCTATACGGCAAGGAAACGGGCTACAACAAGGCCAAGGGCGGCTCGATGCATCTCGCGGCGCCCGAGCTCGGCATCCTCGGCGCAAACGGCATCGTGGGCGGCGGCATTCCGATCGCGACGGGTGCGGCAATGACGGCTAAGCTGACGGGCAGCGGCCGTGTGGCGCTGAGCTTCTTCGGAGACGCCGGTTCGAGTCAGGGAACTTTCCATGAGTCCGTCAACATCGCGGCTTCGTATGATCTGCCCTGCATCTATATCTGCGAAAACAACATGTACGGCGGCGGCGTCAAGCAGCATTACGACGGCGTGTATGTGAACGAGGGTATGGACTACCCGAGAAAGGTCAAAGACGTGGCTGACCGCGCCAAGGGTTACGACATTCCCGGTTACGTGGTGGACGGCAACGATGTGGAAGCCGTTTTTAACGCGGTGAAGAAAGCGGCCGACCGCGCGAGAGCGGGCAAGGGGCCGACGCTGATCGAATGCAAAACGTACAGATGGCGCACGCACTTTGAGGGCGAGCCGGATACCTACAGAACGCCTGAAGAGGTTAAAGAATGGAAGGACAGATGCCCCGTGAAGTGCTATGCCGATAAGCTCAAAGCGGAAGGCATACTGACGGACGACGACCTAAAACGCATTGCGCAAGAGGTGGAGGACGAGATGAACGCGGCCATCCGGTTCGCGGAGGAAAGCCCGCTGCCCGATGATATGGAAGCACTGCAGGACGTTTACGCATAAAGGAGAACACGAAAATGAGCAAAATGTCAATTTCAGACGCCATCATCATGGCGCAAAGAGAAGAAATGTTGAGGGATAAAAACGTCTACATCATGGGGCTCGACGTGGGGCCGTACGGCGGCGCCTTTGGCTGCACCAAAGGGCTCTGGAAGGAGTTCGGCAAGGAGCGCGTCATGGATATGCCGATCGCGGAAGCGGGCTATGTGGGCACGGCTGTGGGCAGCGCCGCGACAGGCATGCGCCCGATCGCCGAGCTTCAGTTCTCCGACTGGATCACGATCGCGTCGGATCAGCTCGTGAATCAGGCGGCCAATATGCGCTACACATTCGGCGGCAGCCTCTCGATACCGATGGTGCTGCGCGCGCCTGTGGGCGGCGGCATTTCGGCGGCTTCCCAGCACAGCCATATGTTTGAGTCGTGGTTCGCGTTTGTGCCGGGGCTCAAGGTGGTGCTGCCCGCAACGCCCGCGGACGCGAAGGGCCTCTTAAAATCCGCGATACGCGACAACAACCCGGTGATTTTCTTTGAACACAAGGATATTTACGATATGACGGGCGAGGTGCCCGAAGACCCGGACTTCACGATACCGCTCGGCAAAGCCAAGGTGGTGCGCGAAGGCAAGGACGTCACGATCGTGACGTACTCGAAGATGGTCCACGAGTCGCTCAAAGCGGCCGACAGGCTCGCGAAAGACGGCATCGATGTCGAGATCGTCGATTTAAGGACGATCAAGCCGATGGATACCGAGACGATACTGAATTCCGTCAAAAAGACGAACCGTCTGGTCTGCGTGCAGGAGGTGTGGCTCACCTGCTCGGTCGCGTCCGAGGTGTCCGCAGTCGTCGCGGAAAACGCGATCGAATATCTCGATGCGCCGATCAAGCGCGTGGGCTCTCTCGATGTCCCCTCGCCGTTCGCGCCCAATATGGAGAAATTCATGCTGCCGAATCCGGAGAAGATCGTCAAAGCTGTTAAAGAACTGTTTTAAGGGAGGTCTGACACATGGCTGAATACGCAAAGCTTCCAAAAATCGGCCTCACGATGAAGACGGGCACGGTATCGAGCCTCAAGGTGGCCGTGGGCGACAGCGTGAAAAAAGGCGATGTACTCGCCGAATTTGAGACGGACAAGATCACGGGCGATGTGGAGAGCCCGATAGACGGCACCGTGCTCAAGCTGCTCGTCGCGGTCGGCGACGAGATTGAAGTGCTCGCGCCGATGATCATGATCGGCAGCGAGGGAGAGGCGGCCGCCGGGGAGGCGAAGCCGGAACCCGCAGTATCGCAGCCCGCAGCGGCTGCGGCGGCTCCTGCCGTTACCGAAGCAGTCCGCCCCGCCGTATCCGAAAAGAAAGGCTGGATACTCGCGATGCCGCTCGCAAGGCGCTACGCCAGGCAGACGGGTGTGGAACTCTCCGCCGTGCAGGCTTCGTCAGCCGACGGCATCATTCGCAAAAAGGACGTGGAGCGCTCGCTGAGTGACAGCGTGGTGCGCGCAACGCCGCTTGCCAAGAAGATCGCCAAAGAAAACGGCATAGACTTACGCGGCATGGCGGGCACAGGCCCGAACGGCCGGATCGGCAGCGATGATGTGCTGGGCGCTATGCAAACGCTCGCCGCGCCGCAGGCCGCGGCAGCGGTTCCGGCGGTAACCGGCGGCGCCGCGCGCAAAAAGATGACCGCCATGCGCAAGGTGATCGCCGAGCGGCTGTCGATGAGCAAGCAGACGATACCGCATGTGTATTTTAAATCTGAAATGGACGCGACGGCGCTGCTCGCGCTCAAGAACGCGCTCAAGGACGCGTCCGCCAAGGGCCTTGCGCCCAAGGTCAGCGTCAACGACATACTGTTGAAGGCTGTCGCGACGGTTTTGAAGCAGATGCCCGCGATGTTTTCGCAGCTCGACGGCGACGAGATCGTTTCCTTCGACGATGTGAATATCGGCATGGCGGTCAGCGTGGAGAACGGACTCGTGGTGCCGGTGATCAAAGCGGCTGATAAGCTGAGCCTCGGCGCAATCGCCGCTGCGGCGGCAGCGCTCGCGGGCAGAGCGCGCAGCGGACAGCTCACGCCCGACGACTATCAGGGCGGCAATTTCACGGTGAGCAACCTCGGTGCGTCCGGCATCGGCGAATTCTCCGCGATCATCAACCCGCCCGAAGCGGCGATACTCGCCGTGGGCGCCGTAAGTGAAAAGGCCGTGGCGGTGAACGGTGAAATCGTGATCCGCCCGATGATGACGTTCACGGTGTCGGTGGATCACCGGCTGATTGACGGCGCGATGGCCGCCGAATTCATGAAAAAACTCAAAGACACGATAGAAAACATCTATCTGGCATTGATTTAAGGAGCAGCGCTATGTTTGGTTTAGTGACGGGAAAGAAGACGATCGTGACAGGGGCGGCGCAGGGCATCGGCAAGGCTGTCGCTCTCATATACGCGCAGAACGGAGCGGACGTGATGCTCTGTGATGTCAATGAAGAAAAGGTGCAGGCGGCGGCGAAGGAAATCGCGGCCGCGACGGGGCGGCAGTGCATCGGCATGAAGATGGACATCACATCGTCGGCGGATGTGAGTGCCGTGGTGCAGGCCGCAGTGGACGCTTTCGGCCGGATCGACGTGCTCTGCAACTGCGCGGGCATACTGATCCACGCGAAGATGGTGGACATGAGCGAAGACGCGTGGGACAAGATTTTCGCGGTCAATATGAAAGGCGCGTTTCTGATCACACAGTCCGCGGCCAAAGTCATGATCGCTCTGAAGAGCGGCAAGATCGTGCATGTCTCGTCCTGCTCGGGCAAAAAGCCCACGCCCGAGGAAGCGGGATACTGCGCCACAAAGTCGGCGCTCAACGGGTTTATCAAGGTCTGCGCGCTGGAGCTCGGCGTTTATAACATCAACGTGAACGCGATCTGCCCGGGTGCGACCGATACCGAAATGGTCAGGAAAACGTTCATCACAAGCCCCGAGATCGAGCGGGAATGGATCGACAAAACGGCGCTCAAGCGGCTCGGAACGGTGGAGGATCAGGCCAAGGCGGCGTTGTTCCTGTCGTCCACGCTGGCGGATCATATCACAGGCGAAGCGATCATCGTGAGCGCCGGTGAAATGATGTCGCAGTGAAAGGAGGCACCGAATGAACACACCGAATATGGCAGATTTTACAGAGAAGACGAAACGCATTCGCGAATACATGGACCGCAGCGGCTGTGGCGCGGTGCTGCTCGGACGGCGCGACAACGTGGCGTGGCTTACGGGCGGCGGCGATTTTAAGGTGCTGCGCGACATGGAAACGGCCTTCGGCGTGCTGCTTGTCACGCGCGATAAGGTTTATCTTGTGGCGCAGTATATGGACCTTGACCGCATCTATGACGATGAGGCCGCGGGGCTCGGCATTGAGAAGGTCTCGCTGCGCTGGTACGAGGAATCGCGAGAGGACAAGGCCGTGCAGCTGGCGGGCGGCGAACGGGTCGTTTCTGATATCCCCGTAGCGGGCGCGGAATTCCGGCTCTGGGATATCTACTGGCTGCATTATCCGCTGACGCAGAGCGATATCGCCTCATACAAACAAATCGCAAAGAAATGTGACGAAATGGTATTTGCCGTGGCCGACCGCATTGAGCCTGGCATGACGGAGCAGCAGATTGAAGCCGAGTTGATCTGTGAATATGTGAAAGAGAACTTCACGATGAAGGTCGTGCTGGTCGGGTCGGACGAGCGCATATCCCTGTACCGCCATCCGAGTCCGTCCTCGAAAAAGCTTGAAAAGGTGCTGCTCATTCATCCCGCCGGTTATCTGCATGGGCTGCATGTGAACTTAACGCGCATGGTCTGTTTCGGCGATATTCCGGCGGACCTCAGTGCCAAATATGACCTCTTAAATCTGCTCGAGGCTCAGACGATGGCGATGATGCGCCCCGGCACGCCGTTTATGGAGCTGTTTGAGGAGCGCAAGCGCATACTTGCCGCGCACGATATGGCCGACGAATGGAAATGCCACTATCCGGGCGCGCTGACGGGCTATATCCTCGGCACGGCACAGCCGTTCCTCGACGGAGAAACGATACGCGACGCGATGAGCATGGACAATTTCATCACCTTAAAGGGAGCCAAGGTCGAGGAGATCAGTATCAGCGGACAGGACGGCGCGGAGCTGATTTCGGCGGGCTACGCATGGCCCACGAAAACGTACAGCTATAAAGAAAACAACTACAAGCTGCCCGTGATACTGCAAAGGTAGGCGCGCCATGAAGAAAACGATGCTTATCAACAGCCGGATTTCCGCCGTGATCGCGACAATGGGGCATTTTGATACGCTGACGATCGGCGACGCGGGGCTGCCCGTACCGAACGGCCTGGAGCGCATCGATCTTGCGCTGATGAAGGGCATACCGGCCTTTCTCGATGTGCTGCGCTGCGTATTGACTGAGCTGCAGGTGCAGCGTGTGTTCATCGCGAGTGAAATGCGGCAGAAGAACACGCCGCTCTACGAGCAGATGGCGCAGATTTTTAAAGGGATCGACATCGTCGAGGTGCCGCATGAGGAATTCAAGACGCTGACCAAAGACTCAAAAGCGGTGGTGCGGACGGGCGAATGCCTGCCGTACGCGAACATCATACTTGAGTCGGGTGTCACATTCTAAATAAGGAGGATTACGCAATGAAGGAAAAGATGAAGGCGGCTGTTTTCAAAGGGAACGGCGTGCTGTCGATAGAGGAAATCGATTCGCCCAAAATACAAAAGGGCGACGACATGATACTGGAGATCGAGGTGTGCTCGATCTGCGGCACCGACGTGCATGTGATGTCGGTGCCTCCGGCGTACGACATGGAGCCCGATCACGTGCTCGGGCATGAGCTCGTCGGCAAGGTGATCGAGGTCGGGCCTGCCGTGAAGGGCTTCAAGGCAGGCGATCGCGTCGTCGTCAACCCGAACGATTACTGCGGCATCTGCAAATACTGCCGGATGAACTACCCGAACCAGTGCGAGAACATCATTCCGATGGGCCTCGGCGGCGAGGGCGGCTTTGCGGAGTATATCCGCGTATCCGAGAAGGTCGCGTTTAAAATCGCCGATGATCTGCCCGCGGAGATCGCCGCGTTTGCGGAGCCGCTGGCCTGCACGGTGAACGGCATCAACAAGATACGCGTGAATCCGGGCGAAAGCGTCACGGTGATCGGCGCGGGCCCGATCGGACTGTTGTTTGTGCAGCTCATGAAAGCGTCCGGCGCGTACCCGATCATTGTGTCCGAGCCGAGCGAGCTGCGGCGTTCGTTCGCGCTTAAAAGCGGTGCGGATTTTGCGGTCAACCCGCTCGAAACCGATCTTGAGGCGTTTGTGCTCGAAAAGACGGGCATCGGGACGGACTTCGCGATCGACGTGGTGGGGTCTCAGGTCGCCGAAGCGCTCAAGGTGATCCGCAAGGGCGGCAAGGTGCTGCTGTTCGGTGTGAACAAAAAGGCGCAGCCGAGCGTGGTGCAGAGCCAGATCATATTCAAGGAAGCGTCGATACTTGGCACATGGCTCGCCAACGCGACGTTCCCCAAAGCCGTGCGCATACTCGAAAGCGGCGTGCTCAATTTGAAGGAGCTCGTGACGCATACACTGCCGCTTGACAAGCTCGAAGAGGGCATTGAGCTGCTGCGCAAGGGCGAAGGCATCGAAGTCATTATCGATATGAAGCTGTGACCACATCAATCTTATAAAAAGAATGAATTCCGGCATCTCAGTCCCGCAAAGAAGGACGGCTAATTTGGAGGAGCGTTATGGAAACAAAGCAACAGACGATCAGAATCATAGAAGACAAAGCAAAAAAAATGAGGATGCACTCACTGGACATGGCGCTTGTCGCGGGCTCCAACGGGGCGCATCTGGGTCCCGGATATTCGATGATGGAAATCATGGCGACGCTGTTTTTCAGCGTGATGAAGCACGATCCCAAAAATCCGCAGTGGGAGGAGAGAGACCGCTTTGTGTTGAGCAAGGGCCATGGCGTGCTCGGGTATTACACCGCCTTGGCCGAAGCCGGGTATTTTGATACGGCGGAGCTTAAAAATTTTGAAACCAACGACAGCTTTCTGGCGGGCCATCCGAGCATGAATATGCAATATGGCCTGGAGGTGACGTCGGGCAGCCTTGGAAACGGGATATCCCTCGCGGCGGGCATTGCGCTCGCGGCCAAGACAGACAGAAAGAATTTCTGCACGTACTGCTATGTGGGAGACGGCGAGTGCAACGAGGGGCTTGTCTGGGAGGCGGCCATGAGCGCCGCGCATTTCGGGCTCGACAATCTCATCGTGATCGTGGACAGAAACCGGCTTCAAAGCGACGGAATCGGGCGCGATATCATGTACCTTGGCGATATGGCAAAGAAATGGGAGAGCTTTGGCTGGCAGACGGCAGAGGTAGATGGGCACAATGTGTCCGAGCTGCTGGAGGCGCTGCACTACAGAAGCCGGCCCGTCAACAAGCCATATGCCATTATCGCCCACACCGTGAAGGGCAAAGGGGTCTCGTTCTTTGAAAACAACAACAAATGGCATCACGGCCGGCTGTCGCAGCAGCAATTCGATGACGCCATGGCCGAGCTGCAGGGAGGGTGCTGAGCATGCTGCAAATCAACAGTGAAAACATAAAGACATGGTCGAAGATCGGGCCGAGAGGCGCTTTCGGCGTCGCGATGATGGAGCTCGGAGAAACGCGTGAAGACGTGATCGCCGTGACGGCGGATCTGTCCGACGCGACCAGAATCACGCAGTTCAAAGACAAGTATCCGGGAAAATTCTATAATATCGGCATTGCCGAACAGAATCTGATCGGCATCGCGTGCGGGCTCGCCAAGGAAGGGAAGACTGTTTTTGCCACGACCTTTGCCGCTTTTGCGTCGATGCGGTGCTGTGAGCAGGTGCGCACCAACATGGGCTATATGAAGCTCAATGTGAAGCTCCTCGGCGCGGACGGCGGTATCGTGATGGGCACGCTTGGCAACACGCATTACGCGGTGGAAGATCTCGCGATCATCCGGTCGATGCCGTACCTCACCGTGTTGTCGCCAGCGGACAGCCTTGAGACGATCAAGGCGACGATCGCCGCCGCGGAGATGAACGGCCCGGTCTATATCCGTCTGACGGGCGGCGCCGACAATCCGGTCGTTTACAACGAGGACTACGATTTCGAAATCGGAAAAGCCGTCACATTGAAGGAAGGCAGCGATATCACGATCATTGCGACGGGAACGATGGTGGCGCAGAGCGTCGAGGCCAGCCGGATACTCGAACAGAAGGGGATATCGGTGCGCCTCATCAATATGCATACGATCAAGCCGCTTGACACGGATGTGATCAAAAAGGCGTGCGCGGAGACGTCGGCCATCGTCACGGTGGAGGAACACAGCGTCATCGGCGGTCTTGGCGGCGCGGTCGCGGAGATCGTTGCCGGAGTAACCGGCTCTCCGAGACAAATCTTTATCGGGCTGCCCGATTTGTTCGGGAAAATCGGCACATACCGTCATCAGCTGGAACGCTATGCGCTGACGGGCCCGCAGATAGCGGACAGGATTCTGGCCGAAATCAAGTAACCAAATACATTACGAGTTTGGAGTGATCATATGAAAGCAGTTGTTTTTGACGGAAAAGGCCACGCCATCACAGTCGAAAAGCCGGTCCCGGCAATTCCGCAGGGCTATGCGCTCGTCAAGGTGATGGCCGCGGGTATCTGCGGCACGGACATCGAGACGCTTTATCACAACCCGAACCAGCCGCCGGATGCCGTTCCCGGGCATGAAATATCGGGCATCATAGAAAGCACCAACGGCTGCAAAACCTTCAAAGCCGGAGACAGGGTGGTCGTCAATATCCATATCACTTGTCTGAAGTGCGACCATTGCCGGGAGGGCAATCTGATATTCTGCAAAGAGTTAACGTGCATCGGCTTTGAGCTCGATGGGGGAGACGCGCAGTTCGTGGCTGTGCCCGAAGTGAATCTGAGAGCCATTCCGGATGACATCACGTTTGAACAGGGAATGCTGCTGACCGACGCGCTCGGCACGCCGTATCATGCGGTAAAAAAAGCCGATATCAAAAAGGGCGAGCTCGTCGGCGTATCGGGAGCGGGACCGCTTGGCGTCATGTGCATATTAAGCGTGCTGCATTTCGGCGGCGTGGTGGTGGCGATCGACGTTGTGGAGAAGCGGCTTGAAGCGGCAAGAAAGTTCGGCGCCGCCTACACCGTGAACGCGCTCGGCGACGTGAAGAAAGAAGTGGACATCATCACAAACGGGAAGGGCCTTGATAAGATCATCGATTGCTCCGGCAATGAGGCCGCGATCAAGACCGACCTTGAGATGATTAAATGCAGGGGGATCATGGTTCAGGTCGGCGTGTGCACAAAGATCACGATGAATCTTTACGATCTGATTGTGGCGCGGGAGATCATATTTAAGGGCTCGCGCAATTTCCACGACTCGGAAATACCCGAGATGATCGAACTGATCAGGCACTGCCCCAATATCAACGATGTGTTTTCGCACCGTTTTTCACTGGATGAAGCCCAGCAGGCGTTTGATCTTGCGGAGAGAAGAGAGGGCCTTAAGATATTGCTGATGCCGAACGAGTAACGGCCTTTCAATTAACAGCAATCGCTTAGCAGTCTGATCAACCAGCCAAAAGGATCAAAAGCATGCAATTTTGCATTGATATCTGGCTGGCAAGATGTTGATATTGTATAATTGTTATAGTTTCACACAAGGAGATAAGTTATGACATATGATGTGGCGGTGATCGGCGGCGGCCCGGGCGGATATGTGGCGGCCATCAAAGCGGCGCAGAGCGGCTTGAAAACGGTGCTTTTCGAGAGGGAGAAGCTGGGCGGCGTGTGCCTCAATAAGGGCTGTATTCCCACGAAGTCCCTGCTCAAATCGGCGTCGGTATACCACAGCGCCAAAAACAGCGCGGCATTCGGCATTCAGGCGGGCGGCGTCGCATTTGACTGGGCGGCTGTGATGTCGCGCAAGGAGACGGTCGTTAATCAGCTTGTCGGGGGCATCGGCATGCTCGTGCGCGCCAACAAGATCGAGCTCGTCACGGCGCACGCCGAGGTAAAGGACGCGCACACCGTCACGGCGAACGGCCAGGATTACGGCACTCAACACATCATCCTGGCGACGGGTTCTCAGCCTGTGCGCCCGCCGATCGACGGCATCGGCGAAAGCTGCGTGATGACGAGCGACGAGCTGCTCGCAATCAGCAAGGTGCCGGAGAGCATCGTGATCGTGGGCGGCGGCGTGATTGGCCTTGAGTTCGCGTTTCTGCTGAACCGCTTTGGGACCAAGGTCGCCATCATTGAGATGCTGCCGAGCCTGCTCGCGATTGCCGACGAAGCCGTGATCAGCACGGTGCTGAAAAGCATTCAAAAAGCGGGGATCACAGTGGTCACAAACGCGCGCGTCAAAAAAATTGAACCCGCTGCGGTGGTCTATGAAAAAGACGGCAGCGCGGCACGCATCGAGACGCAGGCCGTGCTCGTTTCCACCGGACGCAAGCCGTTTGCGGATACCGGTATGCTCGACAGGCTCGGTATCGTTCATAAAAACGGTATGATACAGACGGACGAAAAGCTGCGCACCAGCGTCCCGGGTATCTACGCCATCGGAGATGTCAACGGAAAGTCGATGCTTGCGCATACCGCAAGCGAGGAAGGCATCGTCGCCGTGGAGACCATCTGCGGCCATGAGACCGTGATGGATTACAACATCATACCGCAGTGCGTTTACTTGGAGCCCGAGATCGCGTGGGTGGGCATGACGGAAAAGCAGGCGGTCGATCAGGGCTATGATGTGCAGACGGGCGTTTTCCCGATGAGCGCGAACGGCAAATCGCTGATTGAAGGGGAAACCGCGGGTTTTGTGAAATTCGTCGCGGATAAAAAATACGGCGAGATACTCGGCGTGCACATGGTTTGTCATCACGCGACGGATATGATCGCGGAGGCGGCGCTGGCCATGAAAACGGAATGCTGCGTGGACGACATCGCAAAATGCATCCATCCGCACCCCACGGTTGTCGAGGCTGTGATGGAAGCGGCGAACGCGACGGTGGGCAAAGCGATACACAGCGTGAAATAAAGAGGTAAAACGATGGAGCTTAAATACAAAACGGCAATCATCACCGGCGCAAGCCGCGGCATCGGCAAAGGCATCGCGCTTGCGCTCGCGAAGGAAGGCTGCAATATTGTCGCCGCCGCGAGGGATGAACAGCGTTTAAACGAGCTTAAGGCGCAAGCGCAGGCTTTCGGCGTCAGGTGTGAAACGGCTGCCGTTGATTTGAGGCGTATGAGCGATATCCATAAGCTGCTCGGCATGGCGGAAAAGGCTTTCGGTACGGTGGATGTCCTCATCAACAACGCGGGCGTCATATTCAATGACGGCGTCGCGGGCGTGACCGAAGAGCAATGGGGCGCCACCATGGATGTGAATTTAAAAGCCCAGTTTTTCCTCGCGCAGGGGGCGCTTGCGTATATGAAAAACAATCCCGGCGGCGGTTATATCATCAATATTTCCTCTACGGTGGCGTTCGGGGCCAAGCCGGGCGTGACGAGCTACAGCGTATCGAAGTACGGTGTGATGGGCATGTCCGAGGCGCTGTATCAGGAGGCCAAAAGCTTTGGCGTAAAGGTCTCGACGATCTATCCGGGCGTGACCGACACCGAAATGCTGCGCAGTCAGGATATGCCGTGCGGCCCGTCGCAGTGGATGCTGCCCGAGGATATCGCGGACTGCGCGCTGTTTCTGCTTAAATCAAGCAGCCGCATGATCGTTAAGGATATCGTGCCGTGGTCCACAGGGTACGATAAGATTTAAACGAGCAGCGGTTGCTATGCCTGCGGCTTGGCTCGCGGGCGCCTGCGGTCTTGTCGCGTTGGCGTAAAAATAATGAATTGTCAGTCTCCGATGTTCGGCTCAGCATTGAAGCCGGACGACGGAGACTTTTTATTTTAACTTATTTAAAACCGCCGGAACAGAAGACGCGGGATGCTTGTTTTTTCAGCGCTCAGAAGGTGAGTGAAACGGTCTGAATATTGTAGATATTGACATGCCTTCATAACTGTGATACGATCAGTAAAAAATCGAAACCGGTTTCGGAGGTGGGACTTTGGCTACCATCTATGATATTGCGAAACTCTGTGGTTTATCTCCTGCAACAGTATCCAAAGCACTGAGCGGCGCGTCCGATGTCAGCGTGGCCACAAGAAACAAGATCAGGCAAGCTGCCAGCAGCATGGATTACATTCCCGACGGCCGCGCAAAAGGTCTCAGCAAAAACCGGTCCTGGACGATCGGCATATTATGTCAGGACGGATCTCAATTGGGCTTGCGCCACTATCTTTTTGCCAGCATACTCGAAAGCTTTAAAAACGTCGTAGAACGGCATGGATACGACATCGTCTTCATTTCCAATCAGGTCGGAAAAATGGGCCTTTCCTATTACGGTCACTGCCGCTACAGAAAGACGGACGGTGTATTCATTCTCAGCACCGATTTCTCATCAAAAGATACGAAAGAACTCATTGATTCGGACATACCCAAAATCGCTATTGATTATTCGGATCCGAATATCGGCTGCGTGATGACGGACTGCGACAAGAGTATGGCTCTTTTGTACAATCACCTTTTTAACCTTGGCCACAAAAACATCGTCTACATGCATGGCGAGCCCAGCTTCATTACCAGTATGCGCATCAGCGGGCTGAAAAAAGCCATGGAGCGCAGAGGACACAACATGGGGCCGAATCATCTCGTTCAGTCGAAATACTACTCAATACAGGGCGGTTACCGGTCCATGCAGGAGGTTTTGGCGCGAGCCGACAGACCTACAGCCGTGATTGCGAGCGACGATTTCAGCGCGATCGGCGCCATTGAGGCATTGCAGAATGCGGGGCTTACCGTTCCCGACGATATATCTCTCGTGGGTTTTGACGGCATAGAAATCACGCAGCTTTCGAGCCCGAGGCTCACCACCATCCGGCAGGATACCAACGGCATGGGAGCCAAAGCCGCCGAGTGTCTGATCAAGCAGATTTTGGGTCTTGACGCGGGGAAGAGGCGTGAGAATATCATACTCGAGCCGCAGCTGCTGATTGGCAGCAGCTGCAAACAAAAAAGATAAGGAGTGTGCAGAATGGAAAAATACCAAGATTCCAATTTGTCGGCGCAGGAACGCGCAGAAGACATTGTATCGAGGATGACTGTAGACGAAAAGGCGGCACAGCTCCGTTATGACGCGCTCGCCATCGACCGTTTGGATCTCCCCGCCTATAACTGGTGGAACGAGACGTTGCACGGCGTCGCACGAGCCGGTACGGCCACCATGTTTCCGCAGGCGATTGCCCTCGCGGCCATGTTCGATACAGAGACGCTGTTTGCGGTCGCGGAGGTTTGCGCCCTCGAAACACGCGCGAAATACAACGAAAGCCGCAAGCACGGCGACAGGGATATTTACAAAGGGCTCACCATGTGGACGCCCAATATCAACATCTTTCGTGATCCGAGGTGGGGACGCGGGCAGGAAACATACGGGGAAGATCCGTATCTCACATCGCGTCTCGGCGTGGCCTTCGTAAAGGGATTTCAGGGTGACGGCAAATATTTAAAAGCGGCGGCGTGCGCGAAGCACTTCGCGGGGCACAGCGGTCCCGAGGCGACGAGGCACCGGTTTGACGCCAAAATATCCGAAAAGGATCTGAACGAAACATATCTGCCCGCTTTTGAAGCGCTCGTCAAGGAAGCGAAGGTGGAGGGCGTGATGGGGGCTTATAACCGGCTGAACGGGGAACCGGCCTGTGCGAGCCGTTATCTGATGGGTAAATTGGCGCAATGGGGTTTCGACGGATATTTCGTATCCGACTGCTGGGCGATACGCGATTTTCACACGGAGCATATGGTCACCTCCACGGCGCCCGAATCGGCCGCGATGGCGCTCAAGGCGGGCTGCGACTGCAACTGCGGCAACACATATCTGCAGCTGCTCGTGGCTTATAAAGAAGGGCTGATCACGGAAGAAGACATGACAAAAGCGGCCGTACACCTGATGAGGACAAGGGCTCGCCTTGGCATGCTCGACGAAAGCTGCGAGTACGACGCGATCGGCTACGACGTGGTGAGCTGCAAGGCCCATAAGGCGCTCTCGCTCGACTGCGCGCGCAAAGCCATGGTGCTGCTCAAGAACGACGGCATGCTCCCGCTTAAAAAATCGTCGCTGAAGTCCATCGGTGTGATCGGGCCCAATGCCGCAAGCATTGAAGCGCTGCGCGGCAACTATTACGGGACCGCCGACGAATACGTGACATTCCTTGACGGCATCAGAGCCGCTTTTTCCGGCAGAGTTTATTTCTCGGAAGGAAGCCATCTGTTTAAAGATATGCTGCAGCCGCTCTCCCAGCCGGGCGACGGCTATGCCGAAGCGCTGACCGTTGCGGAACAATCGGATGTGGTGGTGCTCTGCGTGGGCTACGACGCGACGATCGAGGGTGAAGAGGGCGATACGGGCAACGCGTTTGCGTCGGGCGACAAGGCCGACCTGCTGCTGCCCGAAAGCCAGCGTATTTTGATTGACAAGGTGCTCAGCGTCGGTAAGCCGACGGTGATCGTGATGTCGTGCGGCAGCGCGGTGAACCCGCTCGCGGACAAAGCCAGCGCGGTGATTCAGGCTTGGTATCCGGGGCAGATGGGCGGCAAAGCGCTGGCCGAAATTCTTTTCGGCGATGTCTCGCCGTCGGGCAAGCTCCCGGTCACGTTTTACAAAACGGCGGATAAGCTGCCGTCCTTCGACGACTATTCGATGGCGAACCGCACCTACCGTTACGTGAAGGACAACGTGCTCTACCCGTTCGGGTTCGGGCTGACCTACTCGAAGGTGGTTTGCAGCGGTTTTGCCTATAACGCCTCTGACCGCACGGTGAATCTGAAGGTTCAGAACACCGGGGGCTGCGACACGGACGAAGTCGTTCAGCTTTACATCCGGGACAACGAGTCCAAGTGGGCGGTGCTCAATCACAAGCTCTGCGGCTTCAAGCGCATTCACATTAAAAAAGGCGAGACGATCAGCGTGACAATGACGCTGCCCGGGTCGGCGTTTGAGGTGGTCGACGATGCGGGAAGGCGGTTTGTGGACAGCGGCAGCTTTACGCTTTTTGCAGGCACCAGCCAGCCCGACGCACGCAGCCGCCATCTGACGGGATGCGAGTGCCTCAGCATTAAGATCGGTCTTTGAGAAAAAGAACTGAACATACAGGCAAAAACCCTATTTGGCATGGCTATGAAAAGCAAATCATTCGGTCATCCACCCCACTGCGTAGTGAGGAACGAAGTGACGTGACTGCGAAGTGGATAGCACCCTATGGTTTTTGCTCCGCTAGAGCTCGCTCGAAATGACAATTGGAACGTTGTCAACAATCTGGAACACATCGGTGATACGGTGTGTTCGTTTGCTATAGCTTATGTGAATTATTTTTACTTTTGAAAAGTAAGGGATGTGCTTTGTCCCCAATTGACGGGTAAAAATTGTACTCCAAGTGGTAATGATATAACATTTACTGTATATACTGCAAATAATACAATTTAGGCATCTAAAAAATAAGGAGGAAAGTCAATCCATGAAAAAAGTCATTGCCTTTTTGCTTGCGCTGCTGATTATCGTTCCTTTAACAGCCTGTGCGCCGCAGGATGCCGCGAGCACAGAACCCTCACAGGAGTCTCCATCTGCTGCTGCGCCGTCCGAAGAGGTGGCCGCTGAAGAATCGGGTGAGCAGATTACGCTGACGTTATGGAGCATTGCGACGGAGAGCGATAATTACTATCAGCCCTATCTCGATGCGATTGCCCAGTACGAAGCGGATTACCCGAATGTCAAGATTGAGTATGAGACATTCGAAAATGAATCGTACAAGACGAAGCTCAAATCCGCTGTGGCTGCCAACGAGCTTCCGGACATCTTCTTTACCTGGGGCGGCGGATTCTCCCAGCCGTTCGTGGATGCCGGCCGTGTTCTTTGTGTTGATGACGCGTATGCAAATTATGTGGATGCTCTGCCCGAAGTCATGCTGACAAACATGACCTACGACGGCAAGAAATATGGCTCGGTTTACACAATGAACGTGTCTGTATTGTTCTACAACAAAGCCATGTTCGAGCAGTATGGTCTGCAGCCGCCCACAACATTTGAAGAGCTCGTGAATGTCTGCCAGACGTTTATAGACAACGGCATTGTTCCGTTCGGTATCAGCGCCAAGGATATCTGGAACCTCGCGATGACACATGACGCGCTGACACTGAAGTCGGTTGGGCCGGACGCGCTTTACAGCTGCCTGACCAAGGATGGCAGCGTCAGCTATGATTCTGAAAATTTCCTCAGTGCCTCGAAGAAGTTCGCCGAACTCGTCGCCATGGGCGCTTATAGCCCGGATGCGGTCGCGCTGAACAACGATGAAGCCACACAGACCTTCTATGACGGCAAGGAGCCTATGTACATCACGGGCAGCTGGATGGTCAGCGACTTCTATACAAAGTCCAAGAACCCCGATGACTTCGGCTGTGTGCCAATCCCGGTCTTAAATGCGAGCACGGCCAAGATTACCGATTTCATGGGCGGCCCGTCCGATTCTCTGATGGTCTCCGCATCCACGAAGTATCCCGCCGAAGCGGCTCAGGCGATGTTCGAAATCTCGAAGAACATTTCGAAGAACGCGTATCTGTCGGGCAGCGGTATTGCCGCGTGGAATGTCGATTACGATGCAAGCTCGGTCAGAGCACAAACTCAGGAAATCGCCACGTTGGTTCAGGATGCCACATCATTCACACTCTGGTTTGATACGCTGATGGAATCCGAAGACGCGGGCGTTTACCTTGAAAACCTGCAGCAGCTCTATCTTGGGGACATTACGCCTGAGCAGTTCGTCCAAAACATCGCTGCACAGCTGAGTGCGTAACGGCACGTTTTTGTCTGACGCAAGATGAATGGTGAGCTTATCGCGGCCTCCCCGGCAAAAGCCGGGAGGCCGCTGCTCTAAAAAGTCGTATTGCGACAGGAAGGGATGATTTATGAACAAGATCTATAAAAGCAAAACGGCCATCATTTTATTCCTGCTGCCGGCGGTGATACTGTTTGTGGGCATCATCATCGTACCGATCATCATGTCGACCTATTACAGCCTGCAAGACTGGGACGGCATGTCGGAGATGAAGTTCATCGGCCTTGAAAATTATGTGGAGCTGTTTACGAATTCGACGCTGAACTTTCCGCAGGCCCTTCTCAATGCGGTGCTTTATATGCTTGCATCCGTATTGATACAATTGCCGTTTTCGCTGCTGCTTGCCTTGCTGCTCGCAAAGGGAAGGAAAGGCAGCCGCATGTTTCTTTCCGTGTATTTCATTCCCGTTTTGTTGTCAACCGTTGTGATCGGCCAGCTGTGGCTCAAAATATACAATCCCGATTACGGCCTGCTCAACGTCGGATTAAACGCGGTCGGGCTCGGCTCGTGGACAACGGCATGGCTCGGAGACAGGGGAACCGCGCTTGTGGCGGCGTTTATCCCGACGCTGTGGCAGTTCACGGGTTACCACATGCTGCTCTTGTATGCGGGTATTCAGGGGGTTCCGAACGAGATCAAGGAAGCGGCGCTGATCGACGGCGCGACCGAATCTCAGGTCAACAGGAAAATCATCATACCGATGATCAAGCCGGTGCTGCGCGTATGTCTGATTATCTCCGTGACCGGCTCACTCAAGATATTCGATATGATCTATATACTGACGGGCGGCGGGCCTGCCCACGCGACCGAGGTTCCGAGCACGCTGCTTTATTCAAGAATGTTTTTAAGAAACCAGTATGGCCTGGGAAGCGCGATTGCCGTGCTGCTGATTATATTGTGCATGGTCGTCGCAATCATCATTCGAAAATCTTTCAAAACGGAGGTGGACTGATTGAAGCTTCAGCTCTTTAAACCGGGAGACATTCACATCAAGCATACGAAGAAGTGGATCACAAAAGAGGTCCTCGTCTACACACTGCTTATTGTCTGGTTTTTGGTCAATATATTCCCGCTTTACTGGATGTTCACCTTCTCATTGAAAAGCAACGCCGAAATCTTCGGTGAAAATGTGATCGGGCTTCCGCAGGATTGGCTTTGGTCTAACTTCGAGACGGTCTTGAGCGTGCACAATCTGGGCGGCTTCTTCATCAACAGCATCATCGTAACGGGGCTGACCATTGTTTTGACCATCGTGATCGGTATGATGGCCGCGTTTGCGCTGACGCGCATGATATGGAAGGGCCGCAAGGTCGCGAATCATATGGTCATACTCGGCATGACCATGCCGATCCACGCGTCGATACTGCCCATATTTCTTGTGCTGAGCAAGCTCAAGATGCTGAATTCATATCAATCGCTGATCATACCGTATACGGCTTTCGCGTTGTCCGTCGCGATATTGATATTCATCGGGTTCATGCAGGAGATTCCCAAGGAGCTCGATGAGGCGGCGTGCATCGACGGCTGCGGCGTCTGGCGCATATTCAGGCATGTGATCTTTCCGATGATGCGGCCTTCCGTGGCCACCGTCGGTATATTCACCTTTATTCAGGCGTGGAATGAATTGATGTTTGCGCTGATATTCATCAGCAAGTCCGAATTCCGCACGCTGACGGTGGGCATACAGACGCTGTCCGGCTCGTATACGCGGGATTGGGGGCCGATCGGGGCTTCGCTCGTGCTGGCGACATTTCCAATGATACTTGTTTACGCGTTCCTGAGCAAGAAAATACACGAAAGCGTGAGCGCGGGTGCCATCAAGGGCTGAGCGATTTTATGACTTATCTGCAAGCGTAAATGCATACAGCATTTACGCTTGCACAAATATGTTTCACCTATAGATATTTATTGTTATAATGAAAGCAATTCACAAGTCTGGTGCCACAGTAGGAGATTTTCTTATGAAGGCATTTACGCAGTCAATAGAGGAAAAGCAGCGCAGGAAGCATTCATTAAAGGGCAAAACTTGGAGATTTTTTTTAATCATATTTTCGCTCTTTTGCGTGATTTTTTTGACTTCCTATATCGTGATTATGGTGCGCGCTTCCGTGGACAACGCTGTGTCCAACAGCGAGACTGCGATGACGAGCCTGAGCAGCAATATCAAATCGAACTTTGACAGATACAAAGAGATGTCTCGGCTGATTATGCTCAATAATGCGGTGGTTGCCTATCTGAACAGCGAGACTTTGAACCAGACGACAGTAAGCAACGGCATTATCAGCATCACAAACATATACAGCCATGTGGACTCGGTCTATGTGTTCTGCCTTGATGACCGGTTTGTGAGAACCGGTTCGGGGCTCATCGATGTGGATGAAAAGCTTATTAAAGAGGAAAGCTGGCGGCAGCCGCTGCTCAGCGCCAAGGGCGGCGTCATTCTCAGCATCGATGGACGCGGCGCTTTTACAAAACGCAGCGGCATTCCGCTGATCTCGATGATGCGTCTGATCTATGATATTGAAACACAAAAGGAAATAGGCTTGCTCGTCATCAATCTGAATCCGAACGTGCTGTATACGGCGGCCAAGGATCTAAGCTCCGACAGCCAGGTCTGCTTTTTTGATAAAGACGGCAATTATCTTTGGGGCAACGAAGACCTCAAAGATAAATTTATCGCCGAGGATGTTAACAGGGGCTTCCAATGGGAAGAGGTGGATTCGCGCGGCAGTAAAGCGATATTGAGCTCGTACAGCACACCGGATTCGCCCATTGTGCAGGTCGGAAAAAGCGTCGTGACAGCCGCCGAAATACAATCCAGCGAGACCATACTGCTGGTCATCACGCTCATCACAGCCGTCGTGTTGTCCGTGTTTGCGAGCGGCGCCTTTATCTCAAGCAACATCGCGCGCCCGATCGATCTGCTGGCGGAAAACATGACGAGCACGAAGACCGAGGGGGAACTGCACGAGATTCATCTTTCGCTGCCCAACAACGAGATAAGGAATCTGGCCGACAGCTATAACAGCATGATCGTTCATATCAATCATCTGATTGCGGAGCTCATCGAAAAGGAGAACAGCATCAGAAAAGCGGAAATGCGCACGCTGCAGGAACAGATTAAGCCGCATTTTCTTTACAACTCGCTCGAAACGATCAGCTATATGGCGCTACAGAGCAACGCGCCGAGCGTTCATGACGCGCTGGAGACCCTCGGGAGTTTTTACCGGAATTTCTTAAGCAAAGGCAGCAGGGAAATACCGCTGCGCAACGAGATTCTGATTGTCAAGGACTATCTTGCGCTTCAAAAGCTGAGGTATGGAGACGCCTTTGACGATGAATATGCCGTTGATGAGAATGTGCTTGGCACACTGATCCCCAAGCTAATACTGCAGCCGCTTGTCGAAAACAGCCTTTATCATGGTGTGCGCCTCAAGGGTGAGAAGGGGATTATCCGTATCAGCGCGTTCGAAAAGGACGGCTCGGTGCATATCACCGTTTATGACACCGGCGTGGGCATGACGCAGCAGCAGATCACGGATATACTCTCAGGCTCAGTCGCGGGTGAGGAGGATGAGCTCTCCGGCTTCGGACTCAAAGGAACGATTGAACGTATACGCTATTATTGCAACTATCGTGAAGTGATTAAGATACGCAGTGAACTTGGGGAATACACAGAGATTGAAATCATCATTCCCGGGGATAAGTAAAGGAGGCTCAAAGACGATGTTTAGAGTGATGCTCATCGATGACGAGGAGCCCACGCGCCTGCTGCTGAGAAAGTCCATAAATTGGAAATCGCTGGATCTTGAAGTCGTCGGCGAGGCAGGCAGCGGTATTGAAGCGATCAATAAGATTGACGAAATCAGGCCCCACATCGTGTTTGTGGATATTTGCATGCCGTTCATGGGTGGCATTGAATTTGCGAAGCTCGCCGTCAGCCGTTATCCGAACCTGAAGATCATCGTATTAACGGCTTTTGATGAGTTTGAATATGCGCGCCAGTGCATCGGTTTGCCGGTCTGCGGGTACATATTGAAGCCGATCGTGCGATCGGAGATATACGACCTTTTGAAAAAAGTCGTCCTGTCGGTGGAAGAGCCGTCGCGCGAGCCGGATGACGGAAAAGAAATTGAACCCTCGGCCATTCGCCGCATCGCGCGCTTTGTGGAAGAACACTATACGGATTCGAGCCTCAATCTCACGTCGATCGCGCAGACGTTCGGGTTCAATCCAAGCTATTTAAGCAGACGCTTTAAAACCGAAATCGGAAGCTCGTTTATTGAGCATTTAACGGAATGCCGCATGAAAAAGGCGATGCAGATGGCGAAGGACAACGAAAAGATGTTCAGCACCGCCAACGCCGTGGGCATTCCGGACCCCAACTATTTCGGCCGCTGCTTTAAAAAATATACGGGCATCAGTTATTCCGAATTTTCCAGGAACACGCCCGCTGCGGAAAACCATCCCCGTTGATGCGGGCGCCTGATTCGTCGGGCAAAAATCTAAAGAGCAAAAAAACGGCATGTAACGGCTCCACTCATACCGTTATGTGTACGTAAAAAAAGGAGGCAAGAATTACCCGCATCGGCTTGCGGTGCAGCAGTGTGGAGACCTGCTGTAATGCTGCCGCCTCATATTTACGGGCGGCGGTGAGCCGCGCAGGAGCGGAGGCTGTGCGCGGCAAAGCTGAAAGTATGGCAAAGGTCGCATTAAAAAACATCAAAAAGGTCTATGACAAGAACGTGGTCGCGGTGGACAGCTTCAGTCTGGACATCGCCGACAAGGAATTCGTCGTGCTCGTCGGCCCTTCGGGCTGCGGCAAATCCACCACTTTGCGCATGGTGGCCGGTCTCGAAGAGATCTCGGAAGGCGAGCTCTATATTGAAGACCGTCTTGTCAACGCGGTGCCCCCCAAAGACCGTGATATCGCGATGGTGTTCCAAAACTACGCGCTTTATCCGCACATGACGGTCTATGAAAACCTTGCTTTTGCGCTCAAGCTCCGCAAGGAAAAGAAGGATGAAATCGACAGAAAGGTCAAACAGGCGGCTGAGATACTCGGCATCACCGAGCTGCTAAAGCGCAAGCCCAAAGCCCTCTCGGGCGGTCAGAGGCAGCGTGTGGCCATCGGGCGCGCCATCGTGCGTGAACCCAAGGTGTTCCTTATGGACGAGCCGCTGAGCAACCTCGATGCCAAGCTCAGGAACCAGATGCGTGCCGAGCTCATTAAGTTGCGTGAGCGCATCGACACCACATTTATCTATGTGACGCACGATCAGGTGGAAGCGATGACGCTGGGCGACCGAATCGTCATCATGAAGGACGGCTTCATTCAGCAGATCGGGACACCGCAGGATGTGTTCAACCGGCCGGCAAACAAATTCGTCGCGGGCTTTATCGGGACGCCGCAGATGAACTTCTTCCCGGCTGAGCTTGTGCTTTCCGGCAGCGATTATACGGTGCGCACGGCGGGAGCGGAAATCAAGCTTCCCGCCGACAAGCAAAAGCTGCTCAAAAAGAACAACCCGGCACCGGGTGAGGTGCTGCTTGGCATACGCCCCGAGCATATGGCGCTCACGACCGAGGACGACAGCGGTGTGATCAAGGCGAAGGTGGACGTTTCAGAAATGATGGGCAGCGAAATCTATCTTCATTTGGTCGTGGATGGCAGGGATGCGGTGATTCGTGTTCAGGTCACGGATTTAAACAGCTCGCTTTTTGAGCCCGGAAAGGCTAATTACGTGAATTTCAAAATACCCGCGGATTTGATTCATCTTTTTGACGTGGCCACAGAAAGGAGCCTTCTCTCCGGCTGCTGAACAAAAGGCGAAACGCTTAATCCGTTAATGTGTGATATCTGTTTCCTCTTTTCAATCAGGGCTGGCTTGAGACCTGATTGAAAATCGCTCAAAGATAAACGTCGGATCGTTGCACGATCCGGCGTTTGTGTTGTCATTTTACCGATTTCAGCCATACTATATCATTGCGGTTTCTGAGCTTTGATCGAATACAGATAAGTACTGAAGTTATAATCTTTTTCACCCTCGCTGATTGCGCAGAGCCTTTGAATATAGGCCGTGTCATCTTCGCTGAGCACCGAGAACCAATGAAACGTATACTGACCCTGATATCCGCAATCGGTCAGCAGCGCGGAGAAATCCTGGAGCGTGTAGTCCGTGATGCCGGTCTTTTGGTGTCTGTTGCCGGACAGGAACCATGTGCCGTTGAGCAGATCGCGGACGCGGCTGAAATGCAGGACGTTCTGTATCGAGGCGATCACCCACCCGCCGGGCCTAAGCTTCTTTTTCACGCTGTCCAAGAATGCTTTTGGGTTCTGAACCGTCTCGGGGTAGCGGCCGACCAGAATATAATCAAAGAAGCCGTCCTCATATCCGCTCATCACACTGCTCAAATCGCACGTGGATATTTTCGCAAAATGGCGCGAGATTTCAGCCATGTGAACATCCGGCTCCCAGCCGAAAAGTACGGCGCCCGGACAAGCATATTTGATTTTCAGCAGCGTGGCGCCGATACCGCAGCCAAGCTCCAGAATATTCATGTCTTTTTTATCCGGCTCGTTTAAAATTCTCAGCGAATCATGCTTAATCTCGTCGAAAGCTTGCGTCACAAAGCCCCACCTGTTGAAAAAAGTGGCCCTGTTTGCGTATAGTATCGGATAAAAGCGTGACATGTCCTTCCAGAAGCCAGTGCCAAGGTAATGATGGATAAAGCAATCGTGGCATAGCATGAGCCTGTAACCGGCTTTTAAAATACGAAGCGAAAAATCGTTGTCTTCCACATAACCCGGTGAATAGGCTTCGTCAAGCAGGCCGATCTTATTGATCACTTCTCTTTTGATGAGTAGGCAATAGCCGATCAAAAAAACCTTTTCCTCCCACAGACTGCTGTTTGATCTGTTGTTTTTATCGGCGCATTCCTGCATCTCGTCCATGTTCTCGTATGTGAAATCAACCCCCTGCAGGTTTTCATGGTGATTGCTCACGGCGCCTGCCGCCCCGATGTCATGGCTGCTGTAAAGGCATGTGCGCAGATTTTCGAGCCACCTTGGCGTGACGATGGTGTCGTTGTTAAGCAGCAGTATATCGTTGTCGGCCTCCGCCATGCGGATGCCGATATTGCAGCCTCTGGGGAACCCTTCGTTTTTTTCGTTGAGCTGCAGCTTTAAATCGGGCTGAGCTTTAAGCCATTCCCGCGTTTCGTCTGTCGAGTTGTTGTCGACAACAATGATCTCGTATGTGTTGTTTTCGGTGTATTTTCTTATGCTTTCGATACAGTCCCTGCTGTATTCAAAGTTGTTATACGTCAGTATGATAATGGATGTCTTATGAATCGTGCCCATATTGAACCACTGCTCTTTTCAATTATTTCTCTATATAAAAATATACAAGTTGAATCATTGTTGTGACTTGAAGGCCCGTGAAAAGAAAAATAAGTATCGGAAATGATACATTTGCGGTTTTTGAGTGTAAATCCAGTACCATAAATTTTATATTAACATATTATGTACTATAACTCTAAGGAAGGTTGAATTATTATGCCTACAATACAGTTAACACCGATTGGTGACACTTATATATCAAGATGGCCTGCGAATGCCAATTATTCCGAAAGAGAAATTATTGCAGCCGGCTTCGATTATCGAAGAAGAAACGTATTTAGAAGCCTGATCAAATTCGAAAAGCCTTGTTTACCCGAGGGATGTGAATTTATCAGCGCATGTTTGAGGCTGCATGTCGAAGATGTCGTCTATGCAGACGATGTGGCTTTAAGAGTGAATAAAATTACATCCGAATTTGATACAAGAACAGTCACATGGAATACTCAGCCGACATTGGTGCCGACGTCAACCGTATTTAATGTGAATTGTCATGAAGTCGATCAGTTTGTTGAGGTCGACGTCAGTGAACTGGTACGCGATGTATTTTTCAAGCACACTCACGACCTGGGCATCGGCCTGACAGGTGCGAGAGACAGAGACGGGCTGGCTGTTTTTGCAAGCTCGAATAAATCGCCTAAGTTTGCACCGCTGCTGATTATTATTATTGTCTGCCCGGTTAAAGGACCAACGGGTCCAACGGGACCGACGGGACCGACAGGGCCGACGGGGCCGACAGGTGCATCGGGGACAACAGGCGCGACGGGCGCAACGGGGGCAACCGGCCCGACGGGTGCGACAGGCGCGACAGGACCTACGGGTGCAGCGGGATCTGCGGGCGCGACAGGCGCGACAGGCGCGACAGGACCGACGGGACCGACAGGACCAACGGGTGCGGCAGGATCTGCGGGCGCCACAGGCGCAACGGGACCTACGGGGCCGACAGGACCGACGGGACCGACAGGAGACACAGGCCCAGCCGGCACGGCGGCTGCAACGGGCGCGACAGGGCCGACAGGTCCAACTGGCCCGACAGGTGATCCGGGTGCGACAGGCGCGACAGGGCCGACGGGACCGACAGGAGATACGGGGCCGACGGGAGATCCGGGCGCGACAGGAGATACCGGGCCGACGGGAGATACCGGGCCGACGGGCGACACAGGCCCGACGGGAGACACAGGCCCGACGGGAGACACAGGCCCGACAGGCGATACAGGCCCGACGGGAGATACCGGGCCGACGGGAGACACAGGCCCGACGGGCGATACCGGGCCGACGGGCGACACAGGGCCGACGGGCGACACAGGCCCGACAGGAGACACAGGGCCGACGGGTGATACCGGGCCGACGGGTGATACAGGCCCGACGGGTGATACAGGCCCGACGGGCGACACAGGACCGACAGGCGACACGGGACCGACGGGAGACACAGGCCCGACGGGCGATACCGGACCGACAGGCGACACGGGACCGACGGGACCGACGGGCTTCACGGGACCGACAGGCGATACGGGGGCGGCTGTACAGCTGCGTGGCATTCAGGCGCAGTTGGCGGATGCCGGCGGCACAACGATAGCTGATGGTGCGACGGTGATATTTGATACTGTTGTCAACGATCAGAGTCTCAATATCAGCTATGGCGCAGGTACAGGTGTGTTCACCGTTACTGCGACGGGAAATTACTATGTGACATGGTGGGTTGATACCGACGGCGCAGAGGAGGCAATCAATGTTTCGTTTGGAATCAGCCTGAACGGAGGCCCCGGCATACTTGGGTCGTCTCCGATCGTCTCTGGCCAGCTTAACGGCAGCGCATTGCTTTCTATTGGCGCAGTGCCGGCCACAATAGAACTGGTCAACCTGACGGGTGATACCGTGTTTTTGCCGCTGACTCCTGTGCAGGCCAATATCGTTATTGTAGAGATAAGCCTGTAGAGTCATATTCATGGCGCGGCGTTTTGGCAAAACGCCATTGAGATTGATACAAAATGCGATTGGGCTCCCTTTTACAGGAAGCCCAATCGTAAATATGGAGTCTGCTTATATTATTCACAGCGGATGCGTATAGCAAAAGTTTTCATGATGTCATTTGAATGAGTTTGGGCATCAATGCTGCATGAAAAGAGAGAATCCTAGCAGCGATTGGAGGAAAATAATGAGCAATATTGCGTTTCAAGTTGAGCGGTTAGCCGCCGGAAGCGTTGCGCCGGGCAGTAATGTCATCTTTGATACGGTTGTTTTCTCCTCGGGGAATATCACTTATAACAGTGTGACGGGCGTTATCACATTTAACGAAGCCGGCAGATATGTGTTTGATTGGTGGGTAGATACACAGTCTTCTCAATCAACGACCGGGGCGGTGTTTGCAGTCAGCACGTCACAAGGCGATTTTTTGGAAGGCGTCTCTCCGATTAAAACCGGAGAAGTCGTCGGAACGGGTATCGTCGAGGTCGTTGCTGCGCCGGTAACGGCATCTTTGGTTAACGCGACGGCAAATATATTCTATTTCCCGGTTAATGTTCCTTTGAAAGCAACTCTGGTGATCGTCGAGGACGACATTGGCGCAACGGGACCGACAGGAGATACAGGCCCGACAGGAGATACAGGCCCGACGGGTGACACGGGACCGACAGGCTTCACGGGACCGACAGGCTTCACGGGGCCGACAGGCGACACAGGACCGACGGGTGATACCGGGCCGACGGGAGACACAGGACCGACGGGAGACACAGGACCGACAGGCGGCACAGGACCGACGGGCGACACAGGACCGACAGGCGACACAGGACCGACGGGAGATACGGGACCGACGGGAGATACGGGACCGACGGGAGATACAGGGCCGACGGGAGACACGGGACCGACGGGCGACACGGGACCGACAGGCGACACGGGACCTACCGGCGACACGGGACCGACGGGCGACACCGGACCGACGGGCGATACCGGACCGACGGGCGATACCGGACCGACAGGCGATACGGGACCGACAGGAGACACAGGACCGACGGGAGACACGGGACCGACCGGAGACACAGGACCGACGGGAGACACAGGACCGACGGGAGATACGGGACCGACGGGAGACACGGGACCTGCGAGCCCAGGTGTAACAACTTTTGGGTATGTGTTTGATACGACAGTCGGCGGGCAAGTTGTTGCAGCGGGTGCGGATGTAACCTTCAGCACCAATGGCCCGCTGAGTGGAGTCGCGCATACAGCGGGAACGACGGATGTGACGGTTCCTGTCGACGGCACCTACCAAATCTACTATGCCGTCAATATTACGGTGGGTACTGGCTCCACCATATCGATTGCCGTGGGGGGAACACCGGATGCATCGACAAGCATAGACTTGCTTGCCATTGGAGAAACAAGCGGTGATGCGATGTTAACGTTGACCGCCGGGGATACGATTACGTTGAATAACAGCTCGGGTGCGGTTGCGTTTACAACTTCTGCGACGAACGTGGGGGCTCAGCTTGACGTGATACTCCTGTCATAACTGAAGGCAGTAAAATGAACGTAAAATAAAGGTCAAAAGGGCTGTCCGCAAACGGTTAAAACCGGGAGAGGGGCAGCCTCTTTTCTTATGGAAAGTGTAAGAGAAAAGGCGCGGTAATCAGCATTGCCTTTTGCTGCATTGTTGGTATTTTTGTATATTTAACTGATCTTGGTTTTGTCACACATTTGTTAAAGTGTGACAAAATGCGCTTTTAAGGCATAAGTTTATAATATAACAAGTGCGGCAGCGAAGATTGACGGCGCAATGCAGTTAAGCTCTGCGGCGAAATTGAACTGCTGTTGTACTCGCGGCAAAGAGCACAGGGGGATAGTCTGTAAAAAGCGGCTCTCTGCGCCTCTTTTATTTCCTGAACTATTAACCCCTGATAAGGAGTACGGATATAGACAGGATAAAGCGCTTTAACTGAGGGGCTTTTGAAAGCGGCAATTGATTAAGCAAAGGAGGAGAAAAAGTGAGCGATATTGCTTTGCAGATTGAACGGGTTGCCGGAGGGACAGTGGCATCAGGCGCTAATGTGGTTTTCGATGCGATTGTATACTCAGCCGGTAATATCGGTTATAACAATTTAACGGGTGTCATCACATTCAATGAAGCCGGAAGGTATGCGATAAACTGGTGGGTGGCCACGCAATCGTCTCAATCCACGACAGGTGCGGTTTTTGCTATTTCCACGTCTCAAGGTGATTCTTTGGAAGGAAACTCGCCAAACAATACCGGAGAGGTTGTGGGAACATGCATCGTGGAAGTGACCAGTCCGCCGGTAACGGGCTCTTTGATCAATGCGGCGGCGCAGACGTTTTTCTATGCTTCGTTAACGCCATTAAGGGCGACGCTTGTGATTATTGAGGATGATCTCAGCACATCCGGACCCACGGGACCGACGGGAGACACGGGACCGACGGGAGACACGGGACCGACGGGAGCCACGGGACCGACGGGAGACACGGGGCCGACAGGTGATACAGGACCGACAGGCGACACGGGACCCGCAGGAACGCCGGGAGGGCCGACCGGCCCGACGGGAGATACGGGGCCGACAGGTTTCACAGGACCGACAGGCGACACGGGACCGACAGGCGATACAGGACCCACGGGTGATACAGGCCCGGCGGGAACGGCGGGAGGGCCGACAGGCTTCACAGGGCCGACAGGCTTCACGGGGCCAACGGGTGACACGGGGCCGACAGGCTTCACGGGACCGACGGGTTTCACAGGGCCGACGGGTTTCACGGGACCGACAGGACCGACAGGCTTCACAGGACCGACAGGCCCCACGGGCTTTACAGGCCCGACGGGGACGGTGCAACCGAGTCCGTTTGATGTCTACGTTCAAGCCGGCGCCGTCGGCGGCAACGGAACTCAGGCAAACCCGTTTGGAACCATTCAGCAAGGCTTGACCACGGTTTCTCCGACCGGCACGGTCCATGTGCTGGGGGGAACGTATCCTGTGACCTCCACAATAAACGTCAATAAAGCGGGCGTGACCGTAAAGGGCTATCCGAATACGCTCGTGGTATTGCAGGCGGCCGTTATCGCTTTTTTGGTGACGGGAAGCGGTGTGACGCTGGATGGTCTGACGATTACCAGCGATAATCCGTATGCTGTGGAGTTCATACAGCTGGCCGGAACGAATCATAAACTGATCAACAACTATATCTTCGGACCGCCTCAGACAGGGTCGTCGATGGACTGGGTGGTGAACCGCGGCTTCCTGACGCAGGGCAACGTGGTGAACTTGATTGTGCAAAATTGTATTTTCTATTTTCTCAGACAGCCTGCGTATCTGAATCCGAACTCCACGGGGTATATCGTTGATACGGTTGTGTATAATACACGCGGATATGTTGTGGACAGGGCCGTATTCGTTTTCTCAGGGAACTCATGGGGCATACCGGAGAACGCTGTGGATATCGCGCTGCTGGTGGGCACGCAGACCGGCGCGCCATACGACCCGCTGACGGAGCTGCAAGCCAATAACAGCAGCGCGACGATCAGCGATCAGCGGTAATCGAGGGCATCGCCTAAGTGAAATCGTAAAGGGGCTCGCGAACAACACGGGCTCCCGTGGTTTCATACCAGGGGCGGCGAACCTGATATCGATCGACCAGCAATCACCCAATATCATTCTTTCCTGGCCGAAAAAAGCAGGAAGGCCACGCGGCGGAGGGCCTTCTTTTTTTGTCGTTGCGTTCACAGTGTCAATACACGCGTTGCGTACATAAATTGATATATCAGCAGTTTTTTTGAGGTGCGGAGCATTGAACCGATACAAGATATGCGTTTATGCCATATGCAAGAACGAAGAGAACTTCGTAGACCGGTGGATGGATGCGGTGAGCGAAGCCGATTTGGTTGTGGTATCCGATACCGGCTCGGCAGACGGGACCGTGGAGAAGCTGCGCGCCCGGGGTGCCGAGGTGTATGTGGATATCACCGATCCGTGGCGGTTTGATACCGCGCGCAACAAAGCGATGGACCATGTGCCAAGTGACATGGACATCTGCGTGTCGAACGATCTTGACGAGATATTCGAGCGCGGGTGGAGAGAAAAGCTCGAAAGCGTCTGGCAGCCGTGCCATACCCGGGCGCGTTATCTGTTCACGTGGAGCTACAACGCCGACGGAGCGCCCTGCAAGCAGTTTGCGATGGAAAAAATCCACCGCCGACACGGATTCCGCTGGGTCCATCCGGTTCATGAGGTGCTCGAATACAGCGGTGAGGATATGGATTCAACCGTCTGGGTGCCCGGGCTTGTGCTCAATCACTATCCTGACTGCTCGAAACCGAGAGCGCAGTATCTGCCGCTGCTTGAGCTGTCGGCCCAAGAGAATCCGGCGGATGACCGCACAGCCTTCTGGCTGGGCCGTGAGTATATGTACCGCGGCATGCATGATCACTCCATTGCGGAGCTGCAGCGTCATCTGAGCCTGCCCTCGGCCACGTGGGACGAAGAGAGATGCGCTTCAATGCGTTTCATTGCCAAATGCTATCAGGACAAAAAGGATTATCGGCAGGCGAGGCAATGGCTGTACCGCGCGATTGCCGAATGCCCGCAGGTGCGCGAGCCGTATCTGCAGATGGCAAGGCTCGGGTATCTCGAAAACAATTGGCCGCTCGTATATCTGATGGTGGAGAAGGGCCTCGGTATCACTCGAAAAACGGGCAGCTATCTTCTGGAGCCCGCGTCATGGGGCTACAGCTTTTATGATCTGGGCGCGATCTGCTGTTACCGGCTCGGGCTTTATGAGAAGTCGTTCGAGTATGCCAAAACAGCCTGCGCAATGGAGCCTTTGGATGCCCGGCTGAAAAACAATCTGGAGCTGATCAGGCTGAAACTGAAACAACCCGAGTCGCGGGGTGAAACCGGTGAATAAATACAAGATCTGCGTTTACGCGATATGCAAAAACGAAGAAAAATTCGTGGACCGCTGGATGGATTCCATGGCTGAGGCGGACCTCATCGTGGTGACCGATACGGGCTCCGACGACGGTACCGCGGAAAAGCTGCGGGCAAGAGGCGCGGTTGTCTATGTTGACGAGGTGAAGCCGTGGCGGTTTGATGTGGCACGCAATATTTCACTCAGTCACGTCCCCGAAGATGTCGATATCTGCGTGTGCACCGACCTCGATGAGATATTCGAAAAGGGCTGGAGAGCGTGTATCGAGCATGCATGGACACCCGACACAAAGGTGGGCAAATATGTTTACAACTGGAGTATCAAGGAAGACGGCACGCCGTACATCCAGTTCTACTATTCGAAAATCCACTCGCGGCAAGGCTTCAAATGGAGCTTTCCGATCCATGAATGGCTCTGTTACACCGCGGAGGAACCTCAAAAGACGGTTTATCTCGATGGCGTGGTGCTGAACCATTATCCCGACAGCAGCAAATCGAGAGGATCGTATCTGCCCTTGCTGGAGCTCGCCGTTGAGGAGGACCCCGGCGGCAGCCGCATGACGTATTATCTTGGCAGAGAGTATATGTATAAGGGTGAATGGCAAAAGTGCATAGACACGCTGAAGAGGCATCTGAAGCTTCCGTCGGCCACATGGAGAGAAGAACGCGCGGCATCGATGAGATGGATTGCCCTTGGCTATGACCGGCTGAAAAACGTGCGGGAAGCGACCAGCTGGTACTACAGAGCCATTGCGGAAGCGCCAGATATGCGCGATGCGTATGTGGAATGCGCCAAATTCGCCTATTTTCAAAAGGATTGGCCGACGGTTTTCTTTATGGTCGAAGAGGCGCTTAAGATTAAAGAACGCTCTCAATTTTTTGTCAACTCGGGATACGCGTGGGATTATACGCCCGATGATCTGGGCGCTATTGCCTGCTATTGGCTCGGGATGTATGAGCTTTCGGCCGCTCACGCGAGAGCGGCGCTCGTGTTCAGCCCCGATGACGAGCGGCTCAAAAACAATCTTAAAATGATTGAACAAAAGCTGACCGTCCGGTAGGGGGGGTGCTGTTGGGTGAATAAGGATTAGACAGGTGTGACGGAGGAATTATGTTCAAGGACAAAACGCTTCTGATAACCGGCGGAACGGGTTCGTTCGGCAATGCTGTTCTTCGCCGCTTTTTGAATACGGACATTGGCGAGATTCGGATATTTTCGCGGGATGAAAAAAAGCAGGATGACATGAGGAAAGAGTATGTCAGCCCAAAAATCAAGTATCTGATCGGTGATGTCCGCGACATCGCGAGCGTCAGAAATGCTGTTCACGATGTGGATTATATATTCCACGCAGCCGCCCTCAAACAGGTGCCCAGCTGCGAGTTTTTTCCGCTTGAAGCCGTGAAGACCAATGCGCTGGGCACTGAAAATGTGCTGACGGCGGCGGTGGAAGCGGGCGTTAAGAAGGTTGTCTGTCTGTCCACCGATAAAGCGGTTTATCCGGTCAATGCGATGGGGATGTCCAAAGCGATCATGGAAAAGATATTCATGGCCAAGGCGTATACGGCTCCCAAAACACTGATCTGCGGCACCCGGTATGGCAATGTGATGGCGTCGCGGGGTTCTGTGATTCCGCTGTTTATCGAGCAAATCAAAAGCGGCCGGCCTCTCACGGTGACAGACCCCAATATGACCCGGTTTCTGATGAATCTTGATGAGGCGATCGATCTCGTGCTGTTTGCTTTCGAGAATGCCCGCTCGGGTGACCTGATGGTAAAAAAATCGCCCGCAGCCACAATCGGAGCGCTCGCGCAGGCGGTGAAGAAGCTTTTTTCAGCGGACAATGAAATTCAGGTCATCGGCGTGAGAATGGGAGAAAAGATGCATGAGGTGCTGCTGACGCGGGAGGAAATGGCGGCGGCCACGGAGTTGACGGACTATTTTCGCATTCCCGCGCAGGAGGGCGATTTGAACTATGCCAAGTATTTCAGTGACGGAAACCAAAGCGTCAGCACGATGCAGGAATACAATTCAAGCAACACACATAGGCTGACAGAGCAGGAGCTTGAAAGCAAGCTGCGGAGCTGCAGTTATGTTGCGAACGAATTGAAAATGTGGGATAGATCATGAAGATATTGATAACGGGAGCGAATGGATTTATAGGAAAGAACCTGTGCGCCTGTCTCGAAGGCAGGGGTTACGGCGGTTTGCTTAAATACGATATGCCCGCAAACGAGCGCCTGCTGGAGCAGTATGCGGCGGCATGCGATTTTGTGATGCATCTGGCAGGCGTGAACAGACCGGCGGACGAAGCGGGCTTTGAGGAAAATCATCTGTTCACCGCCCGGCTGCTCGAAGCGCTGAGAGAAAGCCCAAGGCGTGTTCCCGTCCTGCTGGCTTCATCCGCTCAGGCGGCTCTTGACAATCCGTACGGCCGCAGCAAAAGAAAAGCGGAAGACTTGGTCTTTGAATACGGACGGCAGACGGGAGCGCATGTCTACGTGTTCAGATTGCCCGGCGTCTTCGGGAAATGGTGCGCGCCAAACTACAACAGCGTGGTGGCGACGTTCTGCCACAATATCGCGCGTTCATTGCCTGTGCGGGTCGATGACCCGGCGGCGGAAATCTCTTTGGTCTATATCGATGATGTGGTCAGGGCGTTCATCGATACGACGGAAGAAAAAGCGCTTCAACAGGAACAGTATTGCAGGGCAGAGCCCGTGTACCGTGTGACGGTGGGCGAGCTCGCCGAGATGATTCAGGGGTTTCGGGACAGCCGGGAAACGCTTGGTGTGGCGGCGGAGGACGGCCTGTCGCGCAAGCTCTGCAGCACTTATTTAAGCTATCTACCCGAGGATGCGTTCAGTTATGAACTACGGGCTTTAAAGGATGACCGGGGCATTTTTGCCGAGTGTTTCAAATCGGCGTCAGGCGGACAAATTTCAGTCAACATCGCGAAGCCCGGCGCCACCAAAGGGGGACACTGGCATCAGACGAAAACCGAAAAGATCATCGTTTTAAAGGGAACGGGCGTGATGCGGTTCCAAAAGCTCGGCACCGGAAAGGTTCTTCTGTATCCGGTGTCGTCGGAAAAGCTCGAGGTGGTGGATATACCGCCGGGCTATGTTCATGACGTGACCAACACGGGAGACGATGATCTCATCATGGTGATATGGGCGAACCAGATTTTTGATCCGGCTAACCCGGATACCTATCCGAAAAAAATAGAAGGCCTATCGTAATTGCGGCGTCAATATGGCGAGGAGTGAAGAATGAGCAAGCTCAAGCTGATGACCATCATCGGCACAAGACCCGAAATCATCAGATTGTCCGCCTGTATCAAAGCGTTTGACAGGTATTTTGATCATATCCTCGTGCACACGGGGCAAAACTGGGCCCATACGTTGAACGGCGTCTTTTTTGACGATCTTGATATCCGGCCGCCGGATTACAGCCTTTCCTGCGCGGCGGAGACACTCGGAGACACGATGGGTAATGTCATTGCCGAAACATACCGCGTGATGCAAAAAGAAAGGCCGGATGCGCTGCTGGTGCTTGGCGATACGAACTCGGCGCTGTCGGTGATTCCGGCAAAACGGCTTAAAATCCCCATTTTCCATATGGAAGCGGGCAACCGCTGTTTCGATTTCAACGTGCCCGAGGAAATTAACCGCAGGATCGTGGACCATGTGGCGGATATCAATCTCACCTATACGGAGCATGCCCGTCGGTATCTTCTCGCCGAAGGGCTGCAAAAGGAATATATTTTTGTGACGGGTTCTCCCATGACGGAGGTCTTAAAAGAGCATGCCGGACGTATCATGGCCAGCGATGTGCTGAGCCGACTCGGACTGGCCGCGGGGGAATATCTGCTGGTGTCCGCACACCGTGAGGAAAACATCGATTCGGAGAGCGCCTTTTTGCCGCTGATGAACGCCGTCAATGCGGCGGCCCGCACTTACGAAAAAGCCGTCGTTTTCTCGGTGCATCCGCGCAGTATGAAACAGATCAAGCGAACCGGTTTTGAATTTGACCCGTTGGTGCGCTGCATGGAACCGCTCGGATTTCTGGATTACTGCCAGCTTCAGAGAAACGCTCTGTGCGTGCTGTCGGACAGCGGCACGTTGAGCGAGGAGAGCGCGATCATGGGCTTTGCCGCGGTTTTGCTGCGGACATCCACGGAACGCCCCGAAGCACTGGATAAAGGCTCTGTCGTGATTGCGGGAACAAACGAAAAAGACATACTGCAGGCCATTGAGCTGGCTGTCGCGATGCGGGCAAACGGCGAGGCTGTTGCGCCTGTTCCGGATTATGCGGATGCCAATGTGTCGGCCAAGGTGGTCAGAATCATTCAAAGCTATACCAAGATCATAAACCGCAATGTCTGGAGAAAGGATGCGGCTTTCCCGGTCCCGGCAGATAACGTTACACAGGGAGGGAATGAGTGATGAGCCTCGTTCATACGTTGTTGTTCATGTTCAGACACAAATACGCGATGGAGGACACGCAGCTGGCCAGCAATTGCTTAAAATCGCTTGAGCTGAGCAGCTACAAGACTGTCGTTATTTACAATCAGGGCGAAATGAGCAATGAGGCGCTTAAGGTTTTTGTCGCGCCTTTTGATCTTGAGTGCCATATTATCGGAGACGGGATCAATGCGGGCACGGTGATTGGCAGGCAGAAATGCTTCGAATATATTTGGGAGAACCTGCCGGACACCGATTATATCAGCGAATTGCACATGGACATGTATTTTACCTCTCACTGGGAGGATGAACTGGTTGAATATCTTGAAAATAACGATGAACCCATCGTCAGCTGCGGCATCATAGATAAAGACGGACAGATGCCGTTTCTCAATAAAAAAGCGGCATTACCTCAAAATATGGCGCAGTTCGATGAATTTCTCAGGGAGCTAAAGAGTGACGACATCGTTCACGGTTTTACGAACCCTTGCGTGCATGTATCAAAAATCCTCAGGGAAACGGGCGGCTATAACGCGCAGTTTTTAAAAGGACGCCAGTGCTTTGAGGATGACAGCATGCTGCTCGGCTATTACTACTATTATGGCACAAAGCGCGGCTGGTATCCCAAGATTAATTACAACTCCGTTGTGTATCACGCGGTCGCGGGGCAAAGGCTGAACGTATGGGACAGCATCAAGGTCAACTTTGGCGGGCTTGTGAAGCAATACGGCGCCATGGGGCTTAAGGCTCTCAGCAGCCTGCATCACAGCGCTTGGCATAAAAAGTACTTTACCGACCGCTATTTTGAATTGGTCAACGGTGCGGCTCAGCAAAGCCGCAAGCCCAAGGTGCTGCTGTATGGGCACAAAATGTTTGCTGACGATTTGGCGTGGGGGTTTGGGCAGGCGGGCTGCGATACGGCGGTGGTCCATCCGGAGAACGCCGCGGCTGCCGAAAGGCTCTTTGGAGAAGCGAACGCGGAGCTGCTGATCACGATGGGGGCGCCGCTTGAGCTTAACCGCGAGGTGATGGAATACATCGGCAAAAACAGGCCGCCGCGCCTCAAATATATCCATTGGGATACGGATGGCATATCGAGTATCCATTACCGTTCCAAATCCGGCGACGGCATTGAAATGGACATCATCTATCTATCGAAGCCGGATATGGTGCTGACAATATGCCCGGAGATGCGCGAATTTGTCTCGGGCAAAGGATTCGCCTGTGAACTCATGCATTACGCGTACAGTCCCGTTTCTCACCGGCCATTGCCGATTGCGGAGGCTGAAAACGACGATATCGTTCTGATTGGCACGTCATATATTTCGTATTATGAATTTTATCCGAATCACTACCGGTACAGCTCGGTGAAGAACCTCGTCCAACCGCTTTTGGAGCACGGACATAAGATCGATTTTTACGGTGACACAGGCTACAGACCGTTGCTCAAGCATTTGACCGATACTGACGTGCCGGAGGAATACTTCCACGGCTATCTTCCCTATGAGCAAACCTGTGCCGCCTATAACGCCAGCTTTATCAATCTTGTGACGCAGAATCATGATAAAACCCTGACGAAGCGGACGTTTGAGATACTGGGCTCGGGCGGTTTCGCGCTGTCGTCGGACAACGCGGAGATCCGCAGGCTTTTTGTGCCGGGCAGAGATCTTGTGGTGTCGTCGTCACCGCAGCAGACATTGGAGCTTGTGCAATACTACCGGCAGCACAGGGACGAATGGAGAAAAATTCGTGAAAACGCTGTGCTGAGCGTGCAAAGCCACACATATAAGCAGCGCGCGGAAATGATTCTTGAGAAGTATCGCCAGCTATAAAACATGAAAGCAAAATAAATAGAACACATTGAAGCACCCAATATGCCGAACGGTAATATTGGGCTTTTTTGTTCGCACCTGCCTATTTGGCTGTAAAAAAGAAGTCAATCCGGCTGACGTATGGCAATACTGGAAAATGAGTTATAAGTTACATTTTGATTGTACAGTCGATTTATGTATACTTTAACTGACTGAACTATGTTTTTGAACAGAAAGGGCAAACCTGCCGAAAGGCCGGGACGCAAAGCCGCGAGTCTAAGGTTTCACTACGACCGTCCGGCCGCCTATCCCTTTCCGCCTGAGTTCATCGGGCTTTTCTAATCACAAAAACGACTGAAAAAGCGTCTTAAGAAATGCGGTTTGAGCGCGTTTATTAAACATACGCCAATACGGTTATTGGAGGTAACCCATGCTCAAAAGGAAAGTGGTCACGGCTGTCCTGACAGTGCTGCTGCTGATGTCTTGTTTTCCGATACAAACAGCGCTGGCTGAGGATACATCCCCAACGGGACACATCGTCAATTGTGAAAATTCAGTTAATGTGAGAAGCGGCCCCGGAACAAGCTATGCGAAAATAGGCTTGGCGCCCAAAAATGCGGTCTACACCATACTTGGTCAAACGGGATCCTGGTACAAGATCCGTTTTAACGGCGGCACGGGCTATGTCAGCGCAAGCTATTTCAAGGCGGACTCAGCTGCTTTGACGGCAGAGCAGTCGGCGTCCGGCCGGACGGGCGTCATCGTCAATTGTACAAGCGGCGTCAATGTGCGCAGCGGGCCGGGAACCGGCTATAAAAAGCTTGGGGTGGCGCCGAAAAACGCGGTTTACAGCGTGCTTGGGACAAGCGGCTCGTGGATAAAGATCAGCTTCAACGGATCAATAGCGTATGTTTCCTCTTCATACATCAAGGTATCGTCTGGACCGGCGGCACCCGCCGTGCCCGGCAGTCAGACGGGGAAAATTGTGAACTGCACGAGCGGGGTCAACGTGCGCAGCGGGCCCGGCACCGGCTACTCCAAAATCGGAAATGCGCCGAAGGGCATGACATATCCGGTCAAGGGCAAGTCGGGCTCGTATGTCATGATAGACTTCGGCGGCAGAAACGGCTATGTGCACCAGAGCTACATATCTGTGACATCGGTGCCCGCGCCGACGCCTGTACCGACGCCCGTACCGACACCCGCGCCAACGCCCGTACCGACACCCGCGCCAACGCCCGCGCCAACGCCTGTGCCGACACCCGTACCAACGCCTGCACCGACGCCCGCGCCGACACCCGCGCCGACACCCGTTCCCGCGCCTGCCGAGGGAGCGGACAAGCTTATCGTGGGGTACTACGCGTCATGGGCGGCATATTCGGGATATGTACCGGCCAAAATACCGGCGGATGTGACGCATGTGAATTACGCGTTTGCGAATATCAGCTCGGATCTGAAGATCACGATGGGTGATCCGACGATCGATCCCGCCAACTTTGATAAATTAAGACAGCTCAAAACCCAGCGGCCAGCCTTGAAGACGTTGATATCCGTCGGCGGATGGTCATGGTCGGATAAATTTTCGGACGCCGCGCTGACGGACTCCAGCCGTACGGCCTTTGCCGACAGCGCCGTGGCGTTCATCAAACAGCACGGCTTCGACGGCGTGGACATCGATTGGGAGTATCCCGTAGGCGGAGGGCTTTCTACCAACGCGAAAAGGTCGGCGGACAAAACGAATTTTACACTGCTGATGGCAAAGCTGCGCGAGAAGCTCGATGCGCAGGGCGCGCAGGACGGGAAGCATTATCTTCTTTCATTTGCGGGCGCTTCGGGCACTTTTTACACGGACAACACCGAGCTGAAAAAGCTGGCGGGATACGTCGATTTTGCGACGGTGATGACATACGACATGCACGGCGCATGGGCAGGCAGCCTCACCGATTTTAATGCGCCGCTGTATACGCCGTCCGAGAACTCCCCGCAGTACAAATGGAGCTGCAACGCCGCCGTCAAGCTGTGGACCGACGAAGGCTTCCCGAAAACCAAGATCGTGATGGGGATTCCTTTCTACGGCATCAAGTTTAACGGCGTCACGAACGCCGGGCGCGGTTTGTATCAGACGTTTGCCTCGGGTGGCTCGATAGCGTATGACAAGATCGTATCCACATACCTCAGTAATCGGGACTATACGCGGTATCTGCATCTCGACGCGCTCGTGCCATGGCTGTTCAACGGATCAACGTTCATCTCGTATGACGATCCGGATTCGATCGCCGCTAAGGCCGATTATATTTACGATACCGGGCTCGGCGGCGCGGCAATTTGGGAGCTTTCACAGAACGCTGACGGAAGTTTGGTGAACGTGATCAAGGCGAACATGCCTTGAATAATAAACAGCGGACTGAGCGCTCAGAGAGACCGGCCGGATAACCATTAATCCCACTCGATTTTTTCTGTGTATCCGGGATACAGCCGCGCCGCGTAACGGATGCTTTTCTCCATGGGCATGCCCGCTCCGGCGAGCGCTACGATATGGTTGTAATGCGGCGCCTCTCCCTCAAAAGGTGTGGCGGCATATCGGGCGCCGACGCAATCAAGAAGGGAAGTCCGGCCTTCAAGACACACAAAGCCCTTGATGCGCAAGGTGTCTTCGATAAAAAGGCTGATGAATTTTTCAAGCTGCGCAAATGTGATTGAGCCGTTTAGCACGATCAGCATCTTTTGCAGACTCACGTCTTTGAGATGATAAACGGGGCCGTCAACAGCCTTTGGCTTGTCTTTTAGGTTTTGCAGCCATGCCATCTCAATCCGGCCGTAGGTGGTGCGATAGAAGCTGGCGTCCGGCTGATGCTCCCGGATCAGCGATTCGGCTTCCTGCAGCGCTTCTTCGGATGCAAGGTCGGCTTTGTTGATGAGCAGCAGATCGGCGGCGGCCAGCTGTTTTTTGGCAACGCGTACCGTGGTGAGCACCTTCTTTATGTTGAGCGCATCCACAAGGCATACGCAGCCCATATACGTGATATGTTCGAAGCGCCGGGTTTGCTCGAGTATCTTTTCCATGCCGGTCGGGTCGGATAATCCCGATGCCTCGACGAGTATGACATCGGGATGATCCTCGGCCGCCTGAGAAAGCGCATTTTCAAACTGATCCAAACGGCATGAGCAGAATATCGAGCCGTTGCTGATCTCTTCAACCTGCGCGCCCGATTCTTTCATCAATGTGCCGTCAATGCCTTCCTTGCCGAACTCGTTGACGATCACCTTGAACCGGATATTCGCATGCTGACGAATAAAGCCTTTTAAAAACGTGGTCTTTCCGGCGCCCAGAAAGCCGGTTATCAGATACAGGCTGATCATGCGTTTCCCATCTCCCTATTTATTTCAATACAGCTTCAATCGCCGCAAACAGCTGTTCTCTGCTCGGAATGATCGAAGAAAACTTGAGCTCTCCGTTGATGTAGATCGAAGGCAGGTTCTTCACGCCCATCTTCTTGCACCGGGCGATATTCTGCTTCTCGGTGAACTTGTATTCCACCATATCGATTTTGTCGCCGAAATGGTCCTTGCCTTTCTGGGCGGCGCCCATCATATACGTGCACGCGGCGCATGTTGCGGAATCGAGCGTAAACACCTCGACGAGTGGGCGATTAAGGTTTGTGTAATCGGGCAGCTCAACCGCGATATCGTCGTCTGCGGCCACATAGTTTTCCACCATTTTGCGCGTATCTTCGGTATGCAGCACCGCCTGCGCCACGCCGATCGCGTTTTCCACCGGAACGTTGTACGGCATATCGCAGCCCGGCGCCACGATCAGATTCGTTTTGTTGTCGATACGGTCGAGCATATCCACCACATACTTCATATTGTCCTGCTGCGTGCCGTGCAGCATCACGGTCGTGAGCGGTATGTTGCCGCTGATCGTGATATTATATCTGTCGGTGATGGATTTCGCGGCAATGATATCCACGTTTTCATCGATCGAGATCGAGTCGGGGTTCGTCCGGCACATCACCTCGATATTTTTCGTCGCGTCGCCGCAGACGAAGAAGGAGGAGAACGTGCTTTTTTCGCGGATATAGCTGGAAAGCTCGCCGAACGGCTGCGACAGGAACTCCTCAAAGTGCGCGGGCGATATCTGGGATACGAGCGGATCGACCACGGCGATGACGTCCATGCCCGCTTCGATATACAGATCGGTCATCCTCTTCGCAGCCGCGGTGCAGAAACCGAGCAGATTTTTTACATACTCCTCGTCGTCGAACATATCCATGAATATGTCGTTGCCGCGAAGATGCGACGCGAGTGTGAACGGCCCGCAAATAAGGCCGTAGAGCGCGGTTGAGTCGCCCGCTTCTTTTTTCATGCGGCGCATCACATCAAGCACCATCGGCAGACGCCCGTCGTCCCTGTCCGGCAGCGTGCAAAGACACGGAATCTGTGTGGTGTCACTGAGCGGGTGCGTTTTGACGGATGGCGGGCCGTCCGTCGTCCAGAGCAGTTCGCAGCCGAGTATCTCGGCTTCAATCTGCAAATCGAACACGATGGGCTGGCCGCTCGGCTTATAAAGACGGTTGACCTCCATCAGCGCCTTAAAAAGCTTGTCACCGTCGGTAAGCACCTCGGTCGCGTTGAAGCCGACGAGCTTGCCCGCATGCACGCCCGCGAACGGGACCCAGGGGATCTGATCGGTTTTTTGGTGCTTCAGCACCGAAAACAGCACTTCTTTTGGATTCTGCATGGTTTTTTCACCTCGAATTTTTCTGTAACAGCGTCTTTTTTTGATTGTTTTTATTATATCTCGCTGTTTAAAGTCCATATAGAAAAATTATTCCGACGTTTTGTAAAATCTTATCATTGATCATGGCTTTTAAGGGAGAGTTGCGCGAGAGCTTGGGAAAACAAAAATTACAAAGAGCGGCTAGTGGATTCTTGCCCGCAAAACTGCTAGAATGAAAAAAAACCGGCGCGGAATCCTGCGAGGGCAACATATGAACAGCCTGAATGAATCGTCGAAGAAAATTGCATATATGTTTGAGAAGGCGTGCGGTATTCCGTGCGCGGTGATCAACGCGGCTGAGCCGGACAGTTATGATACGTGGCTTTCCCATCCGTTCTGCAGGCAGTGCGCCGCCGAGCAGGCGCACCGTTTTGGTGCGCTCAAATGCCGGGACGTTCACCGGTATGCCGTGCTGCAGGCGGAAAGATGGAGCGGCAAGTATGAATATCTGTGCCCGGCGGGCGCGGCGTTTATCGCGACAACAATTGAGCAAAAGGCCGATAACGCAGAGGGGATCATCGCGGGGCCGTTTCTGATGGTGGATGAGACGGAATTCATTGACGACGATCTGGACCGCTTTTTCAGCGCAGATGTGCCGGATTCCGTCCGCGCTGAGATCGCCGGGCTGCCGTATATCGAGTGCGCGCGCGTGACCTATCTTGCGGATATCCTTTTTATGCTGTCGTCATACGCGGGACAGCGCGAGCTGTCGGATTATCGGATTATGCAGCAGATGGCACAGAGCCGCAACGAGCTTTTCTACAGCGTCAATGATATCAAAGAGAAAAACACCGGCGAATACCAGTATCCGATAGAAGCGGAGCAGCTGCTGCAGCGCTGTATTGAACGGGGCGACAAGGAAGCCGCTCAAAAGGTGCTCAACGAGATACTCGGGTATATCCTGCTGTGCTCGGGCGGCAGTATGGAGGTCATCAAATCGCGTGTGACGGAGCTCATCGTGCTGCTGTCGCGCGCAGCCATCGCGGGCGGAGCCGGAACCTCTGAAATTTTCGGCCTGAATGACGACTATTTGAGCGAAATACGCCAGTTTAAAACGATGGACGAGCTTAACACGTGGCTCGCCAAGGTGCTTGTGCGCTTTACCAACAGAGTGTTTTCGCCCCTTGGCGGACGGCATGAGGATATCATTAAAAAAGCCATGGAGTACATTCGGAAAAACTATATGCTCAAAATCAGCCTCAACGATATATCCGAGGATGTGAATCTGAGCGTTTCGTATCTGAGCAGGATTTTCAAGGAGGAGACGGGCAAGAGCATCAGCGAGACGATCAATACGGTGAGGATCGAGAATGCCAAGCTGCTGCTGCTCAATAACGATATTCCGCTCATCGAGGTGTCTTACCTCGCGGGGTTTGAAGATCAAAGCTATTTCACCAAGGTTTTTAAACGCAATACGGGCAGCACGCCCGGCAAGTTCCGCGAAAAGCGCGGCCATATCTGATTCTCCGTGTTTCATGATAAAATAGTTCTATCCATCAAAAATAATTACAATAAACCGCGGGTAATTCGCGATACTATTAAAGAAGAAAATAAAACTTCACGGGGGAAAAAAGATGAGCGTATTAAGCGATATCAGCAGTTTCCTGCAGCAGGGCAGAGCAAAGAATGTCAAAGAGCTTGTTCAAACGGCGCTTGACGACGGGCTGTCGGCCGGTGAGATTCTTGATGAGGGTCTTCTTGCCGGTATGAACATCGTCGGTGTCAAATTCAAGAACAACGAAGTGTATGTGCCCGAAGTTTTAATTGCCGCGAGGGCGATGAACGCGGGGATGGAAATTTTAAAGCCTGTGCTTGTGTCTTCCAATACCCAGTCGAAAGGCAAGGCCGTGATGGGTACGGTAAAGGGAGACCTGCACGATATCGGCAAGAACCTCGTGAAGATCATGTTCGAGGGAAAAGGCATTGAGGTCATCGACCTTGGCGTGGATGTGGCGCCTGAGGCGTTTGTGGACGCGGCTGTCGAGCAAAACGCTCAGATCATTGCGTGCAGCGCGCTGCTGACCACCACGATGAACGCGATGCGCGATGTGGTGGAAACCGCAAAACAAAAAGGCGTCAGGGATAAATTCAAGATCATGGTGGGCGGCGCGCCCGTGACGGAAACGTTCTGCCAGTCCATCGGCGCGGATTACTTCACTCCGGACGCCGCAACGGCAAGCGACGTGGCATTGCAGATTTGTCTGGCTTAGTGTGGATAAACGGTCATCATGCGCGTTTGCGCATGATGATTTTTTATAATGCCGCATTTTTATACGGTATATAATATACAAATATCGAGGTGACATATGCTTCGTTTAAAGCTGCTTGCATGCAAAGCGCTTTACCGCGAGTGCGCTTATTTATCCTTCAAAACGGCCAATTTCATCGACGCCACATACCTGCAGCAGGGCCTTCACGATACGCCCGCGATTCTTTATGACACGCTGCAGCAGGAAATTGACCGCATTGACGAAGGGACGGATATGTATTCCTGCAAGCCGCGTTTCGGCAAGGATTTCGACGCGATCATACTCGGCTACGGGCTGTGTTCCAACGCGGTCATCGGTCTTGGCTCAAAAAAGTATAAGATCGTGGTGCCGCGCTGCGACGACTGCATCGCGCTTTTTCTCGGTTCGTATCAAAAATACCGGGACTATTTTGACAGGCACAGCGGCACATACTGGTACAACGCCTCGTGGATCGAGAACGGCTATACGCCCTCTAAAGAAAACGACGAGGCGCTGCTCAGGGAGTACACCGAAAAGTACGGCGAAGACAACGCGACATATATCATGGAAACGGAGCACACGGTCAAAAACTACAAGCGCGGCGCTTATGTCCACTGGGAAGAGATCGACTTCCCCAAATACGTTCAATACACCAGGGACGCCGCGGAGCATTTCGGCTGGGAGTTTGATATGGTCAGCGGCAGCAGTGATTTTCTAAGCGGCCTTTTCGAGGGAAACTGGGATGCGGACCGTTTTCTGGTGGTGCCCGCAGGACAAAAAATAGCGCCCGACTATTCGGGAAAGCTGATCAAATCGGAGGAGCAGGAAAGTGAGCGGTGAACATCAGCAAGTTTGCACGGGGGCCTGTCTGTTCGGCAAATGCCCTTATGACACGTGCATCAAGCATGAGCAGCGAAAAAAACGCGCGGCGCAGATCAAGGCCGATATGCAGATACTGACCGGATGCGCTGTTCAAGGCGTGAACGCGGATCAGACGGGCTACGGCATCGCCGTGGATATCGGCACGACAACCGTTGTCGCGTATCTGTATGATCTGGCGGCGAGCCGGCAGCTGGCGGTTGCGAGCCGCATCAACGCGCAGGTCACGCTCGGCACCGATGTGATCTCGCGCATCAAATACTGCATGGATATCGAGGACGGCCTTAAGGATCTTAATGAAGCGATCGTGACGGAGCTGAACAGCCTCATTGCGGAGCTTTTGGCACAGGCGAATCTTCAGGCGGAGGATATAAGCCGCATGGTCGTCACGGGCAACACCACGATGCTTCATCTGTTTGAGGACCTGTCGCCCGTCTCGATGGGGGCGGCGCCTTTTGCGGCCGAATCGACCTTCGGATACTTAAGAAAAGCCGCCGATCTGGGGCTGGCCGCAGGGCAAGCCGAGGTTTATCTCGCGGACTGCATCTCCGCGTTTGTGGGCGGCGATATCACGACGGCGATACTCGCTTCGGGTATGGCCGAAAGCGACGACGTCACGCTGCTGCTCGATATCGGCACGAACGGCGAGGTGGCGCTCGGCAGCAGCCAGAGCATTCTGGTGACGTCCACGGCGGCCGGGCCGGCCTTTGAAGGGGCGCAGCTGAGCTGCGGCATGGCGAGCGTGAAGGGCGCGGTCAACAGCGTCGATGTGATGCGCGGAGAAGTCAGTTTTACGACGATCGGGGACGCTGTGCCCAAAGGGATATGCGGGTCGGGCGTTGTGGACGCGATCGCGCTGGCATTAAGGGCCGGGTTGATCGACGAAACGGGGCGTATCGCCGACGAGGACGAGGTGATCGAGCCGCTGAGGAGATATCTGACCGAGGCAGCCGGCATGCCTGCGCTGAAAATAGCCGATGGCATTGTGATCACGCAGAAGGACATCCGCGAGATACAGACGGCCAAGGCCGCGATCGCGGCGGGTATACTCTCGCTGCTGCATCGCGCGGGGGCGGCGCTGGACAGCGTGAAAAAGCTCTATCTTGCCGGAGGCTTCGGGAACTATATGGTGCCCGAAAACGCCGTGGAAATCGGACTGCTGCCGCGCGGGCTTTCCGACAGAATCTGTCCGATCGGCAACGCGGCGGGGGCGGGGGCTGTGATGGCGCTGCTGAGCAGCAATGAATTGAAGAAGTGTCAGACGATCAGGAATATGGGGCGCCATGTGAACCTTGAGGGCAACCCGTATTTTATGGAGAAATATGTGGACTGTATGCTGTTCGGCCAGGAAGAAATCTTATAATTGTCCTCCTTTTTATCGGTTTATCACGTATAATTTCAGTTTCCGCTTATGTATACTGATATCAGTTAATGCGGATCGGCTATGATGTTTAAAATACGGTGCCAACCGAAGCCACAAAACATCGTATGGCAGACCGAGACCAACCTGCTTGCATAAACCGCGCGAGGCGTTTTCCTCCTGCCTGCGCTGTGGAATAACGAATGCCGTCCCGTCGTCTGAAGGCGGCGGAATGGCTGAACATCGCATGAAAAAACCTTGCTTCTGTGCGCCCCGGGCGCACTTTTTTTAAGATCAATACCGCGCAAAGCAATTGTTCGGTATTGTTATGGTTTGTTATCATGTTTCAATTTCTGTGCAACTTTTTGTATTTTTGTTACCTATACTTTCACTCCGAATATTGGTAGTCTCTTAACATACATTCATCACCCAATTTTAATTGCTGAAACCAAAATATTAAGGAGGAACATGAAATGCTCAGGAAATGTCTTAAAGTCATGACATTTGCATTGGCTCTGGTGATGGTTTTCTCTTTGCTTGGCTGCGCACCCACAACCCCGGCAACAGAAGAGCCGTCCGCTCAGGAATCCGAACCGGCACCGGCCGTTGTGGAGGAAAGCCCTTCGGAAGAAGCGGCGGAGCCTGTCACAATCAAGGTGTTCTCGAACCTGCCTGACAGGGAAAACGGACAGGGCAAGCTCGAACAGATGCTGTTCGACCAGTATGTGGCGGAAAACCCGAATGTCACAATCGAAGTGGAAGCCCTGCAGGACGAGCCGTATAAGCAGAAATTCAAAGCGTACACCGCGTCGGACAGCCTGCCGGATCTCGTGTCGGTATGGGGTCAGCCCGCTTTTATCGATCCGGTGATCAACAGCGGATATCTGCTTGAGCTGAATGCCGATGACTATAAGGATTACAACTTCTTTGAAGGCTCTTTAAACGGCTTTTCCAAGGACGGCAAGATCTACGGCCTGCCCCGCAACACGGACATGATGGTGTTTTACTATAATAAGGCGATCTTTCAGGAGTACGGCATTTCTGTTCCCGAAACATGGGAAGACCTGCTCGCGATCCCCGAGAAGCTCAAGGGCTCTAAAATCGCGGCCTGCTCAATGACAGGCAAAGACATGTGGCCGATATCCATCATGTATACCGATATCGTCAACAAATACACGGGCGACAACACGCTGATTTCCAAAGCGATTCAGAGCGGCGACTTCTCCGACGCGAAGCTGGTTGAAGCGGCGCAGAAAATGCAGGAGCTCATCGATACGAAGTTCTTCCAGGATTCGTTCACGGCTGCCGGTTATGACGAAGCGCGCAACGTGTTCGCACAGGGCCTCACCGCGACGTATTACATGGGTTCGTGGGAAATGAGCCTCGTGAGCAACGAAAGCTACGATGCTGAATTCCGGAGCAACCTTGGCGTGTTTGAGCTGCCTTCACCCACAGGCGCCACCGGCAAAGTCACAAATATCCCCGCATGGAACGGCGGCGGCCACGCGATTTCGGCCAGCACACAGGTCAAAGACGAAGTCGTCAAGCTCTTAAACTACATGTACAAGCCGGAAAACTGGGCCAAGAACGCCTACCAGCTGGGTATCTGCTTCCCCGCCCAGAACTTCAAAGAATACATGACGGGCGACGAGAATGAGATTCAGACGACGCTGATCGGTTTCCTTGATTCATCCACCAGCCTGAGCGGAACCCCGATGAACGACTCCGGCACAGCCTCATTCAAGGAACAGTCCGAAAACATCTCGCAGCAGTTTGCGGCCAGCATGCTCGACGCGCAAGGGTTTATCTCGGCGTTGTCGGAAGCCGCACAGGCGACCAAAGACGAGCAATAATTTCACACAGAATAAAGCTGATGCGGATTGCAGAGTCTCTCTGCAATCCGTCTCTCTTTAAAGGAGCCAAAACATGAACGCGCTTTTCTCAAACAAGCCAGTCATATTTTCACTCGTTATTCCGGCGGTATTGCTCTTTTGCTTTGCGATACTGATGCCCATCATATTCAGCGTTTACTATGGCATGACCGACTATACGGGCATGGGCGAAGCCCATTTTATCGGCCTCGAAAACTTTAAAACGATACTGTTTGAAGATGATATTTTCTGGCAGTCGCTGCTGCATGCGGGCCTTTTGGCGGTTGGGTTTGTATTCATCCAGCATCCCATCTGCATGCTGTTCGCGGTGCTGCTCGATAAGGTGACCGGCAAGTGGGAAAGCTTTTTCCGCGCCGCATATTTCATTCCGAACGTGATCGCCGTTACGGTGATCGCCGCGATGTGGGTCTTCATATTGAACCCGAACTACGGCATGATCAATACGTTTCTGCATGCGGTCGGGCTCGACTCGCTCGCGCTGCAGTGGCTCGGCGATCCGGGCATTGCGCTGTATTCGGTGCTGGTGGTGCTCATCTGGCATGGCTTTGGATGGGGCCTGCTCATCTACTATGCGGGCATCAAGGGCATCGATCCGCAGCTTTATGAAGCGGCGGCCATCGACGGTGCGAACGGACGGCAGGCCTTCTTCAAAATCACGCTGCCGCAGATGAAGCCGGTGATACGCGTCAACGTGACGCTCGCCGTGATCTCCGCGCTCAAGCAGATGGAAACCGTTTATCTGATGACCAACGGCGGCCCGGGCAACTCAACGCAGTTTCTCGCGAACTACCTTTACATCAAAGCCTTCAGCTCATATGAATACGGCTACGGCAACGCGATTTCGGTGCTGTTTGTGCTCGTATGCCTGATTGCAACGCTGCTGCTCGGCTTCGTGTTTAAGGACAGAGACGGGGAGAAGAGGTTGCTCAGGCGCCTCGATAAGAACACGAAGAGAGGCCGTTTTGGCAGATCGAGTGCCGTAAAGGAGGCCGCGTCATGAATTTCGCAGGCATCAACCATGGCTCCGCCAAAACAAGACGGACCATTCTCATCGCGTTCATGCTGATTGTGGCGCTTGGCGAAATATTCCCTCTGATATGGATGTTTGATTTTTCACTCGCGAAAAGCGGCGACCTGTTCGGCAATCAGATGCTGGTATGGCCGGACCCTCCGCAGTGGAGCAACTATGTGAAGGCGTTTGAGCAGGGCAACGTACTGCATTACATGCTCAACAGCATCATCATCAACACGATCACGGTGGTCGCGACGATCGTGATCTCGCTGATGGTCTCATACGCGTGCATCCGGATGAAATGGAAGCTCAGCGGTACGGTATTGCGCATACTGATGCTCGGCATGATGATTCCGATCCATGCCACGCTGCTGCCCAATTTTATCATCTACGACAAGCTGGATCTGCTGGATAAGCTGCCGGGGCTGCTGATCCCCTATGTGGCGTTTTCGCTGCCGCAGGCGATATTCATCATGTCCGGGTTTATCGAAACGGTCCCGAGGGAACTTGAAGAGGCGGCGGTGATCGACGGGTGCGGCATATACACGATCATATTCAAAATCGTGCTGCCCGTTGTGAAGCCCGCGCTGGTGACGGTCGCGATACTGACGTTCCTCAATACATGGAACGAATTCATCATGGCGATGACGTATTTAAGCTCGGATACATGGAAAACGCTGCCGTTCGCCGTGACCAATTTCGCGGGACAGTACGCGTCTGACGTGGCCGCCCAGTTTGCGGTAATGACGCTCACGGCGCTGCCGTCGCTGATCGTGTTCATCATACTGAACAAGCAGATCACAAAGGGCGTGATGCTCGGCGCCGTGAAAGGCTGACAGCCAAAAAGGAGTGTGGTATAATCATTTTACGATTGAGCATTCAGGCTCAAACACTTTCCGGCGGGTTGTGAAAGCTAAAAGTCACCGTCTGTACGCTTAAAGAAACGGATTTTCAAGGAGCCAAACATTTGGCTCCTTCATCGGTTTGATCCATCGGCGCGATATACCCCGAAAATACGCGGTAAAGAAGGGCTTTTGCTGTGAGAACCAAATGGAGATGGCGCGACTTTGAGATGAAGTACAAGCTGGTCATCATGCTGTATCTCGTGATGCTTCCTTTTCTGCTGATTTTGAGCGGCACGATATACGGCCTTATGCTGCAGAATGTAAACACCGAGGTAAACGAAGCGTACACCAGCGTCGCTTCGCAGATTCAGGCCAGCGTCGATTATCTTCAGCGCGACATCGAGGAGATATCCACTTACCTGTTTATCAACAGAACCATCAACGAGATTTTAAACAACAAAAACCCGGACAGCGACGTCTATAAAATCGGATTTACGGACAGCTCGCTCGCGTTCATCGTCGATATCATCTCGACGAAATCGCAGATCAACTCTTTCGCCATATTCTCTCATAAGGGACAGCCGCCGTACACATCGACGTCGGACACGAGTGTGTTTCAGCTGGAATTTGACAAGCTCAAAGAAACGGACCTGTACGCGCAGGCGCTCGCGGCGCACGGCGTGCCGGTCTGGCAGTATGTCCCGCAGACAGATCAAACGCTTTTTACCCGAAACAAGTCAGACAAGATCGTGCTCGCGAGAGTGATTTTCAACTATACATACAATAAGCCCATCGGCTATATGGTGATCGGCCTCAGCGCCGAGTACGTGAGGGATATTCTCGAAGGCTCCCTGAAGACCGATCAGGACGGCGTCGCTGTGGTTTACAAAGGGCAGACGCTCGTGACCACAGCGCTGCTGAATGATGTGGACTGGCAGGAAAACGAAACGCTGCCCGGATACACGCTGATAAAGAGCGCGGGCGGCAAAGAGGAAAATGACCTTTCCGTCTATTACTTTATGTCCGATGCGGGGTTTCAGGAAAGGTACGGCTTTCTGGGGCTCGTGCCGACGTTGATCATCGTGGGGTCGCTGCTGCTGCTGTATCCCATATCGTCTATGGCGGCCAAAAAAATAACGGGGCCTTTAGGAGAGCTGCTCGTCTCGATGAAAGCGTTTGAAAAGGGCGATTTCAATCAGCGTGTGAACTTTGAAGCCAAGGACGAGATCGGCGAGGTGGGCCGCAGATACAACAAGATGGTGCAAAGCATCAAGGAACTGATCGAGACGAACTACGCCAGCCGCCTGCGTGAACGCGAAAGTGAGCTGGCCGCGCTGCAGGCGCAGATCAAGCCGCACTTTTTATACAACACGCTCGACTCGATTTACTGGAAGGCGCTTGAAGACGGCAACGAGAAGATCGCGAGAATGATCTATTCGCTGTCCCGGCTTTTCAGGCTGAGCCTGAACCGGGGCTGCAGCATGACGACGCTGAGCGCCGAGGCGGAATTTCTGTCGCATTACCTCGATATCCAGAAGGAACGGTTCGGGGGCAAGCTGCAGGTTAAAATCAACATTGCGCAGGACGCGAAGAAATGCCAGCTCCCCAAGCTGCTGCTTCAGCCGTTTGTGGAAAACGCCATCATGCACGGCATCGAGAAAAGCGAGAACGGCGGGGAAGTGGAGCTGGCCGCGCATAAAAAGCAGGGCAAGCTCTATGTGAGGATCAGCGACACGGGAAACGGCATGACGCAGGAGCGCATCGAAGAGGTCTTCCAATGCGTGGATAGCCGCGACAAGTCGTCGGGCGGATACGCCATTTACAACGTCAATGAGCGGCTCAGGCTCCGGTACGGAGACAATTATACGCTTAAGGTCAACAGTTCGCCTGAAAACGGCACACAGATAGACATCGTGTTACCCTGTGAATAATCCGATTGAAGAGGTGATCGCCATGGAAAAGGTCAAGCTGCTGCTTACGGATGATGAGGAATGCGTGCGCAATGCGATCGCGAAGATCGTAGACTGGGACAGCGTGGGGGCTGAGCTTTGCGGGACCGCGAAGGACGGAGCGGACGCGCTCGATAAGATCATGGCGTATGAGCCCGACATACTGCTCATAGACATCCGCATGCCCAAAATGTCGGGGCTCGAAGTGATCGAGGAGATCAACAGGCACGAGGAGTGGCACATCAAATCCATCGTGCTGAGCGGACATGATGAATTCGACTACGCGCGTCAGGCGCTGCGGCTCGGCGCGGTGGATTATCTGTTAAAGCCGTGCCTTCAGGAAGACATTCTAAAAGCCGTGGAAAACGCGCGCGCTTTGCTGATGCAGGAAAAGCAGATGCGCTCCGGCAAAGAGCAAAAAGAAGAAAAGACGGGGCATCATCTCGTGGATACGGCGATCGCCTATATCAAACAGAACTTCAGGAAAGAAATCAGCCTCGCTTCCACAGCCGAGGAAATCATGATCACGGCCGGTTATTTGAGCACGCTCTTTAAGCAGCACACCGGCAAGAGCTTCGTGGATTACCTGAATCAATACCGGCTTGAGCAGGCGTGCAAGCTGCTTAAAAACAGCTTGCTCAAAAATTACGAGATCGCCTATGCGGTGGGCTTTAACGATGAGCGCTATTTCACGCGCATGTTCAAAAAATACTACGAGGTGTGCCCCAGCGACTATCGAAATAAGGAGTTATGAACACATATGGAGTTAAACATATATTCAACGGCACTGCTGAACGGACAGACGAAAAAAACGCAAAATGCCGTGCCTTTTACGGACGATACGGAAGGCGTGGAGAACGAGGTCATCAATCTGTACCCGCGTGTTGAATACCAGACCATCGAAGGGTTTGGCGGCGCGATGACCGAGGCGGCCTGCTGGGCGATGAGCAAGCTGCCCCCGGGCAAAAGAGAGGAGATATTGGCGGCGTATTTCGGTGCGGACGGCATCGGCTACCGCTTTTTGCGCACGCATATCGACAGCTGTGATTTTTCGCTCGGCAACTACAGCGCCATGAGTGATCCAAACGATACAGACATGACCAGCTTTTCGCTGGAGCGCGATGAAAAGCTGGTGATCCCCGCGATCAGGCGGGCGGCGGAGCTCTGCGCGGACCCTGTTGCCGTGATGCTCACGCCCTGGTCGCCGCCGCCGTTCATGAAGACGAACGGAGAGAAAAACGGAGGCGGCGGCCTCAAGAAAGAGTATGCCCCCATGTGGGCGGCGTACCTTTGCCGATATATCAAAGAATACAGGGAACGCGGCGTCCGTGTCACGATGTTCAGCATTCAGAATGAGCCCAAGGCCGTGCAGACGTGGGACTCCTGCGTGTTCACGGCTGCGGAGGAGCGCGCGTTTTTGAAGGATCATCTCTGGCCCGCGCTGCGGCGAAGCGGCCTTGACGACGTGCAGGTGTTCATATGGGACCACAATAAGGAGCGCGTGTATGAGCGGGCATTGGAGATCATCGACGGCGATACGGACAAAATGATAACGGGCGTGGCGTTCCATTGGTACAGCGGCGATCACTTTGAGGCGCTGCGGCTCGTATCCGAAACATTCGCGGACAAAAAGCTTGTCTTCACCGAGGGCTGCGTGGAACTGCTGCATAATTCGGACGCGTCCGAGCTCTCTAAAGCGCGGCGCTATGCGCACGATATCATCGGCAACCTCAACAACGGCATGCATCTTTATATGGACTGGAATATCGCGCTTGATGAAAAGGGCGGGCCCAACCATGTGGACAATTACTGTGACGCGCCCGTCATATGCGACACGCAGACGGGAACGTACACGAAGCGCCTGACGTTTGACTACATCGGCCATTTCTCAAAGTATATCAAACCCGGCGCAAAGCGCATCGCGTTTACAAGATACACCGACGCGCTCGAAGTCACCGCCGCGAAAAATACCGACGGCACCATAACGGTTGTGGTCGTCAACAGGCTGTCCGAACCACAAAAGGCTGTGTTCCGGTTGAACGGGCAAAAGGCGCAGATCGAGCTCGAAGCGGACAGCATCGTGACGGCATGTATCACACAGCAGTAACTCTGGCGGGGACGAAGGGCTCGCCCGGATGATTCGAAGCTCATCCGTATAACGGCATCGCTTTATAGCAGCTCGCAGGGCGCCTTCCATGATTAAGCGATCATGGGGGCGTCTTTTTATTTCAGGCGTCAATAAAAACGATTCTTTGGGGATAGATTCGGTGAAATTCGGGAGAGAAAACCGATGTTTACTAAACAATTTGTTTAGAACAGTAAAATACGCCTGAAAAATAAGATAAGTTATAAACAAGATGAATAAACATATGTGTAAACGAACGCGGGAATTAATTAAAAAATTATATAAATGCTCTAATTATCATTGACAAAATGCCTATATAGAGTTAATATAGCATCATTCACAAAATAAACACATTACACAAACTAAACATAAATAACTAAACGAGCACCTAAACGAATATATACGAGAATGGAACTGGAGCTGAATATGACAGGTATGCATTTTCCGACAGATCATGAAGCAAAACAGACGATACTTGAAGCGGGCCGCAGGATGTATTCGAAAAACTTTGTGGCGGCCAATGATGGTAACATCAGCTGCAAGGTCGATCACGATATCATCTGGACGACGCCCACGGGCGTATCCAAGGGCTTTATGGATGAAGACATGCTTGTGAAAATGCGCCTTGACGGGACGGTGCTCTCGGCCGGTTCTTTGAAACCCTCATCGGAAGTGAAAATGCATATACGCGTCTACAAGGAAAACCCCGAGGTCATGGGCGTGACGCACGCGCATCCGCCGCTTTGCACATCGTTCGCGATTGCGGGCATCGGCCTTGACAGAGCGATCTATCCCGAAGCGCTCGTCAATCTGGGCACCGTGCCGTGCGTGCATTACGAAACGCCGGGTTCGCAGGGCATTCCGGATTCCATCGCACCGTACTGCAAGGATTTCAATGCGGTGCTGCTCGGAAACCACGGCGCGCTTTCGTGGGGAAAGTCGCTCATGGAAGCGTTTTACCGTCTTGAAGCGATGGAGCATTACGCGCTGGTGCTCATGTATACGGGCAATATCATCGGCAAAGCCAATGTACTCAGCTGCGATCAGGTTCAGGAGCTGCTCGATATCCGCAAGAGTCTCGGCATCAACGCGGGCGGCGTGCCGCCATGCGCGGCAAAGCCCTCGAATCTTAAAGATGTCGTCGCACCGCATTCGCCTGTCGCGCCTGCGCAGGAAGAGCGCAAAGAGCTCAAGACGTATGCGCCCGATACGAAGGCGTGCGGGTGCGCGGCTTCGCCGGTTTCCTCAAGCGGCAGCAGCGCGAGCGATATCGAGCAGATCACGCAGGCCGTGCTCAAACGTCTGAGCAGCTTATAAGTTTTTCGAATTTTAATTTATTCCGTATATATACACACTGATGCAAAGGGGCAGCGATGAAAGCAGTCATCATTGGGGGCGTCGCCGCGGGTATGTCGGCCGCTTCAAAAATAAAACGCAATGATCCGACCGCTGAGGTCACCGTTTACGAAAAAGGGAATTTCCTTTCTTACGGGGCTTGCGGGCTGCCGTACTATGTGAGCGGTGAGAACACCGATTATACCAAGATGATCGCCCGCACATGCGAGCAGTTCAACAAATCGGGTATCCGTACGCAGCTTAAGCATGAGGTGCTGTCCGTATCGCCCGAGAATAAAGCCGTGACGGTTAAGAACCTCAGCAACGGCGAGACCTTTGAAGACCGCTATGACTCTTTGATGATCGCAACGGGCTGCACGAGTGTGGTGCCGCCCATTCCGGGCATCGGCAACGCCGGTGTGTTCTATGTAAAAACACTCGAGGACGGTTTGCTGCTGCAAAAGGTGGCCGACCATCCGTCAATACGCCGGTGTGTGATCATCGGCGGTGGGTATATCGGCATTGAGATGACAGAGGCTTTTTTGCGTTTGAAAAAGGAAGTCACCGTGATCGAAGGGGCGAGCCGTATACTCTCGCCGTTTGAGCCCGAGTTTTCCGAGATGGCGGCGCAGGAGCTTGTGCGAGACGGCGCCCGGGTGAAAACCGGGGAGCGCGTGCTGTCCATCGAAGAGCAGCAGACGCACCGCCTTGTGCGCACGAGCCACGGCGAATACCCGGCGGACATCGTGCTGATGTCGGTGGGCGTGCTGCCCGCAACGCAGTTTTTAAAAGACACAGGCATGCGTATGACCAAGAACGGCGCCATCATCGTGGACCGCGAAATGCGCACCTCCATCCCGGGCATTTATGCCGCGGGGGACTGTGCGGTGGCATACAACAAAGTGATGGAAGAGGATTATTTCCTGCCGCTCGGCACCGTGGCCAACAAGTGCGGACGCATCGCGGGCGGCAACATGCTCGGTAAACACGAAAAATTCATCGGCGCTCTCGGAACGGCAGCCATCAAGGTCTGCGGCATCGAGATGGGGCGCACGGGCATGAGCGAAGCCGACGCGATCCGCCTCGGCATTGATTACCGGACAACGATGGTCACAGCTTACAATCATCCGCCGTATTATCCGGGGCAGACGGCGATTGCGATCAAGCTGATCTACGAAAAGGGAACGCGGCGCCTGCTCGGCGCGTGTGCCGCGGGACAGCAGGGGGCTGTGCTGCGCGTGGACATGTTCGCGATCGCGATACACGCGGGGATGACCACGACGGAGCTCGGCATGGTGGATCTCGCCTACGCGCCGCCCTTCGCGGGCGTTTGGGACGCGGTGCACATCGCGGCCAACGCGGCAAAGTGAGGCGCGCATGAATAAGCTTTTAAGTTTGCATGAGGCGATCGCGGCGATCCCCGACGGGGCGACAGTCGGTCTTGGCGGCAACACGTTGAACCGCGCGCCGATGGCGGCCGTTTTCGAGATCGTCCGCCAGAATAAAAGATCACTCGCGCTTGTCAAAACGGCGGGCGCTATGGATATCGATGTGCTGTGCCTCGCGGGCTGCGTGAAAAGCGTGGACGCGGGCTTCATCAGCTATGAGAGCGAGTATTCGCTTGCGCAGCACTACCGCTTGAGCGTGCAGAAGGGGCTTGTGAAGGCCAATGAGCATGCGTGCTACACGATCATCTCGGCGCTGCGGGCCGCATCCTACGGGATACCGTTTATGCCGGTGCGCGGGCTCATCGCGAGCGATCTGATCGATGTGAATTCCTATTTTAGGCGCATCACCGATCCGTTCTCGGGCGATCCGGTCACGCTGGTCTCGGCGATCCGGCCGGACGTCGCGATACTGCATGTGCATAAAGCGGACGCAGCGGGCAACGCGCTCATACTTGGGCCCAAATATGAAGACATACTCTTCTCGCGGGCGGCCAAAAAGGTGATATTGACAGCCGAAGAAGTGGTGGATGAGGCGTATTTTCGCGGCAGTGAAACAAAGGCCGACATTCCGGGCTTCCTTGTGAGCGGCGTGGTGCACATGCCGCGCGGCGCGGCGCCCTGCGCGTGCCACGGCGCTTACGGCCTTGATCATGAAAATATTAAACAGTTTTTATCTATAAAAAGCGCAAACGAATTGCCTGCGTATCTGGAGGCGTGTCATGGTTAGAGTTTGCGACATCATGGTGTGCGCCATGGCGCGTATGATCAGGGACGGCGATAAGGTGTTTCACGGCGTGTCCTCCCATATGCCGATGATCGCCACATTGCTTGCCAAAAAGACGCACGCGCCCGGCGCGGTCCACCTGAACATTCCGGGCGGTGTGGACCCCAAAGAGCCAAGGCTCGCCTCGTTCACGAGCGCGGGCAGCGAGCTCATTGAGACGGCTTCGGCAAGCTTTCCGCTCATGGAGGTGTTCGATCTGTCGATGCGCGGCGGGCTCGATGTGGCCTTCTTAAGCGGTGTGCAGTTTGACAACGCGGGGACGGTCAACGCGTCGGTGATCGGCGATTACCACGCGCCCAAGGTGAGGCTGCCGGGCGGAGCGGGCAGCGCCGTGCTGATTCCCACGGCCAGGCGCGCGATCATCTGGCGCACCAAGCACGACAAACGGACCTTCGTGCAAAACGTCGATTTCATGACGGCGCGCGGGAACGTGAGTGCCATCGTGACACCGCTTTGCGTATTCACGATGTACGGCGGGGAATTGATACTGGACAGCGTCCATCCCACCTCCACGATCGACGAAGTGGCGCAGAATACGGGGTTCCCGATCAGGTATCTGGAGCTCAAAACCTCGCCCGCGCCGACGGATGAGGAATTAAGGCTGCTGCAGCTGATCGACCCAAATGACCTTAGGAACATTGAGTTCCGCTGAAATTGCGAGCAACACGGAAGTGCTCAAATAAAAAATCAAATAATGGAGGAAAAACATGAAAAAGCTTTTGTATGTCCTGATTGCTGTTGCCATGCTGATCTCTTTGGCTGCATGCGGTACGACAACTCCGGCTCCGTCGGCGTCCTCTGAGTCTTCGGCTCCGGCAGAATCCGCTGAATCATCGGCTCCGGCTGCTGACAGCGGCGCTGTTGCGGATCTGCTTGCACAGTACATGCCCGACCAGATGGCTGACGGCCAGATCAAGGTTGCCGTTATCCGCAACCTGGCTGCGGGCGACCACACACAGCAGTTCCTCGAAGGCTGCACATCCGAAGGCGAAGCGCTTGGTTTCACAGTTGATACATACGTGACAGACGGCGATAACGCGAAGTGTCAGGAAACGATCGCTCAGGTGATCCAGAAGGATTACGACGGCATCATCCTTTCGCACGGTGAAGCCGGTTACACCTATGATTCTTTGCTTCCCGCTGTGGAAAAAGGCATGAAGGTTGTCACTTTTGACTCCGTCCCCTATAAGGATGGCGATCCGAACGGCGAAATTCTTGAAGGCGTGACCAGCACGGCTCAGGAAGATGCGAAGCTTGCCGAGCTTTCTTTAAGCTCTATCGTCAGCCATTTCGACGAAACCAAGCAGCCGATCAAGGTGATCCGCGCATGGATGGGCCCCGGGATCCCGCCGCTCGACCGTCGTCAGGTGATCTATGATCAGTTTGTTGCGGAAGGCAAAATCGAAGAAGTCGCTTTAATCGGGCCGGTCGATTTCTCCAACGCGCGCGGCGGCACACAGGACGCTCTGGCTGCGATTCTGCCGAAGTATCCCGAAGGCACAGTGGATGCGATCTGGGGTTCTTATGACGAGCTCGCGAAGGGCTGCCTGCAGGCGCTCAACGATGCCGGCAGAACCGACATCAAGATCATGTCCATCGATATTTCCAACGACGACATCAACCTGATGCTTGCCAACCCGGACGTGTGGGTATCCACCGCCGCTGTTGATCCCAAGCTCATCGGTATTGCCGACATGAGACTGATCGCCGCGAAATTCGCCGGCGAAGAAACACCCGACACCTACAATCTCGACGCTCAGGGCGTTGACACGACGCAGCTCGATTCGTCCATCAACATGACGAACATCGCGACCGTTGTGGACGGTTGGGGTCAGGAAAAAGGCGTGTTCGACAGCTTTGCCTGGATGGCTGAAATCAAAGCCGCTGTGAAAGGCTGATAACGCTTGACGTAATGCTTTGTGTCCCCTCCGGCTTTAAGCCGGAGGGGAAATAATGCAAGCAAGTTATAAAGCTTCCGTGATTGACGACTGATTGGAAATCAGATTTTGATTTGGGCAGGTGAATGGAATGAAAGCAGCTAACGCAAAGCTGACAATGCGCGATATTTCGATAGAATTTCCCGGCGTTAAAGCGCTTTCCAATGTGAATTTTGATCTGGAAAGCGGTCAGATTCGCGCGCTTATCGGCGCCAACGGCGCAGGTAAATCCACGCTCATGAAGGTCTTGTCCGGTGTGAATTCCCATTACAGCGGCAAGGTGTGTATCGACGGAGAAGAATGCGAGATTCGTTCGCCGAAGGCGGCAAAGAATTTGGGCATCGAAATCGTTTATCAGGAGGTTGACGTCGCGCTGGTGCCCTACCTTACGGTCGGGGAAAACATCATGCTCAACACGTTGGCCAACAAAATGGAAAAAAAGCAGGCCGTTAATTGGCCTTATATCAGAAAAACAGCCAAGGAAGCGCTTGAACGTCTCGGTATGGATATCGACGTGAGAAAGCTCGTTTCCGAGCTCTCGCTGGCGGAAAAGCAGATGGTGCTCATTGCGCGCGCGGTGGTGGAACAGTGCAAGTTCCTCATACTCGACGAGCCGACGGCGCCGCTTTCCAACACCGAAACGGAGAATTTCTTTAAAATTGTACGAAATCTGGCCCAGTCGGAAAATGTGGGCGTCGTGTTTATCTCCCACCGTCTGGCTGAGCTGTTTGAAATTTGCGAGCATATCACCATCATGAAGGATGGTATGGTCGTGAAGGATATGCCGATCACATCCGATCTCACGATCAACCAGATCGTGGAGTATATGCTCGGCCGCAAGTTCGATGAGAATTACCCGAAGCAGACCGTGGAAATCGGAGACGTATTGCTGGATGTCAGGAAGCTGACCGAACGCGACAACAAGGTGATGAACATCGATATGTCGGTCAGAAAAGGGGAGATCGTGGGTATTGCCGGGCTCGTGGGCGCGGGCAAAACGGAGCTGTGTAAAACGCTTTTCGGCGCGTACCGCGCAGGCTCGGGCGATGTGGTACTCAAAGGCAAAAAGATCAATCCCAAAAACCCGACCCAGGCGGTGGCGAGGGGCCTTGCGCTCGTACCGGAAGAACGGCGCAAGGAAGGCGTGCTGGTATCCGACCCGCTCTATGCGAACATCACGATATCGGCGCTCAGCAAATTCTTAAGCAAAATCGGCTTCGTCAGCAAGAGCCGGCAGCGTGATGCCGCGAGAACGAAGATCAAAGAGCTCGGCATCAAGACCCCCTCCGAAAATCAGGTGGTGGCGCTGCTCTCGGGCGGCAATCAGCAAAAGGTCGTCGTCGGTAAATGGCTCGTCAGCGATTCCGAAATATACATATTTGACGAACCGACAAAGGGAGTCGATGTCGGCGCGAAGAGAGACATCTTCCAGCTGATCGAAGGGCTCGCCTCTCAGGGCAAGGGCGTTATCTACGCGTCGTGCGAGTTCTCCGAAATACTCGCCATTGCGGACCGCGTTTACGTGATGTTCGACGGCGAGATCGTCAAAGAAATGAACATCAAAGATACCAATGAAAAAGAACTATTATATTACTCGACGGGAGGCCGGTAAACATGGGCAAAGCTACGAACACCGCTAAGAAGTCCTCGGTCATGGACTTCACAACAAAATGGGGGACGCTTTTAACCATTGCCGTGATGCTGATCGTGTTCTCATTCACAATGCCGACATTTATGTCGGCCTCGAACATGATCACGATCATCCGTGCGGTTTGTATCGTGACCGTCATCGCCACCGGTATGACGATGTCTCTGACCGTCAACGGCATGGATCTCTCGGTCGGTTCCACCGCCACATTTGCGAACACGGTCTGCATGACGTTCTTCGTGTGGTATTCGATGGGCAACAGCGTCGGCGGCACATTGCTTGCCATCGTGCTGACCATCGTGATCTGCCTTGTGATCGCAGGCATCAACGCGCTGCTGATCGTTAAATTAAGGATACCCGATATGCTCGCGACACTGTCCACAATGTTCATGTTTGAAGGCGTGGCGATGACGTATGCGGGCGGCGGCGCGATCAACGAAAACATGATGCGCCCCGACGGCACGACAGCGGCAGGCAAGGTGCCCGATTTCTTCCGTGAGATCGGCAAGGAACCCTGGATCATCATCGTGATGCTCGTACTCGTATTCCTCGTGTTCTTATTCTTAACCTACACAAAGCACGGCCGCTATATGTACGCGGTGGGCGGCAACCCCGAGGCGGCCAGACTCTCGGGCATCAACGTCAAAAAATATCGCGCGCTGGCATACCTTATGTCCACGGTGCTCGCATCCATCGGCGGCATGCTGATCGGCGCGCGCGTCGGCAACGCACAGATCAACTCGGGCTCTTCCTACCTGATGGGCTCGGTGGCGGCGGCGCATATCGGCATGTCGGTGGCGGGCGCGGGCAAGCCGAACGCGCTCGGCACGCTTGCCGGCGCGATACTGATCGGCGTATTGGAGAACGGCCTTATCATGGCGTCGGTGCCGTATTACGCGGTCAACATATTCAAGGGCGCGGTGCTCGCGATCGCGCTGGCTCTCAACTATGCACGTAAAAAATAACTTGTGAGGTAATGCAACTATGTCTCGTTTTGATAACTATTTTCTCATGAAGGAAGCGGATGTCGTCGACTACGTCAAGGAAAAGCTCGAATTCTTTGCAGCGGACGTAAAGCTCTCGGTCAAGGAAATCGGGGACGGCAATCTCAATTACGTGTTTCGGGTGGTTGAGGAGCAGACGGGAAAATCGGTCATCGTCAAACAGGCGGGGGAGGCGCTGCGCATCTCCGCTGAAATGAAAGTCTCCACGGACCGGAACCGCATCGAGTCGGAGATACTGCAGATTCAGGACAAATATGCGCCGGGCCTCGTGCCCAAGATTTATAAATACGACACCGTGATGTGCGCGTGCGCGATGGAAGACCTTTCGGATCACGAGCTGATGCGCTATGCGCTGATGAAGCACAAGATGTTCCCGCGCTTCGCGGACGACATCTCCACGTATCTTGTGAACACGCTGCTCAAAACGTCGGATGTCGTGATGGAGCACAAGGCAAAAAAGGCGCTCGTCAAAAGCTTCATCAATCCCGAGCTTTGCGAGATCACCGAAGAGCTTGTGCTGACGGAGCCTTATAATGATGTGAACAAGCGTAACCTCATTTTTGAGAAGAACGCAGGCTTCGTGAAGGAGCAGCTTTATGACGACAAGGCGCTGCAGCTTGAGGTTGCGAAGATCAAATTCGAGTTCATGAACCACGCGCAGGCGCTGATCCACGGCGATCTGCACACAGGCTCTATATTCGTGAAAACAGGCAGCACGCGCGTATTCGACCCCGAGTTTGCGTTCTTCGGCCCCATGGGCTACGACATCGGCAACGTGGTCGCGAACATGTTCTTCGCATGGGACAACGGCAACGCGGCGAATGCGGAGGAATTCTGCGCTTGGGTGCTCAAGGCCACGGCGGATACGATCGATCTGTTTATTGAGAAGTTCCAAAAATGCTTTGATGAGTGCGCGACGGACGTGATGGCGAAAACCGAGGGCTTTATGGCGTATTACCTTGATACCATACTCTCGGATACCGCGGCGTACGCGGGCACGGAGCTGATCCGCCGGACGGTCGGCATGGCGCAGGTCAAGGATGTCACGTCCATCGCGGACGCCGGGAGACGCGCGTATGCGGAACGCGTCAACATACTCTGCGGCAAGGATCTGATCATGAACCGCAAGCAATTCAAGACGGGCGCGGATTTTGTGGCGGCGCTCAAACGGGCCACGGAAGCCGTGCGGTAACGGGAGGAAATCATGGCTGAAAACATTATGAACTATGAGACGGTGGCGCTCGATGAGGAAAAAGGCGCGCTCGTCATCATCGACCAGACAAAGCTGCCGAATGATGTCGATATGCTGTCGCTGATCGACATCAAGGATATCTGGGATGCTATTTACCTGCTCAAGGTTCGCGGCGCGCCGGCTATCGGCGTGGCCGCGGCCATTGGGATCTATACAGTGGCCGATCGCATTGAAGCGGCGGACTGTGACGCTTTTTACGCGGAATTCAAGAAGGCGAAGGATTATCTTGCGTCCTCGCGGCCGACGGCGGTGAACCTTTTCTGGGCGCTCGACCGCATGGAAAAGGTCGTGCTCGACAACATGGGTAAATCCGTGCCCGAGCTTAAACAGCTGCTGCACGACGAAGCCGTGGAGATCAAGGAAGAGGACATCTGGGTCTGCAAATCCATCGGCGAATACGGCCTTTCGCTGATCAAGGACGGCGACGGCATATTGACGCACTGCAATGCGGGCCAGCTCGCGACAGCCAAATACGGCACGGCGCTTGCGCCCGTGCATCTGGGCACCGAAAAGGGCTACAAGTTCAAGGTGTTCACGGACGAAACGCGTCCGCTGCTGCAGGGCGCGCGACTCAGCGCGTTTGAGCTTTACTCGCATGGCATTGATACCACGGTAATCTGCGACAACATGGCCTCGCAGGTGATGAAGAACGGCTGGGTGCAGGCGATATTTGTCGGGTGCGACCGCGTGGCCGCCAACGGCGACGCGTGCAACAAGATCGGCACATCGGGCGTGGCGATACTCGCAAAATACTACGGGATTCCGTTCTATGTCTGCGCGCCGACCTCCACGATCGATATGCAGACGGAAAAGGGCGAGGACATTCCGATTGAAGAGCGTCCGGCCGAGGAAGTGACTGAGATGTGGTACAAAAAGCGCATGGCGCCCGAGGGCGTGAACGTGTATAACCCCGCTTTTGACTTTGCGGACAACGAGCTGATCACGGCGATCATCACGGAATACGGTATTGCGCGCCCGCCGTACAATGAGAGCCTCAAAGAAATATTCGAGAAAAAGCAGAACGCAAAAAATTAGTCAGATGTACCGCCGCAGCTTGAGCCTCCTTAATGGCTGCGGCGGTGCGCAGAGGATGATATGGACGAAAGAGCCTTAAGGATCACGGTGGAGCGCATTGTGCTGACGGAGCTTGCGAAAAGCGGCGAGCTGATCGTGCCGGTCAACTCCTCAAACAGGCATATCCACTTAAGCCAAAAGGATGTGGATGCGCTTTTCGGAGCGGGCTATCAGCTCAAGAAGCTGCGCGATCTCGCGCAGCCCGGGCAGTATGCGTGCGAGGAGCGCGTGACGCTCGAAACGCCGAAGGGCAAGCTAAGCCTTCGCGTTGTCGGGCCGGTGCGCAAGGAAACGCAGGCGGAGCTCTCGCTGACCGAGATGGTGAAGCTCGGCATAGCGCCCATGGTGCGCATGTCGGGCGACTCGGCGGGGACGCCGGGCGGTGTGATCAGCAGCGGAGACCGCAGGGTCACGCTGGAACGCGGCATTATGGTGGCGGCGCGCCACCTGCACATGACGGACGCACAGGCGAAGGCCTACGGTTTTAAAAACGGCGACGTCGTGTCGCTGCTCGCGGAGGGACTCCGCGAGACGGTATTCAATAACGTGATCGTGCGGTGCGGCGAGGGGCACGACCTCGAAGCCCATATCGACAAGGATGAAGCCAACGCGGCGCTGCTCGCGGACGGCGCGCTGTGCGGGGTCATCAGACAGCCGCAAGCAGCGCAGGCAGCGATAAAAGCCCCTGCGGTATCGGTCAAGAGCGCAACCAAGCAGCGCAGGCTGATCACGGAGGACGATGTGAAGGCGGCGCATGCCGCAGGGTTCACCTCGGTGCCGCACGATGAAAAAGACATTATCACGCCGCTCGCGAAAGACGCGGCATGGGAACTCGGCATAGAGCTTTAACAGAGCTAAGGAGACAGTATGATCTTAGGCAGAGTGAGAGGAACCGTCGTCAGCACGACAAAATCGGATAAGCTTTCGGGCTACAAGCTGCTCATCGTCGTCCCCATCAACATCGACACGTTTGAGGAGCAGGGCGCGCCTGTGGTCAGCGTGGATACGGTGGGCGCGGGTGAGGGCGAGGTGGTGATGGTCGTCGGCGGCAGCTCTTCGCGCCAAACCTCGGCCACGGAAGGGCGCCCGGTCGATTCCACGATCGTCGCGATCATTGACAGCGTGGATTTTCAGGGCAAACGCATATTCAATAAGACTGAACAGGAATAAGAGGTAAGAGATTATGGCATTGACAGAGCAGCAGATTCGTCAGATCACCGATGACATCGTCCGTGAGCTGTCAGGCAAATACAATACAAGTGCGGCGAAGACCGCAGCAGCACCCGTTCAGGCGGTGCCTGCCGCAACATCGCGCTGGCTTTGCGACACAGCCGAAGAAGCGGTGCAGAACGCAAAAGCCGCCCAAAAGCAGCTGGCGGATATGCCGCTGGAGCAGCGCGGCGAGCTGATTGCCGCCATGCGCAAAACGGGCATCGACAACGCCGAGTATTTGGCGAAGCTCGCAAACGAGGAAACGGGTTACGGCCGCGTGGCCGACAAGGTTGAGAAGAACCTGCTGGCGGCCAAAAAGACGCCCGGCATCGAGGACCTGCAGACGCGCGCGTTCACGGGCGACAACGGCATGACGATCATCGAACAGGCGCCGTTCGGCGTGATCGGCTCGATCACGCCGTCCACGAACCCGACATCGACGGTCATCAACAACAGCATCACGATGATCGCGGCGGGCAACGCCGTGGTGTTCAATCCGCATCCGGCGGCGAAGCGCGCCTCCCAGGAGACGATGCGCCTCATGAACGAAGCCATCATGTCGGCGGGCGGCCCGGCCACGCTCGTGACGACGGTCAAGGAGCCGACGCTCAAAAGCGGGCAGGCCATCATGACGCATAAGGACATTGCGCTGCTGTCCATCACGGGCGGCGAGGCGGTCGTCGCGGTGGCAATGAAAACAGGAAAGAAAGTGATCGCTGCGGGTCCGGGCAATCCGCCCGTGATCGTGGACGATACGGCAGATATAAGGAACGCGGCGCAGAAAATTGTGGACGGCGCAAGCTTTGACAACAACGTGCTCTGCATCGCGGAGAAGGAAGTGTTCGTCTTCGCCTCCGTCGCGGACGCGCTGATGGCCGAGATGGAAAAGCACGGCGCATACCGTATCGGCGGCACGGACATCGATAAGGTGCTTGGCACCACATTGATCAATAAAGACGGCAAATACGTGATCAACCGCAAATACGTCGGCCGCGACGCGGCTGTGATACTGCGCGACAGCGGCGTGGCTTTCACGGGCAATCCGCGCCTCATCATCGCAGAAGTCGATAAAAACCATCCGTTCATCATGACGGAAATGCTGATGCCGGTGCTCGGCATCGCGCGTGTGCGCAGCATAGAAGAAGCGGTGGAGGAGGCATACCGGGCGGAGCAGGACTGCAAGCACTCGGCGATGATCCACTCGACCAACGTGCATAACCTCTCGCTTGCAGCCAGACGCCTTAACACGACGATATTTGTGAAAAACTCGTCGTCGCTCGCGGGGCTCGGCTTCGGCGGAGAAGGCTGCACGACGCTCACGATCGCGACGCCGACGGGTGAAGGCATCACCACGCCGCGCTCGTTCACGCGCCAGCGCCGCTGCGTGCTCGCGGGTGATTTCAGGATCGTCTGAAAAGGAAACAGCGAATGGACATTGTGGAGCAGATAAAAAGCGCGGGGGTTGTCGGCGCGGGCGGCGCGGGCTTTCCGACACATATCAAGCTTAACTGCAAAGCGGCCGTCGTGATTGCGAACGGCGCGGAATGCGAACCGCTGCTGCGCGTGGATCAGACGCTGATGCAGACGCAGGCCGATCGCGTGGTCAGCGGCATGGAAGCGGCGATGGCTGCCGTGCATGCAGAGCTCGGCGTGATCGCGACCAAATCGCATTACCATGAGGCCGTCGACGCACTCAAAAGCGCGATCGGGGATAGAAAGCACATTCGTCTGCATCTGATGAAGAGCTATTACCCAGCGGGGGATGAAAAGTCGCTGATATACGACATCACGGGCCGCGTGGTGCCGAGCGCGAAGCTGCCGCTCGATGTGAACTGCGTGGTCGTGAATGTCGCGACGCTCGTCAATATCGCGGACGCCATAGACGGCCAGCCCGTCGTCGATAAATACCTGACGATCGGAGGCGACGTGGAAAAGCCGGTCACGCTGCGCGCGCCGATCGGCACGCCGGTCAAGCCGCTGTTAAAGCTCGCGGGCTTTGCCGGCAGCGAGCAGGATTATGCGCTGATCATTGGCGGCCCGTGCATGGGTCGCCTTGAGGAAAACTGGAATACGCCGGTCACCAAAACAATGGGCGGCGTGCTCGTGTTTAAACGCGCTCACCCGCTCATCATGCGGCAGACAATGCCGCTTGAGCGTCAGGTGAAGCTGGCTCAGGCGGTCTGCTGCCAGTGCAGCCAGTGCACGCAGATGTGCCCGCGCAACGCGCTCGGGCTCAATGTGCAGCCGCACAAGGTGATGAGAGCGGCGGCGATGGGCGACGCGAGGCTGATCGGCGATATAAACGGACTGCTCGCCTGCTCCAGCTGCGGCCTTTGTACGAATTACGCATGCAACTTTGGGCTTCAGCCGTCGGCTATGATGACGGAGTTCAAGACAAGATTGATGAAAGCGGGCGTGCGCCCGCAGCCGGAGGAGAGCATCGTGACAGACTCGGCCTTGAGCCTCAAACGCGTGCCGACCGGCAGGCTGATCGCGCGGATGGGCCTCAGCGCCTACGATGTGCCCGCTCCGTTGACAGACATGGCGGCACAGCCGAAGCGCGTGAAGATACCGCTGCAGATGCACGTGGGCAAGCCCGCCGAACCGGCGGTGGCCGTGGGCGATACCGTGAAGCGCGGCGATATGATCGGCAGAATACCGGAAAACGCGCTGGGCGCGGCGGTGCATGCGAGCATCGGCGGCACGGTCGTGAAAATCGCAAACGGCTGCATTGAGATAAAGGCTTAGGAGGAACACACGCATGAATGCACTTGGCATGGTCGAAGTGCTGAGCATACCGCTCGGGGTACTCGCGGGAGACGCAATGCTGAAGACCGCGCAGGTGTCGCTGGTCACGGCGCAGACGGTCTGCGCGGGCAAATATATCGTGATCGTCAGCGGAGATGTGGCGGCGGTGAAAGCCGCGGTGGAAGCAGGCGCGGAATCGGCGGAAAACACGCTCGTGGACAGCCTGATGATACCGAACGTGGACGACCGCGTGATCGCCGCGATGGCGGGCGCGTGTGAGGCGGATGATGTGCAGGCCGTGGGCATCATGGAAACCTTTTCGCTCACCGCGGCTGTGCAGGCGGCGGATGCGGCGGTGAAAGCGGCGGATGTCGAGCTCATCGAGGTGCGCCTCGGGCGCGGCATGGGCGGCAAGTCGTTCGTGATATTAACGGGCGACGTGGCGGCAGTGGAAGCCGCCGTGGCGGCAGCCGAAGGCCGCGAAGAAACGGAAGGCATGATGGCGCGCTCCGTCGTGATCCCTTCTCCCCATATGGATATGATCCGCGCGCTGCTCTAGAGGGCCGGGATTTATCATAAAGACAGTATGTACATTATTGAGACGATAAGATAAGGAGACGAAAAATGAAAGAAGCATTGGGTATGGTTGAAACGAAGGGCCTTGTGGGCGCGATTGAAGCGGCGGACGCGATGGTGAAAGCGGCGAATGTCACGCTGATCGGCAAGGAAACGATAGGCTCCGGCCTTGTGACCGTGATGGTGCGCGGCGATGTCGGCGCGGTGAAAGCGTCGGTGGAAGCGGGCGCGGCGGCGGCGAAGCGCGTGGGCGAGCTTGTGAGCGTGCATGTGATTCCGCGTCCGCATGCGGATGTGGAAAGCATTCTGCCCCAGAGCAAGTAATCATGTTTACCGGCAGAGTCGAGGGCACGGTCGTGTCAACAATTAAAGATCCCGCGCTGGTGGGCGTCAAGCTGTTGTTGGTGCGTCTGATTGAAAACGGCAAGCCGGCAAAGCTGATTGTGGCGGGAGACGCAACCCGGCAGGCGGGGCTCAACGATTTTGTGACGCTGATCAGCGCCAAGGAAGCGGCGCTGATGTTCAGAGGGGTGCTGCCGCCCTGCGATGTGGCGATCACGGGGTTTATCGACGATTACAATCTCGCGGACGGGCAGTAACAATTCAACTGAGAGGAGAACAACTCATGGAAAAGCAGGCATTGGGTATGGTGGAAACGAAAGGTCTTGTGGGCGCGATCGAAGCGGCGGACGCGATGGTGAAAGCGGCGAACGTCACATTGCTCGGCAAGGAGCTCATCGGTTCGGGCCTTGTCACCGTGATGGTGCGCGGCGATGTCGGCGCGGTGAAAGCGTCGGTGGAAGCGGGCGCGGCGGCGGCGAAGCGTGTGGGCGAGCTCGTGAGCGTGCACGTGATTCCGAGACCGCATGAGGATGTCGAAAAGATACTGCCGTCAGCCGGCTAGGAGACAACAGTGAAGCTCGCAAGAGTGGTGGGCAATATCGTGTCCACCGTCAAGGAACAAACGCATGAAGGCTATAAGCTCATGCTTGTTCAATACATCGATGCGAAGGGCGAGCCGGACGGTCAAAGACTCATCGCTTTTGATTGCGCGCACGTCGGCGTCGGCGATCTCGTGATCGTGAACACGGACGGCGGCGCCGCAAAGATGCTGCTGGATGATGAAGAGATCATCTGCGATTTGACGATCTGCGGCGTCGTGGATCATTACACGCTCTATGATGAAAAGATAAAGGGCTAGCATCGACCCATACTTAAGGAGGCAACATGCTTAAAGGAATTTCTTCAAAACTATCTCCTGATCTGCTCAAGGTCATAGCGGAAATGGGTCATGGTGATGAGCTTGTGATCGGCGACTGCAATTTTCCCGCCGCGTCGATGGGCAAGCGCTGCGTGCGCGCGGACGGGCTTACCGGCACGGAGGTGCTCGATGCCGTGCTGTCGCTGTTCCCGCTCGATGTGTTTGTGGACGCGCCGGTGACGCTGATGCAGGTGATGCCGGGTACGGTTGACGGCGAACCGCCGATCTGGAACGAATTCAAAGCGATCGTGGAGCGGTATGAGCCGGGGAAAAAGATCGAATGGATAGACCGTTTCGATTTTTATGAGCGGACAAAGAACGCGTACGCCACGGTGGCCACCGCGGAGCGCGCGCTCTACGCCTGCATTATCATCAAAAAGGGTGTGCTGTAAGGCGACCGGCGTTTGTGCATAAACAATGTAAGGGGATGAGTCGATGAAAAAGATATTAAATACGCCCGAAAACTTCGTCAATGAAATGCTTGAAGGCATATATGCCGCGCATCCGGGGCTTGTCGAATGCGTGGGAGACGATCCCCGCTGCCTGGTCACAGCCAATGTCAAACGGGGGAAGGTCGGCATCGCCACGGGCGGCGGTTCCGGGCATCTGCCGCTGTTTTTGGGCTATGTGGGAGAGGGCATGCTCGACGGCTGCGCGATCGGCGATGTGTTTCAGTCGCCCAGCGCCGAGCAGATGTTTGCGGTCACGAAGCATATTGACACAGGCGCAGGGGTGCTATATATTTATGGCAACTATAATGGAGATATTTTCAATTTCGATATGGCCGCAGAGATGGCCGATTTCGAAGAAAGTATTCGTGTTGAGTCTGTCGTGGCGGGGGAAGACGTGGCATCGGCGCCTCCGGCGCAGACGGGCGGCAAAAACACACGCCGGGGCGTGGCGGGCATATTCTTCATTTACAAATGCGCGGGAGCCGCGGCGGCGGCGGGGCTTGATCTCAATGAAGTCAAACGCGTCGCGGAAAAGGCGTGCGCCAATGTGCGCACAATGGGCATGGCGTTAACGCCTTGCATTGTGCCGCGTGTCGGCCGTCCGAGCTTTGAACTGGCCGAGAACGAAATGGAAATCGGCATGGGCATTCATGGCGAGCCGGGTATCCGCAGAGGCGAGCTTTTAAGCGCGGATAAAATCGTCGATGAAATGATTCAGCCGATACTCGCCGACCTTCCCTACAGATCCGGAGACGAAGTGGTCGTGCTTGTGAACGGCCTTGGCGCAACGCCGCTTGAGGAACAGTACATCATGTACCGCCGGATCAGTCAAGTTCTCAAAGAGGCCGGTATCCATGTGTTCCATGTTTATGTGGGCGAGTATGCCACATCCATGGAGATGAGCGGTGCGTCGATATCGATTTTCAAACTGGATGACGAACTGAAAAAATACCTGTCGGCAGCTGCGCATACGCCGTTTTTCAAGCAGTTCGCGCTGTGAGGGGAGCATGCGATGAAAGCTGATGATTTTAAGGCGCTGCTCTCAGGCTGGGCCGATGTGATGAAACAAAACCGTGACTATCTGATTGACCTTGACAGCGTGATGGGCGATGGAGATTTGGGTCTCACGATGAGCGACGGTTTTTTGGCTGCGAGCGAAGCCGTGAAGGACAACGATGAAACGGATATCGGCAGGCTCGCTTATCTGGCGGGCAAAGCGATGTCCACGGCGGTCCCGTCCACGATGGGCACGCTGATGGCGTCCGGCTTTATGTCCGCGGGCAAAGCGCTTAAAGGTTATGACGAGTTGGACCTTGGCGGCGTGGCGGCATTTTTCAAGGCCTACCTTGAAGGCGTGCAAAGCCGGGGCAAGGCGCAAATTGGGGACAAGACTTTTTTAGACGGATTGCATCCTGCCGTGGAGCTGCTTATGACCAGCGCGGCAGCGAATATTAGTTTATATGAGGCCGCTGCAAAAGCGGCGGATGCCGCCCATGAAGCGTTCCTTTCGACGAAGGGAATGCTCGCAAAGCATGGGCGCGCAGCGGCCCGCGGAGAAAAATCGCGCGAATTGCTGGATCCGGGCGCGGCGGTGGCTGATCTTATGATGAAAGGATATGCCGATTTCGTCACGAAACGGTAACATGGGGGCATGACTATTAGAGAGATTGCGGCGATTGCAGGCGTATCGCCGGCGGCAGTATCATTGGTTTTGAATGAAAAAAAAGGCGTGAGCGAGCAGACGCGCGAGCATGTGAAAAAGGTGCTCAGTGAGCACAATTATTCGCCGGCGCCGCAGGTTAAAAAAGCGCCGCGCTGCCGGATTCGTCTGATCAAATATTCCACGCACGGCATGGCCGTGGAGGAGAATCAGGGCTTTGTCGCATCCATCATCGATCACATAGAGAGCGAATGCCGCCGCTATTCATACGATCTTATCATGTGCGGCTGCAACAATAAAACCGCGGAAGAAACGTTCAAGATGATCGCGCAGGACCCGATGGACGGCGTGATACTGTTAGGGTCCGAGTTTGAGGCGTCTCAGTTTGACATGATGAAGGACATCAAAGCGCCGATCATCGTGGTGGACAACAGCATGCAGCATCAGAATGTTGACAGCATCGTGATGGCCAACGCGAGCATTTCATACTCTGCCGTCAACTATCTATATGGTATGGGTCACAGAAAGATCGGCTATTTTTTGACCAATGTGAAGATATCCAACTTCACAGAGCGGTATAACGGCTATCTCGAAGCGTTGACGGAGCTTGGCCTCACGCCGCCGGAGCCGGTCTTGCTGACGCCCACGCTGAACGGCGCTTATTCGGATATGAAAAATCTGCTCGAAAGCGGAGCCTTTGTTCCCGAAGGCGCCGTGCTCGCCGGCAACGACAGTATCGCGATCGGCGCGATACGCGCCATACAGGAGGCGGGCTACCGGGTGCCCGACGATATCTCGATAATCGGTGTGGATGATATCCCGTTCAGCTCCATGATGATGCCGCCGCTGACCACGATGCGCATTTCGCGCACCGTGATGGGGAATCTCACCGTGAGCCTGCTTCGGGAACGCATGAAGCATCCCGACAGCCCGTTTATGCACATGACCATTTCCGCGCAGCTTGTGGAGCGAGGCAGCACGGCTCCCGCGAAGTGATGGTTCGCCAAAAAACATTTGAATGGACTTGAATAGCCCTGCTAATAAAATGAATTGATCCATAATCCCAAGCTGTCTGCGGACACCTTGGGATGTTTATTTTTTGCGGTTTGTTTTCGGAATTGCCGCTGATATCTTCGGAATTTTAAAGGGACTTTATCCCAGCGGTATCCGCGATTTCGGAATATGCAGGCGGTCAGCGTGATCAAAGCGTTCAAGAAAAAAGGCATCCGTGTGCCCGAGGATATTTGGGTGAAAAAAGATGAAATGAAACAGCGCCGGTATCGCAAAGAGCTTTGGGGATATTGGCGTTTTTTGCGCTGACGGATGCAGGCGGAGATGCCTCCTCATCAAAACCGTCGAGCATGATAAGGAAGCCATAGAATAAAAAGGAAAAATACGGATGACGGCGAATGCTTAAATCATTCTTTGTGCCACGATAATACATTAATAGTACGAATAGTACACATTATGTCATTGACTTTAAAGATTGGTATTCTATTATGGAAGAGGGTAATGATTGTAGAAAAACAGAAATAATAACAGATATAAAAATTGACTCATATTGGATTTTGTTTGATCAAAAGGGGAACATGGCGGATATTCATCTTTGATGTTGGGAGAACAAAATCCATGAGATACAAAACGCTGCATCCTCATCGGCTAAGCGACATCCGTGAGCTCGCGGTGCGCGCCTCCAGGCTGTTTGCCGACAAAACGGCATTTAGAGAAATCGATTCGAATCATCACATTGTCGATTACACTTATTCGCAGCTCGAACAAGACCGGCTTGCGCTCGGAACAAAGCTTTTGGATCTGGGCATGGACGGGTATCATATCGCTATTTTATCCGAAAATTCGTACGCCTGGGTTTTGAGCTATTTGGCGGTGATTTGCGGCGTGGGTGTTGTGGTGCCGCTGGATAAAGAGCTGCTTAAAGATGACATCGCGATGCTGCTTAACAAAAGCGACGCGGACGCAATCATCTGTTCGGAAACATATCTGCATCTGGTCAACGATATATTGAGCAGGTGCCCCAATATCAAATCCGTGATCGTCATGAATCCTTCCGGGCCGTATCACGCGTCATACGATTTACACACATTGATCGAGAAAGGCCGCAAGCTGCTGCATCTCGGCAACAGCGCCTATCCTGATAAAGCCATTGATCCCGAAGCGATGTGCGAAATACTGTTCACATCCGGAACCACGGGGCCTAACAAGGGCGTGATGCTGTCTCATAAGAATTTCATTGCCGATCTATATGGCTTTATGCATTACATCAAGGTCACAACGGTGAGCTTTTCAGTGCTGCCCATGCACCATTCTTTTGAAAGCACCTGCCACATACTCGGCATACTCTATACGGGCAATATGCTGTGCTTTAACGACAGCCTCAAGCATCTGATGAAAAATATCGCGGTATTCAAGCCGGGCATGAGCCTCATGGTGCCGCTTTTTCTTGAGGTGATGCACAAACAGATCTGGCAGGAAGCAAAGAAGGGCAACCTCGAAAAGCAGCTGATCTACGGCATCAAATTCAGCAATCTTTTAAGAAAATTCGGCATCGATAAAAGACAGCTGTTTTTCAAGCCCATACTCGAAAAATTCGGGGGCAACCTGCAGCAGATCGTATGCGGCGGAGCACCCTTAAGGAACGAACTGATCAAGAAATTCGATGAGATCGGCATCAACATCATCAACGGATACGGCATCACCGAATGCGCGCCCGTGATATCGACAAACGCCTCGGCGTGGAAGAAGAAAGGGACGGTGGGCCGCATACTCCCGGGATGCGAGGTCAGAATTGCGGAGCCTGACAGGAGCGGAAACGGGGAAATACAGATTGCAGGCGATATCGTGATGCTGGGCTATTACAAGGATGAGGAAAATACCAAAGAGGTGTTTACGCAGGACGGCTACTTTAAAACGGGAGACCTTGGGCATCTGGACAGAGCCAGTTTTCTGTATATCACGGGGCGCAAGAAAAACCTCATCATACTCCCGAACGGCAAAAATGTGAGCCCGGAGGAGATTGAAGCCGCCGTGAGTGCGATTCCGTATATCAAAGAAGTGATGGTTTACGCGAAAAAGAGTGAAAGCAGCGAGATCATTGCGGCGGACGTGTTCCTCGATTCGCAGTATCTGTCGGTGAACCCGATTGAAAACATTGAGCTAAAGCTCGATCAGGATATACGCAGGCTCAATAACTCGCTGCCGGTGCACAAACGCATCAGCGATGTGACCATTATGGAACGCGAGTTTGAAAAAACGACCACAAAAAAGATTAAACGTCAGGTTGAAATAAAAAGGAGAATGTACAATGACGAGCTATGTGTGCAAAAAAATTCTTGAGTATGTGGATGTGGACGCGAATGATCTAAGCGACAACACGCATTTGATCCTTGATCTGCATATGAACTCGTATGACTGTGTCAATATCGTCGGCAACATTGAGGACGAGCTCGGCATCGAGATCCCGGATATTGAAATCAGGAATCTGCAAACGGTGGGAGAACTGTCCGATTATCTGAAGCTGAAAATGCAATGATCTACCGCTATTATTACGATGGAGACGCCGGTGGCGGCTTCTGGGATGAGCACCGGTATGGACAATGGCTTTTGGCTTATGCGCTGTTTCACGAAAAGAAGCTCAAAATATCGGAACGGGCTGTGACCCGGAACAGGTGGGGCAAGCCCTGTCTGCGTGATTACCCCGATATTGAGTTCAACATCAGCCACTGCAAAGGGCTGGTGGGCTGCGTTGTCAGTGACGTCCCTGTCGGCATCGATGTGGAAAGAGTCCGTCCGTTTTCGCGGCACGCTGCCCGGCATACATGCAGCCGGGCCGAGCTTGATGACATCGATCACTCGGACGATCCCGACAGGCGGTTTTTCATCTACTGGACGCTCAAGGAGAGCTGCGCGAAAGCGATGGGAACAGGGCTTTCTTACCCGCTCAAAGACATCATTTTTCAAATTACGGATCAGCGAATTGTCTGCAGGACACAACCCGGTTATCAATTTTTGCTCATAGAACATCATCAACAGTTCGTCACATCAGTCTGTTACCGCCGCAGCGGCCAGTCTGTAAGAATCTGTGAATAATTTCTGGAGGTCAAATCCATGACAAATCTCAATTCGTCCGCGGCGGAGGTTCAGGAGATCAACGAAACCGAAGAATCGGCGGGGTTTATCGAGTTCAAAAATGTGCGCAAAATCTATCAGATGGGAGAGGTTGAGATCGAAGCGCTCGCCGGTGTGGATTTTGTAATCAACAAGGGGGAGTTCGTCGTCATCACGGGCGCGAGCGGCGCGGGCAAAAGCACGATACTCAACATACTCGGCGGCATGGACAGCCAGACGTCGGGGACCATTATTGTGGACAATGAAAATATCAGCCGGTACAGCCGCAACCAGCTCATCACATACCGTCGTTATGATGTGGGGTTTGTGTTCCAGTTTTACAATCTTGTGCAGAATCTGACGGCGCTCGAAAATGTGGAGTTGGCCGCGCAGGTAAGCCGCAAGCCGCTCGACATCCACCAGGTGATCGCGGATGTGGGTCTCGAGAACAGAAAGAGCAATTTCCCGTCCCAGCTGTCCGGCGGCGAGCAGCAGCGCGTCGCGATCGCGAGAGCGCTCGCCAAGAACCCCAAGCTGCTGTTGTGTGACGAACCGACAGGCGCGCTTGACTATGTGACAAGCAAATCCATATTGAAGCTCCTGCAGGAAACGTGCAAGAGAACCGGAACGACCGTGATCGTGATCAGCCATAATCTCGCGCTGACGGCCATGGGAGACCGCGTGATCAAGGTGAAAAGCGGCAAGGTGGACGCGATGACCGTCAATGATGATCCGGCCGACGTGGAGAGGATTGAGTGGTAGTATGAGTGGTGTTGTCTTCAAAGATTTGTTGCGGGAAATTCGCACGTCGTGGACGCGTTTTGTCTCGATATTTGCGATCGTTCTTGTGAGCGTGGCTTTTTTTGCGGGCATCCGGGCCACCGCCCCCGATATGCGCCATACAGCCGACCGGTATTTTGACAAATACAACCTCATGGACGTGCGCATCATGTCGACTTTGGGGCTCACTCAGGACGACATTGATGCCATCACGAACACATCGGGCGTGCAGAAAGTGCAGGCGGGTTACTTTGCCGACGTGGTGAGCACGCAGAATTCGATGGAAACGGTGTTCCGGCTGCACAGCCTGCCGAAAAGCAGGGATGAAAACACGTTGAATCAGGTGCAGCTGACTCAGGGGCGTTATCCCGAAAAGTCCGGTGAATGTCTGCTCGAAGATTCGACGTATCTGCAGCTGGGGCTCGATATCGGCGATACGATACTGGTGAACTCCGGTAAAGAAAAGCCGGTCACTGAGGATACGCTCAAAACCGACGAATTCACGGTCGTGGGCAAGGTGATCACTCCCTATTATCTCACATACGACAAAGGAACCACGGAGATCGGCAACGGCAAGATCACGACCTTTCTGATGATCCCCGAGGAAGATTTTATTTATCCATGCTACACGGAAGCCCTGGTTACGGTCACCGGTGCGAAGCCGCTCAATACCTATTCGGCGGAGTATGACAAAACGGTGGAGAACGTGACGATCGCGCTTGAAAATCTCGGTGTGGACAGGAGCGGCATCCGGCTGGCTGAGGTGAAATCAGAGGCGACGGAAAAGCTCAATGAATCAAAGGCCGAGTATGAAAAGGGAAAGAAGGAGTTTGAGGAAGAGATCGCCAAAGGCGAGGCGGACCTCAATCAGGCTCAGATGGACCTTGTGGAGGGCGAAGCGAATCTGACCAAAGAAAAGGAGAGCTTTGCCGCTCAGACCCGGCTCGCTCAGCAGCAGATCAATGACGGCAAGAAACAGCTTGCCGACGGTGAAGCCGATTACGCGAACGCCAAAGCCCAGTATGACTCGACGATGGCGGAACACGGCGACGATCTCCAAACGCTCAACAATATCACGACCGACTTGAACGGCGTGCGTTCGGACGCGGAGGCGAACAGGGCAGACCTCCTGCAGCAGCTTGACAACCCGGACATTTCGGATCAGGAACGGGAGAGCCTCGGGGGATTGGTCGGCGAGTATGATGAACTGCTCGGCATTGCCGACGAGGGTCTCGGTACGATCAACGGCCTCAATGATTTAAGCCAAAGCTCGGTCACCACCGCGAAGCAGCAGCTTGATGACGCAGCTGCGGACCTTGAGGCGAGCCGCGCGAAGATCCGCAGCGCCGAAAGCAAGCTGGCGTCCGCGAAAAGAACCGCCAATGTGAAATTCGCGCAGGCTGAGAAGGATCTTGCCGACGGCAAGGTGAAGTATGAGCAGGGCAAGAAGGAGCTCGAAGAGAAGCGCGCGGAGGGGCAGGCCAAGCTCGATGACGGCATGGATCAAATCGTCCGGGCAGAGAATGAAATTGAGAAGATCAGCAACGCGCAGTGGTACGTGCTCGACCGCCATTCCCAGGTCAGCTTTGCGGACTTTGAAGCGACGACCAAGTCGGTGGAGTCCATCGCCAACGTGTTTCCGGTGTTCTTTTTCCTCGTGGCGGCGCTCGTCTGCCTGACCACGATGACGCGCATGATAGCCGAGCAGCGCATCAATATCGGCACATACAAGGCTCTCGGGTATGGCGACCGCGCGGTCGCGACGAAATATGTGATTTACGCGGCGCTCGCCAGCGCGCTCGGCGCGGTGGGAGGCTGCGCTGTGGGCATGTATGTATTCCCTCAGGTGGTCTACCAGTCGTGGCTCATGAAATACACGATGCCCCCGCTCGAATATATCGAACAGATCCCGCTGATCGTGATCAGCATCGTTATGGGTATCGCCGTTACCACGGTGACCACGCATGTGGCATGCAGCAAGGAGCTCAAAGAAACGCCGTCACTGCTGATGCGGCCCAAATCCCCCAAGGCGGGTAAAATCATTCTGCTGGAGCGCGTGAAGTTCTTCTGGAAACGGCTGAGCTTTTCTCAAAAGGTGACGGCCCGCAATATATTCAGATACAAAAAGCGCTTTTTCATGACGATCATCGGCATCGCGGGCTGTACGGCGCTGCTGCTTGCGGGTTTCGGTCTCAATAACTCGATCAGCCAGGTGGTGAGCAAGCAGTTCAATGAGATATTCAAGTACGACCTCAGTCTGCGCTATGTCCCGGGAACGGCCGCCGAAGGAAAATCGGAGGTGGAGGACATACTGATAAATGACGCCTCTGTCGATTCTTATATGCCGGATACGGAGCTCAACGCCACGTGCCGGAATGCCACGCGCGAGCTGACTTCTTCGCTGATCGTCGTCGGCGATACCGAAAAAATGAAAGACTTCATCACGCTGCGCAGCAGGGGCTCTCAGCAGCCGATTGCGCTGGCAAATGACGGCGTCGTGATTTCTGAAAAGCTTTCCAAACAGCTGGGTGTGGGCGTGGGAGACGCCTTTGAGCTCGATAACAGCGACGGGGCGGCCAAAAAGGTAAAGGTATCGGCGATCACAGAGAACTATATATTCCACTATATCTATATGACGGACGCCTATTATAAAGAGGTTTACCGGCTGAGCCCCAAGGCCAACAGCCTGATGATCCGCTTGTCCGGCGATTCCGCAAAGGCGGAAAACGATGTGGCGTCGGCGCTCATCGGCAACAGCAATGTCGCCTCCGTGTCGTTCTACTCGACCATCGCCGACAACTTCGCCAATACGGTGAAAAGCCTCAACAGCATCGTCGTGGTGATCATCATCTGCGCGGGGCTGCTCGCCTTCATCGTGCTCTACAACCTCACAAACATCAATATCGGCGAACGCCTGCGCGAGATCGCGACGATCAAGGTGCTCGGATTTTTCAACCGGGAGGTTTACTCGTATGTGTTCCGGGAGAATCTGCTGCTGACGTTTATCGGGGCGCTGATCGGCCTTGGCCTCGGCATTGTGCTGCACCGTTTCATCATGGTTTCCATCGAGCAGGACGGCATCATGTTCGGCAACTATATCCGGGAAGTGAGCTTTGGGTATTCACTCGTCATCACCTTGGTTTTCGCCGAACTCGTCAGCCTGTTCATGAACAGGCGGCTCAAGAAGATACCCATGGTGGAATCGCTAAAATCCGTGGAATAGCAATGTTTATCCTTAAAGGAGGAGAATAAATCATGGACAGTACAAAATATTATGACCTGACGCCGGGGCAGAGACTGCTGCTTTTCAGCCAGTCATTCACGATCCATAAGCAGATCAACAACATCTTTACATTAACGCTCGTGGAAAAAAAGCTCGATTTTGTCTTGCTCAAAGCGGCGATCGAGCTGGCTTATGAGCAGAACGACGCGTTTCGCCTGCGCATCACGAAGGTAGACCACAAAATCAAGCAGTATTTTGCCGACAAGGAAAGACCGGACATCAAGACACTCGATTTTACCGGTCAGACGGAAGAAAGCATGGACAAATGCCTGCACCGTTATGCGGAAAAGCCCATCAGGATATTCAACAAGACCATGACGCGTGTGTTTCTGGTCCGCTCATGGAACGGGCTTAACGGCATCTATTTCGGAGTCAGCCATCTGATACTCGATTCCTGGGGCATCTGCGTATTTCTGCAGTACGTGATGGAGGTTTATGAAGCGCTGAAAAACGGTACGCCGATGCCAACCCCGCTCAATTCACTCGAGACGCTGCTGCAAAAGGACCTTGCGTATATCGGTTCCGCGCAGGAGCAAAAAGACAGGGAGTTCTGGCAAAACGAATTCGCCGGGCGCGAACCCTCGCTCATATCGCACATCAATGGCCCGGCGCTGCTCGAAGCCTACCGCAGGAAGAAGAAAGACCCGTCCCTTGGGTACGCAAACACATTCAATCTGCGGACTGCCGGACGCCACGAGGTCCTCTATGTGCCCAAGGAGGATGTCGAGAAAATTCAGGCGTTCTGCGAGCAGCAGCATATCTCGATGCAGTCGGTGTTCATGTTCGGCGTGCGCACGGCGCTTTCCAAGCTCAATAACCGGCAGAAGGATGTCGGTATTTACATGACCAACGCGCGGCGCGGCACGCTCCAGGAAAAGAGGACCGGCGGCTCACGCGTTCATTCATCCATTTTCCGTACGATATTCGATGAAGATAAAACCTTTGAGCAGGCGTGTCAGGAGACATACAGTTACCAGATGCGTCTCTACCGGCACGCCGAATTCGGTACGGTGGAGATGATCGGCATGGAAGGGAAGGCCTACAACCGGAAGGGCTATTTTACCGGCTGGCACACCACGATTTTCACGTTCCAGCCGATCAGGCTCGTGCTTAAGGACGGCACGCCGCTGCGCACCAAATGGTACTGCAACGGGGCATCCTCATCGATCCATTACCTGACAATGATGGACGCCGACGCAACGGGCGCGCTCCGGTGCTATCATGAGTACCAGAAGCATACCGTCAAGGCGCAGAGGGTCCGCGAATTTCACAGCCTGATGACGCAGGCTGTCATGGCGGGGGTCAACAGCCCCACCATGACGATAGGAAGCATACTCGATACGATCGATCAGAATGTCGATTTCAGCAACGTGGCGTATTTTAAATGCCCGAAGGACATACAGATATTCGGTGTGGATCAAAAAGCTGTTGAAAAATGACGCGAGAGCAGAAAAGCTTTTTTGGTAAGGAGATAGTATGATAAAGCGGCTGCGCGGCCATGCCTCTTTGCGGGGAACGCTGCTGCGCGAGGTGATCGCTGTCGGTGTGAGGGCCACCGGCAGCGATATACTCGCGGTCGGGAAAAAATACGAGAAGATGACGCGCGCCAAATGGCAGGCCCCCCGCGGCTGGATGTTCGAGGAGGTCAGCCTTCCGCAAACGCGCGCGTGGTACCTGCTCCCCAAAGAGTGCCAAAGGCAGGATATCGCCATCATGCACCTGCACGGCGGCGGCTATACGCTCGGGTTTTTACCGCTCTTCAAGCATTTCGCGATGAAGCTCGGAAGGCTCGGAGGCGATGTACCGGTGCTGTCGCTCGATTACCGCGTGGCGCCCGAGCACCCGTATCCGGCGGCGCTCGATGACGCGTGCCATGCCATCGAGTGGCTTGCAAAAGAAAAAGGCATCAAACCCGAATCGGTGGTTGTGGCCGGCGAATCGTGCGGGGCCGGGCTTGCGCTTGCGCTCGCGATGCGGCTGCGCGATGAAGGCATGGGGGCTCTTAAGGCGCTGGTTTTGATGTCTCCCTGGTCGGATATCACGTGCCACGGCGATTCGTACGCCAAACGCTATCATTTAGACCCGCTGTTCGGCAGAAAAATGCCGCTTCCCGATGACAGCAAAAGAACGGAAATAGGCAAAAAGTATGCCGGGGACCACGATCTCAAAGACCCGTATATGTCCCCGGCCTTCGGGGATTTTACGGGCCTGCCGCCCATGCTGATCCATGTGGGCGAATATGAAATGCTCTATGACGATTCAAAAGCCGTTTATAATAAAGCAACCGAGGCGGGTCTGCCCGTGCAGCTGACGGTGTGGCCCGGCATGTTTCATGTGTTTCAGCTTGCCGATGGGCTCATACCCGAGTCGCGCGCGGCATGGCGCGAGATCGGTCGCTTTATACGCAAAAGCTTTGCTGACGGCGGAAAGCCGTAAGCTTAAATTTCTGAAAAGCTGCACAATGCAATTTCCTGAAAGCCCAATTCAGTGATGCCCTTCGTTGACCAGACTGCTGATAAAGTCCCAAATGTCATTTTGAGTGAGCGTAAGTGATTGACTGCGTAGTGGACTGAAATCCCATGTTCAAAACGATTTGTCATGGGATGCTTCACTTCACTCACGTTCCGTTCAGCATGACAGAATGGGGCGATGAGCGAATTGAGCGTAAGCGATCGACTACGTAGTGATGACAAAAAATAAATCCAAGGGAAAAATCCACTGTCAAAGCTGTCGGCGCGAGCCGGGTTTTGATGGTTTGCTAGGCTTAATATTCACTATACCAAATATTGCCGCGCGCAAATATCCCCGCGTTGTTTACACATGGCGTTACAAAACGTATAATTCAAGCATTAAAGGCTATTGTTACGGACAAAAAAGCAAAGGATGGGGACATGGCGTATAAAGACTTGCAGGACTTTATCGAGACTCTGGAACAAAAGAAGCTTCTGAAAAGAATAAAGACAGAAGTGAACAGTTACCTTGAGATCACGGAGATCGCCGACAGAGTCGTCAAGCGCGGCGGGCCCGCGCTGCTGTTCGAAAACGTGAAGGGGTCCGAGTTCCCGGTGCTCATCAACGCCTTTGGCAGCTACGAGCGGCTCAATCTCGCGCTCGAGGTCAATCACATCAATGAGCTGGCCACTGTCATCAGCGATTTTATGGACATGTCGAGCTATTTGGGGCTGATCAACAAAATCAAGGCGCTGCCCAAGCTTTCAAGGCTGGTCTCCGTTTTTCCGCGAAAGGTGACGCACGCGGCGTGCCAGGAGGTTGTGGAGGAGCCTGACCTTGACAAGCTGCCGATATTGCACTGCTGGCCGGAGGACGGCGGCCGTTTTCTCACGCTGCCGCTCGTGATCACCAAGGACCCCGAGACCGGCATGCAGAACATGGGCATGTACCGGCTTCAGGTCTACGACAAATGCACGACCGGCATGCACTGGCATCTGCACAAGGACGGCCGCGAGATCTATGAGAAGTATAAAAAGCTCGGCAGGCGCATGCCTGTGGCTGTGGCGCTCGGGTGCGACCCCGCCACGATCTATTCGGCAACCGCGCCGCTGCCTAAGGAAATCAACGAGACGATGTTCGCGGGGTTTATCCGCAAATCCGCGCTCGAGATCGTCAAATGCAAAACCAACGATATCTACGTGCCCGCGAACGCCGAGTTCGTGCTCGAAGGCTATGTCGATTTGGACGAACTGCGCGAGGAGGGGCCTTTCGGAGACCATACCGGGTATTATTCGCTTAAAGGTATGTATCCCGTGTTCCATATCACCTGCATGACGCGAAAGAAGCATCCGGTTTACCCCGCGACCATCGTGGGCAAGCCGCCGATGGAGGACTGCTACCTCGGCAAGGCGACGGAGCGCATTTTCCTGCCTTTTCTCAAAATACAATGCCCCGAGATCATCGACATGAATTTTCCGCTTGAGGGCGTTTTCCACAACTGCGTGATCGTCTCGATCAAAAAACGTTTTCCCGGGCACGCCAAAAAGGTGATGCACAGCCTGTGGGGCATCGGACAGATGATGTACACGAAAATGATCGTCGTGGTGGATGAGAATGTCAGTCCGCACGACATATCGACGGTGGCGTGGAAGGTGTTCAACAACATCGACGCCGCGCGCGATGTGGTGGTCGTGGAGGGGCCGCTCGACGCGCTCGATCACGCCTCGCCGCTCGCGCATTACGGGCACAAGATGGGCATCGACGCGACGAAGAAATGGGCCTCCGAGGGGCACCCGAGGGAATGGCCGAACGATATTGAAATGGATGCGGACACCAAGGCGAAGGTGGACTTAAGGTGGGCTGAATATGGTATTGAAAAAGATTAAGGCCTACGGCGGGCTTGTGATGTTCTCGCACACGCTGTTTTCGATACCCTTCGGCATCATCGCGATGCTGATGGCGGCGGATGGCTTCCCGTCGCTGTGGCTCACGGTCTGGATATTCGCGGCGCTGATCAGCGCCCGGACGGCGGCCAACGCGCTGAACCGCCTGATCGACAAGGACATCGACGCCAAAAACCCGAGGACCGCCGACAGGCACATGCCGCAGGGCGCGGTGGGGACGGGGGAGGTCGTCGGGCTCATCGCGGTCTGCCTGCTCGTTCTTATCGTCTCGGCATTCATGATCAGCCCAATCTGTGTGGGGCTGCTGCCCATACCGCTCGCCCTGTTCTCCGTCTACTCGTTCACCAAGCGGTTTACGTGGCTGTGCCACCTCATACTCGGCGCCGCCTGTGCCTGTGCGCCCGTGGGGGCCTGGGTCGCGGTGACCGGCGAAATCGGCGCGACAGCGCTCGTGCTGGGCGCGGCGGTGATGCTGTGGGTGGCGGGCTTCGACATCATATACGGCGCGCAGGATGTCGCGTTTGACCGTGAGCAGTCGCTGCATTCAATACCCGAGACATTCGGCGTGAAAAACGCGCTGATCATTTCGGCTGTTTTTCATCTGGCGGCAGCCGCGTTGTTAATATATACAGGCTTGTTGGCCGGGCTCGGTCCGATATATTATATCGGCGTGGGGATCATCACCGCGCTGCTCGTTTACGAGCATGCGATCGTGTCGCCGACGAATCTCAAAAACGTCACCATCGCGTCGTACAGCGTCAACCAGATTGTGAGCACGCTGTTTCTGCTGTTTTCGGGCGCGGACATATTGATTAAATCATTCTGGGAGGCATAAGCTGTGTCAAGATATATTGTGGGGGTCACGGGGGCAAGCGGCAGCGTTTATGCCGTGAGGCTGCTCGAAGAGCTGCTTAAAAGCGGGCACGAGGTCCATTTTGTGATTTCGCAAAACGGGCAGGATGTGATGGAATATGAAACGGGGCTGACGGTCAGCCCGGATTATGCGATTGCCTACCCCGAAGGCAAGCTCGTGGTCCACGCGCATGACGACCTTTTTGCGCCGATATCGAGCGGCTCTTTTCAGACCGACGGCATGGCGGTGGTGCCCTGCTCAATGGCGACGCTCGGCGAAATCGCGGCCGGTTCCTCAAGGAATCTGCTTGGGCGCGCGGCGGATGTTTGCATCAAGGAGCGGCGCAAGCTCGTGCTGGTGCCGCGCGAGATGCCGCTGAGCCCCATCCATCTGCGCAATATGCTGAGCCTTAGCGAAATGGGCGTAACGATCATGCCCGCGAGCCCGGGGTTCTATCACCGCCCGCAGACGATCGGTGATATCGTCGATTTTGTTGTGAGCCGCATCCTCGACGCGCTCGGGGTGGAAAATAGTTTATACCAAAAATGGAGGTAGGTCATGAAATCAAAATGGATAAGCGCCGCACTGGCGCTGCTGTTCGTATTATCGACGGGAGCGGGCTGCGCCGCCAAAGAGCCGTCGCAGACGCTGAGCATCGGCGTGCTGCCCGATGTGGATTCGATTCCGATCATCATCGCGCAAGAAAAGGGCTTTTTTGATAAGGAAGGCGTAGACGTTGACATCGAGCATTTCAAGAGCGCGCCGGACAGGGAGAGCGCGCTGCAGGCGGGCAGCATTGACGGCGCGGTGTCGGATATGCTGTCGGCGGCGTTTTTGACGGACGGTGGCTTTAAGGTGGCGATGACGTCGATGACCAACGGCAGCTATAAGCTGCTCGCGGGTCCGTCCATGAACGGCTCCACCGATCTTAAGGGCAAGTCCATCGCGATATCCACCAATACGATCATTGAATACACCACGGACAACATGCTTTCAAAGCTCGGCCTCAAGCCCGAAGATGTCAGCAAAACAGCCATACCGCAAATTCCCGTGCGGCTCGAAATGCTCCAGAGCGGACAGATCGATGCGGCGACGCTGCCCGAACCGCTGGCCTCCGAGGCCGTGAAAGCGGGCGCGACGGTGCTTAACAGCACGGACAGCCTCGGCATCAATCCGGGCGTGCTGCTTTTCAAGACGGATGTGATCGAGTCTAAAAACGCCGAAATCACAGCGTTTTACAAGGCATATAACAGCGCGGTCGAATATCTTAAGAGTGCGCCGGTTTCGGAGTATGCGAACATTCTGGTCGATGTCGCGGGCTTCCCCGAGGATGTGGAGGAAGGGCTTTCGCTGCCCGCCTACACCGCGGCAGCGCTGCCGTCCGCGGAGGATTTTGACGGCGTGATGGCATGGCTCACGGAAAAGGGCCTGATAAAAAACACCTATCAATATGACGATCTGGTCGATAAAAGCTTCGTGAAATAAAGCGTATGATCGATATTAAAGGGCTTTCGGTCACATACAAAACGGACAGCGGCGAATTCCCCGCGGTGAGCGGTTTCGATCTGCATCTTGACAGGGGCGATATTTGCGCGCTGATCGGCCCGTCGGGCTGCGGCAAATCGACGGTGCTTTATGTGCTGTCGGGCATACTCACGCGGTATGAGGGGCAGGTGCTGATCGACGGGCAGAGCGTTGACCCGCAGAAGCAAAGGATCGGCCTCGTTCCGCAGAACTACGGGCTGCTCGACTGGGCGGACGTCTATCATAACGCGACGCTCGGCCTTAAGGTCAAGGGGACGCAAGCATCCGAATCCTTTGTTGCGCACATGCTTGAACGGCTGGGGCTCCAGGCTCTCAGCAAAAAATATCCGCGCCAGCTTTCGGGCGGGCAGCAGCAGCGCGCCGCGATCGCACGCTCGTTTATCATGCAGCCTGACGTGTTATTGATGGATGAGCCGTTCTCCGCGCTCGACGCGATGACGCGCGAGGACATTCAGGACCTTTTTTTAAACGTCTGGAAGGAGCACGCGACTTCCACGCTTTTTGTGACCCACAGCATTGAAGAAGCCGTGTACCTCGGCAGAAAGATTGCGGTCATGTCGCCCGCGCCGGGACGCATCCTAAGGGAGATCGACAACCCGCTGTTCGGAAAAAGCGGCCTGAGACTGTCGGAGGAGTTCTATTCGTTTGTCATGGCGCTGCGTGAGATGGTCAAAGAGGATTGGGCCGTATGAAAAGAAAAAACGCGTGGGGGACTGTGAAGGTCCTTATCGGCATACTGGTCTTGTGGCAGCTGCTTGCTATGGTTCTTCATATCGCCTTTATCCCGACGCCGCTTGCGGTGCTTATGAACATTTTTAATATCTTTTTCACCAGGATTGCGCTGCACCTGCTGCTGAGCCTGTGGCGCATATTCGCGGGGCTTGCCGCGTCCGTATTGATCGGCGTGCCGCTGGGCTTATGCATGGGCTACTTTCCGGCGTGGAACCGGCATCTGTCGCCGCTTGTGTATTTCACCTATCCGATACCGAAGATCGCGCTGCTGCCGCTCGTGATGCTTATTTTCGGGCTCAGCGAGTTTTCAAAGATATTCATGATCATGCTGATCGTGGTGTTCCAGGTGACTGTCTCGATGCGGGACGCGGTGAAAGCCATCCCTAAGGAAACGTTTTATTCCATGGTTTCGCTCGGCGCGCGGCGGCGGGATATTTTTAAGCTTGTGGTGTTTCCGGCTTCGCTGCCCACGCTTTTCTCCTCTGTAAGGGTCTCTTTAGGCACGGCGTTGTCGGTGCTGTTTTTTACGGAGACGTTCGGCACACAATACGGCCTCGGGTATTTCATCATGGATTCATGGATGCGGATCAACTATGTGGACATGTTTTCGGGCATATTGATACTCGGCATGCTGGGCCTCCTGCTGTTCGGCCTTGTGGACCTGCTGGAGCGGCGTGTGTGCCGCTGGAAAGCCGCCCGCGACTGACAATAGGAGTATAAATCTTAACAATTCTATTACCCGAAACGATGTGGTAGAGGCTGGGGCTGTCGGGGTTTGACGCCATCACGCTCATACTGTATAATGAACCACGGTAAAATATGAAGTTGTAAGGGCGGCGCCGCCGCTTTCAAGAATATTCAGGCTTTCAGGTTGGGAAGCTCTCATATGACAGATCCTTAAAGGCATCGCTGCGATGGATCTTTAGAGCTTCTGTTTTTTTGTGAAATAATAAGGCAAGGTGCACAGCTAAGTTTGCATCACAGAGGGGAGAATGACGTATCAGCATCATTGAAAAAGAGGTCTCGCGCAGGAGAACCTTTGCCATCATATCGCATCCGGACGCGGGGAAAACAACACTGACGGAGAAACTGCTGCTTTACGGCGGCGCGATTCGGCTGGCGGGGGCTGTGAAAGGCAGAAAGGCCGCGAAGCACGCTGTGTCCGATTGGATGGAGATAGAAAAACAAAGAGGCATTTCGGTCACGTCCAGCGTGATGTATTTCGATTATAACGGGTACCGTATCAATATCCTTGATACGCCCGGCCATCAGGATTTCAGCGAGGATACCTACAGAACGCTCGCGGCGGCGGATTGCGCTGTGATGCTTATTGACGGGGCGAAAGGCGTTGAGGCGCAGACAAAAAAGCTGTTCCACGTATGCAGGATGCGCGGCATACCCATTTTCACGTTTGTGAACAAGCTCGATAGGTTCTGCAAAAACCCTTTTGAGCTGATGGATGAGATCGAAAAAACACTTGGAATACGCTCTTGCCCAATGAACTGGCCGATCGGTGAAGACGGCATGTTCAAAGGCGTATTCGACCGAAAAACATCACGCATCGAACTATTTGAAGCCGAGGGACACGGGCAGGAAATCGTCCGGTCACAGAGCGCATCGATCGAGGGCAGCGAAATCAGGGAGCTGCTCGGAGAGAGGCTGCACGGCAAGCTCTGCGAGGATATCGCCCTGCTCGATATGGCCGGGGATGATTTTGACATTGACAAAGTCAAGAGCGGGGCATTAACGCCTATGTTTTTTGGCAGCGCGATGACGAATTTCGGCGTCCAGCAGTTTCTGGATGAGTTTGTGAGCATTGCGCCCCCGCCTGCCAGGAAGGACAGCACCAAAGGGGCTGTCGATCCGGACAGCGGGCAGTTTTCCGGTTTTGTGTTCAAAATCCAAGCCAATATGGACCCGGCTCACCGCAATAGAATCGCTTTCATCAGAATCTGCTCCGGCAGGTTCGAGATTGGCATGGAGGTCATCCATGAGAGAACCGGTAAAATATTGCGTCTGGCGCAGCCGCAGCAATTCTTCGCGCAGGAAAGAACAACGGTGGAAGAGGCATATGCTGGAGACATCATCGGCGTGGTGGACACAGGCTTGCTGAATATCGGCGATACGCTGTGTGAAAGCAAAGAGACATATAAGTTCGAAGGGATTCCGATGTTTCCGGCGGAGCATTTCGCTCAGGTGCGCACACCCGATGCCATGAGACGAAAACAGTTTCTGCAGGGGATCAACCAGATATCGGAAGAGGGCGCGATTCAGGTGTTCAAGCAGCCGAATCTGGGGGTGGAGACGCTGACCGTCGGTGTTGTGGGCGTGCTTCAGCTTGAGGTTTTGACGTACAGAATGAAGTTTGAATACGGTGTGGACATCGTGATCGAACGGCTGCCCTACACGCTGGCCAGATGGGTTGTCGCAAAGAATGTCACAAGAGACATGCTTGGGTTTTCCGACAACGCGAAGATTGTGGAGGACAGGCACCAGCGGCCCGTAATTCTCTATAAGGATGAGTGGACGCTGAGGCGTGCCGAGGAGAAAAACAAGGACGTCGAGTTTCTCGATATACCTCCGACTGTATAACGCTGAAAGTTATTTAAAAGAAACAAGCGTCTTTCGTGGTTAAGCCGATTAAGGCACCTGAATAAGCACATGGGCTGAAGCTATACGCTCCAGCCCATGCTTTTTTGTTGAATGCTGAAAAGCCGCTCATAGAGGCCCTTGTTTTGCATCAGGACGTCGTGGGTGCCCTCTTCCGCGAGCTTTCCGTTTTCGAGCACAATGATTTTATCCGCGCCCATCACCGTTCTCAGGCGGTGAGCGATGACGATCACCGTTTTGCCGCTGACAAGCTTCGAGATGGCCTGCTGAATCAGCACTTCGTTTTCGGGGTCCAGAGATGCCGTGGCCTCATCGAGCAGCACGATCGGCGCATCCTTGAGCAGCGCGCGCGCGATCGAAATACGCTGCCTTTCACCGCCTGAAAGCGTATACCCGTTTTCCCCGAGCATGCTTTGATATCCGTTTGGCATATGACTGACGAATTCATCACAGCAGGCCGCCTTGGCCGCTTCCCTCACCTGCTGCTCCGTCGCATTCAGATTGCCGATGCGGATGTTGTTGTAGACCGTGTCGTTGAACAGCACGACATCCTGAAAAACAAACGACATGTACCGCATCAAATGCTCCGGATCAAGTGACCTCACATTTACGCCGCCGATTTTGATGCGGCCCTTGTTGACATCCCAAAAGCGCGCGATCAGCCTTGAAACCGTGCTCTTGCCGCAGCCGGACGGCCCCACGAGCGCCGTAATGGCGTCCGAGGGAATGGATACGGTCAGGTCCTCGATCACCGCATCCTCGTTCTCCGTGTTGTAGCTGAACGATACGTTCTCAAATTCGATGTTGTAGTGAGTCAGCGGGCATTCCGAATCGCCTGTCATCACCGGCGTATCCATCAGCGTCCGCGTCCTTTTGGTTGCGGTGCGGTGGTGAAAAAGCTCCGGCAGCAGTGTGAACTCCACGACCACAGGGCCATATATCCGCACAACGATCACGAAGAACATCAGCAGCGGTATCAGCTCGATCAAGCTGCCGGTCAGCAGGTAGGTGCCCACGAATACGACGAGCCCGATGCCGGCCTGAAGCAGCATCTGCGCACCGGTGACCAATACGCCTGTTCCGAATTCCAGTTTGATCGCCATCTTCATCATGGCGTGAAGCGCTTTGTCGAGCGCCGAGAATTTAGATCCGTCGAGCCCGCACGCTTTGATCACCTTGATTCCCTCGAGATATTCCTGAACCTGATCCGCGGCTTTCAGTTTCGAATCGACCGCTTTATCGCTTAAACGGTTCTGTATTTTCTTGCTGCCCAATACGACAAGCAGGGATAAAGGAACCGTGCCGAATATACACAGCGCCATTCTCCAGTCGAACGCAGCCATCATGGCGCAAATCAGCGTGATTGAAATGGCGTTGGCGCACAGCTGGGGGATAATATGGCTCAGCACGTGCTCAACGGTCGCGCAGTCACCCATAATGTTGGTGGTCAGTTCTGATAAATCCTTTGAGTTGAAGAAGCTCATAGGCAGCTTGCGCAGCTGTTCGGCCACACTGATCCGTGAGCTTTCGGCCTCGATATACGAGGTGACATAGGTCTTTTTATAGTCGTGCTTGCTCGCGATGAACACGAGCAGCGCCGAGACAATGCCGAGCCCGAGCAGCAGCCCCATGGCGGTGATGGAAAGCGGCTGCCCCATCAAGGGCTTAAGCAGCTCGGTGATCAGCTGTATCGTCACGCCAAAAGGCAGCATCAACGAGAGGTTGGTCAGCGTGCAGGCGAATATCGCCTTTTTTAGATCCGCATATCCCTTTTCAGTCAGCATCAGTAATGTTTTCAATTTACGCACGGGCTTGCTCCTCCTTGCGGTTCATCTTCCATGTCAGTGTTTTCGTGTACATGCGCCACATATCAAAATACTTCCCTTCTTTCTCTATCAGCGCTTCATGGCGGCCCTGCTCAACAACACGGCCCTGATCCATCACGATGATGTTGCCCGCGCTGCGTATGGTGGACAGGCGGTGGGCGATCATGATCACGGTTTTTCCATGCATGAGCTTTTCAAAGGCGCGCTGAATCAGATGTTCGTTTTCAGGGTCGGAAAACGCGGTCGCTTCGTCGAGTATGATGATGGGCGAATCCTTGACGATCGCCCGGGCAATCGCGATACGCTGCCGCTCTCCGCCCGACAGATGGACGCCCATGGTGCCGATAACCGTATGATACCGATTCGGCAACTTCTCAATAAAGTCGTGGCATTGGGCGGCTTTGGCCGCGGCGATCACCTGCTCGTCGGTCGCGTCCCGGTTTCCAAGACGGATGTTTTCCATGATGCTCTGTTTGAAAAGAAAAACGTCCTGAAAGACGAAGCTCACATTTTCCATCAGGTATTCGCTGCTCATATCGCGCACATCCACGCCGCCGATCAGTATGCGCCCCGCCGAGACATCGAAAAAGCGCGGGATCAGATGCGCGATCGTGCTCTTTCCGCCGCCGGAGGGGCCGACGATGGCGGTGATATTGCCCTGCTCCGCTTCAAATGAGACATCTGACAGCGCCTCTTCCGCCTGCCCCGAATATGTGAAAGATACGCCGTCAAATACGATGCTATACCGGGAAATCGTCTTGGGCGATTTTGTCCGCGGCAGCGGCGGTTCGGCCAATATTTCATCCATGCGCTCCACACCGCCGGTAATCTGCATGCCGCTGCTGGACACATACATCAGCTTCATCAGTATCGTCGCGATTGACGGAACGAAGATCAGGTAAAAAACAAAAGTGCTCGCGAAGCCCGCGTAATCGGCCGTGCTGAGGCTGATTGCAATACCGGCCGGAACGAGAAACAGATAGATGTTGTTCACAACCGTCGTGAAGGCCGACATGAAATTCTCCCAGCTCAGCGTATAGGGAATCACCATCTGCGTATAAGCCTTGATGGCATCGTGCATGCGCCGCAGCGAGTAGACGGTCTGCCCGAACGCTTTGACGACCGTGATGCCGCGCACATATTCAACCGAGGCGTTATTCATATCCTCAAGAGCGTCCTGATATTTTTCCATCATCTTTCTTGCGCCGTCGTTGCCGTATGCCCTGATCTGAATGACCAGCGCGAGAACGATGCCCGCAACGGCGGAAAGCCCCAGACGCCAGTCAACGGCGAGCAGGAGCGTAAGCATTACCACCGGGGCGACAAAAGAGGCGACGATATCGGGCAGCTGATGGGCGATGAAGCCTTCGATCTTTTCGATGTTTTCATCCATGATCTTGCGCAGCTTGCCGCTTCCCACCAGCACATGAAAACCGAGAGGGACTCTGGCCAGATGGGACGCAAAGTTGACTTTGAGCTGATAAAGCGTGCTGAATGCGGCAAGGTGCGAGCACATCAGCGCGGCAAAATACAAGAGGATATTGAGCACGATGCCGCCAAGCGCGAGCCAGCCAAAGCCCAGTACTTTTTGCAGCTCCAGATTGGCGAAATCGGGATAGACTCCCATAATTTCTGTCACGATGTAATAGATCGCAATATAGGGGATAAACGAAGCGACGGCGGCCAATGCCGAGAGCACCGCCGAGGCGATAACGAGAGGTTTTTTCATCGCCGTGATTTCGAGCAGCCTTTTCATCCCTGTTTTTGGTTTGTTATCTTTTTTGCTGTTCATATAAGTTTCCTTTCATTTATAGGAATGTTCGGACAGCTGCCTCTCGTTTTAAAAAGAGGGGCTTGGCATTCTCGGCGGAGTATGATATACTGTCCGAAGTTAGCATTAGCTAACTTGTATTGTACATGACGAACGATGTATAAAGCAATCAGACGTCGACGGTTCGAACGGAAGACCAAAAAGTATGTACGCTGGAAGAAAAGGAGGAACGGGTGAGCACGATATTGGAGGAACTGATTCTTCCTTCGGTTGTCCAGATGGGGCTGCGGCTCGAAGAAAGCCGATCGAACAGGAACTGCGGCGTCACCTACTCTGTTTTGCCCGAAGTGGGGGATGGCTTCTATTGGGTGTATGGTTATAAGGATCAGTTTGCCGTTGTGGTCTATAATCTGACGCTGAAAGAGACCATTCAGCCAAAGTACAGGCATCCCGCTTTTTACACCATCGGGAGCTATAACCGTTTCGTCGCACGCCTGATCAGTGAGCAGGCCGCTTCAGATTCCCGCGTGCTGCTGGGCTATCACATGCCCGAAGCCATCTATCATCAGATTTTGCACAAAGGGTGCTCGGCAAAGGGCGTCAGCCTTTCTCTTTCCGCTCCCTTTGCGGAGCAAACGGCGGCGTTGTTCGATATGAGCATCGGCGAGTTGACGGAACGCTGCTTTTCCCTGAACGGCACAGAACAGATACCCGAGGCGGTCACTGTTTTGAGCCAGGTGCAGACGTATACGCCGACGGAGCGGTTTGCGCACCGTTATTATGAAAGCAAGCTCATGGAATTGATCGCGATCCTCTGCCAGCGTCACGAACTGAAATGCCCGGCGTTGCCGCAGAATAACCTTCAGGAGGATGAAAAGCTGAGCCTTCGACGTGTGGTCGATTATATTCATGCCCATTACATGGAAGATACAGATCTGAAGGCATTGGGCGGCGTGGCTTATATGGGCAGGACAAAGCTCATTCAAACGTTCAAGCAGATGTACGGCGTGACCATCACACAGTATTTGAGGCAGCTGCGCGTCGAGCACGCAAAATCACTGCTGAAAGACGGACGGCAGCCCTTGGGGCAGATCGCCGTCCAAGTCGGCTACCGGTCTCAGGGCAGCTTTTCGGATTTGTTCAAGGACGCCACAGGGCTGACACCACGTGAATATCGCCGGCTTTTCGGAGAGAATACTATCTCGACAGGTTTTTTTGATCAATAAGTTAGACGACGCTAATAAAAACGAGATGGAGTATGGACTCAGCTGTTAAGAAACGGCGGTGTCATCAAGATGCACGAATTATGATACAACATTGGATTGAATATGACGAAGCGACTATTTTGGAAGACAACGGAGCCGGGGATACGATCCGCAGATTTATTCAAACGGGCAAATCGGACAGAGAAGCACTGAGCTTGATTGAGAGTATTGGCGCAACACTGATAGGCGTGAAGCCTGCGAGCCTGATCAGCGTCCGTTCGGTGGAATGCCTGAAGCTGTGCCATACGTGTTTTGCGTGCGGCGGTGTCGTCGCTTTTGCGACCGTCAAGAGGACCGGCGAAAAAACACAGTTGTTTTTTTATCATAGGGACTGCCTCCAATCCGTGTTGTCGGATGTGCAGACCCGGTACTGTCTCACTCACATGGGTTACCCGAAGCAGGGCACGGCTGACCAATACGTGCGCCAATTGATTCAAAAGATGCGCGGCACGGACTTTCCGCACGAGGCCGGGCTGTTCTTCGGATATCCCTGCAAGGATGTCCGCGGCTTCATGGGTGCGCCGATACCATACCGGAAGACGCTGGGCTGGCGTATGTACGGCGATACGCGGATATCTGAAATGCTTTATAACCGATACAGAAACGCCCGCGGCTTTGTCAGAGCAATGCTGCAGGCGTCTCAATAAAAAATTAAGGAGTACTATCATGAATAGAACGGTCATTATTTACGGGTCCACAACGGGCAACACCGAAACGGCGGCAAAATGGGTCAGGGCCGCGCTATCGGACGGGGATGTCAAAGCCGATATTTTAAACGCGGCAGACATCAAGGCGGATATCATCGCGGCATATGATCTGATTATCTTCGGCGCGTCGACCTGGGGCCAGGGCGACATACAGGACGATTTTTACGGCATTTATGAGAGCCTGACGCCTCAAATCTTAAACGGCAAAAGAGTGGCCGTTTTCGGCTGCGGAGACAACGACATGTTTCCGGATAACTTTTGTCAGGCTGTCGATATGATTGAAGAAAAGGCCAGACAATGCGGCGCGCAGATCGTGGCGGAGGCGTTTAAAATAGATGGCGATGTGGACGCTTACGAACAGGGTATCAAGAAATGGGCAAACAGCCTGATATAATCTCCCAATGTTAGCATAACACTTTTTAGGTATGAAAGGCCGCGGTTTGCGGCCTTTCATATAGCGTTTTCTTACACGAGGGTCAGGCCGCAGACCGCCAGCCCTATCATTTTTCGGCTCTTTACGCAGACATCAGAATTACTATCAAGTGGAATTGTATTAAAAACTAAAATGACTCTTAACGGCAAGCAAAGAATGAGCCTTGTTTTTGCAGGAGTTGTTTGTTGCGGAAAGAACTTCTGTCATTATCGGCAAATATAATATTACAGCAAATATCAAAGCGGCATACGGTTTTCGAGTATGCATTGCTGATGCGTATATTTTTCAAAAGGCTGACTTTGCTTTATCCCTGAAGGCCGTTTTCCTGACGCTCCATATTCTCAACAACGATATCGTAAATATCTCCCAGAGACGCGCAGTACTCGAGTACCTTCCAGGGGCTGTTGGTGTGGAAATGAATCTTGATCAGATTCTCATCGCCGACGGCAATCAGGCTGTCGCCTTCAAGATTGTCCGCAATATATCGATTGATCTCATCCTCGGAAAGGCCCTGCCCATCGATTAGCAGCTGGGTATCGTACTTGAATTCAAGCATTTGGTATCCTCCTTGCTCCCGCGGCCATAGCATACAGGCGGCGGTTGAAACAGTGTTGAGTTGATTTAAACCAACATGATCATACATTCATCCGGCGGGCGGCGTCAAGTTTGTCTGCTCGCAGACAACAAATATCGGGATTAGACCACGCTTTTTATCGGCCGCACATTGACAAGGATAGCGGAGAAGCGTAGACTGACGATAGTTAGCATAAGCTAACAATAAGGAGCGATATAAATTATGTACAAAAACAAGAGTGGACAAAGCGGTATTCAGAGAATATTTCATAATATAAGCAAAGCAAGAAGGGCGGGTGAATAACCCGGCATGATGACTATACAAACGGGCCTTTGCCATGATCTCGTTGCGGGTATTGTGGCGGCGCTGGAGGCAAAGGACCATTTTACGGCTGACCATTCTCTGCGCGTGAGCGACATGTCGGAACGGATATGCCGGCTCCTTGAACTCACGGATAAACAGACCGAGACCATACACATGGCGGCCCATGTGCATGACATCGGGAAAATCGGCGTGCCGGACGCCGTGCTGAAAAAGCCGGGCGCCCTTGACGACGGCGAATGGCTGCTGATCCGCCGGCATCCGTCGATAGGGGCCCAGGTACTCAATAAGTATGACGGGCTCTCAGAGCTGGCGGAAATCGTTCTCCATCATCATGAGCGCTGGGACGGCAGGGGATATCCGGACGGCCTGAAGGGAGAGGAGATCCCCTTCGGAAGCCGGATCATCGCCATATGTGATTCAATCGACGCGATGATGAGCCAGCGGGCTTACCGCCGCACATTGAGCTCCGGTGAATGCCGAAAAGAAATACTGGCAAACAGCGGCATCATGTATGACCCGGACATTGTTAAGACGGTGAATCATGAGTGGGACGCGTTGATAACCGGCTTTGTATGCACGTCGGCATAAGCCTTCGCGATAATGCTGCTTGCAGAATAATGTTACGGCTGTTTGTGAACATTTCCTGGCCGCAATTGACAAAGCCGGAAAGAGAATGTTAACGTAAAGTATCACAACTTCGATTGGAAACTGGGAAACGTGCTTAAGCTTATCAACAAAGAAAACATCCATAAAGGCATTATTCTGCTTTTCATGATGGCGGTGATATTCTGGACGGCGTTCTGCGGCGGAACGGGGGGTGTGGAGACCTCCACCGAAGCGGGCATGCGCGGTTTCACGCTGATACTCTGGTCGATACTTTTAGAGGCCCTGCCGTTTGTGCTGCTTGGCACTGTCATATCCTCGCTGATACAGGTTTTTGTGACGGAAGAGATGATACTCAAAGTGCTGCCGAAAAACAATTTTCTGCGCATGGTGGTTGCGTCTCTTTTCGGCCTTGTTTTTCCCGTATGTGAATGCGCGATCATTCCCATTACGCGCGGTCTGCTCAAAAAGGGGCTGCCGACCGGCCCAGCCATCGCATTTATGATCGCAACGCCAATCGTCAATCCTATTGTTCTTTTATCGACATTCAACGCCTTTCCCACCATGCCGCAGATGGTGGCCTACCGTGCCATCGGCGGCTTTGTCGGCGCGGTACTGATCGGGCTGATTGTCAGCCGCTTTGAGGCCAAAGCCGTGCTGAAGGACGGGCTGCCTGCTTCATGCGGATGCGGGCACAGCCATGATCACGCTGACGGGCACGATGCGCATGGCGTATGCGGGCATCACCACGAGCACGCCGGAGACTGCGGCGACCATCAGGAAAGCAGCAAGCCCGGCGTGTTGAAAGAGGTGCTGGCACATACAAGCGCGGAGCTGCAAAACGTCGGCATGTACTTAATATTCGGCGCGGTCATCTCGGCGAGCATGCAGATGCTGGTGCCCACGGATGTGCTGACCGGTATCGGCGGCGGACGTTTCCTCTCAATCGCCGTCATGATGCTGCTGGCGTTCGTGCTGTCGCTGTGCTCCGAAGCGGACGCGTTCATCGGCAGTACGTTTCTGCTCCGGTTTTCAGGCGCGTCGGTGCTCGCGTTCCTGATAACCGGCCCGATGATCGATATCAAGAACACGCTGATGATGCTCGGCAGCTTCAAGAAAAAATTCGTTATGATACTGATACTGACGATATTGCTGGTATGCTTCGCGCTTGCCGTGATTGCGAGCTTTTTGATGGGAGGCAGCTATGCGTAACCGTGGCGCTCAAATATTGTGGCTTGTGGTACTGCTCGCGTTTGCGGCCGCGATGGGCATATTGCTGATCGGCGGGGATATTCTGCTGTATCTGTCGCCCAGAATGGAGACGGTTGTCTGGTTCGGTTTTATCGTGATGTCTGCGCTGGCTGTTTTTCAAATGTGGCAGATCAAAACGGGCCCGGTCTCTCGCGATAAAAAGATCCGTTTGGGCAATCTGGTCTTTCTGATCCCGATCGTACTGATGCTGACGGTGACGCCCAATGAGAACACCTCCGCCGCACTGCCCAATCAAAATGTGAAGCTGGTCAGTCTGGCGAAGCAAGAGCCGCCAAAAGCCGCGGAGAAGGAAGCAAGCACGCTGCCGCCGACAGAGCCGACAGAGCCGTCTGAAAGCATACAGCCAGCGGAGCAAAGCGCCGTGCCGTCGCCAAGCCCGGCAAATGAAGAAAAGGGAGAGGCGGACACCCCGGATGCGATGCAGGCCGCGGACGCAGTGTCGTGTGTGCTGAAAAAAGGCACAGTGCCGTTTGACGATTCGACGGATTCGTTTTCGGAGAACCTTTATTATTCGGCTGAAGAGCTGGCGGGCAAAACCGTGAAGCTGTGCGGCTTTGTCTATAAGGACGCCTCTTTCCCGGAAAATACGGTGCTGCTTTCAAGGCTCTTTATCAGCTGCTGTGCCGCGGACGCATCCATTGTCGGGTTCCATGTCAGGGTGGAAAACACGGACGATTTTGAGAATGACGAATGGATCTGCGTGCAGGGCACAATGCAGGCGTTCAGCATGGACTATGATGGCGAACAGTACGTTATGCCCCTGCTGACAGACGGAACGATCACGCGCTGCGACGCTCCCGATGCAGAGGAAGCTTACATCTACCCGTAAGCTCAGCCGAGCGCAGTATCAAGCACCATCATGATGCAAAAGCCAATGATGCAGCCAATCGTGGAAATATCGGTATTTGAATCGCTGCGCTGTGCCTCGGGAATCAGCTCTTCCACGACCACATATATCATGGCGCCTGCCGCAAACGAGAGGGCATAGGGTAATATGGATTGCATGGAAACCACGGCAAGCGCGCCCAATATGCCTGCCATCGGTTCGACGATACCCGATGCCTGTCCGTATAAAAAAGCTTTGCTGCGGGAAAGGCCCTCGCGCCTTAATGGTATGGAGACGGCTGCGCCTTCGGGAAAGTTTTGCAGCCCGATACCGATCGCGAGCACGACTGCGCCCGCGATTGTCGCGGACGAAGACCCGATGGCTGCGGCTCCAAACGCAACGCCGACGGCCAGCCCCTCGGGGATATTGTGAAGCGTAATGGCGAGAACCAGCAAAAGGCTGCGCTGCCAGCTTGTTTTGATGCCCTCCGCTTTGCTGCGGTCGAGCCCCAAATGAAGATGCGGGAGCAGCTTATCCACCAAATATAAAAATCCGCCGCCGGCTAAGAACCCGATGGCCGCGACAAGCCATGAGGGGGTGGCGCCGCCTTCGGCCATTTCAATGGCGGGCGCCAGGAGAGACCAGAAGCTCGCGGCGATCATGATGCCCGAAGCAAACCCGAGCATGCCATTGAGCACCTTTTTGTTGATGGTCTTAAAGAAAAAAACAAGAGAAGCGCCGAGCGCTGTGACAAACCATGTAAATAAAGTGGCAAGCAGCGCTTGTAAAGTTGGCGGGAAGGAACCTAACCATTCTGTCATTTTTCTGCACTCCTTTTTAATCGCCGAATCATAAGAGATGAAAGTACTTACAGATACGTCCGATTTGATAAAATTGACAAAAAAATCTTTATTGATTCGCGTCTATTTCGTGGTAAGATATATATTATATTAGCATTGCCGTTGCAGCCACGCAATAATGAATAACTTCAGATCTATTGCAGATTGTCATAATGTCGACCGGATCAAATATGACCATACACATAAAGCCCTTCAAAAAGAAATGTTTTTCTTGATAATAAACAAGATACTCAAAATCAATATATTGTGCTATATTGTGATAAGGATACAAAATATTGTGGTTTATTATTGACATTGAGAGAGAAGGAACATATAATAAACCACACAAAAAAATAAGTACATTTATGAAGAGGGGCTCGTCATGGCAACGCAGATAAAAAAAAGAAACGGCGCGATCGTCACTTTCGACTTTATTAAGATCAGAAACGCGATAAGGAAAGCGAACGAGGCTGTTCACGATGAGATCATGGACGAAAACGCACTGGATTTGCTGACCGCCAGAGTGGCGGGCCGGTTCGGCGCGGATATCATCCCCACTGTGGAAGAAATTCAGGACATGGTGGAAGAGAACCTGATCAAAGCGGACTATGCGAAGACAGCCAAGGCGTATATCCTCTACCGGGCGGAGCATACGAAGATCCGTCTCGCCGAAGGCGATTTGATGGGCATCTACCAGCAGCTCACATATCGGGCGTCAAGGGACGTTGATCTTAAGCGTGAGAACGCCAATATCGATGCGGATACCGCGATGGGCACCATGCTCAAATACGGCTCCGAAGGCGCCAAGTATTTCGTGAACAATTATGTGCTGCCCAAGGACATCGCGGCGGCGCACATCAACGGCGACATTCACATTCACGATCAGGATTTTTACATGCTGACCGAGACCTGCTGCCAGATCGATCTGATTAAGCTTTTTCATAACGGTTTTTGTACAGGCCACGGGCATTTGCGCGAGCCCAACGATATCAGCTCGTATACCGCGCTGGCATGCATTGCCATTCAGGCCAACCAGAACGAAATGCACGGCGGGCAAAGCATACCGAATTTTGATTACAGCATGGCGCCGGGAGTTAAAAAGACGTTCCGCAAGGCCTATATCAAAGAGCTGTCGCGTTATCTGCAGGCGGTTCACGGTATGGAAAAAGGCGCGGCCGATGCGTATGTCAAAACGGCCTGCGTCGGCTTGAGCGGTATTTCTTTGGAGAATGCTGATAACTACGGCCCGGACATCACCGGAATTTTGACAAACGAGCCATTCTCATTAAGACTGGAAGAGGCCGAAAAGGCCCACCGTTTTGCGGCGCAAGGGGCGCTGGAAGACACCGACCGCAGGACGTATCAGGCGATGGAGGCGCTGATACACAACCTCAATACGATGAACTCACGGGCGGGCGCGCAAGTTCCGTTCAGCTCGATTAATTACGGCACCGATACCTCTCCCGAGGGGCGCATGGTGATCAAAAATCTGCTGCTCTCGACCGAAGCGGGGCTCGGAGACGGGGAGACGCCCATCTTTCCCGTTCAGATTTTTAAGGTGAAGGAAGGCGTCAACTACAATCAGGACGACCCGAGCTACGACCTGTTCAGGCTCGCGATGAGGGTCAGCGCCAAGCGGCTGTTTCCAAACTTCAGCTTTCTGGACGCGCCGTTTAACCTGCAGTACTACAAGCCGGGGGATTACGACTCGGAAGTCGCGTACATGGGCTGCCGGACGCGCGTGATGGGCAACGTCCACGACAGAGGGCGCGAAACCACCTGCGGGCGCGGCAACTTAAGCTTTACCTCTGTCAATCTGCCGCGTATCGGCATTGAGGCGAAAGGGGATATAGGCCGGTTCTACAAACTGCTCGATGAAAGGATGGAGCTGATCATCCGCCAGCTGATGCACCGCTTTGCTGTCCAGTGCACCAAGAAGGTCTATAATTATCCGTTTCTGATGGGGCAGGGCGTTTGGATCGACAGCGAGAAGCTGGGCCCCGAAGACAGCATTGCCGAAGTTCTAAAGCACGGCACGCTGAGCCTCGGTTTCATCGGCCTTGCGGAATGCCTTAAGGTTCTCGTGGGCCAGCATCACGGCGAGAGCAGCGAAAGCCAGCGTATCGGCCTGGAAATCATAAGCCATATGCGTAGCCGGCTGGATGAGGAAGCCGGGCGCACCGGGCTTAATTTTACGCTGCTGGCCACACCCGCGGAAGGACTGGCAGGCCGCTTTGTCGCCATTGACCGGAAAAAATACGGCGTGATCGAAGGCGTGACGGACCGTGATTATTATACGAACTCGTTCCATGTGCCCGTCTACTTCTCCATCAAAGCACACAGAAAAATATCTCTGGAAGCGCCTTACCATGCGCTGGCCAACGCGGGGCATATCAGTTATGTGGAGCTCGACGGCGATCCGTCCAAAAATCTTGATGCGTTTGAAGCCATCATTCGCTATATGAAGGAAAGCGGCATCGGTTACGGCTCGGTGAACCATCCGGTAGACCGGGACGCGGTATGCGGCTACAACGGCATCATTGACAATATCTGCCCGGGATGCGGCCGCAGCGAAGACGACGGCGGCCCGAAATTCGAACGTATCCGCCGGATTACGGGATATCTTGTGGGCACGATAGACAGATGGAACAACGCCAAGCGCGCGGAGGAAGGGGATCGGGTCAAGCATGGCCTGTGAGCTGAGAATATGCGGTATCGAGCCGGAATCCATCGTGGACGGCGAGGGGATTCGATATGTGGTGTTTGTTCAGGGGTGTCCCCATCATTGCCCCGGCTGCCATAACCCGGAGTCGCATCCGTTCGGCGGCGGAAGGCCTGTCGGCATTGACGAGCTGTTCAAAGAGATCTGCGACAATCCGCTGCTCAAGGGAGTCACCTTCAGCGGCGGCGAGCCCTTCTGCCAGCCGGAGCCTCTGGCGGAGCTCGCCCGAATGGCGCACGGCAAGGGCCTAAACATCACAACGTATACGGGATATCGTTATGAAGAACTGCTGCAGATGCAGGATCAAGGCGTTGCGGCGCTGCTCGGGCAAACGGATGTGTTGATTGACGGCCTTTTTCTTTTGGAGGAGAAGGACCTGACGCTTGCGTTCAGGGGCAGCCGGAACCAGCGTATTATCGATATGAGAGAAAAGCGTCCACAATCGGCCGTGACGGGAATGTAATTCTGCATTTATGTTTTGATGTTTTTCATGATTACCCAAATGAGAAGATTGCATAGAACAGCGCCGGAATCGTCCGGCGCTTTTTGCATATCACATTGTATTCCGATAACTTTTGTCAAGGAGGTTTGTCCATTTTCCCAGTATAATGCTAAAGTTTTCCATAATTCTAACGATATACTTGTATAGTTGGCAAGGAGGCAATTCAAAATGAACATTACATTTTCACAGGGACAGTTTTTCCACCCGCGCTATGGCTGGTTTGACAAGGAACCGGCCTTGCCAAATTACGAGCATCGCAGTGGACTTGTCAATGAAAAAATTGGGGCAGAGCATTTTATTGGAGCCGACCATCAGCTATATGATGTGGCTCAAAAGATCACGCAAACAATCATAGAGCAATCGCCAAATTCAAAGATGGCTCAAAGATTGGCTGAGTATGATCCCACCACAGCGGTGTTTGAGGAGTCCCCCGCCGATGTGTACGAGCAGAGGGATTTGTCCTATTACCTTGACGGCACCACAAAACTCGCAGGCTCATATGCGTTTGTATACGAAGGCAACACCATGACCGTTAAGTTTGATTTTGGGCGGCCTGCCGGAAACGATCCAATAGATGTGGTCGCTCTTTATGAAGAGCATCGCGCAAATATTCAAAGTCTAAAAAAGCAAGGCTTCCATGACGATACGGTGAAAATGCTTATGGACGCAGTGAATGAGGCCTTTGTCAATACGCGATGCAGCGGGCTTGAGGGGCAATTGATGCACTTTAATCCGGGTATGAGTCGCGACCAAGCAAAGGACGTGACAAAGTCATTTTTCGAGGAATATATTCGCGTCCGCAATGGCGCAAGCTCTATGAAAAGTGCGATGATAACCGCAGGGAACGCCCTGAAAAGTCAAGGCTTGATGCACTCACGGGTTGACGTAACCACAGATGACTCAAGGAAAGTCGGGCAGTCTCAAAAAGTAATCGACGCGTTTGACGAGCTCGATGCGTATGTCGCCGCATCACCGGAGCACCAAAAGAGAATGGCCGAGATGGCGGCATTCACTCCGCTTGATGTTAATGCGATTAAGGATACGACAACATGGGACCCGTCGGAAACCCACATACGCAATATAGATAGCTTAAATAGATTAGATTACTCAAAAAACACCACCATGAGCGACATTGAAAAAGAAGCGCGTTCATTGTCAATCGTTTTCCGTGTGCGTGGCGATCAAATGATTGATTACGCCCGGCGGTATGAAGAGATAATGGGACAGCTTGACAGCAAGCTGAGTAGTGGGGAGATTTCGGCGGAGCATTATGACCGTTATCGCGCCGACCTCGACACGGCCTTTATCAAAACGCACAATCTGAACATTAAAGGTCAAGCGATGACGGCGGGGTTAAGCGAGTCAAAAGCAACGGAGCTGGCGGAGGCGTTTTCCAAAGAGTACATCAAAATCCGTGGACAGGCCAAACCGGATGAAATCGACGCAGCTGGAATTGCGAACGCCACATTAAAAAAAATAGAATCGCAGGGCTGGCCCTCATTTTCTCTCTACTCATCCGAGAACAGGGCAACGGTCAGTGGCAACGACCCGTGGTACGCGATGATGGCCGAGAACGCGCTGTATTGGCAAAATACGCCGCAACCTTACGAGTATTGGTAGTCTGAATAGACGTAATGGTCGGGTTACAGTTCCACATCATGCTTTTGCGCGGGTTGCGTCCTCCGCGTCCATCGAAGTGGCGACGGCAGTCTGCCTTGTCAAGCTCGGCGGGACAGAGCGGCTGGTGATGGAGGATATCGCCGTGCTGTGCCAGCGGGCCGAGAATCAGTATGTGGGGATGAACTGCGGCATTATGGACCAGTTCATATCCGCGGTGGCGAAGAAAGACCACGCGATATTCCTGAACTGCAAAACGCTCGATTATCAGTATGTGCCGATGAAGCTCGGCGACTATACGATCGTGATCACGAACACCAATGCGCCGCACAGCCATACGGAATCGGGATACAATCAGCGGCGCAGTGAGTGTGACCGGGCGCTGGAAATTATCAATCAAAACGGAGGCGGCTATAAGCATCTGTGTGACATGCGTCCGGAAGACCTTGCGCAACACAAAAGCTGCCTTAATGATGATACATTGTTCAGGCGGGTCCGGCACTGTGTGACTGAAGAAAACAGAACGCTGACGGCGCTCAAGCTGCTAAATCAGGGGGATATGCTGTCGTTTGGCAAGCTGCTCAGCGAAGCCAATATCTCGATTCGCGATGATTATGAGGCGACGGGAAAGGAACTGGATACGGTGTTCGATATTGCGATGCGGATTGACGGCGTGATCGGTTCGCGCATGACGGGCGGCGGCTTCGGCGGCTGTCATATCAGCCTCGTGAAAAAGGATCGGGTCGAGCCGTTTCAACAGATCATGAAGGAAGAATACACAAAACGGATCGGCTACGAGCCATCGTTCTATGTGTCGAATGCGGGCCGGGGCGCCGGGGAGGTTGAAGCATGGCGGTGATGGTTGCGGGCGGCGCGGGATATATCGGCAGTCATGCGGTGGCGGAGCTGCTGAGCAGAGGGCAGGAGGTTGTCGTGGTGGACAGCCTCGTCAAGGGGCATAAGCAGGCGGTGCTGGGTGGCAAGCTGTATATCGGCGATATCCGTGACCCGCAATTTATGGACGGGGTGTTTGCCGAAAATGATATCGATTCGGTGATCCATTTCGCGGCGGATATCGAAGTGGGCCTGAGCATGAAGGACCCGCTGAGCTTCTACCGCAATAATGTCTACACGGTGATCTGCATGCTCGAAAGCATGAAAAAGCACGGCGTCAAGAATATCGTGTTTTCTTCGACGGCAGCAGTTTACGGTTATCCGAAATCCATACCGATTGCGGAAGACTGCGAGAAAAACCCGGTGAATCCGTACGGCGAAACAAAGCTCACGGTGGAGAAGATGCTCAGATGGTGCGATGAAGCATACGGCATCAAATGGGCGGCGCCGCGGTATTTCAACGCGGCGGGCGCGCACGAATCCGCAGAGATCGGCGAAGACCACGATCCCGAATCACATTTGATACCGATCATATTGCAGGTGGCGATGGGCAAGAGGGAGAGCATCAAGGTGTTCGGGCAGGATTACGACACGCCGGACGGTACCTGTATCCGCGACTATATCCATGTGACGGACCTTGCCGACGCGCATATTCTCGCGCTTGAGTATTTAAAGAAGGGCGGAGACTCCGCCAGCTTCAACTTCGGCAGCGGCAACGGCTATTCCGTCATGGAGGTTATAGATAAGGCAAAAGAGGTGACCGGCAGGGATTTCAGGGTAGAATTCGCGGCACGGCGTGGGGGAGACCCTCCGCGGCTCGTGGCTGATCCAAGCAAAGCCAAGAATATACTTGGCTGGCAGCCGGAGAACGACGATATCGGGAAGATCATTGAGTCGGCTTGGAAGTGGCACACCGGCCATCCGGACGGCTTTGAGGAATAGGATGCCTAAGCTTATTTTAAACGAGCAATTATCAATAATTTATCAAACATTTTAATAAAAAATCGCATTGTCATTGAGTGGTGACGCGATTAGTATAAAGTCATCGGCGCAATGCTATAAATTGATGCTAAATGCCGATGCATCAGTTGCCAAAAACAACGTTAGTCTATATAAAAACATTGAGGTTCATATCTGGTATGCTTAAAAGCCATGCAGATAACTCAAGGCCCCAATTAACCTGCGCATCTTTGACATTAGCCTGTTCATTTGTACAAAGACTTATTTGGATATTTAAAAATATATGATTGGCAGAAGAGATGAAGGTTAATAAGAAAAAAAGCTCACATATCAAAACCGTTTATTATCGAAACTTTTTTTTGCTGATTGTTTTGCCGCTGTTATTGGTTTTATTTTTTACGCTTTCCGTTATGCGTGAGAGCACGCTGGAAAGCGCGAACGAAAAAATTGCCCTCGCTCAGCAAAATGTGATCACCGCATTAACCACGGATATCAAAGCTTCTACGTTAAAGCTTTCACATTTCCTTAACAGCAGCAACGGCCGGGCTCTCGAGCTTGCCGCGGCGGTCGCCAACAGCAACGGTCAGGACAGTTATGATTACAGGTCGCAACTGGAGGAGTTATATAACTTCGCGGTCACGCCCAGCTCGGATATCATCGCCATCCATTTTTATTCCAAGGATGGTGAGGTGAATTATCTGAAAGACGGCTTGGCCATTCCGCTCTCTGAGCTGCGCCGCCAGCGTTTTTATACAGAGGCGCTGGACGACCCGGATCAGACGCATGTGGGAAGCATGCCGTCCAACATTACGTATATGGACAAACTCACCGACAAAGCGCGCATGGCGCTCGTCGTCGCGTTCGCGCCGCAAAAAACTGAGCGTTCGGGCAGTATCGAGATGGTTTGTATGTACACCTATACGCATGTCAACGTGACCATACAGGAATACAGCAGCGACGTGACAAAAGGCCGGATGTGTCTTGTGGACAATGACGGCAAAATGCTGATACCACCCAAAAGAGGCTTGTCGGATTACGTGCTGCCATGGAAGCTTTATATGGCGGAACCCGGAAACTATACATACAAAACGGACGGCAAAATGATGCAATATACTGTGTCGCTCGTTCCGGGCACGAACTGGCGGCTTGTGAACGCTGTGGATGAGTCGGTTTTGCTTCAGGAATTCAATCGGACGGGCAGCGTCATCATCGCGATAAGCCTTGTTCTTTTTGCTTTATTTATTGGTTTTTCACTGATTTTCCTGCGCAATATTATCGTTCCGGTCAACAGACTTATCGGCGGCATGCACCGCGTTGAGGGCGGTGATCTTGACATACGTCTCGATCCGTCCGGAGAAAAGGAAATGCGCATGCTGACGCAATCCTTTAACAGCATGATAGGGAAAACGAAAACACTGATGCTGACCAATGAAGAACAGCAGCGCGAGAAGCACCGTGTTGAAATGCAGGCGCTTCAAAGCCAGATCAACCCTCATTTTCTTGTGAATTCGCTCAGCAATATCCGGTTTATGGCCATTGTGGCCAAATATAACGGGATCAAGAATATGACTGAAGCACTTATCAAGATACTCTCCACGAGCTTTCGTCACTCGCCAAAGCTTTTCACGATAAAGGAAGAAATCGAGCTGCTGGAGAGCTATGTTTATCTGATGCAAATCCGCTATGCGGAGAATTTTGATGTGACATACGAAGTGGATGAAGAGTGCAACAATTTTAAAGTGCCGCGGCTTATACTTCAGCCGATTATGGAGAATTCCATTGTCCACGGTTTTGAGGATAAGGATGATATCGGCACGATCACCGTCACTGTCAGGCGCGCGGATAATACTGTGATGATCACGATCTGTGACAACGGGAAAGGTATGACGCCCCAGATGATAGAGGCTTTGTTGGCTGCTGATCCGTCAGACGGTGAAACGAGCGGAAATATCGGCGTTTCGAACGTGAACAAGCGCATCAAGCTTAATTTCGGCACGCAATACGGCCTTTCGATGACAAGCCAGCCGGGGAAAGGAACGACGACGACAATCGTGATTCCCGCGATAGAAAGCGAGGAGAGCCAGGATGTACAGCCTATTAATCGTTGATGATGAGACAATTGTCCGAACCACTTTAGCCACAATGGTCAAATGGGAGGAGCTTGGATTTGCGATTGCGGGCAGTGTCGCGACGGGTAAAGCGGCGCTTAAGCTGATACAAACTCAGGCTGTGGATGTGGTGTTGACGGATATCAAGATGCCTGTGATGGACGGGCTCCAATTGATCAGGCAGCTAAACCTGATGACCAATCCCCCTATCGTACTGGTACTCAGTGCGTATAACGATTTTGATCTTGTGAGAGAAGCGTTTAAGCTGGGCGCTCTTGACTATATTGTGAAGGGAGATATCGCGTCAAAACAGCTCAAAGAGATTTTAGAGGGCATCAAACAAAGGCTTGTCGTAAGAAAGGTCGCGCCGGGGAATCGGGCGTGTTCTCAAAAGGAGCAGCCGTCGGAGCATTTGCGCAGTGTCATCAGGGGCACAAGAGAGGCGGACGAGAGCCTTATTGACGGCCCTTTCTGTTTGGCGTGTTTTGAAATTGATGATTTTCGCCGCGAAAGCGCCCGATTTGGAAGAAACCTGGAAACCGATCTGATGCAGCCGCTGCTTGAATCCGCCGGACAGGTTTCGCGAGTGGCCGCCAAATGCGTGATAACGGCGATATCTCCGTCGCGCTATATACTGCTGTATAGTGACGGGGAAAACACGGCCCCCATGCAAATGGATTCGATTTGCAGGCAGGTGCAGCGTGTCTGGACGAATTACATGAACATCTCCATTTCCGTTGGCATCAGTGAAGTGGGGCAGGCTCCCGGTGCGTTTCATGATTTGCTGCAGCAAGCCTATACCCGCGTTATGCTGAAATTCATATTCGGACAGGGCGGTATATACGGGAAGGAGGCCGAGTCGTTATTTTCAATCGATCTCGCACAAAAATCGCCCAACGCTTCTCTCATCAGCTCGTTCAAGAGCAGCCATCCGGCGCTGCTCTTTGAAGAACAGCATAAGCTTTTTACCAGGCTGCATTCATTATCAGTTGCGGACGCCCGCACATTGGCACTGCAAGTCGTTTTTCAAACGGCGCTTATGATGGCAGATTCAGGAGGCGGATTATGGGATGTGTTTATCAGAAGAGATGAAACAAGCTTTTATAAGGCTGTTTCGCATCTGGATACAATACAGGATGTGAATATATGGATCACCAACTTTACACGCCGGGTGGCGGATTATTTTGAAGGTATGCAGACCTATGCGAGCGTCGATATCATGGAAAAGGCGAAACGTTTTATCGCGGATCATTATTCGGACCCGGCTTTGAATCTCGCCAACTGTGCCAAATATGTAGGGCTCACCGAAAAATACTTCTGTACGCGGTTTAATCACGAAGTCGGCGTCAGCTTCTCCGCCTATCTGACCGATGTGCGGATATCCATGGCGAAAACAATGATTTTGAAGACCGGTCTTAAGATGTACGAAGTCAGCGAAGCGGTCGGGTTCGGCAGCGTTGAGCATTTTATGCGCGTTTTTAAAAGAAGCACCGGGAAAAGCCCCAATGCGTTCAGAAAGCAATAATGGCTTATGTATGATTTGTTTTTCGAACCTGTGTGGGAGACGCTGGCGCACATTAAAACATCTAACTATAAATCAATAAATTGTACTATCATTCATAGGTTCATTGACATGAGAATGCTATGATATTTCCATCTCAAATGGGCGCCGTATCACGGCGCAAATTCAAACATTTTTGAGGAGGATTATTCCATGAAGAAATTGCTGGCTACAATTATTTGCTTGGTAATGGTCTTATCGCTGTTCAGCGGGTGCAGCGGGGCACCGGCATCTTCCGAGCCTTCGGAAGCCGTGTCGGCAGATACCAGCTCTGAGAGTCCTGAAGCAGTGGCTGAAACCGAAGGGACGGGTGGTCTTGATCCCAACATTACGGCGACACTCACTTTCGCGACCTGGGACAACGCGGCTATCGCGCTGTATGAAGAGCTGGATCTCGAGGGCCGTTTTCAGAAGCTGTATCCCAATGTGACAATCGAGATTGAGCAGTCCAAGGACGATTCGGAATACTGGAACAGCATGAAAATCCGTGCTTCCGCAAACCAACTTCCCGACATCATGTATAACAAGCCTTTCACACTTTCGCGATTCCAGGATTACTTGCTGGATCTTTCGGGGGACTTTTCAGATATCATTGGCAATAATACGCTCGCTCAAGGATACGCGATTGGCGGCAAGGTGCTTGGAATCCCGGAAAAATCCGTCAGCGATTATGTTTTTTACTGGAGTGATATGTTCACAGAAGCCGGAGTCGAAATTCCGCAGACATGGGATGAGATGATTGCGGCCTGTGAAGCCTTGCAGACCTACTATGGCGCGAAAGACTCTGATTACTCGGCAATTGCAATGGGCGCCAAGGATGAGTGGCCCACATATCCGTTCATGGAATTTATGCCTGCTTTGATCAGCGCAAACGGACAGAACTGGAATTCAATGGCTGCGCAGGACAATCCGTTCGCGGAAGGCACCGACGTCAGCACCGCCTATCATAAGGTGTTTGATCTGTTCTCGGCGGGCGTTTGCGGCAAGGATCCGCTTGGCGTCGGTTACGATCAGGCGGCGGGTTTGTTTGCACAGAAGAAAGCAAGCATCATCGTTGCGGGGCCGTGGTGCATTTCGGATATCAAGAGCGGCACTGATGATTTGACAGGTCTCAGCACGTTCTATCTGCCGGTTCGCGATAACGCAAGCGACGCGTTTAATATCATTGCCCAGGGCGACAACTTCATGGGCGTCACAACGCAAAGCCAGAATCCCGAGCTCGCGAAGGAGTTCATCAAATTCTACTTCAGCGACGCGTGGTATCCGGACTATATCGCTGCCATCGGCGACGATTCCACGATGAAGAATTTCCCCAAGGACAAAGATCCCATTCTTGCTGCTGCCGATGAGAAACAGCCGGATACGGTTCAGGTGATGTATGACGGCGGCGGAGATGATTTTACCGCGGTTCAGGGCGAAGTCAAGTTCGATTATAAGAAGCTGGGCGCGCAGATGTTTGCGAGCGGGTTCAATCTGGAGAGCGAACTGACAAAGCTCAATGACGCATGGGCTCAGGCTCGGACGACACTCGGCATAAAATAACTTTATCCTCATGCCAATAGCGGGATAGAAGACAAGCGGCACCCCTTTCGTTGGACAAAAATGAAATACTGCCTGCCGGAAGGGGTGCTTTCTATTCACATGCAGAACCAGAAAAACGAGGATGGCTATATGAAGAGTACGAAAACACTCACGCAAAGACGGAATATTTTTATTGCCATATCGCTGGCAGTTCCGATATTGCTCCTGTTGATGTTTGTCGTCTTTCCCGCGACAAAGCTGTTTACAATGAGCATGACGGACTGGGACGGTTTATCGCCAACAAGTCACTTTGTCGGCTTCAATAATTACGTTAAGATGTTCTCAGACCAGGACCTGTGGCTGTCACTGCGCAACAACGGCATCTACTTTTTCGTGCATTTGCTGTTCATTCCGGTTGAGCTCGCGATAGCGGTTATGCTGACAACCAAAATGCGCGGTGCGAAATTCTTCAAATCGATGTCCTTTTTGCCCTATGTGATCAATGGCGTGGCGATCGCCTATTCGTTTTCATATTTCTTTTCGCCGATCAATGGCGGGTTCGACGCCATATTGAATTTCCTTGGCCTGAGCAGTTGGACGCATAACTGGCTTTCCGATGAAAACATCGTCAATTACGTACTGGCATCGGTATCGCTGTGGCGGTTTTCGGGCTATCATGTGATTCTGTTTATTTCGGCGCTGACAAGCGTGCCGAACGATATTTTGGAGGCGGCCACCATTGACGGGGCGAACGCCTGGCATAAATTCAGGTATATACAAACGCCCAGCATCCGGCTGGTCATCGATTTTATATTGTTCGATAACGTGCGCGGCGCGTTGCAGGTGTTCGAGATTCCCTTTGTCATCACAAGCGGCGGGCCGGGTTATGCCTCATCAACGTTTACGCTATACTCGGTCAAAACCGCTTTTTCATACAATAATTTTGGGCTGGCCAGCGCGATGGCTGTCACCATCATGCTGATGATCATCGTCGTCTATTTGATACAGAATATGATTGTGCAGTATACGCGTGTGCGGGGAGAAAAAAGAGAACGCAAGGTGATCAATAAAATGGCCGATAAAGTGAAGGGGGGCGTACAGGCATGAAAACCTCGCATGTTCAGATGTATACGGCGCGCAGGCATTTGGTCAGCGGCGTGAAAATCGTGATCGGCATTTTGATATGTGTGATCGTGATTGCACCCATATTGGTGACGCTTTTCGCATCGCTTAAAACCATGGGCGACATGACAACCACATCGCCGCTCCTGCTGCCGGACCACATCACGCTCGATAACTATTCCGAGGTTTTTTCGGATCCCAAGCTTTATATCGGTTTTCGAAACACGTTTACCATCGCTCTTGTCAGCATTGTTTTCAATGTGTTCTTGGGCTCCGTCACAGCTTTTTGTCTGGAAAGGTTTCGGTTCCGCTTCCGAAAAATAGTTTTCGGCTTGTTTTTCTTAGGCATGATGATTCCCATGTTTGTGATGGAAATCGCCCGTTTCAGCTTGATCAGCTCGCTTGGGCTGTACAATACGCTGGGCGCACCGATCATCATCTACGTGGCGTCGGACCTTATGCAGCTGTATATTTACAGGCAGTTCATCAGCAAAATACCGGTGTCGCTCGATGAAAGCGCGCTGATAGACGGCTGCGGTTATTTCCGCGTATTCTGGCGCATCATATTCCCGCAGTTGGCGCCTGCGACGGCGACAGTTGTCATCATCAAAACGGTGAACATCATCAATGATATGTATGTTCCGTATCTTTATATGACAAGCAACGATTTGAAGACGATGACCACGTTTATCATGAACTATGCCAGCGCGAAGGAGGGCTCGTGGCAGAGTCTGTCGGCAGCGGTGATCATTGTGCTGATACCCACGGTGCTCATTTATGTGTTTTCTCAGAGATACATTATCAAAGGCCTTTCGGCCGGCGCGGTAAAGGAATAGGTGAAGCGTTATGGAATCGTTTGAAATACGCGACCAGTTTTATCTGAACGGTGAGCCGTTTAAAATCATTTCGGGAAGCATCCACTATTTTCGCGTCGTGCCGGAATACTGGCGCGACCGGCTCGAAAAGCTCAAAGCGATGGGCTGCAATACGGTGGAGACCTATGTGGCCTGGAACATGCATGAGCCTGAAAAAGGCCGGTTTAACTTCGAGGGCATGCTGGATTTGTCGCGGTTTTTACGTACGGCGCAGGAGCTTGGACTGTACGCGATTGTCCGGCCGTCTCCGTATATATGCGCCGAATGGGAATTCGGAGGATTGCCCGCGTGGCTGCTGGCAGAGAGCAACATGCACGTCCGTTCACGGGAAGGCCGGTTTCTTTCGTATGTCGCGTCATATTTTGAAAAGTTGTTCGATGTTTTAGTCCCCCTGCAGGTTAACTGCGGCGGCCCCATTATACTCATGCAGCTGGAGAACGAATATGGGGCATGGGGGGATGATAAAGGATATCTGGAGGAGCTTAGAAAGCTTATGGAAATAAACGGGCTGACTGTTCCTCTGGTGACGAGCGACGGGCCCTGGCGGGACGACCTTGCGTGCGGCAGTCTGCCCGGCGTCTTGCCGACCGTTAATTTCGGCTCCAAGGCAAAGACGCAGCTCCCCTTTCTGAAAAAGCATTTAAAGAACGGCCCTGTGATGTGCATGGAGTTCTGGGCCGGATGGTTTGATTATTGGGGGTGCGAGAAGCACAACAAGCGGGACCCTGAGGAGATCGCGCAGGATCTGGACGAAATATTATCACAGGGCAGTGTCAATATATATATGTTCCACGGCGGGACCAGCTTCGGATTTTTGAACGGGGCCAACGACTACGATCGCCTGACGCCGGATGTCTCTTCCTACGATTATGATGCGCCGCTGACCGAAGACGGACAGATAACGCCAAAATATACGGCGATGCAAAATGTGATATCCAAATACGTTTCTGTGCCTCATGTGCCGCTGACCACGAGGATCAAACGGCGCGGCTACGGTGCTTTGCCACTCAAAGACGCCGTGTCCCTATTCGCGGTGCTGGAAGACATCGGCAAGCCTGTGGAAAGCCTGCGGCCCATCCCGATGGAAATGCTGTCGCAGTCTTACGGATATGTCCTTTACAGGTCTAATATTGATACCGGCACTTTGATTGAGAAATTCCGGTTGACACAGACCGGCGACCGCGCCTCGGTGTTTTTAGATCAGCGCCGCTTTTTGACGTTGTTCGACCGGGAGCTTACGATAGAGCATGCGGTTGAATGGCCGCATGCCAAAGGCGCCTCGCTGGATATACTCGTGGAGAATCTGGGACGCGTCAATTTCGGGGTGATGATGTGCCGTCAGGCCAAGGGCATTGCGGGTGGTGTTGTGGTCAACAGTCATATGCATTCCGGGTGGCTTCAATATTCGCTGCCTTTAAGCTCGGAAGAAATAAGCAAGCTGGATTTTTCCAAAGAATATCGGGAGGAGCTGCCCGCTTTTTACCGTTTTGAATTTGATGTGGCAGAAAAAGGAGACACCTTTTTGGATATGACCGGCTGGGGAAAGGGCTGTGCTTTCCTCAATGGTTTCAATTTGGGCCGCTTTTGGGACATTGGACCTCAGAGAAGATTATATATCCCTGCGCCGCTTCTGAAGCTTGGAATGAACGAGATCGTGATATTTGAGACGGAAGGGAAGCCCGGCAATACGATTGCGTTGTGCGATACGCCTGATCTCGGGTAAGCGGATCTCTATACTATAAAAGCGATATGGCGCCTTTTGAAGATTTTAAACCTCCTGCACAATGCAATCAAGAAACATGTGGACGGGTTCTGTGGTCGCGCCTTTCTTAATGCGGTTCATCAGGATATCAACGGCTTGTTCCCCCATCTTTTCCGGCTCCTGTTCGATAATGTACCTGATGTTGTTGATCAGAGCGTTGTCCCGGTTCCTCAGAAATTCAGTATAGGGCATCGTAAAGTCATCGAATATCGCGACTTCGAAATTGCCTTGCTGCGGGTAATCCGTTAAATTTAAAAGATCATAGAAATAGCGCATATCCCACGACGTATTCAAGAGGAATGCAGTGAATCTGCGCGCAGAGGTGAGCAGCGAGTATAAAGGCTGCCATTGATAGTTTCTGTCCGGATATATTATCTCGTTATGGCCTGTCAATCCGTGTTTGTCTATGGCGCTGTAATAGCCCTTGAGCCGCTCCATGGAAACATTGGTTAAAGTCGATTTATCCTGTACGATGCTTAACAGACGCTTATGGCCTCTCTTAATTAGATATTCGGTCAGATTGAACATAGCGTCCGCATTTTTTGATGTCACAAAAGAATAGGCGGGTCCGTCAATATATCTGTCGATGAAAACCATGGGGAAGCTGTCATTTGCCAACGACTCATACATATCGATGTTATCCACGGTGTTGCAGGGGTTCACAATGATGCCGCCGATATTGTTGTTGATGCAGAATTCCAGGTACTGACGCTCAAGCATGCTGCTTTCACAGCTGTTGAATATGATAAGTGAATAGCCGTATTCGTTGGTTTTCGCGGTAATGGCATTTGTCATTCGGATAATCAGGTCAAAATCGAAACCAGGTTGGATCAGAGCAATAAATTTCTTGTTCCTGGCGTTGGCGGCTGACGATTTCGTGCTTGAATACCCCAAGGTGCTTGCGATTTTCAGTATCTGCGATCTTTTTTGAGTAGAAACGCGAACTTCTTTTCCGTTCAAGACTCTGGAGACAAGGGCTTTGGAAACATGTGCTTTATCGGCGATCATCTGTATGGTAACCTTGGGTTCCTGCATAGTATTATAATTCCTTATTGTTATTTATTGATAAACGTTTATCACTTGGAGCCGCTGCATCTCACAGATGAACTTTGCTTCCAGTTCGGCGTATGCCAGCATATCCGCAAGAGGAGTGGGACGCGAAGTCTATACACCCGATATGATAAAATATTTATCATATAACATGATAATAACAGAACGACGATAATATTTCAATATTTATTAAAAATTTTACCAGTCATATTTTTAATACCTATATCGTTGATTTTGATTATAAAAAATCAGCATAATTAAATAAGATAAGAAGAAAAAATAAATAAACAATAGAAATAGTGAGTATAGGATATGAGAATAATAATAATTAGATAATATATAAATTTGTTATTAAATATAGCTCATTACGGCTATTGTGATAAACAATGCACCAATAATAAAATTTAACCACACATTGCTCAGCCGTTTGAAAAAACAGCGCGTGATCAAAAATAGGAATTACGCCAGTATGCAGCAATTGTGTACGACAAATATGAAGCTGATAGACGACGGCACCGGCCATGAGGCGGATGTTTTAAAAGGATTATACAGCCAGTCTTGTGAGACGGATTCTGCCTGTAAGATATTGGGGAGCTCTTCCCTTCTATAATAAAGTTTGGCCGCAAACTATAATAAAACTGGAGGAAAAAATGAAGAAACTAAAATCTCTTGGTGCAATTCTGCTCTGCATTGTGATGCTGGCAGGGATTCTCTCGGCATGCAGCCCGCAAGGCCCCAACGAAGCTCCTGCACAGACTTCTGCCGAAGCTTCGACTGAGGCATCAACCGATTCATCTGCCGAAGCGCCGACAGAAAGTGCGGACGGCGGTTACAGGATCGGGCTGTCCACGGCTGTTTGGGGCAACACTTGGTCTGCCGCTTACGTGAAGGACTTTGAAGAAGCAGCAGAAGATTACAAAGCCCAGGGCCTCATTTCCGATTATCAGGTTGCGACAAGCGCTTCGGATTTGACGCAGCAGATCAACGACTGCACCGCCATGATCAACAAAGGCTTGGATGCGCTGCTGATATGGCCGGTGTCGGCTGAAGGAATCAAGCCCATCGTTGATCTTGCGAAGGAAAAAGGCGTGCTGGTTTTAACCTGCAATGATCCCGCGGCTTTTGAAGGGACATACGGCGTATTCAGCAACAACGAAGCCTTTATGAAAATCATCACCAATTGGTTCGTTGAGCAGCTGGGCGGAAAGGGAGACATCATCCAGATTGCCGGTATATTCGGACATCCGGCCAATGAACCCCGTCAAGCCGTTGTGGACGGCATACTCGCCGATTATCCGGACATCAAAACGCTTGCGACCGGCGAGGGAAAATACTCCGCCACCGAAGCTCAGTCTGTGATGACCACGTTCCTGTCGACATACAGCAAAATCGACGGTGTGCTGACTCAGGACGTGATGAGCGTTGGCATACTGAACGCTTATAAGAACGCGGGGATAGAGCCCACGCTTGTAACGGGCGACTACACGAAAGAGTACATTGACATGTGGGCATCCATGCCGAACCTGAATTCAATCACGGTAACGGTCAGCCCCGGGATCATCAAGGATGCATTGGGTATTGCGCTGGACCTGCTGCAGGGCAAGACGTTTAAAGACGGTGTGCTTCAGCCGAATCCGATGAACCCTGATCTCGTCAACACAATCATCAGAGACCCCGCATACGTGGTGACGCGCGAAGGCGACCAGAATGCGCCGTGGATGGAGGGCCTCAACGGTTCAAAGGCCATTACGCTTGACCAGGCTGTTGACCTCGTTAAAGACATGGAGAACACCGACTGCCTGGACGGCTGGCTGTCGCAGGATGAGATCCACGCGTACTTCAACTAGTATCCGAAAATAAAAAACGATGGGCAGGGCTTGCAGGTATCTGCAAGCCCTTGCACATACAATTGCGCAGGAGATAATAATGGATCTTGAATTTAAAAACATCTCCAAATTATACGGCGGCATCCATGCGTTGAAAAACGCAAGCCTTTTGTTGTCAAGCGGCGATGTCAGAGCGCTGCTGGGTGGCAACGGCTCCGGCAAATCCACGTTGATCAAGGTGGCGTCCGGTCTTGTCAAACCAGACGAGGGAGAAGTATTGATTGATGGCGGCAAAGTCGCCATTCATTCGCCCAAGGCCGCAAAGCGGCTCAGAATCGTGGCGACCTCTCAGGAGCTCAGCATATTGCCGAATTTGACCGTCGGAGAAAATATCACACTCTGCAATATGCCCACGCATAACGGTATATTCACGAACCGCAGCGTTGTGCGGCAGGAGACTCAAAGCATACTTGAAAAGCTTGGTCTCGGCGGCGATATCGATACGCCGGTTCGGGATCTGCCTATTAACAAGAAGTATTTGATTGAATTCGGCAAAGCCATCTTTCAGGATTTTGACATACTTTTGATAGACGAAATCACGTCGGCTCTTTATCGTGAGGACGTTGAAATCGTCAAAGCAATTATTAAACAATACAAAGAACAGGGAAAGATCATTTTATTTGTTTCACACCGCATGTCTGAGATATTTTCTATCTGCGACACGGTGACCGTGATGCGCAACGGGGAGATTATATCCACATTCGAACTGAGCCAGACGGACAGCAGCATGCTGCTCACGGATATGACGGGAAAGAGTGATGTAAGCCCGGAATGTGCTGCCGGCAAGGAACCGGAACCGGCCTGCAATGCGGCCTCCGGGAAGAAGGATATACTGCTGTCGGTAAAAGACCTGAAGATAAAAAGCTACGGTACCCACATCGATTTGGACGTGTCAAGAGGAGAGATCATCGGTGTGGCCGGCCTGCAGGGGCACGGGCAGTCTGATATCGTCATGTCCTTGTTCGGTTTGTCCGATCCGGTGGATATCGAACTGGAAGGCAGACACGTGCGCATTGATAACCCCAAGCATTCCGTAAAGCAGGGCCTCGCTTATGTGTCCGGCGACCGCGGAAGAGACGGCAGCTTTAAGAGTCATGATCTTTCGGAGAATATCAAGGTCGTTCAGGAATTGGTGCTGAAAAAGAAGACGAACGCATTAGAGATATTAAAGCAGCTCAACGTCAAATACGGAACGGCCAGACAAAAAATCACATCGCTTTCGGGCGGGAATCAGCAGAAGGTTATTTTGGGGCGCTGGATTCACACCAATCCGCTGCTGCTGCTTGCGAACGACCCTTCAAAGGGTATCGATGTGAAGGCGAGAAGCGAGCTCCGGGAAATTTTATGGGCGCTGGCGGAAAAGGGCATGTCGATGGTTTTTGTTTCGAGCGATGAGGACGAGCTTGTGAGCCTGTGCGCAAACAAGCAAAATGCGCGCGTGATCGTGCTGTACGAGGGCGCAATCGCCGCCACACTGAAGGGGAGCCAGGTCACGCGTGACAATATCATCGTTGCATCCCTTGGGAAGGGGGCTCATCATTCATGAAACCGAATCGTTTCTTAAATGCAATAAAAGGATACGCAAAGTCAACCTCCGCTCCGGCCGTCTATTTGTTCATCGTTGCGTCGCTGTTCGTCGCTTTTTTTACAAGCGCGAATTTTGACCTCGCATATGCGCAAAGCTTCCTGAATAACAACATCACACTGATATGCCTGTGTATCGGTGAAGGTCTTGTGGTGCTGACCGGAGGCATAGATATTTCTCTTGGGTCAATGGTCTCGATGTGCAATGTGCTGATCGTGACATTGATCAACGGGGGGATGCCTGTCGGGGTGGCCATTGTGGTCATGCTGGCGGCAGCGGTGATTGCGGGCGGTATCAACGGAATCATGGTGGGCGTCATGCGCATCAATCCTCTGCTCACCACGTATGCCACGTCAATCATTTATGGCGGCATTGCGCTCGTGATTACGCGCACGCCCATATTCCTCCATACGACCGTGCTGTCGGATTTCTACTTGCTCGAGCTGTTTGAATTTCTGCCGCTGAACCTGATATTTATACTGATACCGTATGCGTTGTGGAAAATTTTCAAGCGGACTCCCGCGGGGACCCACCTGTACGCCGTGGGAGAGAACGAGTACAGCGCCTATTCGTCCGGGATCAATGTGGTGGGAATCAAGGTCATCGTCTATTGCTTTTCCGGGCTGACGGCGGGCATCGGCGCACTGGCCATCACCAGCATGATACAGGGCGGAAATCCGCTGCTTGGCGAATCCATGTCGCTAACGGCCGTTTCAGCGGTGGTTATCGGCGGCATTTCTCTTTCCGGCGGAAAAGGAGATCTTGGCGGCGGTATATTCGGTTGCATGTTTTTATTCATGCTGTCCAATATCATCATCTTCCTGGGCGTCAATACGTTCTGGCAGGAACTGCTGAAGACGCTGATACTGCTGATTACCGTTGTGATTTCTGTGCTGCTTTCTGATGAACAGGAAAGAACAAAGATAAAGAAAGGGCTTGGATATGTTAGAAAACCAATTGGCTCCAAGTAAGCGGTCGTTCGGGAAACTGAAATTGATGCTTCCGTCTGTCATAGCGATTGTCGTTTTGATGGCCGGGGGGAATTTCATCGCTCCCGGATTCATCTCCATTAACAATGTCAGCAGTATATTGATGACATCGAGTTTACTTGCGCTGATGTCCATTTCGCAAAATACGGTGGTCATTGCGGGCAATAACGGCATTGACCTTTCCATTGGAGCCACGGCATCCTGCACAGCGCTGATTTGTCCTTTGCTGCCCATGGATAACGTTTGGCAATTGCTTGTCGCTGTGCTGGCGGCGCTGCTGATCGGGGCGCTTTTCGGTCTGGCCAATGGCTTTTTCATCGGCTTTGTGAGGATACCGGCTCTTATTATGACGCTGATAACCAGTAGTGTGATCAGTGGCACGATCATGGTGCTGACGAAAGGTCAGCCCTCGGCGCATATCAGCAGCCTGTTAAAATCCCTGAGCGACAATCTGATTCCGCCGATTCGTAATCTGACGCTTGTTGTTTTTATCATCATTGTCATCGCTGAGTTGCTGCTGTCCAAAACGCGGCCGGGGCGGATGCTTAAAATCGTAGGCGACAATTTCAACGCTGCAAGAATAAGCGGAATCAATGTCAGGGCCGTGCTGGTCATGTCGTATATCGTCAGCGGCGCGGTGGCAGGCCTGATGGGGCTTTTAATCGTCGGCTATGCGGGAAGCACAACGTTGAATATGGCTGAGAGCTATACGCTGCTGTCCCTCGCCGCGATCACGATCGGCGGAACAAATCTCTCGGGCGGACAGGGCAGTTATATAAACGGCGCTCTTGGAGCCATCGTCATCATAGAACTGAACAGCATTCTTCAGGCATTAAATATGGATCAGGGCATGCGTTTTATCATTCAGGGCGGGCTGCTCCTTATCATCATGGTATTTAATGTTAGAGGGGCGAAGCTTAGATCATAATTTGCACACAGATTCAAAAGGAGAGCAGCTTTGAGGATAGACTATAATTTACAGGCCAAAGCACCGGAACCAATCCCCATGACTTCGGCCGATTTTGAGATGTTTGACGGTACAGCCGTCTATTGGCTGACGAGCGCGGGGGTCATGCTGAACAGTCATGGCACGGTCATCATTGTGGACCCGATACTGAGCTTTATATCCGAAGATCCGCTGCTGAGCGAGGTCGAGGGCACGCCGCAATATACAAAGCCGCCGATCGCGGCCAAAGATATCGTCAGGGCAGACGCCATTTTGTATACGCATGCGGATGCGGATCATTTGGGTGAAGTCACGGTAAAGCGGCTGAATAAGCTGGGCGTTGTGTTCCACGGTACGCAAAAAGTCAGGGAAAGGCTGATGGAAATCGGTGTACCGGATGAGCGCATCGTGGCTCACGCGCCAAGGGAGAGCTTTCAAATCGGATGCGTCAAGGTACAGATGACGGCGGCGGATCATCCGTGGCAGGCGGAATTTCCTGAAACGGAGTCATATATCTACAAGCCGGAGGATTGCTGCGGCTACAAATTCTATACGCCGGACGGAGTGGTTTGGGACCCGGGCGACAGCAAGCTGTTGGACGAGCATTTTGATAATGAAGATGTGAATCTGCTGTTTATGGATTTTGAAGACAACTCGCCGTTGCACCATTTCGGCACGGAGAATGCGCTGAAACTCGTCAATCATCTGATTCACGCGGATATCATCATGTTCCACTGGGGCACCTTTTATGCGCCCGAAAAATCCTGGTATGCCGCGGACCCAGGTAAAGTGCGCGACCGGATCGCGGGAAAGGAACGTTTTATAGAGCCGCATCCGGGCGAAAAGGTGATAATAAATTACAGGTAACAAGCATCAGAGGCAGGGCATTACTTGGTAAAACTGCGATACCAGAAGCGGGACGGTTTAAACGGGCTGTCCCGTTTTGGTATTTAAGAACGGCTGCAGCCGAAGGGCTCTCCCCGATTTGTCTGGCAGTTGAGGAACTATGGACATCGAATAAGCAGCAGGATATTTCGCCAATTTGTTGTCATTTCTGATTGATTTGAATGGCAATGACAGAGATATTGTCCTTTTCACTATTGAGCTTGGCTTGATGAACAATGTTAGAGCAAATCGATGGCATGTCAGGCGAACTGTTAATGATTCGTTTTAAATTCTCGTTATTGATCGTTTTGTAAGCGCCGTCGCTGCACAAAAGGTAGATATCACCTCTGCCTACAGGAAGGACCGAATAAAGAGGGTGAATCGTATCTTTATACCCAAGGCATTCAGTCAGTACGCTTTTTTGAATGATTTTTCCGCCGGACTCTGTGTTTATCAAGCATGAATGGTCTTTTGTCAGCATCTGAAAGCTCGAACCGACCATCCCGCGGCGAAGACGATATATCCTGCTGTCGCCGATGTGCGCGATGTAGCATTCACTTTGAAAAATCGCCAGAGTGGAAAGAGTTGTGGCCATTTTGATTCCCTGCTGCATGGAGAGTGCCCTGATATCCGCATTTGTTTTCTCAAAACAAGCTTTTAAGGAGTCTTGAAGCTCCTCCCGGCGAATCTGACATTTGCAGATATAATTCCACCAGGCCGCCATGTTATCGGTGGCGATGCGGCTCGCGGCATCGCCGTTCATTAAACCGCCGACCCCGTCGGCGACAGCGAAAACGCCGATGTTGCCGCCGTCAAGGTCATGGGCCTCATAGTAAATGCTGTCCTCGTTTTTTTTGTTTAATATTCCAGGATCAGTGAGCCCCGAAAAAGCTGTTGAAAATTCCTTCATACTCACCTTTTAAATGGATTTAATTATAAAATCACTGTTGGCAAGCCGAATCTTGTCCCCGGGGGCAATGCCGACCTGACGGTTAGGTTCAATTCGCGCGCCGTTGACGTATGTTCCGTTGGAGCTGCTTAAATCCGTGATAAAATATTTCTTGCCGGAAAATATGATTTTGCAATGGATCCGGCTTATCGCTTTGTTGAATTGAATCAGTCCGTCCACCGAATCAAACTTTTTGCCAATGATAAAATCCTCTTTATTTATCACGATCTCAACTTTGACAGGGGTTTTGACGCCAACAAGCATGATGCTCGGCATGAACAAATCGTCAAGGATTTCCGTCGCGCCGCTGTCATTCGCCTGATAGACCGCTTTGACGGGCGGCTTGTTTTGCTTGGAAGCAAACAAGCCGAAAAAGCCCCCTTTTTTTGGGTTCGGCGCTTTGGTTGACTGCTGCGGGGAAACATCCGACGGCTGGCAAGCGTATCCTCCCCCTGAAACGATACCTCCGCTGTATTCTCTGTATTCCCGTGCCTTATAATCGGGTGTCATGCAGTTTTCAGAGCCTTGCGGCAGCTGAGAGTTAAGTGAAGACAATTGACCCGATCCGCTGTTAAGAAGCTCGCGGAGTTGTTCTATAGTAGAAACAGGGCTTTTTAAATACTCGCACAATGTACCCACATATGCGCTCATAAGATTCGGATAATTGCTGATGGCGGCAAGGATATTGCTTTTCAGCTTGTTTTCAAAAACAATAAAACTATCGGGCTGCGAAAGCGTGCTGATCGGCAAATAAACCAGAGAAACCTTGTAATTGTTGCTGTCGATGAAAATCTTATCGAGCGACGTTTCAATGTTTTCACACTGCATAAAGCCATTGTTTTTCACCTCGATCACAACGTCCGCAAGATTTCGAAGCACTGCCAAAAACGCGTCGTGCTTGAGCTCGGACAGCAGGGAATCAAGAGATTTATAGCGCGAGATGTCATACAGCAGCTTGGTATCACCGTTGTGAAGCGTTTTCGCGCAACGAATGAACCCGTTTTTCTCCTGACTCAGTAAGACTTTATAGCCGGTCTGATAAAACAGGTCGGGCGTCGGGAGTATGTACGACAAGTTTTGCGAATCTCTGTATTCCCTGATTCCCATTGCATGGATCATTTTATTACCCCTTATGTGTTAATCAAATGCTGTTGGCCGTGTTGCTTTTTCTGTTTCTCTTTACTATTCTCGCAGTTATCAGCGCGGCAATTCCAATAACCAATATTGAAATCACTGTCACAAACAAAGGCGTGTTTTCATAGAACTTCTGGAATATGTTCTTGTCATTGAAAAAGAAATGATATTCCAACTCTCCGGTCTCATTCCCGACATCATCGACGGCGGACAGTATCAGGTTGTACTCGCCAAAGGTGTTCAATGTGTAGGAATAAACGCCGTTTTCGTCAGGCTCGATCGTATTTAAGAGATCAGCATAGAGCGTGCCGCCTTTATGAAGCTCCAGCTTTGTGAAACGGTCGGCGCTGCCGATATCACCTAGCTGCAGTGATTCAAGGCTGATAGACAGCTCCATCTCAGAAATAAACGTGGAAGGCTGATCCGAAGATACGGCTGTCTGGCTTTGGGTATCGATGATCACGGGCTTCGGTGCCGTTCCGTCAATATACAGGTCGTATGTGATGGATGTGGAAGAGTTATCGGCCATATCCGTTACGATGAGATTAATTGTCTTTTTGCCGTCTCCGGTTAAAGGCTCATTGATATCCCAGTCGCGTGTTCCCTCGCTGTCCGACACGGTGCAGATGATGTCACGGATATTCTGATCAACGAACTCAAAGTAATCACTGATAAAGAAGCCGGCCTTGAAGGCTTTGGGGGTGCTAATATCAAGCTTGACGGCTTTTATTTCGGGCTTGGTCATATCGACGGTGACGCTCGTTGTCGCGTTGGGATCGGATGCGTTGCCCGCGCTGTCAAGCAGCGACGCGACGAGCTTATAATTGCCGTCCGTGTCAAGCGCCACGGCTTTTGTATACCGGGTGCCCGAAACGGAGGATCTGTCACGGCTGGTCAGTTGTTCCTTTCCATTCAGCATCACGGAAATATCCTGCCCGGACAGATGTTCATCCTCAAATATGACCGTATAGGTAACGGTGGACGCCGAGAACGACAGCGAGCTCGGGTCTATGCTGACGGTTGGGTTTGTTCTGTCGTAGGTCACGGAAGAACCCGCGGCATCGTTCGTCTTGTTTACCGTGAGCGTATTGCCTGCGGCATCCGAAACAGTGTAATTAAGGCTCGCAGTGCCCTCGGCAATGCTGCCCTCGCCGGAGGGGATCTGGTAAGACATCTTGAGGTTTGGGCTGCCGGAGCCTGTGTTGCTTGCTTTTCTGCCGAAAATCGCGGAAGAAACGATGGTGGCTGCGTGATTGGTCTTGGCCGTCACCGTGACGGTATCCGAATTTTTCGCGTAGTTCGAATACTTATAGTTGGAGGCTATGGATGTGGCGGCGGTGATGGGGGCGTAATAACGCAGCGTGTGCAAAACGCCGGCTGTACCGTTGTTCACGGCAGCCTGATCATTGCCGGCTTTGTCACTGATCGTGAAAGAAAACGGAACGACCGCGAGATCGCCCAGATCTCCGTTTGCAATTGTATACGACATGACCCAGTTCTTAACAGAGCCGCTTCCATCCGTCTTCGCGGGGGTCACAGCTTTTCCCGCAATGGACGCCGACGAAACCGAAACGTCATGATTGGTGGAGAAGGATACGATGACTGTATCGCCATTCTTGGCATACTGCGCAGCATCCTGCGAGTTGTTTGAAACAATGGTCACGCCGGATATCGCCATTGGCGCGTAATACAGTATACTGGTCGAATCGGCCTGTGTTTTCGATAACACGCTGTTTTCCGCTGCGTCTCCGAGTGTGAACGCAAGCTTTATATTCTGCATATCGTACGCGGTATCGTTGGCCACTTTGAAGCAGCCTTCTGAGTAATAACAGCCGCTTTTGGCTGCTGTATCGTTCTGCTTGAGCCACGTGATGCCGACAGCAAGAGACTGGGAAATGGTTCCGCTTTCGATGTTAACCGGATGTGTCGTGAAGAACGATACAAATACGGTATCCCCGTTTTTGGCGATAGTGCTATCGGGATTGCTTGACCAGAATTTAAGGTCGCTGAAACCATTGGCGATGCCGGAGTAATATTTTATCGCCGTGTCGGTATCCTGAGCAGTCGTGACGCTGTTGCCCACATTATCGGCAAATTCAATCTTTGTGAGACGAAGGAGACTGTCGTCCGCGGCAGTGAAGCCGGAGCCCGCGGTGAAGCTGCATGAATAGACGTCGCCTGTATTGCTGGCGTGCAATGCCGAGCCGTTGAGCGTAACCACAACGCTGCCCGGATTCACACCCGAGCCCGCATCCGTCAGCCTGAAGGAGACTTTGATGATATCGCCATCCTTGACGACATTGGGGTTCGCCGAGCCGGAGATCTTCTGAACCGTCAGATCAGTCAGGGTCGGGTCCTTATCGTCGGCTTTGACATCTTTGATAGTGGAGCCCGTGGTGGTGTGGCTGACCTCGTCTGCCACGGTCAGCTCGACCTTGCCCTCAACCACCGAGCCGCTGTTTGCGGTGACGGTGGCGATATATGTGTCGGCAAAGCCGGGCTTATCGGATATCGCCACATGTCCGTTGGCGACGGACCCGGAGATCGTATTTATCCTTGAGCCTGTATCGCTTGCCGTGAATTCAAAAGACGTTGACGCGGCGCTCCAAGTATTGGATATTGTAAGTTCGTCGATATTGATCACAGGGTCCGTGTTGTCGATCAGAATAGGCTTTATGCTGGATACCCCGGTGTTTGAATTCGAGAGGGTATCGGATGCCGTGAATGATATTGAGGTATTCACTACCGCGTCCGTATTCCCTGTGATTGTTGCAATATAGACATTTTCCACCCCGGGCTTGGGAACGATGGAAACCGAACCGTTTAAAATAGTGCCCGCAACAGCGGAGGCGTCGTAGCCGACGCCGCTGTCGGTAACGGTCAATTCCACAGTCGCGGTGCCGACTGCCCAGTTATTTGATATGGTGGACTCATCGATACTGATCACAGGGTCCGTATTGTCGATCAGTATATTTTTTGAGCTGAACACACCGGCATTCTCGTTCGAGAGGTTATCGGATGCCGTGAATTTTATTATGTCTTCCACAACGGCGTCCGCATTCCCTGTGATTGTTGCAATGTAGACATTTTCCACCCCGGGCTTGGGAACGATGGAAACCGAACCGTTTAAAATGGTGCCGGTAATAGAGGCGGGATTACAGCCGGCCTCGTCGCTATCGGTAACAGTGAATTCCACAGTGGCGGTGCCTGCGGCCCAGAGTTCGGAGATGGAGCTTTCGGTTATTGTGATCTGCGGCGGAGTTCTATCGATGTGGTCCACATGCTGGGTGCCGGTATTAAGTATATTTCCGGCGGCATCTTTTACCAGCACGGTATAATCATCGTTCTGCGTGACCGTAAAGGTATTGCCTGACTGCCAGCTTGTGCCGCCGTCAAAGCTATAGGGTTCATCAGCAAGTCCGGATAGAGTGTCTTGATCTTGAGCGTTGATTACCTCAATCGTTGCGGTTTTGGCCCATCCGCCATACGAGTCAATGAGTGTAACCTTAACTTCTTCAATGGTGGGAGCGATATTATCTACCGTATAAATTTCAACGGTTCGGCTGGTGTAGTTCCCGACAGCATCCCGTATCCGTATATTCACAGTCCCGTTTGATGTGAAGTCCTCGCTGTTGGATGACTGCCAACTGACGCCACCGTTAAAGCTATAAGGTTTAGCATCAAGCCCGGCCTGAGAATCCGATGCGCCGACAACCGTAACCGTTGTCGATTGACTCCAAGGATCTGTAATATGTGTGACATCCGGAACGACTGTGATGTTGGTCAAGGTAGGCGGTGTATCGTCCAGTTGATCAATTGTATATGTTGTTTTCTCTATATTTCCGGCGTTATCCTGCACCCAGATGTCCACCACCCCGTTGGACGAAAATGTCTTGCTGTTCGATGCCTGCCAATGACTGCCGCCGTCAAAGCTGTAAGCCTCAGCCGCGAGGCCGGAAACATTGGCTTCCGAACCCGAAGGGTGGTCTTCGGCATCAACTGTCAGTGTAATCTGGGTATAGCTGATATCGCTCGGCATTACCGCGCCGATGTCCGGCTCATCAGGATCATAGATAACTGTGATGACCTGCAGAACCAGCGGCCCTGATCCGGTATCGAGCGTGACGGTATTGTCGTCTGAATCGATATCGCTTAAGCCTGTAATTCCATTCAGGTCGTCTTCTTCTATATCGGTTAGCGTGATGTAGTAGACCTGCGGCGTATATGCGGCCCAGGAACCGGATATTGTGAGATGATCGGCCGCGTGACCAAGATCTATATACGAACTGAAAGAGTATGTAACGTCATCCTTTATGAAAAATGCCGCATTCTCATTATCAACGCCGCTTAATTCTATATCTGCCGTTGTAGCGGAGCTTGTGAAACATTCGTGCCCGCTCTCAATATTGAATTCCGCGTCCGCCAGCACCTGCGTCATCGTCAGCAAAACCACCGCCAGCACCGTGACGGCAAAAAATCCCGCTTTTAAACCCTTTTGATTGTTTTTCCAAATCTTCTTCATCATTCTCTCTCCAAAAAATTATTAATCTTCGCTGTCCAGCGAAGGCAGTAATGTCGTGCTGTCCGCGTCAAGGAGCGCGGTGGCGTATTGCTGGGCGATATCGAGCAGCTCGGTCGGTTCATCGGCCGAATTCAGTATCTCTGTGGCTTCGTCATCGGCAGGGGCGCTTTTTTCTTTGACAGGATAATCGAGCATGGGTGTTCTGCGGATCTTCTTGCCGGAAATATGGACAAAATATCTGATCACCGTCGGTATTCTGTTCCCGAAGAACAGTATGACCGCCGCGATCAGAAAAGCTGCCGATAGAACCAGTCCTGCGTAAAAGAGAACGTCATACATGGCTTATTCCTCCAATCCTGCGTTGACCATGGCTTGCTTGAGCGAGCTGAACTGTGACAGCGAGATATTTGACAGATTTCTGTCGCTGTTTTTCATCTGAGTCAGCTGGTCATGGTATTTTAGCGTATCCGCAAAATCTCTGTCAGCCGCAGCGGGCTTAAGCAGCTCTCTATCCAAGGTGGCGCGTGTCAGATGCACAAGCGCGAGGAACGAGTCGGGGTAGGTTGTGATGATTTTTTCAAATTCCGCGATAGCGCTGTCGAGGTGGCCCGTGACGGTATCGTTCATCTCACTCAGACGCTCCGATGTGTTGTAGATATCGAATATGCCCTTGTAGGTGTTGGCTTTTTTTATCCACAGCGATTCCGAAAGATCATCATTGAGGTCGTCAAGATACCCGAACCATTCAAGGCACAGGTTGAGCTCCGATTCTTTTTCCGTGGAATCCGTGAGAGACACGGCATGATTATAAAGGCTCGAGGCGACCAGTTCATACATGGGGATGATGCTGTTGAATGTGAGATCTTCCGAGTTCAGATTTGAATCGATCAGCTCTTTGGCCTTTTTTCCGATATCATAGATACGCGTATACGCATCGCTGAGGTTGGCCGGGTATTCGCTGTACATCACCATGACAGTGTAATAGTTTTCAAGCTTATCATTGGCCGGTAAAGCAGCGGTGTCGGTTATCTGTTCGAGGTTCGTGAGCGCTTCTCCAAACGCGGTAAAATCCTGAGTGGCCATGTTCTTCGCACAGTTGAGGGCAATAATCTCAAAGCCGCCCAGATCATCCGCCGAGAAATCGTGTTCGCGAAGCAGTCCGATATAATTAACGGCAAAAGCGGCATATACCGGATCGTTCACCTCAATGCTTCTTTTGGACACCTGATACATGAGCTCGTCGTTATGATACATGGGCGACTGCTGGTTATCGATATATTTGGTCCTCATAATGTCGACGGCCTCTTTTGTTTTGATGATGCCGTTTTCGTCGCCATCCTGCGGCAGCAAAGCATTGAAATACAGCATGTGTGTGTCAAGGCTGTCCTGCTTATAGCTCACCGCTTTTTCATAGTTGACCGCCGCCGTGGCGTAATCGCCGCTTCGGTCAGCGTTTATCGCGAGGTCATAGTAATGCTGATAATTGTCTTCGCGTTCTTTGGACATGCCGGCGTTTCCTATAAAAGCCACCGACATGAAAATCAGACAGGCGGCGAAGCAAGCCACGAAAGACAATAGCTTCCGGCTCATTTTACGTCTGTACGAGCTCGTGAGCTGCTGGATATTATTAAGATCGGCTTTCAGCTCCCGGCAGTTTTGGTACCGGTTTGCCGGATCGTCATCCGTGCATTTGAGTATGATGTATTCGAGACCTTCCGACAATGCCGGATTGATCTGCCGGATCGGGCGGATAGCCTTTGGCGGTTTGCCGGGGGCGCTCCCGGTTACGAGATAAAACAGCGTGGCGCCAAGGCTGTAGATATCGGTGCGTTCGTCAAGAATATTGCTGGCTCCCTTGTATTGTTCGGGCGCCGCGTACCCTCTTGTGCCGATGCTCGAGCCGGTTTGGCGTTCGCCGCGCCTGCATTCTTTGGCTATGCCGAAGTCGATCAGCTTGACCCGGCCGGAATTGATCAGCATGATGTTGTCCGGCTTCATATCGCGGTAAATGATGGGGTTCTGTTTGACGGTGTGCAAGTATTCGAGCACATCGCAAAGCATCTTTGCCCATTCGACAACATCGTGCTCGGGCAAAGGGCCCTCAACAAGCACCTTTTTACCGAGCGATATGCCATCTATGAAATCCATGATGACAAAGAAGTCGTCGCCGACCTCGATCCGGTCAATAATTCTCGGAATGTCCGAATGGCTCAAGCTGGAAAGCAGCTCGACTTCTTTTTTAAACGCCTCGATATCGATGCTGGTGCTGTTTTTTACCTGCTTGACGGCCCAGTACGAGTCAAGAATCTTATCCTTGGCAAGAAAAACAGTGCTCATGCCTCCCTTGCCAAGTTCGGCGATAATCTCATATCGTTCTCTTAAAACTGTCCCAATAGCGCTCAATTGTGCTCCTCCCGGCATACTTTTCAGACCTGCAGGCATCAGAAAGACGGCAACGGTCCGTAGGTAAACGAATTCTTTAGGATCTGGGCGCTATTTGTGGCGTTAAAATGGCTGAAACATGCGAAGCTGAAGTGACATAATTATATAAATAATAGCACCATATGACATAATATTATATTTTATGAATCCAAATGATTCAATACTATTCGTAGAATAATTTAAGGATATAACCAAAAAATATCTATATATGAATCACCTTCATTTTTTGTATTCCTTTTTCGGTGATCATGTATGAATCACCAAGTTCAATCGGCTTTTTAAATTGGCGTGCGGGTGTGCCGCCAACATCGATAAGCTTCAGATTGTTAAGATCATCACAAACAAAGAGGTGGCTTGAGTCCTTGCTCATGCGCAGCAGCTCGGGAGAATTGTAGTTCACGTTGACATTCTCAATGCTGCCGAAAATGATGCAGAACTTGAGCTGACGGTAATTGTTTAAAAGGTCTGACAACGCATTTGCCGCCGCATCGCCCAATCCGCCGGAACTGAACAACCCGCTGTTTTGAACCACGCAGAGGAGAAGCGGTTCGTCTGCCAATATCTCATAGCCTTCGCGGTGCACCCTTTCAAGGCGTGTGCTGAGGTCGGCGTCGAAGGTATCGAGTATCTTCCTGAAATCGGCCGGGTCGTTCGTGTATTGGCGGACAAAATCGAGCGATGCGAATTCATGAAGCTGCTTGTCGAAGTCATCCGCGAGATACGCTTGGACGGGGAGGGCGGATTTTTCAAAATAGTTCATAAAGACGCGCACGATATTTGTTTTGCCAAAGCCTTCACGGCCGGTGATGCCGATTGTCATGACTTTCGTAAAATCGATGGTAACAAAACTGACTGTATCGTAATCAATGCCCACAGGAACCTGATAAGGACGAAATGGCCTCATCGTTGACTTGACATAGTCAAGATCAAGTATTTGCGGCACTTCGGGTATGCTCACGGCCTGCTGCGACTGATACTCGTCCGTTATGTGATTGATATATGCTTTTATTTCGGAAACTCTTTCGATTTCCTTTTCGCCTTTGAACGCCAGATACGTCTGGTATTCATATATGGTTTTGTCCATAGAGATCAAGCCGCGTCCGGGAACATTTTTCGGTTCCATTCTGCACCGGTCAAACAGTGTGCCATACTCGTCCCCCTGATTGCAGTAAAGGCCGATACGGTTGGAGAAGTTGCTCATATACCGGTAGCTGATACCGCTGGTCTGCAGTGAAGTGGTCACGATGCTGATGCCCACCGCCACGCCTTCACGGCAAAAATAAAGCAAATCATCCTCGTAATCCGGGTATAGCTCGCGAACGGCAATAAAATTATCGATCATTATGATGATATGGGGCAGATCTTTATGACCCGCTTCCTTATATGAAACAAAAGAAGTGATGCCTATTTTGGAAAAGACCTCTTTTCTTGATGTGATCTCACTTTTGATCATGCGGATGAAATTTTTCATCTTTTCATCCTCAGCCGGGGTCACAACGCCGCCCACGTGTATGAGAGCATCGAAAACCTTTAAAGCCATAGAGCCAAAATCCAAAATGTATATGCTGACCTCCTGCGGGGAATGTTGATTCGCAATGCCGCGAATGATGACCTGCAGGAGGCTTGTTTTGCCGTAGAGTGAAGATCCGACGATCATCGTGTGTCCGGCGGACAAATCAAGATAAACGATATCCTGACGCTGGTTGTTCGGATCGTCAAAAATACCCAAAGGCACAACCGTATGCAGCGGATCAGCAGTCAATTTCGAATCGGGATAATCAATGCAGTCTTCAAGCGGCGGCAGGCAAATGCCCGGCAGCCTTTGAATATGCGAATCACGGCAATAATTGCTGATGTATTGAACGGTGGCTTCGAGCTGTGTGCCGCTGCTGCTCTTTTTTTTATCGGGCTTTTTTACGTATACAGGCGTGCGTCGGCCCCATAGAGACAGGCTGTAGATTTCGAACTGTTTTTGAGATATCGTATCATCCTGGCTTGCGGGCGCTCCGCTGTATGCCGATTGGAACAAATCAAAAATTTCATTATTGCCCACCTGCAGATAGGCGCGGCCGGGTTCTTTGATTTCGGCGGCCAGCGGTGTTTTGAGTACTTCATTGCTGTCTTCTTTATTCTGCACCTTCAAACACAATCTGAATTTAGAGTTCGACCAGATCTGCGCATCAACCACGCCGCTTGGCTTTTGCGTTGCCAGTATCAGATGAACGCCTAAGCTGCGGCCGATACGCGCGGCGCTGATGAGTTCCTTCATAAATTCGGGCTGATCCATCTTGAGCTCCGCAAATTCATCGACGATCAGTATCAGGTGCGGCAGAGGGATCGTCGTTTTGCCGTTTTTATAGAGCTTGATATACGCATCGATATGATTGACCCCGGTTTGCGCAAACAACTCCTGTCTTTTTCTGAGCTCCGCCTTGATGGAAAGCAGTGAACGGTCAATTTCACGCCCGTCGATATTGGTGATGGCCCCGATCAAATGCGGGAGGTCCTTAAATTGATTCACCATGCCGCCGCCTTTGAAATCGATGATCACAAAGCCGACTTCATAAGGGTGAAACAGCGTCGCCATCGAGAGTATATACGACTGCAGCACTTCGCTTTTTCCCGAGCCGGTCGTTCCGGCGACAAGGCCGTGCGGGCCGTGATATTTCTCATTCAGATCGAGACTCACGATTTCGTTTTTCGATTTTACACCGAGGGGCGCCGCCATGGATTCATAGACTTTTGATGCTTCCCAGCGGTTGCGCAGATCAAGGTCATCAACCGTGAGTATATTCAGCAGCTCAAAAAACGAAATGCTCTTTGTTAATGTGCCCTCGAGGCTGACCTCTTCGCAGAAAACGGGTGCGAGCCGGCTGACCATGCGGGATATATCATTGTCGTTGATAACGTCGTAAGAAAAATCCACGGCTTCCGTTGAGTTTTGGCTTTTCTGCACGATGCCGCTGGTATCCGAATCGCTCAAATGGATGATGGTATCACACCCGCCGGGGAGCATTTCCGCATAATTTTCAAAGAAAATGAACGTGACGCCGCAGCTTTGTGCTTTTTCGATATATTGGGAGAGAGGGTGCCGCTTGATCCCGAGGTCGCTCAACACGAAAATGATTATGCGGGGAAATACTATTTTTTGAGTTTCACGCTGGGACAGCTCTCTGTAAAGATACTCGAAAAGAATGTTTTTGCTTTCACCGTCACATATGATATTTCGAATGCCCAGATCGTTGTTTTGCAAATGAGGCAGCAGCCTTAGGTTTGAAACAAGGTGCTGTTTATCCTCGTTGACCAAATAGAACAGCTTGACATCGCTGAAATACTGTCTGATGCAAAGGTCGGCTGTGATGATTTTCATGAGACTGTTGAGTTTATCATCATCGCCGATCACACCGACAGCGTTGTTGGCTTTTAGGTCAACCACAATGGGGGCCCCGGAGAGACATTTATAACCGAAGGACAGCTGCTCGGGAAGATTCGCCAAATCATCGTCGCCTTCGAATTTCTCCTGAGCTTTGTAATCCACAGGTCTGTTGGAAATAACCGAGCCTGTACCGATGCGGACGCTTAAAAAATCCTCGTCATCCTGAGCGCGGTTGAAAAGCTCGTTGGAAAAATCGTTGACGAACTGCATGGCGCGAGGGGCGGGATAGAATAGCTCATCAAGTATCTCCAGCTCCTCCCGCCGGCACTCGTTGAGTGCCGCCTTTTTATCAGAAATGTATTTCAGGTATTTTTCTTTTCTTTGAATGACATCTTTTTTAAATCGGCGCCGCTCACCGACGATGCTGGCCGCCGAAGTGATGACGCCGACTCCCATTGAACACGCGCTGAAGATTATAAAGCTGCCGCCTGAGTCTGACATCGTCCCTCTTAAAACCACTGTTAATGCCAGCATGCCAAGAACGGGGAACAATTGCATGACGATGTTGCTTTTGGGCTTTGTCGGTTCCGCAGGCGGATCTAAAACCGGGATATTCTCTGTGGGGATAACCGGCTTGAGCCTCGTGCTGCGATTGAACCGCGGGTATTGCAGGGTTGTTTTGCTTTCACGCACATCTTCGTATTTCAGTCCGTGGATTGTGATCTTTTCGGATGGGGAGGTGTAAAGCTTGCCGTATTTAAAGTAAAAGCTGAAACCGACGACGGAGAAAAAATCGTAGTCATAGAGCTGCGTTTGGCCGTTGATTTTGGCGCCGTTCACATACAATCCGTATTTTGACTGATTATCCTGAATATAAGTCTGCCCGTTCTTTTTATATATCGATATGGAATCATAGCCGATAAGAGCGTCTTGGATGTGGATGGCACACTGGCTGCTTCCGCCGATATGTAAAGCTGCGCAGTCATCAATATCGATCATCCTGTCGTAGCTTTTTTGGTCTGAATCAAAGTCAAAAACAAAATTGATTTTGAAGACCTCTTGCTTGGAGTCCTGATATTTGATAATAAGGGTATCCCCGTGGCACAGCTCCTTATGAACAAGCTTAATGATTCCGTCGAGCGATATAAAAATACCGGCATCACAGCTGATTGTCCAAAGATTGTTCTGGTTCTCAAAGAGTATTTCGAAATCAGTAAAAAACGACTCCTTGCTGAACCGGATATCACAGCTTTTCGTGGTGCCGATTCTGACGGACTCCCTGTCCGGCAGCAAGTCGATTTCTCTGAACATTCGCTTATTCGTGATGATCGCCTTATACCGGTTATCCATATGGTCCCCCTACTGCATATAATTGATGATGGTGCCGTTGCGCAGCCCGTATTCCGTCAGAGTTTTGTTGCCTCGCAAAAAGGCGATCGGATTTTCTGTTTTCAGGTAACAGCTCGAAAGATCGCCGATGTCTATATCCAAATCAAAGGCTTTTGTTAAAGCAATAATCAATTCGCTTGCCGTAATATCGAGAGGGATATCAACATCGAATTTTTGATCCCTTTTCTTCAAATACAAAATTGCAACGATTCTGTCCTTGTTCATACCTCACCTCACGAGATAAATGTCAGCGCAAGCTTTTGAAGGCATTTGTCATTCGCGACATATTCAATGCCTAAATTGGGGATCTGAGAGTCATCATTGATGTACTCTTCAATATGAATCCGGTTTATATAGCCTTGCGTGACGAGATGGTTTTCCATGTTTTCTTTATATCGGTTGCAGACAAAGAAAAAGCGGTTCTGGTCTGAACAATCGATATTGGAAAGCAGGCAGCTGAGCTTGTGTAAAGAGATTCTGTCTTGACCGGTAATAATAATCGTATGGTCGGCAAAGCTCATGAGCTTTGATACATCTTCGGAAAAATCACAGGGCAGGTCAACAACGATATATGAATAATCGGCAGACGCCTTGATGAAATTGAGAAGCGGAACATAATGAGCCGCTTTGAGGTTGAGCGATGACAAGGAGCTTTGAAACGGAGGCAGAATATCAAATGCTTCGGTACAGACAGACGGCTTTACGGCTTCATACATATGGTCGCTTTGAGATGAAAACAGCTTTTCGATGCTGTTTTGCATATAGGCCGGTTTTTTCATTATCCAGCCAAAGGTCTGCAAATTATCGGTGCCTATAAAAAGAGCCCGTTTATGGTGCCTGGCAAAGCACGCGCATAAACCGGCAGCCAAAGTTGTTTTCCCTATGCCTCCAATCGGTGAATAAAACAGAATAATCCGGGTTTCCTCATTTTGAGAAACGCGCGCATGGACCACCGCCGATGCGCTGTGAAAGACTTCGTTATAGATTTCCTTTACGCTCGTATATTTATATATCCTTTTGATATCGAGCTCTCCGGTTGAGCTGTCTTCGGGCGGCTGCTCGCAAAGCAAGAAGATATTGCCTATGTTATGTCTGCCAATACCCGAATCGTAAAATTCCTCGTTGATCAGCAATAAATCAAGGCTCTGAGGTTTGCTGAAATATGTGTTCAAATAGTTTCTGTCGGTAATCACGTTGATATCTGCTTGAGCACCCAAGCCGTCTACGAACCGGCGCTCAAGAGGCGTCAAATATCTTTCATCTGTATCGGCGAGAAGAACTTTTATCTTTGCCATGACCACAACTCCGTAAAGCTTATACTGTAAATGATTAAAATCATTATATCGCTTAATAACCCAAAATAAAACTAAAAAGCATAAAATAATTAATAATGCACCAAAATACTAGCATATACAATAAATATAGTAAAGAAATAAACAATACAAAATAATTTTAATACATAGAAAAAATGTTATATTAAATATATAATTGACATAATATAAATATACTTTTATAATTTTCATTAAGAAAATATTGTATTTGCTGACAAACAATAAAATCCAATTGGCGGAATGCAGTTTAGGTCTCCGGTATGATCACACAGTGATAAATGCCCATACGGGCAAAATATAAACTAAGGAGAAAATAAAATGGCAGGACAAATCAGAATAACCCCTGATCAAATGCGCAGCAGGGCTTCGCAGTTTCGGACGGAAGGCTCCACCTTTGAGGGCGTTATTTCCAAGATGCAGAACTTGATCAACAACCTTCAGCAGGAATGGGAAGGCGAAGCAAGCAGCAAGTTTGCTCAGCAGTTCAGTTCTCTCAAGCCCTCATTTAACAACATGCGCCAGCTGATTGACGACATAGCCGGGCAGCTTGACGCAACGGCGAAGGCTGTGGAAGAGCTGGATCGCAACATTTCTCAGAAATTCGGCGTCTAAGTTTTAAAAGCCCTCCGGCGTCTTAATGATACCGGAGGGCAAATTTATTCAATTATGACTATGTTTGAACCTTTTTGGTTTAAGTCTATTCTGTTTTATTAAATAGGAGCTTATGGACAAAATTGATTATTTGCCATTGGGCAGCTTGGTGTTGGTAAAGGGCAATGTCAGAAAAACGCTCGTGATTGCAAGGGGCCTTGCGACCGCAATCGGCGGAGGCGTTTTTTACTT
>JAEYLC010000034.1 GCA_023461435.1 Bacillota bacterium
ATATTTCTGAGGATATACAGATTATCAATGACCCATACTCGGAGGCGTTTAATCCAATCAGAGATACAGTCTTCATGGGGAATCAAACAGCCTATGACATATTCGGCTTTGCGAGCGGCATGATGGTTCCTGTGGGAATGGGGATACAAAGCGTGACGGACAACACATCCATTGTGCGGGCCGTGGGGACAACGCTTGTGAAGCGGGGCGTAACTGTGGCAGCGGGATACGGCGCAGACAAGGCCGGAGAAGGATTAAGACTTAAATGAATTAATTATGATACCCAACCTGAATGCAACTGGTATGTCATGGGAAGGAATGATGGAATTAGTCGAATGGGAGAAGTATTATGAAAATAAGTTAACTCTCATGTTAAACGTTGGTGGAGATTGGTATCGTTGATGAGATTACTGATATTCACGAAAATGGATTTAAATATTTGGTTGACAATCAGTCCAACATTCTTAATGTGGCTCTTAATGTAGCCCAATATTCGAACGCGTTCATTATAATCCTTATTATAATGGTCATTGCAAACCGATAAAAAATTACCGCATTACGATTTTTTTGTCAAATGAATTACGGTGTTTCAAAAATTGGTGGCTGTCAGGAAAATGACAATCAGTTTTAGCTGAAATGATTTCCTGGATCACCGAGCGACAGTTTGTATTGATAATTATTGTAGCATAGCACTTATGGAATGTCGATTGTGCTGGTATACATGTTTTAACCGGCAGCTCATATATAAGCACTGCGCTGTCATTCAAATTTAAGTTTTCTATCGCCATCACATGGATTCTGTGAGTTTTTTTCTGCATGGCACTCATGCGTTTAGTCACAACGATGTGGAGCCTTACCGGCAAATAAAAGCGCATCGCCGAGGAGCGCTCCATATTCGGGCGTTGATAACGTTCGCGCTGCCCGATGCTGCGCAAAATAAAAAATGCTTCCGGAAAGAAAATCAACCTTTATCTCTGAAATCCTTTGGCGTCTTTGAGTAGTAGCGTTTAAAAACCGTGCTGAAATATGTTGGGTTCTGGTAGCCGACTTGTTCGGATATTTCATAAACAAGCAGATCGGTGTTTAAAAGCAAATCAAGCGCCTTTTTCATACGCAGGCTGGTAAGAAATTCGATAAAAGTGCTGTCGGTCTTTTGCTTGAACATGGAACTCAGATAACATGCACCCATCGCCGCATACTCGGCGACAACCTCCAATGTCAGATTGGGATCCGCATAGTGATCGAGCACATATTGCTTCGCTTTTGCAAAGGAATCTGAATATTTGCCCCGGGCATCATTGGCAATCAGATCGGCCAGTTCCATCACAATCTGAGACATCTTGTTTATCATATCATCCGCGGATTTTTGATTGATTATTTTGGCGTAAGCGTTGGAAGAAGCCATATAAATCCGGACCATCTCGTTTTCCCTGTTTGCCAGTGATCTCATTAAATCATAGTAGATATTGCTAACCACAATAACAGTTTGAAAATAGGATTTGATGTTTTTGGCTCTGATCTGGTCCTGAATGTGTGAAAACCATTTTTGAATTTCTGAATGATCGCCCGATTGTATCAGTATGGTGAGCTGATTTTCATTAACCTCAATAAAATCGTGTCTCATTTTGGTTTTGGTTGACAGGCTTTCATAATGCAATATTTTGTCGGAATCCAAAACGAAACGATGCTCGTTGATGGTAATGGCTTCGCCATAAGCTTCGTTAAGCTTCGCGGGTGAATCTTTTATCCCGCTGAACGAAGCGCTCAATGAAAAACCCGTCTGATTGTTATTTAATACATAGTTCTCCACAATGTTAATTTTGTGTTCAAGAGAAGAATGCTGTTCATCAATAATGACCACGATGAGCTCACCCAAACGCCGCTTGGCAATAATAAAACCTTCGCTGCCAAACAGAGATGTCAAGCTCGTTTCAAACTCGCTATCCAGCTCCCGAAGCTGTAAGTAGTCAAATGAGCTTGTAATCAGATCAAATGAATCCAGTTGAAGCAAAACCACCGAGTAGTATGAGCTTCCAAGCAACGCCCGTGTATACCCTTGATGAATGACAGGATCGCTTTCACATAGCGCATCCAAAAGCTGCTTGTTCGAGTCGGCCCTTTTCGCAGCTTCGATCAATTTGTTTTTCGTTTGTATTTCGTTGAATTCGGTATGAAGCCGCGACAGGAGATCAACAAAATTATCGAATTTTATGGGCTTTAATATATAATCATACGCGCCCAGTTTGAGCGCTTTTTGAGCATAGTTGAACTCATCATAGCCGCTGATTATGATCACTTTTGAGGTGCTGCCGCATTCCACCAATTTTTCAAGCAGCTCAAGTCCATCCAGAAAAGGCATTTTAATATCTGTCACAATCAGATCGGCTTTTGTGGACTGATAACAGGCCAATGCTTCTTTTCCGTTTGAGGCGACTCCGACAACCTCGTAGCCAAGGTCATTCCATGGAACGCTGTTTACAAGGCCGTTTCTGATAATATCTTCATCCTCGGCAATGATCACGTTAATAAAGCTGCTCAATGCTTATCCCCTTTCAAATGTTTGGGTATCGGAACAGTCACGCGAGTACCCGAGCCATATTCGCTTTTGTATTGCAGATAGTAATCGGGGCCGAATATGATTGTCATCCGTTTACAGACATTAATGACACCATAACTGTCGATGCTCTCTCCTTCGCATTCTTTACAGGCTTTGTTTAATATGTCCAATTTCTCTTGAGACATGCCTAGGCCGGTGTCGTCAATATGAATGTAAATGTTGTCCGAATCTTCGGTGATGCTGAGTGTGATCTTACCTTTTCGTTCGACTAGCTTGATGCCGTGGTATATGGCATTTTCAACCAGCGGCTGCAATAGAAGCTTAATTGTGTGGTACTGGTAATATTTTTCCGGAACGTTAATTTCATATTCCATTTTGCTCGCATACCGCATGGATTGAATAAGCAGATAGCTGTCGATATGCTGCATTTCTTCTTTGATTGTGATGATATCCTTGCCCTTGCTTAACGACACACGGAAAAAATCAGTCAGCGCAGAAACCATCACAATGACTTTTTCGGTATCCCCGGCTCTGGCCGTCCATACAATTGAATCAAGCGTGTTGTATAAAAAATGGGGATTGATCTGAGCCTGCAGCGCGTTGAGCTCAGAGATCTGCAGCTTTTTCAGGTCGTCGATTTCTTTTGAAGTATAGCGTGAGATTTCTCTGATCATATAGTTGAACTTTTCGGACAGTATGCCTACCTCGTCGTTGGAGGTGATGTCCATCTGAACATCCAGATTTCCCGTTGTGGCATGGGTCATGAGCTTATGCAGTTTTATAATGGGCTTTGAGAACTTGTCTGAAAAACGGATGGACAGTACGAGTGACAGAATTCCTATGAAGGCTGTTAATACGATGACAATTGTAAAAATCTCAGATGCGTCCGCCGTGATTTCGCTGTATGGAATAATGCCTATGGTGGTAAACCCGGATATTGAGGATTTCTTCTCGGTGTACATATATTCGTTGGGGCGATATTGAATAAGCCTGTTCAATTCCTGTTTTTCATGATACTGAGTGTCACGAGGATAGACTATGGCCTGATTCTGATCGTTTAAAAGAAGTGTGTAGCCTTTTTTCAAAAAGCCCTTGTCATATATATACTGGATCACAGACAGCTCGATATCCACCATTGCGACGCCGAGGGAATTGCCTGTTGCTTTGTCAATGATATTGACGCCAACGGAAAGGAGGGGGGTATCCACGGTTTGGGTCACATAAGAACCGATATGCGGTTCAAACCAGACCTCATGACCGGAGGAGGTCACTTTTTTATACCAGCCTGTGCTGAGAAAATCGACATTTTCTTTAATTGTATGAAATGTTGAACGGTAAACTCCGCCGTTTTTACAGATAAGGTATATCGAGAAAATATTAGCGCTTTGCTGCTGGATATCATCAAGCCGTGAATCCAAAAGCAGATCGATCGAGTATTTTTGAGAGATAGACGCAGGGAGGTCTTCTCTTATAATCTGTTGAATGGAGTTGTCGTTCGCTACCATATTGGCGATAACGGAAGCATTGCGCATGATGGTTTCGGTTTCGCTGTTAATTCTGTCAATCGCAAAGTTCGCGAAAACCTCCGAGTTGGATTTGAGCATATTAATAGAGAAAACGCCGACGATCGAGCCGAACAAAAGTGGAGGAAGCGTGCTGAGCGCAAGAAAATACACCAGAAACTTACGCTTTATTGAAATGAATCTTCTTTTCTGCTCCATTTTATTCACATCCTTTAAACGAAAATCATGATAACAGAGCGGTTGCGTTTCGTCAAACAGAATCAGGGGAATCAAAAATAAGTTAAAGCCGATCAAAAATATGTTTATTTACTTGCAGAGTTATATAATCTATTATTAGACCATCACGAAAGTGATCCGAGTCGAAAGGAATCTGTATGAATAAAATGGCTTTTGTCATTATTATTCCCCTGCTGATAGTGGCCTCGCTTTGCGGATGCAGCAATGGCAGCCATGCTGGCTTAGATTACGAAAATTCAGAGACAGATTCGACACAAACGGACGATAAGACAGACCAGCAGATTCGGGTGGGCTTTTCTCAGATTGAAAACAACATGCCTTGGCGCATTGCCGAGACAAACAGTATAAAGGGAGAAGCAGAAAAAAGAGGCATAGAGCTGGTTATCACGGATGCCCAGAGCTCTCTGGAAAAACAAGTGGCTGATGTGAAATCTCTTGTGCAGCAGGATGTGGATTATATTCTCCTGGCTCCCAGACAAGAGCGCGGATTAGAGGATGCTTTGGCGGCGGCGAAGGAAGCCGGAATCCCCGTGATACTGATTGACAGATGGGTGTTTGGAGTGTCCGGTGAAGATTATGTCACATTCATTGGGTCGGATCACATCCAGGAGGGCCGGTGGGTTGCACAGTGGCTCGCGGAAGCCACAGACGGGCAGGCGAATATCGTTGAGCTCAGAGGAACAGACGGCGCTTCGGTCGCAATAAAAAGAAAAGAGGGATTTGAAGAAGTCATCAAGTCTTATCCTGGCATGAATATCATTGCGTCGGAAACGGCAAATTTTACGAGGTCTGAGGGAAAAAAGGTGATGGAGAACCTCGTACAAAAGTATGGAGATAAGATCACGGCCGTATTTGCTCACAACGATGAAATGGCGATAGGGGCGATTCAGGCAGTCAAGTCGATTGGCAAAACGCCCGGAGAAGATATCATTTTTGTCTCGATAGACGGAGAAAAGGATGCTCTGAAAGCGATTATAGCCGGTGAACTGGGATGTTCGGTCGAATGCAGCCCGTACTTTGGGCCCAAAGCGTTTGAGGTGATTGAAAAGCTCGAGAGGGGCGAAAAAGTGCCGAACAATATCGTGAACAAAGATCGGATTTTCGATATCACAAATGCCGAGTCGTATATCGACGAAGCGTTTTAAGAAATAGCTGAACTCAGAAAAATGATGTGAAAATGTGCTTTTCATCCGCTTTTTACGAAGCCTGGTTTTGTGTACCCTGTTTTAAACAAAATGAGCTTCGGGCGAAAAAGGATTCTGCTTTGTTGTGCAAAAAACAACAATGATTAATAAAAAGGAGAAACGTAATGAAAAAAATCTTGGTGATTTGCTTGACGGTTGTGATGGCGCTGACAATGCTGGCGGCTTGCGCCCTGCCAGCTGAGAAGCCGTCCGCTGAAGCCACAGAGGCTCCCACGGTGGAGGCCACAGAGGCTCCCTCTGCTGAAGCGAGTGAAGCTGTCTCTGACGAAGCGAACCCGCTCACGGGTATAAAGGTTGGGTTCTCTCAGATGGAGAACAACATGCCCTGGAGAATAGGTGAAACCAATTCCATGAAAAACGAAGCGGCGGCGAGAGGTGTTGAGCTCGTTTACACAGACGCGCAGTCGGATTCGGCGAAGCAGGCAAATGACATTGAAAGCCTGATCGCTCAGCAGGTAGATTATCTGGTGATTGCTCCCAGAGAGGCCGAAGGCCTTCAGTCTGTTTTGGAAGATGCGGAGGCGGCCGGCATCCCCGTTATTCTGGTGGACAGAGACACAAAAGGTGAACGCCTGACGTTTATTCATTCTGATCTGTATCTGGAAGGCCAGCAATGCGCAGAGATATTGGCGCAGGCGCTGGGCGGCAAAGGCAATGTTGTGGAACTGACGGGCACAGAGGGTTCCTCGGCTGCCATCGACAGGCAGAAAGGTTTCATGGATGTGATCAGCTCCAAATATCCCGACATCAAAGTGATCATGTCTCAGACGGGCAACTTCTCGAGAATCGAAGGCAAAGACGTTATGGCCAATATCCTTCAGGCTCAGGGAGAAAACATTGATGCGGTATATGCGCACAACGATGAAATGGGTCTTGGTGCGATAGAAGCCATTGAAGCCGACGGACGTTTTGTACCTGGCAAGGATATACTGATCGCTTCGATAGACGGCCAGAAGTCAGGGCTTGAAGCGGTTATCGACGGGAAGTTCGTTGCGACAGTTGAGTGCTCGCCGTTCTTTGGCCCCATTGTGTTCGATATCATCGAACAGCATCTGGCTGGTGTGACGCCTGAGAGCGATATCATCAATCCGGATAGAATTTTCACGATTGACGGTGCCAACGGAACAACAAAGGCAGCCGACGCTGTGGACAGTGCCTATTAAAAAGATCGGATAACAGGGTAACGTACCGTGGATCCAGATCCACGGTACGTTGCTATCACATGTGTCTATCGGAGGAGAAAAGATGAGCCATGATATTTTGCTTCAAGTGAATAACGTGACAAAGAGTTTTCCGGGATGCAAAGCTCTTGACAATGTGGGATTGACGGTCAGAAAAGGGTCTGTGCATGCGTTGATGGGAGAAAACGGAGCCGGCAAATCGACATTGATCAAAGTCCTCACCGGTGTTTATCAAGCGGACGAGGGTGAAATTTTTATTAACGGTGAAAAAGTCTTTTTCAGTACGCCGAAAGAGGCTCTGGATAAAGGCATCAGCACCATATATCAGGAGCTTGATTTGATTCCCGAGCTCAGCGTTGCGGAGAACATATTTCTCGGCAGAGAGATTATGAAAGGCAAATTAATCGACTGGAAAAAGACCCATGAGAAAGCCCGGGAGATCATGGAATCCATTCATATCGATATTGACACCAAAAGCACTCTTTCATCCCACAGCACGGCTATTCAGCAGATGGTGAGTATTGCAAGGGCTGTATCTGTTCAGGCAAAGCTGGTTGTCATGGATGAGCCCACCTCTTCGCTTGATGAAAAAGAAGTCGCGATACTTTTTCAGGTTATCAAAGACCTGAAATCACGCGGGGTTTCGATCATATTCATCACGCACAAACTGGATGAGGTATTTCAGATATGCGACGAAATGACGATCATGAAAGACGGCGTCGTTGTCGCCAACGCTGATGTGGAGAAAATATCAAAGCTTGAAATGGTCTCGCTGATGGTCGGCAGAGACAGCTCCGGAATCGTTGACAATAAAAAGGATTATTCAAGGGTCAACGTCCGGGAAGAAAGCGTATTGGCTGTTAAAAACTTAAAGCACGGATCAAAAGTCGTTGACCAGAGCCTTGACCTTAAAAAGGGTGAAATTTTGGGTCTTGCCGGTTTATTGGGATCGGGGAGAACGGAACTTGTCCGGCTAGTATTTGGCGTCGATAAGCCGGAGAGCGGCGAAATCTATGTGAAGCAAGAAAAAGTGCATTTTAAATCTCCGCGGGCGGCAATGAAAAAGAACATGGCGTTCTGCTTTGAAGATAGAAAAGTCGAGGGCATTATACCAAATATGTCCGTTAAAAATAATATTACCCTTGCCATACTTCCCAGAATATCGAAGCTGGGTGTGGTGTCCAATAAGAAACAGGATGAAATCGTCGGCAAGTACATAGATGCGTTAAAGATAAAGGTATCGGATCCCAGTCAGCCGATCAAGTCTTTAAGCGGCGGTAACCAGCAAAAAGTGCTTCTGGCGCGAGCGCTCGCAAGCAACCCGGAGCTTTTGATACTCGACGAGCCGACACGCGGCATCGATGTGGGTGCAAAAAAAGAAATACTGGATATCACCGAGTCTCTGGCTGAAGAGGGCATATCCGTGCTGCTTATATCCTCGGAGCTTCAGGAACTGGTGTCTTCGTGCAGTAAGATCAGCATCATCAGAGACGGTAAAAGAGTCGGAGAGCTGAACGGAGAAGAGATTTCGGAAAAGGAGATATTGAAGGCGATTGCCGGAGATGTTCAGTGAGTGGAGGACGAAATGAGGAATAATGCGAATAATGTATCTATCAAAAATATAATAGGCAACAACGAAGCGCTCATCGTGTTGGTTTTGTTTATCATTTTCAATTTCATTGTGACACCCAACTTTGTATCGATAGGAACACTGAACAATGTGATCATTCAGATGACGCCGGTGCTCCTGACGGGACTTGGACTGACGTGGGTGATTGCGTCCGGCGGCATTGATATTTCTGTCGGCGCGGTCATGGCTCTGGCTTCAATTGTTTCGGCCAAAGCCATGGTGCCGACGGCAGCCGCTTTAAACGAACAGGTTGGCGGATGGGGGTGGTGCTTACCGGCGCTGCCCGCGATGCTGGTCGGTATCATTGCGGGCATGGTTTCCGGTCTTTTGGTGGGACTGATCATCGCAAAATTCAGAATACAACCCATCATCGTATCGCTGACATTTATGATATCCATCCGGGGCATCGCGCAGATCATCAACGACTCCATGCTGCTGGAATTTAAAGACGCGTCGTACATGTTTATCGGAAAGTACAAATTGTTTCAGGTGATACCCATCCAGCTGCTCATTATGGTGATCGCCGTGCTGATCATATGGTATATCTCCAACAAAATGGCGTTTGGAAGATATGTCCAGTCGGTCGGAGACAATTTTAAAGCGTCGTATTTGACGGGAATCAATACCAGCGCGGTCATCGTCATCATTTATGTCACTTCGGCTTTTCTGGCCAGTATTGCAGGTATTGTGAAAACTGCGGAGCTGGCCGCGGCTGATGCGAACGGCATTGGCAAATTGATTGAACTGGATGCCATCGCGGCGGTTGCCATTGGGGGAACGCCGATGACAGGAGGCAAACCGAGAGTCATTGGTACGGTGTTCGGGGTGATCATCATTGTGTTGGTCAACATCTCGGTCAACATGAACAACATACCGTATGCTTATGCGCAAGTTATCAAAGCGGCAATCATCATCGTTGCTCTTTGGTCCCAAAGTTTAAACAAAAAAGGCAGGGCGTAAGGATGATTAATAAATTGAACGTAAGGAAGCTCATCACAAACAACAGTGCATTATTTGTCTTCCTGCTGCTGTTTATCACGGCAGGAATTGTATACGGTGAAAAGCTGGTATCTCCATCGGTGGTGATCAACCTTTTTACCCAAAGCAGTATTATGGGCTTGGTCGCCATTGGAATGACCTGCGTTATTTTGACCGGCAGCATTGATTTATCCGTCGGCTCTATAGTGGGAATATCGGGCGCGTTCGCAGCGTTATTGTCCTCCGGAAACGTGCTGCTGGTTATACTGGTCAGCATTATTACCGGGTTTGTGATCGGTATGCTGAACGGCCTTTTGGTTACCAAAATGAGGATCGTTCCCTTCATTTCGACACTGGCCACCATGATAGGCGTACGGGGCGTGATCTTTATCATTTCGGATAATAAATCGATATCTGCGGGCGATGCAACGAATGCGTTTCAAAACATAGCAAAATGGGATATGACAGCGCTGAACGGCATGTTATTGGGTTCCGATCCGACTCCCGCCACCGCAAAATCAGTGGGACTCGTCACTTCGAGTCTGGAGAAACTGCCGCTGTTCATTTACTTTCTTGTTGCGGTGATTCTGCTGATGATTGTGCTCAAATACACGCGGTTCGGCCGCAGCATCTATGCGGTTGGCGGCAATATTGAGGCGGCGAAGATGATGGGTATCAACACGGGGCGCGTTATTCGGTTCGCTTATACCATCAGCGGCGTGCTCTCCGCCATCGCGGGCATGGTATTGTGTTCGCGCCTTCGGATGGGGCAGCATGTGGCCGGAGAGGGCTGGGAAATGAGCGCGATTGCTTCGACGGTTATTGGCGGCACGCTGCTGACAGGCGGCAAGGGGACTATCGGCGGCACATTCTTCGGCGTTTTGATTATTGAACTGATCAAACAGATTTTCATAATGCAGGGGAATATCAACGTATGGTGGCAGAATATTGCGACGGGCGTCATCCTCCTCATTGTCGTGATGATTCAGGCGCGAACCCAGGTCAAAAAAGGCAACATATGACCTATGGGAACGGACGAATTTGACGCGCGCAAAAACGGGCTCAAAATGAAGCGCAATATATTCAACATACAAAGATTCAGTACAAAGGACGGCCCCGGAATACGGACGACGGTCTTTTTTCAGGGCTGTCACCTAAACTGCGCCTGGTGCCACAACCCCGAATCCATACCGCTTGCACCAAGGCTGCAGTATTTCGAAGACAAATGCTGCGGGTGCAGAGCGTGCGAGCGAGTTTGCAAAAAAGGTGTTCACACGTTTGACGCGGATGGAAAGCATCACCTGCGGATTGAATTGTGCGTGCTTTGCGGACAGTGTGTAACCTGCTGTCCGACAGAATCGCTTCAATACAGGAATAAGGACTATACGGTTGAGGAGCTTGCCGATATCGTTTTGAAGGATAAGGCATATTATCAAAGCAGCGGCGGAGGCGTCACACTTTCGGGAGGGGAACCGATGCTGCAGGCCGATTATATTTTGCAGCTGCTCAAAACGCTGAAGGAACACGGCATCCACACGGCGGTGGACACTGCGGCCAACGTGGCGTTTGCAGAGTTTAAAAAGGTGATGCCGTATACAGATTTGTTTCTGGTGGATATCAAGGCGATGGACCCCGATGTGCACAAGGCGTACACGGGAGTGAAAAATGATCTGATTCTCAAAAATATAGAGCGGCTGTCCGGCGCGGGCCAAGACATCATAATCCGCATGCCGGTTATCAAAGGCGTGAACGACGATGTCGGCGGCATCCGCAAGGCGGGAGAGTTTTTGGCAAAGCAGAAGAATATCCGGTGTGTTCAACTGCTGCCATATCATAGCTATGGGCTGTATAAGGGGGCCAGTGTCGGAATCGAGAGAAGAGATTTCGCCCCTCCTGAAAATATAGAACAACTGGTCGGTGAACTGTGCAAATTCGGTATCAAAGCGGAGGTATAAAAGTGGCTTCTGAGAAGATGAAGGCAAGGATAGATAAGTGGCTGGCAAAGGATTATCGGTATACTTTTTATGAGCGGATTACTTTGCTGTTTGAGAGCGAGCATTTGTTTGAACATCTCCCGTATGCGGAGCGCTACGGAAAGACGCTCGCGTATATTTTGGGCAGAATGACCGTTCCCATTGAGGAAGAAGATTTGCTTGTGGGGCGTGTTTTCGAGAAGGTTCCAAGCCGCGATGAGTGGGAATATGTTGAATCCGTGTACAAAAGCTGGTGGGCAGACAGGACGCCGGAGGAAATACAAAAGGACATACTCTGGTTCTATTCCCGCAGCTGGCTCAGATGCCGGCCGCCGTGGTTTTATTCGTTCGGCCATTTGGCGCTGGATTGGGAGAAGCTTCTGTCGGAGGGCCTGCAAGGCTTCATCACCACGGCGGAGGCGTCAAAACGGACAAAGTCTGCCGAAGATGAAATCAGCTTCCTGAATGGAGCCGTCACGTGTATCCGCGCCATCAGCCAATATATCGAAAGATATGCGCAGGAAGCGCAAAGGGTCGGACGGTATGAGCAAAGCGAGAGCTTAAAGCATATCAGCCTCGGGGCGCCGAGGACTTTCAAGGAAGCGCTGCAGCTGCTTTGGCTTTTAACCATTGTGATCCAAAAGGTTTGCGGCTGCGGAGTGCTCAATTACAGCCGGATGGACAAATACCTGCAAAGGTTCTACGAAGAGGATATTAAAAACGGCCGGATGACGGAGGAGGAAGCGCTTGAGAGCATTGAGGACTTCTTCTTTAAAAACAATGAGATCATGGCCAATACCGACCACATGAGTCTGGATACGGAATCAACCGCAGATACGTTGGAAGTGGCGTTTGACGACCCGAATTACATCATTCTGGCCGGACTCAATGCCGACGGAACAAGCGCCGTCAACGCGGTCTCGAGGCTGCTGGTTAAGGCTGCGGCAAATTTGAGGCTTAAAAACCCGTTTATCGTTGTCCGGTATCATAAAGGCATTGCGCCGGATTTCTGGCAGCAGGCATGTACGGCCATGAGAGACAATGCGACTATTGTGATCTACAACGATGAGACCATGATCCCGGCATTGAAACGGTATGGCGTTGAAGAGCCCGAGGTTTATGATTACGGCTTTTTTGGCTGCAATGATCCTAATATCCCCGCCTGCGATGGAGGCCTCAGGCAGCTATGGTTCAATCTCGTGAAGCCTCTTGAGCTCGTACTGAATCAGGGCGATTTTCCCATGGAGCCGCAAGAGGCGTCGGAGCGTCGGGAGTGCCAGTATTCGCTTGAAGACCGGATGATCGGCATTATGAACGGCGCCTATTACGGGGTAAAAACGCCCGCTCTGTCCCAACTGGATACCATGGATAAATTGATGAAAGCCTATGAAACCCAGTTAAAATTCCTGCTTCATGACTACCGCCGCGGCATTGAGAAGGATATGCAGGTGGAGGCGGCGGCCAATAAGGGCCGGCTTCGTATTGAGGACTGCTTCCTGAAGGGAACGCTGGAGAACGCGGTGACATGGAACAACGGCGGCACGAAATATCACAAAATCGTCGTTCAGGGTTCGGGAATCGCGACCGTGACGGACGCGCTGTATGCCATAGAAAAGCTCGTGTATGCCGATAAACAATATTCGCTTGAGCAGCTCAATCAGATATTGAAGGCCAACTGGGAGAGCGATAAGCTTCTGCAGCAAAGAGCGCGCCGTATCGAAAAATTCGGCAATGATATCGACAGCGTGGATCAATATGCGCGTGAAGTCACGGTAATTTTTACCGATGCGGTTTTAAACGAGAACGGCGGCAATTATCTGTATTCGTTTTTTCCCACGTTGTCCACCGACCGGGACTTCACCACGATGGGCAAGGCCGTCGGGGCAACCGCGGATGGCCGGAGCCGCCAGGAAGCGCTCAGCGAAAATCAGTCGCCCGCGCAAGGCGCGGATATCAACGGCATCACGGCGCTGCTGAACTCTGTGGCGAAGATACCGTTTGACAGGATCACGGGCGGGCCGCTGAATCTGCGGCTGCATCCATCGGCGGTGGCGGGTGAGGCCGGAGAGAAAATCATCGCGGCGCTGCTGAAGACCTATATGGATAAAGGCGGCTTGCAGGTTCAGATCAACGTCGTTGACAAAGAGACGTTTTTGGCCGCGAAGGAGGACCCCTCAAAGTATAGGAATCTGTGCGTCAGGGTGACGGGATACAGCGCGTTTTTCACGCAAATGGGAGAGAAAGCGCAAAGCGAGCTCATAAAAAGAACGGAGCAAATGAGCTGAAAGAGTTTACGCCTTTTTGTAATAGGGACTCAGGGGGAGGACGATGGACACTGCAAAAGAATACGGAGAACTTTTTGAATCCATATTGGCGGAGCATCTGGCTGTCTCGAAGAAGACCAGTCAGGATGGTATTGATGCATTTATCAGCAAGATCATCAGTGCAAAGCGGCTTTTTGTTATGGGGGCCGGGCGTGAGGGCATAGCGTGCAGAAGCTTCGCGATGCGTCTTTCGCATCTCGGATTCGAAACCCATTGGATATGGGACGATACGACGCCGGGCATGGGCAGGGGCGATCTGTTTGTGGTGGCGGACGGGCGCGGCGATATCGGCATGTTCCGGTACATTCTGGCCCGCGCCAAGGAATCAAAAGCCGATGTGGCTATGGTGACGGGCTGTCCGCAAGGAAAATCGGCTGTCCAATACGCCGATACGGTACTGTATGTCCCTGCGAAAGTATATGGCGCGGATAATCCTGAAGCCGTTCAGACGACCCAGCCCATGGGGAATCTTTTTGAGCAGCATCTGTTTATCATGCTCGATGTGATCATCATGCTCACGGCCAATAAGCTGAGCACCACATACGAGCAAATGGAAGCGCGGCACAGAAATATCGAATAAGTTTCACTAACAATAAGGAGGTTATAGAACATGGCAAAAGTAGATAAGTCGGTCAGAGGATGGGGATCGCCGTCCCGTTATTTTCAGGGCCCGGGTCTTTTAAGAGAACTGAGCAAATATACCGGAATGTATGGCAGGAATGCCTTCGCGATCATTGATCAGTTTTTCTTTGAGTCCATGACGAGGCAGCTCAAGGAGGATTTTGATAAGACGGACTGCCGCATCGTCACGCAGATATTCAATTCGGAAGTGACGGCGGAGCGCGTTGAAAAGGCGGCGGAAGAAGCCAGAAAGACAGCTCCGGACGTTGTTGTCGCGATCGGCGGCGGCAAAACGATTGACACCGCGAAGGCTGTCGCGGATATCTGCAAGGTCCCGATTATCGTGGCGCCGACATCGGCTTCCACGGATGCGCCGACCATTGCTCTTTCCGTGATGTATTCGGAAGAAGGCGAGCATCTGTGCGCAAGGCTGTACAACAAGAATCCTGATATCGTGCTGATGGACAGCCAGATCATTGCAAATGCGCCCGTCAGATTCCTGGTTTCGGGGATGGGCGATGCGCTGTCCACGGTTTTTGAGGCGAGAGCCAACAGAGATTCGGACAGCAAGAATTATGTAGCCGGCGGATACAGAAGAACCAAAACGGGAACGGCGATTGCCGAGAAGTGTTATGAAGACCTGCTCAAAAACGGGTTTAAAGCGCTTCAGGCGGCAAAAAGACATGTCGTCACCGAAGCGCTTGAGGATATTATCGAGGTGAATACGCTGATGAGCGGGCTTGGTGTGGAAAACAACGGCTGCTCGGGATCACATTCGATATGCGAAGGAATATCGATATTGGCAGAGCAGGATAAGAAAACGTTCCACGGTGAGAAAGTCGGCTTTGGCGTGCTTTGCCAGCTGATGGCGGAAAATGCGTCCGCCGAGCTGCTCGACGAGGTCTATGACTTCTGTATCAGTGTCGGTCTGCCTGTGACGCTGGACGATCTGTATATTGAAAACACGCAGGAAAACATCAAAGCCATTGCAAAGCATTCGCTCAAATCTTATTGGGATACGGAGCCGTTTTTTATCGATGAGAATGCCATCGCGGCCGCCATCGCATCGGCAGACGAATTGGGCAAACAGTATAAGGCAAAGCTGGGCGGCGCCGAGCCCTACTGCAAGACGAAGAAGTGAAGGAGAAAAGTGATGGACAAGATGATGAAAACACTGGTTGTCGATAAAAACGGTAAGCTGAGTGTGGAGAATTGTCCGCTGCCAAGCTATGGCGAGTGTGACGCGCTGGTAAAGACGATCAGCTGCGGTGTCTGCAACGGCACCGACGGCAAGCTGATCCACCGGACGTTTAAGGGCTTCACAACCGATATGTATCCGATCATGCTCGGGCATGAGGCTGTGGGTGAGGTCATCGAGACCGGGTCGAAAGTGACCAGCTATAAGGTGGGCGATGTGGTGCTGCTTCCGTTTGCCGGACCGCTGGGCGGATTCGAATGCGGCTGGGGCGCATACAGTGAATATGGCGTGGTCAACGATGCGGCGGCCTATGCCGCCAGCGGCAAACAGCCGCCCGAATGCGCGTACGGGCAGACGATTGTGCCCGGCGATATCGATCCGGTCAAAGCGGCGATGATCATTACGTTCCGCGAGGTGTTAAGCTCAATCAAGCGCTTCGGCATCGGTGCAAATGACGACGTTGTGGTGTTTGGCTGCGGGCCGGTCGGTCTGACGTTCATCAAGTTTATGAGCATACTGGGCATAGGAAAAATCATTGCGCTGGATGTTGTGCCTGAAAAGCTCAAAGACGCACAGAAACGCGGCGCCGACCATACGTTTATCGCGAGCGATCCCGATGTGGCGGCAAAGGTCAGGGAAGTGTGTCCGAACGGTGTCGGTTATGTGCTGGATGCGGTCGGTGTATCACAGATTATGAATCAGGCGATGCCGCTGCTTAAAGACCAGGGCAAAATATGCTGTTACGGTATCTCGTCGAATACGAAGTTTGAGATCGACTGGACAGATGCGCCTTATAACTGGCAGCTCCAGTTTCAGCAGTTCCCTTCAAAGGTGGAGGAAGGCGAAGCCAATAAGCAGGTGATCACATGGCTCAAGCAGGGGGTCATCGACATTGACGATTACATATCCGATATCGTCGATTTTTCCGACATACTATCCGCGTTTGAAAAGCTTGAGAAAAAGCAGATCGCGAAAAAATGCATCATCAGGTATTAGCGGGGTTCAGCGAATAAGCGGCGAACAAGACGGGCTGTTTAGCCTATGGGTGGAATTAAGCACAGCCGAAATGACGAAAAAGGTGATTAGAAATGACAAAGTACTTATTGGCTCATGATTTGGGAACGTCGGGCAACAAGGCGACACTGTTTGCTTTGGACGGTCAGCTGGTTAAAAGCACAACAGCCTCTTACAATACCCATTATTTTAATGCCAATTGGGCGGAGCAGGATCCGAATGACTGGTGGAACGCCATTTGTGCCAGCACAAAAGAACTGCTGCAGGGCATAGATAACAAGGATGTCCTCGCCGTATCCTTCTCGGGACAGATGATGGGGTGCCTGTGCGTCGACAAAAACGGAAAGCCTCTCCGCCCCTCTGTCATTTGGGCTGATATGCGGGCTGTTGAGGAAGAGCGGTTCTTAAAAACGAGAATTGATCCGCTGCGGTTCTATGAGACTGTTGGTCATAAGATCAGCAGCTCCTACAGCCTTGAAAAGCTGATGTGGATCAAAAACAACGAGCCCGATGTGTATCAAAGCACGTACAAGATGCTCAATGCGAAGGATTACATCGTTTATAAAATGACGGGAAAGTTTGTGACGGACTACTCGGACGCGTCAGGCACCAACGCTTTTGACATCAACAGCTTTAAGTGGTCCGAAGAGATTTTAAACGCATCGGGAGTTGACGGCGATAAGATGCCCCAAGCTGTGGCATCCACATTTGTTGCCGGTGAGATAACAGCCAAGGTTGCGCGGGAATGCGGGCTGGCCGCAGGGACAAAGGTGGTGCTGGGCGGCGGCGACGGCATGTGCGCGTCGGTGGGAGCCGGTTCGGTTTCGGAAGGAAAGACGTACAACTGTCTTGGGTCATCGTCATGGATATGCACAACCACCAAAAAGCCGATATTCGACAGGGAGATGAGAACGTTCAATTGGGCGCATATCGTGCCCGGGTACATCGGCCCTTGCGGCACCATGCAGACGGCAGGCGCGGCGTTCAATTGGGTCAAGAATGAGATATGCAAAATCGAGCAGGAGCAGGGGCGCGCCGCCGGAAGAAGCCCATATGATTTTATCAACATGGAAATCAAGGCGGCACGCCCCACTGCAAACCGACTTCTTTTTTTGCCGTATCTGCTGGGAGAGCGGAGCCCGAGGTGGAACCCGGACGCCAGAGGCGCGTTTATCGGCCTTAAAATGGAGCATACCCGCAGCGATATTTTAAGGAGCGTGATCGAAGGCATCGCGATGAACCTCAATGTGATACTTGGCATCTTGCGGCAGGAGATCAGTGTGGATGAAATGGTCGTCATCGGCGGTATGGCAAAAGGAGATGTCCAGAGGAAGATTCTGGCGGATGTGTACGGCTTGAATATTGTGAAGCTGAAAAGCCTTGAAGAAGCCACATCAATGGGTGCTGCCATTACGGCTGGCGTGGGAATCGGAGAGCTGTCCGGCTTTCATGAAATCGAGAGGTTCAACCGGGTGGACGGCGTGGTTGAGCCGATCAAAGCAAACAGCGACGAATACAAAAAGATCATGCCGATTTTCGACAGCGCCTACTTCGCGCTGGAGAGCGTTTACAGGCAGCTTGCGCAAATCTAGAAAGCGGCGTGATGGGAGAGATTGGCCGAAATGATACGAACAGTGAGGGGAGATATCGCGCCGGAAAAGCTGGGATGGTGCCAGTGCCACGAGCACCTGTTTCTCGAAAAGGGCAGAAGCTATGAGATCAACAGCGCGCTTTGTATGGATGACATCAAGAGGTCTGTTGACGAGCTCAAGGCCTATGCAAAAGCCGGCGGCAGCACGTATGTGGATGCGCAGCCTGTCGGCTGCGGGCGAATGGCTGAGGTCATGGCCGGGGCGTCCGAAGGATCGGGCGTCAATATCATTAGCAGCACGGGTTTTCATAAAACATGTTTTTATGATGATGAAAGCTTTATTTTCAGCGCGAGTGAGTTTTATTTAACTGAGCTTTTCATCAGCGAGATAAAAGAAGGGATGCTTTCGTCCCGCAGGGATGGAGAAAGACGGCTTGATGCCAAGGCGGGAATCATAAAGGTCGCCGTCGATAAAGGCGGGATATATGCAAACAAGGTCTATGAAAAGCTGTTCTGTGCCGCCGTGACTGCCGCAAAGGAAACAGGCGCCGCGATGCTGGCCCATTTTGAGCCGGATACCGACGCGTTTGAGCTGCTAAAGCTTTTGGAAAAAGGCAGTATTGGGGCGCAAAGATTGATCGCCTGCCATCTTGACCGGGCGCGTTATGATATCGGTTATCATAAAGAACTGGCTGAATCGGGCATATACCTTGAATACGACACGATCAACAGGCCGAACTATCATGACAACAACAAAGAAATCAAGTTGATAGTAAAAATGATCGCAGCCGGATTAAAAAACCGCCTGCTGTTTTCTCTGGATACCACAAACAAACGTCTGCGGTCATACGGCGCTGACATGGGGTTGGATTACATACTCACAGATTTTTCGACGCAGCTGGAAAACGCAGGTGTCGGAAAAGATGTCTTAGAACAGATCATGATTCATAATGCGGCAAATGCGATCAGCATATAAAAGGAGAAGCAACAATGGACAATGAAATCGTCGTTTTTAAAGCGGATAAGAGCGGTTTTGACGCTGTGCCCGCCACACAGCCCACATTATATTTTATCGGGGTCACAACGGGCAAATCTTCCATTATGAAAGTGTTCCCTGCATGGGCAAAGGCGCTTGGCCTCCATGATGCGGTCATAAAGGGTATCGATATCGCCATCCATGAGGACGCACAGGTTTACCGCCGGGTTGTGGAATTCATCGAGAAAGACCCTCTCTCATACGGCGCGTTGGTGACCACGCATAAGCTCGATATATGCAATGCGTGCAGGGATATGTTTGAGTATCTCGATCCTTATGCCGAGATGTTCAATGAGCTGTCCTGTATATCAAAAATGGACGGACAGCTTCGCGGACACGCAAAAGACCCGATTTCGAGCGGTCTCGCACTGTCTGATTTTGTGCCCGAAGGCTGGTGGAGCAAAGGCGGGGATTTCTATGTGATGGGCGCCGGCGGCAGCGCGATATCGATGGGCAGCTATTTGATGCGTCCTGAATTCAAGGGCGACTATCCGCAGAGAATTATAGTTTCGAACCGGACGAAACCGCGCCTTGACGCCATAGAAAAGCACTTCGCGGAGCTGAATCCGGGTGAAATTGAGTGCCTGTTTTATTTGTGCCCGGAAACCCGGCAAAACGATGAGGTTCTTAGCAGGGTCAAGCCGTATTCCGTGATTGTGAATGCAACGGGTCTCGGTAAGGACCGGCCGGGCTCTTCGCTCACGGATGCGGCACAGTTTCCCGAGAACTCGCTGGTGTGGGAAATCAACTACCGGGGAGATCTGCTTTTCATGCAACAGGCCAATGCGCAAAAGGATGCGAGACAGCTGCATGTGGAAGACGGCTGGCGGTATTTTATTTACGGCTGGACGCAGGTTGTTTCAGAGGTGTTCCATGTTCCGATTGAGGGCAAGGTGCTCGAAACGCTCGATGAGATTGCGTCGGAATACCGCGGCTGAAGATAAGGGGGATGAAAGATGGATAATAAAAACGCTCAAATATTTGACTATGCGAAGGGGTTCGTCTGTCCTTTTGATTTAAAGACGGGGCTGTCTGAAAAAGCCGTATCGACCAAACGGTATCTTTCGCAGATGAAAGGCATGTTTGCGGATGAGGCCGCCTATGAGGCGGCTTTAAAAGAAAATGATGCGGTGGTTTATGAGTTTTATGAGATGGGCGCTCCCGAATCGGACGGAGCCATTGCCATGGGAACCTCCATCACATATCCGGGCAAAATCGGGGACGAGTATTATTTCACGAAGGGTCATTTTCACTGCATATTGGATGCAGCGGAATCGTATTTCGGGCTTTCCGGAGAAGGCTATATGCTGATTGAGAATCCGGAGGGAGAATGGGATATGCTTCCGATCCAGCCGGGCGCTGCCCTCTACGTTCCGCCAAGATTCGCCCACCGTACGGTCAACACCGGATCAACTCCGCTGGTCACGTTCTTTTCCTTCCGCGGAGATGCCGGACACGACTACGGCACAATAGAGACCAAAGGATATCGGAAGATGATCGTTGAAAAAGGCGGGAAACCAACCGCTATCGACAATCCGAAATGGAAATAATGAACGGGCATGCGCTCGGTAATAAAATGCCCGGCGCGTGCGATTCATGAAGACATATTTATTTTAGGAGACGCAAATGAAGATATTGGTGACCCCCACATCATTTTTGAAGGTAGAAAATGTGAGGGCGAAAGAGCTGCTTGAGAGCTTTGCGGATGAGGTGGTATATAACGATCTCGGGCGCCCGCTTCAGCCTGCAGAAATACTTGAAAGACTCGACGGTGCGGACGGGTACATCGCGGGCCTCGATTACATTACGGCTGATGTTATCGAAAAGATGCCGGATTCCGTCAAAGTCATTTCAAGATACGGCGCCGGCGTTGACAGAGTGGATATGTCCGCCGCAAGAAGGAAGGGCATCGCTGTCACCAATACGCCGGGCACGAATGCGGTTGCGGTTTGCGAGCTGGCGTTTGGCCTGATGCTGAGCGCTGCGAGAAGCATACCGAAGCTCAATGCGGCGGTTCGAAGAGGCGAGTGGCCGCGCAATCAGGGCATTGAGCTCAAAGGCAAAACGCTCGGGATTGTCGGCCTTGGCGCGATCGGCAAAAACCTGGCGCTCAGAGCGCTGGCGTTCGGGATGGAAGTGACCGCATATGATCCGTGTATCGATGTGAGGTTTATCGAAGAAAACGGAATAACGGGCGGCCGCACAAGCGATGATCTGGATATGGTCTTAAAAAACGCGAATTTTCTTTCTGTTCATGTGCCGCTTACGGATGCAACGTATCATATGATCGGTGCCGATGCCATCGCAAAAATGCCCGAACGTTCCGTTATTATCAACACGGCTCGCGGCGGCATCGTGGACGAAGCGGCGGCGGCCGAGGCGCTGAAGAACGGCAAGCTCGCGGCTGTGTGTCTGGATGCGTTTGAGGAGGAGCCGGTGAAGGATTCCGTGCTCAAGGATTTTGACGACGTGATTATGACGCCTCATACGGGCGCGCATACGGACGAAGCTGTGGCGGGCATGGGGATGATGGCCGTGGAAAACGCGATCGCCGTATTGTCCGGCAAAGAATGCCGGTATATTCTCGATAAATAGGAAGGACAGAAAAATGGATAAGACTGAAATTCTCGCAAGGCTGCAGGCTTGCGGCGTTGTTGCGGTGGTGCGTGCCGACAGCGCCGAACAGGCGGTTAAGATTGCCGACGCCTGCATAGAAGGCGGCGTTAAAGGGATTGAGATCACCTACACGGTACCCGGCGCTTCCGGAATCATTGCAGAACTGGCAAAGAAATATACGCCGGATCAGATGATAATCGGCGCAGGCACTGTTCTAGACCCCGAGACCGCGCGCGCGGCAATACTTGCGGGCGCAAACTATATCGTATCGCCCTGTCTTAATGTTGAAACCGTCAAGCTTTGTCTAAGATACCAGATCGCCTGTATGGCGGGCGCGATGACGATTAAAGAAGCTGTTGATTGCATGGAAGTCGGCTCGGATATCGTGAAGATTTTTCCGGGAAATCTGTTTGGACCGGCGATCATCAAAGCGATCAAGGGGCCGATTCCTCAAATGAAAATGATGCCGACGGGCGGTGTGAATGCCGATAATGCGGCAGAATGGATCAAAGCCGGGGCTGTGGCGGTGGGCGCGGGCAGCGACTTAACCGCCGGGGCGAAAACGGGCGATTATAAGGCGATCACCGAGATCGGCAAAAAGATGGTTGCGGCTGTGAAGGCAGCCAGAGATGGGAAGTAATTATGTTGGAAGGTTTGGCGCACATCGGGCTTTTTATAAGGGATATTGAAGCCTCGAAGAAATTCTATACAGAGAAATTGGGATTTACTGTCGTATCCGAAGCGGAAGTGCCGGATGGCACAAAGATCGTGATGGCGGAGCTTAATGATATGATGATTGAGATCGTCCAGCTTCCCGAATATGACGGCGGTCAGGACGGCGTTGTAAACCACATTGCCATAAGAGTGAAGGATATTGAGGCCGCAATGAAAGACCTCAAAGAAAAGGGAATACAATTTGAAACGGATAAGCCGGTATTGCTGGGCAATGTTTTGGGCGGCGTCAGGTATGCGATGTTTCGCGGCCCGGATGGGGAACGTTTGGAGATCGATGAGCTTTTATAAGCTTGTGGTATGGTCTGTGCGAATTTGTACAAAAGCATTTCAGTATAAGCATTTGGGTTGTCTTTTCCTCCTTGGCAACCCATTTGTCATTGGAGGCGGCGGGCTTGAATATTATTTTCGATTTTGACGGGACATTGTTTGATACGCGCACTGTTGATGTGGTTGCGTTTAACCGCGCGCGCGTTGAACTGGGGCTGCCGGCCATCACAGAGAACGAAATACTTGCGGCCATTGGTAAGCCGCTCAGCGCGATCGCGGCCGATTATTTTCCGAATAACGCGCAGTTGGCGCAGCAATTTTTTAATTTGATTTTACAATACGAGCTGGAAGAAATACCACCGTGTGCACAGCTGTTCCCGCAAGTGGCTGAGCTGCTTCACGGCCTGAAAAACGCAGCACACAATTTGGCCATTTGCTCTAACGGAAGCAAAGAGTATATTGAAGCCATACTGAAAAAGTTTGATATCGATGATCTTTTTGATATCGTCTGGTATGCGCATGAGGGCGTCAGCAAAACAGAGGCACTGAAAATACTCATTAAAGACCTTCCAAACGGTAAAACCATATATGTGGGAGACCGCGCGGAAGACCGTGAGGCCGCGCAGAGTCATCATCTTTGTTTTATCGGGGCAGCGTACGGCTACGGTGGCAGTGAGATGGACGACGCTGCTTTACTCGCTCAAAACGCAAATGAAATATCTGTGCTGATCGAAGGCATAGAGGTCGTTGCTTATGCACATTTGTTGGCCAACATGTCATAAGTCCTAATGGTTAGGGTTTTTAACACCCATCCATTCTTTGAATTTGCTTTCGCATTTTTTTGCGGTCGGCGTGGCGCAGCATCCGCCTTTGGACGTACAGAGCAATTCCGGCGGCATTTTGTGTCCCAGAGTATCGACAGCGGCGAGCATCTCGTCATAGGGGATGATCGCGTCCACACCTGCCATCGCCAGATCCGCATAAATAACGGCCATCGACGGCGCGGCGATGATCCTGCTGAAGCAGGGAGCATCAAACCCGCCGGGCACCGGATCGCACGGCAGGCCTATAAAAGCCTGCAGCGCCAATGAAGCGGCTGTGTCTATCCTGTCGCCCGCGCCGCACATTTCGGTGATGGCGGTGGCCGTCATCGCACAGCAAACGCCGCATTCGCCCGCGCACCCCACCACTTCACCCGTCGGGTTGGTATGCGTATATGCAATGGCGCCGATACCCGCCGCCACGAACAGCCCCCGCAGCAGGCTGTCATCGTCCAACCCGCGGGCTTCTTTCACGGTATACAGGGCAGAAAACAAATAACCGCCGCCCGTTCCCATTGGTCCCGGTACGATCAGCGTTCCGGGAGTTTTGGCGTTGACGCCCATCACCCTTTCGACGATCCGGCTGAACACCGGACCGCAGATTGGTGATCGGTTATTTTCGTAATCAAGCCAGATATCTCCGTCATATCTGCCGAAAGGGCTGCGCTCTGCATTTGGGTTATCGTAAAAAGCCCGGATCTCTTTTAGAAGGATGTCTTTAACTGACCGCATGCGGGCGATGACTCGCGCTCTTGGCCAAAGGGAGGAATCCATCTCATACCGTATGGCTGTTTCCGCGATGCCGATGCCGAGCTCTTTGGAAATATCGATCCACTCACGGACACTGCGGAAAAGCTGGGGCTTCCTGTCGCGGCGCGTCACCACCGGTAAAACCGGCTCTAATAGCTCAGCCTGACCATCGTCCGGAAGTCTACTTCTGACCGCATTGATGTCGGGTCTTTCAGAAAATTTGAAGTAATGCAGTGTTCCGCTCACGCTGACAGCCTCTCCGGATTCCACAAAGCCATCCGTACTGTGCGAGATGGCTTTTTTTATGTTTTCGTCAATTACGGAAAAAATGAGCAGCACATAGGTATCCCCGATAAAATCGACGGGGAAACCGTTAACGCGAATGACCTGAACCATGCCGCCGCCTGTGGATATGCCGGTGAGTTCCGCAGCCTTGCCGTCTGCCGTATGCAGACAAAAACGTATGGCGTTCAGATGGCTGGTTTCCGTCAGCGTGTCAAACTGATACGCGATATTCAGCCCCTGATCTCCGGCCAGTTCATGCACGCGGCTGATCCTTTCGTCTTCCGGCCCGAAACCCATGACGCCCGCCAGCATGGCGTTATCTTCGTTCATGATGCCGAAGGTCCCCGCAAACGAACCGTCCTTATCCATCACAAAACGTACATCCGCAGGGGTACCCCCAAGCAGCGCGCGCGCAAGCAGGCCCAACCGGACCGGCCCGGCCATATGCGAGCTGGACCCCGGCTGCATCACCGGACCAAACACATCGTTATAAAAATCGGGATAGTATTTCATATTCGCTTACCTTTTCATGGCGTTCTCACTGCGCCGCCGTATATTCAATATGTTTAAGCCCTGCAATAATATTACAAGCAATATAAAGGGCTAAAGGATAGCTGGTCGGAATTCGATTGTCTATATATCATATTTGTTTTATATGATATATAGACGACATCTCGGATATTGTCAACCCCTAATCGTTATATGAATAAAAAAATGAGCAGCTCGATTATTTGAAATCGAAACAGAATTGAAGTGACTTGTTGTTGACAAAAAAAATTCAGACGCATATAATATATAAAACATATTTGATTAGTATGAAATATTGGAGGATGAAATGACAGCTGATCAGGATGCCCGGACAGTCGATGAAAACAATATGCTGTGGCTAATCTGTAAAAAAGGTGCGGCTTATCGCACCTATAGAAAAATGCATGCAGGATTAATGTGAAGACTGTTTCCCCAATTATATAACGGATGAAATAAATCAAAGGGAATCGCATTTATTCTGATGCTGCAAGCGTTTAAAAGATGAACACGATTCCTTTTTTATAATATTCCATTAAAAATGAAAGGAGCAATATTGTGAGCCGATATCAATTTATCGAATCCGCATTCATCCATGGAGGTATTTATGGGGATGAACGGACGGGAGCGGTCAATACGCCGGTGTATCAGACATCGACCTATATGCAGGACGGTCTGGGCAAGCATCGGGGTTATGAGTATTCCCGTACCGGCAATCCCACCAGAGAGGCATTGGAAGCGCTGATCGCTGAGTTGGAGGGAGGCGCGGCAGGTTTTGCCTTTGCCTCAGGCATGGCTGCCACTACCGCGGTGCTCAGCCTGTTCCAAAACGGCGACCGGATCGTCATCTCGAGCAATGTGTACGGCGGAACGTTCCGGGTGTTGGATAAGATTTTCAAGAACTTTGGCTTTGATTACATAATAGCGGACACCGCCGATTTACCGGCGCTGGAGGAGGTGCTGACGCCGGATGTGAAGGCGGTTCTGATAGAAAGCCCGGCCAACCCTCTGCTGACGGTGACCGATATCGCCGCTGTTGCGAAGCTCACCAGGCGCAGGAACATTAAGCTGATTGTGGATAACACATTTATGACACCGTACCTTCAGCGGCCTTTGGAGCTCGGCGCAGATATCGTGCTGCATTCGGCAACCAAGTATCTGGGCGGGCACAGCGACTTGATCGCGGGGCTGGCCGCGGTGAATTCAAAGGAGCTGGCCGAAAGGCTTCATTTCATTCAGAATGCGACGGGAGGCATATTGCAGCCCTTTGATTCATTCCTCCTGATTCGAAGCATCAAAACCTTGGGTATCCGCATGGACCGCCATGTGGAGAACGCGGAAGTAATCGCCAAGCTGCTTCAAAAGCACAGTGCTGTCAAGACGGTGTACTATCCCGGCCTGCCTGACGCTCAAGGGTATGAAATCAACCGCAGACAGGCGAAGAACGGCGGCGCGATGATTTCCTTTGAGCTGCACGGGGATTATGATATCAATAAGTTTTTCGAAGGGCTTCATCTGATTGCGCTGGCGGAAAGTCTGGGCGGTGTAGAATCTCTGGTCTGCCATCCGGCAAGCATGACCCATGCCTCCATCCCCAAAGACATCCGTGAGAAGGTGGGCATCACCGAAGGGCTGATCCGGCTTTCGGTGGGCATCGAGCACAGCGAAGACCTGATCCGTGACCTCAACGCGGCGATAGAGGGGGCGAGAACATGAGCCTGTACGCATCGATGCGGGAGCTGATAGGTGAAACGCCTCTTGTCCGGCTTGCCAACCTGGGTTTTTCTGAAAACCTCCGGGTGTATGCTAAGCTTGAGCTGTATAACCCTTCCGGCAGCGTCAAGGACAGAATCGGCGAATCCATGATAAAGGACGCGGAAGCCCGCGGGATATTGAAGCCGGGCGGCGCTATCGTGGAAGCCACAGCAGGCAATACCGGCCTTGGCATTGCGTTTGCCGCGCTGAATCGCGGCTACAGGCTGATATTCGTGGTCCCCACGAAGTTCTCACAGGAAAAGCAAACGCTGCTGCGGGCGCTGGGTGCGGAAATTGTCAATACGCCGCGCGAAGGGGGCATGCTGGAAGCCTGGCGAAAGGCCGAGGAGATTCGGGCGGGCATTTCCGGCGCTGTGACGCTGGAGCAGTTCAAGAACCCGGCGAACCCGCAGGTTCACTATGACACCACAGGTCCGGAAATTTACCGGGACCTTGAGGGACGGATAGACTTCTTTGTGGCAGGAGCGGGCAGCGGCGGCACATATTCAGGGGTAATGAAATACCTCAAGGAACAAAATCCGAATATCAGGGGAATACTGGCCGACCCGGTCGGCTCCACCATGGGCGGCGGTGAGCACGCGAATTATGACATTGAAGGAATCGGCAACGATTTTATCGCCGAAACCATGGATATGTCGCTGGTGGATCAGGTGATCAAGATCAACGATGCGGAGGCGTTTGCTCAGGTCAAGGCTCTTGCGGCGAAGGAAGGCATATTTGCCGGATCGTCCTCCGGGGGCGCGCTGGCGGCGGTATACAAGCTGGTGCAGCCAGATGTCTCCGGCAGCATTGTGGTGATTTTTCCGGACCGCGGTGACCGGTATTTCAGCAAAAAGCTCTATGACTGATAGATACGGTATGTCCCAAAAAAGTTTCTTATAAAAAACAGTTGACAGAGTGGCATAATCGTGCAAAAATGGACATAAGTTAAAGCATATAAAACATATTTATAAAGTATGATATGAGGTAACCCGCCATGTCGGACAATAAGCCGGAAGAGCAGGAGAACAAAACCGAGATTCTCAAGCAGGATCTGGATCAGATCGTTGAAATGGTGAAGAGTGTGCGGTACGGTTCCGTCACGATCATCATTCAGGATCACAGGATTATGCAGATCGAGAAGAACGAAAAGATAAGAATGAAATGAAAGAATAACAGAGAGGCTGACCGGTCAACCGGAGGTTTCGAATGAGAGAATCATTTGGAGCCTTTTTTTGTTCAGGAAAACCCGGCTCGAACATACGGCAAGAGCCTTTTACCGAAAGCTCGGCGCCGAGGTCTGAGCGACAGGGGACATCCCGCATCAGCGGAAACCGGCTTGCTGCTCTTGCAGAACCGAAATCAATTCAGCAGAAAGGGAGAACATGGAACGAAATATCAATTTAAACATCCCAGAGGTATCGATAAGGGAAATACGTCTGGGTTCCATCACAGGGTTCCAGGGCAGCGCACAGGAGTTGGTCAACGGCTCCCGCTGCGGCCTTAAGGACAAAAACCGCTCGTTCAGCCAATGCCTCGGGTGCTCCACCTCGCAGGCGGCCTGCATGGTGATTCTGGTGCAGGACGCAGCGGTCATCAGCCACGGGCCGGTGGGCTGCTCCTCCTGCTTCCATGAATTTGCCTTTACCTACCGGGTCAACTCTCCGCTGCGGGACGTTGAAGCCCCCACGCAGCGCAAGATATTTTCCACCAATCTGCAGGAGGCCGATACGATTTACGGCGGGGCGGAAAAACTGGCGGCGGGTATCCGGGAGGTGTATGAGCGTACCCATCCCAACGCCGTCTTCGTGCTCACCACCTGCGCCGCCGGCATTATCGGCGACGATGTGGAAAGCATCTGCGATGAAGCGGAAGCGGAGCTGGGCATACCGGTGGCGGCGATTTTCTGCGAAGGCTTCCGCTCCAAGGTATGGACGACCGGCTTTGACGCGGGCTACCACGGCATTGCCCGCAAGCTGATCAAGCCCGCGCGTGAAAGGCGCAGCGACGTCATCAATGTGATCAATTTCTGGGGTTCGGATGTTTTCAGCGAATGGTTTGCCGCGTTTGGCGCGAAGCCCAATTTCATTACGCCCTACTCCACGGTGGAGAGCCTGACATGGTCGTCGGAAGCGGCTGCCACCGTTCAGGTTTGTCCGACGCTGGGTTCATACCTCGGTGCAGCGCTGGAGCAGGAATTCGGCGTGCCGGAGATCAAGGCGGCGCCGCCCTACGGCGTGGCGCAGACCGACCGCTGGTTCCGCGAGCTCGGAAAGGTGCTGCACAAGGAGCAGGAAGCCGAGGAGCTTATCGCGGCAAAGAAGGCGGAATATCTGCCCCGAATTGAGGCGCTCAGGGAAAAGCTCGCAGGAAAAACCGCTTATGTGACGGCGGGCGCGGCCCACGGGCATGCGCTGCTGTCCATACTGGGCGAGCTGGGCCTCAAAGCGCGGGGTGCGGCCATATTCCATCACGACCCGCTGTACGACAACCGCAGCGAAGAGAGCGATCTGCTCGCGCAAACCGTGAAGCATTACGGCGACGTGCCCAACTTTCATATCTGCAACAAGCAGGAGTTCGAGCTGGTCAACATGCTCAGCCGCCTGCGCCCGGACGTGCTGCTGGCCCGGCACGGCGGCATGACGCTATGGGGCGCGAAGCTGGGTATCCCCGCGCTGCTGATCGGCGACGAGCATTTCAGCATGGGCTATGAGGGGCTGCTGCGCTACGGCAAGCGGATACTTGAGACCATTGAGAACGATGAATTTGTGAGAAATCTTGCGAAGCATGCCATCAACCCGTACACAAAGTGGTGGCTTGCGCAGGAGCCGTATACCTTTTTGGAAGGAGGTGCGGCGCTGTGAGCGGCATCATCGAACAGGAGCGCTACACCTGCGCCATCGGGGCGCTGCAAAGCGTGGTCGCCATCCCCAAGGCTGTGCCGATTCTGCATTCCGGCCCCGGCTGCGGCAGCATGATACAGGGCTTTTTCGAGCGCTCCACCGGCTACGCGGGCGGCAGCACATCGCCCTGCACCAACTTTTCGGAGCAGGAAGTGGTATTCGGCGGCATCGAGCGGCTGCGGGGGATCATCTCGAACACCTATAAAGTGCTGGAGACCGATTTGCAGGTGGTGCTGACCGGCTGCACGGCGGGCATCGTCGGTGACGACGTGGAAAGCCTGGTGGACGAATTCCGCAGCGCGGGCAAGCCCATCGTTTCGGTGGAGACGGCAGGGTTCAAGTGCAGCAATTTCGAGGCCCACAGCTTGGTGGTGAACGCCATTATCGACCAGTATGTCGGCCGGTTTGACGATGGGAACCCGGCCCGCAGCGAGAAAAACACCGTCAATTTGCTCGCGTCGCTGCCATATCAGGACCCGTTCTGGAAAGGCAACCTGAACGAATACAAGCGCCTGCTGGCAGGTATCGGGCTCAAAGCCCATGTGCTGTTCGGGCCGCAGTCGGACGGCGTGGCCGAATGGCGGCGGATACCCCGCGCCAACTTCAACATACTTGTTTCACCGTGGTATGGGCTGCCGATCGCGGAGCATCTGGCAGGCCGCTACGGACAGCCGTATACGCACTTCCCGCATATCCCCATCGGTGCGAACGAAACCGAGCGGTTTCTGCGACAGATGTTGAAAGCGGCAGCAGAACACGGCGCGGAGCTGGACGAAGCCGCCGCCGAGGCCTTTATCAGCCGGGAGCGGGAAGCGTATTACGAGGAGATCGACAACCTCGCCACCTTCCTGCTGGAATTCCGCTACGGATTGCCCAATCATGTGCATATTCTGCATGACGCCGGTTACGTCGTGGCGCTTTCCAAGTTTCTGCTGCATGAGGCGGGCATCATTCCCAAGGAGCAGTTTGCGGTGGATGGCACGCCGGAGCCGTTCCGGCAGCAAATCACAGCGGAACTGAAGTCCACATCTTCTAAACGCGACATACCGATTATTTTTGAGCCGGATGCGGGCAAGACGCAGGATATCCTTCGAGGGCTCTCCCACAGCGGACGGGGGCTCATCATCGGGAGCGGCTGGGATAAGGAGCTGGCGCGGGAAAAGGGCTGTGATTTTCTCTCCGCTTCGGTGCCGACTCCTTACCGGCTGGTACTGACCACCAACTACGCCGGGTTTTCCGGCGGGCTGCGGGTGATCGAGGATATTTACGGCGCGGTGCTGGCCACATACCGGTAGAGGTGAATTTTATGAGTATTCGAATCGCATTTGCAAGCACAGACGGAAATTACGTCGATCAGCATTTCGGAAGCGCGCGCGCCTTTCAGGTTTTCGATATCGACGGCTCTGCCTATCATCTGGTGGAAACCCGCAGAACCGTTTTATCCTGCCAGGGCAACTGCGAGGGCGGATTCGAGCTGCTGCTCAAAACGCTGGCCGACTGCGATGCAGTTTTCGTCATGCGGATCGGGCCGACTGCGGCGAGCTTCATGCTACAGCACGGGAAACGGGTGTTTGAAGCCACCGGGCAGGTGGAGGAGATCATAAAGCAGACTGTCGGCTTTAATATGCTGGATGGATGGGAGTGAGCTTTAGGTGAGCATGTCTTTTTCGGAGCTGACAAAAGCGCATCCCTGCTTCTCAATGGGTGCCAAGGCAAACAGAGGCCGGGTGCATCTGCCGGTCTCGCCCGGATGCAATATCTGCTGCCGGTTCTGTGACCGCAAGATCAATGACACCGACGACCGCCCCGGTGTGGCTTCTTCCATCATCACGCCCAAGGAGGCGGTGGAGATTGTCCGGTCGGCGCTGGCCTTTTGCCCGGATATCACGGTGGCGGGCGTGGCCGGCCCCGGCGACGCGTTGGCGACGCCGTACGCGCTGGAAACCTTTCGCCTGATCGGCAGGGAGTTTCCGGACATCATCAAGTGCATGAGCACCAACGGTCTGCTCCTGCCGGAGTGTGCCCGGGAGATCATCGATGCCGGCATCGATTCCCTGACGGTTACGGTTAATGCGGTCGATCCGGAAATACTGGCACAGATATGCGGCGCCGTCATCTGGCACGGGAAGCAATACGAAGGAACTGAAGCCGCGAACATATTGATACAAAACCAGCTTTCGGGCGTACAGGCGGTGGCGGACGCGGGGATAACGGTGAAGGTCAACACGGTGCTGATACCCGAGATCAACGCGCAGCACGTCCCATTGGTGGCCAAAACCGTCAGCGAGACCGGCGCGAAGATATACAATATTATTCCGCTGATCCCGCAGCATGAGCTGGCGTGGTGCTCCGTCCCGGGCTGCGCGCTATTGAGCCGGGTCCGAAGCGAAGCGGAGCGGTACATCAGGGTATTCCGTCATTGCCAGCGGTGCCGTGCCGACGCGGTGGGGATTCCGGGCGGCGATGATTTTTCCGGGGCGGTTTACATCCGTCCGGTCAGACAGGAAAATACCTTCTCACACGGATAATGCAGGTTGACACTGGAATTCCGGGGAGAAGTCATTTAAACGAATTTAAAGGGGGTGGTGTTATATGTGTTGTGATTGCGAGAGCGACTCTGCCGAAAGCGACTGTACCAATATGAAAGGAAGGAGAGATTATATGGCAACTGAAGTGCCAATCTCTGCGTATCAGTTTGATACACAAAAAGTCCGGGCGGGATACGAGCCAAAGGATCACAAATATGCCGTATCGCCACCCATTTATCAGACCGCGGCCTATGATTTCCGGGATGTGCAAAACGCAGCCGACCTGTTTGGTTTGCGGGAGCTCGGGTTTCTCTATACGCGTGTGGGCAACCCGACCGTGGCTGTGCTGGAAGAACGCGTAAAAACACTGGACGGGGCGGCTGCGGCCATTGCGCTGGCCTCCGGTATGGCGGCCATCAGTTACACTTTGCTGAATCTGGCCGAGGGCGGCGGCAGGATACTGACCTCACCCTATCTCTACGGCGGCAGCGCCGACAGCTTCAAAAAGATATATCCGAAATTCGGGATCCATTTCGATCTGGCGAAAAACATCGAAACCCCCGAGGCATTGGCGGCGGAGATCCGGCCCGATACCAAGGCGATCTTTATTGAAAGCATCAGCAACCCCAGCACCATTTTGCTGGACGTGGACGCCATCGCGAGGGTCGCCCATGCCCATGGCATCCCGCTGGTGGTGGACAATACGGTGGCGACGCCGTACTTTTTCAATCCCATCGCCCATGGCGCGGATATCGTGGTCTATTCCGCCACGAAAGGGCTGAACGGGCACGGCAACCTCATTGCAGGGCTGGTGCTGGAAAGCGGAACATTCAACTATGTGACCGAAAAATTCCCGCAGTTTTCCGAGAAGTACTACACGCTGCGGGATATTGACGGCAACCACCGCAGCTTTCCGGAGGTGTTCCCGGACGCGCCGTTTACCAGCCGGATACGGTTCAACTATCTGAACTATTTCGGCGCGGCTCTTTCTCCGTTTGACGCATACCTCGCGATCATCGGGCTGGAAACACTGTCGGAGCGTCTTGGGAAGCAAGCGCGCAATGCGCTGGCACTGGCGGAATATCTGGCCGCGCATAAAGCGGTGGAGTGGGTGCGGTACCCGGCGCTCAAGTCCAGCCCGCATCATGACATTTATGAGCGGGACTATAAAAGAGGCGCGGGCGGCATACTGTCGTTCGGCTTTAAAGGGACGCAGGAGCAGCGGGAAGCGTTTTTAAACGATGTTAACCTGATTCATTATCATGTCAACATCGGTGACGCGCGGACGCTCATCGTCAACTCGCCCCAGACCACGCACGGTGAGCTGGAGGCGGACGAAAAGGCTTTGGCCGGTATACCCGACAACCTGATCCGGATTTCGGCGGGGCTGGAGGATGCGGTGGATCTGATCGCCGATCTTAAGCAAGCCTTTGAAAAAGCACTGTCAGATAAAATTATTGAAGAAGGAGTTTAAGTCATATGAAAAACCTGAAGAAAACTTTTGGAGCGATTGCGCTCATTCTCTCGCTGGCGATGGTGCTGGCCGCCTGCGGCGGCGCACCGGCCGGCACGAGCCCGGTCGGCGCTTCAAGCGCTGCCGGCGAGTATAAGTATGGCAAGATCGATCTTGTCGGCAAGGACGGCGCTCTCTGCGGCGCACCGATCTACATCGCCTATGAGCAGGGCTTCTTTGCCGAAGAGGGCTTCGACGTGAACCTGATTTCCGCCGATACCGAAACACGCAAAATCGGGCTGAACAACGGGACCATCCCGGTCGTCAATGGCGACTTCCAGTTCTTCCCCTCCATCGAGGAAGGCGTAAAGGTCAAGGTGGTTGACGGTCTGCATAACGGCTGCATCAAGTTCGTTGTGCTGAAAGGCTCCCCGATCGCGGGCGTCGATGATTTGAAAGGCAAGAAGATCGCCGTCGACGAAATCGGCGGCACACCGCACCAGGTTGCCAGCGTATGGCTGGAGAAGGCCGGCATCTCCGCAAAGCAGGAGGATAATGAGGTGACATTTGTGCCTTATACGGACGGCAATCTCGAGCTTGAGGCGCTGAAGAAGGGCGACGTGGATGTGGCGGCCTTATGGGATCCGCTCGGATCGATCGCCGAAGCGTCCGGTGAATTCGATGTGATCTTCGATCTTTCCACCGACCCCACCTTCGCGGGCAAGTATTGCTGCTTCCTGTATGCTTCCGAAAAGGTGCTGAATGAGGATCCTGAAAAGGTGGCGGCGCTCGTGCGGGCACTCAACAAGGCGCAGGAATGGATTGCCGCCAACCCGGAAGAAGCTGTCGGCATCATCTCGGATAAAAAATATTCCGCCGTTGAGGATAAGGCTCTGGCTGAATCCCTTGTGAAGAGCTATGAATATCCCTCCGCCGAGGCTCATGCCAGCGGCAGCACCCACGTGAAAGAGGACGTTCTCTATTTTGTGGAGCAGCTTGCCAGTATCGGCTACCTCAAGACAGACGATCCCGCCGCGTTTGCCGATGACATCTATTTCGACGTCAAAGCGGCGGCGGCCTCAAAATAAGGCCGCTTGGGAGGATATCAAGTGAGTACCAAAATACTTAAGGGTGATGCACTGCCCCCGCGTGAGCGGGGGCAGCACCCCATAAACATCGTTTCGAACCAAAGATTCCTGCTGCTTGCGCTTTTTTCCATTGCCGGGCTGGTGGCAGCGCTGCTTGCCAATTGGTTTTTTCCGCAGCTCGCGGATGTCGAGATCAAGACATATGAGATAAATCTTTTGGGGCTTACCGCACATCTGAATATGTCGCAGGCGTTCAGCCTCATTCTTCTGATCATCATTCTGATCTATGCCGGAATCGCCGTATTTTCGTTTTTTGATAACGGCAGGCGCAAGAAATTCACCAAGCGGGCCCCTTTTCGTTTTGTGATTGGCATTGTGCTGGCATTGTGGGAGATTCTCGGGACCAAAACATTATTGCTGCCTCAGCCTTTCTTCCCGGGGCCTTCGAGAATACTCGAAGCGCTGCTGATCGAGGGCGACTTCGTTTTGGAAAATACCTTTTACTCGCTGCGCCTGTTCACCGCCGGTTTTCTTTCAGGCGTTACGCTCGGCATAGCCACCGGCATTTTGATCGGCTGGTTCCCGAAAGTGTACTACTGGGTCTATCCGGTGCTGAAAATAACGGGCGTGATCCCTGCGGTCGCGTGGATGCCTTTTGCGCTGACTCTCTTTCCTGTTCCGTTTTTGGCGGCAACCTTTTTGATCGTGGTCTGCGCGTGGTTCCCGGTCGCCTTTTTGACGGCGCAGGGCATAGCGGGTACGCAAAAGGTTTATTTCGAGGTCGCAAGGACGTTAGGCGCCCGAACGCCTTTCCTTGTTTTTCGGGTGGCGATCCCCAATGCGCTGCCGCAAATTTTCACCGGCATCTCAACGGCAAACGCGTTTGCGTTTACCACTCTTGTGATTTCAGAAATGATGGGACAGCCGGGCGGTCTTGGGTATTACATCAACGCCTCCAGAGTGTGGTCCGCGTATTACAAGGTTTTCGCCGCGATCATCATTATGGCGATACTTTTTTCACTGATCATGCGCGGAATCGGCGCTATACAAAACTGGGTTCTGAGATGGCAAAGGGGGCTTGTCAAATGAGTATGGCGGCATTGATCGAAATACAAAATGTATTTCGCACCTATATTGACACGAACGACAATAAATTGGAAACGCTCAATGACTTAAGCCTTTCTGTCCGTGAGGGAGAATTTTTGAGCATTATCGGCCCGTCGGGCTGCGGTAAAACCACCCTCCTCAGGCTGCTGGCAGGGTTGGACGTGCCCAATTCCGGCAAGCTTAAGATCAGCGGGCATGAAATAAAGTCCCCCGATCCGGAACGCGGCTATGTGTTTCAGCAGGGCAGCCTGTTTCCATGGCTGACCGTGGAAAAGAACATCGCGTCCGGGCTGAGAGCCAGAGGCGTTTACAAGGAGCAGAAAGCCGATGTCAGCCGGTATATCAATCTGATTGGGCTCAACGGTTTTGAAAGAGCTTACCCGCACCAGATATCGGGCGGCATGGCCCAGCGCGTGGCCATCGCGCGCGCGCTGATCAACCGTCCGGCGGCGCTGCTGCTTGACGAACCCATGGGCGCGCTGGATTCTTTCACAAGAGCCGATCTGCAGGATAAGCTGCTGGAACTCTGGAAGCAGGACGGCACCACCATGATTCTGGTGACGCATGATGTGGATGAAGCCATCTATCTGAGCGACCGGATCGTGATCATGACCCCGCGGCCCGGAAAGATCAGCGACATACTGGATGTGCAGCTGCCCCGGCCCCGGCAGCGCGGCGATGCGGACTTTTTGGGATTACGCAAAATCATACTGGAAAAGCTGCATTTCACCAGTGCGACACCTCAGCCGGAATACACGATTTAGGGAGTACATTGAATGTTACACAAAAAGCAACTCAGACAAATTGCCATTTACGGAAAAGGTGGAATCGGGAAATCCACCACCACACAAAATCTCACTGTCGGCCTGGCGGAGAGCGGAAAACAGGTGATGGTCGTCGGCTGCGATCCAAAGGCCGATTCCACAAGGCTGCTGCTGGGCGGGCTCGCGCAGCGCACCGTGCTCGATACAATGCGCGAAACCGGCGGCACTGTCGAATTGGAAAGCATCATGCGCAAGGGGTATCTTGGCATTAAGTGCGTGGAGTCCGGCGGCCCGGAACCGGGGGTCGGCTGCGCCGGGCGCGGTATTATCACCTCCATCGGCTTGCTCGAACGGCTTGGCGCATATACCGAGGAGCTGGATTATGTGTTTTACGATGTGCTGGGCGATGTGGTGTGCGGCGGTTTTGCCATGCCCATACGCGAGGGCAAGGCAAAGGAAATATATATCGTCGCCAGCGGCGAGATGATGGCGCTTTATGCGGCCAACAATATCGCCAAGGGCATTGCAAAATTTGCGCTCAAGGGCGGCGTGCGGCTGGGCGGCATTATCTGCAACAGCCGTCATGTTGACCATGAAATCGAGCTTCTCAGAGCTTTTTCAGCCGAGCTTGGCACACAGCTGATTTATTTCGTCCCGCGCGACAACGTGGTGCAACGGGCGGAGATACGGCGCAAAACCGTGATCGAATATAACCCGGAGGCGAATCAGGCACAGGAATACCGCAGCCTCGCGAAGGCGATTGATAAAAATACGATGTTCACCATTCCGAGGCCAATGACGCAGGCGCGCCTTGAAGAAATTTTACTGGAATACGGCTTGCTGGATGCGTTGGATGACTACACAATATAACATAATTAAGCAGAGCTGATAATCGGCAGGGGTCTCCCGTTTTGATGGATACAGGCTGCTTTTATGTATGTATTCCCGTATCGGCCGCAGGAAATATTTATATAAAGAACATGAGGCCGCTTTCGGTGTTGCGCTTTTCCGCCTCGTGAACCAGATCGTCCAAAGAAACCTTCTCGAGGGCTTCTTTTACGGCAAGGTCCAGAGAAGCAAAGACAAGTGCCTGCATTGCCGCATCTATTTGTGGCGCCTTTTGCGATACGGTTTCTTCCGGCTCCTCGATCAGTGAATTTTCCACAGCGGAAAGCACCTGGTATGCGGTTGTGTCGCGCGGGGCGCGCGCCAGCATATAGCCGCCCTGAGCGCCTTTCAGCGAGGTGACGACTCCGCCGCGTTTCAGCAGCGAAAAAACCTGTTCGAGATAAATTTTTGAGATGCCAAGCTTTTCAGAAATACTGATAACGGTGATATTTTCGCCGCTGCTGTAATCCTGTGCCATGCTGATGGTTGCCGCCAGCGCGTATCGGCCTTTTGCGGAAATTCGCATACAGTCACCTCATACCATACTAAGTATATATGCTTTTATAATATGCTGCTGCGAACCGCGTGTCAACGGATTGATATTAAAAATCGATTTTAAGCATTACAAAAATCAATATTGACATATATGAAAAGAAGGTATATATTAATCTGCATAATAAATCATATAAAAAATATATGATAAGTAGTATATTGTGTTTAACGTGTTGATACAAAGATATAAAGAAACGACGGATTGAAAGAGAGGCTGCTTAAATGAGCTTACAGAAAAGAGTTGCTGCCATACATGACATATCCTGCTTTGGACGCTGTTCGCTGACCGTTGCGCTGCCCATCATATCGGCTGCGGGAATTGAAACGAGCGTGGTGCCCACGGCTGTGCTGTCCACACATACGGGCGGCTTTTCCGGGTTTACCTATCGTGATCTGACAGACGACATTTTGCCCATCGCAGACCACTGGCAGTCGTTAAGCCTTGCGTTTGACGCGTTGTATACGGGTTTTCTGGGTTCTTTTAAGCAAATCGACATTATCTTAGAACTGTTCGGCCGGTTCAAAACAGATGGCAATTTGATTCTTGTCGATCCGGTCATGGCGGATAACGGCAAGCTCTACGAGATATTTCCCGATGATTTTCCGCAGGGTATGCGAAAGCTTTGCGCCAAGGCGGATATCATTGTGCCGAACCTGACCGAAGCGTCGCTGCTGCTCGGGGAGCCATACCGCGAAGGACCGTACGAAGAAGAGTATATTGAAAATGTTCTTGTAACGCTGGCGCAGCTGGGGCCAAGGCAGGTGGTGCTGACCGGCGTTTATTTTGATGACAGCCGGTTGGGAGCCGCCGCATATGACCGCGACACCGGCGAGGTCACATATGCGTTCGCGGACAGAATCCCCGGATATTATCATGGCACAGGCGATGTATTCGCCAGCGTACTGCTGGCGGCATTGCTTAACGGCAAAAACATTGCGCAGGCGGCTGCGGTGGCAGTGGAGTTTACAGTGGGCAGCATCATAAGAACACAAGAGGCTAAGTCGGATGTCCGTTACGGCGTGAATTTTGAACAGGGGCTATTGAAGCTTGCCGGACAGCTGAATCAATAAGCCGGAGATATTGAATGAGCAAAGCGATCATTAAAATAGACAACTTAAGCAAAACATTTCAGAGCTCGGTGGGAGTGATCCGGGCACTCAGTGACATCAATATCGACATCGGTGAAGGCGATGTGTTCGGTATTATCGGCATGAGCGGCGCGGGAAAGAGCACGCTGGTAAGGTGCATCAATCTGCTGGAAAAGCCCACCGGCGGGCAGGTGTTTTTCAATGGTGATGAGTTGCAGGCGCTGACGCCAAAACAGCTGAACCACGCGCGCCAGTCGATCGGCATGATATTTCAGCACTTCAACCTGCTGATGCAGCGTACGGCGCTGGAAAATGTCTGCTTCCCGCTCGAGATATCGGGCATATCCAAAAAAGAAGCCCGAAACCGTGCCAAGGAAATGCTGAACCTCGTGGGACTGTCAGAAAAAGAGGGGGCGTATCCGTCGCAGCTGTCAGGCGGACAGCGCCAGCGTGTCGCGATTGCGCGGGCGCTTGCGACGCATCCCAAGGTGCTGCTGTGTGATGAGGCCACCAGCGCACTTGATCCAGCGACCACACGCGGCATACTTGAGCTGCTTAAAGACATTAACAAGCGCCTCGGTCTCACGATTGTGGTGATTACGCATGAAATGAGCGTGATCGAGCACATTTGCAGGCATGTCGCCATCATTGACGACGGCCGGATTGTGGAATCGGGGCCGGTGGAAGAGATATTTGCCCACCCCAAATCCGCAGCGGCGCGGCGTCTCGTCTATACCGACGAGCACAGTCCGGAGCCTGTTGCGGGCGGCCGATGTTGCCGCATCGTGTTCGACGGCAGCTCGTCGTTTGAGCCCGTAGTGGCGGGCATGGTGCTGGAATTTCAGCAGCCGGTCAACATACTGTTCGCGGATACACGCGATATCGACGGCAAAGCCTTCGGACAGATTGTGCTGCAGCTGCCCGAAGCGCCGCAGGTGGCCGGCAGGATGGTCAAGTACCTGCGCGCAAAAGGGCTGACGGTGGAGGAGGCTGACGGCTATGTTCGATGAAACGGTGCTGAATATGCTGGGCGAAGGGCTGCTCGAAACGCTGTACATGACTCTTGCCTCCACGGTATTGGCGTATGTGCTGGGATTGCCGGCCGGTATTGCAATGGTGGTCACGCAGAAGGGCGGCATACGCCCTCATCTGCCGGTAAACAGGCTGCTCGATGTGGTCATCAACATATTGAGATCGGTGCCGTTTCTGATTTTGCTTATCGCCGTGATGCCGGTTACACGGTTTATCACAGGCACGACGATCGGTTCGACGGCCACGGTGGTGCCGCTGGTTATCGGCGCGGCGCCGTTTATCGCCAGAATGGTGGAGTCGTCTCTTAAAGAGGTGGACAAAGGGGTCATTGAAGCGGCGCAGTCGATGGGCGCGTCAACGCTGAAAATCATCTGTAAAGTTTTACTGCCCGAAGCCCGTCCGTCGTTGATCGTTGGCGCAGCCATATCGGTCACAACCGTATTGAGTTACTCCGCGATGGCCGGTATCGTGGGTGGCGGCGGACTTGGCGATATCGCAATCCGTTATGGACTTTATCGGTATCAAACGGATATCATGCTCATCACTGTGGCCTTATTGATAGTCGTGGTTCAGGTATTGCAGGGAATCGGAATGAAAATCGCTCATCTGAGCGACAAAAGAAAGTAATTAGAGTTTTAATATTAAAGGAGGAAATTTCAATGAAAAAAGTTTTATCACTCGTCATCGTATTGGCGCTGGCCTTGTCGCTGCTTGCGGCATGCGCGCCCGCGGCTGAGTCCGCATCATTAAGCCCCGAAGCTTCAGAAAGCGCCTCGGAATCCGCAAGCGACGAAGTCTCCGAGTCCCCGTCCGCTTCCGCTGAACTCGTGAAGATCGTTGTCGGCGCATCTCCCACGCCGCATGCCGGGATACTTGAAGCGATCAAGCCGGTGCTCGCCGAGCAGGGATACGAGCTGGAAATCAAGGAGTTCACTGATTATATTCAGCCGAACCTTGCACTCGAAGACGGTTCGCTCGATGCGAATTACTTCCAGCATCTTCCGTACCTTGAGAACTTTAACGCAGAAAACGGAACAAAGATCGTATCTCTGACCGCGATCCACTTCGAGCCGCTGGGTATCTACGCGGGCAAAACAGCGTCCCTGGATGCTCTGGCGGACGGTGCACAGGTGGCTATTCCAAATGACGGTTCCAACGAAGAGCGCGCGCTGCTGCTTCTTGAAGCCAGCGGACTCATTAAGCTGAAAGAAGGTATCGGTGTGCACGCAACAATTAAAGATATCGTGGAAAATCCGAAGAACCTCAAGATTGCTGAGCTGGAGGCCGCTCAGATTCCCCGCGCCCTGCAGGATGCGGATATCGCTGTGATCAATGGCAACTACGCGATTGAAGCGGGACTTAATGCCGCGACAGACGCCTTGGCCAGAGAAGAAGTAGGCTCCCTCTCAGCGACCACGTATGCCAATATCGTTGCGGTGCGCGAAGGCGACGAATCCAGACCGGAGCTGCAGGCGCTCGCGGCGGCGCTGCAAAGCGACACGGCAAAGAAGTTCATTGAAGATACTTACGCTGGCGCCGTTGTCCCCGTATTTTAAGCGTTTTTGGCACGAACCATTACTTTCACATAAACAGGCAGTCGATTTCAATGGCTGTCTGTTTTCATTTGCGTGCTATTACAGCACGGTGTTCTGTTTGTTTGAAAAAATCATTGACAAAGGAAAACAAAAGGTGCATCATATATAGCATATAATTCATACATGATAACTATGGGATAGTTTGAGCGAAAGTTGGGGGAAGCATGAATATTGACGTCAGAAGGCTTATCAAAAATTTTTCTGAACTGGTTGCCATAAACAGCCCGTCTCATGGCGAAAAAAAGGTCTGCGGTTATTTAAAGCGGCAGCTTGAAGAGCTTGGGCTTTGCATTTCGGAAGATCAGGCGGGGGCAGGCTATGAAAACGGATGCGGCAATCTTTATGGCTATCTCGACGGTGAAGAAGCGCTTGGAGAATCGCTGCTGCTTTGCGCCCATATGGATACGGTAGAACCCTCGGGCGGCAAGCGGGTGGTCATTCAGGACAACGGCCGTATCACAAGCGCAGGAGATACTGTGCTCGGCGCTGACGACATGTCGGGTATTGCGGCGATACTTGAGGCGCTTCGCGTGATAAAAGAGAACGGAATCCGGCATAGGCCGGTTGAGGTATTATTTACCGTCGCGGAGGAGGTTTATTGCGGCGGCGCGGCGCAGTTTGATTTTTCGCAGATAAAATCGCGACAGGCGTACGTACTGGATCTATCCGGACCGATCGGGTCGGCGGCATACAGCGCCCCGAGCATACTGTTCTTCAATGTCACTGTGACCGGAAAAGCGGCTCATGCCGGATTTGAGCCCGAAAAAGGCATTCATGCCATTGCGGCAGCAGCCAATGCTGTCAGTAAGCTCACTCTGGGGCATATCGGTGATTATACGACGCTGAACATCGGTGTGATTCACGGCGGCAGAGCCACAAATATCGTACCGAGTGAATGTGTTGTGAGCGGAGAGGTGCGCAGTTTTTCACATGAACAAGCCGTTGAACTGACACAAGAGGTCGAGAGACAGTTTATTGCGAGCGCAAGGCTGCTGGGCGCGTCGGTCAATTTTAAAGTTTCAACAGGCTGCAGGGCTTATGAGACACCGGCGGATCACCCCGTGACAAGAGATTTTTTAAAGGCGTGCGAGTCAATGAACATTGAAGCGCAGATGGTCAAGACATTTGGAGGGAGCGACAATAATTATCTGGCGGCACATGGTATAAGCGGGCTCGTGGTTGCGGCAGGCATGCACAATTGCCATACCTGCGAAGAATACACAACGGCCGAGGAGCTCGCGCAAAGCGCGAGGCTGGTGGCATCGCTCATTGCTCTGGATTTTGGAGGGACGCCATGAAAATACCGTTAAGCTATCAGGCCACGGAATATGACTGCGGGCCGACCACGCTGACCAACGCAATGAGCTTTCTGTTTAAGCGAGAGCAGGTGCCGCCTGATGTTATTAAGCATATCGTGCTGTACAGCTTGGACGCCTACAATTGCAAGGGCGAATTTGGCAAGAACGGTACATCGGCTATGGCGATGATGTTTTTGTGCAGCTGGCTTAACCAGTTTGGCAAGGTGAAGCACTTCCCGATTCATGGGGAGTATTTAACAGGCAGCGAGGTGTTTATCGGCCAGAACAGCAAGATTGTCGCCGGACTGCAGCAGGGCGGCGCCGTCGTGGTTCGCTTGTATTACGGATGCTGGCATTATGTGCTGTTTACCGATGTTGATGAGGCCAATATCTATCTGTTCGACCCGTATTACCGCAAGAAGCCCTTTCAGATACCGGGCATCGGGATGATTCTGGATGCGCCCACAAAGATGAACCGCAAGGTGGCATACAGCATACTGAACAGCGAAGCAAAGGGCATTTATACGCTGGGGCCCAAGGACACGCGCGAAGCAGTGGTGCTGTTTAACGAGACCACAAGAAAAACGTCTGCCCGTACGATTGAGTATTTTATTTGACGAATAAGATAAAATATCATACAAAATCGATATAATTTATATATTTTTTATTCGGGACTATTGACAAAATGAAATAGCAGGCATATCATAAACATATAAAACATATATGAATTACATAAAACATTAATCGTAAGGAGATATATAACATGTCGAAAGTGTATAAGAGCTTAACGGAGCTGATCGGGAAAACGCCGTTGCTGGAGCTTTCAAACTATGAGAAGAAGAACGGATTGAAAGCAAAGATTATCGGCAAGCTGGAATACTATAATCCGGCGGGCAGCGTGAAGGACAGAATCGCCAAGGCGATGATCGACGATGCGGAGCAGCGCGGTGTATTGGGGCCTGACAGCGTGATCATCGAGCCGACAAGCGGCAATACAGGCATAGGGCTTGCATCGGTTGCCGCTGCCAGAGGTTATCGAATAATACTCACAATGCCGGAAACATTCAGCGTTGAACGCCGGAATCTCCTGAAGGCTTATGGCGCGGAGCTGGTACTGACCGAAGGCGCGAAGGGGATGAGGGGTGCGATCGCCAAAGCAGATGAGCTTGCCAAGGAGATCCCGGGCTCGTTCATTCCGAGCCAGTTCACAAACCCGGCAAACCCGGCTGTTCACAAAGCGACCACCGGCCCCGAGATCTGGGAAGACACAGACGGTCAAGTGGGTATCTTCGTATCGGGCGCGGGCACGGGCGGCACGGTGACGGGCGCCGGCGAATACTTAAAATCAAAAAACCCGAATATCAAGGTCGTTGTGGTGGAACCCGCGGACTCGCCGGTTCTATCGGAAGGACGTCCCGGACCGCATAAAATACAGGGTATCGGGCCCGGCTTTGTGCCTGAGGTGCTCAATACAAGCATCTATGACGAGATCATCACGGTGAAAAACGAGGACGCGTTCGTGGTCGGTAAAGAGATCGCTAAAACGGAAGGGCTGCTGGTGGGCATATCGTCGGGCGCGGCGGCATGGGCGGCCACACAGCTGGCCCAGCGTCCTGAGAACGAAGGCAAGACGATCGTTGTGATACTGCCGGATACAGGCGAGCGCTATCTGTCCACGGCGCTATTCGCGGAGTGAGCTCAAAATTAAATATGCGATGCTGATAAGGTATAAGCTGCAGGCAGCCGGGCAACAGGCTGCCTGTTGCTGTTCACGCCATCATATTGACAATGGCATGAACGTGTGAATATAATTTGAAATAAACAATTATAAATTCTATAGGAATAATAATAAATTTAGGTGGGGCACATGAATGCAAAACGTCATATGGGCAATCTGATCGATACGGTGGTGGCAAGTTACCGGCAGCATCCGTCGCTGTCACAGACGCAGATAGGATATATGCCCAGCCGCGACGCGGTGATTGAAGCGATTAAAATGCTGCGGGAGCTGCTTTTCCCGGGATATTTCGGCAGGCAGCGTTTTTCGGACGGCACGACGGAATACCATATCGGCGCGCTACTTGTGGATGTGCACAGTCTGCTGCGCGAGCAGATTGTACTCACGCTCCGGCGGGACGCGGTGAAAAACGGAAAAGACATGACGGACATAGACGAAAAAGCGGATTGCATATGCCGCCGGTTTTTATCCAAAATTCCTGTCATCCGGGATGTGCTTGAAACGGATGTTCAGGCGGCGTTTGACGGAGACCCTGCAGCCTCCGATAAGGATGAGGTGATCTTTTCGTATCCGGGCGTTTTCGCGCTCAGTGTATACCGGCTTGCCCACGAGTTATACCGGTTGGGCGTGCCGCTGATTCCGCGAATCATGACGGAATACGCCCATTGCGAAACAGGTATCGATATCCACGCGGGCGCAACAATCGGTAAGTATTTCTTCATTGATCATGGCACCGGTGTGGTCATCGGTGAGACGACACTCATCGGCGACAATGTGAAGCTTTATCAGGGCGTCACGCTTGGCGCGCTGTCCACGCGCGGCGGGCAGACGCTGCGCGGCGTTAAACGCCATCCGACACTTGAAGACGAAGTGACTGTGTATTCGGGCGCATCGATACTCGGCGGCGAGACGGTGATCGGCAAAGGTGTGGTGATCGGCAGTAACGCGTTTATCACCAAATCGGTGCCGGGCGGCACCAAGGTCAGCGTGAAGAACCCGGAGCTCGTGTTTAAAGGGCATAACCCTGAGGAATTTGTTCAGGAGTTTATTCCCGATTGGGTGATTTGAAGACTCAAGCACAGATATCAGTAATCTTCGATTAAAACTTGCATCACACCGCCGCAGACCATGCCTTCCTCTTCAGCGATTTCGGCGGTTAAGTCAACGGTGTGCAAGAGGTACCGGCCAGTGCCGATGAGCTGCTGAGCGATGAGTATCACCTCGGATTCACTGCAGCCGCCGCCGATACTGCCTATGATTCTGCGGTCGGAATACACCAGCATCCTTGCGCCTGGGCCGCGCGGCACGGAGCCTTTGGCTGCCACTACCGTTACGATGGCCTTGGGTACACCCTTTTCTTCAGCCAATGTGCGCAGCACTTGTATATCGCTGTCACCGCGGCCGGCCTGCTTCTCTGTGCCGAGACGTTTGCATGCGATGAGCTCGGCTAAAATCGAGACAGCGATTTCCGCCGGTGTGACAGCGCCGATGGGCAGGCCAATGGGCGTGTGGGTCCGGCTGATGCGGTCTGCGTCATATCCTTTTTCTCTAAGCGCTTCCTTCAGCGCGCGGACACGTCTGCGCGAACCGATCATGCCCGCGTAGAGCGGCTGAGTTCCCAGCAGCAGCTTTTCCATACACAGCATATCGTAACGATGCCCGCGCGTGATGATGACGACATAATCGCTTGATGTGAACTGAAGCCTGTCAAACACCTTTTCAAAGCTCTCGCAAATTACAGATTCTGCTGAGGGAAAGCGTTTTGTGTTGGCAAAGCCCGGGCGGTCGTCAGCGATCACAACAGAGAACCCCGTTTTAGATGCGAAATCGACCAGAGGCAGCGCGATATGGCCGCCACCCAGCACAATCAGCCGTTCTTCCGGAAAGAACGGTTCCCACACTGTTGTCATGCGCTCTGTATTGCTCACAAGCGGACCGCCGTTATTATACGCAGCGCGCGCGTGAGGATCATTCTCATCGGGCAGCCGTTTGCGGATGGTCGTGATATCTCCTTCCCTGCCATGAAATCGCGTTTCCAGTACAATGCCAATATGGCTGTGCAGAGAGCGCAATATGCTTTTGTATGTCTCATGGTTCATATCAATTCGGCCTTTCAATGCGATACATTTTCATGCTAGCAATAAATTCATATAAAATCAATATGAATGACAGGCTGAGAAAAGAGATATTGAAATCCTGAGCGGATATGACACGCAAGAAACAGGGGAGTTTCATCTGGTAAAATTTTACGACGGGACAAAATGGCTAGACAGACATTGCGAAGAGTAACTGTATATGCGGTGAGATGGCGGCTGCATACGCCGGTTTTTTTATGATCCGGCAGCATTCGCTGAGAATACCCTTATACGTGAAATGATTCATCAGGGGAATATACCCTTAATCTGCTCCGCATACAGCAGCCGCCGGATGGCGAGAATGTAGGCGCCCATGCGCAGCGTGCAGCCGGCTTTGTGTGTTTCCTCGAGTATTTCATTGAACGCTGCCGTCATGATCTGTTCAAGCATGTCGTTAACCTGACAGCGCTCCCACGTCAGCGTCTGGATATTTTGTACCCATTCAAAGTAAGACACGATCACGCCGCCGCTGTTGGCGAAAATGTCGGGCACAAGCAGGATGCCCTTGCGGGCAATGATGTCGTCAGCCTCTTTGGTGGTGGGGCCGTTGGCGCCCTCCACAATATAGCTGCATTTCAGATCATGCGCAATGCGCTCTGTGATCTGGTTTTCCATAGCCGCGGGAACCAGCACGTCGCAATCGCAGGTTAAAACCTCCTGATTCGTCATATGGATGACGCCCGGCGCCGTATAGTCCTTAAGAAGTCCGCCGTTTTGCACATATTGCGAAATCACGTGAGGGTCAAGGCCTTCGCTGCAGTAGATGCCGCCCGATATATCGCTGAGCGCAACGATCACAGCACGCCTGTTGTAGAAAATACGCGCCGCGTTGGCGCCGACATTGCCCATGCCCTGAACGGCGACGCGCAGACCGTCAAGCGTTTTATTGTCCTGCGCGAGCGCAAGCTTGGTGCTGATCACCACACCGCGTCCTGTGGCCGAATTACGGCCGCGGGAGCCGCCGAGCTCCACGGGCTTGCCTGTGACCACACCGGGGCATGGCTTGCCCTTGAGCATGCTGTACGTGTCGAGTATCCATGCCATCACCTGCGCATTCGTATTGACATCCGGCGCAGGTATATCCGAATCGGCGCCGATAATCGGTTCAATGGCATACGTATACCGTCGGGTCAGTTTGCACAGCTCACGGCTGGAGAGCGCGGAAGGGTCAACCTTAATGCCGCCTTTGGCACCCCCGTAGGGAATGTTGACCACGGCGCACTTCAGCGACATCCATGTCGCCAGCGCCTTGATTTCGTTGAGGTCACAATCCTGATGATAGCGCACACCGCCCTTAAAAGGCCCTCTAATGTTGGAATGCTGAACGCGATAACCCTCAAAAACCCTGATATCACCGTTATCCATCTCCACTGGCAGATAAACCTTGATTTCGCGTTGCGGATTTTTGATGATTTCGAACATCGTGGCGTCGATGCCGCCGATCTTCGTGGCTTTTTCCATAATGGCTATAACATTCTCATATGGATCGTACTGTTTCTCCACTTCTTTAACCTTCTCACGCGCAGCGTGTTTTATTGTGATTTTATGCAGGAACAAAGGCGGTGTATTGGAAAAAAGAGAACTGTATAGCCGGATGTGCGGTTATATATAATCAACAGAAGCATATAGCGCTGCTATAAAAAAATTTCAATTTCAATAAAAAAACGATTGACAAATCATTTCCCGCCAGTATAATGTGCGTATAAGGTATGAGCGGTCATACCACTGGTGTGTGAGCAAGTTACCTTAAGCAAACGACGGCGTTGTGTAGACTAATAACGAGGGTGTTGATAGTTTCTACTATCAGCGCCTTTTTTTGTTTCTTCGATATAAAGGCGTATCTGAGACAAATCAGATGCCTGTTATATAATCCAACTATTTTTTAAGGAGGAGTATATGAAAAAGAGAAGTTTTAGTATTCGGACAGCGGCGGGTGTGGCTTTGTCACTCGTCATGGTATTGGCAGCGTTCGCGGGATGCGCCGCTCCGGCTTCGGAGTCGGCTTCGGCATCGGAAGCGGGCGGAGACCCGATCAAGATCGGCACCTCGTTCCCGTTATCCGGAACAGTGGCGGCAGACGGCAAGTACATCGTTCAGGCCATTCAAATGGCAATTGACGAAGCCAACGAAGCCGGCGGCATCAACGGACGCGACGTTGTGATCGATTCTCAGGACGACGAAGCGGACCCGACAACGGCGGCTTCCATTGCCAACAAGTTTTCGGAAGATAGCAGTATTCTCGCGGTGGTCACGTCTTACAACAGCTCATGTGCGCTGGCTCAGGTTCCCGTGTATGCGAAGGTTGGTCTGTCGGCAGTCAGCCCTGTCTCCACCTCGCCCGACCTGACAGGCAGCAGCAAGTATTTCTTCAGAACATGCGCGTCTGACGCTTATGTCGGCAAGCTCGGTGCCGGCTACTGTGCTGATCTCGGCTGGAAGAAAGTCGCGCTGCTTTATGAGCAGGACGACTACGGCCTTGGCATCTCCAAGATGTATCAGGAAGAAGCTGCGAATCTCGGCCTTGAGATCCCCTACACCGGCACATTTGTTTACGGTGAAACCAAAGACTTCAGCACACTGCTCACCAGCATCAAGGAAGCGGATGTGGATGGCATATTCATCTGCGGTCTTGTGACGGAAACAGTGCTGATTGCGAATCAGGCGGAAACGCTCGGCCTTGGCGATGTGCCGATCTGCGGTGCTGACGGCCTGTACTCGCCCGCTCTGATCACCGAAGGCGGCGCTGACGTGGAAGGTATCTACACGCTTGGCGCGTTCACTCCGGACAACGACGATCCCAAGGTTCAGGCGTTTGTGACAGCGTTCAAAGAGAAATACGGCGAAGAACCGTCCAACTGGGCAGCGCTGGCTTACGACGCGACGAACGTGATTTTGGAAGCGATGAAGACCTGTGAGACGCTCGATCGCGAATCCATTAACACAGCAATCACCGGCATCAGCTACGAAGGCGTTACAGGGCTTAACAAGTTCGTCAATGGCGATGTGGAAAAAGAGTACTTAAAGTTCGTCGTGAAGGACGGCAAGTTCGCAATCTACGAATAGCGGCGGTTCAGAAGAAATCAAAGATTGATAAGGTGGCTGCATGGAAATATCTCCATGCAGCCAATCTCAAAGGAAGGGTGGATCGGGATGTTTCTTCAACAGATGGTCAACGGCTTAACAATAGGAAGCATCTATGCCATTGTGGCGCTTGGGTATTCAATGGTATATGGTGTGCTGCAGATTGTGAACTGGGCACATGCCGATGTTTTAATGATTGGGACATTCATCGGATTGACGCTGACTTTATTGGGAATCCCCGTTATTCCCATGGTGGTATTGGCAGCAACGGTAACGGCGTTCATCGGCATGTCGGTTGAAAGAATCGCCTACCGTCCGATCAAGACGAACAGGAGAATGGCTGTGCTGGTCAGTGCGCTGGGTATGTCTGTATTTCTGCAGAATCTGGCACAGCTTGTTTTTGGCAGCTCGAGCCAGGCATTTCCCACAATCTCCAAGGTCGCCTATACGGTGGGTAATGTGACGTTTACAAACATTCAGATTATTATCTGGGTGCTGACCGCTTTCATGCTGGTCGTTCTGTATTTACTTGTTTACAAAACAAAGATGGGTGTGGCGATTCGGGCCTGTTCGGTCAGCATTCCGCATTCCAAGCTGATGGGCATCAATACAAATGCGGTGATCGGCTTCACGTTCGGAATCGGCGCGTTTATGTCGGGCATAGCGGGCGTTTGTATCGGTACGTATTACAATGCGGTTTATCCCACAATGGGATATATGCTGGGCATGAAGGCGTTTGCAGCCGCTATACTCGGCGGTATCGGGTCTATTCCGGGCGCTGTGGCCGGCGGCTTCCTGATCGGTATCATAGAGAGTCTTGGAGCCGGGTATATCTCCTCGGGCTACAGGGACGCCTATGCGTTTATTATCATGATCATCATTCTGGTGCTTCGTCCCTCGGGTATCCTCGGTGTGAAGCATATCGATAAAGTATAGATCGGCGGCGGCAGGCTAAAAGTTTAAGGTTATTCAACTATTGAGTGGGGAGGAACGAACTTGGATAAGTTCAAGTTACTGAAACTGACGAAAAAACAACAATTGTATCTGCTACTGGCATTGTTGGCCGCTCTGATCGTGGTTCCCTTTGTCATAACGGATATGTATATATTGCATATCATCATTTCCTGCTTCATATATGCCAGTCTGGCACTCAGTCTGAATCTGATTATCGGCTTTTCAGGGCAGTTTTCGCTTGGCCACGTGACGTTCTACGGTATCGGCGCCTATACCACGGCCTTGCTGATGATGAAGGCGGGGATGTCGTTCTGGCTTGCGGCGCTGATCAGCGCGGTGCTGGTGGGCGCTGTGGGCGCGCTGCTGTCCATCCCGACGCTTAAGCTGCGCGGGGACTATCTGGCGGTGGTGACACTGGGTTTCGGTGAGGTTTTCCGCCTGATCGTGCTCAATGCCGTAGACCTCACAAGAGGGCCTATGGGGTTGCCCGGCATACCGTCCCCGACAATCTTCGGGTTTGTGATCGAGACGAAAATGCATTATTACTACTTCGGGTTGATCATCTTGATGCTCGTAATCGTGTTTATGAGACGGCTGACGACCTCGGGGTTTGGCATGGCCATGCTCTCGGTGAAGGAGGACGATATCGCCGCGCAGGCGATCGGCATACAGCCCGCCAAATATAAGCTCCTGGCGTTCACCATCGGCGCCGTGATCGCGGGCATAGTGGGCAGCTTTTACGCGGTTTACATGGCGTTCATCAGCCCGTCGAGCTTCCAGTACGGCGAGTCCATTTCGATGGTCGCGATGGTGGTGCTTGGCGGACTTGGCAGCATACCCGGCGCCATACTCGGCGCGGTGCTGCTGACGATACTGCCGGAGGCGCTGCGCTCCTTCAGCGATTACCGCCTGATCATATACGGCGTGGTCATGATAGTGATGATGATATTCCGGCCCAACGGCATTTGGGGTATTGAGAGAAGACGAAAGAACGCTTATCTCGGATATATAGAAAGAGGTGTGAGAGTTGGAAAAAATACTCCAGGCGCATAACGTCACCATCCGGTTCGGAGGGCTCACTGCCGTGGACGGCGTCAGCATGGAGCAATATAAGGGGGAGATACTGTCTCTGATCGGCCCCAACGGCGCCGGCAAAACAACCTTTTTCAATCTGCTGACGGGCGTTTATCAGCCCAACGAGGGCACGATCGTTTTCAAGGGAGAAAATATCACAAAGCTCAAGGCATATGAGCGCACGAAATTCGGCATCGCGCGCACATTTCAGAACATCCGTCTTTTTAAGGTGATGACGGCGCTCGAAAATATACTTGTGGCCAATCCGGACTGCAATCAGGAAAAGATGCTGCCCTCGGTGCTTTTCCCCGGCAGAATGAGAAAAAAACGCGAGGAGATCATTGAGAAAAGCAAAGGCCTCTTAAAAATCGTGGGGCTCGAGGATATGGAAAACGAGCTCAGCACGAGCCTGCCATACGGCAAGCAGCGCCTGCTTGAAATCGCGCGGGGCCTTGCGACCGATCCGCAGCTGCTTCTGCTCGATGAACCGGGCGCAGGCATGAACTCGGCCGAGAAGGTGGAGCTGATGAAGGTGATCCGCCATATCACCAAGGTGATGCATATCGATGTGCTCATCATCGAGCACGATATGAAGTTTGTCATGGATATTTCCGACCGCATCATCGTTCTCGATCATGGCGTGACCATCGCGGAAGGCGTTCCCAAGGAGATTCAGGTCAACGAAAAGGTGAAGCAGGCTTACCTTGGCAGCGGTTCCATCGAAGACGATCAAGACTGTTAAGGAAGGGGATCAAATGAGCCGAATATTAGAGATAAAAAATTTGAGCGTGAATTATGGAGCGGTCCCGGCGGTGCGGAACATCTCGTTTGGCGTTGACGAAGGCGAGGTGATCGCGTTGATCGGGTCTAACGGCGCGGGGAAAACCACGACACTGTGCGCCATATCCAGCCTTGTCAAATGCAACCCGGGCGCCATCTATTTCGACGGCGCGGATATCTCGAGCACAGAGGCGCATAAGCTGGTGAAAATGGGCATCTCGATGGTGCCTGAGGGACGCGGCATATTCCCGAACCTCACCGTGCTGGAGAACCTAAATCTCGGCGCGTATCTTCGCAGGGACAAAAGCGAGATCGAGAAAGACCGCCAATGGATTTTCAGCGTGTTTCCAAGGCTCAAAGAACGCGTCCGCCAAATTGGCGGGACGCTCTCGGGCGGCGAACAGCAGATGCTGGCCATGGCGCGCGCGCTGATGAGCCGTCCGCGGCTGCTGCTGCTCGACGAGCCGTCGATGGGGCTTGCGCCCATCGTGGTGGAGGAGAATTTTAGAATCATCAGGAAAATCAATGAGGAGTCCAATACCACCATACTGCTCGTGGAGCAAAACGCGAAAATGGCCTTGATGGTATCAAAAAGAGCGTATGTGATCGAGGTCGGGCAGATCATCAACGAAGGAAGCTCCAAGGAACTAAGAAAAGACAGCCAAATACAGAAGGCTTATCTTGGAATTTAGCGAAAGGAGAAAATCCATGAGAAATTATGTGGTTGCGATTGCGAGAGGCTTCGGCAGCGGCGGAAAACAGATTGGCCTCAAGCTTGCGGAGGAGCTTGGCATACAGCTCATCGATAAGGAGCTGCTGCAAATGGCTTCCATACAAAGCGGCATCAACGAGGAGCTGTTTAAGCTCGCCGACGAGAGGATCAAGAAAACGTTTCTTGGCATGATTCCGGACAGAAAGTACATCGGCAATGTGCTCACGCCGGAGCACGATAAATTCGTCTCGGACGTCAATCTGTTCAACTATCAGTGTGAGGTTCTAAAATACCTCGCGGAAACCGAGTCGTTTGTGGTGCTCGGCAAAGCGGCGTACCACGTGCTGCGCGATTATCCCAACGTGGTCAGCGTGTGCATACAGGCGCCCTTCGAGGATTGCGTGAAATCCATCATGAACCGTATCGATGTTGATGAGAAGGAAGCCAAGAGGATGGTGCGGGATACAGACAAATACCGCGCCGAATACAACAAGTTTTACACCGGCGGCGACTGGATGGACATCAACAATTTTGATATTTGTCTCAACAGCGCCCGCGTCGGCCGGGACAACTGCCCGGAAATCATCAAGCAGTGTTTAAGGACGAAGCTTGGCATCGAGATATAGCAAGCGCGGCCAGCAAAGTGCCGCGAGGGTGAATAAAACAGGAATAAAGGAATCGCGAAAGGACAGACAAATGATTAAGTTTGACGACTACAAGCAATTTTTAAGCCCGGCGCTGGCAAAAACCACCGATTTGGTGATGGTCAGCGGCAAAGGGTGCTACTTAACGGATATCAACGGCGGGCAATATCTTGACTTTGTGCAGGGCATCGCGGTAAACGCGCTGGGGCACTGCCACCCAAGGGTGGTGGAAGCGGTCAAGGCACAGGCGGACAAGCTGCTCACGGCGTCCTTCAATCTTGTGAATTTTAAGCCCACGCTGGAGCTCGCGAAACGCATCGCGGAGGTCGCGCCCGGAAAGCTGGGCACGGCGTTTTTCTCGAACGGCGGCGCGGAAGCGACGGACGGCGCAATCAAGCTGGCAAAGGCCTATACCAAAAGGCCGTCCATCATCGCGTTTAAGGGGTCGTTCCACGGCAGGACGATCGGCGCGACGGCGGTGACGGGCTCTAACTCGAAATACAGAAAGTATTATGAGCCGCACATGGGCGGCGTCTATTTCGCGACATACCCGGGCAAAGACCTTTGCCCGAAAGGCTTTGACGAGCACCAGAGAGCGGAATACTGTCTGAACGATATCAAGGCGCTGTTTCAGTATGTGGTTGCGCCCGAAACGGTGGCGGCGGTCATCATGGAGCCTTTGCAGGGCGAAGGCGGCTATATTGTGCCCACCAAGGAATTCGTGCAGGGCGTGAGGGAGCTGTGCGACAAGTATGGCATACTGCTGATATTCGACGAGATACAGTCGGGCTTCGGCAGAACCGGCAAGATGTTTGCGAGCGAGAACTTTGAGGTGGTGCCCGATATCATGACGCTCGGCAAGGCGATTGCGGGCGGCTTGCCGATGAGCGCGATCGTCAGCACGCCCGAGATCATGGAGGAATGGCATCCGGGCATGCACGGCACCACATTCGGCGGCAATCCCGTCGCGGCGGCGGCGGCGCTGGCCGTGCTCGATGAGTTCAATGCAAGCGGTATACTCGAAAACTGCGTGAAGCAGGGCGCTTATCTGAAAAGCAGGCTGCTGGAGCTTAAGGGAAAGTACCCGTGCATATCGGATGTGCGCGGCCTCGGGCTGATGCTCGCGGTGGAATATTCGCATGAGGATGGCTCACCCGCGCCCGACATCTGGGACAAGGTGAAGCGCTCGTGTCTGGAACAGAAGATGCTGACACTCAATTGCGGCGTTTACGGCAACGGCATGCGCTTTGCCACGCCGCTTAATGTAACCAAGGAAGACCTTGATAAGGGTCTTGCCATATTTGAAAACGCGCTCAAGTCGCTGTAGAAGAGGAGGGCAATATGCCAAAAGCCGTTTACTACAACATAGACGACAACCTGGACTATGAAAATTCGCTGCTCAGGGAATGGGGAGTGACTGACCTTGAACTGGTCGAGATCAAGGACAAAGAGGGTAAGAAGCCATTCGTGGAGCATGTGAAGGATTTCGACGGCCTTGTGGTGGAGTACGAGCAGATCACCGCTGAGGTGATGGACCAGCTGCCGAACCTTAAGATCGTATCGCTGCAGAGCATCGGCTATAACAATGTGGACGCCGGGGCCGCCACGGCGCACAGGATTTGCCTGACCAACGTTCCAGGCTTTTGCGCCGAAGAGGTGGCGCTGCATGCGGTCGGCATGATGATTGATCTCGTGCGCAAGATCAGCTTTTTCGACAGAAGTATCCGCGCGGGGCACTGGGATCCGCTGCTCGGGTACAAGACCTATCGCGTGACGGATAAAACGTTCGGACTCGTCTACTTTGGTGAGATTCCCAAGATGATGGTACCGATTTTGCACGCGATGGGCCTCAAGGTGCTCGTGTTCGCGCCCACCAAAACAAAGGAATTTCTCGCGGAGTACGGCTGTGAAAAGGCGGAAACGCTGGACGAGCTGCTGCAAACGTCAGATTTTGTATCGCTGCACACACCGCTGATGCCGCACACATATCACTTGATATCGAAGCCTCAGCTGGAAATGATGAAAAGCAGCGCTTTTCTTATCAACACGGCACGCGGCTCCGTGGTGGATGAACCCGCGCTGGTAGAAGCGCTAAAGACCGGCGTGATCAAAGGCGCAGGCATCGATGTGATTGAGGATGAAGCCAGCGAAAAAAGCGAGCTGTTCGGTCTTGAGAACGTGGTGATGACGCCGCACGCGGCGTTCGTTTCGGAGGATTCTTTCTACGACGCGAGAAAGCGTGCGCTCAGGCAGCTTGTGATGCGGCTGAGCCAAAGGGTGAGGCCCGAATATCTGGTCAATAAAAATGTGGAGATAGAATTTTAACGCGTAAGCGTATTGAAAGGAGTTACAAAATGAAAAGAGAGCAGATCAACCCCAAGGGTTATGGCGAACCGCACGGGCCTTATGCCACGGGCATCAAATCGGGAAACTATATATTTACGACTCAAATCGGCACGGATATGAGCGGTGAGATGGTGGAGGGCGGCATCAAGCCTCAAACAAAAGCCATCATGGACAACGCGAAGAACGTGTTGGCGGCCGTCGGCGCGTCGCTCGATGACGTGGCCAAGGTGACCATTTATGTCACGGATATGGCGCTGGTGCCCCAGATGAATGAGGTTTATTCCACCTATTTCAGCGCGGGAGACTTTCCGGCACGGTGCTGCACACAGTGCGCGGGCATGTATGAAGGCGCTGTGGTGGAAATGGAATTCACGGCGATCGTGTGAGGCGTTAAGGAGGAATCCCTTGAGTATGAGAGTGGAAGATCATGTGATCCTTGATGTAAAAACCGGGAATCTGGTGGATATCACGGTGGACGGCAAGGTGATCAAAGCGGTGGAAGGAGAGCCCATACTGGCGTCTTTGCTGGCGAGCGGTATTCGGATCAACCGGTATACCGTGAAAAGGCACGAGCCGCGCGGGCTGTTCTGCGGTATCGGCCAATGCACCGACTGCGCCATGGTGGTAGACGGGCAGCCGAACGTGCGCACATGCATCACACCCGTCAAAGCGGGCATGGTGATCGAGACGCAATACGGGCTCGGGATCAAGTAAACGATTCGGCTGCCGGTTCATCGCGGCAGCCTGGGGTTCCCATGAAGCCAAAGCTTTATGGGGTGTAGATTTGCAGGAATGACTGCTGTCATTCGACTGTGAAACGGGAGCGGTTAAATGATTGAAAGAGATATTATCATCGTGGGCGCGGGCCCGGCGGGTCTGGCGGCAGCCATCGAGGCATCCGGGGCGGGTGCGGACGTGCTGCTGGTTGACCTCAACTTAAAGCCGGGCGGGCAGCTTTTCAAGCAGATCCATAAGTTCTTTGGTTCGAGCGCCCATCATTCGGGAACAAGAGGGTTTGATATCGGCACCATGCTGCTGGAGCAAGCTCAAAGAAACGGCGTTGAAATATGGCTTAAAAGCACAGTGATCGGCGTGTTTCCCGGCAACAAGGTGGCGATTCAAAAGCTGGATGACGACGGCGGCCGGCAGATGATCACGCTCAAGGCCAAGAAGGTCATCATCGCGACGGGTGCGTCGGAAAACGTGATCCGGTTCAAAGGCTGCACGATGCCGGGCGTGATGGGCGCGGGCGCGGCGCAAACCATGATCAACGTGAACCATGTGAAGCCGGGCCGCAGGATCGTGATGGTGGGCAGCGGTAACGTGGGGCTCATCGTTTCGTATCAGCTGATGCAGGCCGGATGCGACGTGGTGGCGCTCGTGGAGGCCGCGCCGAAAATCGGCGGCTACGCGGTGCACGCCGCGAAGATCGCGCGGGCGGGCGTACCGATATATATGCAGCACACCGTGAAGGAAACCGTTGCGGATGAAAACGGCTGCGTGAAGGCCGTTGTGATCGCGGCGGTCGACGACAGCTTCCGGCTGATACCCGGCACGGAAAAGACGATTGAAGCGGATACCGTGACCATCGCGGCAGGGCTGAAGCCGTCGGCGGAGCTCGCAAAGCTGATGCACTGTGCGTTTACGTTTAACGGTGTGTTCGGCGGCTGGGTACCGCTTCACAACCGCGGCATGGAAACCTCGCAGGAGAGCATCTATGTGGCGGGCGACGTGACCGGCGTGGAGGAGGCAAACACCGCGCTGGAAGAGGGGCGGCTGGCGGGCATATCCGCCGCGCAGTCTCTGGGGCTGATTCCGGGTGCGGAGGCGGAAAAGCGCAAGGACGACGTGTGGAACCGCTTGCACGCGCTGCGCTTGGGGCCGTTCGGTGAGAAACGCCTTGCCGAGAAAGAGAAAATATTAGATGAATACCTGTGCAGCCTTAGCCGGGCCGCATCGGTTTAACGAGGTGTTGATTCAATGGCGATCGTTCATACAGGTTATCTTGATTATGACGAATTAGAAAGCTGCCAGCAGCTTCCGAGCGAAGAGCGGTACGCAAAAGGGCCGGTCGCAGTGATTGAGTGCGTGCAGGAGATTCCCTGCAACCCGTGCGAAGCGGCGTGCAAATTCGGTGCGATTTGCATCGGAGACGAAATCACAACGCTGCCCGCGCTCGACGAGGGCAAATGCACCGGCTGCGGCATGTGCATTGCCAAATGCCCCGGTCTCGCGATTTTCGTGGTGGATAAATCCGCGGGAGACAGCGCGACGGTCGCGTTTCCGTATGAATATTATCCGGTGCCCGCCGCCGGCGATCAGGTAAAAGCGGTGAACCGCAAGGGCGAACCCGTTTGTGAGGGCATCGTCGTCAAAGTGGTGAATCCCAAGGCCTACGACCACACGCCGGTGGTAACGGTGAAGATTCCGGCGGCATTCGCGGACGAAGTACGCAGTATACAAAGGAGACAGTAATGGAATTTGATGACGATATGCTGGTCTGCCGGTGCGAGGAAGTCAGCGTGGCGGATGTGAAACGCGCCATCGCCGAGGGCGCGCGCGATGTGACAGGCGTGAAAAGACGCGTGCGGGCAGGCATGGGGCTGTGCCAGGGGCGTACCTGTGAGAAGCTGGTGCAGCAGATACTCTGCGCGGAGCTCGGGGTATCTGTGGCGCAGACGGGAAGCTCGTCCGCAAGGCCGCCGATAAGGCCCGTCACTTTTGGCGAGCTGGCTGAGGGGAGGTGCGAATGATGCAGCAGAAATTTGACGCGGTAGTGGTCGGTGCGGGTGCGATCGGCACGAGCGTGGCGTATCATTTGTGTCAAGAGGGCCTCAACGTGGCGCTGATCGACCACGGTGATGTGGCGCACGGTTCATCGAGCCACTGCGACGCGGTGGGGCTGATTTGCGACAAGCTGCCGGGTATCGATACGCATATGGGGCAGGCCAGCATCGATTTGTATCAGGAGCTCGCCGACCGGTTCGATTATGATTTTGAATTCAACCCCAAGGGTTGTTTGTATGTGTGCGAAACGGACGCGGAATATGAAGCGGCGGCCAATTATGTGGCGCAGCAGCAGGCGGACGGCTATGCCATGCGCATGGTAGACAACAAGGAGCTCTGCGACATGGAGCCGTTTATCGCCAAGGATCTGGTGGGCGGCATCTATACGCCGGGCAGCGGCGCGATTGCGGTAAGCCCTTATAAGGTGTGCTTCGCGTTTGTGGAAGAAGGCAAAAAGCTGGGGCTCAAAACATTCACCTACTGCGGCATACAATCCATCAGGCTGAACCCGAATGACAACAGCGTGGAAGCGCTCGAAACCGACGCGGGCACGATCTATACGGACCGCATCATCAACTGCGCGGGCGCGTGGGCGCCGGACATCGGCAATATGGTGGGTATCGACATTCCGATACAGCCGAGAAAGGGCATGAATCTGGTATCCGAAAAAACGCAGCGCATATGCTGGCACAAGATACTCGAATTCGGCTATATGATGAGCAAGTTCGACAGCATCAACTTCAAGCGCAATGTCAGCCCGCTTGTTGAAGAATACAACGTGGCGTTCAATATCGAGTATACCGAGGCGGAGAATATTCTGCTGGGCGGCTACCGCGGCTTCCGCGGGTTTGATATCCGCAGCGAGATCGAAGCGATGAAGGCCATCGCGGAGCGCAGCCTGCGGTTCTTCCCGGTACTCAAAGATATCAACTGCATCCGCAGCTACGCGGGCGTGAGGCCGTTTGTGAAAGACCATATGCCCATCGTTTCGGATGTGGACGCGGTGCCCGGCTTCTATATCGCGGCGGGGCACGAGGGCGACGGCATCTGCTTCTCGCCGATCACGGGCAAAATCGTGTCGCAGATTGTGACGGGCAAGCAGACGGATTTTGATGTGAGCCGTATGGACTTCGCGCGGTTTGATAAGGCGGAAGACGCCGTGGTCAACGAATAAGACAAAATGTAAGGAAGCACAGCCCTATCGGGGGCTGTGAATGGGGTTAATCGGTGGACAGCGACAGGCAATACGGGTATTTGACGCCCGAAAACAGCAAACAAAGGGTGGCGATGAGGAAGGGCCAGAATATCGCGGGGTATCCCATCGGCATCATCTATATTGAAGATGTGTGGTATCCCATGCTGCCCGGCAATATTGTCAACGGATACACGTTTGATTTTCCGGTGAGGCTCAAGGCCGTGAAGGGGCTCGATATCCCCAATCTGTTTGCGGCGGGCGATGAGGTGCTGCTGAGCATACTCGACGCCTGTGAGGAGCTATGCAATGAGGGTGTGCGGGCCATCAGCTCGGCGTGCGGTTTCTTCGGCAACTATCAAAAGCAGGCGGCGGCCGCGATGGATATCCCGGTCGCGATATCGAGCCTTGTTCAATTGCCGTGGATTGCGGCACTGCTGAAGCCGGTGCAGAAAATCGGCGTATTGACCGCCGATTCGGGCAGCCTGACGGACAAGCTGCTGGGCAGCTGTGCGATTGGCAGCGAACTTAAAAACAGGCTGATTGTTCGGGGGCTTCAGAGCGGCAAGGAGTTTTCGTGCATACTCGAAGGGCGCGGCATGTTCGATAACGGTGAGGTTGAGCGGGAGGTGGTCGGCGCGGCGCTGGATATTGTGAACGCAAATCCCGATGTGGGTGCCATATTGCTCGAATGCAGCGATATGCCGCCATATGCCCATGCTGTGCAGCGCGCAACGGGGCTGCCTGTTTTCGATTTTACAACGCTGATCAGATGGCTGCATTCAGCGGTCTGCCAAAAGCCTTATGACGGCTTTATTTAGAGGCAACGGTGTTCATTGGTTTGTCCTCGCCTATAACTGATAACAAAGGAGTTACCGATGCCTCTGCAATCGATGGCCGGCTTGTTTGTGAAAATCATTATCATGCTGGCCTTGGGGTTCTTTCTTCGAAAAAAGAATATCATCACGGATGATCTGCAAAAGGGGCTTAACGATCTTTTGCTCAAAGCGTTTCTGCCGGTGAGCATACTCGCGTCGGCCAACGCCGCGCTGACGGCACAGGCGCGCCAGAATCTGCTGATTACGGCGGTCATCGGCCTTGGATATTATGTGTTCGCAATTGTTGTGACGGTGCTGCTCAGCAAGACGCTGCCCGTCAGCGAAAAACGCAGGAATGTTTTCGTGACGATGGCCGTTTTCGCCAATACGTCTTTCGTCGGGTTTCCGATTGTGAAGGAGCTTTTCGGCGACGAAGGTTTTTTGTACGCGGTGATCTATAACCTGCTGTATCAGCTGTTCTTTTTCACATACGGCATACACAAGCTGAACGGTGAACAGAAGGGATTTCACTTTAAGAGCCTGTATACCAATGTCGTCACGATCGTATCCGTGATATCCGTCGGCATCTTTTTGTCGCCGCTGCGCTTCCCGGATACCGTCGTATCCACGTTTTCCACGATCGGCGGCGCGACGGTGCCGGTGTCTATGCTGATCATCGGCGCGAGCCTCGCGACGATCAAGCTGCCGTCGATATTGAAGGACGGGTACTCGTACATTGTATCGGCACTGCGCCTCCTCATATTCCCGGTGCTCATGATGCTGGTGCTGCGCGGGCTCAATATGTCGCCCGTCGTGGTTTCCACATGCGTGGTGATGACAGCACTGCCCTGCGGTTCCCTGAATGTGATTTATTCGCAGAGAAACGACTGCGAGCCGGAATATGCCGTGAGAACCGTGGTGCAGACGATGCTGCTGATGATCGTGACGATCCCGGCCGTATTGCTGCTGATGAACGCATTGGTGCCCTGACCGGTTATGCCAGTTGACTTGGATGAAAAAAGAGAATATATTTGACACAAGGAGTACATATGTCAGAGCTGTTTTACATATCGATATCCAATCAGATAGAAAGCAAGATTCGGAGCGGTGAGATAAAAGAGAATGAAAAATTGCCCTCTGAAAGGCAGCTGGCCAGCGATTACGGCGTGAGCCGCGCGGTGATTCGCGAAGCGCTGCGCGTGCTTGATGAAAAAGGGCTTATCAAGGTGGTTGTGGGCAAGGGAAACTATGTGAGCCTGCCCAAGGATGAGTATTTAACAAACAAATTCGAAGACGTGATCGATTATCACAACATCAATAAAAACGACGTGATGCAGGCGCGGCAGGTTATTGAGGTTGCCGTCGGGACGCTGATTTTAGACGCGCTGTCACCCGAAGACGTCGAGGCTTTTGAAACGATATATACGCAGATGGAACAGACGATCATGGATGTTCACGCATTCTCGATGCTGGACGCCAAGTTTCATATGCAGATTGCGCGGTGCACGGGCAACCGGCTCATAGAAATTATCGCAAACATACTCAACAATGTGACTGACCGCAAGCTGCTGTTTGAAGACGAAATTGAAATCAGAAGAAATGCGCAGCGCGAGCATCATAAAATCATAGAAGCCTTCAAGCTCAGGGACAAGGCGATGCTTGAAACGGCGATTGCCTCGCACATGCATTCATACGGCAAGCATATTCGAATGTAGTTCCGGCAATAAAAATGATAATCAGCAATGTGAGCCATTTATCATTTGGTCTGTTTTTTTGCGCAACAAAACGAAAGGCATCAGTATGAAAAGATTAAATATGCTGCCGTCGATGTTCATCATTGCAGCAGGCAGCCTTTGGGGCCTTATGGGGGTATTCGTCAAGTGGTTTGATACATTCGGCGTCTCCGCGATGCCGATGACGTTCCTTCGGGCTTTTGTGACCGCTATAGCCATGATGGTCTTTATGCTGATCAGGCACCGCGAAAAGCTGAAAATCAAGCTCAGAGACTTATGGATGTTTATCGGCACGGGGCTATGCAGCATCGTTTTCTTCAACTATTGCTATTTTCAGACCATCATGGTCACGTCGCTTTCCGTGGCGGCAATTTTGCTGTATACGGCGCCGATATTTGTGATGCTCATATCCGCCGTGTTGTTCGGGGAGAGGCTGACCGCAAGCAAGCTGACCGCGCTGGCGCTGGCGTTCGGCGGTTGTGTGCTCGTAACCGGCGTTGTGACGGGCGGCGGCGCGAGCGTCGGGGCGATTCTGACGGGAATGGGTGCCGGCCTTGGCTACGCACTGTACAGTATATTCAGCCGGTACGCGCTGCGCAGGTATCACGCTTACACGGTGACCACGTACACATTCGTGATTGCGAGCTTTGGGTCAATACCTTTCGTCGATCTGCGTATGATAGGCGGCGTGATGGCAGTGCCTGAGCACGCTTTTGCCGTCATATTGATGGGCTTGGTGATCAGTGTGCTGCCGTATATCCTATATACGAGCGGCCTTAACCGAGTGGAAACGGGATACGCCTCCATCATGGCGTCGGTCGAGCCGGTGGTGGCGACGCTGATCGGAGTTATCTTCTTTCATGAGATCATGACGGTTTTCACAGCGGTGGGGGCGTTGCTGGTCGTTGCCGCCATCGTGCTGCTCAACTTTAACGCGAAGGCATGCGTTGTACAGAACGAGGTCAAGGGCTGATTTTTACTATACACAAAACATGAAATGACGTATCATCTAATTTATTATATGACAAGCATGTAAGACCGGTCTGACAAGCCGGCGGCGTATCAACAGGAGAATGAGATGCAGTTTTCGTATGTGATGCCCACAAAAATCTATTTTGAACCCGAATGTGTGAAAAATCACGCGCAAGAGATGGCGGCGTATGGCAAAAAAGCCATATTGCTGACCGGCAGGCATTCGGCAAAGGCGTGCGGCGCGCTGGGCGATGTCTCAGCGGCGCTGGATATGGCGGGTATTTCGTATTGCATATACGACGGTATAGAAAATAATCCGTCGGTGGAGACGGCGGCGGAAGCGGCCAAGATGGCTGTCGAATTCGGCGCTGAGTTTGCGGTCGGCATCGGCGGCGGCTCGCCCCTTGATGCCGCCAAGGCAGCGGCTGTGCTGGCGGCCAACCCCGGTATGGATGCGCTGGACATTTTTAAGAATGCATTTACACGGGCGTTACCGGTGGTGGCGATACCCACAACGGCGGGCACAGGCAGCGAGGTCACGCCATATGGCGTACTGGTTCGCAACGATCTGCAGACGAAGCTGGCTTTTGCCAGCCCGCTTGTATTGCCGCAGTGCGCGCTGCTTGACGTCAAATATACGATGTCGCTCGGAAAGAACGTGACGATCAATACCGCTGTGGACGCGTTTTCGCACGCGCTGGAGGGGTATCTTGGCAACAGAAGCACAGTGCTTGCCGACTGTCTGGCACTCGAGGCGCTTGAGGCGTTCGGCGCGTGCGTCGATAAGCTGATGGAGGGCGCGTTTGACGTGCAGACGCGGGAGAAGCTGCTGTATGCGTCGCTGCTGGGCGGCATCGTGCTGTCTCAGGTCGGCGTGACGGCGGTGCACGGCATGGGATATTGCTACACCTATTATAAGGATATTCCGCACGGCAGGGCGAACGGTTTGCTGATGAGCGAATATCTGCGCTACTGTGAGCGCTTTCGCAAGGCTAAAATTGATAAGGCGCTTTGCCGCATGGGCATTGCGGATATTGACAGCTTTGAGCAAGTGATGACGGCGATGATCGGGCAGCCGCCTGCTTTGAGCACCCAGGAAATCGACCAATATACGCAACAAACGCTGCTGCAAAAGGGCACTCTTGCCAATACGGCCGGCGCTATCACGGAGCAGCAAATCAAAGCGCTTTGGAGCAAGGTAGGCAAATCGGATTAGGTTTTTTGAGTTGATAACAACGGCGTTAACAGCGAAAGCTTTTAACGCTGTTTTTAATTTAGTTCAAAATGAAATGAGGAGGGACCGTATGAATCTTAAGACGTTTTGTATCAAGGCTGGCATTGCGTACAGTGAGATTAAGGCCGACGGCGGTTTGTTCAACAAATTTTATGAAATCGACAATCCAAACCAATGCGAGATCGTAACGATCCCTGACGGATGCATCGATATTCAGTTTTTGTGGCGGAACAATATCTGTGAAGCGTATGTTTGTGGCAGCTTTTTAGAGGGGGAAGTCTCACATGTCAGCACATGTGAAAAGTGTTTCGGCGTGAAATTTGAGCCGGGTGTGGTTCCTGATTTTCTGGCCAGCAACATGGAGGATATCGTCGGGCATCGCTACAGGCTCGATAACTACTTAAACCTGGAATGTATTCTCGGCCGGCTCGAGCAATCCGCGCCGCTCAGCGTCAAACGAGAGACATTTTTGAGGAGCTTTCACTTGAATTATGCCAAGCCGCATGATATCACAAAATATGTGATTAAGACGGTGGGGAAAACGTATGGCTTTTTAAGCGTGTCTGAACTGATCGATGAGCTCGGATACAGCCATCGCTATACCGACCGCGTTTTTAAAAGCTATCTTGGCATGTCCATCAAAAAATACGCGGATATCATCCGGCTGCAGCAAGCCATCGATATGCTTAAGGCCGGAGAAGACGACAGCGTCTACAGCAAGCTCGGGTATTACGATCAGGCGCATTTTATTCAAAAGTTCAAGCGATTCACATCGTTCACGCCGATGACATATCGCCGCGGTTCGAAAAATATATCCATCGTGTAAAACAAGCCGCATTGAAAGGGTGAGGCGGTCAGAGCATTATCAACTCTTTTTGGGTTTTAATCATTCCACCTGTTAGCGCGCAAAAGGCCCGGACATGCCGGGCCTTTGTGTTTGTGCAAACGGGTGATTCCACATGCATCCTGTGCAGGGATTTTTACATGTCAAAAAAATAATAATTTATGCTTTACAAAATACTATCCACATACTATAATAAATTTAATCGATTGCATAAAGGGGGCTAAATTCATGATTTCAATGCAACTGGAAAAATTACAATCGTTAAATCCGCAGCTGAAAATTAAGCCTGTTACAGAACCTTCGTTTAAAAGGTATGGGAAGCTTTATGAGTCAATTGATCTTTTTGAAGCTGCACAGTTTATAAACGGTCTTCAAATGCCTGATGCGGAAAATGATATTTATGTGAAGGCCTCCTCCTCTCTTAAGGATATGAAAATATTCAATCATGTAAGATTCAATATTTTCGGCGGCGTCGAGATCGATATGGGCTATGCGATAGGCCATTCGAAAGGCCCCTTTGATCTTTGTGAATATCATCGGTGCAATGAGCTTTTGGCGGTTATTGATCAGCCGCTCGTGATGTTTTTCGGGGACCAGCGTGATATCGAAGACAATAAGTATGATTTATCGCTTATGGAGGCGTTTTACGTTCCCGCCGGAACAGCTGTAGACTTATATTCGACGACGCTTCACGGCTTTCCCTACCAAACATCCGATGAGGGGTATCGCATGATTGTGACATTGCCGCACAAAACAAACGATCAAAAAGACTTTGAAACCGATCCCTCATATAAACAGACGGCATTGCTGTACAGCATGAATGCGTTTCTTATTGGCAAAAAAAATTGTACGCGTGTGAAGGATATCTATCCCGGGTTAACAGGCCATATTTCTAAGATTTTTTATTAATACAAAATTTTAATCGATTGAAATCTGAATCGATTGCATGGAAGGTGAGACATTGTTTATCAACTACGCGGACGATATTAAAAAGGCCGGAAAATATTTGTTCGACAAGAGCTTCGTCGCCGCGAATGACGGCAACATCAGCGTCAAAATAGCAGAGGACCAGATTCTTATCACGTGCACCGGGATATCAAAAGGAGCAATAAGCGAAGATGATATTGTTCGGATGGATATGGCGGGGCGGGTCCTGTCCGGAAGCCGGAAGCCTTCTCAGGAATACAGGATGCATTTGAAGATATATGAGTCGAGGCTTGATGTCTGCGCAATCGTACATGCTCATCCGCCAAAGGCGACGGCATTTGCGGTGGCGGGGCTCGGCATAGACAAAGTGTCTTTGCCCGAAGTCATACTATCGCTTGGGAGCGTGGCATTTGCTGAATACGGTACGCCGACGACGGAGGCGTTATCGGAAAATGTTGCGAAGGCAATAGGAAACTGTGATGTGGCTATTTTACAAAATCACGGTGCCGTTGCCGTCGGGAAATCGGTAATGGATGCGTATTACAAAATGGAGACGCTCGAGCACACGTGCGCGATCAGCTTATATGCCCGGCTTCTGGGCGGTGAGAAGACACTTAACAAACAGGAGGCTGACAGGCTGTTTGAGATTAGAAAGTCTGCTGTCGATAATGAGCCGCCCGGGTGCGTCAACTGCGGCAAGTGCAGCTGCATTGAAGCTAAGAAAAGTGACATTCCCGTGAATATGGACGCTGACAGAGCAAGCCTTGAGGAGATAGAGACAGGTGAAATGAAGCGCTATGTCAGTGAAATCGTCCGGAGAACTATGCTGGAAATTGACAACAAATAAGAGGTTATGCCGATATGAGCCATGTAACAACGAAGACAATACTGAACCATGCAAGACAGAACAAATACGCAGTTCCATGTTATTTAGGCGGCAATCTGGAAATGGTTATCGGGCAGATCAATGCAGCGCAGAGGCTATGCTCACCTGTTATTATTGCCTACAATCAGCATGTGACGCCGAAAATTCCTATGGAGATCGCCATCCCGATGATTGTCAGAGCTGCGGAGTTTGCGAAGGTGCCTGTTGCGACCATTCTTGATCATGGATGTGACTACTTTTCAATTGAGAAAAGCATGCGTTTGGGTATCAGCTCTGTTATGTTTGACGGCTCCGGTTATGACTTCGAAACCAATGTGGCCATGACACGGGAGGTCGTTGAGTTAGCCTCGGAATTCGGGGTGTCTGTTGAAGCGGAATTAGGCGCCGTTGGCGGTTCCGTTATGGAATCAGGCGGCGATCATTCGGATGCGGCGAGCGTTTATACCGATCCGAAGCAGGTTAAGGATTTTGTTCAAAGAACAGGCATCGATCAGCTCGCTATTTCTTTTGGGAACGCCCACGGGATTTACCGGGGCCAATCAAATCTGGATTACCGTGTTTTGCAGGAAAGCTCTGCTCAAACGCAAGTGCCCTTGGTTATGCACGGAGGGTCGGGGCTGAACAACTCGGATTATATTCAAATCATCCGGAACGGAATAAGCAAAATCAACTATTATTCGGTAATGGGTCGTGAGGGAATCGCTCACATAAAAGGTCAGCTGACGGGAAAATGCCCGAACGCTGTCTATCATGAGCTGATATCAACTTCCATCGATATTTTTGATGATACGTCTGCTGTGATTTATGAGCTTTTTCAATGCAAAGGCAAAGCCGGTTTATTTCAAAGTGACGACAGTGCTTTTTCTGCTCCGTACAAAAAGATTGTCGATGAGATAACCATGGGCATTTTAAACGAAAAAAAGCGGCATTTATAGGGATTACTTATTAAATAAAAAAGCATAACGATTTGGAGGCTATAACAATGAAAAAGAGTGTATTTGGTTTGGTTGTCACCACCAGAGGGTTCTTTAATCCGAAGCTGGCACAGGTAGGCAGGGAACAACTGATGCAAAAGCTGGATTCAATGGGGTACGAATACGTGGTGTTAAGCGTGGAAGATACGCAATACGGCTGCGTAGAGACGTACGAAGACGCCGAGAAATGTGCGAACCTGTTTAAGCAGCACCGGGATAAAATCGACGGTATCATCATAACGGCGCCAAACTTTGGCGATGAGATCGCGGCAGTTAACTCTGTTCATCTGGCAGACCTGAATGTACCGGTTCTGGTGCACGCTTGTGATGACGACGTGGATAAAATGGATCTTTCCCACCGCCGTGATTCTTTTTGCGGGAAACTATCGATTTGCAATAATCTGTACCAATACGGAATCAAGTTTACTGTGACAGAGCAGCATACAAGCGACATTTTGAGCGACACGTTTACAAAGGACATCGAGGCCTTCGACAGAACTTGCCGTGTCGTCAACGGCATGCGCGGCGCACGCATAGCGCAGATCGGTACGCGTCCGGCAGCCTTTCAAACGGTTCGGTTTTCAGAAAAATTGCTGCAAAAGTCCGGCATTACGGTTGTTCCGGTAGATTTATCCGATATTTATGCAGCGGCTGAAGGTCTGAAAGGCAATCCTGACGTGAAGGATCGGATTGCCGCCATAAAGGCATACGGGCATGTGGCCCCTCACATCAAAGAAGACCGGATTGAAAGATCCGCAAGGCTGAGTATGGCGGTTGAACGGTTTTTGGATGAGAACAAATGTGTCGCGGGTGCGATGCAGTGCTGGACATCCGTCGTTGAGAATTACGGATGCGCGGCGTGCCTGCCAATGAGTCTTGAAAGCGAAAAAGGCAGAGCCATGGCATGCGAAACGGATATCAACGGCGCTCTGAGCATGTACGCCCTGAATCTTGCTTCGGGCCGTCCGTCCGGTTATCTCGATTGGAACAACAGCTTTTTGGATGACAGGGATATGTGCATTATGATTCACTGTTCGAATTATCCGAAGAGCTTTATGGGAAGAGAATTTGAAATTTCCAATCTGGACGTTATGGGCGCCGCCAAAGGGGAAGAGATATGCTTCGGAGCCTGTAAGGCGCAGATTGCCCCCGGCCCTATGACTTTTGCAAAAATTACAACCGATGAAAACATCGGGCAGATGAAAGCTTATGTTGGTGAAGGAGAATTCACAGACGATCCGGTCGTGACGCCGGGCGCGCCCGGCGTTGTCCGAATCAAAGGTCTGCAAAAGTTGATGAAGTATATTTGCTATAACGGATTTGAACACCATGTCTCCATGAACCGCTCGAATTCGGCAGATGTGATCAATGAAGCATTGGGCAAATACCTTGGCTGGCAAGTATATAAGCATGAATAAAGCAAGCCACATTAATAACAGTACGTCTGATATGTACGAAAATTAATGAAAGGGTTTAAATTATGAGAGATTTTTTAGAGATAAAGGACATATCAAAAGCTTTTCCCGGTGTAAAAGCGCTTCTGAATGTCACGATGAGCATTCGTCAAGGTGAAGTACATGCATTGTGCGGCGAAAACGGCGCTGGAAAAAGCACGCTCATGAACGTTCTTGCGGGGAATATTAAGCAGGATTCAGGTGAGCTCGTTCTGAATGGCGAAGAACTGAAAATGCACAGTCAGCGGGATGCGCAGAACTATGGGATTTCCATTGTTTATCAAGAACGAAGCTTGATCGATGAGCTCAGTGTGGCTGAAAACATATTTGCCAACAGACAGCCTAAAAACAAGGCTGGGTTGATCAACCGGGCAGAATTAAATGAAAGAGCTGCGGCAATCCTGAAAGAGCTGGATATGGAGCATATCAGCCCGAAATCCTTGGTCGGTTCGCTTCCCCCGGCCAAACAGCAGATGGTTGAAATCGCTAAGGCGCTGTCTCAAAAGCCCAAGCTTTTGATTCTTGATGAGCCCACGGCAACCATTACCCAATTGGAAGTGAACTCGCTTTTTAAAAAGATCAAAAGGCTTAAGCAAGAAGGGGTCACCGTTATATATATCTCACATCGTTTGGTTGAGATTTTTGAAATCGCTGATCGTGTATCCGTGTTGAAAGATGGCAAGTTCCAAGGCACTCATGAAGCAAAAGATATTGTTGTTGAAGACATTATCAAGCTGATGGTGGGGCGTGACGTCAAAAAAGAGCATGCTGCATCTTGTGCGACGGATGAGACGGTATTAAAGCTGAAAGATTATTACGGAGATCGGTTTGAAAATATCAGCTTTGAACTGAAAAAGGGTGAAATTCTTGCTTTTGCCGGGTTGGCAGGCGCAGGCCGGACGGAGCTGGCAAGAGCCATTGTGGGCGCCGACAGAATAATCAAAGGTGAGATATGGATTAACGGCAATAAAGCTTCGATAAGCAGCCCTCAAGATGCTATGAAATATGGGGTTTGCTATCTTCCGGAAGACAGAAATGAACAAGGCTTGTTTTTGGAGATGAGCATTCAGCAAAATATAGTTTCCGGAAGCTTGAGAAAATACGCAAAAACCATATTTATCAACGAAAAACGCATGTTCGAAGATTCGGAAGAATCGCGTAAAAATCTGCAGATTGCGACTCCCTCGGTAAAAAGAGCCGTTAACAATTTAAGCGGCGGAAACAAACAAAAAGTTGTATTTGCAAAATGGCTTCTGCTGAATTCCGATATTTTAATCGTCGATGAGCCCACAAGAGGAATAGATGTGGGAGCGAAATCAGAGATTTACAAAATTCTAAGAAACCTGGCCAAGCAGGGGAAAAGCATCATCGTGATTTCCTCTGATCTTCCCGAGGTGCTTGAAATCAGTGATCGGATCCTTGTGATGTGGAACGGGAAGATTACAGGTGAAGTTTCAAATCAAGAGGTTAATGCAGCTTCCGAAGAAGTCATCATGCGTTATGCATCCGGAATCAATTAAGTATTGTGGAGGAATAGATTATGAAAGCTATAAATAGCGAGAGTAAAAAACATAGTTTGCTTACTAAAATCGCAACAGACAGAGTCCTTTCTCTGTTTTTAACAATTGTTATTATCATTTTGGTAGCCAGTTTTGTATGGCCAACTATTTTTCCGACATTTGACAACCTGTTCAGCGTGCTGTTGGGTGTTTCAATTGAATCAATAGTGGCTGTGGGTATGATGATACTGATGATCTCCGGGGTGTTTGACCTCTCGGTTGGCGCGGTTGTTGCCGTATCCGGCGGCTTAACGGCCAATTTGATGAACTATTCACATATTGATCCGCTGCTCGCTATTCTATGCGGTCTCTTGGCGGCTGTGATTATCGGGATCATTAACGGCGTGTTTATTGCCTATGTCGGTATTAATGCGATGATTCAAACTCTGGCTATGATGGGTATTGCCCGCGGTTTTGCACTTATCGCAAGCGGAGGCGGTATTCCTAATCTCCCGAAGGCTTTCAACGCATTGGGACAGACGAAAATATTCGGCATACAGACACCGGTATTCTTTATGGCCATCATTGTCATCATATTTGCGATTCTTGTTTCAAAGACCGTGTTTTTTAGAAGGAACTACTATATCGGCGGAAATGAAAAGGCTGCTTTTTTATCAGGTATTAATGTAAAGAAAATGATTCTATTCAATTTTGTCCTGAGTGCTTTTCTGGCTGGCGTCGCGGGTATTCTCCTGACTTCCCGCTTGGGGATGGCGAATTCATCCTCGGGAACAGGTCTTGAGCTAAAGGCGATCACCGCTGTTATTCTGGGGGGTGCCAGCCTTAAAGGCGGCCAAGGCAATATATGGGGCGCTGTATTGGGCGCTGTATTTATGGGATTGACCGGCAACATCATGATTATAGCGCGGGTGCCTGTGGAATGGCAGCAGATTGTAACTGGCACAATACTGATACTGGCAGTGACTATTGACGTGGTCATAAAGAAGAAACGCGAAATATAGCAGAAACTGTTTTGAGTAGATATTACTCAAATAAAATAAACGAAGGAGAAGAATGATGAAAAAAGGAATTGGGACGTTGGTCATCACTCTGTTGGTTGCAACCATGCTGTTTGCTTTTGCAGGATGCGGAACACCCATTGTAGAAACTCCGGCGGATAGTCCGTCTGCGGAATCTGCTAATGTCGACACAAAGCCAGCGGAAGAAAGCAATGATCAGCCAACGGGGGATTACTCAAACCAGGAATACGTTATGGTTACGTTCCTTACAAATTTCCCCCTTTACGTTGATCATGACATCAAGGCGTTTAATGCCTGGGGTGAAAAGATGGGTGTTAAGCATTCCGTCGTCGGGCCTGCGGACGCAAATGCGGAAGCTGCTGTTAGTGCCCTTGAGCAAGTGATTGCGTCAAAACCTGCGGGATTGCTCGTAAACGGTATTGATGACAGCTTGATTCCCGCAATTAATTCAGCTGTTGAGGCTGGTATCAATGTTGTGCTTTATGACGGAGACATTCCGAACAGCAATCGCACAGGTCACATTGGATCGAACTGGTATAATATCGGTGTTGAGCAGGGCAAAGCAATGGCAGAACTGCTTAATGGCGAAGGTAAAGTTGCATATATGGGTATCGTAGGAAGCCCGAATATGGAACTTGGGTTTCAAGGACTTCTGGATACGCTTGCTGGTTATCCGGGGATAGAAGTGGTTGGCAAGTATGACGACAAGGCTTCAATCGAAGAAGCGGCCAGCATCACGACAAATATTTTAACGGCGTTCCCGGATATCGATGGCATTTGTGGCTTTGACGCCATGAGCGGCCCGGGAATCGGAACGGCGATCAAGGAAGCGGGAAAAGCCGGACAGATCAAAGTGACGACTGTTGATTGGCAGCCCGAGCATTTGAACCTTGTGAAGGAAGGCGTGATCGACGTTTTGGTTGGTCAGAAGCGTGAGCTGTTTACATCGATTGGTGCACAGTGGTTGTTTGATGCATACAACAGTACAGTGCAGCTGACATCAAACGATCAAGGCGCAGGGCTCTCGGTTATACCGAACGACTGTGATGCCGGTATAATTATCATCAACAAAGACAACGTTGATACGATCATTGAGAACTATTAAGCTGTTGATATGTGAAAGCTGTTTTGGGTTGGGGTATAATTACCCCAACCCTACCCCTTAAAGAGGATGATATGTGTAAAGATAATAACACTGAAATCGAGTTAATGTCAATTCATGACGAAATTTTTTCAAAGTACGGATGGATTCTTGAAAAGCCTTGCCCCAGTCCGACAATAGAAACGGGGCATGTGCGGCAATGGTTTTCCATTGCGCCTATGGACGGGTTTCTCGCGGAGCAGTCAATATCGTATTTTGAGACGAAAAAAGTACCGATAGAGTGCAGAAGTCTGGAATGCGTGTTTTTTGATGACGAAGCTTATATCAACATCGGAGAAAGCCGATCTGTCCTCTTTGTGGCATTGCCGGACAGGGACGGCGGTAAAGCCCCGGATGAGAACTCGATAAAAGCGTTTCTTATTCCGCCGGGAGTCAGCGTGATTGTGAAACATGGGGTATGGCATTGGTCACCGTACCCGGTTGATTGTGACAACCGGTATTTGCTCATGCTTGCGGGCAGAGTTTACAAATACCGGGGTGAGCAGCTTTGGGTTAATGAAGATTATGTGGTATTTAAGGATTTGCAGAATACCTACACAATTAAAGACGGTATTTAAAACCGCATGGCGTATATGGATGTAGAAAAGTGATGATTCAAAGTGCGCAGCGCAAATAAAGCAGTATTTTTAAGCAGTGAAGTCTCGACAAAAACGGAAAAGGGGAAAGCCGAAAGCAAATGAGGTTTGGTTTAGGCAGTTTTGTTTACAGGTGGGCGGTAGGACGGGATTATTACAAGCCCAAGCATCCAATGACGCTGGAGCAGTTTGCAATGCGATCCGTATTTCTTGGTGTTGAAGGCGTTATGATATGCAATAATTTTAAATTACCCGAGATTCCGGTCTCCGCGTTGCATGAAGTGCGCCAAGTTCTCGAACAGAAAAATATGTTTATAGAAACGGGCGCGCGAGGCAGGACCCCTGAATATTTTATCAGTGTTTTGGAAGCGTCAAAACACATTGGATCGAAACTGATGCGGGTGGTCTACGATATTAACAGAGATGTCGGTCAGGACCAGATACTCTGGCAGCTTAACGAGGCGCGCGTATGTCTCAAAGAGGTGCTGGAGCGTGCCAGAAAAATGGGAATCACGATTGCAGTTGAAAATTACTTTAATATGCACATAGATGAGATAAAAGCCTTGCTGCAATATTTTAACGATGAGTACATGGGAGCTTGTCTGGATACATGCAATTCCGTGTCGAATATTGAAAAGCCTGAATATGTGTTTTACAGTCTGCTGCCCTATGCCAAGTCTGTTCATTTTAAAGACTATGCGGTTGAGATGAATCCCAGAGGGAACATAATCAAGGGGGTCGCCCTCGGGGATGGTGAAGTGAATTTTCCCAATCTGATTGATTTGTTGAAACAGCATGATTTTGCGGGGAACATTTGCCTTGAACTGTATATTGACCGTATGGAAACGGAAGAAGAAACGCTTCAATACGAAGAACAATGCATTAAAAAAAGCATACGATATGCAAAAAAAATAGGGTTGCTGAACCAATAGGGGGTCGTCATGAGCGTATATGTATTAGGAATTGATCTTGGAACGTCGGGTTGTAAAATGGTTCTTGCAGATGAGAAGCTGAATATCGTTCATTCAAGCCTGATCGGATATCCGTTGGATTCTCCCAAGCCGGGCTGGTATGAGCAGGATACCGGATTGTGGTGGGACGCGGTTAAAAAAGGCATAAAGAGCATTACGTCAAAAGTTGATGATATCAATAAAATAAAGGCCATTGGTTTTTCCGGGCAGATGCACGGTTTGGTTGCGGTCAACAAAGATATGACAGCCGTCCGGCCCTGCATGATTTGGGCGGATTTCAGAAATGAAACGCAATGCGATCAAATATATGATATGGTTGGCGGCGAGAAGGCGCTTTTAAAGCTGACGAACAACAAAATGCTGACGGCCTATACCGGCGGCAAAATACTCTGGATGATGCAAAATGAGCCTGAGCTTTTTGACCAAACCGTTTGCGTGATCAATCCCAAGGATTATATTCGTCTTTGCTTAACGGGCGAGTTGGCGACGGATATGTCGGACGCCTCCGGAACTGGCTTGCTTGATGTCAAACACCGCTCATGGTGCTATGAGCTGACGGACAAAATCGGCATTCCGCGACGCATATTGCCAAAGATTTATGAATCCAATGAGATCGCGGGATATGTGAAGCCCGAGGTCGCGAGAGAATTGGGACTGCCCGAAAACCTTCCCGTGGCAGCCGGGGGCGGAGACGCCATTGTTCAGACAACGGGAACCGGCGTTATCAGGCAGGGTGTGTTTAATACCACCATCGGGACCGGCGGGATCGTTGCCACAAGTCTGGATAAGTTCTGTGAGAATGCAGACGGAAACCTGCAGATATTCTGCAATAACGTACCGGGGAAATGGCATGCAATGGGAGTCATGCTGGGGGCCGGCGGCGCTCTCAAGTGGATAAAGGAAATCCTTTGTATATCTGAGATAGAAACGGCAAAGCTGACCGGACGAAACGTGTACGACCTGATGACCGAGGAGGCTGCCGGCGTGGAGCCGGGTGCGGAAGGGCTGCTGTTCCTGCCGTTCCTTCTTGGGCAAAGATGTCCTTATGCGGATGCCAAATCGAGAGCCGCTTTCATTGGCTTGACGCCCCGGCATGATAAGCGCCATTTGATCCGAAGTCTGATGGAAGGTGTCGTGCTCAGTCTGAAGGATATGTCTGACCTGATTGTAAAATTGGGCACGGATCTGACTCAAATCAGAGCTTCCGGCGGCGGCTCCAGCAGCGCTTTATGGAGGCAAATGCAAGCGGATATCTTTAATGCGGATGTATTCACAATGAACAATTCTGCAGACGGCGGTGCTTTGGGTGCCGCTATCCTTGGCGGGCTTAGCGTCGGTGTTTGGGATAATATTGAGGAAGCGGCCGCTTTGCTGGAGATTGAAACCACAACATATGCAAACAAATGCGGAATTGGTCAATATGAGAAACTGCTTGACGCATACAAAAAGATTTACCCAGGATTGAAGCCTGTTTTTGACTCTATTGTTACACTATAAGTTTTAAGGTAAAATAAACAAAAGAAGATAACAAAGGATAATAAAAATAATGGACAATAGTATTCAAAAAGGCACGACAATCTATGATATTGCGGAGAAGACAGGGCTTTCCGCAGCTACTGTTTCTCGGGTTCTGAACGGGAAGGACAATATCTCGGAAAAAACAAGAAACAAAGTGATGGCTGCGGCGAAAGAGCTGCACTATGTGACGAATACATTTGCGCGCTCTCTTAAAACAAAGAAGACGGAACAGATCATTATTTCAATACCGGATCAAAGCAACCCGTTCTACTTTGATATGATAGACCAGATCCATAAGCAGGCAAAGCTAAACGGTTATTCTGTGCTGCTCAATTTGACGGAATCTAATGAAAAAGAAGAACTGAAAATTCTGAAAAAGATGAAGAATAATCTGGCGGATGCTTTGATCATGGTCACCGTCAATATCACGGATGAGCTTGTGAAGGAAGCCAAAAACTCGGATCATCCTGTGGTTTTAAGCGGTATCTGCTTAAATACGCGTGATATGTCTGAAGTGACATATGATTATGTGGGCGTTGATACTTACCGCGGCGTATACATAGCGGCTCAGCATCTGATCGAGAACGGTCATAAGAATATCGGATACATTGGTCTTTCGGTGGACTCTCAGCCGGGACATCAGCGTTATCAGGGATTTTGCGATGCGCTCAATCACGCGGGGCTGCGGATTGAGCATAACCATGTGGTTCTGGGCGGTATTACGGAAGAATTCGGGTATCTGGCGGCAAAGCAGCTTTTACAGGCGGGTTCTCATCCCTCGGCGCTTTGCACGTCGAGTGACATCATCGCGCTTGGCGTCTACAGAGCATTAAAAGAGGATAAAGTCAAAGTGCCGGATGAGATAAGTATTGTGTCTATGGACAATACGGAGATTTGTGCGCATATTTATCCCAGCTTGAGTTCGGTAGCCGTGTATGAAGGAGAAATCGGCCGTACGGCGGCCGAGATAATATTCAGACGGCTTAAAGGATTCGACGGGGAGTTTCAAAATATCGTATTCCAGCCTAAGTTGATTATAAGAGAATCATCCGACCAAAAAAAGCAGCAATAAGGGGGCGATGCAAAGCCGGTCGTAAAAATTAAATTCAGCAGCGGATGCCATGCGTGGCGCGACCATGACGCATGATTATTTGAAATTTACTTTTACCAAACCAACCGTAAAAGCATTTGGTCGCCCAGTTCCGGAAAAGGGTAGAAACGGCTATCCCTTGCCGAAGCAGTTGAAGATTTCAGCACAATATTGAATAAGAGGAATTAAGAGATGAGCACGCATTTGTTAGGAATGGATTTTGGCACCGGCGGTGCCAAGGTATGTATAACTGATGCAGAACTTAATGTTGTTTCTTATGCATTCAGAGAGTACAAAATATTCACCGAGAATCCTTCATGGTCAGAGCACGACCCGGAAAACTACTGGACGGTGACATGCGATATGATCCGTGAATGCCTGAGCAAAGCCGCGGTCAAGCCTTCTTCCATCGCAGGCATTGCCATTTCGTCGGCCATGCCTGCGATGGTCATGGTTGACGAAGCCGGTAGGCCGATCAACCGCGCGTATAACCTGATGGACAGAAGGGCTGCAAAACAGGTGTCTGAAATTCTGTCGTCAATAGGCGCAAAGGCAGTGTTCGAGCTGACCGGAAATAGGCTCGAAGACCATCCGGCTTTGATCAACCTGCTGTGGGAAAAGGAAAATCGTCCCGAAGATTATAAAAGAATATGGAAAATACTCACGATCTCGGGCTTCATCGCCATGCGGCTTACGGGTATAACGAATATGAATTACTCGGAGGGCCCATTCTTCGGCGTGGCATATGATATCAGAAATAACAGATTTGACAAAGAGATATTAAGCTTTCTTGATATCAGCGAAAGCTTGTTGCCGGAGAGCATCACCCAAAGCGAGACGATAATAGGAGAAGTGATGGGAGAAGCGGCCGTTGAAACAGGCTTATGGGCAGGCACTCCCGTTTGTTCGGGACAAGCCGATTGCAATGCCGGTTGGATTGGCGCCGGAGCAACAGAAATTGGGGATATTCAAATGAATCTGGGAACCTGCGGAAATTTCGGAATTATCCATAAATCAACCGACTTTCTGAATTCGATGATCAACTTTGCCTATACAATTAAAGATACCAATATCACGGTGCCGACCACGACGACGGGCGGACAGCTCCTCCGCTTCTTCAGAGACGGTTTTTGTCATATGGAAACGGCGATGAGCAAGCTGGTTCAGTACAATGAATACGACTTTATCAATTTTGAAGCGGAGAGAATTTCGCCGGGCAGCGAGGGGCTGGTGGTGCTGCCATATCTCATGGGGGAAAGAACACCCATATGGGATACGATGGCACGAGGTGTGATCTTCGGCCTTTCATTGAACCACAGCAAAGCCCACATCGCAAGGGCGTTTATGGAAGCGGTCGCGTATGCGCTGTACGATTCCTTCCAATTGATAAAACAAAGGTACAAGATCAATTATCCGATTGTTTTGAACGAAGGGGGAGCCAAAAGCCCGCTCTGGAGACGGATCATCACAGATGTTTTCAATACGCCGACAGTGATGGTGAAAAACCGCGTCGGCGCACCATATGGTGATGCGCTGCTGGCTGGCGTCGCGACAGGTGTTTTTCCCGATTATTCGATCGGAAAAGAGAAGGTTGAGTATATTGACTGTCTTGAGCCCGATGCCAAAACACATGAAAAATACTCCGAATATTTTCAAGTATACAAGAGCGTCTATTGGTCATTAAAAGACGATTTTAAAAAGCTGGACAAGCTGAGAAATCTTTAGCTGACGGATCAGCACGGAGTTGGAGCGGTGATGAAAAGTGATCTTATGAATAAAGCGGATATTGAACGGCTGATAACCATAAATGTGCTCAAGCATCTCGCAGAGAACAGACAGTACTGCGTACCCGCAGCGGTATCTGGACGGCATATTCATCTATCTTTAAAGGATGCGGCCGTGTTGTTCGGGCAAGGCTATCAGCTCAGAAAACTGCGTTTTCTGTCGCAGCCGGGGCAATACGTGTGTCAAGAAAAGCTTAAGATTGCCGGCCCAAAAGGGTGGATCGACGGAATGCGGGTGCTGGGGCCTGAGCGGCCCGAAACCCAGGTGGAGGTATCGGTGACGGATACGTTCAAGCTTGGCGTCGAGGCGGCGGTGAAAATGTCGGGGGACATAGCGGGCACTCCCGGGTGTGTGCTCATAGGGCCGGCCGGCGAGGTGACACTGCGTCAAGGGGTGATTGTCTCGGCCCGTCATTTGCATATATCCGCCGATGAAGCGCAGGCTTATGGTGTTGACAACGGCGATATTGTGAGCGTAAAGAAAACAGGCGGGCGTGAAACAATATTCGAAGAAGTTATTGTGCGCGCCGGCCATTCCCATTCGCTTGAGCTGCATATCGACATGGACGAAGCAAACGCCGCATGTATAAAAAGCGGCGATTTGCTGGAGCTGATAAAAAGCTAAGGAACTGCAATGGATGAACGCTTACTAAAAGAAATAATAGCCAATGCCACGCAACAGGTGATGCGGCATGTGAATAACGAGGACGCCCCGGCAGCAGAGCAAAAAGGCGCTTTGGTGATTATATCGCAATTTGTGCCTGATTCCGCCGCATTGACGGACTTCCTCCGGCAGGTATGCGGCGGCGGCTTTGAATGTGTGATTCGCGGAGACTTTGACTTTTTGGAACAGGGTGTGAAAATAACGCGACTCAAGTCTGAAGCCGACGAGCGATATATGATAAGCGAACTGCAGGCCTTTTCGCAAATTGTACTGGCTGTGCCGCCTTTGGGGATGATCAAGCATATAGCGGAAGGCGACGACAGCGATCTTTTTGAGCGGGTGTTTTTAAAAGCGGTATTATGGCGCAAAGCTGTGACGCTGCTGCTCGATTTTGAAAAGCCAAAGTTTCGCCGGGGGACGTTTTTTGAGAGCCTGTCCGACAACCTCGATTCCATTGAGGATATGGGGGTTCAAGTCGTATCGTTGATGGAATCTCAAAAAGAGCCGTCATTTGAAAAATCACTTGTCACAGAATTCGATGTTGCGGAAGCGTTAAGGTGCGGGGTTAAGAATATAAAGTGCCTGCCCGGCGCAATCGTGACGCCGCTTGCCAGAGATAAAGCCAAGGAGTGCGGCGTTGCAATAAATTAAGAGGAGATTGGGTTTTATGATACTGGCCCGTGTCAGAGGGAATGTGGTGAGCACAAATAAATCGGAAAAGCTAAATGGATTGAAGCTGCTCATTATTGTCCCAATCAATATAGAGACATTTGAAGAAAAGGGACAGCCGCAGGTTGCAATTGATACCGTAGGGGCCGGAGAAGACGAAGTTGTGATGTGTGTGGGAGGCAGTTCATCCCGATTGACGGCGCAAACGGAGGGAAAGCCCTCCGATCTTGCGATCATTGCGATCGTCGATTCGGTGGAATTGAGGGGAGAAGTCGTGTTTCGCAAATATGAACATAGCGAAGAAAACGGCCGGGAACGGTGAATCAAATCGGCAAATGGATATTTAATGATGAGGTAGGCTTATGGATTTAACGAGCGAACAGATTAAAAAAATAGTTGAAGATACCGTCAGGCAGATGACGGGGAGAGAAGCTTCGGCAGATACGGCTGACACGTCGCGCTGGCTGTGTGACAAACCTGAGGATGCGATCGGGGCGGCAAAAAACGCGCAGCGGCAGCTGATGGACATGTCGCTTGACCAAAGAGGCAAACTCATAAACGCCATGCGTACCGCAAGCAGAGAGCAGGCAAGGTATTTGGCGGAGCTTGCGAACAAGGAAACCGGCTATGGCAGTGTGGAAGACAAGGTTAAGAAGAACTTACTGGCAGCCAATAAGACACCGGGTATTGAGGATCTGAGAACGGCAGCCGTTTCGGGTGATTTTGGCTTAACGATTGTTGAAGGCGCGCCGTTTGGCATCATCGGCTCGATTACCCCGTCGACAAATCCGGCTGCAAGCATTATCAACAACGCGATCAGCATGATAGCGGCGGGCAACGCAGTGGTATTCAATCCGCATCCGGCAGCAAAAAAGGTTTCAATAGAAACAATGAAGATACTGAACGAGGCAATTGTCGGAGCCGGAGGGCCCGAAACGCTGATCTGCACTGTGAAAGAGCCGACTATAGGGACGGGCAAATATATCATGGAGCACCCGGATGTTGCGCTTTTGTCCATCACAGGCGGAGAGGCGGTTGTGAAAGTGGCGATGAAAACAGGCAAGAAAGTGATCGCCGCCGGGCCGGGCAATCCGCCGGTCATTGTAGACAATACGGCTGTCATAACGCAAGCCGCGAGAGACATCGTTGATGGTGCGAGCTTTGATAATAATGTGCTGTGTATCGCCGAAAAAGAAGTGTTCGCGTTTGAAAGCATCGCCGATGCGCTGATGGATGAGATGGAGAAGAACGGCGCATACCGGATAGCCGGAGCGGATATCGAAAAGGTTGTGAATACTGTTTTTGAACGCAATAGCGGCAGGTATGTCATTAACAGAAGCTTCGTCGGCAGAGATGCAACGGTTATACTGACCGAAAGCGGGGTGGGTTTTTCCGGTAATCCCCGGCTGATCATCGCGGAGGTTGACGAGGATCATCCGTTTGTCACGGTCGAAATGCTGATGCCGGTTCTTGGCATAGTCCGGGTTGAGGAGAAAATTGAGACGGCAATCAATAAAGCCGTAAAGGCCGAAGGGGGGTGCAGACATACGGCAATCATGCATTCTCAAAATGTGACGTCCCTTTCAATGGCGGCGAGAGCTTTAAACACGACGATATTCGTAAAAAACGCCCCGTCATACGCGGGACTTGGATTTAACGGCGAAGGCTATACAACGCTGACAATCGCAACCCCGACAGGAGAAGGTTTGACAAGCGCACGCACCTTTACGCGCTCCAGACGGTGTGTATTGTACGGTAACCTAAGGATCGTATAACGCGGAGGAATTGATTAAATGAGTGTAGTTGATAGAATCCGTGATGCGGGCGTAGTGGGCGCAGGCGGCGCGGGTTTTCCGACTCATGTGAAAGTGGGCGGCAAAGCGGATATTGTGCTTGGCAACGGGGCGGAATGCGAACCCTTGCTGTGTGTAGACCGGCAAATGATGCAGAATTATCCCCGCGAAATTGTTCGGGGCTTAAAAGCGGTGATGGAAGCCACAGGCGCGAAGGAAGGCGTTATCTGCCTGAAGAAGAAGTACAAAGAGGCGATTCAGGCGCTTGAGGAAGCTATAAATGACGAAAGCCATATACGCCTTTTCCCGTTGGATAATTTCTATCCTGCCGGAGACGAACAGACGATGGTTTGGGAAGTGACGGGTAAAGTTGTGCCGACGGGCGGCATACCGCTTGACGTCGGGGCAGTTGTCGCGAATGTCAGCACGCTGATCAATATCGCCGAAGCATTGGATAACAAACCGGTAACAGATAAATACGTGACGGTAGCTGGCGAGGTTCAGCGCCCACTGACGATTAAAGTACCGATCGGCACGCCTTTCAGCAAGCTGATTGCCGCCGCTTTTGGCCCCGAAACGATGGAGGGGTATACGATTGTCGTGGGAGGGCCGACAACGGGCAAGCTGTGCCATGACTGGAGCGAGCCGGTACAAAAAACAACGGGCGGTGTGCTGATATTCAAAAGCAGCCATCCGTTGATCAAAAAGAAGACGGAAAACGGCGAGCTCGATCTTAAGCTTGCAAAGGCCGTGTGCTGTCAATGCAGTTTCTGCACGCAGCTATGTCCCCGCAACTCATTGGGACTCGACGTGAAACCGCACAAAGTCATGAGAGCCGCGTTTATGGGCAATGGCAGCCTTATCGGAGACCCGAACGGGGTATTCTCATGTTGTGACTGCGGGCTTTGCAGCTATTATGCATGCAATTTTGGACTGAACCCCAACCGCATGATGACCCGTATGAAGGAGGGCCTTGTGAAAAGCGGGGTCAAGCCGGACAAAAGAGTGGCGGGTTCAGTGTCACCGGGTATAAGCACGGTCAGGGTGCCGACAAACCGGCTGATGACCAGAATGGGAATAAGCCGGTTTGATCGTCAAGCACCGCTGACCGATTGTGATCTGGCTGTTGACAGGGTGCGGCTGCCGCTCAAAATGCATATTGGTGCTCCGTCGATGCCGGTGGTCAGGGCAGGTGATACAGTAGTCAAAGGACAAATGATTGCGGCTATCCCCGAAAAGGGTTTGGGAGCGAAAATACACGCGAGTATCAACGGAGTCGTTACCGAAGTAGCTGAGACATACATCGAGATTAGTGCGGCGGGATAAAGGAGAATATGGACAAATGAACGCGTTGGGGATGATCGAAACGAATTGTATACCGGCAGGAATTAATGCGGGCGACTCGATGCTGAAAGCCGCTGACGTTACGTTGATATCAGCACAGGCTGTTTGTGCGGGCAAATATATCATTGCCGTTTCAGGCAGCGTTGCAGCCGTTAAAGCATCGGTTGCCGTTGGTTCCGAAGCTGCAGAGGATGTATTGGTAGACAGTATTGTGATACCCAACGTTGATAGACAAGTCATTGAAGCGATCAATGCAGCATCTGATATTGGCAATATTGATGCGGTGGGATTGATTGAGACATTTTCTCTGGCGTCTGCTGTGGTCTGCGCGGATGCCGCCGTCAAAGCGGCAAACGTTGATTTGATTGAGGTGCGCCTGGGCAGAGGCCTTGGCGGTAAATCGTTTGTCATCCTCACCGGCAAAGTGGCAGATGCAACGGCTGCGGTACAGGCCGCCGAAGAGCTTGAAGCATCAAAGGGGATGTTAGCAAGAACGGTGGTTATACCTTCTCCGCATCCAGACATATTAAAGGCAATACTATAAAAAGTTTACAAACCGGAGGGAGCATTAAAAATGGTTAAAGAAGCATTGGGTATGATTGAAACAAAAGGGCTTGTCGGCGCAATTGAAGCGGCTGACGCAATGGTTAAGGCGGCGGATGTGACGTTGGTCGGTAAAGAGAATATCGGTTCAGGTCTTGTGACCGTTATGGTCAGAGGTGACGTCGGTGCAGTCAAAGCGTCGGTAGACGCGGGCGCTGCAGCAGCAAAGCGCGTAGGAGAGCTGTATTCTGTCCATGTCATCCCGCGTCCGCATGACGATGTTGAAGGAATATTGCCGGGTGAGATAACAAAGGCTGCCAAAACGGTACAGAAGTAACGCATATGTATACCGGTAAAGTGGTTGGATCGGTCGTATCGAGTGTTAAGAACGAAAGGCTCACTGGCATCAAGCTGCTTTTGGTACAGATGATCGAAAATGGCAAGCCTGCCGAAATGGTTGTTGCGGCTGACCAAACATGCCAGGCAGGTTCTAACGATTGGGTGTATTTGATTGGATCGAAGGAAGCCAGCTTAATATTCCGGATGGGGTCGCTGCCCGTCGATGCTGCGATCGTGGGGTTTATCGACAATTATAGTGAGCGAGTGTAATAAGCATTTAAATCTGAAGGGAGAAAAACAATGGAAAAGCAGGCGCTTGGAATGGTAGAGACGAAAGGACTTGTGGGTGCGATTGAAGCGGCAGACGCGATGGTTAAAGCGGCAAACGTGACCTTGATAGGAAAAGAGAAGATCGGAAGCGGTTTGGTTACTGTCATGGTCCGGGGGGATGTGGGTGCGGTGAAAGCCTCGGTTGATGCGGGTGCGGCAGCAGCCAAAAGAGTCGGGGAACTGTATGCCGTGCATGTGATACCGCGTCCGCACGGTGATGTAGAAGGTATCCTGCCCAAATAAAAAGCAAAGAGGATACTGAGTTGAAAATTGCAAAAGTTGTGGGCAATGTCGTTTCCACGATCAAAGATGAAAAATTCTTTGGGCACAAGTTAATGATCATTGAACCCGTCGATCTGGAGGGCAAGCCGCTGGGCTCCCGCCAGATCGCTTTTGACTGTGCAGATTCCGGTCTCGGTGATATTGTGTTGGTCAATGTGGATGGCGGTGCGGCACAGATGTTTTTTAACGATGACGCATTAATAGCGGATTGGACGATCTGTGGTGTGATTGACCATTATCATGTGAGCAAGCTTATGTCACCTTTTGAAAAAATAAACGATGATGGATAAGCAAACGGACATGGATGAACTTAAGATTAAACAAATGAGATTGATACGGGAAGAAAGACAATAAGAGCGAAAATATAAGTTAAGACCTTTTTCCTTATAAATTGAGCGCAAAGTCCATATTAAGCAATGGGACAGTCATCGTCGCGCATTACCACGGATTGTAGTGTTTGACGATCTGCTGCGTTTTGGTATCTACGATCACAACCTCCTTTCCTTTTGCGACAAGGCTGTCGATGGCGTGCGCGGGTGTGCCGTCGTCCGTGATAATCGCATCGATTTTATGAAGCGGCAGGCACAGGCAAAGCGCAGAAACGCCGAACTTCGAATGGTCAGCCAACAGCACCACTTTTTTGGCTACGCTGGCCAGCGCTTTTTTGGAGTCGATCAGAGTTATTGTTTTTTCAAATGCGCCGTCAGCGAGAATCGCACTTGTCGTGATAAAAGAGACATCCACATTGAATTTACGTATAAAGTCAATGGCGAGATAGTCAAGCGTAGATGTATTGCGATGGTTGACGATTCCGCCGACCTGAATGGTCTCAATGTTCGGTAAACCGCATAAATACAATGAATTTCTCACATTCGGCGTAATCACCGTGAGCGGTATGGTCTGCTTGATATTTCTGACAACGGCGTGGGCGCTGCTGCCGGAATCAATCGCTATAATGCTGTTTGGCTTTATAAAGAATTGGGCGCCGACGCCGACGGCCTCCTTTTCGATTGTGTTGATAAGACTCGCGGGATCCACATTCATGATCTGGGATGTGTTCCCGGGAACGAGCTCGGCGCTTCCGTGCACACGCTTCACAAGATTCTGGGATTCCAGAAAATCAAGATCACGTCGTATGGTCATGGGTGAACAGTCAAGCTGTTCGGCTAATTCCGACACAGAATACGATTCGTTACGCAGCATTTCGAGTATTTGTTCATGACGCTTTTTTGGGGGCATTTTGCTCTCCATCTGTACAAGTAATAGATTAATTTGAACTATATTATCAATGATTCTCGTTTTTTACAGTTCACACGCTTATAACACAGCCTTTTGTTCATTTATCCGCCCATGAACATAATAAAAAGCTTTGTTTATTAATAAAATAACACCAAAAACGAACACTGTCAAGCACAATGGCTTCGCTGTGGCGCGATAAAGAAGAAACTATTAATAAAAGAAAAATGTATAAATATATGGATAAAAAAAGAAATCAAGATAACTGAAAGGGCTTTTTAGAGACTTAATTTGTTTGGAATACCAGTGAAAGTTCTTAAAACGGCAGATTTGAATAGAAAGTGAAATTATATAAATGAATCAGAAATCAAATATGATGGGCGCATCTTCACAAAAAGTAATAAATAAAATGTGATTATTATGATCGATATATCAAAAATCAAACAAATATTTTTCATAAAATCACATAAAAATAACATATATGTATTAAAAAACGAAAAATAGCTTGAACTATTTAAAAAAATGTGAAAATAGTATTGACGTAATCGAAAATGCGTATTAAAATAAACACGAATTTGAGAGAACGGCATTGAAAACGCCAAATACAAGCACAAACAAACGTAATAAATTTACAATAAGCAAAAAAACAACAAAAACGCACAAAAATCTGATAAAAATCAGCGCAAAGTAAAGCATCCGGATGCTTTGAGATAATTAAAAAACAATCGGGGGAATGACATTGAAGACAATACCTGAGAAAGACAAAGCCATTGGTATGTACAAATTGATGTACACCATCCGGATGTATGAGGAGAGGATATACTATCTCTTCTTAGAAGGAATTATGCCGGGAAGTATCCATCAAAGCACGGGGCAGGAAGCCGCCGCGGTGGGTATGCTTTATGATTTGACGAATGATGATTTTATGCTGTCCACACACCGGCCGGCCGGGCACGACATTGCTAAGGGAATGACGATTCGTTCCATGATGTGCGAGATGTTTGGCAAACAGGAGGGCTGCTGCGCAGGAAAGGGCGGCGCCATGCATATGGCGGACATGAGCAAAGGCATTTTACCAGCCAATGCGATCGTCGGCGGGAACCTCCCCATTGGGGCGGGCATCGCGCTATCGTGCAAAATGCAGAAAAAAGACAGCGTGACGGTCTGTTTCTTCGGAGACGGTGCGAGTAACGAAGGGGCTTTTCATGAAAGCATGAACGTGGCTTCCTTATGGAAGCTGCCGGTCATCTACGTTTGTGAGAACAACCTGTATTCCGCAAATACGTCCATTAAACTGACCTGCCCCATCGAAGATGTGGCAGCCGGGAGAGCGAGCGCCTACGCGCTTCCTTCTGAAGTGGTGGATGGCAACGATGTGATCGCGGTCAACGAAGCCGCCGCTCGCGCAATCCAAAGAGCGCGCAGCGGAGAAGGCGCTACGATCATAGAACTGAAAACGTACAGGCACGTGGGCCATTCGAGAAATGACGCCTGCAGCTATCAGCCAAAGGAAGAGCGTCAGGCGTGGGTGGACAAAGACCCTGTGAAGACATTCAGAAAAAAGATTCTCGACCAGAAATTGATTAAAGAAAATGAGCTTGAAGAAATAGAGGCGCAGATCACACAGATGATCGACGCTGAAGTTGAGTACGCACAGAATGCGCCGTTCCCTGACGTGAAAAGTGCATTGGCAGATGTGTATTGGGGAGGGGGACGCAACTAATGGCTGTGTTGTCGATAGCGGATGCTTTAAAGGCTGCCATCGCGGAAGAAATGAGACGTGACAAAAACGTCTTCTGCCTCGGAGAAGATGTGGATATCCCGGGAGGGATGGGCGGCGCCTTTACGGTGACAAAGGGTTTATCCGATGAATTCGGATTTGACAGGATTATAAATACGCCGATTGCTGAAATAATGATTGCAGGTGTCTGCGTGGGCGCGGCGATGACGGGCATGCGTCCCGTGGCTGATCTGCAATACGGCGACTTCCTTTTCTGCATGATGGACCAGCTTGTGAATCAGGCTGCAAAGATGTGTTACATGTCCGGCGGACAGGTCAAAGTGCCAATGGTCATGCGTGCGCCCTGCGGCGCAACCAACCGCGGCGCTCAGCATGCGCAAAGCCTCGAAAGCTATTTTACGCATGTTCCCGGCCTTAAGGTGATTTGCCCGTCGACGGCTTATGACGCCAAGGGCATGATGAAGCAGGCCATACGCGATGACAATCCCGTACTGGTGTTTGAACACAAGCTGCTTTACGGCAGCAAGCGCAAGGAAAGCGGCGCGCTCAACCCGACAGGCGAAGTGCCGGACGGCGATTATGTGGTTCCGTTTGGCAAAGCGGCCGTGCGGCGTGAAGGCAAGGATGTGACGATCGTGACGAATCTTCTGATGACGTACAAGTCGATGGAAGCCGCGGCGGAGCTTGAGGCGGAAGGCATACAGTGTGAGGTCATCGATGTGCGGTCGCTGGTTCCGTTCGACTATGAGACTGTCGTTGAATCGCTGCGTAAAACCGGTCGGCTGCTGATCGTTCACGAAGATCATTACAACAACGGCTGGGGCGCTCAGCTCGCGGCGTACATCGCGGAGAACGAGATATTCTTGTTGGACGCGCCTGTCTCGCGCATCGCGGCATACGACACACCGACTCCGTTCTCGCCGCTGCTTGAGAATTATGTGGTGCCGTCCAAGGACAAAATCGCCGATGCCGCCCGGGCCATCATGAAAGTTTAATGAGGTAATAAAAATGTCAAAAGTTAATGCAAAACAGCTCTTACAGCATGCAAAAGAGAATAAATATGCTGTCGGATATTTCGAAAGCTGGAATCTGGAATCGACGCTTGCGGTCGTCCGGGCGGCGGAGAAGCTCAAATCGCCCGTTATGATCGGTGTCTGCGGCACATACGTGGGCGAGCCCAAGCGCAAGTATCCCGAAAGCATCGATGTTTATGCCGCAATGCTCAATCAAATCGCTGCGGAAGCCACTGTGCCGGTGGTGACGCTGCTCAACGAATCGGACGATGAAACAATGGTCTATCAGGCCATCAAAGCTGGTTTTGATATGGTGATGTTCGCGCCCATATTCGCGTCGGACGCGCTGCCCTTTGAGGAGCAGGTACGCATACAGAAAAACATCGTCCGGTACGCAAGCGCGTGCCACGTGGCGGTTGAGGCGGAAATCGGCGAACTGCCGCTTAACAACTCGGCGACAGGCGAGTTTCATGAAGGAGAAAATACGGACCCCGAAGTGGCGGCGCGTTTTGCGAGGGAAGTCGGCATCGATGCGCTCGCGATAGCGGTCGGCAACTGCCATCTGATGGAGGATGGTAAAGCCACATTGGATTTGAATCTGCTCAAAGATATTTCAAAGAGAACTGATACGCATCTCGTGCTCCACGGCGGTACGGGGCTCGCGCTGGGAGATTTCAAGGCCGCGATTGAGCTTGGGATTGTGAAGGTGAACGTGGGAACAGCGCTCAAGCGTGCCGTGATCAACGCGACAAAGAATTATTTCGGGAGCCACGATGTGGACCATATGGACCCGAACGATGTGCTGGGCCGCGGATGCGAGCTCGATCTGGCTGTTGTGCAGGAAGCCGCCATCATGAACGTGGTGGAAGCGTATATCAAAGCATTCAACGGCGAAAACAAAGCGTTCTAGGGGAGCCGTACTATGATTAGCAAAATTGTCATGCCGCCGGGCGGACAGACGACAGAAACGTCGCTTGTGTCGCGCTGGCAGGTTAAAATCGGCGATACCGTCAAGCGGGGCGACATCCTTCTGGAGGTGGAGACGGACAAAGCCACTCTGGCTGTGGAAAGCTTTGCGGCAGGCATCGTGATCGATATCCTCGTTCCCGCCGGCACCGAGGCGTCGGAAGGCGACGTGCTCGCACTGGTCGGCAGCGAGCAGGACAGGGAAGCGTATACGGCAAAGCAGGACGCGCTGGAATCACCGCAGGAGCAGGCAGCCCGAGATGAGGAAGACGAATATCAGCCGATTATGAAGGCGCAGCAGGTCAGCAAGCCGGAAGCGGCTGTGATCTCTGAAAAAAGCGCAGGCGCATATCCGGCGATGCCGAACGCGAAAAAAGAAGCAAAGGATCGCAGGATCGATATCTCAAAAATCGCCCCAGCAAATGGAAGTGTGATTAAACGGACCGATGTGTTAGGCTTTGTGGACGAGGCCGACTCATCACTTGCACAAGGGCCGGACACAGACGTGGAAAGCATTCCGCTGAGCCGGATGAGAAAGGCGATCGCGGCGCGCATGCTCGAAAGCGTCAGCACCATTCCCACCTATCAGGAAACGGTTCTGGTCGATATGCGTGCGGCCATGCGGCTGCGTGACGCGTTAAAGAAAACAGTGAAGGTTTCCTACAACGATATCATCGCGCGCTGCTTGTGCGCGGCCATCAAAAACCACAAGCTGGTCAACGCGTCGTATACGGAAGATGCAATCAAAGTTCACAGGCAAGTGAATATCGGTTTCGCGGTGGCCGTTGACGACGGGCTCGTTGTGCCCGTTTTAAAGAATGCCGGGCAAAAAAGCCTTCTGGATATTGCTCAGCAGAGCGCGGCGCTTGTTGCCTCGGCGAGAGAAGGCGCATTGAAACAGGAGGAGATGACGGGCGGCACAATCACGCTTTCGAATCTCGGCATGTACGCAGTCGATCATTTTACAGCCATCATCAATCCTCCGGAAAGCTGTATCCTCGCCATCGGCCAGATACAGGAGCGGCCGATGCTGGAAGAGGGCCAATTTAAATCCGTACCCGTCGCAGCCATTACGGCAACGTTCGACCACCGCATCATCGACGGCGCATACGGAGCGGCATTCCTGACAGACCTAAAGACGGTGATCGAAAATCCGTCGTTGGCCCTCTAGGAGGATACGGCATGACTCAAAAGTACGATCTGATCGTGATCGGCGGCGGCCCGGGCGGCTATACAAGCGCGATTGCCGCCGCCAAAAACGGAAAACGGACAGCGCTTTTCGAAAAGAGCAATCTCGGCGGTACCTGTCTCAATGTGGGGTGTATTCCGACAAAGTTCTTGCTCGATAAAGCAGCCGCGATAGAAAAGATACGCGATTTAACGGAAAAGGGGATATTCCGCGAGGCGGGGCTCTTCAGCTTCAAAAAGATACAGTTTGAGAAGGGCAAGGTCGTCAAACGACTCACAGGCGGCGTGGCTGCGCTGCTTAAAAAGAACGGTGTGGATCATTTCGGCAGTGAAGCCGTGTTGCATCCGAACCGGATTGTCGTATCGGGCGGCAAGGAATTCACCGCGGACGATGTGATCATCGCGACCGGATCGGAACCGGCACGTATACCGATACCCGGCGCAGAGCTTTCGATAGACAGCACGGCGGCGCTGAACCTTGAAAAGGTGCCGCAGCGTCTGGCCGTGGTCGGCGGCGGCGTGATCGGTCTTGAGATGGCCAGCGCATTTGCCTCCTTTGGATCGCAAGTCACCGTTGTCGAGGTGCTTGAGGAATTGAGCCCCGGCGAAGAACGGGCCGCCGTCAATCAGATGAAACGCGCGCTTGAGAAACGCGGGATTGAACTGCTGCTGGGCGGCAGAATCGAGGAAATAAAGAAGGCGGACAACGGACTGACCGCCGTTTGCAGATATCAGGGAGAGCAGATGCGCTTTGCGGCCGATCAAGTGCTGATGGCCGTAGGCCGAAAGCCGCGGCTGGATGGCATCGACGCCGCTCTGCTCGGGCTTAAGCTGACGGACAAAGGGTTTATCGCCGTGGACGCGCATATGCGCACAAATCTTCCCCATGTGTATGCGGTCGGCGATGCGGCGGGCGGATATCAGCTGGCTCACGCGGCTTTTGCGGAAGCGGAAGTGGCCGTCGGCAATATCTGCGGAAAGATCACGGAAAACAACGCGGATTATATGCCGAGATGCATCTATACGAGCCCCGCGTTTGCGGCGGTGGGCACCACATCGGAAAAGGCGAAGCGGCAGGGCATTGAGTGCGTGACAGGGGCGTTCCCGTATGAGGGCAACGGCATGGCGCTGGCGGAGGGCGCAAGCGGCACCGTCTATGTGCTGATGGACGCGGCAACCAAAAGAACGCTCGGCGTGCAGATCGTCGGCGAGGGCGCGCCGGAGCTCGTATCGTTCGCAACGGCAGCCGTGGTGAACGGGACCACGCTGGAAGAATGGGAGAAGCTGGTGGTGGCGCATCCGTCACTCAGCGAGATGATCAAAGAAGCAGCTTTGGATTGTTTCGGAAAAGCTATACATAAGTAGAACTCGAAAAGGAGCGAAGTTATGAAAAAGATTGATGGTATTCCTAAGAAGATGAAGGCGCTGGTCGCATACGGACCCGGAGATTTCCACTATGAAGAATGCGACGTGCCCGAGATCACGGAAGACGAGGTGTTGATCCGCTCTTTGGGCTGCGGCGTCTGCGCGGGAGATATCAAGTCCTATCATGGGGCGGCCATGTTCTGGGGCGACGATATTCAGCCGCGCTGGCAGATTCCTCCCGTACGTACGGGCCATGAGTTTGCGGGTGAAGTGGTTGCCATCGGCGACAAGGCGGCTGAAAAGTACGGCCTGGCCTTGGGCGACTGGTGCGTGCCCGAGCAGATCATTCCATGCGGAAAATGCCGGTACTGCAAAGAGGGTGTGCGCTGGATGTGCGAGGTCCATGATATGTACGGCTTCCAGTCGGGATTGTCCGACGGCGGTATGGCCGACTATGTGCGCCTCAACGACCGCAGCACGATATACAAGCTCGATAAGTCGATCGGCGTCAAAGGCGCGATTATGGTGGAGCCCGTGTCGTGCGCGGCCCACACGGTGGAAAGAGCCGGCATCTCGATGCGTGATGTGGTTGTGGTGGCGGGTATGGGCCCGATCGGCCTGTGCAAACTCCAGTTTGCCAAGATGAAGAGCCCAAAGCTGCTTATCGCGATCGACTGCAAGGCGAACCGTCTTGAGCTCGCGAAAAAACTCGGCGCGGATGTGGTCATCAACTTCATGGAAGAGGACCCTGTCGCCAGAGTCAAGGAGCTGACTGACGGCTACGGCTGCGACATCTATATTGAAAACGCGGGGCACCCGTCCTCGGTGATCAACGGCCTCAGCATGCTGCGCAAGCACGGCAAGCTCGTGGAATTCAGCGTGTTCTCGGCGCCGACCACGGTGGACTGGAGCATCATTGGCGACCGCAAGGAAATGACGATTATCGGTTCGCACATCGGCGGACTTGAAGGCTATGAAATCGCGATCAGCGCGATCACGAAACATACGATCAACTACGAGGATATCGTGACGCATACCTTCCCGCTCAAAGACTGGGAAGAGGCTTTCAAGATGTCGGAAAAGGGCGATGATTCGATCAAGATCGCGCTGATACCTGAAGCGAGTCTTTAAGCAGGGTGAACACAATGGCAAACAAGTATCTGATAGGCATTGATTACGGAACAGGCGGCGGCAAAGCGTGCATCATAGACGAAAAGGCTGATGTGCTGGCTTACGCATTCCGTGAATACCCTATCTTCGTGGATAAACCCGGATGGTCCGAGCATGACGCGAACTATTACTGGACGCTCGCATGCGAAACCGTGAAGGAATGTCTCGAAAAAGCAGGCGTATCGCCCGAGGATGTGTGCGGCATCGGCTTGTCGTCCGCGCAGCCCTGCCTTGTGATGGTGGATAAAGACCATAACCCGATCAACCGCGCGTACAACCTGATGGACCGCCGGGCGACCAAAGAAGTGCAGTGGCTTAAGGACAATATCGGCGAGAAGAAGCTTTTTGAGATCAGCGGAAACCGGCTGGAAGACCATCCGTCACTTGCGAATCTGCTCTGGGAGAAGAACAACCGGCCCGGGGATTTCAGCCGTGTCTGGAAAGCCCTCACAATAGACGGCTATGTGCGGCTCAAAATGACGGGCGTGGCGGCCATGAGCTATTCGGCCGGCGTGTTCATGGGTGTGGCGTACGACATCAGGAAAAAGAAATATGATCAGGCCGTGATGGATGCGATGGGTATCGACATGGGCATCATGCCGTCTCTGCATTCGTGCCAGGATATCGTCGGCGAGCTGCAGCCCAAGGCGGCGGCGGAGCTCGGGCTCACCCCGGGAATTCCCGTTTGCGCGGGCCAGGTTGACTGCAACGCGGGCTGGATAGGCGGCGGCAGCGTCGAGGTGGGAGATCTCCAGATCAATCTCGGGACATGCGGTGTCATGGGCGTGATCAATAATAACCTTGATTTCAGTGATGCGTTCCTCAATACGCCGTACACCACCAATCATTGCGACGACTTTGTCACAATCGGCGTCGCGCTTTCGGGCGGACAGGTGCTGCGGTTTATCAGAGACGCGTTCTGCGATCTGGAAAGCGCGATGAGCAAATTAACGCCCGGCATTGACGTATATGACTACATGAACATGGAAGCCGAGAAGATACCCGCCGGATGCGAGGGGCTGATCGCTCTGCCGTATCTGATGGGTGAGAGGACCGTGCTTTGGGATGTTCACGCACGCGGCGTGTTATTCGGCCTTTCCCTGCATCATACCAAAGCGCACGTGATACGCGCGATGATGGAGAGTGTGGCGTTCGTGCTCTATATGAACCTGCAGGAGATGGTCAAAAAGGGCATTAAGATCAATTATCCTGTCATTCTCAATGAAGGAGGCGCGAAAAGCAAGCTGTGGCGCCGCATCATCACCGATGTGTTCAACGTTCCCACCGCTTTTGTGGAGAACAGGGTGGGGGCACCCTATGGCGACGCGATACTTGCAGGCGTTTCAACAGGCGTTTTTAACAGCTTTCTCATTGCGAAGGAAAAGGCGCATTATATAGACCGCATGGAGCCGGACGAACAGATGCATAAGAAGTACATGGACTACTACGACATCTTTTTAAAGCTCTATGAAGACATCAAGGATCGCTATGCTGAGCTTGCGGCGCTCAGAGAAAAATACGAATGATCTGTTTACCTGAAAGGTAAAGAACAATAAATAAACAGGAGGAAGAAAAGGTGAATCTTAAGAAAACAATCAGCATTATGTTGGCTCTCGTTATGGTAGGCGCCCTTTTGGCTGGCTGCTCGGCCCCCGCGCCCAGCGCATCGGAATCGGCAAGCAGCGCTCCGTCGGAAGCGGCACAGCCCTCGACAGCGGCAGAGGGAGATCAGTTGGCAGATCAGGCAAAGACGGATATGTCCAAGGCTGATGAGTCGGCGGATGAGTATGTACCGGCGAAAAAAGACTATTACTTCTATGTCACCTACAAGCTCGTTCACAACTGGTACGATGCGATCTATTCCGGCATCAAAGCTGCGGTGGCCGAATATGCCGATCAGGGCATCAACATCAAGGTTGATTGGGAAGCTCCGATTGAGCCCGATGCTGTTGACCAGGTGAACCGCATTGAATCCGCTGTGGGCAAGAAGCCGGATGTCATCGTTGTTGACTTCACACAGAATGAGACCACCGTTCCCGCGATTAATGCCGCTGTGGAAGCCGGTATTCCGGTTATGACATTTGCCGGCAGCGACGTGACGCCCGCGGAAGGCTGCAACAGAACAGCATTCGTCGGCAACGTTGATAACTATGGCGACGGCGCGGCTCTCGCAGAAGCTCTCTGCAAAGCGCTGGATTACAAGGGCCAGGTTGCGATCCTGAGCGGCACGATCGGTGCGCCGTCTCACGAACAGCGCCTCCAGGCGTTCAAGGACGTTTTTGCAAAATATCCTGACATCGAAGTGGTTGACGAACAGCGCGATAACGACTTTGTGGAGAACGCAGTTCAGATCACAGAAACCTTCCTGCAGAAGTATCCGGATCTCAAGGGCATTATCGCCAACAACATGTCCAACCCGATCGGCGCTTGCACAGCGGTGAAAGACGCCGGTTTGTCCGGTAAGGTTCTTGTCGCCGGTATGGACCACGATTTAAGAACGCTCAACTTCTTAAAAGACGGCACACTCCTTTGCGCACAGGTTCAGAACTGCTATGACATGGGTTACTTTATGGTCAAAACGGCTGTGAAGATCGCTGACGGCTTAAAGCCCGGCGACGACACATATCCGGAAGTGTACGGTGTGGGCTCCACCACAGTGTACAAGGAAGACGCTGACAAGTACATCGACCTTCTGTTCCCGGATGCCGAATAAGTAACAAGGAAACGCGTTTATCGACGCGTGAAGCATACCCTTCAGGGTGTGAGAAGTGAATGTGACTGCAGTCTACGGTTTATGCCGTAGACTGTAGTTGCATAAACAGTGTGGACACCGACAGAAAAAGGATCTGATGGCAGATCTGGTCAAAATCAAAAAGAAATGATGTGATCGAGATATGAGTGAATGGATCATTGAAATGTGCGGCATAAGCAAACAATTTCCCGGTACGAAAGCGCTGGACAATGTGGATTTGAAGGTAAGACCCGGAGAAATCCATGCGCTTCTTGGAGAAAACGGAGCCGGAAAAAGCACGCTTATGAATGTTCTTATCGGCATACATAAGATGGACGAAGGGGAGATCTTCTACAAGGGGGAAACCTTTAAGATTAACGCGACTTCCGAAGCTCTCGGAAAGGGAATCGCATTGGTTCCGCAGGAACTGAATTTAATACCGGAAGCATCCGTTGCCGAAAACATCTTTTTGGGCAATGAGAGAAAATACAAAAACGTAAAAGGCTTTATCGACTGGAAGCGGGCGAACAGGGAAGCAAAACTGCTTTTAAAAGAAGTGGGGCTCGATATTGACGTCACAAAAAAGGTCAAGCATCTGAGCGCCGCTTATCAGCAGCTTGTTTCCATTGCGCGCTCACTTTCGTATAATCCCTCGGTTCTGATACTCGATGAGCCCACATCGGCGCTGACAAAAAGAGAGGCCGATACGCTCTTTGAGACAATGCACAGGCTGAAGGAAAAAGGAACATCCATGATATTCATTACCCATCATCTTGATGAGGTGATGAGCCAGGCCGACCGCATGACGATCATGCGCGACGGCCGTGTTGTTCATGTTTGTGATAAAAAGGATATCACTTTGGATGGCATTATCACATATATGGCGAACCGGGAGATTGAGCGGCGCGTCAAGCAGAAGCGTACTGTTAATGATGAAGTCTTTTTCGAGGCCAGAGATTTCTCGCGTGAGAACGAATACGAGAATGCGAATTTCAACGTAAGAAAGGGAGAAATTCTGTGCATCGCCGGGCTTATCGGCTCAGGGCGTACGGAACTGTTTAAAAGCATATTCGGCCTGACGAAGCCGATGCATGGCGCGAAAACATTTATTGAAGGCAAAGAGGTCAGAATCAATTCTTCGCGCGATGCGATCCGGCTGGGCATCGGCTATATCCCCGAAGAACGCAGGCAGATGGGCATATTTCCGATACTCGATATCTGCGAGAACATGATGTTCCCGTCGTATAAAAAGCTCTCCAAAGCCGGCTTTATAAGCGGCAGGAAAGCAAGGGAAACCACGGATAAATTCATTAAAAGCATGAAGATCAAAACGTCGTCTCAGGATGTTCTTATCAAAAACCTGAGCGGCGGCAACCAGCAAAAAGTCATTGTGGCCAGATGGATCGCTCTCGGGCTTCACATGTTGATCATGGATGAGCCGACGCGCGGTATCGACGTGAACGCCAAGGCCGAGATCCATCAGCTAATCAGAGAAATGGCCGATCAGGGCGCGTCTGTGGTGGTCATTTCATCCGAAATGGAAGAAATACTCGAGCTGGCGGACCGCATCGTTGTCATGCATCTTGGAGTCATCCGCGGCGTGATCGATGATTGCGAGAATATAAAAGAAGAAGACATTTTGAAAACAGCACTTCATTAAATTATTGGAGGCCAAAGGTTATGAAAGAATCAGGTTTGAAGCTCGGCACAAAACGCGTGCTGCACTTAATGAAAAACTCGACCCCGGTCATGGTATTCTTCGTGATCATACTGATTACCATCGGTGTTCATGCAATGACGGGGAACTTTTATACGCAGTATAATCTGAGCACACTTGCGAGATCCGTTTCCTTCATTATAATAGTCGGATTTGCGCAGACTATCGTGCTGCTCACTGGCGGTATCGATCTTTCGGTGGCAAGCGTCGGCAGCATTTCGAGCATGATCGTGGCGACGCTGCTCACGACGACGACAACGAACATGTATCTGGCGATCATCATTTCCACGATAGTTGGTCTGATCGCAGGGTTCTTAAACGGCGCCATGATCGCTTACTTAAAGCTCACGCCGTTTATCGTCACCCTTGCCACGGGCGAAATATTCAAGGGCGTTGTGTATGTGATTACGCGCGGTATGCCGATTATCGGCGTGCCGGACGACGCCGCGAATTTGGCGAACGGAATGATCGGCGGATTTTTGCCCAATGTCGCGGTCATCATGATTGTGCTTTGCGTGATATTGACGCTGATACTCAAGAAAACACGCTTTGGCCGCTATATATTTGCGATCGGCGGCAACCGTCAGGCAGCCAATATCGTGGGTATCAACACCAAGTTTGTTGAATTGCTTGTTTATGCGATAAGCGGTCTTCTCGCGGCGCTCGGCGGCGTGCTGATGACGCTTCGGCTGGCTTCTTATCAGGCGAGCATCGGTTCCAACTGGGTGATGCCGTCCATTACGGCAGCCGTTCTCGGCGGCACGGCGATGGCAGGCGGCAGCGGCGGCGTGGTCGGCACGATCGTCGGCGGTTTGATGATGGGCGTTATATCTGTCAGCATTACGCTCCTCAGTGTATCCTCCTACTATGAAACCATCGTGACCGGCGGCGTGGTGCTGATTGCGGTTCTGATTGACGCTCTGCGCAACAGAAGTGCGGCAAAAGCCTGATCTTAACGGCCTTCGCATGCGGTGATTATGTGCGAAGGCCAAGATTAGCAAAACGAACCGGGCGAACATCAAAGACAACAGCACAAATCAGGTCCGGTTCGATTCATATGAGGGAAGAGGATAAATGGGCAGTCGTTTTATATTGGTCAGGCACGGCGAGACGGATTTCAATGCCGAGTGCAGGTTTCTTGGCAGTATTGATAGGCCGTTAAGCGATAGAGGGCTCAAACAAATCGCTTTTTTGCGGCAGAGAATGCAGCACATACATATGGACTGCATATACACAAGCCCGTTCGCGCGTGCGAGACAGACCGCTCAGGCGATGCAGGCCGGGCGCAGCATAGATATTCATGACGACAGTGGGCTTCGTGAAATATGCTGCGGAGAATGGGAAGGGCTTAATGGAACGCAGGTGGAAACCCGCTGGCCCGGCATGCTGAGGCTTTGGAACGAGCAGCCCGAGGAGCTTAAAATGCCGGGCGGCGATACGTTCCAGGAGGTCAGCGACAGGGTTTACGAAGCGTTTCGGCGTCTGGCTATAAAAGAACGCGGCAAAACGATCGGTATCGCTTCGCATATGATCTGCATCGAGCTGCTGCTCATGAGACTGACTGGCGCAAGTCTCGGTGAGATATGGAATCAAAAGCAGCTCGACAACACGTCGGTCAGTGTGATCGACATTGATGACAACGATAGCATCCACATCATTTCTTGGGGAGACAATTCGCACTTGCCTCCCGAACTTCGGTGCGGCGTGCCGCCGGTCGCAGGGAGACATAAACCGGCGGCATCCGCTGCAAATGCACAGATGGGCAAACGATAACTTACAGAAAGGACAAACCGAAGTGGAACTCACAAGTTTAAAGCAAAAGGCAAACGAGATACGCAAACGCCTGCTACAGATGATATATGAGGGCAAAACGGGGCACACCGGCGGCGCGCTTTCGTCTGTTGACATATTAGTTTCGCTGTATTATGCGGTGATGATCACCGATCCAAAAAACTCGAAATGGCCGGAAAGAGACCGGTTTATACTGAGCAAGGGGCACAGCGTTGAGGGGCTTTACTGCATACTCGCGGACAAGGGGTTTTTCCCCGAGGAAGAGCTGCGTACGTTTTCACAGTACGGTTCACGGCTCATTGGGCATCCGAGCATGAAGGTGCCCGGAATCGAGGCCAACACCGGCGCGCTCGGACACGGGCTGTCCATCGGCGTGGGAACGGCTTTGGGGCTTAAGCTGGACAATAAACCGCAGCGCGTTTTCGTGCTGATGGGAGACGGGGAGCTCGCGGAAGGGTCAATATGGGAAGCGGCGATGTCGGCATCCAATTACAAGCTTGATAACTTGACCGGCATCATTGACCGCAACGGACTTCAGATATCGGGAAACACCGAGGGCGTAATGGCGCTCGAGTGCCTCAAAGCCAAGTGGGAAGCGTTTGGCTGGGCCGTCACAGAAGCGGACGGGCACGACTTTGAGGCGCTGATAAAAAATCTCAATATGGTATGCCCCGGGCAGCCGCATCTTATCATCGCCCAGACCACAAAAGGAAAAGGCGTGTCGTTTATGGAGAACAATGCAAAATGGCATCATGGCGCTCCGACTGACGAACAGCTTGAGCAGGCCCTCGGCGACCTCGAACGCGCATAAAGGAGATGAGTCATTTGGAAAAGATCATACCATGTCGAAAGATGTTTACACAAACGCTGCTGGAACTCGCGAGAGACGACAGAGACATACTGGCTGTCACCTCTGACGCGAGCGGATCTGTAACGCTTGATGATTTTAAAAAGAACCTGCCGGAACAGTTTATCGAGTGCGGCATCGCGGAGCAGAACGAGGTGGGCATCAGCTCCGGTCTCGCGTCCTGCGGGAAAAAGCCGTTCGTCTGCGCGCCCGCCTGCTTTTTGTCGGCGAGGAGTCTCGAGCAGGTCAAAGTGGATCTCGCGTATTCCAACCAGAATGTCAAGGTCATCGGCATCAGCGGCGGCGTCAGCTACGGCGCGCTCGGCATGTCGCATCATTCACTGCAGGATATCGCGGTGATGTGCGCCATACCCAACATAACGGTGATACTCCCGAGCGATCGCTTTCAGACGCGGGAGCTGACGAGACAGCTGACACAGCATATTGGCGCGGTGTATGTGCGCATGGGCAGGGGAGCGACGCCGGACGTTTACAGCGAGAATGATGTGCCGTTTACGATCGGCAAGGCAAACCGCTTAAGGGACGGCGGGGACGGTACGTTTATCGCGTGCGGCGAAATGGTCCATACGGCGCTCAAAGCCGCAAAGCTGCTCGAAGGGCAGGGGCTGCAAATGCGCGTTCTCGACATGCATACATTAAAGCCGCTCGATAAACAGGCCGTGCTCGATGCGGCACGGCAGACGGGCTATATCGTGACGGCGGAAGAACACAGCATACATAACGGGCTCGGCGCGATGGTGGCCTCCGTTGTGGTTCAAAGCGCCCCGGTTCCGATGAGAATACTCGCGCTGCCGGACGAACCGCTGATCACCGGCACGTCACAGGAAGTGTTTGAACATTACAATTTAACACCCCAGGGCTTTGCGGACGCGATGCTCGCACTGAGGAAATAGAGCGCGAAAGGATGATTCGACGTGACAAACGGATATATTCTGGCGATTGACCAAAGCACATCCGCCACAAAGGCTATGTTTTTTAACGAAAAAGGCGAGTTGGTTCACCGGTGCAACGCGCCGCATGAACAGTTCTACCCCGCCGAGGGCTGGGTGGAGCACAATGCCAAGGAAATTTACCGTTCGCTGGAAGCGGCCGTCGCGCAGCTTTACCGTGAAACAGATATTTCGCCAGGGTCGGTCAAAGCTGTCGGCTTATCAAATCAACGTGAGACGGTGCTGGTTTGGGACAGGAAGACGGGCGAGCCGGTTTACAACGCGATCGTTTGGCAGTGCAACCGCGCCACAGAGATATGCAAGGTGATCGAGAGAGAGGGGCACGGTGAGATGATTCGCAGCAAAACCGGGCTGATACTGTCTCCGTATTTTTCCGCGTCCAAGATCAAATGGATACTCGATAACGTGAAGGGTGTGCGCGAAAGGGCACAGGCGGGAGAGCTTGCTTTCGGCACGATCGACAGCTGGGTCGTCTGGTGCATGACAGGCGGCCAAGTCCACGCGACCGATTATTCCAATGCCAGCCGGACTCAGCTTTTCAATCTGCATTCAAACAGCTGGGATCAGGAGATTTTTGATATATTCACGATACCGATGTCGATGGCGCCCGAGGTGAAGGATTCCAACGCGTGTTTCGGATACACACGTAGCAGCGCTTTTGGTGCCGAGATACCCATCAACGGCGTGCTCGGCGATTCTCACGGCGCCTTATTCGGCCAGAGCTGCTTTGAGACCGGCATGACCAAGACGACATACGGCACGGGTTCATCCATCATGATGAACATCGGCAGGCAGATCAAAGAATCCAAGAATGGGCTCGTCACCTCGGTAGGCTGGTGCCTTGACGGCGAGGTCGAGTACGTATTCGAGGGCAACATCAACTGCACGGGCGATACGATCCGCTGGCTGGCCGAGGATCTGCAGCTTATCAGCAGCCCTAAGGAAAGCGAGGCGATCGCGCGGGAAGTCGAAGACAGCGGCAGCGTCTATTTTGTTCCCGCGTTTGTGGGCCTCAGCGCGCCCTATTGGGACAGCGACGCGCGGGCAACCATCACCGGTATGACGCGCGGAACGCGCAAGGCGCATGTTGTGAGGGCGGCGCTCGAATCCATCACGTATCAGATCACGGATGTTCTGAGCCTGATGGTCAGTGAAGCGGGCATCGTTCTCAGCGAGCTGCGCGTGGACGGCGGCCCCACGAAGAACAGCCTGCTGATGCAATTCCAATCGGACATATCCCGAGTTCCCGTGGCGGTCAGCTCAATCGAAGAGCTTTCGGCCACAGGGGCGGCCTATATGGCTGGCCTCTCCGTGGGCATGTGGAGCAGCAAGGAGGAAATCAGCACGCTGCGCAGGGTGGAGAGACGCTATGAACCCATGATGTCACAGGAAAAACGGGATCAGCTGTGTGAGGGATGGAAAGTCGCTGTTCGCAGAACGCGCTCTGATATCTGAAAAAGGAGAATGAACGTGAAAAAGCTTATCAACAAGGCGGAAGATGTGGTGAGGGAAGCGCTCGAGGGCTTTGCGGGCGCTTATTCAAAGAGATTGAAACTGCACGGGGAGGTCAATGGCGTGCTGCTGTGTGAACCGAGGCGGAATAAGGTCACGCTCGTGATCGGCGGCGGCAGCGGCCATGAGCCGATGTTCTCGGGATTTGTCGGCAAGGGCCTCGCGGATGCGGCGGCCTGCGGCAACGTGTTTGCCTCGCCCGATCCGAATACGATCTATGAAACGGCGACGAGAGTTCACGGCGGTAAAGGTGTCTTGTTTGTTTACGGCTGCTATGCGGGCGATAATCTGAACTTTGACCTCGCCGAGGAGATTCTGGCGGAGGATGGGATTAGCACGGCGCATGTGCGTGTGAGCGATGACTGCGCATCGGCACCGCTGGAAAATATGTATGAGCGCCGCGGCATAGCGGGCGACGTGTTCGTGGTTAAGATCGCGGGCGCGGCCTGCGATGCGGGGCTCAGCCTTGCGGACGTGAAAAAGGTGACGGAAAGGGCACGGGACAATACGCGCAGTATCGGTATCGCGCTGTCTCCCGGTTATCTGCCGGGCAGCGACGACCCGACGTTTATACTGGCTGATGACGAGATTGAATACGGCATGGGGCTTCACGGCGAGCCGGGCATCAAACGCGCGAAAATGTGCAGCGCCGATGAGATGACGGATGTGCTTTATGAAAACATCATGAGGGATATTGCGCTGAAAAGCGGTGACGAGATCTGTGTACTGATCAACGGCCTTGGGTCCACCACGCTGCTCGAAATGGGCATTGTCTACAGACGCTTGCAGAAACGTCTCGCGGACGACGGAATCATCGTGTTTGACGCGGATTTAAACAGCTATTGCACATGCCAGGAGATGGGGGGGCTCTCGATCACATTCTTAAAGCTCGACGATGAATTGAAAGAACTCTATTCGGCGCCGTGCAGCGGCCCGTATTACACGAAGGAGTGAGGTGCCGGAAATGGATTTCATAATAAACGCCTTGCGGGCCAGGCAGATGCTCGTTGCGGCGGCGAATGCCATCATTGAAAACAAGCCGTATCTGACCGAGGTTGACAATGCGATCGGCGACGGCGATCACGGCATCGGCATGAGCACCGGCATGCAAAAGGGCAGAGACAAGCTGCTGGCCGCGCAGGAATTCGGCAGCGTCTACGAGCCTTTTTTGATCATGGGCAAAACGATGCTGATGTCGATGGGGGGCGCTTCGGGCGTGCTGTTCGGTGGCCTGTTTATGACGGGTGCCAAGGGCAGGGAGCCGCAGGACGAGATGGATGCGGCGGCGCTCGCCGAACTGTTTGCCGAAGGGCTGGCTGAGATCAAAAAAAGAGGCAAGGCCGAGATCGGCGACAAAACCATGGTGGATGCGCTGGAGCCCGCAGTGGCGGCCATGCAGGGACACAGCGGCGAAGGCTTGGTTGAGATGCTGCGTCACGCGGAGCAGGCCGCGCTTGACGGAGTCGAAAGCACCAAGGCCATGCTCGCCAAATACGGGCGGGCCAAGTTCCTGATGGAGCGGGCTATCGGCCATCAGGATGCGGGCGCGACCTCGGTGTGGATCATATTGAAAGCGATGCGCGAGTTTGCCGAAAGCAATTGAGGGAGAAGAGATGAAGCATATATATATCGGCTGTGACAGCCTGGCCTACGGCTTAAAGCAGGAGCTCATGAAGTTTCTGACACAGAACGATGTCCCGTTCACGGATGTGGGTGAGTTTTCGCCTGACAGCAGCGAGATGTATCCCGTGGTCGCGCAGAAGGTCTGCGAGCGGATCATCAAAAGCGGCTATACATCGGAAGGGATCCTTTTATGCGGGACGGGCATCGGCATGGCGATTTCGGCCAACAAGTTCCCGGGTATCTATGCGGCCGTCTGTCATGACCCGTACTCCGCGGAACGCGCGCGCCTCAGCAACAACACGAACGTAATTACAATGGGGGCGCGGATCGTCGGTGCGGAGCTCGCCAAGAAGATACTTAAAGAATGGCTCACCCAGGAATTTGTGCCCGGCAGCTCCACACCCAAGGTGGAAAAAATAAAGGAGTTTGAGCACCAGAACTTTAAACAGCTTGCGTAAAGCGGCTGAGATGAGGAACGGTTTATGAAGCGAATTATACTCGGTACGAACTGGAAGATGCATAAAAACATCGCGCAGACGGTGGCTTATATGGCGGAGCTGAGTGAAATGGTGAAGCAGTATCCTGAGTTTGCGTATTTCGTGGTGCCGCCTTACACGAGTATCGCCGCGGCTTTGCAGTTTGGCAAGCCGTGCGGAATCATGATTGGCGCGCAGAACGCCCATTGGCTCGACGAAGGCGCGTATACGGGAGAGATATCCGTCCCCATGCTCCGGGAGATCGGCGCCGACCTGATCGAAATCGGGCATTCGGAGCGGCGGCAGTATTATAACGAATCGGATTATACGGTCAATAAAAAAACGCTTAAAACGCTCGGCAGCGGGCTTACCGCTCTCGTCTGCGTGGGAGAAAACAGCGAAGAGAAGGAGCACGGGGCGACTGCCGAGGTGATCGGTCGGCAGGTTAAGATCGCACTGAATGGCGTAGCGGCGGCATCTGTTGACCGCATATGGATCGCGTATGAACCCGTTTGGTCGATCGGCGAAAGCGGCGTGCCCGCAGAGCCGTCATACGCGGAGGATGTACATGCTATCATCCGCATGGCTTTGATTCGGCTTTTCGGGCAGCTTGCGGCAGACATACCGATACTGTACGGCGGAAGCGTGAATACGGGCAATGCCGCGCAGCTCATTGTGCGCGAGAATATTGACGGCCTTTTCATCGGCCGGTCAGCTTGGAATGTGGAAACTTTCCGTATCATCTCACAGCGTGTCAGAGATGCCCTGCAGAATGAAAGGACGGCGGCAAATGGGTGAGCGCCGGATCAAACGGATGATGATCGACGCCGGGAAAAGGCTCGACCAAAAAAACCTGCTGGTTGGGACGGGCGGTAATTTCAGCGTGAGGCTCAGCGACGATGAAGTGCTGATTAGCGCCTCGGGCTTATGCAAAGCCCTGCTGAAGCCCTGCCACATCACAAAGGTGGATATGCAGGGGAATATCATCAATGGCATGAAGCCCGCGAGGGACATCCGCATGCATCTGGCCGTCTATCATATGAAGCCGCATGTGCGGGCTATTGTTCATTCGCATCCGCCGTTTATCACCGGTTTTGCGATATCGCCGTACCGGTTTGAGACGGTTGCGCTTTCCGAGGTGCTGTTTGACCTCGGAGCAATCGCAGTTGCCGGCTATGCCGTTCCCACTACCGAGCAGGTGCCGCGGGCGGTCGAGGAAGCCCTGCGGCAGAACGCAGACGCAAGGGCGGTTGTGCTCAGGGGGCATGGGGCGCTCACCTTCAGCGAAAAGGATATCCGGGACGCGTGTTTCAATATGGAAGTGCTCGAGATGGTTGCCAAGAGCCTGTTTGTCGCTCAAGCGATGGGCGGTATCAATGCGCTTTCGGCGGCTCAGATCGATGAGATAAAAAAGATAATTGTCTGACATTTTAATCAACACCGGTATCGTTTTCTGTTCAAAACAAGGAATGATACATGAGTTTCGTAGCTTTAGCAGAGCTCTTGAAACGAGATAATAGCATACATTCATACAGTATCGGCTAATATGACGCGCCATATGTTTGCTGTAAATAGTTCTTATCCACCGCGCAATATGCACCCGATTGAAGAGGCAATTAATGGACGTAAAAATAATGACCGACGATCAGTGGCTCATACTGCGGTTTTCATCGGCATATTCTAATACGTTCTCAAGCGATGTCTTCCCCTCCAGCCAGGGAATCATTTGTTGCGTGCATATGTCCTGAAAATACCATATCAATTGATTGTTTCCAACTGTCACGTCACGGATACTGGCGTTTTCCAAATAGTTTTCTACATCTTTATGTATCATCGACAGAGTGTCCGCGTCAACGCCGCTGATTAATGATTCTGTTTGTGTGAATGCTGCTGCGGATGCAGCCAGTTCCTTATCTGAAATAATAGCCAGCAGAATCTCATCGGCAAGCTCGGCGTTCTCACTATGGGCGTTGCGCATAAACGTTAGGTTGGGTTCATAGATAAGCTTGGCGTCGCCGCTCTCATTGGGATAAGGAAAAATACCGATTTTCATATCGGGACGTATGCTTCGAAGCGTTTGAATCGTCCAAGTGCCGGTGACATACATGGCCGCTTCTTCATTCGCAAACCGCTTGGTGCATTTGGATTGGTTGACGGTAATCGCGTCTGGCCAGGAATTTGAGTACACAGTTTTCACCTGTTCAAAGCATTGGATATATTCCTTTGAGGACGAAAAGCTGTGTAGTTTTTGACGAAATTCGTCACCCCAATTTGGGTATTCAGAGAAGACTTGATTCACAGCAAATTGCATTAAAATGTTGGCGGAATACCAGTTTTCCTGAAAATGTGACGCAAAAGGGGTCATACCCACTTCATTTAATCGGTCGATAACAAGCTGCATCTCTTCTGCAGTTTTTGGAACCTCTAAGCCGTATCGAAGGAATATATTGCGGTTGTAGAGGACGCCTTGATACAGCATGTTATATGGCAACCCGTAGACTTTTCCGTCAATAGTCACATTTTTCAGATAATCGTGTTTAATACGGCTGGTAAAATTCTCACCGAAATCAGCTAGATAGCCAGAGTCGTAATAGCTTGCGACATCCTGCGCTTTACCAATAATAATATCCGGTAGAGTATCTGAAGCGATTTTTGACCGCATCTCATCCGAGAAATAGTCGCCCCAGTCCATACTGTCCCACTCAAGAACGACATTCGGGAATTTGCTTGCGATTTTTTCGGACAGCATATCCTCAAGGCCCGGATCAGAGGTGGATTGTCCGTCGAGCACCGTGATGACTGTTTTGGATTCGGTTAGGGGGGATTCGACCGGAAAAAGAGGTGTGCACGCAGAAAAACAAAGTATTCCGGATACGAACAGAACGCAGAAAAGCTTTTTCATACCGTCGATTCACCTTCTTTACGAAACTCTTTAGGGCTCTTGCCGGTCACTTTATGAAATACGCGATTGAAATAACCGTAATCGCCATAGCCCACCATGGCGCTGATTTCCGTAAGACTGAGCTTGCTGTTTTGCATCAGAGACTGAGCTTCCTGTATGCGTCTTTTGGAAATATAGAGCATAAGGTTTTCGCCCACGACCTGCTTAAAGGTTTTGGACAGATAGGAGCTGTCAACATAAAAGAGACGGGAAAGCGAGGAAAGAGACAATTCCTCGAAGAAATTCTTGTTGATATAATCTTGAACTTTGAATACGGTATGGCGCACGCTGTCTGTTTGCTGGATGGCGGACGATGTAAATACTTCGTCCAGCATCTGTTCAAGCGCGCTGATCATTTCATCCACGTTATAATTCTCTATGGCTATCATCATGGATTCCGTCAGGTTTTCCATTGCCATGATTGCGGAAGAGTCAGACGATCCCACGATGGCGTGCCGTAGCATCCAAGCGATGCTGCCGGCTGTCTGTCGGGTTTCGATGTATGTCCAGCCGTTCTTCATACAATTTTGTATTTGGATTTCATCATACAAGCATTGTTGAAATTGGCTGCGGTCATTATTGGTCAACGACAGCGTCAGCTGTTTTTCCTGCATGGCGGTCATACGCTTAGTGACAATGATGCCGGGCGCCTTGTCCGCAAACAAAACCTCATACTTGGTCTTGTAATCACGGCTGTACAAAGCCATTTGGAGCTCTTTATAGGCTTGCCTGAAAGCCGAAAAGGAAAAGTAGTAACGTCCGATAGCAACGGTGAGAGGCTGGTGGGTCAATTGCCCTATTTCGTTGACAAGCTCGCGGCATGCGGCGAGCAGCTTCTGCTTCGAGAGGTCGGTGATGAGCAAAAAAACATTTGTTTTGTATATATAGTTGAATACGATACTATTAGTTGCGTTAATTTTTGCCGAGATTTTGTCTTTAATGGTCAATATCAATTTATTGACGTCTTGACCTTTTGATAATAAGCTTGAAAGGCTAACCGTATGGAACATCACCATCGTAAATCCTGAAAATATCAGGTCGTATTCCTCTACCCGCATCTTGATTTGATCTTGGAAATTGTTATCATCAAAGCAGTGGACAAGCGTACTTAATTCCCGGTCCAATGCGATGGATGAGGCCTGACGAAGCTTTTCCTGAGCCTCCAGGTTTTCCATAGCCGCTGAGCGGTATGAGACGAGCCGATCGACCGCGCGGGACAGCACGGAAAGCAGGTCGCTGACTGACATTGGTTTGAGCAGGTAATCCATTGCGCCGGCGACAAGTGTCTTACGGACAAATTCATAATCACTATAGCCGCTAAGAGCAATGCATACGATTTGCGGATGATCCTGACGTACACGCGTGATAAGCTCAGTGCCCGATAAAAACGGCATGCTGATATCTGTAATCAGAATATCCGGGCTTTCTTTCTGTATTTTGTGAAGAGCATCTTCACCGTCTTCGGCGGGTTCCATAAAAATAAACGAATGGCTTTGCCAGTCGATAATGGTGCGGAGATTTTCTCGAACCCAATACTCATCGTCGGCGACCAAGACCTTAATCATTTCCAGACTCATCCTCCGCCTCCTTTCGCGCCAGCAAAGGTATGCGCAAGGTTACGCGGCTCCCCACGTTTTTTTTGCTGCTGACCTGTACGCCATAATCGTTTCCAAACAATAATCGAACGCGCGCATTGATATTATCAATCCCAATAGAGACGCTTTTGAAAAGGGCATTATCCAGGGAATGCTCCATTTGGGCGTTGATTCTATCTGCATCCATTCCGACACCATTGTCCTCTACCCATAGCGTCAGCGTATTGTTATCTTTAAATGCGCCTATGGCAATCCGCTTTTCTCCGCGTTTGTTTTTTAATCCGTGTTGAATCGAGTTTTCCACAAGAGGCTGAATGGACAAGCGGGGAATAGAATAATCCAAAAGTTCACTGTCTATATGTATTTCCATGCTGACGGTATGGTTCATGCGAATGTTCATAATGTACATGAAATTTTTTAAATGCACGATCTCCTGCTGAAGCGTCGCATATGGTGTTTCCATCTCCAAGTTATACCGAAACACGTTAGACAAGGCGCGGCACAACATGGCCACGGTGTTGCAAGACTGTGCTTTGGCAATCGCGTTCATGGTGTCCAGTGTGTTGTACAGAAAATGAGGATTGACCTGCGCCTGCAGAGCTTTATATTTAGCATCCTTTAAAAGAAGCTGGGACGCATATTCCTGCTTGAGAAGCTGCTGGGTTTTGTCCAGCATTTCGTTGAATTCGAGGCCAAGAATGCCGATTTCATCATCCTTTAGCGGTTTCATACGCAGCGTAGTTTCCCCTTGCTTGATTCTTTTCATCGTGGATACCACATAGGCGAGCGGACGGGTAAGGCTTTGTGAAATCAGCATAAACAAGAAGAAGAAAAGGACGAAAATGCTTCCAACCACCAGTAGCGTGTTAGCAAATAGAGATCTCTGGTTTAAATCGAGTAAAGATTCAGGGTATAAAGTATAGGCGGTTAAGTTATATTTTCGCTCCTGAGCATAAAAAAGCTCGTAGCCGTTTTTATTGCCGTTAATCACATCTTCGGAACCCTGGTTATGGATGTTTTCCGCAGCAGTATTGTAATCATTGTTATCCTGCCAAGCGCCAAGCGCTAAAGCGACCTTGTCTTTTGAGGGCTGCAGCCAAATGATTTGATCATCGTCGTACTGGTATTTTTCCATTAGAGACAGATAAGGCTTTGGATCGATATCTGCAACCAGATACCCACAGCATTTGTTGTCCTTGGAATAGATTTTCAGTACATAGCGAATCAACTGTACCTGACGATTCTTGTTGTAAACGCTGGTAAGCAACATGATGCGGTCGTCAGACTCAATATAGCTGTGAATAAGGCTTGAATCTTCATTGGGAAGCTTGATGTAAATATCTTCGGGATATAAATAAATAGGCGTCTGTGCATGCTGATATGAACTTACGAGCTCATTGTCAATCGTATAAAGGTATAGCGCCGTAAGTTTTTGTGAAGGTGTAAACGCGTTATGCGCCAAATCGTACGTGATTTGGTCATGGTTTTTTATCAATGTTTCTAAAGGTACCCTGTCCGTTATATCCCGCATATAAGAGGTTTGGTTATAAATTTTAATCAGGCTATCTTCGATCGATTTATTGATATTATACAGGTCTCCCTGAAGATTATCCATTGTGCTGCGGCTCATTTGTCTGGCCTGTGTGTAAATGATATGGGAGGATGAATGGTTAAACAGCCACGTTTGAGCGGCCAGCGCCAATACCATACATATCAGACAGGATAGAAAAATTTTACTGCGCATTTTAATGGATCGAAATTGCTTTCTATCCATGCTATCCTCCCCAATAATCATGTTTTTGCTGCCCCCCTTATTATACAAAGGAAACTAGGCTATTAATAGTGCTCCAAGTAAAATAACAAAAACGTCTAAGCAAACCTTCCAAATCTGTCCTACTTTTTTTATCACAGATATTGATATTCTTACTGTAACAGCTCTTGCCAGAGAATTATGGCAGGGGAAATTACAATTCAAGGAGGATGTCCATGAGAAAAAGAGTTTTTGTACTGTTTGTAGCCGTGGTGCTTTGCTTTGCCATGCTGGCTGGCTGCGGTGCTCCTAGCACACCTTCAGAACCTGCTTCGACAGAGAGTGCCGCAGACGTTTCAGAGTCCGCAGCTCCTGCCGAAACATCAGACAGTGAACCGGTTACCTTGAGAATCCTTGCCGGCCAGTCTACAAGTGATGCTGGTATTGAGGAATTTATCACCGAAGCGGTGGCGAAAAAATATCCTAATATCACGTTAGAGTGGGAATGTGTTGACTGGGGAACCGGTTTCCAACCCAAAATGCAGGTTTATATGCAAAACGGCCTGCCCGACATCATGGTCGGCAAAGCCCAGGACGTTGTGACGTATGGTTCGCTGGGTTTGCTGGCTGACCTTAGCGGTAAGCCGTATATGGGCGAGGTGCTTGAGGCTGCGAATGATGGCGTGACATTGGACGGCAAGCTTTATGGGCTCACTTACAACGCGCTTTATCAGGGCGTTTACTACAACAAAGCCATGTTCGAAGAAAACGGCTGGACGGTCCCGGATACGCTGGAACAGCTGCAGGCTATCATTGATGACTGCAACGCCAAGGGTATCACTCCTTTTGCCACGCATATGGTGGACACATGGAGCATTGGCAATATGACAATGCAGTTCGCTGTGAACGATGTCTTCCGCAACACTCCGGATTGGGGCGACCAGTTCCGTGCCGGCAACGTGACCTTTGCGGCATCGGACGAATATCGCAAATGCTATGAATACAACAAGCTGATTTATGACAATACATGGAGTGATGAGACTTTCTCAACAGAGCAGACAGCTTGTGACGCCAAAATGGTGCAGGGCGAAGCCGCTATGAAAGTATCCGGTTCCTGGAGTATCCAGAATTTCCTTGATGTCGATGAAAACTTCGACTTTGGTATTTTCCCGTTCCCCAACCAGACCGGCGATGCAAAGCTGCTTTTTGAGCCCAACATGACGTATATGGCCAGTGCAGACAGCCCCAACCAAGACGCCATTGACAAGTTCTTGGAGGTCATCAGCACGGATAAAGAACTCGCTTTGGAAATTTACAACTTTACGAAGACAGCGCCGATGATCAAGGGCGTGACACCCACGTTTACGAACCCGAGCCAGGCCGATATCGACAAGTATGCGGCCGAAGGCCGGATTCAGGATGTGAACCTCGGAAACAACCAGCTTCAGTGGGGGGGGTTCCAGGAAGAAAACGCCAAGGATATCGCTGAGTACCTGCAGGGCAACATCACGATTGACGACGCGCTCAAGGCTGCGGATGCAAGAAAAGATAACAGCAAGTCCGTATCATAATCTTTGAACCGATAGAGCCGTTTCTATACGGAAACGGCTCTATCTATATCTCGACAGAGTCCCGCTATCGATAAGGGGCGTTAAGGAGATCGCATGAAAAAACGTTTGCGTAATCAGAGTAGGCGAGAAAAGGCGCAGTATCTGGCCTTGGTGTTACCCGGTATGATCGTATTTACGATTGGGCTTATCATACCCATGCTGTTGGGGCTGTATTATTCGTTCACCAGCTGGAATGGGATGACCCCCGATAAACCGTTTGTCGGACTGGATAACTATGCAAGAATGTTAAACGACAGTTATGCGCAAGCGGCATGGGGGTTTACCATTAAGTTTACGATTCTTAATACCGTAATTCAAAATGCAGGAGCTATCCTTTTAGCTGTCGCGCTCGATAGTGCGATCAAGCTCAAGAAGGTGTTTCGAACCATATTCTTTATCCCTTGCCTCATCAGCGCGCTGGTTGTTGGCTTCATATTTTTAAAGCTTTACGGGAATGTCCTGCCTGCGCTAATGGATGCATTTGGATGGAATGTCAACACAATGTTGTTTGGAAGCGACAGCACTGTGCTTGCCGGTATGCTGATCGCAAACAACTGGCAATGGATCGGATATTGGATGCTGATCTATTTAGCGGCACTGCAATCCATTCCCGGATATCTGTATGAAGCTGCAAAGCTGGACGGCGCGAATGTGTTCCAGCAGTTTAGGCGTATTACCCTGCCGATGCTGGCACCGGCGATGACGATATGCATCGTGGGTATAACAACCGGTTCACTCAAGGTTTATGATCTGTTGGTGTCGTCCACCGGCGGGGGGCCCGGACGTGCTTCCACTTCGATCATTTATTACATCTACAATACCGCCATCAGCGGGCGGCAATACGGATATGGCTCCGCGTTATCCATATCGCTCATATTGATACTGTTGCTAATCGCAATGGTACAGGTCAAGTATCTTAAAAAGAAAGAGGTGCAAATGTGATGCGCGTTAGAAAAGAGGTCACTGCGGAAAGGAAAAAATACACGTTCGGCACGCTGATTACGCAGTTGTCAGTGCTGATTGCGGCTGTGTTCTTTGCATCTCCGCTTTTTATCGTGTTAAGCTATTCTTTTAAAACAAAAAAAGAGATATATACGGGCAATCCTTTGTCGCTGCCGGAAGCTTTCAATTTCGATAACTACGAAACTGCGTTCAAAAAGCTGAATTTGTCAACGACGCTGTTAAACACGTTGATTTACACTGTCGTTTCGGTTGCCATTCTCGCTCTGATATGCGGTGCGGCGGCATGGGCTATTGCGCGCAACAGAAAGAAGTTTTATAAATTCGCATATATATTCTTTATTATTGGTTTGCTCATTCCGGCGCAGGCGCTTTTTTTGCCGATATACACGGTGGGCTTTAATACTGGCTTGGTCAATTCACGGTTGGGCGTCATTTTCATGTACATCGCCACCAATATATCATTCGGTATTTTCTTAATGAACAGCTTTATGATGACAGTCCCCATCGAATTGGAGGAAGCGGCTAAGATTGATGGATGCTCGGTAATCGGCACTTATTTTCGAATCGTTCTGCCGCTGCTGAAGCCTGCCATAGCAACGCTAGTCATTATGCAGTCATTCCAGATATGGAATGACTATCTGATGAGCAGCCTTTTTGTCAGCACCAACGAGCTGAAAACAATTACCGTCGCCATACAAGCGCTGTTCTCACAGCAAACGAGCGATTATACGACAGCGTTTGCAGCCATCGTTATTTCGGTGCTGCCGATCTGTATACTGTTCATCGTACTGCAAAAATACTTTATCAAGGGCATGACGATGGGAGCCGTGAAAGGATAAGCGGATGGATATACGGATACATAAAAACGGATTATACTTGGATATTGTCGTATCGCCCGAAGGCGAGGTTTTCCTGCTGAATATTTCAGCGGGAGAGCGGCCGCTTCCGGGGAAAATACAGTGGTATCGCATGGTTGAACTGCAGCTGTCAGGGCAGAACCAAAACGATCACCACGGCAGCAAGCATACCGGAACGCAGCCCGGCAGTTTGCTGAGATATCAGGGGCATATCATTGAGGAAAATTGTTTCGGTACACGGCTTGTGTTGCGGCAAAAATGGCAGAATCTGCTGGCTTTCAGCTGTTTGCAGTTTTATAACGGCATACCTGTTGTGAAAAGCTGGACAGAGATAACGAATACAGGTGAAGATCAGTCGGCGGCTATCGAATATGTGTCGTCATTTGCTCTCACAGGCCTTAGTGATGGAGCGAAGCGCGGGTGTAACAGCTTGGTACATATTCCTCACAGTACGTGGTTTGGCGAAGCGCAGTGGAAAAAGCATACCCTGCAACAACTCGGATATGACACCGTCAATGAGTTTTCGATGAAACGTGTGCATTTGACCAGCACAGGCAGCTGGCCTTGCGGCGAATACCTGCCGATGGGCAGCTACGAAAACACAGCTTCCGCCCAGACCATCACTTGGCAGGTCGAGACGGCAGCATCATGGAATTGGGAGTTATCAGATATAGACTCCTCTCTCTACCTTCAGATCAGTGGGCCGTGCTATCAGGATAACAATTATTTGAAGAAACTCAAACCGCATGAAACGTTTGCTTCCGTTCCATGTGCCGTGGCCTTTGTGGAGGGGGACTTTGAGGAAAGCATCAGGCAACTGACGCGCTATCGCCGGGCCATTCGCCGCACGAATGAGGACAACGCGCATCCGTCGGTCATATTCAACGATTACATGAATTGCTTGATGGGCGATCCGACGACCGCGAAGGAACTGCCGATGATCGACGCGGCGGCCGAAGCCGGATGCAAGTACTATTGCATCGATTGCGGCTGGTACAGCGACGGCAAATGGTGGGACGGAGTTGGCGAATGGTTCCCCAGCTCCAAACGTTTCCCCGGCGGCATCACTGAGCCATTGGATTATATCCGTCAAAAGGGTATGATTCCGGGGCTCTGGCTGGAAATTGAGGTGATGGGAATCGCCTGCCCGTTGGCGCAGAAAGTACCTGCGGACTGGTTCTTCCAACGTGATGGTCGGCCCATAATCGATCATGGCCGATATTTGCTTGACTTCAGGCATCCGGGAGTCATCGCCCATGCCGATGCGGTAGTGGGCCGCCTTGTCAACGATTATGGCGTGGGTTATATCAAAAATGACTATAACATCAATTCTGGGCCCGGAACAGAGATCAGCGCCGACAGCGCGGGCGACGGTTTGCTCCAGCATACGCGAGCGTATCTGAAATGGCTCGATTCGGTATTTGAACGATACCCGAACCTTGTTATTGAAAATTGCGGCAGCGGCGGTATGCGCATGGAATATTCTCTTCTTTCCCGCTGCAGTATCCAAAGCGTGACCGATCAAACGGATTATATCAAAATGGCCGCAATCGCGTGCAACTGTATGACGGCGGTGACGCCGGAGCAGGCGGCCATATGGAGTTATCCGCTTACAGAAGGCGACGAAGAAGAAACAATATTCAACATGGTCAACGCCATAATGTTCCGAATTCATCAAAGCGGGCATCTTGCGGAGTTGTCGCCAGAACGTATCCGGTATATCCATGAGGGCATACAATACCATCTTGGCATATGCGAAAGGGTCAAAGATGGCTTGCCAATTTGGCCTTTAGGGCTGGCGTCTATGTCGTCCGGCCACTTCTGCGCAGGGATAGATTGCGGTGACATTCAATATCTGGCTGTCTGGAATATCTCGTTGAGGGAGGATATTTGCATTCCGGTACATCCTGATGTGGAAACGATCCGATGCGCATATCCCGCTGCGCTGAATGTGCCTATAAGGCACGATAAGAGTCACAATAAGCTTTCAATAAGCATGGCTCCTAAAACCGCCAGGTTTTTTGAACTGCGTATTAACGTGTAAAAAAGAATCAATGCGGCTTTGGACTTCTCCACGATTATGTTCAAAGAGATGCAACAGAAAGGAAGGAGATTTCCGCATGGGCTTGCGGTGCGGCAGCGTGGAGTTCTGTCGCAATGTCAATGCGGCTTTATGCGTGTTGACGAGCGGTGCAACAAAAGGTATGCACGGCAAAGCGAAACAGATTATGGCAAAAGTGACTTTAAAAGAAATCAAGAAGGTGTATGACAAAAACGTCACGGCAGTACAGGAGTTTAATCTCGATATTGCGGACAAGGAATTTATCGTGCTCGTAGGGCCGTCAGGCTGCGGCAAATCGACGACACTTCGTATGGTGGCGGGGCTGGAGGAGATATCGTCAGGAGAACTATTTATCGACGACAAGATTGTCAATACCGTGCCACCGAAGGACAGGGATATCGCGATGGTGTTTCAGAACTACGCACTGTATCCTCATATGACGGTATATGAAAACTTGGCATTCGCGTTAAAGCTGCGCAAGGTGAAAAAAAACGTTATAGATGCGAAAGTGAAAGAAGCAGCCGGCATACTCGGCATCACTGACCTTCTTAAAAGAAAACCGAAGGCGCTTTCTGGCGGACAACGTCAGAGGGTAGCGATCGGGCGTGCAATTGTACGCGAACCCAAGGTGTTCTTGATGGACGAGCCGCTTAGTAACCTTGACGCAAAGCTGCGAAATCAGATGCGTGCCGAAATTATAAAGCTGCGTCAAAGCGTCGATACAACGTTCATCTATGTGACGCATGACCAGACGGAGGCGATGACGCTTGGTGACCGTATTGTGATCATGAAGGACGGCTTCATACAGCAGATCGGCACGCCGCAGGAGGTGTTCAACCATCCGGCCAACCTGTTTGTGGCAGGATTTATTGGTTCGCCTCAGATAAACTTCTTCGATGCGCGTCTGATTAAACAGAATAATCGGTATGCCGCCGATATGATGGGGGTCAGGCTTGCGCTGACAACAGAGATGAATGACAGGTTGCTTCAAAAAGGCGCTATTGAACAGGATATTTTATTGGGCGTAAGGCCCGAACATATGAGCATTGCGGTGCACGGTGAAGAGGGTGCGATATCCGCAGTGGTGGATGTGTCAGAAATGATGGGCAGCGAAATGTATATTCACCTGAATGTTGATGAGAGGGATGCCGTGGTTCGAATACCCACTGTCGATTTAGATAAAAACTTTCAGGGTAAAATTGGTTGTTGCACTGAGATCCATGTTAAATTTCCAGCCGCGCTGGTACATTTGTTCTCCAAGGAGGATGAAAAGAATCTGCTGGCTTAATGGGGGCTGTTACAGTTTCAATGGCTGACAGCCTGATTCACGGTCCATGAATTGAACCTTCATGGGCCGCGCGTTTTATTCTCACACATGAGAAAACGATGTTAATGTGTGATGCAGGATTTTCGGAAGAGCGCTATCTTTCTCGTACAATCAAGAGGAGGAAAATCATGAACCCTTTAAAAAAACGCGAATCGGCACAAAGATTATTGCAGCCTTTTTATTCGTAGCGATCATTTGTGGTATCGTCGGGATTATCGGTCTTGAGAATATGACTAACATAAGCGAAGCGGGAAATCAGTTATACGAAAAAAATACTGTGGGTTTGGGGTATATCAACAATATTGCCGTTTATTATCAGCGGGCGAGGTATATGGCGATTAAGATGTCTTTGGTGGAAGGAGAGCAGGCCAAATCAAAATGCCAGGAAGAGCTGGACACCTATACAAAACTGGTCAATAAAAATATCCGGCAATATGGTACGCTGGTATCAGACAAAGATGAAAAAATACTGTTCAAAAAGCTGAGTGCGAGCTGGGATCAGTACAACGAAAGTGTGGTGAAGGCTTACAGCATCAATCAGTCGGATCAGGTCGCTGATTACATTTTCAATGTTTCCAGCTATGAAGGCGACTACGTGGAGAAAAACCTTGATAAACTTATAACATATAACGAGGCGCAAGCCTCTGACAAGGGCATACAGAACAAACAGATTGCCCAAAATTCAACGTTTGTCATGTTATTCATCGTATCGGGCGCATTCGTTGCGGCTATTGCGTTGGGGCTGATAATATCCAAAACGATAAGCAAGCCCATAAAAAAGCTCAAACAGGCGGCAGACCAGCTAGCTTTGGGAGATACGTCAATAGATATTGCCATAAAACGTAAAGACGAAATCGGCGGATTAAGTGAAGCTTTTGAAAGAGTGGTTGCTGCAATACACAGCCTTATCGATGACGCTTATGGATTGGTGGATGCTGCTGTACAAGGCCGCTTGTCTGAGCGCGCGGATCAGGATAAGCATAATGGCGATTATAAAAAGATCATAGAAGGCTTCAATAAAACGCTGGACGCTGTGATCGCACCCATCGAAGAAGCGTCACTTGTGTTGGCCGACGTGTCTGAAGGCAATTTGAACAGTGTGATTACGGGCAATTTTAGTGGAGACCATGCGCGGATTAAGGATTACGTCAATAATACGACTGGCTCTTTAAAGGGGTATATACAAGAGATTTCAGCAGTTCTGGGCAATATGGCAGATGGAGATTTTGCGCAAGAGGTCATATCTGATTATAAGGGGGATTTTATTGCGCTGAAGGACGCGATCAACGCCATTATGCGCTCGTTTAACCAAATGATTGCAAAGATCAATATGTCGGCGAATCAAGTGGCTTCAGGCACACGCCAACTCTCGGTTGGAAGTCAGACGATATCGCAGGGAGCCGTTTCACAGGCAGGCGCGCTGGAGCAGCTTACGGTATCCATATCCGAAGTGATGACCCAAACGCGTAGGAATGCTGAAGATGCACGCATCGCAAATGAGCTGTCAGCGCAAGCGAGAGTTGCAGTAAAAGAGGGAAGACTGCAGATGAGCAGCATGCAGCAGGCGATGACGGATATCAGCAACTCCTCATTCCGTATTGCTAAAATCACCAAGGTGATTGACGATATCGCGTTCCAGACGAATATTCTGGCGCTGAACGCTGCGGTGGAAGCGGGGAGAGCCGGCCTGCATGGCAAGGGTTTTGCTATTGTGGCGGACGAAGTACGCAGCCTTGCAGCCAAAAGCGCGGACGCGGCTAGGGAAACGGCAACGTTGATTCAAGCATCCATGAAGACGATCGATAACGGTTCGCAGATCACAAATCAAACAGCAGCAGCACTGGATTCCATAATGCAGAGTGTCAACAAGATCACCGATATCGTATCGGGAATTGCACTTTCGTCCGGCGAACAGGCTGCTGCGATTTCACAAATTAATACTGGTATTGGGCAGCTTTCGCAGGTGGTGCAGACAAACTCGGCAACATCTCAGGAAACCGCAGCGGCTAGCGAACAGCTTTCCGGTCAGGCGGAGATGCTCAAAGACATGGCTTCGCGATTTGTTATAAAATCCGGTTCTTCTGAGGATAATTTGGGATACAAACAGTGCGATTATATTTGAGGAAGCAGTTATTATGGCATTGAACATGCCTGAAGTAATATGAATGAGAAGCCAACGATTAATGATGTGAGCCGATGCTTGGGTTAATAAGAATGATTATGATAAGGAGGGATTCGCCTTGAAACGGATACTTACGGTTGTAATAGTTGTTTTGATAATTTTTTGCGGATGTACAGCGACATCTCAATCCTCTGACGTTAAGGAGATAGTTGAAGAAAGTATGACTACGAACCATGCCGCATGGCCTACTGAAGAATGGAGCACTTCAACTCCCGAAGAGCAGGAGATGGATTCAAATCTCCTGATTAAATCAGAAAAAAAGATTGAAGACAATTATCCCAATATCTGCAGCGTTCTTGTGGTCCGCAATGGTTTTTTAGTATATGAAAAATACTACAATAATACGCAGAGCGACGAATATAAACCTGTTTACTCGATTACGAAGAGTGTCATGTCTTCTTTAATAGGCATTGCAATCAAAGAAAAATATATTGATAGTGTCGATAATAAGATCGCTGATTATTTACCCGAGTATTTTGCACAGTTTGATGACAGCAGAAAAGAAATGACAATTGAAAACGTTTTAACGATGACAGGCGGTCTGGAACCAATCGATTCATATTACAGGGGCTATTTTTCAAGTGAGGACTGGACGGACTATGCGCTAAGCAAACCGATGCAAGATGAACCGGGTAAGTCTTTTGCTTACAATACGGGCCTTACGCATCTGCTTTCAGGTATAATCACAAAAAGATCCGATATGAGTACGCTGGAATTTGCAAATCAATACTTGTTTAAACCAATAGGAATCAATGTTAAGAAATGGGACCGCTCTCCTGAGGGCTTTTATGGGGGAGGGGCAAGTTTATATTTAACGCCGCAAGATATGGCCAGGTTTGGTTACTTGTATCTGAACAATGGCAAATGGGGCGGGATTGAGATTATTTCTAAAGAGTGGGTTGAAAAGTCTACGACTAAGCAGGTATTGTCTGATAAGGGCCAAGGGTATGGGTATTTGTTCTGGATGTATGACAACAATGCCATTGTTGATGATAAAACCTATTATACATACGCAGCTGTAGGAGCCGAAGGCCAGTACATCGTTGTCGTTCCTGATTTAAATCTGGTTGCGGTTATAACGGCTAACGAAAATACTCGTTCAAAAGATGGCTCTGATACGGCAGATATTATTTGGGATTATGTTATACCCTCGGTTATAGACAGCGAGTAAGACGTCGGTAAAGATTGTTCTTTGCTAATGAGCTTATGAAGCTCAAAGAGCAATGAAGGTAATACAAAAAAGATTCTGAAATTGAAGCCCTCATAAAATAACAACCGTCTTTTACTACACTTATACAATATTATCTGTAGTATAGCATAGATTTTTGGAGTGCTTTTTAGACTGCATAGACATAATAGAATCACTAGCGATCCTTAGGTATGCACTTCCCGGGTTAGATTCGTCTGTGTTACAAACAACAGGCCTGCCGCCCTATGGTGAACTCATCATACTGGATACAGTGACATAACGATGCTATATGCTGTCTGTGGAAAATCCGGATGATAATTCTAAACGCACTTGACAACTGATGGCATGGCAACGGAAAACATCACAATTTCGGCATCAGCCAGATGGCGTTCATGGAGTTCAGGATTCAGAACATCATAGGTGATTTCGAAGGATGAGGAGAAGCCCACCCAAGCATCTCAAATTCCAGCAGGCTGTTTATTTGCAATATTGACGCAACAAAGACGTAAACAACACGTTGACTTCGGACCATTAACCTGAATCAATCTGTAATTCACAATTGAAACACGTCGCTTAAACGACTATAATAATTGTAATTATATAGTAAAGAGGCGGTGCGGAAGTCGGTTCAGGTGGATACGATCTGGGGGGAACGGTAATCGACAGCTTTGAAGACGCGGACGCAGGCACGTATTCAAGCTTTGGCGTGAATAGAGGCGAAACGCTTGTGCCGACCTCGGCTGTGACGGTCACAAAACCGTAAATCAGGGATACAAATAAATTTCAACACGCCGCATGGATAACCGTGCGGCGTAATTTTTTTGGGCAATAAAATAATGCATTGTTGAATGAGTCACCACTCCGGTATTGGAGTTTTGGCCGATGGGTCCGAGGTTGAGCGCAAGACGTATAAGTGATATAATAAAAACAAATGACACCATTTACAACTCTTTTTTGGGGCTAAAGCGTTTGTTTGATTCAACTCTTATCAAAACCAAATACTGTATCCCGCGCGCAAACCCGAGTGTGATTTCGCGCGGATGCCTGCTTGAAAAGCTGGATCATGTGCCCCAGCGGGCGCTCACGCTGGTTGTCGCGCCGATGGGATACGGCAAAACAACAGCGGTTTACGAATGGGTGGAAAAATCGGGATTGCAAGCGGCGTGGCTTTCATTGGACGAAAGCGATAATGATCCGGTTGTTTTCTGGAAGTATATTTGCGCGGCGATGGAAGAAATCCTGCCGGGGATTTCCAACCACGTCGAATATGCCTTTTCATCGCATCAGCTGTTGGAAGCCAACGTTCACATCAACATCCTCATCGACAGACTCGCGCAGCACGGCGGTAAAACCGTGCTTGTCATAGACGATCTGCACACAATCTCCAGCGCACAAATATTGAAAGGACTTTCACATCTGCTTGCGTATCTTCCTGCGAACGCGCATGTGATTATCGTAAGCAGGACAGAACCTGCAATGGAACTTAATCAGTTTGAATTACGATCTCAGGTTTTGCGCGTTACTGTAGCAGACCTTCGATTCCGGCAGGACGAAATTGCGGCCTTCTATCTGAAACGTGACTGTGCGTTCGGCAAGGAGGTTATTGAAAAGATCGGCAGTTATACGGAGGGCTGGGCCGCAGCTATGGTGGCCATTGCGGTATCGGCTCAAAACAATTGTGTAAACAAAGACCTGCTTAACGGCATAACGACGACGGACGTTGATATTTATCAGTACCTGATGAACGAGGTTTTTAAATCGTATTCTCTGGAAAAAAGGGCGTTTTTGCTTAGGATCTCCATATTGGAGTTTCTTCAGGAGGATATTTGCGGTGCCGTAACCGGCGAGGATAACGTTACGCGCTTCTTTGAGGATATGGGAAGAAGGAACGAGTTTTTGACTTTGCTCGGCGAGGAACGCGGCGCCTACCGGCTGCATCCGATTTTGAAGGACTTCCTGCAGAATAAGCTGAAGCAGACCGATCCTGACGCGTTCGTCGAACTGCATGCGAAAGCGGCGCTTTGGTATCGCGGCCAGGGCATGCTGCCGCTTGCCGTTTCGCATTATTTAAGCGGCATGCGATACGCGGAGGCTTTGGAGCTGATTGAAATGCAACTGGGCAATTTTGCGAGCAAAAATGAATATGAAACCGCGCATTTTTGGATCGAGCAGCTCCCTGAATATTATAAGCGCAAAAGCGTCAAGATCGCGGTGTTTTATTCGATGTATGACGCGCAAAATCAATCCTTCGAAGCCTCCCGCGGATGGCTTGCCCGCGCCAAAGAGATGCTCCAGAATGACCAACGGGGAGAAATCGGCATACAGGAGCGTGTTTTGGTCGATCTTACGGCAGTCAATTTGCTGCTCAGGGAAGGCAATGTGAAAGGGCTTCTTAGACTGATCAAAAGCAATGAGATTCGCGACAGCGAACCTTTTCGAGCCATCGAATATGTGGATTTGAACGACTCGGACATCTATATTTATCGCAGCCCAATCCATGTCATGGCAAAGCTGTTTGAAACAGATCGCGACGCTCTTTATAAGCTGCGGGACTATCACAACATTATGTCGACAAAAAATCCGGGGTTTATTCCCTTGTCAGCCGGAGAATATTTTTACGAAAAGAACAGGCCGGAAGAAGCGCTGCCCTTGTTCCTGAATGCGATCGAAGCCGCGCAGGCCGCCAACTGTCCGGGCGTCCTGGTTCCGGCAATGGCCGGCATTTCCCGCATGAAGAGAAGCCAAGCCGACATGGCGGGCGCCCTCTCTGTTTTGGATGAATGCGAAAACTGGCTCAAAACCATTCAAAAACCACATTGGAATGATCTTGTTTGCGCGCTAAAAACACGCTATTCTGTCGAAAGCGGCGATATGGACCCGACGGAAAGGTGGCTCCAAACCAATAAGCTGCACATATTCAGTGAGATCACCAGGTTGCGTGAATTTGAGCTGATCGTCCTTGCAAGGGTCTTATGGGCTAAAAGCAACACGAGCGATGCCGAAATACTGCTGCTGCGGCTTTTATCGTTTACGGAGACGGAATGCCGTTTGCACAGCCAGGTTGAAATACTGAATCTGCTGGCAATGATCGCCTGCCAAAAGGGCAATACCCGCCTTGCGGTTGAGTATTTGGAGAAATCATTGCGCATAGGGCTGGTTGAAGGCTATGTGCGCAGCTTTATCGACGAACAAGCGCCGATGCTTATTGTCTTAAGACTAGCAGCGCGCTCCTTTAAAAAGACGGAGGGCGTCAGCCAGAAATTGAAGAGCTTTGCCGATTCCCTCGTTTCGCTGATTCAAGAAGAAATCAATATGCTGCCCGACAGCAGCACAATCGGCAGCCTGAGGTTAAAAAAAGTGCTGACTGAAAAAGAGTTCGAAGTGTTGGGATTGCTGTGCGCCGCTTATTCAAACGAAGATATCGGCAAAGCATTAAATATTGGACAGCGCACGGTCAAGGCGCATACGGGAAGCATCTACAGCAAGCTGGGGGTTAAAACCCGCGCCCAGTGCGTAAGGCTTGTGTATGAAGAGAGTTTTACTGTATCAAATTCGTAGTATATAACAAAAATGTACAAAGCAAAGCTTGCGATATTGTACCTTAGTACGATGTCGCAAGCTTTTTGTTATGCTATCATTTAAACAATATGTCACAAATCGGAGGAATACAAATGAAAGCAGCGAAAAAAATATTTGCGTTTGTTATGATAGCTTCAATGATATTGACGATGCTGCCGCCGCCGGCGATGGCGGCGGATGTGGGGGCTCCCCCTTTCCGCGGTCTTGGCTATGGCATTAGTGGGGGGGTAGAAATTTACACTATAGATTATACTGAAGAGGCTACGATAGACTACGTCATTCTGCCATATGGCGCGGCCGAGCCCACAGTCACGCAGGTGAAGAACCATCAGGACGCGAGCGGCAACCCCGTTGACGCCCCGTATTGTAGGACGGTGTCAACCATTAAGGCTTCAGACGATCAATATACCGCGGTTCTTCTGCGCAGCGATGACACTACCTATCCCGATATTGTTCCCGACAAGTACAACCTTTTTATTGTAGCCTACGACGCCGAGGACCATACAACCGATGTCACTCCTTGGCGGTTTTACGCTACACCCTACAGCTTTGAGATAAAGGAACACCTCACCGTCACGGTGAAAGACAACAATACGAGCCTCCCGATTGAAAACGCATCAGTAAAGGTGGGCTCCGATACCCATAACACCGATATAAACGGCCAGACGACTTTTGACCTCTCCGGCGGAAGCTATGACTGTTTGATTCAGGCGGCGGGATACGTGGGCCAGAGCACCACCCACAACGCTCTGGTGCAGTCGTTTTCGTGGAATGTTTCGCTGGTCGAGGGTGTGGGCGGCGACTATCTGGCGACTTTACACGTTGAGGACGACGCGGGCGTAAAGCTCAAAAACGCGCAGATCACCGTAGATTCGGTAACCAAAACGGCAGACGCCAACGGCGAAGCGGAATTTTTTCTTACGGCCGGGTCACATAGTTATACCGTCAGCGCCCTGGGGCGGACGGCGGGAACCGGCACTTTCGCCGTAGAAGACGCGAATATGACCCAAAATATCACGCTGTATAACAGCTCGGCCGGCGTGGATGTGACTATCAACGGCCATGTGGAAGGGCAGCTGCGCAATGAGTTAGGCGATTATCTCGGCGACAACTGCCTCGATCCCTCGCGGGTCAGGTCCCTCACCGTGAACGGGGCAGACCTGAACGGAAACGATTTCGATTCAGGCTATTGGGATGCATATGGAACATGCGGCATAGGAGGTTTGAACAGCTGGTACAACGATATTTTAACCGCTATTGACCTGTCGGGTGTGTCTTTGGACGGTAATAAGCTGCCGGATGCGGCGTTTCGTGGTTTCCACAATCTGACCGACATAGACTTGCCGGCCAGCATGACAGCCATCGGCGAGTTGGCGTTTCAGGACTGCGTCGCGCTGGAGTCTTACGACATTCCGGACGGCGTGACAACTCTCAGCAACCGCTTATTCGAGGATTGCGACAACCTCGCCGCCGTCACGATACCGGCCAGCGTGACGACGATTGGCGAATACCTTTTTGGCAGCCCCATGTACGGCAGTGACGGCATCGCGCCCGTGACGGACGTGAATGTGTCTTTTTCCAACCCCTCGTCCGTCACCGTGAATGGAAACGCGTTTTACAATAACAGCAGCGCGAAGCTCAACGTCACCCGGACGCCGGGTAATATCGGCGATTACACGGCTGACGACCGTGACGGCAGTGCGACCGACAGCCAGTGGTTTGGGCTGTGGATAGCCGATCCGTTGGGGCCCGCGCCCACCATCCACCCCATTGCGGGAATGCGGATGGGTGAGGATGCGTATGGATTGGAATATGACGCCGACATTCCCTTCCAGTATTATTACACGGTGGTGGCCGACGGCGCAGCCGCCCCGGAGGGGATCGACACCTCGGGTGCGGGCGCGGAGCCTTGGGGCGGCGTATACGCGGTCTTTGAGATTCCCGGCGCGAACGCCCGCGACGTCTATTTTGTGGCCAAGAGCGTCCTCAGCGACAGTGTCAGTGAAATGCTGAAAATAGACGTACCCGCCGCGGACGCCCTCCCCGTAGATATCGTTATTGACGGCCATGAGGAGGGGGATATAGCGAACGAAATCAACGATGCGCTTGAGGATTGGGGCTTGCGTTACAACTATTACCTGGTGGGCGCCCTGACCGTCAACGGTGGAACCATAGGCAGCGGCGACGCGTCCTCCTTGGAAGAGATGCTCTACGAATACTACATGACCGGCCTCTGCGAGGCCGATTTTTCCGGGACCTCATTTGAGGACGGCGTGGTTCCGGACGGTTTGCTGGCTGACTATGACAGTTTAACGACGCTGGCGCTGCCGGGTTCTGTGACGGAAATAGGCTGGTACGCCTTTTACGGGCTTGAAGCGCTGGAGAGCATCACGCTGGGCAGCGCCATCCCGCCGACCGTCGACGGGGATGCGTTGGCCACGGACTACGACGACAGCGACACCGAGGATGAGGACGACGACGTCCTGATTTACAATCACGAGGGTGCTGTAGTTTACGTGCCCTACGGCAGCGCTGCCGCTTATCGGTCCGCAGCCGACAACGACCCCGCAGACGATAAGTGGTATGGCTTTACTGTTGTGGAAATCGACACCACACTGGTAAGCGCCACCGTCAGCCCCATAAGCGCGGCGTTTGACAAGAATCCAGCCAAACAAGCGGACGTGACCACCACCATCACGTGGAACAGCGCGGCGTCGGTGACGGACGTGAAGGCGGGCGGTACCTCCATCGGGTCGGCGAACTACGGTGTGAGCGGCAACACGCTGACGGTAAAGAAAAATTACCTTGCGGCAAAGGCCGTGGGCGACCTCGTTTTGACCATTGAATTTGACAAAGGGGTTGGCCGGACTCTGACGGTCACCCTATCCGATAGTACGCCTGCTCCTTATACACAGCAGACCCTGACAGATTCCGGAAGCGGCATCAGCGTCACCGGAAATATCCGCGAAGGTGCGCGGCTGACCGTCTCGCCGCTTGATCCGGGCGGTAGCGCATACAGGACGCTGAAGGCGGCTTTGAATAACGGCCGGGAGATCATTCTTTCCTTCGAGATTTTCCTGACGGCGGACGGCACGAACGAGCCCTACAGGGGCCCCCTGACCCTTACTTTCCCGGTAGGAGCGTAGTACAACGGCCAGACGATGACGCTGCTGCACGATACCGGCAACGGCATCGAAAGGTATACCGGCGTTGTGGCTAACGGGACGTTGACCGTTACAGTCAACAGCCTTTCGCCTTTCGCGGTGGCGAAAAGTGAACCTGTCAGCGGCTTACCGGACAGCCATACCCTGTATGAAGGCGGCCGCGTGACATGGACGCCTTCCCCCTCCGGCGGAACGTGGCAGTATGACACGGCGTATCTTACAGCGACGACAAGCGGAAGCTCGACGACCTTCAAAGCCATCAAAACCGGCAACACAACAGTGACTTACACGGCCAACGGTATTTCGCACGGCGTCGCCGTCACGATCCATAAAGCGGAACTGCCGGTAACCGGCCAGGATTTCACGCCTGCGATATGGCTGCTCGCTGCCGGAGCATTTGCAGGTGTTTGTGCTGTCTGCGGGCTTGTCGTCATTAGAATTTGCAGACGGAGGAAGGAACGCGCTTGAAAGGATAAAAAGCGGGATGATTAAGCTCTGCTCAGGTTTAAAATCCCGGCTTGGCGCGCATTTTGGAAAATTGAACGGCTGATAGAAGACGATGTGGTCATATTCGGAACGTCGGACGGCAGAGCGCACCGCTGCGAGGTCTGTGAAACGGAGGGCGTCACGCCGGACGGTATGGGAGCTTTGGAAATATGCGATAGGCAATGTGAATTGGCGCTGTTGACCTGTACCAGCGAGAAATTAATACCATGACTTCTTATATCAATATGCTCATGTATTGGACATTTTTGAATCTTTTGATGATCTTATTGATATGCTAAAATCCTAGGCTCGTTAACGGAATAAAGGTGTAGGTTCAAAGGGCCGCGCAATATGCACCTGACAGATACGACTTGCGGACAGACGCACAATAATATCTCAAAATATACAAGCAATATGGCGCCTTTTGTCGCATAAGCATGTAGAAGGCTTAATGACGGAGGCGCTTTTATGTTTGATTTTTTTAGTATTATCAAAGACCTGCTTTTTTTAGCGGGGTATCTGTCGGGCAAAACCTTTCCCAGACCGCTCAGCAAAGATGAGGAGGCAAATTGTTTGAAAGCGAGCGCTCAGGGCGATGAGGGTGCCCGCCATAAGCTCGTGGAGCACAATCTGCGTCTGGTGGCGCATATCGTCAAGAAATATCAGAATACGGCGCTGAGCAATGACGATCTGATATCAATCGGAACGATCGGCCTCATCAAAGCCGTTAATTCATTTCTACCCAAGAAGGGGACACAGCTTGCGACCTATGCCGCCAAGTGCATCGAGAACGAGGTGCTGATGGCGCTCCGGTCCAGCAAGAAAATCAAATGCGAGGTGTCCTTAAGCGACCCGATCGGCGTCGATAAAGAAGGCAACGAGATATCGCTGATCGACATACTCGGTACGAGGGAAGATCTGGTCTCGGAGCAGGCGGAGCTGTCGATACAGACGGGCAAGCTTTACGGCCTGCTTGGCAAATGTCTGACCCGGCGCGAGAAGGCCGTGATCGAGATGCGCTATGGCCTGGGCGGCATGCGGCCGCAGACCCAGCGCGAGATCGCATATAAGACGGGCATATCGCGCTCCTATGTATCGGAGCGCGCTTAATGTAAGCGGAGAAAATCCAGTTTTAACGGAGATGGGTCAAAAAACAAAATAGACGGCAACCTTTCATCAAATTTAACAAGTAGTGAGCTAATGAGCATCCGGGCGATATTAAGCCTGTTAATTCTGCGTCGTAGAATGTGGGGGGCAAATATGGATGAGGTAAATTAATAACGTGATGCTTTATGTGTCTAGAGCTTCTTTTAAAAACCTCTTAATATGTTGCTCATATGCTGTCTATATGGCATGGATGGGAGACGCGCGTCATCGAAAATCTTCTTACATATCCACGATGTCTTGTATGCCGCATTCGCTGTCATGACCTTGATTTGAGGAAACCGTCCGGTCACCTTGTCATATAATTTGTCGAATGCCACGCTATCGTGCATGTTCCCCGGATTCACCGTAACGACTAGTACGAAATTATGGCTGTCACAAGCTGTTTGAGCACAATAGGCAAAGCATTTCTTGTGCTCGCCCTTGTGAAATACGCCGCTGTCCGGGTCGGTTGTAGATTTGGTTACGACCTTTTCCTCGGGTGGCTGGTTTGGCGGGTCGTCATCAAAAGGCTTTTTACCATGCTCTTCACGATCTTTATTGATCTCCCCGCAGCTGCTTTTCATATACCTTGGCAGTAACGGGTATGGCTTCGTTAACATTCTTTTTCATACTCGCGTTGGCCTTAATATGCGTTCCATCGACAAATACGACTTCCGGTGCCAAATATCCCGCGTATTCTACTTCACTTAATATCCACTCAAATATCTGCTCCACCGTTTTTTCTGTGAATCGATGCAAAAAGTTGTAGCTGATTGTTGCGAAGTGAGGTGTTGTCTTGTTCATGGGGTATCCGATAACCAACGGTATGCGATGTTCATCTCAACATCGGCTGCTGTCTGTCGTAGAGAACGTATTCCATACAAATGCTGAATCAGTACAATCTTGAACAGCACCACAGGATCAATGCTCGGTCTGCCGTTATCCGGGCAGTACAGGCTTTCCACCAATTCATATATTCGTTCAAAATTCACCGCTGCGTCTATCTTTCTGAGAAGGTGTTCTCTTGGGACCAGATCATCCAGATTCACGATCTCAAGTGTTTTACTGTTCTCTTCGCTCTTGTTCAGCAACATTAATCACCCTATTTAATTGGACCAAAAAACCAGCTCATCGCTGACTTTTTTGACAGTCTGAGCGCTGGACGAATGTCCCTCGCTTTTGTAACTCTCTAAGATAGCGCCTGTCGCACCTTGCTGATGAGCGGCATCTTAACATTTTTGTATTGCCTCAATGGCTTTGTATTCATAAAATTTCCTGATCGGGTATAAACAGCTGGGCTTTATGACGCACCACAAGCGGAAACGACTTATAATCACCTCTGAGCCGCTGCAGCATAAGATCCGCTGTTGTTTCTCCAATTTCGTCCATAGGCTGAACCACGATGCTGATGGAAGGAGAAATCACGCGGGACAGCTCGATGTTGTCATGCCCGATAAAATCCAACTGGTCTGGCAGTGAGATATGGCGCTCATGCGCAGCCGTGATAGCGCCCAGCATCATATCGTAGTTGGATACATACATGGCTGTTGGTGGATTCGGACTGCCCACCATTTCTAAAAACAGCCTGTAGCCTGATTCAAGATCATAATTACCCACTTTGATTAACGATTCGTCTATGGGCAAAGAATAATCTTCATGGACACGCCGATAGCCCAGCATACGCTCGAACGCTGACGAGATATCAAGCGGGCCCGTGATAATGCCAATATGCTTATGCATGCGGCGGATCAGATATTCTACGGCTGTGTAGGACGCGCTGATATTGTCCACAAGCACTTTATCGCAGTGAAGATCCTTTATGGTACGGTCGACAAGTATCAGCGGGATATCATGGTTGTTGATTGTTGAGAACTTTGTAAAGTCGCTTGACATGAGCCCTTCTGCCACCATAATAATGCCGTCTACATTGGCGTCTACCAAAAACTCCAGCTTTGCTTTTTCCAGCGTGGGGTTGTCGTAATTGCATACCACGGTATTATATCCGCTTTTAAGCAGCCTCTTATCTATTATAGCAACAATTCTAGAGAAAAAGGCGCTTGAAAGAGAGGGAATCAGTATGCCAATCGTTCTTGTCTTATTTGTTTTTAGGCTTCGTGCCGCATGGTTTGCTTTATATCCGAGAGATTGAATTGCTTCCTCAATTAAGGCTCTGTTTTGCGCCAATACGTTTCCGCCATTTGTATATTTAGATATTGTTGCAATAGATAATCCTGTATATTGAGCGACGTCCTTAATCGTTGGGGGCATTAAAAGTCCTCATTTCAAACATATAATCACTGCGCTAAAGCTTTTGCGATACATTTTAACATCGCATAAAATAGCATGTCAATAGACATACATATCCATGTGTGGTTGTTTTTGTGCTAGTATATTGGAATTATAAACGTCAATATTGACAACTTGTTGCTAAAAAAAATACACTCTGATCAAATATGTATTGACACCTCGAACTTCAATATGATATTATCTCGAAAGAGCGAAACGATTCGCGCTAAAAACGTCTAGATTGACTGTAATACGACTGAACATGTTAATAAAAATCAACCATTAGGGCAAATCGAACATAATCTGAGAGAATTTAATAAACATGAGATAAAATTGTTTCATTTCCTATATTGAGAAGGAAGAAACGTTTAGCTCAAAATAGTGGGCCTCGGAAACATATCCTAAAGGATCAAAGAAAAATCTATACCATTAATAAGATCTGAACAGCATTATAAAAAAATGTGGGTGATAATTATTGCTTGGTAAAAGAAATTATTCGAAGATTTCCATCTGAATAGAAATAATGGAACGAATTATTAGATTAACCAAATTAAAGACTCGGTCATTCATAGCCGTTACAGCGCAAAACGTTTCGCTATGAGAATTTGATTATGTGAAAGGAAGAATGTATAAAAAAGCGACAGTAGACGCATTGAATAATAGATTGCTATTCGAAGCCGGAATGCTTTTAAACAGCTGCCCTAATAATAGGTTTATTCAATGCATTTGATATTTATTTTTTGAAGTGAAATTTTGTTGATTCAGCTCAACAAAATATTATAGTGGAGGTTGAATAATGAACAAGCGGCTTATAGCAATAACAATTGCGATTGTTATGATGCTTACGTCTTTTCCTGCTGCAACGGTAAATGCGCAGGAACCGTTAGACGCAGCAGCTGAAGGATCTTTGAGTTCCTCCGATAAACCAATGTCGGATGGGAACCTTTTAAGGATGTGGTATACCAAACCCGCATCAAACCCAGGTACCTCTACGAGCTGGCAAGCTGAGACGCTTCCACTCGGTAATGGCACCATAGGCGGTTTGGTTTTTGGCGGCGTTTCAAAAGATCGTGTGCACTTTAACGAGAAATCTCTCTGGACAGGTGGACCCGGCTCGGTGCAGGCTACCATAAATTATCCCGCATCCGACGCACTTCCTGCCGGTACGACACTGCCGTATAACGGTGGTAACCGCGTCACAGCTGTCACGCCTGCTGCACTGCAAGCGTATCGCACGTTGCTGGATGATAAGAGTATCAACATTTGGGGTGAGAACTTTACCAATCCTGCTTCCTCCGGCATCATGGAGACCGTGTTCGGCTCAAGCAGCGGCAACCCATCGACCCAGATGTCCAGATGGCAGGACTTCGGCGACATTAATTTAACTTTCCCAGATGTTGTCGATGCATCAGCGCAAAACTATGTGCGCGATTTGGATATGCGCACGGGTCTTTCCACTGTCAATTATGATTATAACGACGTGCACTATGAGCGTGAGTATTTTGTAAGCTACCCGGACAACGTAATGGTCATGCACCTGACGGCTTCTCAGGCTGCATCACTAACCTTTGATGTGTCCACCGCGTTGGCGTCTGCTGATTTAAATACTCCGGCAAACACAAACCGAAGCCTCTCCATTGAAGACGGAGACACTATTGTTTTGGACGGCTCGTTTAAGATGCCTACAATAGGATCGACCGGCACATACGCACTCAATGGACTGAAATTTGCGTACCGCTTGAAGGTTCTCAATGATGGCGGCACCTTAACCCCCAATGCATCAACCAACACCATCTCCGTCACTGGCGCAGATTCCGTTACGCTGGTTTTTTCATGCGGAACCGATTATAAGAACGAGTATCCCAACTACCGTTCCGGTGTAGATCCGCACGAAACAGTCAAAGCTACGGTGGATGCTGCGGTCGCTCGAGGCTATGAGAGCTTAAAACAGCGTCATGTGACAGACCATTCCAATCTCTTTGGCCGCGTGGAGATCGATCTGGCTGATGGATTCGTTCCGACGATTTCTACCGATGAACTGGTAGCAAGCTACGGTCGAAGCATCATCCCGGAACAGCCTTATGTTAATGTGGCATCGGGAAGCTCGATTACAGCCTCCGGCAGGCAGAGCACCACCTATACTGAAACAAAAGCAGTTGACAACAACAACAACACCATCTGGATTTCAGAAAACAGCAAAACACCTTCGGCAATCATCACTATGCCGAATGGAATCCCAGTCACATTCGACATGCTACAGCTTGTTTGTGTTACACCGGGTTACATGCTGGAATACAAATCCGGCTCGGATTGGTTGCCCATCGTTGTTAAGGACACCCAATATAAGTTGGATCAGGATTTCCGCGACGACATTGTGAAAATCGACCCGGTTACCACCACCGACATCCGAATCCGTTGGGATTCTGATAAGGTTGAACTTGGCAACAATATATACTATAACAAGACATTGGGCGAGCTTAGAGCCTTCGACACAACGAAGCCCGCCGTAATCACAAATCATATTGCAACCGATCAGGAGCAACGTGCTCTGGAGTCAATGGCGTATCAGTATGGCCGCTATCTGACCATCGCCGGATCGCGCGAGGGAAGCCTTCCCACAAACCTCGGTGGTGCATGGCTTATCGGTAGTGCAAGCGGACTTTGGGGCTCCGATTATCATTTCAATATTAACGTACAAATGAACTATTGGCCAACACTGTCGGGCAATCTGGCAGAGTGCGAAACTGTGTTCAATGACTACGTTGACTCTCTCAGAGAGCCGGGCCGCGTGACGGCTGCTCAGTCTGCAGGTGTAGTAAGTGGACCGGGCGAAGCAAATGGCTTTTTGGTTAACACCCAGAATAATATCTATGGCTACACAGCACCTTCCGGAAGCCAGGAATACGGCTACAATATTGCCGGCTCTACTTGGGCGCTTCAGAACGTATACGACTATTACCGCTACACAGGCGATGTGGATTATCTTAGAAATGAAATCTACCCCATGATGAAGGAAATGGCAAATTTCTGGGAAAATTTCCTCTGGTATAGCCCCTATCAGAAGCGGCTGGTTGTTTCTCCTTCCTGTTCCCCTGAGGAGGGTCCTGTAGTCAACGGCTCAACCTACGACCAGAGTTTAGTGTGGGAGCACTTTAAGAATATCATTGAGGCGGCACAGATTCTTGGCGTTGACTCCGACAAGATTGCCCACTGGCGCTCAATTCAAGATGAGCTCCAGCCCATTCAAATCGGTAATGACGGCCAAATCAAAGAGTGGTTCGAGGAAACCTCCTTAGGTATGGCATCTGCCGGCTCCTTACCGGAGAGTAAAATCCCCAACTACCGCGCCGGTATTGCTCCTGTTGACTCTATTGTCCCGCACCGCCATCTTTCCCAGCTCATAGGCCTCTATCCCGGCACGCTTATCAGCAAGGACAGCTCCCAAGAGGTCATTGATGCCACCATGGTGTCGCTGGAAGAACGTGGGTTTGGTGCAACCAGCTGGTCCAAATCCCATAAGATCAATTCTTGGGCAAGAATGGGCTTAGGCGAGGAAAGTTATCAGATGCTGCGCAGCATGCTGGGCGGCGGCAACGCCGGTCTCCAGGGCAACCTGCTTGCTTCCCATGGTAACAACTCCGGCGGTACAATTAACTACACCGCATCACCGATTTTCCAGATCGACGGCAACTTCGGTATGGCCGCCGGTATCTGCGAGATGCTCTTACAGAGCCAGCTGGGATATACGCAATTTCTGCCCGCGCTTCCGAGCGAATGGGATACCGGAAGCATTTCGGGGATTGTTGCGCGCGGTAACTTCGTGATCGACATGAACTGGTCGGACGGAATAGCGGACCAGTTTAAGGTGACGTCCCGTAACGGCGGAACATTCACAGGGGAGTACCTCGGCATAACAGCTGCTACAGTCAAGGAATCGGACGGCACGCCTGTTGCGGTTACGACAACTGGGTCTGACAAGATATCGTTCAATACTCAAAAGGGTAAAACGTATGTGATAAATATAAACAAGCTAAGCATCGTGATCGGGGAAGCCAAAACTATTTCGAATACGATGACGGACGCCAACCTTGCCACAGCCAAGGCTAGACTGGACGCCGCGGTCGCGCATGCGGAACAGCTTATGGCGGGCGGCGCTGCAGATTACTCTTCAGAAGTCTCTGTGTTGCTGGATGTTATGGAATATGCAAACACGGCGATCGCGTTTGACGGAGCGATCAACCAGTCAAAAGAACAACTGGAAGACCTGACTGTTGGAACTCAGCTTTGGGAGTTCTCCCAGGCAGAGCATGACGCGTTCGCACAACTGATTAACAATTCTATCAGTGTGATTATGGACAATGCTTCCACGCCTGAAGCGATGAAGAGTAAACAGGCGGACTTGCAGACTGAGCTTGCGATCATAGCGGCAAGGATAACGTTGATACGGGTAGATATTACGCAACAGGGTACGAGCGTGACGATGGACTCCTACTATGATGTACCTGAGATCCGATACACATTGGACGGCTCTGAGCCCACGGCATATTCAAATATCTATAAAGCGCCGCTTACGATCACAAACGCTGCAAATATCAAGGCTGCGCTGTTCTATAACGGCGAAAAGCTGGAAAGCTCATCCGCGTTTAGAATCCCCGCCGCCGTCAATATTGCGCCCACTGCCACGGGGGCTAGTGCATCCAGTTCAGAATCTTCTACGTATGACGGACCGAAAGCGATAGACGCAAGCGCTACCTCGGCTTGGAGAGCGGCCGCGTCTGCGACTACGGCTACGCTGGAGCTGACGTTCCCCAAAGCGGTTACGGTAGATCAGATGATATTCAGGCAGCAATACAACGCTTCTTCCTATTATATAACCCAATTTAATATTGAGTACTGGCAAGACGAAGAGTGGAAAGTTGCGTACAGCTACAGCGGTGAAAAAATAACGGCAGCCACATTCACTGCGGATCTGACATCTACGGTTACTTCAGATAAAATCCGTATGAATATACTCGATTGCAAAGCCCCAAGGCTGTATGAGTTTGAATTGTATAACACTGCCCCGATATCGATGTCGAGCGACAAGAGCACGCTCCAGAATGAATTAAGTAAAGCGTCGGTGGCTATCAACCACGGAGTTGTTGAGAACCCGGCGACGTCGACCTCGCAGACGGGTATCCAGAAGGCGTACAATTGGTCGTATAATTATGCCAAGGCAGTTAACGAGCGCGACCTGGCGGATCAGGCTACGGTCGACGATGCGTACGATAACCTGCATGCCATGCTGGCGAGCCTAAAATTAGTGACCGGCGATCCTGCTGCGCTCGCTGCCTTGCATGATGCCGCGGCGGCGTTGGTACTGACGGACTACGACGACCCGGATAAGGTAGCGGCTTTCTCGGCAACGCTTGCCCGCGCTGCGGCTTTGATTGCGGACAGCACGACGCTGCAGGCTGAGTTTGACGACATGTGTACAAAACTGACGGCTGCTCAGAATGCGATGCAGGCAACGGTTAAGGACTGGACATCTCTTATGGCTATGATCGCCATAGCAGACGCCATTCAGGATCAGATTGACAAAGGTACAGTATTTGAAACGGGCATAGAAGAATTTACTGCAGGCCGTGCGGCTGCACATGCAATTGCCGCGAAGCCTGAGACAAGACAGCAGCAGATCAACGAAGCTGCGGACGCATTAAAAACAGCGATCACAGTGCTCGTACCGGCTGTTCCGGGCGTTGGAAAAGAGGCTTTGATGACAACCGTTAAGGTCGGCAGCCTTGCCATAAGCCGCGGTGTGATCAACCTGCTTACGCCAACCGAAAAAGCATCCTTTAATCAGGCGATGATAGGGGCAAAGATGGCGCTGAATAATCCCGCTGCAGATCAGACTGCTGTTGATAATGCCAATAACGCCCTAAATGCAACACTGACGCTGCTTAAGCTTAATAAGGCAACAGATATGCAAAAACTGCAGAGCCTGTTTGACGATTGCTCAAAACTGGTGTTGACGGATTATGATAACGCTGCGGCGGTTAAAGCGTTTGAGACAACACTCAATACGACGAGGTTGTTGTTATCAGATACGGATGCGCTCCAGCGTGAAATCGACAATCAGATAGCCCCGTTGCAGAAAGCGGCGGAGCTTATGAAGCAGAGCTTAAAAGACAGAAACCAGCTTAAGAGTATGATCGACGCTGCATCCCTGAAGCTGATTGATGCCAAATCCGGAAAGTATGTCGAGGCTGATGTTCGGATACTCGAGCATGCGATCGCGTCAACTCAGATAATACTGAACGACCCGAAATCGAGTCAGGCGCAGATGGATGAAGCCGTCAGGAGCCTCCAGAACGCAATGGCCGGACTTAGGCTTGCAGCAGACAAGACCAAGCTTGCGGCGTTGATTGAGACTGCAGGCAAAATAAACCTGGAAGCATATACGACAAAGACGGCAAATGCGCTGGTGACAGCAATGACGAAAGCCATTCAGGTACGTGACAATCCGAATCTAAGCGTGGATGAACAGGCTCAGGTCAATCAGGCTACAGATGATCTGCAAAAGGCGATAAACGGGCTGGTGCGGAAATCTTCCGGCGGGACAAGTACTAACAGCTCAAATAATACGACCACGAATACAAATGATAATACGGAAAAAGAAAAAGTGTTAAAGGACACGAAAACCGGTATCAGCGTCAGTGTTGGTGATGATATCAAGGAAGGCGTCAAATTGTCTGTGGTCCCGATCTCTGAGGATAGCGAGGAATACAAAGCACTGTTGGCCGGGATTAAAGATGAGCAGACGATGATACTTGCATTTGATATCTCTCTGGATGCGGACTATAAAGGCCCGATAACGCTGCATTTCCCTGTTGGTGACCAATACAACGGTCAGACGCTCACGCTGCTGCATTATGTGGACGGCGCGGTAGAAAGCTACAAAGGCCTTGTTGAAAATGGTATACTTACCGTGAAAGTCAGCCATCTGTCACCGTTTATCGTCGTGGTAAATAACTCGGAAGCTAATCCGGAAGCTAGCCCGGCTGAGACTGAGGCTACAAACTCAGAAACGGCGATTAGCGGGCTGCCGCAGGAATGCAAGCTCAATGAGGGAGGACAAGTCACCTGGATGCCGTCTCCGGCAGGAGGAACGTGGAAATTCGATGAGAGCTATCTCTCGAAGACGGAAGATGGCGAATCCGTCACATTCACAGCGATCAAGACTGGCAATACAAGCATATCCTATACGGTGGATGATATCACGGCAACCGTATCCGTCACGATTCAGCAGGTAGTCGGGCAGAGCGGAGGCAGTATCATTCTATGGATAGTGATCGTGTTGGCTGTAGTTTTGGCCGGCGGAGTCGCTGCTGTTGTGATCATTAAGAAAAAAAAGAGCAGCGGATCTTATAATGTCTGATCTGGCAGATATTAAAGATAAAAAAAGTATTACTGCTCGTTCCGTAAATATCGGGAAAACTTGATGTGTACGGATTAAATAGCACAAAAACAAGAATCTTAAGGAGTATTGCCGTCTTGCTGACAACAGCAGGACGGCTTTTTCTTATGCAAAGAAAAAGCTCGGATGGGAGATCATTACTTTAATAATATGTAACGATTTGAAGGTATTTGACCATGTTCTACAACTTAGAACTTACACCTGCTTGTACAACGGAATCCATCGCGTTCGCGCAGCGCTATCGGTATATTAAGGACAGAAATGCGAAACTGCTGGAACTTTCGGTCGACTCGAATCCTTTACATATCGCATGGACCATCAGCACATATTAAAACACTGGCATCGAGAATTCGCTTCCGGTCATAGCGGACAGGGATTATGTCCGTTGCGAGAATGTATGGCATGATCTACATGGGCGTCCAGCGGCATCAAAATCGTGCTAAATATCCCCTGAAACAGGCCTTTTATCCCTCTCCAGTACACATTTGAACTATAGGCATGCCGCCTGGGGGATTAAAATAATCATTGGATCTATGAAGCTATTTGATAAAACCACATATAACAACTTATAAAAAAAGAAATCCTGAGCATAACAGTCTAAAAAATAAACTATCCAAACATTAAGCTGCATTATATACCTGATTTGATATTATATACTATAGTTAAATATAATAACTTGTTCGACCCATTTAGTTTAATAATTTTAAGAAGTATGGTCTCTTGCTGCAGATAGCGGTAAAGGCCATTTTTTGTTTCTGGCGAAATCCAAATTTTCAACCAAAGCCATAAAGTAAATTAGATTGTTACTCCATAAATTTGTTTGGAGTCGTTCATGCTGCTAAAGATCAGGAATATTGTTCACCCATTGATAATTAATACTACCTTCAGCATAGGCATAAATAAATCACTTGGAGGGGTTTCTGATGAGCAAGAAAATTAATGTTGTGTGCTTTTATGACAGCCACGGAGACGATGTTTGGAGGCTTATAACAGAGTCGCTTCTTTTATTTATTCAGAGTGAACTTGCAAAAGATTCAGCCCATTTTTCCTGAGCCATTGGACGGTAAGGTGTATGATAAAAATGATGAAAGGTTGCTCGTCTTTGGAGGCAGATTATGCATTTAGAGATTAGCAATCCAATGGATTATAAAGTTGCACTATACATTCGGTTATCAAAGGAGGATGATAACGAACAAGCTGAATCTGAAAGCGTGACAAATCAGCGCAGTTTACTGTGCGATTTTGTCGAGAAGCATAAGCTTGATGTTTATAATGTGTATATTGACGACGGTTACAGCGGCACATCATTTGATCGGCCAGGATTCAATCGTATGATTGAAGATATTGAAAAGAAACGCGTCAATATGGTTATCACCAAAGATCTATCTCGACTCGGGCGCGATTATATCCAGACCGGACACTATATGGAGCGGTATTTCCCTGAACATCAGGTGAGATATATTTCGCTGCTGGATGGTATTGATTCGGGAATTGATAGTACAGCCAATGATATCACACCGTTTCGGGCCATTATGAACGATATGTACGCAAAGGATATCAGCAAAAAAATAAAAAGCGTCAAGCATGACAAGCAAAGGAAAGGGTTGTTCATTGGAGGGAAAGCCGCCTATGGATATAAGCTGTCCGAAAACGAAAAAAACAAGATCGTCATTGATGAAGAAGCGGCTGAAGTTGTGCGCATAATATTTTCATTGGCAGTGAGCGGTGAATCGTGCAGGAAGATTGCGGAGCGGCTTAATGCGGAAGGAGTGCCGACCCCGGCAGCTTATGCTGGATTAACTGTCGCTCGACGAGGGAAATACACACATCTTTGGAGTTCCGAACGTGTATCGGATATGCTTCAAAATCCTACATATGCGGGGAACATGGCACAGGGGAAAACCAAGCGTATCAATTACAAAACAAAAAAATGTATTCGTTTGGACCGGCAGCAGTGGCAAGTGGTTGAAAACACACATGAACCTATTATTGAAGAAGAGGTTTTCAATAAAGTCTCCGCACTCTTAAATGCGAGAAAAAAGACGCGAAGCCGAAAGTATGACTTTTTACTCAAAGGAATCATTCGATGTCATGAATGCGGTTATCCGCTCGCGGTTGTAAACAGGCCAAACGCCAAGGGAGAAGATACGTTATACTTCATATGCCGGTCTTATCAACGCTATAGTAAGGGCCGCGTTTGTACATGCCATTCCGCGAAGGTTGATGAGGTGACCAAAGCCGTGATCGACAAGGTGATGGAGATATGCGGCAAATACATTAACTCCGGTGAACTGGAGAAACTGACAGCAATGGCTTTGGAAGAAGACGCGCAAAGTGACAACTTGGCGGCTGAAGTGACTCGCTTGTCCGCTAAAATCGACGCATTGACAGCGAATCTGGACAAAATGTATTTGGATAAATTATCGGGTTTGCTAGAAGAAACTGACTTCCTCCGGGTGTACACTCGGGCCAAAGATGAACGCACAATTCTTAATGAAAAGTTATTGCGGCTTCAAGCGGAACAGCAAACGCCTCAAGATCAACAAAAGTTGGTCAAAGAGCTTGTTAAACGGTTTTTAAACACGAAAGAACATAATAAAGAATTACTTTTCAGCCTTGTTGAAAAGGTAGAACTGACTGAGACAAAAGAAATTCATATCCATTTTCGTTTTCACGGGCTGGATCCCCAAATTCACTTACAATAAGCATGTTCCTATGTATCGCGCATTGAAAGCAAGGCGATCGCGAAACTTGCCGCCGAGCTTTCGAAAAACTCTGGACTTTAGCGGTGCGCTTCGTTAATATGATCGTATGATTTATTTTGGGCCTGCGGGCAACTCGGACAGCTTTTATGAGCAGGGCCATAAAAACACCTATGAGGCGTTTGAATGGCTGTATAACATGGGGCTTAACGCCTTTGAATATTCGTTTGGGCGCGGCGTGCGCCTCGGGCAGGCAGCCGCCGAGAAAATTGCGGAGCAGGCGGCTCTTTACGGCGTCAAGCTGAGCGTGCACGCGCCTTACTACATCAACCTCGCAACGGAAGAGCCGCAAAAGCAGGAAGGCAACTCGCGTTACCTCCTGCAGTCGGTCACGGCCGCCCGCTGGCTGGGCGCAAAGCGCGTGGTGTTTCATACGGGCTCGCATGGTAAGCTCGAAGCGGCGGACGCCTTTGAGCGCGCCAGGAACGCTTTGAAGGACATTCTTGAAGGGCTCGATGCGGCGGGGATATTCGATATTGAAATATGTCCCGAAACGATGGGCAGAATAAAACAGATCGGCGATATCGACGAGGTGATCGAGCTGTGCAGACTCGACGAACGGCTTGTACCCGCGGTTGATTTCGCGCATCTGCACGCGCGGGGCCGCGGCGCACTCAATACCGAGGAGGATTTTGCGGCCATACTTAATAAGCTCGAAGCCGGGCTCGGCGGAGAGCGCGCCAAGCGCTTTCATGTGCATTTTGCGCGCATCGAATACACGGCGGCGGGGGAGAAGATGCACCGCACATTCGCCGACACGAAATACGGGCCGGATTTTGCGCAGCTCGCCGCGCAGATCGTCAAGCGCGGTCTCGAACCCACGCTGATATGTGAGTCGCGCGGGACGATGGCCGAGGACGCGGCGGAGATGAAGCGTATTTATATGGAAACGAGGGCAAAGGCATGAGGATCCGTAAGCTGCGCGAGGCGCTGGCACGCAAGGGCGCGGATGCCGCGCTGATCACGACGGATGAAAACATTCGGTATTATTCGGGCTTTTCGGGGTCGAGCAGCCAGCTGCTGATCACGCAGAGCGAGAAGTATCTTTTCACGGATGCGCGTTACACGGAGCAGGCGGAAAGCGATACGGATTTTGCCGTGATCGAGACGAAGAGCCCCGCGCGTCTCGCCGCGATATTCGAGCGCGCGAAGGCAGGCGGCAGACGGCTCGGCATCGACCTCACGGGTGTGTCATATAAGGCTTATAAAGATTATTTAAACCACATCGGCGAAGCCGATATCGTTGACATCTCCAGCGCGATCGATGCCCAGCGTATCGTGAAGGATGAAGCGGAGATCGCGCTGATCACCAAGGGCGCGCGCCATAACGACGAGCTGTTTTCGCATCTGTGCACGCTGATCCGTCCCGGCATCACGGAGATGGATATTAAGGCCGAGATCGTCTATTACATGAACAAGAGCGGTGCGGACACGGCGTTCGCGCCCATTGTTGCGTCGGGTCCGAATTCGAGCCTGCCGCACGCGACGCCCACGAGCCGCGCGATTCAGCCCGGCGACTTTGTGACGATGGACTACGGCTGCCGCTTTGAGGGCTACTGCAGCGATTTTACGCGCACGGTGGGCATATTGGATATAGACAAAGAGCAGCAAAAAGTATATGATATAGTGAAGTGCGCGGGTGATTTGGCGCTCCAAATGCTGGCGGAAGGCGTGCAGACGCGGGATGCGGACGCAGCGGCTCGGAGCTATATCGCGCAGCACGGATACGCCGAAGCGTTCGGGCACGGTATGGGGCATGGCGTGGGGCTTTTCATCCACGAGGCGCCGACGCTGAATGAGATATCGTCGGATATACTGGCGGACGGCATGGCTGTCACGGTGGAGCCGGGCATTTATCTGAAAGGCCGATTCGGCGTGCGTATTGAAGATTTGTGTGTCATAAAGCACGGCGGCAGTGTCAATTTAACGGCAGCGCCGCGTGATCTGATAATCCTATAATTTGCTTGGAGGTAAACATGGTTTCAGCCGGAGATTTCAGAAAAGGCCTGACAATCGAGATAGACGGTCAGGTTTGGGTGATAGTGGATTTTCAACACGTTAAACCCGGAAAGGGCGCCGCGTTTGTGCGCACCAAGATCAAAAACATCATGACCGGGAGCGTATTGGAAAGAACATTCAACCCGTCCGAGAAGTTCCCCAAGGCGCATGTGGAAACAAAGACGATGGAATACCTGTACAGCGAAGGCGATCTGTACTATTTCATGGACAATGAAACCTATGAGCAGCTGCCGCTTAACCACACACAGGTGGAGGACGCGCTCAACTATATCAAAGAGAATATGCTTGTGACAATCAAGTTTTTCAAGGGCGCGGCGTTCTCGGTGGAACCGCCGAACTTTGTGGAGCTCGAGATCGCCGAAACGGACCCCGGCTTCAAGGGCGATACCGCCACTTCGGGCAACAAACCCGCGATACTCGAAACAGGCGCGAAGATCATGGTGCCGCTGTTTGTCAATCAGGGAGACAGAATTCGCGTGGATACGCGTACCGGCGAGTACATGGAGCGCGCATAAGGACAAGCAATCAAAGGCTTGGGAGACCGGGCCTTTTTGTTTTGCTTATAAACTGTGTTAAAAAAGTCACAATGTTTTAATTTACCTCTTGCTATTTTGTGTATCTGATGGCTTAATGAAACTATACAGGTGGAGGAATACATTGATGACTATAATCACGAAACGGGGCCGCGTCTATAAGCTGGTGGGCACCTGGGACAGTGAGCTGGTGTTTGCGCCGGACGATGGGCTCGATGATCAGGTGATGATCTATTCGGCGGATGAGGTCAAAGAGCTGCTGAAAACAGGCAAAATTCTTGACGTTTCCACAGGACAATCCGCATATCCGAATTGATGAACGCTCACCGCTTTTTGGGCATTATTCTATAGACTTTTTACGCAGCTATACGATGAATTGCAGTGCTTTCCTATATACAGCTGTCTCAAATTTAAAAAGATAAGAACAAAAATTTTTGAACAATAATTTCTGTATGATTCACTCGATTAAAACATAAGCAGATGATACTGCGTTTATTCCATATGATAGCCGTGCGCTTCCGATGTTTTTTTAAGCCGCGCCGCGACGTTTTTGAGCCGCTTGACGTGCGGAATACCTTGAAACCGGCCGTCACCGGTCAGCGTATCTGTCAAATGGGATACGGCATTTAAGAAAATAAAGAAGGAGACTTCATACATTCGTTCATCTATAGGCTTTGCGTTTTCCAGCAGGCAAAGCAAGGCGGGGCTTGCGCCGCGCTGGCGGACCGTGAACGAATATGCGGAATCCGGAAAGAAAAATTCTTCCTCGCCGTTAAGGCCCGCATCCAAAAGGCTCAGCAGGTTTTCCGACCACATGATCAGCGTTTCGCCGACGCTGCCCGACCAGCGGTTTTTCGGAAAGGGGCTGCCGTCAATTTCGATATGCAGCGCGCCCAAAATTCCGTCCTCGTTCCACTCATATACGTTTGAGACCAGATCGAATTTCATCTGCAGCTCCTCCAAGGAATTTCCTTTTATTATTTGCGCAATATTGATATGATAATCATGTGCAGCTTCTTTAGCAAATCTAAAAAACGGAGTTTTTTAACGTGCAGAAAGACGAAGGTATACGCATCATCACGCTTTGCTTCATCGGCAACATCGTTTTGCTGCTGCTCAAGGGCACGGTGGGTTTCCTGACGGGCAGTGAAGCGCTCAAAGCGGATGCCTTCAATTCGGCGGGTGATGTGGTCAATACCGTCGTTGTGCTGCTCGGGCTCCGCTATGCGCTGAGGCCCAAAGACAAGGGCCATCACTACGGCCACGGCAAGATGGAAGCGCTCGTCTCATTTTTCGTCGGTATCCTGGTGGCCGCGGCGACAGGAACCATCGTCTATGAAGCGGTGAATGCGATCATCGCGGGAGAAGCGGGTCAGCCGAGTCTGGCGGCGCTCGCGGCGGCGCTCGTGTCCATCGCCGTGAAGGCCGTGATGTATAAGATAACATCTTCTGCGGGAAAGCGGCTGAATTCCATCGCCGTGATCACAAACGCGATGGATCACCGCAACGATCTTTTCGCGACATCGGGCGCGGCGCTTTCTATCATGCTCTCGTTTGCGGGGCAAATGACGGGGGCAAGAGCGCTGACAGTCTATTCGGAATCTGTCGTGGCGATACTGATCAGCGGCGTGATCGTCAAAACCGCGTTGTCGATCATCGCGGAATCGAGCCGGATGCTGCTGGATGCGGCCCCCGACGATGAAACGATGGACTCGCTGCGTCTGCTCGCCGCCGGAGCGCCGGGCGTTTCGGCTTTAAGCTGGCTCAAGTGCCGGCGCATGGGGCGCGGGCTGCTGGTGGACGCGGCGGTCGAGGTGGACGGACGCATCAGCGTCATCGCGGGGCATGCGGTGGCCGATGCAGTGCGCGATGCCATACAAAGCGCTTACCCGGCGGTCATTGATGTTGTGGTGCACGTAAACCCGGCACAAACGAATCACTTTATATTGAGCAATTAACGTTAGGCGCAATCATATGCGTTCACTTCCCCTAATATACTTATAAAAAAGCGCATAGGGGGAGGAATGGGTATGCTGAAAAAGGCATTGGCAACGATCGTCGCGATTTTCCTGGTGATTGGTATCGCAGGCTGCGGCGCGAAGGAAGAAGAACCATATGAAGAAATACCGGCGGCAAATATTGAGGAAACTGACGCCAACATGAGAGATACCATTCTTTATCTCGAGGACGATTACGGCTATATCGTGCCCGTGATGAAGCAGATAGAGTGGGTGGAGGGCATCGGGGCCGCCACCGTATCCGAGCTGGTGGCTGATTCAAATACCGATTCCCAGATGGAGTATTTAGGGCTTAATCCGATACTGTCGGAAGGCACGGAGCTCAGTCTTTCCATCAAGGAGGGCGTCGCAACGCTTCAGCTCAGCGGCGAGGCGATAAAGGGCAAGGATGCCGTGGATGAGATGAGCAAGGTGGTGGCGCTGGTCAATACGCTGACCGAGTTCCCGACGATCGACAAGGTCAGTATCCGTCAGGATGGATGCACCGACGCGCTGCCGCTTGGGACCGATATCAGCGCGGCGTTTGAAACGTTTGACCTCAATGTCATCGGCTCGGTCTCCGAGGATGATACGGGCGACGCTTCCAAGCTGCTGCTCTACTTTGAGAACGAGGCCGGAACGGCCATCGTGCCTGTCACCAAATACGTGGGCGGTCAGGCGGACGCTTTTGCGGCCATGAACGAGCTTGTGAAGGGCCCCGGACAGGGCGGCCTTAAAAGCGCGTTCCCCGAAGGGACTGAGCTGCTCGGTGTGACGGTAGACGATAACGGTATCGCGTCGATCAACTTCTCAAAAGAGCTGGATACGGTGAAAGATAAGCCGGAGCAGGAAAAAGCGCTGTTCCGCAGCATCATATTGACGCTGATGCAGTTTGACAATATCGATGAAGTGCGTATACTGGTGGATGGAAAGGAATACTCTTCCACGTCCCAGACGACAATGGCCACGCCGGAGTTCGTCAACACAATGGAGTAAAGGACTTAAAACAAATGACAAGAGCTGATGGCCGCGCCGCTCAGCAGCTGCGGCCTTTAACGATTCGAAAAGCCTATCTGAAAAACGCGCACGGAAGCGCTCTCGTTTCCTGGGGCGGCACCACGGTGCTTTGCACAGCCATGTATGAGACGGGTGTGCCGCCTTTTCTCGAGAACACGGGCAAAGGTTGGCTCACCGCCGAATACGCGATGCTGCCCGCCAGCACGCCGACGCGCAAGCCGCGTGAAACGAAGCGCCCCGACGGGCGCAGCACCGAGATTGGGCGGCTGATCGGGCGGAGCCTGCGCTGTGCGGTGGATTTTGGATTGATGCCGGGGCTCACGATCCATATCGACTGCGACGTGCTGGACGCGGACGGCGGCACGCGTACCGCGGCGATCACGGGGGGCTATGTGGCGCTCTGCGAGTGCGTAGAGAAAATGCTGCAGGAAGGCTTGATCATCGAGTCGCCCGTTGTCAGCGGTGTGGCGGCGGTGAGCTGCGGCATCGTGGACGGGGCATGTGTGCTCGATCTGAATTTTGACGAAGACAGCCGGGCCGAGGCGGACGTGAACGTGGTGATGTCGCACGGCGGCGGCTTTATCGAGGTGCAGGGCACGGGAGAAAAACGGCCCATAATTCCCGAGGAGCTCGGCGAACTGCTGGGGCTCGCGGCGCATGGCATCTTAGAGATACAAAAGATACAGGAGGACGCGCTGCAAGGATGAGCAGACTGTTGATTGCGACGAACAATCAGGGCAAGGTGAGGGAAATCAAGGCGATTCTCGGCGGCTTTTACGACGAGATCGTCTCACTGAAGGAGGCGGGGATCAGCCTCGAGGTCGTTGAAGACGGCGACAGCTTTGAGGAAAACGCGATAAAAAAAGCGCACGAGGCGGCGGACATGGCCGGATGCGACGCGCTGGCCGACGATTCGGGGCTTTGCGTGGACGCGCTGCATGGCGCGCCCGGCATCTATTCCGCGCGGTATGCGGGCGAAGATGCGACGGACGGGCAGAACAACGAGAAGCTGCTCAAGGAACTGCAGGGCATCAAGGACCGCAGCGCGCGTTTTGTGAGCGTGGTGGCGCTTGTTTCGGGCGGCAAAGTGACGACGGCGTGCGGCGAGGTGTGCGGTGTGATTGCGCAGGCGCCCTCGGGAGACGGCGGGTTTGGTTATGATCCGCTGTTTTTTGTGCCCGAACTGGGACAAACCTTCGCCGAAATAGCCGCCGACGTGAAAAATGGCCTGAGCCACAGGGCGCGAGCGCTTGAGGCGCTGCAAGAAAAGCTCGCCGGTTCATGAAGAAGATACTGATACTCGCCGACACGCACGGCGTCAAGATCAAAATGCTGGCGGCGGTGCACCGATTCGTCGAGGCGGACATGATATTTCACTTGGGCGATTATACCCGCGACGCCGACTATATCCGCACATTGACGCAAAAGCCTGTCTACAGCGTGCGCGGCAACTGTGATTTGAATTCCACTGCCGAAGCCGAGTTGGTGCTGTCCGTCGAAGGCGTGAAAATATTGCTCGTGCACGGGCATAAACAGAGCGTGAAATCATCGCTGCTGGGGCTCGGGCTGTATGCGCGGGAGAAGGAGGCGGAGGTCGCGCTTTTTGGGCATACGCATATCCCGGCAGAGCAGTTTTACGACGGTGTCCATCTGTATAATCCGGGCAGCCTTGGCGAACCGCGCACAAACCCCGCGACAGTGGGGCTCATGACGGTGGATCAGGGCGCTGTGAATATAAAGACCGTAAGGCTTTGAGAGGGCTCGTTATGATCCGTTGCGCTGAGGTGAAAATATGATTCCGGAAGAACATCAGAATTTTATTGACAAAGCTGTCGATATTCTGAAGCAGGATAACAGAATAGTCGGTATTGCGCTCGGCGGATCATATATATCGGGGAATATGGATGAGTATTCCGACCTTGATTTTGTGGTCGCTGTGAGTCCGCAGGACGCGCAGCAGATCATGGGCGAACGGATGGAGATTGCAAAAAAGCTCGGAAATCTGCTTTCCGCATTCACCGGCGAACATGTGGGAGAGCCGCGCCTGCTGATCTGCTTGTATGATTCTCCGCTGCTGCATGTCGATTTGAAGTTTATATCCTTGGATGATGCGGGAAAGCGCGTTGAAGACCCTGTGATTCTCTATCAAAAGGATAATGCGCTGTCTCATGCCTTTTCGGCAAAGCCTGCTGCATTTCCGTATCCTGATTTGCAGTGGATTGAAGACCGGTTTTGGGTATGGGTGCATTATGCGGCCGGGAAAATAGGCAGAGGAGAAATATTCGAGGCTGTCGAGACCATTTCGTTTCTGAGGCAGACTGTGGTTGCGCCGCTGATACTCATGAAGAACGGCAGGCTTCCGCGCGGCGTCAGAAATATAGAAGCTGATGCGCGCAAAGACTTGCCTGCTTTGCTCAAAACGGTAGCCGTTCATGAAGCGCAGAGCTGTATTTCGGCAGTGCGCGCGATCATTCGGCTTTATCTTGAATTGCGAGAGCCCTGTTCACGACAAAAGCTCGTCGTTAGACATCATGCGGAAGCAAAAGCATTGGAATACCTTGAGTTTATTGCCAACCGGGTTTCGAATTCTTGAATCAACCGTTCTTTATTCATATGTTCAGTTGTACTTTGCTTTCAGCAGATGAAGACCTGAAAATTTATGTATAGTACTTATCCTCTGCCCATTTGGCGGGATTATCGACGATGTATTTCCAATGGATAAGGTAATCCTGTTCGTCGCGGATAATATGATCATAATACCCGTTTTGCCATAGGTCATATCGGCTTGTTTTGTTTGTATACCGTTTTAATGAAGAAATGAATTTGGAATGGTTCCATGGGTAGATTCGTTCGTGCAAATACGATTCTGTAGGGCGCGATTTTCAAAGCGCGTCGTGATGTTTGCCGCGTCCTACGTTTTCAATCATTCCACTTGTACATCGCGCCCAAGTTGCGCACGTTTTGATAACCCATTCGCGCCAGCATGCGCGCGGCTCTGCCGCTGCGCGCCCCGCTCAAACAATAGACAACAATGCCCGCATCTTTATCCGGCAGCACCCTTAAGGCTTTGGCGGCAACATCGTCAAGCGGCAGCGAAACCGCGCCGTTGATGTGCCCGCCGACATATTCGCGCGGCGTGCGCACATCCACCAAAACGGCGTTTCCGGTTTCTATCATCGCTTTCGCGTTTTTCGCGTTGATGCGTTTTGGCCTTATTGTCTTGCCCATTCATTTTCTCCTTACGGCTTGATACCAAAACAATACGCCGTATGATCACAAATTTCTGTGACAATATTACCGGCACAATCAAACTTTATCCATAAGGCCGCGATGAATGTAGATATTAATCATTTTTTTCCGCTTAGCATGGGCGCTTCTTTTCATTTTGCGCCATATTATTTTTTTTGCGCTGCGCAGTTCTACAATATATCAAGTGACAGTACCTATATAATATGCCCATCATGTGTTAAAGGGTCTGGTGGGGTTGCAAAAGGTCTATATCGAGCTTGTGTTTCTCGACAATTTTATTGTCAACCTGCTCATCGCTCTGCTCGCGTCGCGGCTCACCAAAACGCAGGTGAAATGGCCAAGATTCTGCGCCGCGGCGGCGCTCGGCGGCGTTTACGGGTGCATTGCCGTGGGCTTCAGCGGCTGGCTGGAAACGGTCACGGTGAAGATCGCAGCCGGGTTCGCGATGTGCCTGATCGCATATCTCAGGCGCGGAGAGCAAGGGTTTTGGAAGAATACCTGCGCGTTCTGGGCGGCGTCGTTCGTGCTGGCCGGCGCGGTGTATGCGTGCATGCTGAGCTTCGGTGAGCCCGCAACGATCGGCGGCGCGTTTGCCGTCAAAGCGCCCGTGCGCATCATTTTGCTCGGGCTGTTCGTGGGCGCCGTACTGACGGACCTGCTCGCGCGCGTGAAACGGCGGACCGTCAGACGCGAAGAACAATCGGCGATGCTCACACTGACGCTGGGGGCCAAGCAAATCACGGTCAAAGCGTTTGCCGATTCGGGCAACCTCGTGCGCGATCCTCTAAGCCGGCTAAGCGTCCTTTTTTTGAGCCACGCAGCCGCCAGAGACCTCTTGGGCAGCGATCTATTTGAGCTGGTATCACGGAAGACACCAAAACCGACTGACCGCCTTCGCATCGTGCCGTGCGCCACCGCGGCGGGGCAGAGGCTTTTTTATGGCATCGAGATTGACAATGCGGCGCTGCAGGGCTCGGCGAAGGGTGTGAAGGCGGTTGTTTGCCTGTCGAAGCAGCCGATTTCCGGGGGCTTTGGCGCCATAGCGGGCACTGAGCTGCTGGACGAACTTAAGAAAGGAGCAACATATGAGGACGCTGTGGGTACAAAGACTGATTGCCTGGGTGACGCTGAGGCTGAGGCTGGCAGCGCGGGCGGATTACATCAACGGGAGCGAAGCGCTGCCGCCGCCGCTGACACGATCGGAGGAGGCGACGCTGCTCCGGCTACTGGGGGAGGGGGACAAATCGGTCAGACGCGCGCTCATTGAGCGCAACCTAAGGCTCGTGGTCTATATCGCGCGGAAGTTCGAAAACACGGGCATCGGCATTGAAGATCTCGTGTCGATCGGCGCGATCGGGCTCATCAAGGCCGTCAACACATTCGATGTGGATAAGAATATCAAGCTCGCGACATACGCCTCGCGCTGCATAGAAAACGAGATTCTGATGTACCTGCGGCGCAACGCGAAGCTGCGCTATGAAGTGTCTTTCGACGAGCCGCTCAATGTGGATTGGGACGGCAATGAGCTGCTGCTCTCAGACATACTCGGGACCGAGCCCGACGTTGTGTATACCGAGATCGAGGACGGCGTGGAAAAGGACCTCATGCAGTCGTGCATCGACAAGCTCTGCGCGCGGGAGAAGATGATCATGGAGATGCGCTTCGGGCTCAACGGCCAGAAGGAGCGCACACAAAAGCAGGTGGCCGACTGCCTCGGCATTTCGCAGTCGTACATATCGCGGCTCGAAAAGCGCATTATCAAACAGCTGCGTACCGAAATCAGCAAAATCGTATAGCGTTAATCGGCGGCTGGCCGCTTAGATATATGATGGTCCTGCTTTGCGGGGCTTTTTCATATTCGTTTGCATGACGGAAAAAAGAGGGTTATACTAATATCAAACGACAGCGGAGGACAGTAACAATGCAAAAAAGCTTTTGGGACGCCGTGAAAGGGCGGCGCAGCATATACGGGCTCAGCGGCGAAAAAATCGTACCAAATGAGCGGATCACAGAGATCGTGCGCAGTGCGGTGAAGCACGTGCCGTCCCCGTATAATTCGCAGAGCACACGGGCTATCGTGCTGTTTGGTGTTGCGCATAAAACGTTCTGGCAGATCGCGCTCGACGAGCTCAGAAAGGTAACGCCGCCGGAGCGTTTTCCCGCGACGCAGAGCAAGGTGAATGAGTCGTTCGCGTCGGGCTACGGCACGGTGCTGTATTTTATCGACAACAAAGTGGTGGATGAGCTCATAGCAGAGTTCCCATTATATGCGGACAATTTCAAGCTGTGGGCGCAGCATTCGAGCGCGATGCACCAGTATGTAATCTGGACGGCGCTTGAAGCGGAAGGGCTCGGCGCGTCGCTGCAGCATTACAGCCCGCTCGTGGACAATGCGGTGCGCGAGAAGTGGAACGTACCAACTGAATGGCGTATGGTGGCACAGATGCCGTTTGGCAAGCCGGTATTGCCGCCGGGGGATAAGGAGTTCCAAAGGCTTGACGAACGCGTCTGGATATTTGAATAGCGTACGATAAAGCGGCTGAAAGGCCGCTTTGTTTTCACGATAAGAGTTACATTTTTTCAGTCGGTATCAACCCATAAATGATAACGGCCGCAATGAAGGCATTGAAACAGATAGCCGCTCATTGATCCGGCTTTTACCAGATGGTCTCTGGCGTTTTCATATTCACCTAACGTATCATATTCCGCAAATACTTCATCGGCAATGCCCATTTCCATCAGCTCTTTTGTACCCACATCTCCGATGTAAGCGCAAAAATCGTTGCAGCAAGCAAGCCAATGCTCTCCCTGCCAACTTGAATAACCGGGGGTTCTTTTAAACAATTCGTCGATTTTCATCGCATCGTCGACTTTGTCCGTTTCAGCATCCTGAATAAATTCTCCTTTGAATTTATCCGATGCCTGCCCGCTTTTAATGCAATCAAGGCAGATACAGTCGACCTCTTCCCGGCAATACATCGTTGGATAATACTGCGAGACTTCTTTTCCGCAGCTTTGGCAAACACCCTTTTTATTAATCAGAATACCGATTGTTTGAATATTGGGGCTATATTTGAAAGCTGCTGAGGTATTATTATCTTTGGATACAGACATTTCAGTACAACTCCTAACTTCTTTTATATATACAGATAATAACATAAAGAACGCAATTTTTGTTAAAAAATGAAGTGGAAAAATAAGCTCTATCCTCATAAAATAATTTGTAAACAAATTTTGACCTTCCTTGACTAAAGAAAAATAAAGTGGTATATAATAATCATAAGGAGTTAGCACTCGCGGTGCGAGAGTGCTAAAAAACGAAAATAAAGCTATTGAAATCAAGAAAAAAAGGAGTTGATTATGATGGCAGATTTGATACCCGTAAACAGGAGAAACAGGAGCGTCGCGCCCACAGGCTTTGAGGATTTTTACAACATGCTCGATGATTTCTTCACCGACCCGTGGCTGACGGGACGGCGCACGCGAGAAGCGTTTAAGATCGATGTGCAGCAGACGGATAACGAATACACGATTGAGGCGGAGCTGCCGGGCGTGAATAAGGACGAGGTGAGTCTCGAGATGAACGATGGAACGCTGCGTATATCGGTGAACCATGAAGAGAGCAAGGACGAGGAGACCAAGACATACATTCACCGCGAACGGCGTTACAGTTCGATGAGCCGCGCGGTATACCTCGCAGACGCAGAGGCGGACGGCATTTCAGCTAAGCTGGACGGCGGTATCTTAAGGGTCAGCGTCCCGCGCCAGAAAAACGCGGTGGATACGCACCGCATTGAGATACAATAGCATGAATAGAAAAGACGAAGCGCACTTCAAGCCCCGCAGTGCGCTTTTTTATGATGCTATTTGTATTTCTGGTTGCCGCTGCGCTCCTCAGGATGACAGAAAAGCTACGGTTACGGTCATTCATTTGCTTTGTACTCGTCGCTGCGCTCCTCACCGACAGTTACGGCCATTCTGAGGGAGCAAGCGAGCGAAGAATCTGTCGATTTGATGCTATGGCATAGAAATATTCACTAGATAAAACAGCACACCTTCGAGTTTGATCTGATTTCGCTTTCTCGAGATGATAGAAGCAGTTTCTTTTGGTCATTAACCGCTCATGTGCGGTAATCCGCGTTGATCTTCACATAATCCAGCGAAAAATCGCATGTCCACATCAGGTCCGAGGCGTCGCCGTCATTGAGGTCAATGACATATGTGACTTCCTTTTGTTTCAGTTCATTGAGCGCCGCTGCTTCGTCGAACGCGAGGCCGCCGCCCTGCCTGCAGACCTGCACGCCGCCGATGTAAATATCAACCTTAGCCGGGTCGAACGCCGCGCCCGAATAGCCCGCCGCGGTCAGCAAACGGCCCCAGTTGGCGTCGTTGCCGAACGCCGCCGTTTTGCACAGCGGCGATTTCGCGATCGCAGACGCGATCATATGCGCGGATCGTGCCGAGCGCGCGTGCCGCACGTCGATCGTTAAGAGCTTGGTCGCACCTTCGCCGTCCGCCGCAAGCATCTTAGAGAGCGTCACGCAGACCTCTTTGAGCGCCGCAAGAAACGTATCATAGCCTTCGGTGCTTTCTTCTATCAGGCTGTTGCCCGCCAGCCCTGAGGCCAGCAGCAGCAGCTTATCGCATACGCTTGTGTCGCCATCTACCGATATGCGGTTATACGACACATCCGCCGCGTCCTTGAGCGCCTTTTTGAGCGCCTTGGCGGATATCGCGGCGTCGGTGGTGATCACGGAGATCATCGTGGCCATGTTCGGGTGGATCATGCCGCTGCCCTTGGCCATGCCGCCGATCCTGACCTCGCGGCCGTCTATCGTCACGCACGCTTGCGCTTCTTTTCTTATTGTATCGGTGGTCATGATCGCCGTGGCGGCGTCCGCACCGCCTTCGCGCGTGAGCGCCGCCTTTTGCAGCCCCGCCTCAATGCGCTCGACGGGGAGCGGCATGCCGATCACGCCGGTGGAACCGGTCAGCACATCCTGCGGCTTGCAGCCAAGAGTATCCGCGGTGAGCTGCGCCATGCGCAGCGCGTCCTGTTCGCCGCGGCTGCCGAGGCACGCGTTGGCGTTGCCCGCGTTGATAATGACGGCCTGCGCGCGTCCGTTGCGCAGATTTTTGTGCGCGAGCACAAGAGAATGCCCTTTCACCTTGTTGCGCGTGAATACGCCTGCCGCCGCGGCGATATTGTCGCACTTGATCAGAGCCAAGTCCTTATTGCCGTTTTTCTTGATGCCGCAGGCCACGCCCGCCGCCGTGAACCCTAAAGCGTATGTCACGCCGCTGCCGTTATCCATGATGTTCTTTCCCTTTCTCATATTACCGGAATATTATAGCATAACGCATTTATTCGTGAAGCAGCATTTCTTCGAGCTGCTCGGGGTTGCGGATATAAAAGCTGTTGCGCTGATAATCCACGGCGCCCTCCTCGTTCATGCGCGAGAGCTCGCGCGACAGCGCGCTGCGGTTCACGCTCAGATAATCGGCAAGCGCCTGGCGGTCGAGCGCGATCTCAAAACGCCGTCCGCCCGCGCGCGTGGCCTGATCGATCAGATACGAAGCGAGCTTTTGGCGCGTGGTTTTGCGCGCCATATGATCGAGCTTCTCGTTGAGCGCAAGGTTCTTCTGCGCGACAATGCGCAGCATATTGTGGATCAGCGCCGAATGGTGCGAGCAGCACGATGTGCAGGTATGCAGAATCCTGTCGAATGCGAGCAGCAGCACCGCGACGTCCGTCACAGCCTCCACGGTGACCGGGCTCGTTTTCACCTCGGCGCAAACGAACGTTTCGGCGAAAAGCTGGGGCGGTTCAAGCGCGCCAAGCACCGTGCGGCTGCCAATGAGATCTGTTTTGAATACCGTGGCTTGCCCCGACAGCACGATGCCCACATGAGGCAGCGGGTCTCCCGCCATCAGTATAAAGCTGCCTTTTTTATAGCTTCTTTCAACCGCACCCAGACACTGCAGCATCTCAGACAGTTCAGTTTCGCCAATGCCGTCGAAAAGCGCGATATGCGCCGCGTATATGTTCGGAAGATTCACAGCGTCCTCCTAACCGTTGCAAATGCAACGGACTAATTTGTTTAAATATACGATAATCAGGTCAGAAAAGCAAGAAAGAGGAGAGATAAAAATGAAACGCAATATCATAACGATTGATGAAGATAAATGCAACGGCTGCGGGCTGTGCGTACAGGCATGTCATGAGGGTGCGCTCGCGATGGTCAACGGCAAAGCGAAGCTGATGTCCGAATCATACTGTGACGGCCTTGGCAACTGCCTGCCCGAATGCCCGACGGGCGCGATCACGATCGAGGAGCGTGAAGCGGCGGAGTTTGACAAGGTTGCGGTGGAAAAGCACATGGCTCAGCATGCGGGCGGCGGATGCCCGTCGGCACGCGCGGCGATGCTCGAAAGAAAGCCGCAGGCGGCCGTATCGCAGCCCCGGGAAGAGACCGTATCACAGCTTGGACAATGGCCGTGCCAGATAAAGCTCGTGCCCGTGAACGCGCCGTATTTTGACGGGGCCAAGCTGCTTGTCGCGGCGGACTGCACGGCGTATGCGTATGCGAACGTACACGAGAAGTTCATGCGCGGCAAAATCACGCTGATCGGCTGCCCGAAGCTCGATATGGTGGACTATTCGGAAAAGCTGACAGAAATATTGAAGCAAAACGAGATCAAAAGCGTCGAGGTGCTGCGCATGAGCGTGCCCTGCTGCGGCGGTATCGAATACGCGGTAAAGCAGGCACTGATTGGCAGCGGCAAGATGATCCCGTGGCATGTGACGGTGATTGCGCCGAACGGTGAAATCGCGGAAGAGTGACGCAAGCCGCGTTTTTACACTCTGAGCGTGCAGCGCGCAGTTGCACGCTTTTTGCGTTGAAAATACAAAAAAACGTTAAAAGACGACTTAAGCGGTGTAAATATAAGCTTGACGCGGTTAAGCGCAAACGGCGCTTCACTTCGATGCAAATCATTATTATTTAGTATTTTCAAAAAAATGATAAATGATATATAATGAGAAAATCAATTTTTTCTGGAGAGGTCATGCTTAATTTTAAACAGATAGAACTCGAAGACAAAACGAATTTTGAAGTGTACACAACGTGCCATGGGTATCACAATCTTGAAGCGTCGTTCGCCAACATTTTTATTTGGCGGCGGGCATGGAATATAAAAATGGCGGCCGATGAGCTCGCCTTGTATCTGCACTTAAGCAGCGGCACCGCTTCGTTTGCGCTGCCGCCGTTTTTGGATTGCTGTGATGAGAGCATGGCTGAGCCGCTGAAACGGTATGATGAGTTTTTCGCGTCGCGCGGGGAAAAGCCGCTGCTTAAGGGCGTCACCACCGAGCTTAAGGAGAAGATCGAGCGCGACTGCCCCGGCTGGTATACGTTTACCGCCGATCGCGACAATTTCGAGTATATATACGACGCGAAAGACCTGATTACGCTGGAGGGCAAAAAATATCACGCGAAACGCAATCATATCAACAAGTTTTTGAAGGAGCATACGTTTGAATATCACCGCTACACAAGTGCGGATTATGATGCCTGCATCGCGCTGCAGGAAAGGTGGATGGAGACCAAGGGCGAGGCGACGCAGAGCTACCTGAACGAGCTCAACGCCGCCAGAGATGCGCTTAAGCATATCGACGCGCTGAGACTCAAATGTGGTATGCTTTATGTGGACGGCAGCCTCGAGGCGTATTCGATCGGCGAAAAGTTCGACGACATGGCGATCATCCACATCGAAAAAGCGAATCCGGATATTCAGGGCGTGTTCGCGCTGATCAACCGTGAATTTGCGAGCCATGAGTTCAGCGACGTGGTCTACATCAACCGTGAGGAGGATATGGGCATCGAAGGGCTGCGCAAGGCCAAGCTGTCGTATTATCCTTTATGTCTTAAAGAAAAATATGTGGGTGTAAGAAATCAATGAGTAAGGATATCCGCCTGCTTTTGGAAGACGAAAGACCTGTGGCCAAAGCGCTCTGGAAAGAAGCCTTCCACGATACCGATGCGTTTATCGACTGGTACTTTGCCAACAAGGTGCTGGACGGCAATTCGCTGTGCATGTTCGACGGCGGAAAACTCATCTCCATTGTCCACATGATCCCGTATACGATCCGCATGCAGGGAAAGCCGGTGAATTCGGCATTTATCGCGGGCGTGGCCACAGCCTTAAACCGGCGCGGCGAAGGGCTGATGCGCACGATGCTGCTTGAGTCTTTAAAGCTGCTTCAGTCGCGCGGCATATTCATGACACACCTGTATCCGTTCAGCCATACATTCTACGAAAATTTCGGCTGGACGGCTTACACGCATATGAGCCGCCAAAAGGTCAGCGCGGCGAGCCATCTGCGCGGCGCGGAGGTCGTCGAGACGATTGATGCATCCGTGCTGTCGACGATGTACAACCGCATGATGAACGCATACGACGGGTATGTGGTCAGGGGCAAGCGCGAGTGGAAGTGGCGGCTTGGGGAACTGTTAAGCGACGGCGGGCACTGTGCCGTGCTGATCCGGGACGACCGGGCCAGCGCCTATATGCTCTATCACAGCGACAAAGACAAAGCCGATATCATCGAAACGGTATATCAGGACGAAGCGGATATCGGCGCGCTGCTTGCGCATGTACTGTCACAAGGACATCACCACGCCGAATACACTATACCGTCGGACGGTATGGGCGGCCTGAAGCACGGCATGGCGCGCGTCGTGGACGCAAAGGCGCTGCTTAAAGCTTTTGACGCACAGGAGCTGCTCAAAGAGGTGGATATTGTGGACGATTTTGCTTCATGGAACAATACGGCGGGAGGGTGTAAAAAACGCTTGAACGTAGCCGAACTTGCGCGTATAGTCCACTGCGGGACAGCCAGACGGGACATCAGTGCAGGGCGCTATTTTGTGCCGCAGAAGACTTGCATTTTTGAAGCATATTGATTACAATAAATTGTTATGTGGGGTTTATTTGTGGGTATCGCTATCGGTGTGCTGCAGGTCATTGGCCTGAACGTATTCGGTAAGATGATACTTGGGGAGAATAACAAAGCGAAGGCGCTTGGTGCATTTTTACTGATTGTAAAAATGGCGCTGATTGTGCTCATCATTGTCCTCATATCCACGGTATCCCTGGCGCATGTGATTTGGACCGCGGGCGGTATGCTGCTCGGCCTGATAGGGGCTTTGGTATTCAACAACATGCGGCATCACAAAACAGATCATTCAGACCGCGAAATCACGGGCGGAAAGGACAGCAGCAATGGTTGAGCTTATGTCAACGGGTATTGGGCGGATGGCTTTTGAAATGGAGCAAGTGACGGTCACACCTCCAAAGGTTTCTATTTTCGGGCTGGAGGTCAACGAAACGCTTTTTCTCACATGGATTGTGATGCTCATTCTTTTTGTCGTTGCAGTTTTGGTCCGCATTTTTGTCATTCCCAAGTTCAAAACCGTCCCAAAAGGCATACAGAATGTGTTCGAGATGTTTGTGGAGTTCTGTGAAAAGTTTACGAATTCGCAGCTCGGAAAGCGCGGCGCATCTTACGCGGCGTATATTTTTACGATTGCCGTGATGATTGTGAGCACGAGCTTTTTGGAGCTTTTCGGTTTTCGTCCGCCGGCCACGGATATCAACTTTACCGTCGCGATCGCGCTGATGTCGTTTGTATTGATCAATGCGTTCGGTTTTTATTATACGGGCTTTTTCGGGCGGCTCAAATGGTTTGTGAAGCCCAAGGCGTTTATGCTGCCCGTCAATTTGGTGACGCATGCCGTCATTCCTGTCTCGCTCTCGTTCCGTCTTTTTGGCAACATGTTTGCGGGGCTCGTCGTGATGGACCTTTTATACAGCGTTGTGGCGGTCGGCATACCGGCTGTGCTCGCCATCTATTTCAACCTGTTCCACGTGGGCATACAGACGTATATATTCCTCGTACTGACGCTTTCCTTCATGGAGGAGACGGTGATGTATGGGGCAAAGAGATAGAATTACAAAAGTTTATTATTACTGGAGGTAAACAATCATGACAGCACTAATAGCGATCGGCGTGGGCATTGCGGTTTTCACCGGCGTAGGCGCGGGCATTGGCATGGGAATTGCCACAAGCAAAGCGGCCGAAGCGGTGGCGCGGCAGCCCGAAGCGAGCGGCAAGATCAACGCGATGCTGCTTATCGGTCTCGCATTTGCCGAGACGACAGCGATTTACGGTTTTGTTATCGCCATTCTCATGATGGGTAAGATTTAACTGGGGGAGCGATAAAAGACCGACCATTAAGTGAGGTGTAACTATGCTGGATATAGAGCCTTTGCAGATCGGCCTGCATGTATTAAATGTCGTTATCATGTTTTTCGTGCTCAAGCTGCTTATTTATAAGCCGATCTTGAAGTTCATGAAACATCGTGAGCATATGGTTTCCGACAGAATCGACGAGCTCGATGCGAGAGAGAAACAGTTGATACAGCAAAAAGAAGAGTATGAGCATCTGATGGCAGAAGCGCATAACGAAGCGGCTGAACTCATCACAAAAAGCAATGAGATGGCCAGGGATCATGCACGGGAGATACTTGACAACGCAAAAGAACACGCAAAGGGCCTTGTGGTGAGGGCAAAAAGAGAGATCGAAGCCGAAAAGGTACAGGCACGCCAGGATATGCGCAAACAGATCGCCGAGATGAGCATACAGATTGCCGAGAAGGTGCTGGAAAGAGAGATTTCTTTGGACGATAACCATAAGATCATTGACGAGTTCTTCGAGAGGGTGGGATAAGTGGTTATCGAAGGAAAACTCAAATCGGCTGTACCGCTCGATGAGCTGACCGTACAGTCGATAAAAAAGCGCTTTGAAGCGCTCACCGGCGCGGACATCACTTTCAAAACAGAAATCGTTCCGGAATTACTGGGCGGTTTTGTTGTGGTCATCAATAACAAGGTCTACGACAGAAGCGTCCGTTCCCATTTGGGCAAAATCAAAAATTACATTATCGATACCGAAACGCCGTATCAGGAGGATGCCCTGGAAGCGGGCGATTTCAGCTTGGATTTTGACGCCGAGGAGTTCAGCGAGGCGGCCAGAGAGAGAATCGGCAAGTTTGCCGGCAATATCGACACCACCGAGGTGGGCACCGTCACGTACGCGGGAGACGGCATTGTGCATGTCGCGGGGCTCGAGGGCTGTAAGTACGGCGAATTGCTTGAGTTTGAAAGCGGCGCCTACGGTATTGTCATGAACCTCTCCAAAGAAAGCCTCGGAGCCGTGCTTTTAAGCGGCGCACAGGATGTTATCGAAGGCTCTACCGTGCGCAACACGGGCACTGTCGTGCAGGTGCCCGTCGGCGACGTGCTGCTTGGGCGAATCGTGAGCCCTCTTGGCGTGCCGATGGACAACAAAGGGAAAATCGCCGCGAGCAATTACCGGACGATAGAAGCGGAGGCGCCGCAGATCTTTGACAGAACGGGCGTCAAGCAATCGCTCGAAACGGGCATTCTGTCGATCGACAGCATGATCCCGATCGGCAAAGGGCAAAGAGAACTCATTATCGGGGACAGGCAGACGGGAAAGACCGCCGTCGCCATCGATACGATACTCAATCAAAAGGGCAAAGACGTGTATTGTGTGTACGTGGCCATCGGCCAGAAGGCGTCCACGATCGCGTCCATCATACAGACGCTCGAAGAGGAAGGCGCGATGGACTATACCGTCGTTGTGGTTTCCACGGGCAGCGACTTGCCTTCCATGCAATACATTGCGCCGTATGCGGGTTGTGCGATCGCCGAGGAGTTCATGTACAACGGCAAGGACGTGCTCGTCGTTTACGACGACTTAAGCAAGCATGCCGTGGCATACAGAACCATGTCGCTGCTGCTGCGCCGGCCGCCAGGCCGCGAAGCCTACCCGGGCGACGTTTTCTATCTGCATTCGCGTTTGCTGGAGCGGGCCGCGAAGCTGAACGACGAACACGGCGGCGGGTCGATGACGGCGCTGCCCATCATCGAGACGATGGCGGGCGATATTTCGGCTTACATACCCACAAACGTCATTTCCATTACGGACGGACAGATATTCCTTGAGTCGGAGCTTTTCAATGCGGGCATACGTCCGGCGGTCAACGTCGGCCTGTCGGTGTCGCGCGTGGGCGGCAGCGCCCAGACAAAGGCGATGCGAAAGGTGGCGGGGCGTCTTCGTCTTGATCTGGCGCAGTACCGCGAGCTCGCGGTGTTCGCTCAGTTCGCGTCCGACCTTGACAAGACGACGCGTGAAACGCTTGAGCAGGGCGCAAGGCTCACCGAATCGTTAAAGCAGGGGCAGTATTCTCCGCTTCAAATGGCGAGTCAGGTCATATTGCTTTACATCGCAGTCAACAAGTTTCTGGTCAAGCTGCCGATGACGCATGTCAAGCCGTTTTTAAGCCAGTATCTGCAGTACATCGATACGAATTTCCCGGAGGTGCGCATCGGCATCAACAAATCGAGCGATTTGTCGGACTCTGCGATCAGCTCGCTCAAAAAAGCGGCTGAAGATTTCTTAATGATATACTGTCAGCAGAACGGGATTAAACTGGAAGAAGAGGAAGACGCGTAATGGCTACCATGGCGGATATTAAGCACAGCATACGCTCGATTTCCGAAACAGAGCAGATTACGCGTGCAATGCACCTGATATCCACGTCCAAAATGAAAAAGGCCATCAACAAGTATGAGTCGAACCATGTGCATTTTGAACGTGTGCAGTCGGCGCTGATGGATATCTTTGCGCATACGACAGAGCTCGATCATCCGTATGTGGGTGAAAGCCGGGGGGGCAAAGCCGCTTATATCGTGATCGCGGCTGATAAGGGCATGTGCGGCGGATATAATCACAACGTGCTGAATCTTTCGCTCGAGCATATGCAGCGGTTCTCCGATAAATACATACTGACGGTGGGGCATATGGCCCGCGCCTTTTTTGAACGCCGCGGCCAGATGGTCGACGTTGAATTTCTACATGTGTCGCAGAACCCATCGCTCTTTAACGCCCGCAATATCACGAGCGATATACTCGAGCTCTATGATAACGGCATCATGGACGAAGTGTATGTGGTGTATACCAAGTTCATATCCGTGATGCGGCAGGAAGCGCGTGTGATCCGGCTGCTGCCGCTCTCCAAGGCCAATCTCATCGATGTGACCGACGAAGCGCAATACAGCGCGGAGCTTTTCTACCATCCGACACCCAAGCAGGTGTTCGACGTGCTCGTGCCGCAGTACATCATCGGTCTTGTGTACGGCTGCCTCGTGCAAAGCTACGCGAGTGAGCAGTGCGCGCGCATGACGGCGATGGAGAACGCGACCAACAACGCGGAAGACATGATTGAGAGCCTCACAAAGGAGTACAACAGGGCGCGCCAGTTTGCCATTACCAACGAGATCTCCGAGATCATCGGGGCGCTCGATGCATTGAAATAGGAGTACATTATGGATGATTACAATGTCGTCAACAAAGGCGAATTGATAAGGATCACAGGGCCTGTGCTCGATGTGAAGTTCTATGACGGACATCTGCCTGCCATATATAACGCGCTCGTGATCAGGCTCGGCGACCGGGAAGTCTGGATGGAGGTCGCGATGCATATCGGCGACGATACGGTGCGCTGTATCGCGCTGCACGCCACAGAGGGCTTGTACTGCGGGCTTGCGGTCATCAACACGGGAGACCGTATCACCGTGCCTGTGGGTCAGAAGGCGTTGGGACGCGTCATGAACGCGATCGGACGGCCCATCGACGGTAAAGGCCCCATCAATACTGATGTCAAACTGTCGATCCACCGCCAGCCCCCAAAGTTTGCCGATCAGAATCCGGCAACGGAGCAGTTTGAAACGGGTATCAAGGTCATAGACCTGCTGGCCCCGTACGCCAAGGGCGGCAAAATCGGCCTGTTCGGCGGCGCGGGCGTCGGCAAAACGGTGCTTATCATGGAGCTGATCCGCAACATCGCGACGGAACATGGCGGCTACAGCGTGTTCTGTGGCGTGGGCGAAAGAAGCCGTGAAGGCAACGAGCTGATCGAGGATATGAGCGAATCCGGCGTTATCGAGAAAACGTGCCTCGCTTTCGGGCAGATGAACGAACCGCCGGGCTCCAGAATGCGCGTCGCGTTCACGGGGCTCACGCTCGCTGAGCAATTAAGAGACGAAGAGCATCAGGATGTTCTGCTGTTTATCGATAACATTTACCGGTTCATACAGGCCGGCTCCGAGGTATCGGCGCTGCTCGGGCGCATACCGTCCGCGGTGGGCTATCAGCCGACGCTCGCGTATGAGCTGGGCGCGCTGCAGGAGCGTATCACGTCCACAAAAAGCGGCTCCATCACGTCGGTGCAGGCCATTTACGTGCCCGCGGACGACCTGACAGACCCCGCTCCAGCGACGACGTTTACGCACCTTGACGCGACGACGGTGCTCTCACGCCAGATTTCCGAGCTCGGCATCTATCCCGCGATCAACCCGCTTGAGTCGTCCTCGCGCATACTCGACCCGCGTATCGTCGGCGAGAAGCATTACAATGTCGCGCGGCGTGTGCAGGAAGTGCTTCAGCGCTACAAGGAGTTGCAGGACATCATCGCGATACTCGGTATGGAAGACTTGAGCGACACGGACAAGACGATCGTGTACCGCGCAAGAAAGATACAGCGCTTCTTCTCTCAGCCGATGTCGGTGGCCGAAGTGTTTTCGGGTATCCCCGGCAAATATGTGCCGCTGGAGCGCACGATCGAGAGCTTCCGCGCCGTGGTTGACGGCGAGGTGGACGACATCCCCGAGGGCGCGTTCTTCATGGCGGGCGATATCGAGGATGTGAAGCAGAAGGTGAAAAAGGACAAGGCGGTGGGATAATGCCTGCGAAGTATATGCTGGAAATCATCACGCCCGAGCGGATTTTTTTCCACGGAGAGGTGGAAAGCGTCATTATTCCGGCGCCCGACGGGTACATGAGCATACAGAGGATGCACGAGCCCATGGTGGCCGCCCTCAATATCGGGACCATGAGGATATTGGCGGACGGCGAATGGATGGAATGCACGACATCGGAGGGGTTCGTTGAGGTGCGCCCCGACGAAACGATCATATTCTCGCAGACAGCCGAATGGCCGAACGAGATCGATATGCGCCGCGCACAGGAAGCCAGGGAACGCGCCGAGGAGCGTCTGCGCCAGCAGCTCAGCCATCAGGAATACATGCAAAATCAGATCGCGCTGGCCAGAGCCATGGTGCGCTTAAGGGCCGGGCGCAAGAGCAGGAACATCGACTGATTCGCATCAAACGCTGCATTTTTGCGGCGTTTCTTTGTATAAAAAAGCTTTTTGATGCTGATTATAGGGCATTGCATCAGGAAAAATGCCTTCTCCTTTGAGGAGAAGGTGCAGTTTGATGATTAACCCCAATATGTCATGCTTTTCGCTGCGCAGTCGATCGCTTACGTTTGCTCAAAATCTTTATGCGTTATCGCATCACAATGAACGGAAAGCAACAATAGGGGTCATTCTGAACGAGCATCGCTAAGTGAAGAATCTGTTTTCAGATACTATTCCACTTCGTAGTCCTCGCTTCGCTCATCACTACGCAGTGGAATGGATGACAATATGAGTTGCTTTTCATAGCAATGACATTTGATTCTTTGTCATCATCTGAAGGGCCTTTTGTCCAAGCGCATTAAGCGGTGGGATGCTTCACTTCGCGTTATCGCTTCGTTCAGCATGACAAAAGGGGCTGTGAGCGGGAAGCGGCATGTGTCACCCTGAGTGTAAGCGAAGGGTCTCAAGTACAGAGCCTTCTTCTGGACGAGAAGGTGGCGCGCCGTAACGGATGAGGTCAAGGGAAAAATGGCACCTCATCAGTCACCTTCGGTGACAGCTTCCCCTCGAGGGGAAGCCATTTACGGTATTAATTAAGATTTTCTCTTTGAGGGAGCCATGACGGAACTCATTTTGTTAAGGCACGGCAAAACGTTGTGCAACGAAAAAGGCGTCTACTGCGGCAGCAGCAATCCGCCGCTGTCACCGCAGGGCATTGCCGAGACAAAGCGCGCCGCCAGACTTTTTGAAGCGATTGAGCCGGATATTGTGTATGTCAGCGGCAGTCAGCGCGCTGTGCAGACCGCGCGCATTATTGTGCCGCGGCGGCCTGCCGTTATGCAGCAAACGCTTCGTGAAATGGACTTTGGCAGCTTTGAGGGGCTTCACGCGGACGAAATCGCGCAGCGTATGCCCGAAGCCTGGCAGGCGTACTTAAGCAGCCCGCAGACGTTTGAGTTTCCGGGCGGAGACAGCGTGCCGCGCTTTCTTGAAGGCGCTGTTAAGGCTGTCCGGCAGATTGCCGCACAGCATGACGGGCAGCGCGTGCTCGTCGTAACGCATAAAGGCGTCATACTGGCGGCGCTCTCGCATCTGCTTCACGGTGACTTTCAGCATTGTTTTTGCTACGATATACGCCCGTCAGGGTTCGTAAGGCTTCGCGTTTTTGAAGACAGCAGCGTGATGACTCAGCTTTATTGATTGTTAACCTTTTTAAAGGTATAAATTTCCGACTTTGGTCAATAATTGACGAAGATATATTGACAGTCACAAAGGAGGATGTTATGCCAGCAGAAAGAGCGACAAAGATGCTGATATTAAGCAGCGCGCGCACATTGTTCAGCGAAAAAGGCTATGAGAATACGCCCGTCGAGGAGATATGCGTACTGGCCGGTATCGCGAAGGGGACGTTTTTCTACCACTTTGAGAGCAAGCAGTCCATCGTGCGCTATATTGTGGCCATGCAGCTTGAAGAATACAGCAGAAATTTATCTGAGCAGATGGAGACGCTCGGCGACGCCATCTCCAAGGCGGAATATTTTGTTTCCGCGCTGATTGAGCAGGGACAGACGGCGAACGAGGCCAATTCCTATTTTAAGGATCTGGAGCCCGAATGGTACAGCACGGTGGTGAAGGAAGAGCGCATGCTTGCGCTGCTGCCGCTGCTTGAAGACGTGGTGGCGGAGGGTATTGAGCAAGGGTATTTCCGTCTTAAGAATCCGTCGGCCTGTGCGACGATCGCGTTTTTGGGCATCGACTCGTATCTTCATTATAAGCCGATGCAAAGCGACGAAACAAAGAGCGGCATTCGCGAAATGACGGCCAAGACGCTTGGACTCAAGGAGGCGCTGTTCGCTCTGTAATAAGGAGGTCAGGTCATGGAAACGGCGGTTGTTTATTATTCGCTGGACGGCAGCACCAGAGAAGCCGCGAAGCTGATCGCGCAGCGTTTCGGCGCGGACGTTTTCGAGCTCGAAGAGGCCGGAAAGAAAAAAGGGAAGTTTCTTTTGTTCATGGCGGGCGGGTTTGGCGCGATGGCAGGCATACGAAGCCGCCTCAAACAAAATCCCGCCGGACAAATGCAGCAGTATGGGACAATCTATATCGGGTCGCCGATTTGGGCATCCCGAACGGTTCCCGCGGTCAATACGTTTTTGCATAAGCTCAATGCGCAGGACAAGCAGATCATATTTTTTACGGTGCAGGCCGATCCGAACCCGGCTCCGTCCAAAGGGCTCGAGAAGCTCATCGGAAGGCTCGAAAGAAGGGGCGCGGCCGTGAGCTGTGTGATCCGATTGCACGGCGCCAAGCCGGGGGAGACTGCATCGCAGACGCACATGCACGAACAATTGGACAGAAGTTTTGTAGAATAACCGCCAGATTTGGCTATATGTTACAATTATGTTACAGAAATATTGACACGGCGCAATTTTTAAGCTATCATTGACTATGGGAATACGTATCCATCTTAACAAGGAGAGAGCTTGATGGGCAAACATCCCGGTATTCTTGAAAAACTTAAAAGCAAGAAGCACCCGCCTGTTCCGACGCGTCGGATTGCCATTCCCGAGCTTGAAGACGATGACATGCAGGGGGCTCCGGTAATCATACCGGCTGCGGAAGACGCTTCGTATTTTGAAGATGTGCCGGCAGCAACCGGTTCTTTTGGCGATGCCGATTCCGGCTATCGTGCCAAGGCGGCAAAGACGCCCTCCAAACCGGTGGCAGGGAGCCTGAACATGAGCCGCAGCCATCGCAGCAATAAGCCGTCGTCAGTGTCCAAGCTGCGTGTGTTTAAGGATACAATTTTAGGAAAGCGGACGCGGGAAAGCGCAGCGCTTGATTTTGCAATGAACCATAAGCGGGTCACCAAAAGGCAGCGCCGCAGGAGAATGCTTCTCGCTTATGTTGGGACAGGCATCGCGGTGGCCGCCGTGCTGCTCGTCGTGGTTTTCGTGCCCGGAGGAAAAGCGGCGTCGACGGCTGATGCAAACAGCGGGCTGCAGATTGCGGCTGCGGACGATTTGACAACCAAAGGTGGCCCTGCGGCCGCGCCGACTGTGCAGGAATCCCCGGCGGACACGGCTTTGGATGAACCCGTCGTCAGCGATGACGGGATATTAGAGCCGCAAAGCGAAGAGACCGGATTGCCGGCGGAGGGCTTGGAGCCCACCACGGAACCGACCGTTGAGCCCACCGTTGAGCCGACGGAAGAACCGACGCCCATACCGACAACCAACCCCGATCCCACGCCGCCGCCGATCACGATTGACAGCTGTGTGAAGGATTTTGTGGTTGAGGCGGACAAGTATTACACAGATATGGGTTATTCGTCGAACCATTATGAATACACCGAAGACGATGTGTATATGCTCGCTCAGATCATCACAAGCGAAGCGCGCGGAGAGACGCGTAACGGCATGATCGCCGTCGGCAACGTGGTGATGAACCGGGTGCTCAACCGCTATAAATTTCCCAATTCAATTAAGGGCGTTATTACGGCGCCGGGGCAGTTCGCGTATAATTCGGGTGTGACGCCGACACGCGCCGCCAAAACAGCCGCGCGGCTGGTGCTGCAGGACGAGGTCTGGGTGGTTGCGCAGGATGTGTACTATTTCCGTTCGGGCGCGCCGAGCGGCGCCGACTGGGGCAGCCATAAGTTCTATACCAAAATCGGCGGACACTGCTTCTATTCGCAAAACTACGGCGGACGGCACCGCGGCGGAGAAGCGCCGCCGAAGCTGTTCGACAGGACATATAAGTATGCGCAGTACGGCTGCAAGCCCGAGAAACGCGTTTACCGCATTCAGTGGATGCTCAATAAACTCGGCTATGACGTGAAAGCGGACAGCTATTTCGGTAAAGACTCGGTGGAGGCGCTTAAGGCGTTTCAGGAGAAGTACGGCCTCGAGGCGGACGGCGTTGCGGGAGAGAAGACGGTGTCGAAGCTGATCGATGTCTATGGCGTTAACAACTACTATCAGAAGTTTTTGGCGGGGGAAGAGTAAAGGCATTCTGGCATTGTGCTGTATATGATCCGGGAGCAACGTAGTTGCTCCCGTTTTTGTAAAAACGTTCGCCTCAGGAGAAGGCGGCACGCTGTAGCGGGGCCAGCTGCCTGTCGGCGGCAGCTAATTGCAGAGAAAGCCTGATCGAATATCAACGGTTATACAAATATGAAACCTGCATATGAAAGAGGCGATCTGCGCAAAAACTTTAGGATTGCCATCGCCTCAAGCCGATAGAAATACGGTAAAAAGGCTTGGCACGCAGATAATTTATCCCGCATGGGCGGGATAAATTATTTGATCGCGATTGCGGTGAGCTGTCCGCAGACATCATCAGCGTTTGGGGAGTATATTATGGAGTTTGAACTGTTAAAAAGCCGCTTTGCCGTATGCGCGCTTAAAGAGCCCGTGCTGCCGCAAGGCGAATTCGTATCGCTCACGATAAGCGGCGGCGAAGTCTCGCTCGTGTGCGAGGAGGAGAAAGCGCCGCAAGGCTGTAAAGCGGAGTTTGGCTGGCGCGCATTGCGCGTGAAAGGGCCGCTCGATTTTTCGCTGGTGGGCATACTGGCGCATATTTCTTCGGTGCTCGCCGAGGCGGGTGTCAGCCTGTTTGCGGTGTCCACGTATGAAACGGACTATGTGCTTGTGAAGGAAGAAAGCGCGGGCAGGGCGATAGAAGCGTTAAAAGAGAACGGTCACACGGTCGTATAGGACGCCGGTTATTCCCGCATCCCATTCAATTCGTTTTTTTCTGATCAGACCGACTGACAAATATTACGAATATATTACAAAAACATTTACAAACACCGGTATTTCGCGCTATAATGGTCATGCGGCCAAAGGAAAACGAAGGAGATGCGCATGAATCAAAACGGCAGATCTTTTCCCGGGCGATCTTACAAAAGCCGCAGCTCAAAAAAAGGGCTGTTAATTCGGCTACTCGCCAAGGCCGTTTCTTTTTTTCGCAGATTTAAGACAAGCATTCACAAAAGCGGCAAATCCGGCCGTGCGCGCCGGCTGGTCATGTACTTGGCCGGCGGTTTTGTTGTATTTGCCGTATTGATGACCGTGGTGCTGGCCGGGGGCGGCAATGCCGCGCCCAAGCCGGAGGCGGCGCCATCGGCCCAGTTATCGTCTGAAGCGTCTATGCAGACACAAACGCCGATCGCGACGACCGCGCCCGATTTAACGCCGATTCCGACGACGGAGCCCGATATCATGGAAACGCCCGAACCGACACCCAAGCCGACCCCAAAGCCCACGCCAAAACCGACGCCCAAGCCCACAGAGAAGCCGGCTGAAAAACCGTCCGAGACTCCGAAACCGACGAAAGCCCCGAAGCCGGAATCCACGCCGCAGCCGACGGCACCGCCGCAGCCTCAGGAAGCTTCGGGAGATATGAGCCAAAAGCCCGCCAGCATAGACGACGCAGCCGCCGCTTTTGTTGTACAGGCCGATGCCTATTACAATGAAATGGGGTATTCAAGCAATTCATACGCATACACGGAGAACGATATAAAGCTTCTTGCCCGGATCATCGAAATTGAAGCGCGGGGACAGCCGACTGACGGTATGGTTGCCGTGGGAAATGTGGTGATGAACCGCGTCCTGCGCACAGGTCAATCTATGGAGCAGGTGATCAAGTCCAGCGCTTTTCCCTATAGTGACGGAACGTGGTCGCAGGCGTCCATGAATGCGGCGAGCGCTGTGCTGGACAGCGAGTATTGGGTGGTGCCTCAAAACTCATACAATTTTAATTCGAGCAAACCCGAAGGAGAGAACTGGGGCAGCCATAAATTTTACAAGAAGATAGGCGGCCAGTGCTTCTATACGGACGATATTGGCGGACGCAACAATAACGGGCTGATACCTCCGAAGCTTTTTGACCGGACATATAAATACGCGCAATACGGCTGCAAGAATCAGGAGCGCGTCAAACGCATACAGTTTATGCTGGGCGCTCTCGGGTACAGCGTTTCAGCCGACGGCGTATTCGGGAAGGGTACGTCGGACGCGCTTAAGCAGTTCCAGGCGTCTCAGGGGCTTGGAACCGACGGTGTGGCCGGTACGGATACCGTGAAAGCGCTGATCAACGCTTTCGGGTTCGATAAATACTGTCAGACTTATTATCCCGGTTAATATGGGTTTATAGGCTGTTGTGGACAAACATCACAATGCTGGACAGCGGAATTTCCGCAACAGCACCTACGCTTTGTATTCTTTCGGCATATTCAAGACAGGATTTATAATAAGGACAGTTCCGGCACGTCTTTCTGGTGGGTTTTTCCGGCGCCGGCCCGATATGAGTGACCAGCCTTATGTGACTGTCCGTGCAATCAAGAAGAACGCCTGCCATGCCGCCGCCCGCCGGGCCGCCGCTCGTCGTATAGACTGTGACTGTTTTCCCTATGTATTCGCTCATATGCTTTGAAAAAGCGGCGTCGTTGCTCAATTCGCAGACCTCAGTATTTTCAATCTTCGCTTCGGTACAGCCATCTTCGCACGGCGTTTCGGCCTCGACGGAGATGATATCCTCAGGCAAATTTGTATTTTCTTTTTTCAATGCGATCGCCCCCTCATCAATAATTTTATTCGCCATCCGCCGACTTGTGATTGACAGAAAAAGAACCCCGGTCCGGGGTTCTTAAGGAGGTATCACATGCGTCATATTGATATCATTATCGACCCGGTCAGCACCCTTATATCGCGTTATGAACAAACGAAGCGATTCGGTCAATCGGAATATCGGCGACAGACCCTACCGTACTCACATAACCATATCTGCCTCTGAAACCGTTGTTATAGCAGGGGCAGCAGCCTGTGTTGCATGCGCTTCCCAACGAGCAGCACGGGGCGGGGCCAAGGCAGGTCACCACTCTCACAAAGCACGGATTGCACATAATCACAATGCCGGTGATCCCGCAGCCGGACTCTCCGCCGCTTGTTGTATATATAGTCACAGTTTGACCTGTGTATTTTGCAAGATGGTCAGCAAAGTTTTCTGTATATACACATCCGCATCCATCCATAAAAAAAGCTCCTTTCATGGTGTAAGTGTTTTCTTGTATATATTATGTCATTGATTGCATGATGGTTCCTGATTGATTGCAGTTAGTTAAAATAGACAGAGCACTAACAGTCTGAAAATATCGGGTTCGTGAAGTTTATTTTTCTTATGTCATTAAACGGGTTATACAGGCCAATTTGGAAATAAACAATGAATAATTTGTATCCATTCTAAAAATCCTGCATATATATATTACAAAAGTATTACGTTTTCGTTGACAAAATGATATTCGTCGGTTATGATGGCACATGCGGGAAAATTGTTAGTATAACAGGGAGATTGAAAGACAGATGAAATTTAATACGGGCATTCGTGCTCTTGGGAAGCTTTTTCGTTTTTCAAGCGAAAGAGCCGGGCCGGCGCAAACCGGCCGGACAGCGACTTTAGGGAAGCTGCCCCAAACGGATGAACCGGATATCATGTATCTGGAGGAGACCCCGGCGATTCTCGCCAAAAAGAAAAAATTGACAGCTGATGAGGTCGCTCGAATTGTGGGCGATAACGGTCACCGTTTTCACGGAAAGACTCACAACCACCGGCTTACGCTGAAAAAAAGGTTTGAAGGACTGCTTAAGCTCAAAAACGTTACGGAAACGAACCTTGCAAGGCGTAGAAGCCATAGGATCAAGCTGATAGCCGCGTATACCGTCACCGGGCTGGCAATCGCGGCCGGACTGCTTGTATTCGTACTGGCGGAGGGCGGCCATGCGGCCTCTGAAAAAATCGCGGAACCGGCTGTTGTCTTAAGGGACAATCCGCGAATCGAACAAATGGATATCGATCCGTCTCTGCTGAATGCGGAAGAGAAACAGGCGCAACTTCCCGACGCGCCCACCATCACGTCAATGTTGTTTGATGACAACACTGACACGGCAGCAACGGTCATTGATGCAGCCGAGTCCACGCCCGAACCGACGCCCGAACCGACTGAGACGCCGCAGGCGTCGTCGGCCCCTGTGGCTGTGGACGAACTCGTTTCGTTCTTTGTGGACGAATCGGGCGGCTACTATGATGAGACAGGCTATTCCACCAATTCCTATGAGTACACGGATGAGGAGCTTAATCTGCTCGCTCAGATCATCACAAGCGAAGCGCGCGGCGAAACCTTTGAAGGCATGGTCGCCGTAGGCAATGTGGTGATGAACCGGGTGCTCAACACCGAAGAGTTCGGTAACACGATCGCGAGAGTTGTGAAATCAGGCCAGTTTGCATACTCACGGCGCACACGCCCGACACCCGCTGCAAAACGGGCGGCCAGAGCTGTGCTGGAGGATGAATACTGGGTGCTGCCGCAGAATGTGTATTTCTTCAAATCGCATTCAAAGATAGGCAGAGACTGGGGCAGAAACGATTATGCCACCGCGATAAAAAATCATTGTTTCTATCTGTACCCGTATGGCGGGCGTTACAACGGCGACGGCATTCCGCCGAAGCTCTATGAACGGACCTACAGGTACGCCCAGTATGGATGCACCCCGTCGGAGCGTGTGCTGCGCATTCAGCAGATGCTCAATGCGATCGGGTTCCGCGTGAACGAGAACAGCTATTTCGATAAGAAAACGCGGAATGCGCTCACGCTGTTCCAGGAGACGAACGGGCTTAATGCCGACGGCGTGGCGACGCCGGACACGATTGCGGCGCTGATCAAGGCGTATGGCTTCGAGAGCTATCTCGCAGCCTACGTGACGCAGCCGGCCGCGTAAACCGGATTTCCCAGAATGCATGATATTTGAGAATCATCCCATGAAGCTTAGCTTCGTGGAACCCGAAGCAAAAGCCGTGCGGTGCAAGCCGCGCGGCTTTTGCGTTACTCAAGTGAGATGCTTGAGCTTTCACACAAATTTATCGTCGCGCGCCGCGACTAATGACAGGCATTACTTGATTGTGTCCAGCGGCATTTTCACGATGAGAATAAAAAGCGGCACGATAGCCGCGGTAATCAGCCACGCAACCGGGGGCTTTTTATAATGAATATAAAGTATCGGGAACATCACGAGGTCAAACAAAAAGGAAAAAAAGCTGTTCCAGCCGTTATCGTACTGAATGGATTTGAGCAGAAACATGATATATTCCACAAGAGCAAACGCGGCCGACCATAATAATATGTAAACGGGCTGTTTGATCCTTTGCTTTGGGCAGAAGGTCAGAAAAAGAATGACGATGCAGGGAAATATGATCACGGCCCAAAAAAGATCGATGTATGTATGGGCCAGACCCGGCCATAGAGGCATATGATATTCCCAAAGCGAATAGTTGTACAGTATGAAATTGTAGGCCAAATCACCAACGATAAAAAACAAGATTGTGGGATAATATTCGCGCCATCTTTTCCAATATCCGTTTTTAAAACATATGAAGGCAAGTGACAGACTTATAAACAAATGCAGCATGTACGTTTTCCGATCGATTTATCCAATGCCATCATATTGTCTGTCAAATGAAATGGTTTATACCAAAAAAAATATTTACAAAATAGAGCCGGACCGAAATTTAAAAGCGTTCCATTAGTCGAGCAAGCGGCGCAGCCGGTTCAGCGAGCGCGAGTCGCCCGCAAAAGCCGATTTGGCGAGCTCGTCAAGCATTTCTTTGCTGCCGGGGCGGGGAACGGCGGCGCCCGCGCAGAGCTGTTCATACATCGCGCGCAGTATATCGTTTTGCTGATAGACCTCAAGACCGGCTTTGACGGGGAATACGCCGAGCGGCTCGAGCTTGCTTTGCGCGCTGTCGCTTAACAGATATGAAAGGAAGCTCTCGGCAGCTGCCTGACGAAGCGTGTCTTCGTTCTGTGTGATGCCGGCCATCTGCACCATATCGGTATACGGGCCGATGGCGTAGGCGGCAAAGGGCGGCACGTCGCCCTGCGTAAAAGACTCGCTCGCTTCAAACAGCTGCCGGTGAGATGCAATCAACAGGCCCTTGTCTCCCGCGCAGAATGTCTCGAATCCATCCTGCCAGTCAGCCTCAAGGTTCAGCGCCGCGTCGGGAGGGTCGGGCTCGCCCCAAGTCGAAATCTGAGGCTTTCCGGCTTCGGGGTAGGTATGCAGCGCGAGCGCGGGCAGCGCCGTATAACCCTCCTCCGAATCAAAACAGACGCCTGACTGAGCGGCTTCCAGCAGGGCTTCCGGCCGTATGCCCCAGCCGGAGTCAATATCGATGCCGCTCTCCGCAAGCTTGTCGGTGTTGACGAGCAGACAGTAGCCGCCGCACATGTACGGGTATGCGGTGTCGGGCATGCCGTTAAATAGTGTCGTGACGGGAGGCAGAACGGCAAAATCAAGTGACAGCTCCATACCGTACGGGTACGAGACGATATCGGGCTTCTCGCCGTCCAGCAGCGCCTGCAGCGCCTTCTCGGCGGTCAGTGAGCGCATTTCTATAAACATGTGCGGATTCTGCCCCTCAAACTGTGTGATGCGCTTTTGCAGGTAAGCCGCGCCTGACGAGCCGCCGGTGCGCCAGTCGGATATGTGCCAAAGCGATAATATGCCCTGAAAGTACGGCTTTGGGGGCAGCTTTTCATAATATGAGAGTATCAGCCATGGTGACAGACAGATGAGAATCAGCGCCACTGCGCATAAAAAATAAGCAACAGGCTTCATGAAGACACCTCTTGCTTATTTATACTTGCGCAATACTATATTAATGACAGGCCAAGCATCGCCGCGCCGATGATTCCGGCGTCGTTGCCCGAAACAGCGAGCTTTATATCCGCATATTTCTGGCCCGTGAAGATGCCTTTGTGCTCGCTGGCCTTGATCACGCGCTGCAGCAGAAAATCGCCCGCGCCCGAAACGCCGCCGCCGAGCGCGATGATGTCGGGATCGAGCATGTTCTCGATGGTGCCGATGCCCATCGCGAGGTACTTGACATATTCATCCACGATCGCAAGCGCGATATGGTCGCCTTCTTTGGCGCAGTCGAGCACGAGTTTGGCGGTCACCTTATTTAAATCGCCTTCGGTGAGGTGATGCAGCCGGCTTTCGGGGCGCTCGATCACGCAGCGCCGCCCCTGACGGATCAGCGCCGTCGCCGTGGTGTAGGTTTCAAGGCAGCCCTTGTTGCCGCAGGTGCACGGAACGCCGTCCGGCACGATCTCGATATGCCCGAGCTCGCCGCCCATGCCGTGCGCGCCGCTGAACGGCTTGCCGTTTATGATGATGCCGCTGCCAAGGCCGGTGCCGAGCGTCAACAGCACGCCCACGTCGCTGCCCTTAAGCGCGCCCAAATGGTATTCGTATACGGCGGCCACCGTCGCGTCGTTATCTGCGAACACGGGCGCATTTATGTGCTTTTTCATTTCCGCTTCAAGCGGGACATCGATCCAGTAAAGATTGACCGCTGTCGCGAGACCTTTGCGCGCAAAGCCCGGTATGCCGATACCGATACCCGCGATTTGATTCACCGGTATGCCGTTTTTGCCTGCGAGACTGATAATCGCTCCGGCCATATCGTTGATGACCTGCACATAGCCGCGCTCCACGCCCGTGGGCATGCTGGTTTTACACACAAGGGAGAGGTTTTCATCCACGAGACCCGCTTTTATCCCCGTGCCTCCAAGATCGATTCCTGCCAGATACATAATTGACTCCTCACTATATAATGAAATGACGCGCCGCTTACTTGTTTACGGTGTGGGGCAAGATCCTTTCATGCTGTCGGGCGCAATGATACTTAGCAGCTTGCTGTCAAGCTGCTCTGCGGTAATCTGTCCCATGCACTTGAGGCGGTAGTTCATGGCGGCCACCTCAATGATGATGGCGAGGTTTCTGCCGGGCCGCACCGGGATGGTGATGATGGGTATTTTAACGCCGAGCAGCGTGATGTACTCCGAGGAAAGGCCGAGACGGTCGATATTGGCCGGATCGCCGAGCTCCAGATTCACGGCAAGCTCGATGGATTTCTCCACGAGCACTGCGCCGATGCCGTACAGCGTGCGCACATCGATGATGCCAAGGCCGCGTATCTCCATCATATGGCGGATGACCTCGGGAGACTGGCCGATGAGCTGATTGTCCGAAAGTTTGATGATCTCAACAACGTCGTCCGCCACAAGCCGATGGCTGCGCTTAACGAGTTCCAGCGCCGTTTCGCTCTTGCCGACGCCCGAATCGCCCATGAGCAGTATGCCCACGCCGTAAACGTCCATGAGGCCCGCGTGGCGCGATATGCTCGGCGCGAGCACCTTGTCGAGATAAACCGTCGTCTTGTGGCTCAATTTCGTGGTGGTGAGGCCGGACATCAATATGGGTGTGTTGTATTTCTTGGCGGCTTCAATCATTTCGGGCGGCGGCGTCAAATTACGCCCGATCAGCACGCACGGCATCTGGCTCGCGAAATACTTGTCGAGACGCTCTCTTTTGAGCTCGGGATCAAGGTTTTGCAGATATGTCATCTCGACCATGCCGAAAAGCTGCAAACGGTTCACGGCGAAGTATTCAAAGAAGCCGGCCATCTGCAGCCCGGGCCTGTTTAAGTCCGAGGTATTGATTTCAATGGTGTCCACGTCGCCCCGATAAATAATATTGAGGCTTAAATCACGGGCAAGATCGTCAATCTTGAGCTTGGTCTTCATTCTGTGCCTCCAGAATAAATTTTTCTATCACTTCGGCCACGCCGTCCTCGTCGTTTGAGGGGCAGATATAATCGGCGGCTTGTTTGGTGATGGGGGTGGCGTTCGCCACGGCGACGCCCAGCCCGGCGGCCTTGATCATCGGAATGTCGATCTCGGCATCGCCGATCGCGATCGTCTCCGCTTCACTGACGCCGTAATACCCGGCGACAAACCTGAGCGCGTCGCCCTTGCTCACGCCGGGACTCGAAAATTCAAGGTAAGTCGGCTTGGAGCGGTTGATGTTGAGCATGGGAAATCTCTCTCTTGCCGCTTCCTGCAGGCTGTCCATGCGCTCCGGATCGGAGATGAGCAGCACCTTGGGCGTCTGGATTTCATTCAGCTCAAGAAGATCCGGTATTTCGACACCCTTGAAATCGTTGGATTTCTCATAGCTTTCCAGATACTTGTTTTTCTCACAATAAACAAGCTCGCCGCCGATATACACCTGAAAATGAATGCCGTTGTCATGTGCAAACGCCAAAAGCTCCTTGACGGTTGCGGGGTTCACAGTCTGTCTGTAAAGGCAGGTGCCGTCCGCGTCGTAAATCTCCGCGCCGCCTGTGGTGATCATTGCGGTCTTAAGCCCGAGAACATCATAAAAGCGGCGTGAGCCCTTCAATATTCTTCCCGTGCACAGCACGATATATATTCCCGTTTTTGCGGCTTTTGACACAGCATTTTTCACGCGTTCAGATATATTCTGCGAACTGTCAAGCAGCGTATCGTCGATGTCGATTGCAATTAATTTGTAAGCCATTATTCCTCCGAAGCCAAGCCAAGATGTACATAAAATTTACTGCATACATTATACATGCTGGCTCGTGTTTTGAAAACCTCGAAAATTATCGGTTTCCAAATGCATACAACCGCCGTTTTTCTTCACAAACGGGGGATAAGCTGTTATACTATCAGGGAAACACCATTTGGACCGGTGTAAGACCATAAAAGGAGTATGTCGATTTGAAAAAAACAACAGTATTCTGTTTGGTGATATGTCTTGCTTTGTCGATGTTTGCAGGCTCGTCTTTGGCTGCGGCGCCGTATGAGGAGGAAGTGAAGCCCCATGCCGTCATGCTGCTCGACGCGACGACGGGACAGGTGCTCTATGAGAAAAACGCGGATGAGCAGATCTATCCGGCCAGCACCACAAAGATTTTGACGTGCATTCTCGCGCTCGAAAAAGGAAATCTCGACGATATGGTGACGGTCGACGAGGAAGGCGACTGGACGGGTTCGGGTTATTCGCTGATGGGGCTGAAAAAAGGTCAGCAGCTTTCCTTAAGAGAGCTTATATACGGCATGATGCTGATTTCGGGCAACGACGCGGCGGCGGCCATTGCGGTGCACCTCGGAGGCTCCATCGAAGGCTTTGCAGAAATGATGAATCAAAAGGCGCAGGAGCTCGGCATGACCGGCTCGCACTTTTTAACGCCGCACGGCGTGGATACCGACGGCCATTATGTGACCGCGCGCGACATGGCGACGCTGACGCTGTACGCGATGAAAAACGAGCAGTTTATGCAGATCGTGGGCTCGGCATCGTACGATTTTCCCTCGATGAGCAATTTGACTGAGGATGGGAAGAAAAACACAAACAAGCTGCTGGTCAGCGATGTGCCCGAAGGCGAGACAAGCTATTATTACGAGTACGCGACGGGCATCAAAACAGGCGCGACGCCCAAGGCGTACCGCTGTCTTGTGAGCTCGGCGGAGAAGGACGGCATGAAGCTGCTCTGCCTGATTTACGGCGACGAAACGCCGGACGGCAGCCAGCGCTGGCCGCTCGCGAAGAGTCTCTTTGAATACGGTTTTAATAACTACGAAACGGTGGACATACAGTCGCTGATCGCCAACATACCCGTGAGCGTGAATGTGGCGGGCGCTTCGCCGGACGACGCGGAGGGCGGCGTGCTGAGCCTCAATGTCGCTTATTCGGGCCCGGGCTTTGCAACGATGGACAAGGAAAAGGCTGAGGCGCTCAAATCCGGCGGTCTCACGCCGCAGGTGACGCTGAGCAGCGGCGACACGCTGCAGGCGCCCGTGGCGATGGGGGACAGCGTCGGCACGGTGAAATACGTGGACGCGGGCGGAGAGACGGTGGGAGAGGCGCAGCTGACCGCATCGAGGGACGTTTATGTGGATGCGGGAGACATCAATTTGCCGCAGGATGTGACGGACGAAGGCCCTGAAGTTCCGCAGCCTGAGATCAACAACAGTTCTGGTATCGGTTCGTGGATATGGTATGCCGTCGGCGGCGTGCTCGTGCTCGTGATCGTCGTTTTTGCAGTCGGGCTGACACGCGCATATAATCAGCGCAAAAAGCGCAGGAAGCGCAATTACGCGCAGAGACGCCCCGCCACGCGGTCGGGAAGAAGAAGCTGATAAGAGAGTAATAAGGGCGATGAAAATCGCCCTTTTGAATTGCCTCAATTCAGCAATGAACCGAAGTCTTACATTTTTATTGCAGTAAACTGCTTGGAGGTTTATTGCTTTAAACCATATATGGCTTATTCATTTGACCAAATAAGTTAAATATATTTCATTTAAAATGAACAAATGCTCTATTTTATAGACAACCAGACAATCTTGATAACTTTTTATGGCGACCACGTCATTTGCTATGATACTCTTTGGTGAAAAATGAACCGGCAAATTATTAAGGACGAGTGAACGGACGATTGCAGATTAACTTGATTAAGGTGCAGACTATGATAATCAAGGCAAATGAGATGGGAAAAAGCGGAGACTTTGTTTGAAAGAGCATGGGCAACGTGTTAGAAGTGAGAAAACAAAACGGAGCAGAGTTTACTCTGCTCCGATGTGGCGTGCCCGGAGGGATTCGAACCCACGACCTTTTGATTCGTAGTCAAACACTCTATCCGGCTGAGCTACGGGCACATATAACCGCTATTTAAAGGGCTTTTCTACTCAGAGTGTTTGATTCCCACCCATAGTAGCGTGTTTGATTCCTGCCCTCATTGCGCTTGATGATTATAAACTATTATCTTAAAAAATGCAAGTACTGAATATGAAATTCGAAAGAAAATCAAATATACATCAAATATAGTCTCGCCTCTTATATGAAAAAACTAATCACTCTTAATTCTTTAAAAAGCCGTGATGACAAATTTCGCAAATTATTAGCAAATCATCTGTTTCGTTATTTTCAGCAACAATCAATTTTCTACTTCCGCAATTTTTACATTCCAAACCTGCCAAAGGATCGAAATATTTATCAAGTATGTTTTCGAATGAAGATACTAAAGCAATTGTAATCGTTAGACAAATTGAAGCCTCATGTTTTGTTTTTGAAGATGAGTGAGTGACGGTATTTGAGTAGTCCCATGCACAGTTCAATAGACTCCTCATGTGTTTCCGTAGTTCGGTATTTTGGGAACCAGTAAGATACTTAGTTATAAAAAGTTCCCCTCGATTCTTGACATCTGATTTTTTAAATTTTTCTTCTCCATCAATTGAATCCAATTCATATAAACATTCTATTAGTTCAATTAACGTTTCCCTACATATCACTCCTATTGATTGAATATCTTCAATTTCAACCGCCTCATTTAGCTTCTCTGCTGCTATCGCTAACTTCCTTCGTAATGCAATAGTAATTGTAACTCCATTAGAAATATGATTGATAAAATTATCTGGGCTTTTAGCTTCATCTTCAAGAAGCCGTAGCATAATACCTAAATGAAAAGAGAACACTTCATCAGTTGAAAAAAAATATGGCTTATCTTGAGAATAAAGATTCATTGGTAAATCCCCTTGGGCTACCCACCATGAACCATCATTATCAGTTTTTACATTCCAGATTGTTATATCAAAGCCCAATTCGTTATATGTATGCTCAGGTTTCGAATGGATGACTTTTACGTTCCCTCTACATTGCCATTCGACATACTCCTCAACCTGTTTCTTAACATCAAGTGATGACATAGTTAAACTCCTCAATTGAATCTTTTACCATATGAATATAATACATTATCTGCTTATAAATGAACAGGTTGCCATTATATGAATCTCGAAGGTTTGGGGAAAGGGGGATAGAGTATATAAATGAAAGCCGTATTGACCATGTATGTATCCTATAATCATCTGAAAGACTAATACAACAAGAAAGTTGCCTTCATCCAAACAATGCAGACAACCAGAAATGTACAAACATGCTTATTACTATCTTGAATTTATGCTATATTTATGTATAATTGATAATAAATAATAGGAGGCTTTGAAGATGAAACGTGTTTTGATACTTGTATTTTTAATGGTAATTATTAGTTTGTGTTTTGGTTGCGCTGTGATACCCACCCCCCAAATGGTAACTCCAGAACCTATGCCAGAAACAACAGAACCTGTTTCAGAAACAACAGAACCTGCTCCAGAAAAAATATCAATGAAATATCTATTCCCGATAGAAGATTTTAATAAAATAACTGGTATAGATTATAAAATTTCTTCAACTGATGATTATAGTAGGATAAAAACTGCTATTTATTGGGCTGAAGAAAACAGTTATCATTTTCGGTGTTATACTCCAAGAGCATTAGAACTGGAGAATATTGATAGTATTGAAGAATTAAAACATCTTTGGAAAGGATACTCTTACACGAAAATAGATGGAATTGGTGACAAAGCATACTACGGTGTAAATAATGAAGATGGCACTGTATTAATTGAATATAATAATATTTTATTAATTAGTTATTATGATTATATTATGTTGATTCTTAATAAAAACTCCGAAGGTGTTACAGACTGTAGGAAACAAATGGAGGAGATTGGGAAGATTGCAGTTGAAAGACTTGAAAATTTCATAAAGGATAATGGTTGAATAATAATTTAAAAACTGATCTAAGAATCAACAAAATTATATGTAAAGAGCGCAATATACTATACTTTTTTGGGTATACATAAGACGATGAAATTAGCATTCACGGTTTTAAAAAAGCAAACAAAAGGCAGCCGCCGCTGCCCGTTATCTGTTTTCTTGGGTTGCAAGCTCTGAACTATTTTTTGACATAAGAGCAGCAGTAATCCGCCACGCCATCCGCAGACACTTTAAAGCTGCTGTTGGCGGGCACTTCAAAGCTCTGTCCGGCCTCGAAAGAGCCCCAGACTTCGCTCCCCGGCAGCAGCACGTTTAGCCTGCCGCCCAGCACCTCCATGATTTCTTTATCTGCCGTGCCGAATTCGTATTCGCCGGGCATGATAATTCCAAGCGTTTTCTTTGTGCCGTCCTGAAACAGCACAGTGCGGCTGGTCACTTTGCCGTCATAATATACATTGGCCTTTTTCACCACGGTGACATTTTCGAACCTATCCAATCCAGATGCCCTCCCATTAATCGCGTCCTTACAAGAAACAATCGGCGAATTTTTTTAACTATACCGCATTCATCCGGCAAGCGTCAATGAATAAACAAACGCCTTTTTTCGTCATGAGAGATGCGTCCTCTCTGAGTCTCCTCCTCACGCGTGGAGTAAACGCACGTATCGGATTGAACTCAACCGTTCATTCTATTGATTGGTGCTGTCGGGAGTGTTTTGATATAATGTGAACAAAGGAAAGGAGTCGTTGTCATGTCAAACGGTAAAAAAGAAATCTCTATTAAAGAAACGAATGATCTGTTTCAAATTTTGAAAGCACGTTTTGAAAAAAACATGAGTCGTCATGAAGGCCTTGATTGGGCGAATATTCAAGAGAGATTAACGGCCAAACCGGAAAAGCTGTGGTCCTTGAATGAGATGGAACGGACGGGCGGCGAACCGGATGTGACAGGCTATGATCAAAAATCCGGTGAATATACCTTTTGCGACTGTTCGGCGGAAAGCCCTGTTGGCCGCAGAAATGTCTGCTATGATCAAAAAGCTTTGGAGTCAAGAAAAGAACATAAGCCAATAAACAGTGCAACGGGTATGGCTGCGGCAATGGGCATTGAGGTTTTGTCAGAAGAGCAATACCGGGCATTGCAGACTTTGGGCAAATTCGATACAAAAGCTTCAAGCTGGATACTGACTCCGTCTGAAATCAGAAGCCTCGGCGGCGCATTGTTTTGCGACCGGCGCTATAATCATATTTTCGTCTACCACAACAGCGCGGAATCGTATTACAGCGTCAGGGGATTTCGGGGGTTGTTAAAAGTATAAGTTTATTATCAATTTGACCTGTTATAATATCTTCTTCAGTAACGGAATGCGCCTGAATATAAAACGCGTGGCCGCGAAGCAAAGCGGCAGGCAGATCACGCACAGCAGCGCAAACTTGAAAATCGGCAGCCAACTAAGCGGCGCAAACAGCTGCGCCACCGCGATGATGATGGGCGCGTGCAGCACATAGACGGCAAACGCGTTGCCCGAGCGTTTTGATCAGCCTGCTCTTGTGTTGCGTTTTTCTCTGAAAATTGTGGATCAGCCCTGCCGAGCATGATGGCCGACCAGACGATAAAGCCGGGGACGACCGCTGCCAGGAGCCACCGCTAATTCCTTTTTGAGATTGGTCCTAATCGAACCCGATGCCCTGACATTCAAAGTCACTGCGATTTCCTTGAACTTTAGCCCATGAATGAATTTAAGAAAGATACCTATCAAATTAATCACCGGTTTTTGTTTTGTCTTATGCAACTTATGTAGCCTTATTTGCAAGTCGCGCAGTGGATATTGCGTAATAAAAATGCATGCGCTATCCTTTAATTACAAGGACGGTGACGCTATGAAACTGATACTAACTCAATGCGGCGAACTCCAAGAAACAGAAGTTGAAATACGCTATGCCGAGATGACCTCCCAAGTGCGGAGCTTAGCCAAACGAATCGGGCAAAGCGAACAATATCTTTATGGTGAGGAACGCGGGCAGCGTTGCCGGATTTTGATAGACGATATTTATTACGCCGAAAGCGTTGACAGGAAAACCTTCATCTACACTGAATCCATGGTATTCCGCTCAGAACTCAAGCTGTATCAACTGCTTGACAAGCTAAAAAACACCAATTTCGTACAGATAAGCAAATTCTGCATTCTTAATATCAATGTACTGGACAATATCAAAACCCTGTTCAACAGCCGCATAGAGGGGACGCTGGCAAACGGCGAGAAAATCACGATCTCCCGTACCTACATACCCACAATTAAGGCGGTGTTTACCGAGAGAGGAGAACAGCAAATATGAAAAAGTTTATACAAGCCTTGCTTGTCAACTTCGCACTGGTGGTTCTTGGCGCACACATCGTTCCCAGTATTATTAATAACGATTGGACGCACTCGAACTTTATACTGGAGTTACTGTTTGTAACCGTTGTGATTCGCTTGCTGCTGCTTCTCACAAATAAATTCAGTTCTCACTATCCAATTATTGAATATCTGCTGGAGCTTGGGATGATTCTGGCGGTCGTACTTGGTTTTGGCTGGCTATTCAAGTGGTATGATTTGGCTCATCTGTGGATGATGGTTGCAATCGTTGTCGCGGTTTACGCCGCTGTATACGCTATGGGGATTGGTAAAATAAGGCGTGATGTGGCGTTTATAAATAAACAAATAAAACTAAGAAAGAAGGAGATCAGCCGTGAATAAACTAAGTAAGCTTTTAGTAAAGCTCTGCTTCTGCGTCTGGCTCGCAAGCTCGGTACTGCCGGGAATACTTGCGGAATATGAGCCATTTGCAATTTTGTTTCTTGCCGGCAAATATATAGGCTACGCTGTAATGGTTTTGGCTGTTGTTGCTTTTATCATACCGATGCTTCCGAAAAAGAAACGGCCTGTGTCCATTGGGGAGAAAACAACGCTAATACTTCATGATATTGGCCCTGAAACAGCAATAAAAATATTCGGAGACATGCCAAATACAAAGTTTTTCTGCGCTTCGAATAAGATGGCGGCGTGCAAGGGCTTCTATGACTGCTGGCTCAAGACTCCCGGTATCTGCGCCTTGCATGACGGTACGCAGTATTTGGGCAAGGAAATCGCTTCCTGCGGTGAATTTATCATCGTCAGTAAAAATTTGTACGGCGGGTTTAGCAAGGAAATGAAAAACGCGCTAGACAGGTCAATTTCTTTCGCGCTCCCGTTTTTTCAAGTCCGTAATAAGGAGCTGCATCATCAGGCTAGATGCGTAAACAGTGGAAAAATGCAGGTATATATTTACAACGCCGACGAAATTTCAAATACAGACAAAATTTCGATTAGTGAAATTGCTAAAGCAAATGCCATCAATATGAATAAATCCGTCCCGGAAATGCATTTCATCAATAATCCGGTTTAAATTGAAAGGGGAAGCGGCATGAAAGTTTTAATGATAAACGCAAGTCCAAAACATATTACCAGCGCATCGCAGTATTTTCTCAGCTTGCTGAATATCCAAATGCTTGGCTGTAAAACAAAACAAATTAAATTGAGCGGCCCAAGGATTTACGATGAAATATTCGGCAATTTTGATAGTATAGACGCTCTTGTAATCGCGCTTCCTGTCTATGTAGACGGCGTCCCCTCCCATGTGCTTAGGTTTATGGCAGAAGCTGAAAAATTCTGCAAGCAGAACAGCTGCCGTCTCAAATTGTATGTCATATCCAATTGTGGCTTTTTCGAGGGCAAGCAATGTAAAAATGTATTAGCGATAATGCGCTCTTTCTGCGCCGCTGCAGGATTGGAATGGGGCGCGGGAGTTGGGATTGGCGCGGGTGAAATGCTTAGCGTTTTAAGGCTTACAGGCCCGCTCTTTGAGGCTTCCAGACTGTTATTATCCTTGCCTTTATTCTTGTTGAAAGGCGATTTGCTTGGAGGGCTTGCGAGTTATTCTTGGATAGGCGTACTTATTAACATGCTGGTTTATCTCGTGTTAAGTTTGGGGCTATTCCATTCTATGTGGAAAATGCAAAGAAACATTAGGCACGGAAAAATAGTTCCTGATTTCTATACAGGCGTAACCCTTTGCCCCCGGTTCTTATTTACAATCGTGGCAAACGGTTACTGGATTATCAGATCGGCATTTCATGGTGTTGGCTTTTGGCGGTTATACAAAAAAGAATCATAACAAATACGCGCGGAGGAGGCTGAAACGTTCCTTCGTGCGTTTGATTTTTCTATATTCCCATGCCCTGCGCTCGCATGGATCGTCTGTTTGATATTTTTTTACACATAATACCCTCAATATGCGCGAATAATTCCCACCTTTTTGACTCCCTCTTTCAGCCGGTAAATACCTTGATACAAGCTATTCCTCTCGGTGGCCAGTTGCGCGGCAGCCGAATTGCTCATATTGACAGTTGTATTAATTCCTTATATACTATTAAATAAGTTTAATAGTAAGAATATTTAATATTAATTTTCATGGGTATCATCCATTTTGGGGGAGGCACCTTAATGAGTATTCAAATCTATTATTTTTCAGGAACGGGCAATTCGCTCATCGTCGCGAAGGACATTGCGGAAAGGACGGGCGCGGAGCTGATTCCGATCACATCGGTCAGAGACCGGGAAACTGTCGCTGTGAATGCGGATGCCGTCGGAGTCGTTTTTCCGGTCTATTACGCCTATCTGCCGGTCATTGTCAGAGAATTCGCGGAAAAACTGACAGGTTTGCAGAATAAGTATGTGTTTGCGGTTTGTACGCATGGCGGCGCGGCGATGGGGTCGCTGAGAACACTGAAGAGTATACTGCGAAAAAATGGCGTCAGGCTGTTGGCTGCCTATGGCGTTCATATGCCCCAGAACGCGTTTTTAAAGCCCGGGGAAGATCGGGAGAAAGCCCTCGCGGCTTGGAACAGAAAATTGGATATGATTGTGAAGAACACAAGCCGCAGAGCCAAGGGCTTTTACTATAACAACCGTCTGCTGGAACTTCTGATTATTCCGTTTCTTCCCATAGTCAAATCGGCATGCAGAAACTCGTTTGTGAAGCAGACAAAGCTGTCGGCTGATACGCCGATGGATGAGCTCGTACGCAATTTGGACAGGGGCTTTGCCGTAAACGATGATTGCAGCGGATGCGGCGTTTGCGCGAGCGTCTGTCCGGCTCAAAACATCGGCATGCGAGACGGCAGGCCGCAATGGCTGCACCGTTGTGAGAACTGCCTCGCGTGCGTCAACTGGTGCCCAAGCCGGGCGATACAAGGGGGCATCGCATCGGGCTATTTCTACCGGAATCCGAGAGTAAAAGCGTCTGACATTGCGCGGCAGAGTATATCTGTTGACAAGCAAGCGAAGGAGAGTGATTGCGATGCTTAAGATTTTGCTGCTTGGTTTAATTGATATCTATCCGATGACGGGGTACGACCTGAAAAAGGTGTTTGAAACGTCGATGATCTTTTTCTGGCATGCCACGCATACGCAGATATATAACACACTAAAGGAGATGGAGAAAGACGGCCTTATTGTGAGTGAGCTCGTTCATCAGGATATGGTCCCATCCAAACGGGTTTTCAGCATCACGCAGGCGGGGAAAAAGCGGATGGAAGAATGGCTGCTCGAAGAACCGGAGCTTCCGGGCATTAAACATGATTTTCTGGTCAAGCTGTCTTTTTTCTCAAAGCTGCCCGAAAAAGAACTGATGAAGCAGCTCGATGCTTATGAGAAGAAGCTCAATGAAAAGCTTGCGGCCTTGGAAAGCGAGAGAAAGCATGAGTTTATGGCTTTTTCCAGAACCGCCAAAGAAACGGCGCTCTGGGAAGCGACCTTTGAATACGGCCTTATGTATTTTCGCAGCGAGCTCGAATGGGTCGGGATGGTAAAAAAACGTTTATTGGACTTCACTCAATAATTTGAGATTTATTGCGTGGGCATAACCGGGAGTGAAAAGCGCGCAAGCAAGCCGCAGGCGGTCTTGCCGCTTTTGTTCTTTCATACAATAGAAAATGAAAGAACACTGCGGAGTGGCTTATGCACAAATATGCCAATCAAAAACTCGGATTGTTAGCCTGTATCAGCCTCATGCTGCTAACGGCATCGCTGCTGGCGCTTGCGGGTACGTTCACCCGTTTTCAGTCGGCGCCGGCCTCGGCGTCATACAGCGATCTGGAGGTGAAAACGGCGATGCTCACAGCCGCTTTGGATGAGGTGGGCGTCTGCGGCCCGAAAGACGCGGCTTTGGTGTGGGCAAAGGGGGTGAGGCTCCGAAACGCCGCGCTGCAGTACGCGGTGCTTTCTCATGAACTGAGGCAGAGGTATGCGAAGGCGTGGGAGCGAACCGCGCCGGGGTGGGTGACGAGCGTCTCGAGTCCGTGGATCAGCGGGTTTGAAATCACGGACGAGCGGCACGAGGACGATGTTTACACATATGCGCTGGCATTCACGGCAGCGACATCAACGGGGATTCAGGGCGTGTACGACGCGACGCTCACCGTTGAAACGGACCGCGGATTCTGGCGTATCACCCGGCTCGACACGGACGAAGCCTTAAAATCCTATACGGGTATGGAATAATACTGCTGTAATAATATGTTTTGTTCATGTAAAGGGTATGTTATTTTGCTCTTTTTTTTATTATAATGATCCAAGATGCGGAACTTTTTTTTTCTTCATACGTCTTATATGAAAATATATTGTCGCAGCTTAAGCGGGAAAGGATATTTCATTGGAGCTTTTAAAAATTGAGGGCTTGACGAAGGTGATAAAAAAGAGAAAGATATTGGACGACATATCTTTAACCGTGAATTCGGGTGAAATTGTCGGCTTTTTAGGACCGAACGGCGCCGGCAAAACCACCACCATCAAGATGATCATGGGCCTCTTCTCTATCACGTCGGGGCAGATATCGGTTTTAGGACACGATGTTGTGACGGATTTTGAGAACGCTATGAAGAATATCGGCGGTATCGTTGAGAACCCGGATCTATACAAGAGGCTGACGGGAAGACAGAATCTTGAGTATTTTGCGTCGATGTACGACGGCGACCAGAAAACTCAGATCGACGAAGTCGTTGAGCTTGTGAAAATGAAGGAACGTATCGGCGACAGGGTCAAAACGTATTCGCTCGGCATGAGACAGCGTGTCGGCATCGCGCAGGCGCTGCTGCACCGCCCGAGCCTGCTCGTGCTCGACGAGCCCACAAACGGCCTTGATCCAATCGGCATCAAAGAACTCAGAGACTTATTAAAGTACCTCTCCAAAAACGCGGATGTCGGCGTGTTTATTTCGAGCCATCTGCTCTCCGAAATGGAGCTCATGTGCGATCGTATTTACATTATTGATAATGGCGTGATTATCGGTGAGAAAACCATCGAACAGGTCAAGGAGTCGGACGACGAGGAAATCTACAGCTACAGCTTTGTGACAAGCGACAGGGATAAGACTTATGCTTATTTCAAGGGTCTTGACGCGAACTGCGAGCAGGTTAGCGGCGGCGTGACCATCGTGATGAAGCGCGACCAGATACCGGAGCTTATTCGCACGCTTGTGAATATGGGTATCGACATCTATGCGGTCAACCAGTCGCAAAGAACGCTCGAGCAGGATTTCATCTCGATGACGACCGGCACCAAGACGCAGATCAGATAGCAAAGAGAGGATACGAATATGAATTTTATTAGACAAACCAATATGGAAATAAAGAGCATTATCAGGTCCAAATTCCTTTTTATCATCGGCATTCTGGTGCTGCTTTCGAGCATAGCCATTCCGGTTATCGGCGTGCTGACAAGGCCCGATCCCAACGGCGGTTATTATCCTGGAGGCCCGATCATATACGAAAAGGCGATGTCGGTGGCGATGCCGGCTTACGGCGGCGATTATTACAACGGGCAGGAACCGATAACGGTTAACGGCGTGACGATCATGCCGGAAAATCCGTTCTACGGCAATATCCAGAACCTCGATCAGATGGACGATTATCTTGACGAATCGACTTTCACCACCCCCGAAGCGATGGATCTCGTGATCGAAATGGGCGATATGGAGCTCGATTATTATCTGCGTGCCGCGCAGGTCATCACGACTTATGACGATTACCGCATGAATCTCGTGTGGAACACCACGCCGCTCTACGATAAGTTCATCTATGAAAAAGCGGGCAGCACGAATATCGACGTTCTCAAGGAGGCGCTCAATTACCGGTATTATGTAGACCCCAACACATTTGAAGACACATATGTGAATATTTCGGAGTCCGAACGTCAGGCTGCCATCGAAAAGGACGACGATTATTTAAACAGGCTCAATGATGTGATCGAAAACAACAATTTCGATGAATTCATCGCGCTCAGCATTGAACAGCAGCAGACCCAGATCGACAGCATCAACAAAAGCATAGAGATTCAGGAACAGACGATCATCGAGCATCCGGATCAGGAAGAAGATCTGAACCGCTACATCGAGGATATGAAGAAGCAGATCAAGATCATCACCGACAGCACGATCCCGATGCTGCAATACCGTCAGGAAAAGCACATCGTGCCGGGTGAGGATATCTGGCAGAACTCCGCGATTTCGAGCATTGAAAACGCGAACAACCAGCTTGCTTACTCAACGCTGCTCAGCGAGGAAGACTATAATAAAGATCCGTATCTGCCGCAGCAGTACAAATCGTACGACCGCTACAGGACTGCGATTCAATCGCAGATCGATAAGGCCAACAACGACATACTCGTGGCGCAGAATTCTCTGGATTCGGACAAACCGGACATGGCGTTTGTGCCCGATGGCGCGAGAAGTCAGACGACGAACTTCCTCTCTTACTCCGCACTGGTGGCTTTGTTCGCGGTGATTCTCGGCGGTTGGCTCATGGCGAGCGAGTTTCAGCTCGGCACCATCCGCCTGCTGATGATCCGCCCGAAAACGCGCACCAAGATACTGATGTCCAAGTTTACGGCGGCGCTTGTGCTCTGCCTCGGTGTTTATATCGTGGGAACAGTGCTCAATATCATCACAATCGGCATTTGCTACGGGTTCTCGGACTTCGGATTCCCGAATTATACGGCGTCGGGAGCGGTGGGGTTCTTTGCCTATTACGTTCCAAAATTCCTTGCGTGCTGTGTGACCATTATATTTGGATACTGCACCGCGTTTTTCCTTTCGACGGTGGCCAAAAATATCGCCGTCGCGGTTGCCGTGCCAGCCGTCTGCTTTGTGATGAGCATCGTCGGTATGAGCATGCTCGCATATACCGAAGCCGCCCACTGGCTTGCATGGACGCCCATACCGTTTGTGCAGATGTCTCAGTTCTTCACGCAATATTCGCCTGTGCAGACGATGATCAGCAACGGTGTGCCTTTAAGCCTTGGGTACGGTATCGGCATGCTGCTCGGTTTATCGCTGATCATGACTGTCATCGCTACCTGGGTATTTAAGAAGAAGGATATTACGAACTAAAAGGGGATAAAAAAATGAGCGATAACAACAGCTTTCTGAGCAATTACACCAAAAAAGACAGTGAAGCCGCTGCGTCCGCGCCTCAGAAAAAAGAGAGCCCGGCGACGGCTCCTGCCGAGCCGTCTTTCAAGTACGAGCAAAAAAGCGGCTTTAAAAAGCCCGCGCCCAAGGACCCCAAACCGCCGAGAACGGGAGACGACAGCAGGAAGAAGCTGATTACCGCCATCGCCGCGGGCGGCGGTGCGCTGGTTATTTTGATAGTCGTTCTCGTGCTGGTGCTCGGCGGCGGCATCAAAGTGCTCGATTTCACGAACGGAAAGCTGTCGGACGCTCAGCTCTGGGCCAATGAAAACGGCATGATCATCACGACGGAAAACGCGTACAGCGACACCGTGGAGGAAGGCTATGTGATCGAGCAGGACACCCCGGCCGACAGCAGCGTAAAAAAAGGCAGCTTTATCAAGCTGACCGTATCGCTCGGCCATGATTTGAGCGTGACGCTGCAGCTGCCTGATCTCACAGCGATGACGGCGGATGAGGTGCAAAAATGGGCCGATGACAACTTCATGACCAAGGTGCGCATCACGACGGAATTCAGCGCCGATGTGCCTCAGGGTAAAGTCATTCGCTATGAGATCAACGACAATACGGTGGTCGATGAAATTCGCCGCGATACGCCTGTGTACGTGATCGTCTCTAAGGGGCCCGAGACCGCCGCCGCGACCGTCAAGGTGCCGGATTTTAAAACGAAGTCGCTCGCCGAGTGCTATACATTTGCGACAGACAACGGCCTGACACTGACCGTTAAAGAGGAGTTTGACGATTACATTCCGGCAGGCACGATCATGTCGCAAAGCGTGAAGGCCGACCAGATGATCGCGACCGGCAGTGAGATCATACTTGTGGTCAGCAAGGGCAAGATGATCACCGTGCCGGATTTCTCGGATTACACGAAGGAAGAGGCCACCGCGCTGGCTGCCGGGCTCGGGCTGCCCGTGACCATCACGGAGAAGTATTCAAGCTCGTCCACGGGGCGGCTCATTTCGCAGAGCATCGAAGCGGGTTCCATTTACGAGGCCGGCGGTCTGCTTGAGCTTACGTTCTCACTCGGCAACAAGATCGTGGTAGCCAGCTATGTGGGGCAGACGCGCGACTTGCTGGAAACATGGGCGAAGGAGCTCAACGAGCAGGGCGCAAAGATCACAATCAAAGCCACCGAGGCCAAAAGCAGCCAGCCGCGCGGCACGGTCATATTCCAGGATGTCGCCAATACCTCTGTGAGCTATAAGTCCACGATTACCATCACGGTATCGGCGGGCAAGGTGGTTTATGTGCCCGACTTTGTGGTGGATTTTGCGTCAGGCTACGACCAGGCCATTACGCGTGACAAGGCGGTCGCTATGTGTGAGGAGGCGGGTCTGATCCCGAACTTTGTGATGGAAAACTCGGGGGCTGTGCTGCCCGGCACGATTTGCCGTCAGAGCCTTAACGCCGGGACGGAAACAAGCGAGGGAACGGTGATCACACTGGTTTACACGCCGACAGTCACGGTGACTGTGCCGGGATTTGTCGGAAAGACGGTCGCCGAGGCAAAGAAATACATGAATCAGAATCTCATCGTGTTTTCCGGCGGTGATGAAGATGACGCCATCGTATTGGCGCAATCGGTGGCCCAGCATTCAACCGTTGCGTCGGGCAGCGTGATTACGCTCACAACAAGCCCGGGAGCCACGGAGACGGAACCGCCCAAGACATCATAACATGAATGTATTTAAAGCCGTTTTGCGTTTTGCAGAGCGGCTTTTTCATGCTGCGGGTGCCGCAGCCGAAACCGGGTGTGAATCGAATTGTATGCTGCGAATGGACGCGGCAGAAAAAGGCGGAGCCTCGCGGCATTGACAAGACTGAGAAATCGCGGTACATTTTTTTGAGTAACAAAAATGAAATGAGGAATGATCGACGAGCGGAACACGCCATTAAGGCAGCGTTTTGATTCAGTCAGTGTTGACATGAGGGGAGGGGCGACTATGCGAAGATGCAGCGAAGGTATAGACGTCGTGCCGATGGATATCGAAGAAGCGAAATATCTTGCCGAATTCTTAAAGGTGTTTGGCGATCCCGACCGGGTACGCATACTCGCGCTGCTCAAGGATAAGGAGATGTGCGTGGGGCATATTGCGGAGGCGCTTGAGAAATCGGTCTCGGCTGTGTCGCACCAGCTCGGCATCATGCGCCGCCAGCGTCTCGTCCGTTATGTAAAGGACGGCAAAAATATTTACTATACCGTGGACGACGAGCATGTGTCGATGCTGCTCGATGCCGCGCAGGAGCATTGCCGCCATAAATAACTTTGTTCCGCTCCGTGCAGAATAAGCTCTGAGGGGTGAGACGATGGAAGAGAAGTTTGCGCAGCGGCTCGATATGCTGGATCAAAAAATCGTGGCGCTTTTTGAGAGGCGCATGGCGGTCGCCGAAAAGGCGATGGCCGATATGACAAAGCGCGAGCTGAAGCGCGAGGCGAAGCAAATGGGCGCACAGGCGGCGGAAAAAGCCACAAGCTATGCGTGCGACTTAAGCAACATCGCGTATACGGAGGAACTGATCAAGCTGATGCTCTGCGCGTCGATGAAGCACCAGCGCAGACTGCTGCGGAGCCTCAAAAGGCAGTGCGTCTGCTGAGCTTGACAGGCTTACCCCAAAGCATTATAATACGACCAATTGAATAAACAAACGTTCATACTATAATCACACTTAAGATTCAAAGAAAAGGCAAACTCAGCCGAAAGGCTGAGGGCGCAAAGCTGGAAGTCTAAGGCTTGAAGGCGAAGACGGTTCGGCTGCCTCGTGGATCGGAGCGGCTGTTTTATTTGCCAGCGAGCCTTTTCGGATAACATATTTTATACAGAGAGCGGGGGAGACCCCGCTTTTTGCTTTCCTGCCTTTGCTGGCAATTTCTATCCGGGTGTTGTATAATGGCTTTACATATTAAAGCATGTCCTGCAAGGGCATCGTATGATTTATGACTTCAAGGGAACGGGGGACGAAAAATGCAGATTACTTTCTTGGGCGCAGCCAGATGCGTCACCGGGTCTTGTACGATGATTGAAACGGCACAGCACAAGGTGCTGATAGACTGCGGAATGCGGCAGGGGCGCGACGAAAAGACGGCGCCGGTGAAGAACGGGTTTGTTTTCGATCCGCGCGAGATCGATGCGGTCTTTCTCACGCATGCGCATATTGACCATTCGGGGCTGCTGCCGCTGCTCGTGAAGCAGGGGTTTACCGGCCCCATATACTGCACAGGCGCGACCGCAAGGCTATGCTCCATCATGTTCCCGGATGCGGGGCATATACAGGAGATGGAGACGGAGTGGCAGAACCGAAAATATCTGCGGGCGGGCAAGAGCCCCGTTGAGCCGCTTTATACGGTGGAGGATGCCAAAAAAGCGGTCAAATATTTAAAGCCGCTCAGCTACGAAGAGCGGTACAAAGCCTTCGATGAGATCGGCATGCGCTATGTGGACGCGGGGCATCTTTTGGGCTCGGCCTCTATCGAGCTGACGGTGACGGAAAACGGCAAGCAGACGAAGCTCGTTTTCTCGGGCGATATCGGCAACAAGGACAAGCCGATCATCAAGGACCCGCAGTACTTAAGCGAAGCCGATATCGTGTTTACCGAGAGCACCTACGGCGACAGGCTGCACGATAAGGTGAAGGATACACGCGCGCAGCTTAGGGATGTGCTGATCCGCGCGCTTGCGCGCGGCGGCAACATCGTGATCCCTTCGTTCGCGGTGGGGCGCACGCAGGAGGTGCTGTACGATTTAAGCGTGCTGCTCGGGGAAGGCAGTGTGCCCGGCCTTGATAAGGTGCCGGTTTATATCGACAGCCCGCTCGGCATCGCGGCGACCGAAATATTCGAAGAGAGCAGCAAAGATTATTACGATGAGGAAGCGATGGCCTTTAAAGCCGAAGGCGTGAGGTTTTTCTCGTTCAGCACGCTGCGCATCGCCGAAACGGCGGACGACTCCAAAGCGATCAACTTTGACCCGCAGCAAAAGATCATCATATCCTCAAGCGGCATGTGCGATGCGGGCCGCATCAAGCATCATTTGAAGCACAACCTGTGGCGCAGCGATTCCACGGTGCTGTTCGTGGGATACCAGGCTGTCGGGACGCTGGGCCGCTCGATCGCGGACGGCAGCGGCAAGGTGAAAATATTCGGCGAAGAGATACAGGTGAAAGCCACGATCGAGCAGATCGAAGGCTTTTCGGGCCATGCGGATCAGGAAGGGCTGCTCGAATGGATCGGTCATTTTTCCGCAAGCGTCGACCGCGTATTCGTGATGCACGGCGAAGATACGGTGGCGAACATCTACGCGTCCGAGCTGCAAAAACGCGGCTACAACGCCGTGGTGCCCGCGCTGTTCGATACGTTTGACACAGAGAGCTTTGTCAAAACGCCGGGCAAGGTGCCTGTCAAGGAAGTGCCGCAAAGCGATCTTGGCACGCTGTTTGCGCGCATACGGCTCAAAATTGAAGGCGCCGACAGCGAGCGTGCAGCCAGAATGAAAGAGGATCTCGCTTCGCTGGCTGACAGGTGGGAATAGTCTTATCATCCGTTATCAGGAGTGATATATGGGCAAAGTGATTGAGATGAAATCAGCAAGAGGCTATGGCAGGCCGGGACAGCGAAGGCGTCCCACTGCCCGGCGCCCGGGAGCTTTACGGCGCAGGAGCGGCTTGAAAGGCTTCAAGGCGTTGCTTCGGCGCTACCGCAGGCTTGTGGCTGTCGCCGCGGGCGTTCTTGTTATGATTGTTGCGGGCTTTGTTTTGCTGCTTGGCAGCGCGAAGACGCAGACGGTGGCGGAGCAGCCCGCGGAACAGCCCACGCTGACGCCGCCTCCTTCCGAAGAAACCTACGACTATTCCGATGTGGACGCAGCCACGCTCGCAGGCCTCGCGGGCACGGACGAAAGTCTTTTCTCGGACGATCAGGAGATCGAGGAGGCGCTGTTTGAGGAGGAAGGCATCCGCATCGGCGTGACGGTCGGCAGCATTTCGTCGCCGGATCAGGAATTCATATTAAACAGGCTTGAACAGGTCTCAAGTGCGGCAGAAACCGACAAAACCATATACAAAGCCTATTATTACAACGCAAACGGCAGCTACAACCAGCAGCTTCAGGATTTAAGAAGCCTCATCAAAAACGAGGCGGATGTGATCATCGTCGGCTTTACCGATGCGCAGAGCTTTAATATGATCGCCATGATGGCGCAAAGCGAAGGTATTCCCGTGGTCGCGTTCGATGCGCCTGCGGACAGCGGCTACGCGATCAACGTTGTGGCGGATCAGGCCGCATGGGGCGGCGTATACGGCAAATTCGCGGCAGACAATCTGGCGGAGGGCACCGTGGTGCAGATGTTCGGCAAGCAGGACAGCCCTGTGGATGCCGAGCGGGCGTCGGCCATCGGCGCCGCGCTGACAGCCGAGGCGGGGCTCACGGTGAACGCGCCGCTCTACGCGGAGTGGGACAACAAAAAAGCCAAAGAAATGATGGCGGAGTATTTGAAAAGCGGCAAGGCGGACGCCGTGATCACCGAAGAGGGAATGGCCGAGGGCATACTCGACGCGTTCGTGGAAAAGGGCGTGCTCCCGAAGGTGATGTGCGGTGACGTGACGGCGGGCTTCATCAAGAAGTGGTACGCGCTGAAACACGGCGGTATCGACGTGACGCCGCCGCCCAAGGATGACGGCAAAAAGAAGAACGACGAAACGCCCACACCCACGCCGCCGCCCGTGATGTTTGCGGCTCAGCCCGGCGAGCTCATCGTCTGCGCGCAGCCCGCGCCCTCGGGCGTCGGCGCGGCGGCTTTCGATATCGCGGTGGAAATTGCGAAGGGCCGGACGCTGATTGCGCAGGGACAGACTTTTAAATATACGGTAGGTACGGTCATCACTGAAGCAAACCTCGCCGAGTACTATGAGCTCGTCAAGGGTCAAGCCGACACATACATCATCAGCGATATCTTGACCGACGATATACTTGATTCACTGCTGAATCCGCTCGAGCAGCAGCCCGAGGCCACGCCCGAGCCCGCAGCCACGCCGTCGGCGCCGCCGACGGAATCCGTCTCGGCAACGGTCGCACCATGATCATTGACATCACGCTGCCTTTAAAGCACGGCATGGCGCATTATCCGGGAGACCCGGATATCGTGTTTGAAACAGTGCTCGATGTTCACCGCGGCGATCCCGTGAACCTGCAGCGATTGAGTTTCGGGTCCCACTCTGGAACGCATGTGGACGCGCCGTATCATTTGCTGCCCGAGGGAAAAAGAATCGGCGGTCTGCCCGCGGATTATTTCATAGGCAGGGCAAAGGTCTTCGAGTTTGACAGCGATATACGCGCAGAAAATCTTAACGGGCTGGATATTCAGTCTGACGACATCGTGCTTTTTAAAACGCCAAGCAGCCGGCGGCCCGACGCGGCTTACGACCCGGCGCACGTCAGCATGCTGCCGTGCGCGGCACAGCGTCTTGCGGATTTGGCCGCGCGCGCGGTGGGCATCGATTGTATGTCGATCGAAAACAATCCCGCGCTTGAGACGCATCGCATACTGCTCGGCGCGGGCATCCCGATCATTGAAGGGCTCGATTTGCACGCGGTTGAGCCGGGTACGTATCGAATGACGGCAATGCTGATGCGCATTGAGGACAGCGACGGCGCGCCGATACGAGCGGCGCTCGAAAAACGCGAATAATCCGATCAAAGTAAGGGGCATCTGAGTTCATCACAGCAATGCCCTTTTTGTTTAAGCTTTTGTGATGAGAGGTGGATACCGTGAATATCAAAACAATCTGTCTGCTTTTAATGGCCGGTCTGCTGCTGTGTTTTGCGGCTTGCGGGCAGACCGAAGTAACTGAGGAGAAAATGACGATGCAAACACATCAAACGTATAACGCCACATACAAAGCCGTCACACAGGCTTGCGACTGGGGCCCGGCCTGCATCAAAGCGATATTAGAACTGGATGAGGAGATCAAGCCTTCCGAGCTGTGCGGCTTTCGCGTGACCGAGACGAACACAAACGGAATTGTAGGCGAACGGGACGTGACCGCCGTATATGTTTGCGACGAAAACGGCAGCAGGGCAGAGGGAGGCTCACGGTTTATCGCCGTTGAGATGAGCGCCGATCCGTCGCACGGGGCCATGTTTTACTACGACCGCAGCCGGTTCCTGAATACTTGGGATGACGGGTACAGCCTAAAAATAGAGCCGGTCGATCCGAAAACAGACATATTAAAAAACCTGTCTATTGATTCGCTTTATACGGCAAAAATCCTGCCTCAGGCCGAACTGTTCGCCAATGCGGAATTTTTGTATCAGGGGACGACCATAAAATATGCATTATACACGCCTGCCTCCGGCAAAGAGAAGAAGAAGCCACTTGTGATCTGGCTTCACGGCCAGGGCGAAGGCGGGAGCGATGTGACGGTTACGCTGCTTGGCAACAAGGTCACCGCTCTTGCGTCGGATGAGATACAAAAAATGCTCGGCGGCGCTTATGTGCTGGTACCTCAGTGCCCGACCTACTGGCCCGAGAGCTCGCCGGACAATAAAAGCTTCGGAATGAGGGCTGACGGCACAAGCTATTGGGAAGCGCCGCTGCTGGCGCTAGTTGATGAGGTTACGGCTTCAAACAGCGGCATTGATACGGGCAGAATCTATATCGGCGGCTGCTCGATGGGTGGCTACATGACGATGCTGATGGTCAAAAACCATCCCGATAAGTTTGCCGCCGCATTTCCCGTGTGCGAATTCTATAATGACGCGTTTGTCGCAGAAGAGGATATAGACGCTCTGGCACGATTGCCTCTGTGGTTCACATACTGCGCGGCGGATCAAACCGTGCCGCCTAGGGAAAATTCAGAGGCCACAATAGCGCGGCTGAAGCAAGCGGGCGCAGAGAATTTGCATGTATCGGAATTCAAAGATGTTCGCGATACGTCGGGAAAGTATTTGAGCGAAGACGGAACTCCGTACATATACCATCCGCATTGGGTGTGGGTATACGCGTTCAACAACGAATGCCGTGACGGGAGCTTAAGCCTGTGGGAATGGCTGGCTAAGCAGCATAAGTGAGCCGTCTCCAAATCGACGGAGCCAAACAGAAATTTGGGAATTAAAAAGGAGCGTTTCCGCTCCTTAAGGCTGCTGACAAAGTATCAATTGACATTCCGATAGAGCGTATGCGATTGACTACGCAGTGGACTTTAATCCCATGTTCAAGGCGATTTGCCATAGGATGCTCCACTTCACTCACGTTCCGTTCAGCATGACAGGTCAAGGGTTTTCATCAAGCTGAAGGAGCGTTTCCGCTTCTTGGCTGCGGCTTATTTTTTCGCCATGATATGCGCGCCGAGCCCTTTGTCTACCTTTTTGATATGCAGCGTGAGCCACGAGACCAGCGTGGAGCCGACGACCGCCGCGGTGGCCACTGTGAAGCCTATCGTTTCAATATCGCTCCTGATTTTTCTGATGTCCGCGATGAAATCCGTATGCATCTTCTTGTGCTCTCTGTAAAGCGGATAGCCGCTGCTGAGCTGCAGCTTTTCCTCTTCGCTGAAATGCTCGACCACATATTCCTCAAGAAACGCGAGCATCTCGAGCACCTTTTGCTGCTTGTCGCTGTGATTTATCGAATCGAAAAACGCGTTCATGCGCGCAATCAGTTCCTTGTGCTGTTCGTCGATGAAATCGACCCCAACTCTCAAATCCGGTGTCCACTCCATGTTGCTTTGTCCTCCTTATTTAGTGCTTCGAACGGATATACATGCCGACTTCTTTATCGGCTTTTCTGATGTGCAGCGTCAGCCATGCGATCAGCGTGCTGGAAATAAGAGAACCCGTCGCGACGGTAAAACCGTTTTTCTCAAGGTCAGACCGCATCTTCGTCACATCGTCCAAAAACTCTTTGTGCAGCTGGCGGTGCTCCTGATATTTGGGGTAACCGCTGCTGAGCTGCAGCTTTTCTTCATCACGGAAATGGGTGATCACATACTCCGCAAGGAAATCGAGCATTTTCATGATCTCTTGCTCTTTGTTGCCGCTCTTCATCACATCAAAAAAGCTGTTCATGCGCGAGATCAGTTCTTTATGCTGGTCGTCAATTTCCTTAACCCCGACAGACAGGTCCTGCGTCCATTCCAATTGGCTGCCCCCCCTTCAAATTGGTATATATAATCATTATCGTAATCGTAGGGTATTTTGCTTAGATAAAAGCACCACCTTTTCGATTTGTAATTTATGGTTATAATTTAACGCGATATAGATTATGCCGTTCGCGATGACTCATTTGTCAACGCTCTTTCGCATCTTGAGCATTACCAGCCCGAGCAGAACGGCGAGCACAAACAGAAACGCAGACATGATACCAAAGTCCAGATGATTCTCGGTTTTTGTGAATATGAACGCGCCAAGGCTTATGAGCGCGCCCGCCAGAAACAGTATGAACGACACGGCGACGGCGCCGATGAAGCGCTTGTTGCGCGCTTTGCGGCTGGGCGCGTCGCTGAACGACTCGGGGCGCTCGTTCTCGTATTCGCGCCGCCAAACCATCATGCTCGCCATCTGTCCGACGAATTCCCAGCCGAATTCCTCATACATCCGTTTGTATTCCTTCTTCGGGAACGCCTGCATATCCACCACATAACGGTATTTCTTGGGTTCGCTTTGAGAAAAACGCATCGCAATGCTGCTCCACTGCCCAACCTTCACCGGGTGCCAGCCCTTGGCGGCAAGCTGTTCAAACCACTGCTCATATTCCGCGGGCTCGACATACCGAAAAGCCGTTAGCCAAAATGTTTTTGTTTTCATATCAATTCCTCCAAATGATGATAGACTTCCTTGATCCGCACCGCCTCTTCGCGCAGGATATCGCTTCCGAGCGGCGTGATGAGATAATACTTTTTTCTGTCCTCCTCGCGCTGAGCCTTGATGAGGCCGTCCGGCTCGAGCTTGCCGATGCTCTGGTAGATCGTTCCCGCGCCGAGCACGATGCGCCCGTTCGTAAGCTCTTTGACGTGCTGCATGATGCCGTAGCCGTGGCGTTCCTCGCGCAGCGAGAGCAGTATATAAAGCATGGTCTCGCTCATCGGAATGTAACGGCTCCTTGCTTTTTGTATATCCATAAGCACCTCCTATATCACATTAAAATGCATCATGATGTGATATATTGAACATACATCACGGCGTGATATATGTCAAGCCCTTTGATAAAAAGATATTTGAGTCGGCAGGCTTTGAATGGTACAATATTTTAAAGCTGATAAGGAGGACAAAGGTATGGGTTTTTGCTGGTGTACGGTGCATGTCAAGGATATCGATGCATCGATACGGTTTTATGAGGACATTGTCGGCATTCATGTCGTGAGGCGTTTTCCGGGCGGAAAGGATTCGGAAATCGCATTCTTGGGCGATGGCGAGACGAAGCTCGAGCTGATCGGCGGCGCGGGCGGCTTTTCGGGCGGCGGTATTTCAATCGGCTTCACGGTGGAGAATCTTGATGAAAAGCTTGCGTTTGTGCAGCAAAAAGATATCGCGATTCACAGCGGGCCGTTTTCGCCGAATCCCGCCACGCGGTTCTTCTTCGTACAGGACCCTGACGGGCTGCTCGTGCAGTTCGTGCAGAACGCCTGATGCGTATGGACATCGCATTGCGTCCCATAGAGAAAGCCGATTTGACGCAGGCGGCGGCAATTTGGAATGACGTTGTGGCGGCGGCAGACAGCTTTCCGGGAGATATGATATTGAGTGAGGACGAAGCGTGGGAGATGTTCTGTGCCCAGACGGAGACGGTCTGCGCGGTGAAGGGCGATGAAGTGGTCGGCGTGTACATACTGCACCCGAACAACATCGGCCGTTGCGCGCATATTGCCAACGCGTCGTATGCCGTCAAGGCGGGCGCGCGCGGACAGGGCATCGGGCGGCGGCTTGTGGAAGACTGTTTGGAGCGGGCAAAAAAGCATGGCTTTCGCGGGTTGCAGTTCAATGCGGTCGTTGCGAGCAACACGGCGGCGATCGCGCTATACTTAAAGCTTGGCTTTAAGGTGCTCGGCACCGTGTCGGGCGGTTACCGCGATAAGGACGGACACTACCGCGATACGCTGATATTCTTAAAGACGGTGGCTGAAGAATAAAACAATTAAGCTATTAAATATTGATGAAAGAGAAGCTGCTAAATCAAAGGGATACCTTTGGGGAAGCGGCTTTTTTTAGCGGCAAAACCGCGAATCTCACGCTTGCTAAATATTGTCTTAATGTGAAGAAACAGCGCGCGAAATGAATATTCCCGGCGCTTTTTTTGTGCGAACAAAAGTGAATGCGGTTAAAAAACACCATTATATAGGCGCAAATGTCATATGTGCTCGCAAAAGCAGAAGTTTCCGATGATCCCAACTATTATTGCCGAAGTTCTCAGTTCATGCTTCAAAAACATATATAGTCATTTTATATGATTTGATGCGGATAAGGCGCTGACGCTGTCGGCGCCGACGAAGGAGATCGACATGAACAGATGGCAGTCAATCAGCTTAACGGGGAGGAAGGAACTTAAAAAGCTGCCCGCCGTTCTGCGGGAAAAAACGCGCGGCAAAAGCGAGCTGTTTACCAAGCTCGCGGTGATCTTCGGTGTGGTGGCGCTGGGTGCCGCGTTGTTTTTCGTTTGTATATACGGAATATTGCCGTCGCTGATTTCCGAGGTCGGGGACCAGCTGCAGATGACGCTGGCGGACAACCTCTATCAGCGCACGCTACAGGAGCCGGATGATACAATGCCGCCGCAAGCCAATGAGGCGGCGGCCTTTGAGCAGCCGGAACCCGAGGCTTTAAAGCCGACGGCCCCGCGGGAGTGCTTTGCGTCGGTGCTCGAAGAAAACCCGGATATCGTGGGGCGTATCTCCATTGAGGGCATCGGCATCGCCTATCTCGTGACCCAGACGGATAACAACGATTATTATCTTTCCCACGGCTACGACCGCGGCAAGTCACGAAGCGGCGCGGTCTTTATGGACTACCGGTGCGATGCGGATGCGTATCCGCTCAGCGGGCACTATGTGCTTTACGGGCACAACATGAAAAACGGCTCCATGTTTCACAAGCTCAAAGACTTGACGGATGAGGAGACGTTCCGCAGCAACCGTATCGTCCGCTTTGACACGCTCTATGAAGACCACGAATGGGAGATATTCTCCGCTTATGTGACCGGAACGGATTTTAACTACATCGAGACCTCGTTTGAGGGCGATGACGACTGGCTCGATTTCCTGCAGGAGCTTCAGGATAAAAGCCTTTATAAAACGGATATCACGCTGACCGCCGATGATGTGGTGCTGACATTGAGTACATGCAGCTACGAGTTCGACAACGCGAGGTTCGTGGTGCATGCGCGGCTCATCAAATAAATATTATTCGTGCCGCAGCGCTTCGACGGGATCAAGCTTGGAAGCCTTATACGCGGGCATGAGCCCGAATATGATGCCCACAGTGGCGGAGAACAGCACGCTGAGCGACGCCGCCGAAGCCGAGACGGTGGCCTCAATACCGAGCACGCTGGAAGCCGCAACCGTGAGGCCAACGCCCAAAGCAAGGCCGAGAATGCCGCCCAGCATCGCGTAAAACAGCGCCTCCGCGAGAAACTGCCCGAGGATATGATGCTCGCCCGCGCCGAGCGCTTTGCGTATGCCGATCTCTCTTGTGCGTTCCTTGATCGTCACCAGCATGATGTTCATGATGCCGATGCCGCCCACGATCAGCGCGATGGCCGCGACGGCGCTGACCACCGTTTTGAATATATCGAGAATATTCTGCGCGTTTTGCAGCTCCTGCGTTAAATTGATGATCTTAATCGAGCTGTCGCCGTATTTGTTGAGCAGGCGGCTTGTGCAGTTTTTAATGACGCTGTCGAGCAGATCCGTGTTCTGAACGCTGACGGATATCTCATCCATATAGTTGTTTGAGAACATAGCTGTGAACGTGGTCACGGGAATATAGCATTTTCCCGAAAAGAAAGAGGAGTAGATGGACTGATCCTCCTTTTCCACGCCGATCACCGTATATTTCTGGCTGTTGATGCTGACCTGCCTGTCAACGGCTTTTTCATCCTCGAAGAGGCTTTCCTTGGCTTCCTGGCTCAAAACCACCACGCGGCGCGCATATTCCACGTCTTTTTCCGAAATGCCGCGCCCCTCCAAAAACTGCATCTGTTCCATTGTAAACAGCGACGCCGTGGTGCCCACCACATCCGAGGTGATATTCGTTTCGCCCGATGACAGATAGCTCTTCTCGTAAGCGCTCGGCGCGACTTCGCTGACGCCGTTGACGTTTTCCAGCATCGCCGCATCGTTCATCGTGAGAAGGTCGTTGGGACCGCGCAAATCGTTGGGGAAAAACCAGACCCTGTTGATGCCGAACTTTTGGAGCTCCGAATTGATCATCGCCTGGCCGCCGTTGCCCACGGAAATCACTGTGATCATCGACGCGATGCCGATCATGATGCCGAGCACGGTTAAAGCTGTGCGCAGCTTGTTCTTCTTGATCTGGTGGGCGGCAATGCCGATATAATCCGAGACCTTCATGAGCATTCCTCGTTGACAATCTGTCCGTCTCTCAGCATTATAAGCACATCCGCATAGTCCGCGATATTTCTTTCGTGCGTGATCAGCACGATGGTGGCGCCCTGTTTATTAAGTGCGCAGAGCATATGCATGATATCGTCGCCCGTGCGGGTATCAAGATTGCCCGTCGGTTCATCCGCGAGTATGAGGCTCGGGGAGTTCACGAGCGCGCGCGCAATCGCGACCCGCTGGCGCTGGCCGCCCGAGAGCTGGCTCGGAAGGTGGCCGGCCCGGCTTGTGAGCCCGGTCAACTCCAAAAGCTCCGAGGATTTTTTGCGGCGATCCCTCGGGGGTATACCCGAATATACCATGGGCAGCTCGATATTCTGCCGCGCGGTCAACGAGGGCAGCAGATAAAAAGACTGGAATATAAAGCCGATGCGCCTGTTGCGCAGGTAAACCTTGCTCTGTGTGCTGAGGCGCTTGACGTTTGTGCCCGCGAAAATATAGTCGCCGGTTGTTTGGCTGTCGATGCAGCCGAGTATGTTCATCAGCGTCGTCTTCCCCGAGCCCGACGGGCCCATTACGGCGAGGAACCCGCCCGAGGGGATTTTCAAAGATACGCCCTGCAGCGCGTGGACGCGCGTTTCTCCGCGCCCGTAGGTTTTAAAAAGGTTATTCACCTCGATCATAGCTGACATGCTGGCCCTCCTTTATATTCTGCGGCGTCATGATCACCTGGTCTCCGGCACTTAAGCCGCGGACCACTTCCGCGCTGGCTTCATTCTCAAATCCCAGAACAACAGCGCGCTTTTCCGCAATACGCTCTTCATTCACCACAAACACACAGTTATCGTCCGTGAGGCAGTCGAGCGGTATGCTGAGCACGCCTTTCTTTTCGTTGAGTACAATCTTAATATCCACAACGGCGCCGATCATCTTGTTGAATGAGTCGTCGGGTTTGATCTCGATTTTCGTCATCGTATCAAACGATGTCGCATCGCCCACATCGGTCGCGGCTGCGCCGATGTGCGACAGCGTGCCCTGATATTTGTTGCTGCCGCTCGATATGATCACATTCATGCCTTCTTTGAGGCCGCTTAAATCCTTTTCATAGACATAGCCCGTGATCAGCGTATTATCGGTATCCGCAATCACCATGGCCGGGATACCGGGGGACAGTACTTCGCCGACGTTCACATTTACGGCCACAACAGTGCCCGATATTCGGCTTTTGTAGGTCATGCCATTCACGAGAGTTTCAAGGCGGTCAACAGCCAGCGCTGCGAGCTCAAGCTGGCTGTCAAGACTTAGGTTTGATGTATCAAGGGAAGAAAGATCGGGAATATTGTCAAGGCTTTGCGCGAGTGAATCAGAGGTCTGGCTTACCGCCTGCGCCGTTTCACTGCCGAAGGCTTCATTCAAAGAGTCGTAATCGTAGCCGGTCGACTGGGAAAGCGCGAGCGCAAGCTTGGCTTTTTCCTCGGCCAGCACACCCTTGCCGCCCTGCGCCATCGTCATTTGGGTTGTGGAATCGCTGAGCGCATCGTATTTGAGCTGCGCTTCTTCGAGCTGGGCCTTGGCCTGAGCCGCGTCAAGCTCAAACAGCACATCATTTTTCTTGACATGGCTGCCTTCGGAGACGTTTAGCGACGCGATAGTGCCGCCCGTTTCACTCATGACACTGTACATTTTCTCCGGTTCGACTTTGCCTGAAAACTCCAGACTGTTAGCGAGATTTGCATTCTTTACCTCATATAGACTGACAAAGGCGACAGGATCGCCTTCGTTAAAGTACAAAAACCAGCCAAGCGCAATCACGGCCAGCACACCAAATAACAGAATCACCTTTCTCAAGCGGACAGCCCCCTTTAAAAATGCGTGTGATATCAATTGTAGTTTGGCAGTTTTGCAGCTCCGTTATTCCAAAAAAACATGTTGCATTTTTATGCATTTTAATGTATATTTATAAATAGTTAATATAAGGAGGCGGTCATAAGTGGTTAAAGTCAGCGTCGTGGGCGCGACGGGATATGCGGGCGCGGAGCTCATGCGGCTGCTCGCAGCGCACAAAGAGGTAAAAATCGTGCATGCCGCATCAAAAAGCTATGCGGGGCAAAACTTAAGCGCGGTTTATCCAAGCTTTGCAGGCTGCGATATGATTCTCGATGATTTGGAGCTTGAAACATTCTCAAAGGACAGCGACATCGTGTTCACGTGTCTGCCGCACGGCACATCAGCCGAGGCGGCAGCCGTGCTGCTCAGAGGCGGCGCGCGCGTGATCGATCTGTCCGGAGATTTTCGATATAAGGACGCGGATGTTTACGAGGCGTGGTACAAAATACCGCATGGCGCGAAGGAGCTGTTACCCGAAAGCGTATACGGCATGTCTGAGATATACCGCGCTCAGATCGCGGCGGCCAGACTGATCGGCAACCCGGGCTGCTACACCACCTGCTCTATTCTCGCGCTGTATCCGCTGCTGAAAGCGGGTGTGATCGATCATACCGGTATCATCATTGACGCGAAATCGGGCGTGAGCGGTGCGGGGCGCGGCGAAAAGCTCGTCAACGCGTTCTGCGAGGTGGATGAATCCGTGAAGGCGTACAGTGTCGCGACACACCGCCATACCTCCGAGATCGAGCAGGAGCTCTCATTTGCGGCGGGTCAGCCGGTGGTGCTCTCGTTCACGCCGCATCTGGTGCCCATAAAGCGCGGCATTATCTCCACGATCTACGCGGCTCCCAAAGCCGGCGTCACCGAGGCGGATATTAAGGACGCATACGCGATGTATAAGGATGAGCCGTTTGTGAAAATTTATGACGGGTCGCTGCCCGAGATCAAGCATGTGAACGGCAGCAACAATTTGGGGCTCGGGTTTGTGCTCGACAAGCGCGCGGGACGCCTCGTGGTCGTAGCGTGCCTTGATAACCTGATCAAGGGCGCGGCGGGGCAGGCCGTGCAGAATATGAACATCATGTGCGGCTTCGAGGAGACCGAAGGATTAAGCAAAATTGGATGGTATTTATAATATGGATAAGTTCTTTGAAAAAGCGAATACACTGATCGAGGCGCTGCCGTATATCCGGCGGCTCTCGGGCAAAACGGTGGTCATCAAATACGGCGGCGCGGCGATGCTCTCAACGGAGCTGTCCGAGAAGATCATGCAGGACATCACGCTGTTAAAATACGTGGGCATGAACCCGATCGTGGTGCACGGCGGCGGCGGCGACATCAACAAGATGCTCAAGCTGTATGATATAGAGCCCGAGTTTCACAATGGCCTGCGCGTGACGGACTCGCAGACGATGGACGTGGTGCAGATGGTGTTGATGGGCAAGATCAACAAGGACATCGTTTCTCACCTTGGCATCGCGGGCGCGAAGGCAATCGGCCTTTGCGGCAAGGACGCGGGGCTCATCAAAGCCGAGAAGATGCTCGCGGACGACGGCTATGACCTAGGGCATGTGGGCAGAATCACCGAGATCAACACGAAGCTGCTAAACACGCTCGCGATGGATGAGTACATCCCCGTGATCGCGCCGATCGGCGTGGGTGAGAACGGCGAGAGCTTCAACATCAACGCGGATACGGTGGCGGGTGATATCGCCGCGGCGCTCAGCGCGGAAAAGCTGATGTTTTTAACGGACATCGACGGCATCCGCAGTGACCCCAGTGATCCGTCCACGCTCGTTTACGAGATATCGATCGACGAGATATACGGGTATATCAACAAGGGCGTGATATCGGGCGGCATGCTGCCCAAGGTGGAAGGCTGCATCAAGGCGATCAAAAGCGGCGTGAAGCGCACGCATATACTGAATGGCACGATTCCGCATCCGATACTGCTTGAGATATTCACGGACACCGGTATCGGCACGATGGTAAGGGAGTAAGCTCATGAAGACGCAGGATATTGCGAAGCTCGATGAAAAGTACTACAGCCCCGTGTTCGGGCAGCGCTTGCCCGTCAGCTTTGTGAAGGGCGAGGACGTTTATCTGATCGACAACGAGGGAAAGCGCTACACCGATTTTCTTTCGGGTATCGCGGTGAATTGCTTTGGCTATTCGGACGAGGGGCTCAAAAAGACGCTCTGCGACACCGTGAACAGCCTCATGCATACGAGCAACTATTTTTACAATGAAACGCAGGCGAAGCTGGCCCAGCGGCTCTGCGAAGCCACGGGCTACGACAATGTGTTTCTCGGAAACAGCGGCGCGGAGGCCGTCGAAGGCGCTTTGAAGCTTGCGCGCAAGATCCATTTTGCCGCGGAGGCGCCGCGCGCCGAGGTGATCACCATGCAGGGCAGTTTTCACGGGCGCACGCTCGCGACGCTGGCCGCCACCGGGCAGGAACGGTTCCACATCCCGTATGAGCCGCTGATGCCTGAATTCACGCATGTGCCGCCGAACGACATCGAGGCGCTTGAAGCGGCTGTGAGCGAAAAGACGGCAGCAGTGCTGATTGAACCCATCATGGGCGAGGGCGGCGTGATTCCGATGACAAGCGGCTACTATCAGGCCGTGCGGCGTGTTTGTGACAAGCACGGCGCGCTGATGATCGCCGATGAGATACAGACGGGCATGGGGCGTACGGGTGCATTGCTCGCGTCTCCGGCGCTCGGCGCAAGCCCCGATATCGTGGTGCTCGCAAAATCCCTGGGCGCGGGCGTGCCGATCGGCGCGTTCCTCGCGCGCGGCAAAGCGGCGAAAGCGTTCGCCGTGGGAGACCACGGCTCCACATTCGGCGGCAATTATCTCGCCTGCGCGGCGGCCTATTATGTGGTGAGCAAGCTGCTCGATACCGATATCCTTAAGCATGTGGAGGAAACGGGCGCATATTTTAAGGATCAGCTGCTGGCGCTCAAGGACGGCTGCCCGGCCATACTTGAGGTGCGGGGCAGCGGCTTGATGCTCGGGCTGGATCTCGGTATGTCCGTGTCGGCGCTGGAAATGAAAAAGAAGCTCTTAAGCGAAGGTTTTGTATCGGCGACGGCGGGCGCGAACGTGCTGCGGTTTCTGCCGCCGTACGTGATACAAAAAACGCATATCGACAGCCTTATTGAAACGCTGAAAAAACTGCTTGCATAATATCTCGGAGGATTTTCAATGCCTAAGAGAGATGATCTTAAAAAAATACTCGTGATCGGCTCCGGCCCGATCGTGATCGGCCAGGCGGCGGAGTTTGACTATTCGGGCACGCAGGCCTGCAAGGCGCTGCGCGAAGAAAACTACGAGGTCGTGCTGATCAATTCGAACCCCGCCACGATCATGACCGACGAGGAGATGGCCGACCGCGTCTACATCGAGCCCATCACGCTTGAAACGGTGAGCGCCATACTGCGACAGGAGCGCCCGCAGGGCATCATCGCCACACTGGGGGGGCAGACGGGGCTCAACATGGCCGTGGAGCTGGCGGACAGCGGCATACTCGATGAACTGGGTATCGAGCTGCTCGGCACGTCGCTGGAGTCCATCAAGCTCGCCGAAGACCGCGAGCTGTTCAAAGAGACGATGGAATCGATCGGCGAGAAGGTCGCGCGCAGCGTGATCGCGGGCTCTGTCGATGAAGCGGCAGAGTTTGCGAAGGACAACGGTTTTCCGATCATCATCCGCCCCGCGTACACGCTCGGCGGCACGGGCGGCGGCATCGCGCACAACATGGAGGAGCTCAAAAACATCACGGCGCAGGGCCTTTCCTTCTCGATGATCGGGCAGGTGCTGCTCGAACAGAGCGTCGCCGGATACAAAGAGATCGAATACGAAGTGATGCGTGACGCGAAGGACAACTGCATCGTGGTCTGCAACATGGAGAACATCGACCCGGTGGGCATCCATACGGGCGACAGCATCGTGGTCGCGCCGTCGCAGACGCTCTCGGACAAGGAATATCAGATGCTGCGCAGCGCGTCGATCAAGATCATCCGCGCGCTCAAAATCAAGGGCGGCTGCAATGTGCAGTACGCGCTGAATCCCGATACCTACGATTATGTGGTGATCGAGGTGAACCCGCGCGTGAGCCGGTCTTCCGCGCTCGCGTCCAAAGCGACGGGGTACCCGATCGCGCGGGCCGCGGCCAAGATCGCGGTGGGCTTCGGGCTCGATGAGATCACGAATCCGATCACGGGCGAAACGTGCGCCTGCTTCGAACCCGCGCTCGACTATGTGGTGACCAAGGTGCCGCGCTGGCCTTTTGACAAGTTCGTGACCGCGACGCGTACGCTCGGCACACAGATGAAGGCGACGGGCGAGGTGATGGCGATCGGCCGCAACATTGAGGAATCGCTGCTCAAAGCGATCGACAGCCTCGATGTGAAGCTCGATTACCAGCTCGGCATGCTGAGCATCTCAAAGTGGAGCAACGAGGAAATTGAAAACTCGCTCAAAAACCCCGATGACGAGCGCATTTTCGTGGTTTCCGAGGCGCTGATGCGCGGCTATTCGGTCGACCGGATATTTGAGATCACGAAAATCGATAAGTTCTTCATCAGCAAGCTTAAGAACATCGTGACGATCGCGCTGGAGCTTAAAGACTGCACGATCGACACGCTGAGCGTGGAGCTGCTTAAAAAATGCAAGAAATACGGTTTTGGCGACAGCTATATCGCGAACCTTCTCGGTACGCAGGAAGCCGCCGTGAAGGCGTTGCGCATCGCGCTTGACATCAGGCCGACATATAAGATGGTGGATACCTGCGCGGGCGAGTTTGAGGCTAGAACGCCGTACTATTATTCGTGCTACGACGGCGCCGACGAGGCGCGCGACAGCGGCCGCAAAAAGGTCGTCGTGCTCGGCAGCGGGCCGATCCGTATCGGTCAGGGCATCGAGTTCGACTACTGCTCGGTGCATTCGGTACTCGCGCTGAAAAGCCTCGGGTATGAGTCGATCATTATCAACTCGAATCCCGAGACGGTATCGACCGACTTTGACACCTCCGACAAGCTCTATTTTGAGCCGCTCACGCGCGAATGCGTGCTCGACGTGATACAGCGCGAAAAGCCCGTAGGCGTGGTCGTGCAGTTCGGCGGCCAGACGGCGATCAATCTTGCCGCGCCGCTCGCGAAGGTGGGCGTGAACATACTCGGCACATCGGTGGACGGCATTGACCGCGCGGAGGACAGGGACCGCTTTTTGAAGGCGCTCCAAAAGCTCGGCATCCCGCTGCCTGCGGGCGCGACGGCGTTTTCGATCAGCAGCGCGATCGCCATTGCGGAGCGCATCGGTTTTCCGGTGCTCGTACGCCCGTCGTATGTGCTCGGCGGGCGCGCCATGGAGATCGTTTACAACACGAAGGAGCTCGAGGAATACATGCTCGCCGCGGCCAAGATCACGCCCGAGCATCCGGTGCTGATCGACAAATACGTGCTCGGTAAAGAGGTAGAGATCGACGGCATCTGCGACGGCACCGACGCGCTGATCGTCGGCGTGATGGAGCATATCGAACGCGCGGGCGTACATTCGGGCGACAGCTTCGCGGTGTATCCGTCGCAGCATATCCCCGCCGAAACAAAAAGAACGATCGTGGACTACGCGATACGCATCGGGCTTGAACTCGGCATTAAAGGGCTGTACAACATACAGTTCGTGATTGACAGCGAGGGCAAGGTGTACGTGCTCGAGGTCAACCCCCGTGCGAGCCGCACCGTGCCGATACTCTCCAAGGTCACGGGCGTGCCGATGGTGGCGCTCGCCACGCGCATCATGATGGGCGAAACGCTCAAAGCCATGGGGTATCAGACGGAGCTCCATAAGGAAAGCCGGTTGGTCACGGTCAAAGCGCCCGTGTTTTCGTTCTCGAAGCTGACCACGGTGGATATTTTCCTCGGGCCCGAGATGAAATCGACGGGCGAGGTGATGGGCACCGATCTCACATTCCTCGCGGCGCTCAAAAAGGCGTTCGTGGCGTCCGGCATGAAGCCGCCAAGGGCTGACAGGCCGATACTGTTCTCAATCACCGACCGCGACAAGGAGGAAGCGCTGGCCTTCGCGCGGCAGATGAAGAATATGGGCTTTGCGATCGCGTGCACTGACAAAACGTACGGTTACTTTAAGTCGGAGGGGCTCGATTGCTCGCTTGTGAGCAAAGACGATGTGGTGCTTGCGCTCAAGGACAAGAAGATATCGATGGTGATCAACACGCCGACGCGCGGAAAGCTCTCCGACAGGCTCGGGTTTATGCTCCGGCGGACGGCGATGGAATTCAACGTGCCGTGCATCACGTCGATGGATACGCTCGGCGCGATGCTCTCCGTCATGACGGCTGAAAAAATAGAGGAACACCATATCCCGCTCGGGGACTATTTGAAATATTGAATGAGGTGACGATACAATGATTGATTTATTGAGCTACCAGCCCCAAAAAGAATTCGCGCAGAAGCATTTGCTGCGCCTGTCCGATTACACGCCGGATGAGATATTACAGGTATTAAGCCTTGCGCTCAAGCTCAAAAAGCAGCTCAAAGAAGGGCTGCGTCCGCCGCTGCTCGCGGGCAAAATACTCGCGATGATATTCACGAAGAGCTCCACCAGAACGCGCGTGTCTTTCGAGGCGGGCGTGTATCAGCTCGGCGGCACGGCGCAGTTTTTGAGCAGCAACGATATTCAGCTCGGACGCGGCGAGCCGATCAGCGATACGGCGCAGGTGCTCTCGCGCATGGTGGACGGCATCATGATACGGACGTTCAAGCAGAGGGACGTGGAGGATCTCGCCAAATACGGCACGATCCCGGTCATCAACGGCTTGACCGATCTGCTGCACCCGTGCCAGATACTCGCCGACCTCATGACGTATTACGAGCACAAGGGCAGCTTTAAGGGCAAGCTCGCGTTCATCGGCGACGGTAACAATGTCGCGAACTCGCTGCTGGTGGGCTGCGGCAAGCTCGGCCTTGATATGACGCTCGCGTGCCCTCAAGGGTTTGAGCCGGACGCGGGCGTGCTCGCGGCGGCCAAAGAAGCTGCGGCGCAGAGCGGCGCGAAACTGGTGATCACGCACGACCCGGCTGAAGCCGCCGACGGCGCGGACGCGGTGTATACCGACGTGTGGGCGAGCATGGGTCAGGAGAGCGGCGCGACGGACAAATACAAGCATTTCACAGATTATCAGGTGAACGAAAAGCTTACGGCACACTGCAGCAAGGACTATATCTTTCTGCACTGTCTGCCCGCGCACAGGGGCGAGGAGGTCACACCCGATGTGATCGACGGGCCGCACAGCGTGGTGTTTGACGAGGCTGAGAACCGCCTGCACGCGCAGAAAGCCGTGATGGCACTGCTGATGGGCAAGTAATTAATGGAATCCGTTTTGGACCTGTGAACTCCCTCCGTCAATTGCCGGGTTAAAATCCGCCAATTGCCACCTCCCTCTTGGAGGGAGGCAAAGGTACCGCGAATGCATGGGTGCCATTATGAAACAAATAGCCCGCGAATCGTAGGGAATGACCCCCGTGTCATTCCGCAAAAAGGCACGAAATATCCTGTCAAGGCACGTCAAGGATGTCGTGCCCTACAACTAAAATTCTTGTATGAATCGTAGGGAATGACCCCCGTGTCATTCCGCAAAAAGGCACGAAATATCCTGTCAAAGCACGTCAGGGATGTCGTACCCTACAAATGGAATTCATGTGTGAACTGGTAGGGAATGACCCCCGTGTCATTCCGCAAAAGGCACGCAATATCCTGTCAAGGCGCGTCAGGGATGCCGCGCTCTACGGGCGCGAGAAGGTAAACGTTATGATGGAGAGTATCGTATTTAAAAAAGCCACAGCTGCCGACCTTGTTGATATCAAGCGCGTGACGCGCAAGGCGTTCACCGATTACGCGCGTGAGATACGCCGCGAGGAAAACGTGGCCGCGCTGCATGAGACGGACGACGAAATACTGCGCGATATCCGCGACAAACACGTGTACCTGTGTGAGGTGGACGGCGGGGTGGCGGGCAGCGTGCGCTTCGAGGTGCTCAAGGACGGCATCGCATATCTGTCGCGCCTCGCGGTGGACCCCGAATTTCAGTCGCTTGGCATCGGCGGGCTGCTGCTCGAGAAGGTGCGCCGCGAATGCGTCACACTTGGCGTGCGTGCGATCGCGTTGCACACGGCCAGCCGCATGCGTTCCTCGGTCGCGTTTTATCTGAAGAACGGCTATTATATCCATTCGATCACGCGCGACAAAGCGTATATCCGCGCCTTTATGGTCAACGAGCTCACTGAGATGGATGAGCTGTTTGACTACGAAAGCATAGTCGGGAAGAGATAGCAGATCGTTTTCCTTAATATTCCCCAAAAAGCGTTGCCTTCTTTGTCACAATGTGTATACAATGAAGGCGGCGCTTGTTTTTATTTCCAAGGCTTTTATAACACAGCTTAGCGAACCTTTTTAATAAGGATGCGTGAAATGAAAATATTCATTGAAGAGCCGAGAGCGGGCGAAGAGGATCAGGTTATCATACGCTGCCGGCAGATGAGCAGGGAACTGCTGCAGTTCATCAACAATCTCAAAACGCAAAAGCCCAATATCGTCGGGCTAAGTGGCAGCGATATCCACCGCCTTGACATCGACGATATCTATTACTTTGAGGCCGTGGATAACAAGGTCTTTATCTATTGCCGTGAAAAAGTATTCGAGAGCAAATACAAGCTATATGAGGTGGAAGAGCTGCTTGCGGGCGGTGATTTTCTGCGCGTATCGAAATCGGCCATACTCAATCTGCAGAGAATTACATTTTTGAGCCCAGCGTACAGCGGCCGCTTGGAAGCAGCGCTTGACAACGGCGAGAAGATCATTATATCAAGACAATATGTGACCGATCTTAAAAAGAAACTTATGCTGTAGAAAGGAAGGACGCAGATGATTAACCGGCTAAGAAGTTTATTGCAATTGTTTTTGCTGATTACAGCGGGAACGGTCATTTCCGCCACGGTTTTTTGCACAATATTCTTTCAGGATATCACATTTGGCATAGACCTTTTATGGCAGCTGGTAGCGGTGGCTATTTTTTGCACCGTACCCTGTTTAATCTTTTATTCAAAAAAAGAGCTCTCAAAAAAGTCTATGCTGATAAGGCAAATCATTCATCTTTGCGTGACACTCACCATACTGATATTCTTTGCTTACTTTTGGACGTGGATTGATGTGGGAAGCATCATTCAACCGCTCGTTTTCGTGGCGTTGGTGTCCGTCGTTTATGTGATCGTGGCCTTTTTCGCTTATCAGGTTGATAAGATGACGGCAAAGCAGCTTAACGAAAGATTGCAAAAGTTCAAACAACAAAATACAGACGTATAAACCTTGTCTTCTTAGCGGCGGTGAGTCATCTCACTGCCGCTTTTTCGCATCTTGCGCGGCGTTTTTGCATCTTGCTTTGAGGGCTATTGGCGAAATCTCCCTTTGCGATTATTGTGATCACGAAAGGAGATTTGAAATATGCAAAAAATCATAGAAGTTAAAAACCTAAGCAAAAGCTACGGCGATGTTCAGGCGGTGAAGGATATCAGCTTTTACGTGGAGCCGGGTAAGCTGTTTTCGTTCTTAGGGCCGAACGGTGCCGGAAAATCGACCACTATCGATATTCTCTGTACGCTGTTGACCTGCGACGAGGGCGATGTGGCCGTGAACGGGCATAAGCTCGGTGAAAACGACGAAGACGTTCGGCACAGCATCGGCGTGGTGTTTCAGGACAGCGTGCTTGATTCGCTGCTGACAGTGGGTGAGAATTTGCGGCTCAGAGCGGGGCTGTACTTTAAGGACAAAAACAAGATCAATCAGGCAGTCAGAAACGCGGCTGCCACCGTTGACGTGTTGAGCTTTATCGACCGTCCTTATGGGAAGCTGTCGGGCGGCCAGAGGCGCAGGGCGGATATCGCGCGGGCTCTGGTGCAAACGCCGAAAATCCTCTTTCTCGATGAACCCACCACAGGGCTCGACCCGCAGACGCGAAAATCTGTGTGGAGCATGATTCAGGAGCTCAAAGACAAAACAGGAATGACAGTATTTTTAACCACGCATTATATGGAGGAAGCGGCGGGTTCCGATTATGTGATCGTGATCGATCGCGGAGAAATTGCCGCCAAGGGGACGCCTGCCGAACTCAAAGCCAGGTTTGCGAATGACATGCTGCGGCTCGCCAGCAAGGATGAAAATGCGCTGCGCGCCGTCCTCGATGAAACGGCTTGCGACTATACGCAGGTGGCTGACCAGATGATCGTAAAGCTGCCGGGGACGATGGAAGCGCTGCCTATCATCGAAAAGTGCCGGACGTATATCCACGGATTCGAGGTGCTGCGCGGTACGATGGACGACGCGTTTATCGCAATTACAGGAAAGGAGCTCAGAGAATGATTTCATTTTTAAAGCGAAATCTAAAAGTGTTTTTCAGAGACAGAGCCGCGGTGTTTTTTTCATTGCTTGCCGTGTTTATCATCATCGGCTTGTATGCGCTGTTCCTGGGCAGTGTGTGGATCGGTGAGTTTCCGAAAATAGACAGTGCACAGTCGCTGATGGACAGTTGGCTGATTGCCGGTCTGCTCGCGGTTACGTCGGTCACCACCACATTGGGGGCCCTTGGCATCATGGTGGAAGACAAAACCAAAAAGATATCAAAGGATTTTTACTCCGCGCCGATCAAAAGGAGCCAGATAACGGGCGGCTACCTTTTAAGCGTGTTTATCATCGGCGTGATCATGAGCGTGGTTGCGCTGGTGCTCTCGGAAATCTATGTGCTGGCAAACGGCGGCGAGCTGCTGAGCGCTTTCGCGATGCTCAAAGTGCTCGGCCTTATACTGCTGGCCACGCTTTCCAATACGGCGCTGATGTGTTTCATCGCGTCGTTCATCAAAAGTCAGAGCGCTTACACAACGGCAAGCACCATCATCGGCACGCTGATTGGATTTATTGCGGGCATATATCTGCCAATCGGCACACTGCCCGAAGCGGTGCAGACGGTTGTCAAGTTGTTTCCGGTCTCGCACGCGGCGGCGCTGCTGAGGCAAACGGTGATGGGCGCGCCGATGGATGCCGCGTTTGCAGGCGCGCCGCAGCAGACACTGGACGGGTTTAACAGCATGATGGGCGTATCGTACAAGTTCGGCGATTTCACCGTCACCCCGCTGATGAGCATCGCGTTTCTTGTTTTGACGGGCATTCTCTTTTACGGCCTTGCCATGATGCGGATGTCGAAAAAGAGAGCGTAATTTAATAAAAGATCATTTCTAAAACCGGCTGCATGCCGGTTTTTAAAACTTGTAGGTTTTACACGGTCACGTTGCCTGCGGACAAAAGCACAGTGACGATTTCAGCCAAAGCGTTCGACAGGCTTTCCAAAATCACGATCAACGGCGCGAAGAAATCCTCACAAAAGGTCACATTAGCGAACGGCCAGAGCACGACGTTAAGCGTTGTGGTCACATCTCAGGCGGGGACGACAAAGGAATACAGAATATTGGTCCAGCGGCCATAAAAGAACGGGGGACACCCTGATTAAGAGTCAGAGTGTCATCGCTGATGCCAGCTCCGAGAGCTTTACGATCGTCTTCCAGTTGCGTGTTGTGGCGCTTTCGTCCAGTTTATTTAGATGACCCGCCAATTTTGAATTGCGTACGCTGTCCGAAAACAACAGATACACATCGCGTCCGACGATATCTATTCGTTCGCTTGTGTTCTTGTATGTGAGAACTTGTGCGATTCTCTCGTCCGTTGGCTTATCATTGAGTAACGCCGCATACAGCACTTCCGCATTCGTACCGGCTTGCGCTGCTGCGATCTCATCTGCCGAAAACGGCAGATTGCCGATAAGCGAAGCAAGCTCAGCGGCGGTGCGCAGCACCACGGGCACGGTGAGCCCGAACCGCGACTGAATCGTCTTTTCAATCGTATCGCGCAAGGAAAGTTCGTCCAGTCCGGAGCGCAGCAGCACATTGCCGCTTTGAATGTATGTCTGTACGGAATCAAGTCCCGCGCCTTCAAGCGCCGCTTTGAGTTCGGCCATTTTAATCATGTTTTTGCCGCCGACGTTGATGCCGCGCAGCAGCGCGATATAGACCATATTCTCTTCTCCGTTTTTTCTTAATCATATCATGGACATGCAAGTGGAGACAATAAAAAAGAGCCGATCTGATCAACCGGCTCAGGTATGACATTATTGCATCACGGCGTGTACCACTTGACCTCCTGCCATGCCTCGGCATACTTGGATTCGAAATCTCCAAGGTCATGATACACCGTGCATCTTTCCACCACGTCGTCCGCAGGATTGAATGCGTTGTTGTCCGTAAAGGATGGATCGATCATCTCGAGCACCTTGGTGTTGGGAGAGGAGTACCCGATGTATTCGGTATTGATCGTGGCCACTTCGGGGTCGAGCAGGAAGTTGATGAATGTTTCCGCCGCCTCCTGATGCTGGCTCGTTTTGGGGACGACCATGCAGTCAAACCAAAGGTTCGAGCCTTCGTCGGGCACCACGTAACCCAAATCCTCGTTTTCCATCATCGAGAACACCGCGTCACCTGAGTATGTGACGCATAAAGCGCCGCTGCCGTTGATCATGCTGTCGCGCATCTCGTCACCGCCGTAGCTTTGCACGATGGCCTTCTGGCTTTTGAGCGCTTCCACGGCTTCAGCCAGCTGTGCTTCATCGTGCGTATTGATGTCGTAGCCGAGATAGAGCAGCGCCACCGCGATCGAGTCTCTCATGCTGTCATACATGTATATCTTGCCCGCGTACTGTTCGTCCCAAAGCGCGCCCCAGCTTGTGGGCGGCTGCGATACGAGCGTTTTGTTATAGAGCATCCCCACGGTGCCCCAGGTGTACGGCACGGAATAAACGTTGCCGGGGTCGTACGACTGCTTCAGGTTAAAATCGTTAAGGTACTTTGCATTGGGAATGTTGTCGTAATTGATCGCGTTCAGCATGTCTTCGCTGATCAGGCGCTCCACCATATAGTCGGACGGGAATATCAGATCAAAATCCGACCCTTCGGTGGTCACGATCGTATACATCTCTTCGTTGGACGCGACAGTGGTGTAATTCACGTCGATCCAATCGTTCATTTCTTCAAACTTGGAAATCAGCGAATCTTCAATGTAGTCGCCCCAGTTGAGCACATTGAGAGTGACCTTCTCCTTGCCTGATGACGATGTGCCGCCGCAGCCGCCAAGAAAAGCCGACACGACCAGAATGAGCGAAACAAGCGTGAGGACAGTTTTTTTCATCGGTTTCTCCTTTAAAAAAATTTTATGCAGCCGCACCGGAGCGGCTTTTGCTCTTTTTGTGGCCCCGAAACGCACCGTTTTTCGAGGCATTGCCTTGCGCGGCCAGCACGTCGGGGCTGCGCTTGTTGATGATGATCAGCATCACGATGACCACCACGAACATGATCGCGCTGAGGGCATTGATCTTGGGATTGATGCCGAGCTTGGCCATCGAATAGATATAGACGGACAGGTTCGAAAGCGTGCCCTGTGTCGAGAAAAAGCTGATCACAAAGTCGTCGAACGAGAGCGTGAACGCGAGTATGAACCCCGTCACCACACCCGGCATGATGTCGGGCAGCACCACCTTGAACATCGCCTGCCGCGGTGTCGCGCCCATATCGAGAGCGGCTTCGTACAGCGCCGTGTCCATGCTCTTAAGGCGCGGCAGCACCGATAATACCACGTACGGCAGACAGAACGTGATATGTGCGATGAGTAGCGTCACATAGCCGCGCGGTATTTTGAGCAGTATGAAAAGCAGCAGCATCGAAACGCCCGTCACGATGTCCGCGTTGATCATCGGTATATATGTGCCACTCAAAGTTAACGATTTCGCGTACTTTTTCATGCCGTTGATGCCAAACGCCGCGAGCGTGCCGATCACGGTGGAGATCAAAGAAGCGAGCAGCGCGATGCTCAGCGTCACGAATATCGCGTCAAGTATGATCGGGTCGGTGAAAAGCTCGCCGTACCATTTCAGCGAAAAGCCGCTCCAGCGCGCCATCGTCTTGCTCTCGTTGAAAGAAAAAACGATCAGCGTGATGATAGGCAGATACAGGAACAGCAGTATGATGCCGACGTAAAGCCGTTTGGATAACCGTCTCATAGCATATACCCCTCGCCGTCTTTATCGATGCGGCGCATGATGACCATGCTGACGATCATCAGCAGGAACATGACCACCGCGAGCGCCGACCCGAACTCCCAGTTGCGCGCAGTCGTGAACTGAAATTCAATCAGGTCGCCGTACATGAAATAGTGCCCGCCGCCGAGCAGCTTGGTCACCACGAACGTGGTGATCGCGGGCATAAACACCATCACAATGCCCGAAATGATGCCGGGCAGGCTTAAGGGGAGTATCACGCGGCTGAACGTTTTAATCTTATTCGCGCCGAGATCGCTCGACGCTTCGATCAGCGAATGGTCCATCTTCTGAATCGCCGTGTATATCGGCAGTATCATAAACGGAAGAAAGTTGTAAAGCAGGCCCATGATCACCGCGCCCTGCGTGTTGATGAGCTGCTGCGCGGGGAGGCCGACGGCGGTCAGCAATTGGTTGATGATGCCGCTTGAGTCGAGCAGCGCTTTCCAGGCATAGGTGCGCAGCAAAAAGTTCATCCACATCGGCATCACCATAAGTATGATGACGACGCGCGCGGTAGAGACGCGCAGGCGTGAGATGATGTACGCCGCAGGGTAGCCCACGAGCAGGCAGACGAGTGTGACGACCATCGCGGTGAGTACCGAATCAAAAAACGTCATGATATAGTCGCCCGAAAACGCTTTGACGAGGTTGTCAAGCGTCCAGGAGCTCTGCCCAAATGCGTAAAACAGCGTGATCAGTATCGGCCCGATCACGAACAGCAGCACCCATCCGAGATACGGCGCCGAAAAAATCCTGCGGTTCATGACGCCTCCTTCGGCATGAGGTGGATGCAGTCCTCGCCTATGAAGAAATGCGCGCGGTTGCCCTCGCCGGGTGTTTTGGTAGACTGGATGAGCCAGTTGTTGCCGCTGTCGTCCTTGATACGGATGTCGTAATGAACGCCCATAAATACGGACGACGTGACGGTGCCGCTGATCTGGCCGCCGGATTTCACAAGCTCAATATCCTCCGGCCGCACGACGACATCGACGGTGTCGCCCGCCTCAAACGGGTGGGGAAGGCAGTCGAACGTCGCGCCCGCGAATTCGACGCGTTTTTCACTCAGATACCGCCCGGGCAATATGTTGCTTTCGCCGATAAAATCCGCGACAAACGCGTTGTTGGGTTCGTTGTAGATATCCTCCGGCGTGCCGACATGCTGAATCACGCCGTCCTTCATCACCACGATCGTGTCTGAAAGCATCATCGCTTCCTCCTGATCGTGCGTGACATAAACAAACGTGAGCCCGAGCTTTTTGTGCATGTTCTTAAGCTCAATCTGCATGGCCTTGCGCAGCTTAAGGTCGAGCGCGCCCAGGGGCTCGTCCAGCAGCAGCAGCGAGGGTTCGCAGACGAGCGCGCGCGCGATCGCGACGCGCTGCTTCTCGCCGCCCGAGAGCTTGCTGATGTGGCGCTTTTCAAAGCCTGAGAGACCCGTCAGCGCCAATATCTCCGTGATTTTGGCCTTGATCTGATCCTTGGGCAGCTTCTTGATATTAAGCCCGAAGGCGATATTGTCGTATACGTTAAGGTGCGGGAACAGCGCAAAATGCTGAAACACCGTGTTGACCTGGCGCATATATGGCGGCAGCGACGTGATATCCTTGCCGTCGAAAAAGACTTGTCCGGTATCCGGGGTCTCAAAGCCTCCGATGATGCGAAGCAGCGTGGTTTTGCCGCAGCCGGACGGACCGAGCAACGTTAAAAACTCACCCTGACGCACGTAAAGGTTGATATTGCTGAGCACCTCGCCCTTGTCAAAGTCTTTGCTGATGTTTTTAAGCTCGAGTATCTTCTTCATACTTCGTTTCTCCAGGAAGCGCTAAAATGACGGCGGGGACGACACCCAGATAATCTTCGCCGTTTGACTGCTTGTGTTTTCAAGATAATGCGTGTGCTTGGGGCTGTAAAAAAAGCTCTCGCCGCGCCTTACGCGCAGCTGCTTGTCTCCAAGGTGCAGCGTCACGGTCCCAAGCAGCACATAGCCAAATTCATCGCCCTCATGAGGGGGATCGGGCCAGGTCGAGCCCTTGGGCTCGAGCGTTAATAAAATGGGCTCGAGCGAGCAGCCTTGAGCGCCGGGCATCAGCCAGACGATCTCCGTGCCTTGCTCGGCGTCCGTTTTGACGTACATGTCCTGCTTTTTGTAGACCGTTTTTTGCTCCTGCATATCCGCAAAGAAGTCCTTGAGCGTGGTGCCGAGGCATTCTAATATGTCCTCGAGCGTCGCGATGGAGGGCGACGTCAAGTCTCTCTCCACCTGGGATATAAATCCCTTGGAAAGCTCGGCTCTGTCGGCGAGGTCTTCCTGAGTCAGCCCCAGCCGGATACGCAGATCTTTGACTTTTCTCCCGATTTCCAAAACGCTTGGCCTCATTTCAAAAACACACTATATTAAACTTCAAGTTTACTCTTTGTAAACAAAGCAAGTATATTAAAGCATATGCACGGCATCTTAGTCAATAAAAAAATAGGCGTTTTTTGGCGGAAATTATCGTATGCTTTCACGGCCGCCCGATAGGGGAAAACGGCATATAAAAAGGCCGCTTTTACGGCCTTTTTCCCCGGTTTGCGGGGCTTTCAGTATTCCGACACCTTGGTATAATCCGATGCGTTTTTAAGCATCTGATCATACGCACCCGTGGAAGCGTCAAGAGTGGTATCAATCACCTTCCATTCGCCACTCAGCCAGACCTCGTTCCACGCGTGGTACACGCCGGGGTTGTAGTTCGCGTAGCCCTTGACGAGCTTGGCCGGGATACCGATGCTGCGCAGCATGGCCGCGAGCAACGAGGCGTAGTCGTAGCAGATGCCTTTACCGGTTGAGTAAGTCTGCTCGATATCGGGCAGGTAATCGTAACCGACGTTCTCGGTTTTGCCGTTGTCGTATTCGATATGCGTGCAAATATAATTGTAAATATCGCGCGTGCATTCGGACTGAAGATCATCGTCCTTCGCGTGCTCCAAAGCGGGGGCAACGATTTTGCGCACATCCAGTATGGGCTGCATATCATAATCCCATGTGACGTTTTGTACTGAATTCAAGTAACAAGCCGTATCACTGCTGAGAGTGACGGAGAATTCTTTGGATTCGGCTTCGATGTAATTGCTGCCCGACTGATTCTGCAGTATGCGCGCCGTGTAATCGCCGCTGCCGAATTGCAGGGAAAAGTCTTCGATGCTGCCGTCTGCCTTGAGGTTGTATTCGATATGCTTGTCGCCGCAGAGCACCTGAAGCTTGTGCTTGACATCCGCCTGCTTGACATAGCAGATGCGAAGCAGCCCCTGATCTATATAATCGGTGCAGATTGATTCGGCGGGTTTTTCGTCAGGCGGCAGCTCGGGGCCGGTAAGCCGCTGCGCGAATAAAGCGTCGATTTCATTTTCAGATAACGTTGTTGTGATGCTGCCATCGCAGCCCAATAAGGCGAAAACCATGAAAAGGGCAAGCAGCATGAGTGTGATCGTTTTCGTCATGACAGTACCATCCAATTGAATCATCAGTTTGGCTGACCAAAAACAGCCTAACAAGAATATAAACAATAAAGGGATTTTTATAACGCAATCACGTTAAAACGATCTTGTTTTTTAAACGGTCACTTCTGTCTGCATCACACCCGAACGTTTTGGATTAGACAACGCTTTGAAACCTGTATGCACTTATGTTACAATCGGTTCAAATCAGAATTTGCACAGTTTGTCTGGGATAGCGGGAAACTGTTAAGGACTTTCTTAATTGGGCCGGGAAAACGTGAGGGATTGATATGCTTGACGCCAAAATTATAAACAGAGAATCGGGGATTATCACATACGGGCTGACACCGCCGAAACAGGACAACGATCATGAAAAGCTCGTTGAAATATCACAAAAGCAAACGGAAAGAATCAACGGCATTGATGTTGACGCAGTGGTTATCTATGATATTCAGGATGAATCGGAGCGAATTACAGACGAAAGAACATTTCCGTTTATGACGACCGTGGACCCGGGCGTGTATGCGCAAGAGTATTTGGCGTCCGTAAAGCTGCCGAAAATCGTGTATCGGTGTGTGGGTAAATACACAAAGGAACAGCTGGTCGAATGGATAGCTGGCAAAGACAAAGTCTATTCCGTTTTTGTGGGCGCGGCATCAAAAAAACAGCAGGTCAAGCTCGGCTTGAAAGACGCTTTGCGGCACTTCAAAGAGCGTGAAAATCTGGTGCTCGGGGGAGTCACGATCCCGGAGTGCCACATCACCAGCCGGGATGAACATCTGAAGGTTATTAACAAGAACATTGACGGTTGCAAGTTTTTCATATCTCAGGTGACATACAACGCGCAGGCCGCGAAGGATTTTTTGTCCGACTATTATTATTATTGCCGGGAGAGCGGCATTGATATGGTGCCGATACTCTTTACGCTGACGCCATGCGGATCGTTAAAGACGCTTGAATTTATGAAATGGCTCGGCATCAGCATCCCGAGATGGCTCGAGAACGATTTGCAGCACTCGGAGGATATCCTCGAAAGGTCGCTTCACTTATCAAAGGAGGTCTTTGCGGACATACTTGAGTTCTCTAAAGAGAAGAAAATGCCGGTAGGCTGCAATATAGAAAGCGTGTCCACAAGAAAAGCGGAAATAGACGCGTCAATTCAATTGGTGAGAGACATAAAAAAGATCATGTCAGAATGAAATGAATCGTTAGAGTTTACGATTGAAATATTGAAAGATCGGCAGAAATGCCGGTTCATTTGATACAAAACTCAACCACTCAAATCATCTGGCTGATTCGAGATCGAGCAGGAAGCTCTTGATGTCAAGGCCGCCGCGGTAGGCTTCGGCCTTGGTTCCCTTATGCACCACGCGGTGGCATGGGATCAGCAGCGGCAGCGGGTTGAGCTTCATCGCGGTGCCGACGGCGCGCATGGCCAAGGGGAATCCAGCCGCGAGCGCCACAGCCGAATAAGACGCGGTGCCGCCATACGGAATACCGATCGTCGCGTGATAAACAGCCTGGCGGAACGGCGTGCCGGGGATCAGCATGGGCAGTGAAAAATCGCGGCGCTGGCCCGCGAAATACTCGGCGATCTGCGCAGCGAAAGGCAGCGTGTCGTCAAAGATAGTGAAGTTTCTCGGGCAGGGCTCGTCCGGGAACAGCACGCGGCGGATAGAACCGTCTTCATACAGCGCTGTGAATGTGCCGAGCGGCGTGGCCGCGCGGCAGGCAATGCGTTTTATCGTGTCGTCAGGATTCATCGGGTTCTCCTATAAAAACTTCAAGCGTTTGGACAATCATATATTATCATTGTTGACAGACGGTGACAAGTTTCAGAAGGGTATATAAAAGAACCGGCCTTATGTCTGTAAGACCGGTTCCGGCATGGCTTCAATCTGTTATTCGTCCTTAGCGACGGGGAAGACCACGACAAGCATCATCTTGAACGGCGCCGCCGCTTCCAAAGCGTGGGGGATGCCCGCAGGCATCACGATCGTTTGTCCGGCATTCAGCGTATGCACGCTGTCCCCGACCGTGACCGATGCGCTGCCGTCCAGCAGATAGACCAGCGCGTCGCCCTTGGATTCGTGTGAGCTGATTTCTTCACCCTTGTCAAAAGCGAAAAGCGTGATGCTGACGGCTTTGTTCTGTACGAGCGTGCGGCTCACGATCTGGCCGGGCTGGTAGGTGACGAGCTCCGCCATCACAAGCGCTTTTGCCATATCGATATTTTTCAGTATATTCATATATAGACCTCCTTCAATATTCGCGCTGATTCAGTCAGCGCCTTATTCCGATACCAGTCGTTTCTCGCCGCTGATTTGCTGCACGGGCGCGATGTTCTGCGTGACCTCCAGGGTTCCTAAGTACTCGCCCTTTGCGTCTCTGACCGCGAAGTAGCGGATGTAAACGTATTTCTCGCCCATGCGTATCCAAAAATCCTCATGCGTCTTCTTGCCCGACTTGAAGTCGTTGACGATCCCTTCCACGATATGCACGCTGGCGGGTGGATGGCAGTTCGCCACCTTGCGCCCGATGATCGCCCGTGTGCGCGGGAACACGCGCTCCGCGCCCTGCGAGAAATATTTGACGGTGTCGTCCTTATCCACGAATGTGATATCGACCGGCAGCGTATCGAGCAGCGCGGTGATTTCATTCACCGTGAGTACGCCCGTGGGCAGATGGATCGCGCCTTCCTGCGCGGGTGCCGCGGGGGTCTCCGCTTTGGCTTCGGCGGGCCGCCAAACGGGCGGTTCCTCGATCAGGCAGTAGCCGATATCGCGGCTCTCGTCCGCGATGCGTTTCCATTCCTGCGGCGTCAGCGTCTCGAGCAGCATGGGCAAAAGGATGTTTTCCTCCTTGAATATCATCTCGCTTGCGCGCGTGGCCGCTTCATCCACGGCATGGGCGAGCGCATCCGCGTCGCCGTCGTACACGGCTGCGGCGGAAGCGGCGGTTTTGATCAGCGTGCGTATCTCGTCGTCCACGCCCCACATCACCTTGGGCGGCGCGGTGATGCCGTACTGCTCAAGATACGGGAACAGCAGGTTTTCTTTTCTGAGATAGTGCTTGTGGATCTCGGTGAGCGCTTTGAGATCGGCCAGCAGATTGTCCGCGCTGCTTTCCGAGCCGTCCTGCAGCGCCTTTATGTGCGGACGGATGCGCTTTTCGATGAGCAGCTCCACCGCGCGGTTCTCCTGAACAAGCGTATGAGCGGGGTGCCCCGGCGTTTCTGCCGCTTCGGCGGGCTTATGGATGTCTTCGATGGAGCCCTTGAACACCGCCGCGTGCACGTCGCACAAACGCTGCACCTCCGCGACGGGCAGCCCTTCCGATATCAGCGCCTGTTCCGCCTCGGATATCTCGGACGCCGAGACGCCGCCGAACGCTTTGTCAAACTGCGCTTTTACCTCGTCCACCGTCTTGCCCGCGTGCAACTGTGAAAGCAGGTCTTTGATGACCTTTTTTCTGTATTCCCGGTTGTTGATTTCCTGACTCATACGATTGTCCTCCTATTCGACGACCCGGTAGCCGCGCTCCTCGAGCATCGACTTGATCACGTCAATATCGATCTTCTTGAGTGCCGCGCCTTTTGGGATGGTCATGAACCGTCCTGCCGTGCTGAGCATACCGGGCTTTGTGATATCCGTAAACCCAAGCTGCTTCAAAATTTCGGCGAGCCCTTCGTGCTCGCTGCACAGCGTATATACCGACTGTTTTAAATCAAGTGTTCTCGTTTCCATATCCTTTTATCCCCGCAATTCTTCTTCCGTATTCCGCACATTCCGCAAGCGCCGCGCCGTCCGGCTTCCACAGCGTTTTTAAGCCTTCCGTTACCTCGAAACCGGCGCTTTTGAGCGCCTCGGACAGCTGGCTCACGGCCTCGCCGCTCCACCCGTAGCTTCCAAATGCCGCCGCGTTCTTGCGTAGAAATTTGAGTCCTTTGATCATCTCAAGCAGCCCGCCGATCGAGTAAAGATATCCTCTGTTGATGGTGGACGAACCGAGCAGCACCATTTTCGAGCGAAATATCTCGGTGATGATATCGTTCTTATCTTCCTTGGCCGCGTTGAAAAGCTTGACCGTCACACCTTGATCCTGCTCGGTGAGCCCCTCGGCAACCGCTTCGGCCATGAGCCGGGTGGCGCCCCACATGGAATCGTAAACGATCGTGATCTGGTTTTCCTGATAGGCGTCTGCCCATGCAAGATACTTGTGCACGATCTGCGCGGGGTCGTCCTTCCATATCACGCCGTGGCTCGGGCAGATCATATTTACAGGCAGCCCGAAGCTCAACGCCTCATTGATCTTTTTCGTGACAAGCGGTGAAAACGGGGTCAATATGTTTGCGTAATATTTGATGGCCTCGTGATCAAGCTCCGCCGCATTCACCTCGGAGTTATAGAGCGATTCGGTGGCGAAATGCTGGCCAAACGCGTCGTTCGAAAACAGTATGCCGTCTCCCGTCAGATAGGTGAACATGCTGTCCGGCCAGTGCAGCATCGGCGCTTCTATGAATATCAGCTTCGTGCTGCCAAGCTCCAAAACATCTCCGGTTTTCACCGGGACAAAATTCCAGTCCGCATGATAGTGGCCTTTGAGCGACTTGATACCGTTGGCTGTGCAGTAAATCGGCGTATTCGGGATATGGCGCATGAGCTCGGGCAGCGCGCCGCTGTGGTCAACCTCCGCGTGGTTCGCGACGATAAAATCGATGTCGTTAAGGGCAATTTCCTCACTGAGCCGGGATACGAATTCTTTGTCAAAGGGCTGCCAGACCGTGTCGATCAGCACATTCTTGCCGTCCCGCACGAGATAAGAATTGTAGGATGAGCCCTTTCGTGTGGAATATTCGTCGCCGTGAAATTTCTTAAGTTCCCAATCCACTTTGCCAACCCATGTGACTCTGTCTGTGAGCATTTTTCCCATTCTTAATCCCTCCTTTTTTCTCCTGTTTTTAACATAACATAAGAGAAGATTAATATGCGTTGCATTTGCAACAAATTCACAATAGTTGAAAAAGCCTGGGATTTGCCGGGATGAAGCGGCTGATTATAAATATAAAAAGAGCATAGCGCTTTGGGTTTTATAAACGTTTTATATATTGCATATGTCAAAAAGCTTATTCAGATGTTAAGTAAAAAATAATCGCCATGTGAACGAAAGCCGCAGCTGCTTATGTGAGCTGCGGCTCTTCATATCCCGTATAAAACTGATTTTTACAATAATTCAATCCAAACAGACGCTATAATATAAGAAAAATCGATATGGATGCATTTAAATATTGGCTTAATCACTGGGGTGTTGGCACAATATTGGCGTAATTATTTTGATGTAAAAACCTTGCATTATGCGAACGAATGCAATACAATAAGTGACATAATATTATTAAAAAGGGCGATGATAATGGACTATTTGGCTTGTGACAAGCGATATGACAGAATGAAATACGCGCGCTGCGGGAAAAGCGGGCTGCTGCTGCCGCGCATTTCTCTTGGGCTTTGGCATAATTTTGGCACACTGACGCCTCGGGATGATCAGAGTGATTTGTTAAAATCGGCATTCGACCTTGGCATCACCTATTTTGATATCGCTGATAATTACGGCCCGCCATACGGTGAAGCGGAGAGGAATTTCGGGAAGATATTTCGGGATGACTTTCGGGGATACCGCGACGAACTGATCATCGCGACGAAAGCGGGCTACGACATGTGGCCGGGGCCTTACGGAAATTTCGGCAGCCGCAAGCACCTAGTCGCGGGCATCGACGCGAGCCTCAAACGCCTCGGGCTTGATTACGTGGATATATTCTATCACCACCGGCCGGACAGTGAAACGCCGCTCGAAGAAACGTGCGAAGCGCTCGCGAGCATCGTGCGGCAGGGCAAGGCGCTGTACGTGGGCCTTTCCAACTACAAGCCGGACGAGACGAGCCGGGCCGCCAAGCTGCTGCGTGAAAGCCGCACGCCGTGCGTCATCCATCAGCCGAGCTACTCAATGCTGAATCGCTGGATTGAGGGCGGGCTCGACCGCGTGCTGATAGAGGAGGGCATCGGCAGCGTCGTGTTCAAGCCGCTCGAACAGGGGCTGCTCACGGATAAATATTTGGGCGGCATCCCTTCCGATTCACGCATGATGAGGGACCCGCGTTTTTTAAAACAGGACGCGCTCAGCGAGGGGCTGCTTAAAAAGTTGGCCGCGCTCAGTGAACTTGCGGGCAGAAGAGGGCAGACGCTCGCGCAGATGGCGCTCGCGTGGGTGCTGCATAACCCGAGCGTGACCTCCGCGCTGATCGGCGCGAGCCGTCCGTCGCAGCTCGCGGAAAACGTGCGCGCGCTTGACAATCTTGAGTTTTCGAAGGAAGAGCTGCACAGCATCGACAAGATTGTGAATGGGAAATGAAGAATGAATAATTGCGAATGAGTGAAACGGAGCCTTGGGAAACCGGGGCTCAGCCTGATGAAAAACACCCTGTTTGTCATGCTGAGGAGCGGAGCGACGTGAGCATCCCATGTTAAAATGCCTTGAACATGGGATTTTAGTCCACTCCGTAGTCGACTCGCTATCGCTCACTCAAAATGACATTGGTTACAACCTGAGCCTCGGAAATCGAGGCTCTTTATTCTTATTATGCCTGTTAGGATTTGTTACGATGCGTGCTGTTGCGGTTGGCTGTTTAATGTGATATTATAACTGCGAATCCTCTTAAGGAGCATGATATCTGTGCGTTACTACATTCGTATTCGTTAATTACATACAAAATTGAATCGTCCGTTTTGCGGAATTTTTGTTGTACTTGCTAATATGAATGAAGGCGCAGATGCAGACGCGTTTTACCGTGGCTCTGTTTCGTTATGAATGATTGTGAAAGCAGACGGAAATCCGCTATTCGGATGGTTGTCTGCTTTTTTATCTTAACGAAATTAAGGAGAATCATATATGTCTGCAACAACAAATTGGAAACGCAGCTATTCAACAATATTGGCGGGTCAGGCGGTATCGCTTGTGACCAGCGGCATTCTGCAGATATCGATCATTTTTTATCTGACACAAGAGACCGGCTCGGCGCTGGTTTTGTCGCTGTCAACGCTGGTCGGGTTCCTGCCTCAGGCGCTATTGGGGCCGTTCATCGGCGTTTGGATAGACCGCATGAGCAGGAAACGCGTACTGATCGGCGCCGATCTTTTTATCGCTTTCGCGGGAGGAATTCTGGCTCTCGTCGCGATACTCACAAAGCCTCCGGTCTGGTTCATATTGTCCGTTCTGTTCGTGCGCAGCGTGGGGACGGCGTTCCATACGCCTGCATTCAGCGCGGTCACGCCGCTGCTGGTGCCCGAAGATAAGCTGACAAAATGCACGGGGTACAGTCAGTCCGTCACCTCCGTGAGCCATCTTGTAAGCCCGGCGGCCGGCGCGTTCTTTTTCGCGGTTTGGCCTTTGGAGAATATCGTCGCGATCGATATTCTGGGCGCGATTTTCGCCTGCGTCACGGTGGCTGTTGTCGCCATACCCCAATACAAAGCGGATGCCGCCGTGTCTGCCGGAAAATATCTCGACGAACTGAAGGAAGCGTTTGTGGTGCTGCGTGAGAACAAGGGGCTTTTTTCGCTGCTCTGGATCGGCATGCTGTATATGTTTGCGTTCATGCCGATCAACGCGCTTTTTCCGCTGATGAGCATGCAGTATTTCAACGGTACGGCAGCTCATGCGGCAGCCGTGGAGATTGTATTTGCGGCGGGTATGCTGGTCGGCGGGCTTATACTCGGGGCGTGGGGCGGCTTTAAGAAAAGACCGCTGACAATATGCATGTCCATATTCCTGATGGGCGTGAGCCTTGCCGTTTCGGGGCTGCTGCCGAATACCGGCTTCATCGCTTTTGCGGTGTGCTGTGCGGTCATGGGTCTGTCGGCTCCGTTTTACGGCGTGCAAACAGCGCTTTTTCAGGAGAAGATCAAACAGGAGTATTTGGGGCGCGTATTTTCGCTGTCTATCAGCACAATGTCGATTTCAATGCCATTAGGGCTGCTGCTTGCGGGCGCGTTCGCGGAGAAGATCGGCGTGCACAGCTGGTTTTTCTTTTCGGGCATCGGCATCATGGCAATTGCACTCATCACATGGCTGATACCGTCCGTCAAAGCGATTGACAGGGAGAGAGAGTAACGAGATAAGGAACTGATTAGCTGACGAAGCCCCGCGGAATCGGGGCTTTTCACCTGTTTGTGATGTTTATCAGCTTCTTAAAAAGCAGCAGCAGGCCCAAAGCCTGCTGTTTTCACATCTCATGATAACAGAATCGCTTTATTTCCCCGTATCCCACGTGACGCTGATGCCGGTTAATAGCTCGGCGGCGGTGGTCAGGTGCTGCTTATCGTGCACCGCGTGATCCGCGCCGAGTACATCGCCTGTGCCTGCCAAGCTGGGTGTGGCGGAGCCGCTGACCGATGCGTCAATCTTGGCAGCCCAGACGGCGGACGGCTGGCCGTTCACATCGTTGTAGCCTTCGTCACCCTCTGACAGTCCCTCGGCATAATAATCGTTGTAGTCATACGACGCGTTGGCCTCGATGTAAAGCGTGCATTCTTTGCCCGCGAATTTATCGGGAAAGTTCAATTTGAGTTCCGCTTTCTGGCTGGGTGTCGCGCCGGAGACCACATCCGCCTCGCTGACGCCCTTCCACACGGGCAGCGCGGCGGGGCGGTTTTCCAGACCCGTGGCGGCCTTGCCGGTGGCGTACAGCGTGGCGGTCTGGCCCGTTTCATCCTGCATCCATATCGCGTAAGAGGGCGGGTAACGCAGCCCGTCAGCGTAACCGAACGAGACGGAAATCGTCGGTTCTGAGGGGTCCGCCGAAGGCGCGGGCGCCCCGCAGGCGCCGAGCAGCATGGCGGCGGCAAGACATATCGCAAAAAAAGATATTTTTTTCATAACATGTGCTCCTTTATCGTACTGAAAATTTATGGTATCTATCATACCACGACAGAAACCGCGATGTCAGCATGATAATGTAAAATGTGTACCGATTCGAAAGGCTGCGCGTTTTTTGTGTCATGATCGGAGCGGTGCGTCCATATACTTCTAGCAAGACACAAAGCACTGCAGGAGGGAAAAAGTGAGTGATAACCGGCAGCATCTGTACCGGCAGTATGAACGGCTGGGTGTGGCGCTGATCCGTTGTATGGAGCAGCTGAAAAGCAGCGGCAGCGACGGAATCGACGCGTATTATCATGCCGTCGAAGAAATCGACGGCCTCATGCAGACCTGTGCGTGCTGCGATGCGTCCGACACGGATATTGAAGAGCCGCTGAGCCGCATGCACGAAGCTGTCGATAAGCAGGATGCGGCCGCGCTCTCGGATGTGCTCGAGACGCAGGTGTATCCGATTGTGAAGGAGTGGCTCGAAAAAACCCAGTTGACTTAGGCGAAGAGGTGACATATGCCGCTGTACCCGATGAGATTTGCGTTCACACCCGACAAGAACGAGCGAATAGAAGCTGTGGTGACCGTGCCCAAAGAGCAACGGGCCATCGTCCACGGCACGGTTTACGATATCGACGGGAACCGCGTGCCGGACGCGGTCGTGCGCCTTTTTACATGCGGCGGTGACAAGCTGGAGCCCGCGGCGGATACGTTCACGGACAGTGACGGCGAGTTCGTTTTCGGGCCTGTCGAAGCGGAAAAAAGCTATGTCGTCAAGGTCTACGTGAGCGGCGTGACGCTGCGCGAGGTCACGATCAGGCCAAAAAAGACACGGCTCAAAACATAAAATTGTTGAATTTAACCTTCCGGCTCTATATACTAAAACAAAACAGTATATTTATGGAGACGGAGCCAATTTAGAGTGAATACCTTTACTGCCGATCAAAATGTTCAAAATCAAATAGACAGTGAGCTTTACGCGATACTGCCCGTGGTGGAGCAGGTACGTTTGCTTCACGCAAAGAGCCGGTACGGCTTTGATATCTGTCCGCAGAATATCGTGATGACACGGCATGGTGCGCTGCTGCGCGTCAAAAACATCACCCTGAACGCCAGCGGCGCGAGCATATACAGGCCGGGTTATACGCCGCGTGAGCGCTATATGGGCGGTATACTGGGGCCGTGGACGGATGTTTATGCCGTGAGCGCGCTTGTGTATACGGCGATGACGGGGCTCATGCTGCCGTCGGCATTTGAGCGCGGCCATAGCGAACCGCTGTTTGGCGGCCTCGATGAAAAATACCGCGCGCTCGAAGATATTGTGACGCAGGGGCTTGCCCCTGATGTGGCTCAGAGGCTAAAGTCTCTGGATGCCCTCTCAACGCAGATGCACGCGTGCCTGGCCGGATACATGCCGCCGTCGGAGAAACGTCAGGAAAAGCCGCGACGGCCAATCAAGCCGGTGCAGACAACCGCTGCGGCTTCGATCGCGGTGCTGCTGCTGCTGAGCGGCGCGATGGTCGTCAATGAAGTCAATTATGCGCAGGCCGTGGCTCATGCGGACGCGGGCGACTACGCGCTGTCACAGAAGAGCTTGAAAGGCGTGTTTGCGTTTTACAAGGATGCGGCGCAGCTCTTTGACTATGCCGATGCGGGTGCAAAGCTCGAGAGCGGCTCGTATGGGGCGGCGGCCCAGAGCTTCTCGGCGCTCGGCGGCTACAGAAACTCGGAAGATATGGTGCGGGAAACGGATTACCGGCACGCACAGGCGCTTATGCAGCAGGGCAGCCTCGCCGAGGCAGAGGAGCTGTTAAATGCGCTTGGCAATTATAAAGATTCATTTCAATTGCTCAAGCAGATCAGCTATCAAAACGGCGTGATATATCTGGATGCGGACATGTATCTCTCGGCGATCGAGGCTTTTGGCGATGCCTCGGGCTATGCCGATGCCGCGCAGCGTGCGGAGGAAGTGAAGGAGATGCTCTATATTGTGGCCCAAGGCATGCTTGGCGCGGGCGATGCGGATAGGGCGGCGCAGTATCTTGCCGCCATTCCGGGGTATAAAAAGGCGGACGAGCTTGCCGGATTCGCGGCTGTACTCGCGCTGGTCCAGCGCGGCGAAGCGGTCGCATACGGCGATTACAGCTTTTTCGCAAGCTATTTGGATACGTTTGATATGACGTATTATATGACCGCGGATCCGTTGATCGCATACTATTTGCGCGGCAGATGGCAGGATGAGGCGGGCAACAGCTTTGTGATGGACGACAGCGGCGTGAGGTACAATATCTCCGGCGCCGAAGGCAGCGGGAACGAATTTCACAACGGCGAATTGCATAATGGGGAAAATCGGGTGCTTCTTTTTACATGCATCGATATAAATACAGTACAGGTATACACACACGGAGATGGCGCGACATATGTGATGCAGAGAGGTTAGCACATGAGTGTCGGAATCAGGCGCACAATAATATATGAAAAATTTCGGTAGCAGCCTTTCTAACCCCGCAGTGTGGGTGACTATGGTGCGGATGACTTCGAAGCGGGAGGGGAGATGCTCTGATCCTTCTTCGCTTCGCGTCTCAGGATGACGCATTTGGTTATAATGGAAATAAGGGTGTTTGTACCTGTCAACAGGCTGAGCGAGTGAAATCTCACACGCTTTTTTTATTTCCCCATAGCCTCATATTTCTGTTATAATACATACCTAGGGAGTGGACATGACATGAATAAGCTGTATGCCGCGCACGGCAGCGATGCGGCGGCGTTGACAAAAGAACTGCTCGAAACCATGCGCCCCGAAACGGGGCTCAAGCCCGGCGCGTCCATCGCTTTAAAGCCCAATCTTGTGGTCGCGAAGGGCTGGCGCAGCGGCGCGACGACGAACCCGGCCATCTGCGCAACTGTGATAGAATATTTTCAGTCGCGCGGCTTCAATCATATCAGCATTATCGAGAGCGCGTGGCTCGGGGAGGATACGCAGCGTGCGTTTCGCGTCTGCGGCTATGAGGAGCTTGCAAAGCGCTACGGCGTGGAGCTCGTCGATGTCAAGCGCGACAAATATGAGCTGTGCGAATATGATGGATTGAAGGTCGAGGTGTCAAAGCGGGCGCTCGAAGCCGATTTTCTCATCAATCTGCCGCTGATAAAGGGCCACTGCCAGACGAGACTCACGTGCGCGCTCAAGAACTTAAAAGGGCTCATCTCGGATAAGGACAAACGGCGGTTCCACACGATGGGGCTGCATAAACCCATCGCCTGCTTAAACCGCATGATAGCGCCGCACCTGACCATTGCGGACGGCACCTGCATCGACCCCGGCTTCGAGGAGGGCGGCAGCCCGGTGTGTCTCAATACCATCATCGCGGGCGCCGACAGCGTGCTGATCGACGCGTACGCGGCGGGGCTGATCGGCCGCAAAGCGTCCGACATCGGCTATATCGGCATCGCCGAAAAGATCGGCGTCGGCAGCGCGGACCTTGAGCACGCGCAAATCGTACATCTCGGCAAGGGCGGCGCGCAGGCGGCGGACGGACGGCATGACGCGCTTGAACGCGCCAAAGCGCATATCGAGGCCGCGGACGCATGCAGCGCGTGTTACGCGAATCTTCTAAGCGCTCTGATGCGTTTGGATATGCTCGAAGACGATCTGCAGGTTTGCGTCGGTCAGGGGTATAAGGGTAAAAAGGGCAGGGTCGGCAGCGGCAGCTGCACCGCCGGTTTTGATAGATGTATAAAAGGGTGTCCGCCGCGCGCGGATCAGATATATGAAGCTTTAATCAAGTTAAGGAGATAATAATGAAACAATTCACCATTGTGCTGGACGGAATTGCGGACAGACCGCAAAACAAGCTGAACGGAAAAACGCCCATGGAGGCGGCAAATACGCCGGGACTCGACGCGCTTTTTGCGCAGTCGAAGCCGGGCACGGTGCGCACGATCCCCGAGGGACAGGAGGTCGGCAGTGCCGTCGCAAACATGAATCTGCTCGGGTACGATCCCGTGAAATGCTACAGAGGCCGCGCGGTCATTGAGGCGGCGGGCGCCGGGCTGCCCGTGAAGCAAGGGGCGCTTTATGTGCGCTGCAACCTTGTGACGCTCGAGGGTGACGATTTTGAAAACAGCACCATGCAAAGCTACAGCGCGCACGATATCGAGACGCACCTGTCGCGCCCGCTCGTGGAGCGGCTCAACAAAGAGGTGTTCCATGCGCCGTGTGAGCTGATCAACACGGATACGTTCCGCAACATACTCGTGGTGGACGGTGCCGGAGAGATTGCGCCGAAGCTCGATTTCATTCCCGCGCATGAAATCATTGGCGGCAGGGTTGGGGATTACCTGAAGGGCGCTCCCGAGATGCAGCCGTATTTTGAGATGATGAAAAAAGCGTATGAAGTGCTCAGGGAAGACAATAATACAAAGGCGAACGCGATTTGGTTCTGGGGCGCGTCGTACGCGCCCGAGTTTGATGCGCCGCCTGCGGGACGGCGCGTGGTGCTCGCCGAGACGACGCTGATGCGCGGTATATCGGCCCTTTCGGGCACAGACTGCATCACCACGCCCGAGGACGGCGGCTTTGTGACCTTCCTGAAGGATAAGACGCGTTTGGCGCTTAAAGCGCTTGAGGACTACGATTACGCTTACATTCACATACAAAAGCTCGACGACCTCTCGCACGAGCTGCAGACGGTGGAGAAGATGCACGCGATCGAACAGATCGACGAGCATTTCATTCGCCCGTTCTTCGCGCAGGTTAGAGAGCCGTACAGCGCGTTCGTCGTGTCCGATCACTATACGTTTTCGGACAGCGGCGGGCACGGCGGAGACCCCGCGCCGTTTATGCTGCTGGGGCATGGCTCCGGCCGTAAGAGCGGCCGCTATACCGAGCAGTGCTGCCGCGACGCGAAATTCAGCGTGACCGCGCCCGAACTCGTCGCGCTGCAGAGAGAAGAATAGTTATGGGCTTTGAGTTCTATACCGCGCCGCGCATCGTGTTTGAAAGCGGGGCTGTGAAAAAGCTGCCGCAAATCTGTGCGGCATACGGAAAGAGTTTTCTGATTGTAACGGGCGGCAGCTCGATTAGACGCGCGGGCGTGCTCGATGAACTGATTGAGGGTATGCACAGCGTCGGCCTTAACTGCACCGTTTACGACGGCGTGACGGGCGAGCCGACGCCCGAGACGGTGGACGCCGCCGCGCGGCATGGCATCGTCAAAGGCGTGGATGCCATGCTCGGCATCGGCGGCGGCAGTGCGATGGATACGGCTAAAGCCGCCGCGGGCGTGATCCCGAACGGCGGCAGCGTGCGCCGGTTTCTTGAGGGCGTAGGCGACGGCGCGAAAATGGCAGCCGATCCGCTCCCGTTCATCGCCGTGCCGACCACAGCGGGCACGGGCACCGAGGTCACGAAAAACGCGGTGATCATGTCGGCCAAAGAAAAATTCAAGGTGAGCATGCGTGATGAAAGGCTGCTCGCGCGCGTGGCGCTCGTGGATCCGGCGCTGACGGTCCATGTGCCGCCGCAAGTCACGGCGGCGTCCGGCATGGACGCGGTCTGCCAGCTTATCGAAAGCTTCACCACGCGCAATGCGAACGATTTTTGCGACGCGATGGCGCTCTATCATACGCCGCGCGCGATGGCCGCGCTGCGGCACGCGTATACGGACGGCAGTGATCTCGAAGCGCGAGAAACGATGTCCCTCGCGGCGCTGGTTAGCGGCATGTGTCTCGCGAACGCGGGGCTCGGTGCGGCGCACGGCATCGGCGCGGGGCTTGGCGCGGTGCTCGGCGTCACGCACGGCGTGGCGTGCGGCATGCTGCTGCCGCATGTGATCCGGTATAATCTCGCCCGCGGCGTCACAAAATATGCGGCGCTGGCGCCCGCAATATGCGGCGGGCATTTTGGCGGCGAGAATGATGCGGCGCTGGCTGTTGCGGACGCGGTGGCGGCGCTTTGCGCCGATGTGGGGCTGCCCGCTCGCCTCAGTGAACTCGGCGTCACGGAGGATAACGCGGATGAGCTTGCCGCCGCTTCGATGGGGTCGTCGATGAGCAAAAATCCCGTGACGGTCACAAAAGAAGACTGCGCGAAATTCATACGTTCACTCATATAGGCATAAGCATACCTTGAGGTGATGAATGTGGAGATGCAGACGGTTCACACCCTGAGGTACGCGGAAACCGTCGAGATGCTGAGCGCAAGATACCGTGTGCCGGTATGTATGATCATGCGTGCGAACGGCATCAAAACCGTGAGGGATTTCGAACGGTGCTGCCGCGTCAACATCCCACGGCAGTGCTACTGCAACCGGTGCGAGAACGATGCGGACATCAAAACAGTCACGGCGGAGCCGGGAGACACGCTTTACAGTATCGCGCGGCGCCACGGCGTCACCATGAACATTCTCATGAAGCTCAACGGCTTTGAGAGCCCCGACTGTATACGCGAAGGGGACCCGATCCGAGTGCCTGTGATGACGGGAGAGGTTTATTCGGTACGTGAAGGCGAGACGATAGAGGATATTGCGCGGAGCCGCGGCATCACGGCCAGCCGCATCCGCGAGAGAAACCGCCTGTCGCCCGATGAACCGGTATTTCCCGGAATGCAGCTCGTGCTTGATTAAACCGCGGGAAAGCGGGTATCTATCAGTAAAGCTTATTGGTCCGGTAAGGAAAAACTCTGGCGGAGGAAGAAATGGATAGTCAGCTGATTTCAATTCTTGTGCTCATCGCAGATCTGGCGCTCGGCGTCCTGTTCTGCTTTTTCGGCAACCGGTGGCTCAAAGTGATTCTGGCCATTTACGGTTTCGCGGCGGGGTTCCTGCTCGCGAACACGCTGCTCCCCATGTTCACGACGTTTGGCGATACGACGCTGCTGCTGGCAAGCCTGGCCGCGGGTGTCGTAGGTGCGATGCTTTTCATATTTCTGCTGTATGTCGGTGTTTTCTGCATCGGGTTTGGCGGCGGCGTGCTGCTCTGCATGCTGATTTTGGAAGTGCTAAAGCTCAATATATTGAGCTGGTATGTGTATATACCCGCGCTGCTACTGTGCTGTCTTTTGGGTGCGCTGACGCTCAACCACAGACGCCTGTTCATCGCGATATTTACGTCGTTCATCGGCGCATCGGCGCTGGCCCAGTTTGCCGATCAGATCATCGGCGGAATCCGGGCGCAGGCGCTGGTGCTGTATGATCCGCAGGCCACCTACAGTGCTTATTCTTCAACGGTTTATCTGGTGGCGCTCGGGGTGATGTTTATCGCCGGGCTGGCCGTTCAGCTGTCCGGCAACAACGCGAATGGGGGGAGAGGGAGATGAGTCTGTCTGCTGTGATATTGGTTTGCGGCTGTGCGATGGTGGTTATCGGGCTGCTGCATGTTTTTTTTGGGTACAAGCTCGCGCGGTTTTTGCTGCCTGTCAGCGGAACGGTGCTGGCCGAAGGCTTGATATATATTCTCGCATACGACAGCTTGAATCTCGATGCTGTGAGCACCTGGCTTTTCTTCGCGGGCAGCAGCATTGCGGTTTATCTGATACTGTTTTTCTTCAAACGCTTCGCGGGCTTTTTCTTAGGGCTAGTCGCGGGAGGTATGCTCTCAGTGCTGCTCGTTTATGTGCTGGGACTGCATTCCATGCCGCTTGTTTACCCCGTCTGCCTCACAATCAGTGTGATGGCGGGGCTTTTCACACTGGTTTACGAGCGCAATATGGTGGTGGCTTCCACGGCCATCGCGGGCGCGTGCGGCGCGGCTTACTGCGGGCTTTTCCTTTTTTTAAACGGCGTTGATCCGGCCGGGCTTGTGATATACAACAACCTGCTCGTGCCTTTTGAAGTGTTCTTAAGAAGCAACGCGTATCTGATCGGCGGTGTGGCGCTTGTGCTGATCGCTCTTGGAATGTCGGCGCAGTTCTTTTGGACGGCGGGGAATCAGCTGCTCTCGGAGAGCCCGTCGGCGAGAAAGCAGAGGAGCGTTAAACGCAACGAATTTGCGGACAGCATCTAAAAATTGGCGTATTGGAAATAATGCGCTCAACGTGATGAAAAATCACGCCCCTGTCATGCTGAACGGAACGTGAGTGAAGGTGAAGCATCCCATGGCAAAGCGCTTTAAACATGGGATGCCAATCCACGCAGTAGTTACGTCGCTCGTCTCAATCTGAATAATCTTGCGCAACTTGCATCACAATAACGCAGATATCGTAGTTGTCGCTTTGCTCCTCAAGGATGACCGATATTAGCAACTTTTCATCGTCAAGATATTTTTATCAAGCTGAACGCATCGGAAACGGTGCGCTTTTTGATCTCCGTTTTCATGTCCGCATTCTGCACTGGCGGCGTATGTTTGAGTTTATCCGGAGAATGATAAAACGGCGGGCTGATATATTGACAAACGCTTTGCGTTGTCATATCATAAATCCGACCAAAAAACTCAGATTTTTGGAGGCGACGCGTGATCATATCCACCAAGGGCCGATACGGTCTGCGCGCGATGTTTGAACTGGCCAAAGCATGGGAACAGGGACATTTGAGCATCCGCCAGATTGCGGCGCAGCAAGCCTTGAGCGAACAGTATCTTGAACAGATATTTCCGCTGCTCAAAAGCGCGGGGCTCGTGAAGAGCACACGCGGCGCGGGTGGCGGTTACGTGCTCGCGAGGGAGCCGAAGGACATATCCGTGGGCAGCGTGCTCACGGCGCTCGAGGGAAAGCTGGCTCCGGCGGACTGCGTATGCGGCGATGCGGACTGTGAAAACGCGCACGCGTGCACGGCGCACGCCATTTGGCGGCGCATTTACGACGGCATCAGCGACGTCGTGGAAGGCATTTCGCTGCAGGACATGCTCGACGACGATAAAAGGCTGGCGGGTGAAAACCCGGGGCTAAATAAAATAAGGTGTTAAAAATGGGAATTTATCTGGATCATGCCGCGACCACCTACACGGACAAGCGTGTGCTGGACGAAATGCGGCCGTATTTTGAAGAGATATTCGGCAACGCATCGAGCCAGCACGTTTTCGGGCGCGAGGCGCAAAAGGCCGTGATGAAGGCGCGGCAGCAGACTGCGGCGCTGATCGGCTGCCTGACAGAGGAAATCTATTTCACGTCGGGCGGAACGGAAAGCGACAACTGGGCGCTCAAGGGCATCGCGGAGATCGCGGGCAAGGGGCATATCATCACGACGTCCGTTGAGCATCACGCGGTGCTCGATACGTGTGATTATTTAAAATCACGCGGGTTTGATATTACGAATCTGCCTGTCGATCATTTGGGGCGTGTCAGCCCGGAATCGGTGGCGCAGGCGATACGGCCGGATACCATACTGATCAGCATCATGTTTGCGAACAACGAAACGGGCGTGATCATGCCGGTCGCCGAAATCGGAAAGATCGCGCGCGAGCATGACATATTGTTTCATACCGACGCGGTGCAGGCTGTCGGCCATGTGCCGGTCGATGTGAAAGCGATGGATATCGACCTGCTGTCGATGAGCGCGCACAAGTTTTACGGCCCGAAGGGCGTCGGCGCGCTGTATATCCGCCAGGGCATCAATATCGGCCGCTTTATGCACGGCGGCGCACATGAAAAGGGCCTGCGCGCAAGCACCTACAACACACCGGGAATTGTGGGCCTTGGCGCCGCGGCGCAGCTCGCGGCGGAAACGATGGACCAAAACATGCGGCATGAGAGCATGCTGTCGCGCCGCCTTGCGGAAGGGCTGCAAAGGCTTCCCGAGACGAAAATCAACGGCGGTGATGCGGCGCGTCTGCCGGGGCACGTGAACGTGACCTTCGGCGGCATCGAGGCCGAGGCGCTTTTCACATATCTTGACCTTGAGGACATTGGGGTGTCCACCGGCTCCGCGTGTTCATCGGGGGCGTTCAAGCCATCGTATGTACTGCGTGCGATGGGCCTTTCTATCGAAGATGCGCGCGGGTCGCTGCGCATGAGCATCGGCAGGGATAACAATGTCGAACAAATCGATACGGTCATAGAAAAAACAAAGGCCGCGGTAGAAAGGCTGCAAAAGCTCTCGCCGCTGTTCGCACAGAGTGAGGGAGGGAAAACGCATGTATAACGAAAAGGTTCTCGAGCATTTTAAGGATCCGCATAACGTGGGTGAAATGGACAATCCCGACGGCTATGCCGAGGTGGGCAGCAGCGAGTGCGGCGATACCATGGCGATGTATTTGAGGGTGAAGGACGGGCGCATCGAGGATATCAAATACAAAACATACGGATGCTGCGCGGCGATTGCGTCGTCGAGCATCGCGACCGATATGGTGAAGGGAAAAACGATCGCCGAAGCCGAGGCGCTCTCCAAGGCGGACATCGTTAATGAGCTGGGCGGGCTGCCTGAGCAGAAGATTCATTGCTCGCTGATGGTTGAAGACGCGATAAAAGCCGCGATTGCGGATTTCAAATCAAAAGATGGGATTTATTAGAATATAACGGCTTAAATATCTTTGGCACTTCCTGAGCAAAATACATGTAGCAGAAAGCTTGAAAGGAGTGTGACAGATGAGAGTCAATGTGCTGATGGGCATGGTTGTGGGCGGCGCGATCGGCGCGGCTGCCACGATGATCGCGATGCCGTATATACAGCCTCAAGTGAAACGGATGATTCGTACGGGGCGCAGAGCGATCAACAACCATATGGATAAAATGACGGAACCGGGCAGCTGAAAGCTTTGCAGGCGCCGCAGCCCGGGAAATCGAAGAGGCAACATGTCAAAGCCGGCCATCAGCCGGCTTTGTGATATGAACATGATACCGACGGCGTTTTTATTCTTTACGAATATGTGATGCAACTGTGACGATTTTTAAAAGTTTACCAAATGTTTGCGTCATGGGTTTGAAAAGCGCCCATATATGGTATATAATAAGCAAAAGCAAGGAGGGTGCAAAGCCGTGTCCAGATTCGACGAGACCATGAAATTCTCTCTATCAAAAGAGCTTGACAATCCGCAAAGAGAAGTGATCTGGCTCGTTTGTGATGCGCTCAAAGACAAAGGGTACGACCCTGTCAATCAGATCGTGGGATATATCATTTCCGGAGACCCCACATACATCACAAGCTATAAAAACGCGCGCTCTTTGATAAAACGCGTGGAGCGGGACGAACTGCTTGAAGAATTCGTAAAAGTGTATATCGAAAACATGCAGAAGGCCGATATAACTGAGGAGTAATGCGAAGCCGTCATAATCAACATACGGCAGAGGCTGAAGCTCGCCTTGAGTTTGGCCTTTTTTAATAATAAAGGGGAACGAATGAAGAAAGTGTTGGGGCTGGATATCGGCGAGAAACGCATTGGCATCGCGGTATCCGACGCGTTTGGATGGACGGCGCAGGGCGTGGAAACATACATGCGCAAGGGTGAGGGCGACGCGGCTTACGTGGCCGCCAAAGCCAAGGAACTGGGCGCATCGCTGATTGTGGCGGGATTGCCGCTCAACATGAACGGCAGCGAAGGGCCTTCGGCTCAAAACGTCAGAGCGTTTATGGCTGAGGTGGAGGCGCTCGGTTTCGAAATAAAATTTCAGGATGAGCGACTCACGACGGTGAGCGCGGAGCGCACGCTGATCGAGGCGGACGTGTCCCGCAAGAAACGCCGGGAGGTTGTCGATAAGCTGGCGGCTGTGTATATTTTGGGAGCCTACCTTGACACGCACAGGGCGTGATGCCGGTCTTGGTCGGCCGCGCGTATAAAAGTATGGGCGGTTTATCATAATAAAGAATGCCGTTTTCGGCAAAGGAGACAAACATGGACGAAGAAAATGTGGTTATACTCACAGATGAAGAAGGAAAAGACGTGCGCTTTCTGCACATTATGACGTTTGATTTTGAAGACAGCTTTTTTGTCGCGCTCACACCCGAAGAGGATCAGGAGGACATCGAAAACGGCGAGGTGCTGCTGATGGAGATCCTTGAGGACGAGGACGGCAACGACTGCTATGTGCCCATTGAAAGCGAAGACCGTCTGGATAAGATTTGGGAAGAATTTGAGCGCCTTTATTATGAAGACGAAGAAGAAGGCGAAGACGATGAAGAGGACGAGTCTTAAGCGAAGGGGCTGAACCTGTGCCGTACGTGTTTTCCGCGCTCACTGGCATATTTGCCTGTGTTTACGCATTCATCCGGCGCGATGGAAAGCTTTCGAACCGTATATTTGTTAAAACCGCGGCCAGTCTCAGTTTTGTGCTGCTGGTTGTGAGCCTGCAGATGCGTGCAAGCGAGCCCTACTTTACGCTGATACTGATCGGACTTTGCTTCGCGCTTGCGGGCGATGTACTGCTGCTTTTTACAGACCGTTCTTCGGCCTTTTTGGCCGGAGGAGCGGTCTGTTTTTTATTCACGCATATAAGCTATACCGCGGCATTCGTCACGAAAGCGCCGCTGAGCTTATATGACGCCGCGTTGTTTGCGGCGCTGCTGCTGCTTGCCGTTACGGTGTTTTCTCTGCGCGGCGTTCGCCTGAAAAAGATAAAGGCGGGCGCCATACTGTATGCCATTGTTCTTTGCGCCATGCTGGCGCGAGCGCTGTCCATGCTGCTAAGCCGGCAAACGTCAGAGACCTTTGCCATTTTTGTGGCGTTCGGAGGCGCGCTGTTCGCCGTATCGGATGTGCTGCTGGCTTTTGAAGCCATGGGAGGCCGTCATGCGTCCCTGGTTGGGACGATCAGTGCCTTTTTCTATTACTCGGGGCAGATACTCATCGCACTGAGCGTTGCGCTTTAAGCAATTGTTACAATTATTTCATTGATTCAATTCGTGTTTTCCTGTATTATGATCATATATACGTATTCGTTCGACTGAAAGCCGAATAATGGCCGTCTCACACTCTTTTTTCACACTCAAAGCGGCAAAAAAAATGGCCTGTCTGTTGCATATGGCTATATTTGTTTATTAACTATGTACAAAGTGTTACAAAAGTGTTATACTATTTTTCGCGCTTTGTGCTTTTTCGGGGGATGAATACAGGTGGTTGGGGAGATGTATCTATTTTGAGAAGAGTCATTTCTTTTTTATTATTGCTCGTTTTGGTTTGCGCGATGTTTTCAGGCACAGCGCTTGCTGCCGAGCCTCAATTTACAGGCGATGTGGCCTCTGTGTACTATTTGCTTGCCGATGCGGATTCGGGCAGGGTGCTAGCCTCCTCGGGCAATGACACCGAGCACCTTGAGCCTGCGAGCACCACCAAGGTGATGACGCTGCTTTTGGCTCTTGAAAAAGGCAACATGAACGATGAAGTCACCATCAGCGCTCACGCGTCCGGTATGGGCGGTTCATCATGCCATTTGAAGCAAGGTGCAAAAATCAAGATGCAAAACCTCTTGACGGCGATGATGATGGTATCGGGCAACGACGCGGCAACCGCTGTGGCCGAACATATCGGCGGCGGGAATGAGCAGACGTTTATCGACATGATGAATGCCAAGGCCAAAGAGCTTGGCATGAATGATACGAATTTTGTGACGCCGCACGGCATGCACAAGGATGACCATTACACGACTTTAAACGATATGAAGATACTTGTATCCGCGGCCATGAAAAACTCGGCTTTTATGGACATTGTGGACAGGCCTTCATATACATTGCCCGAGAACAACTCTAAATATGATAATACAAATTTCTTGCTGAAGCAGGACGGCGACTATCGGTATCCGTACGCCAACGGCATGAAGACGGGCTCGACGGATCAGGCGGGAGCATGCCTTGTGGCGTCAGCCTCGCATGACAACATGAATCTTATCTGTTTGTTGTTTAAGGACACGTCAGCAGATGGTAAAGAAAGATGGCCGGATGCGAAGGATTTGTTTGATTACGGTTTCAACACGTTCTCAACAGTCCGGCTTTCGGATGTTATGAAGGACACGGAGCCTGTGCAAAAGCAGGTGGAAAACTGTTCGACAACAGATGAAAAAGGCGGCCTGCTCGAATTTGCGCCGCCCAGTGAAGATGCTTCCGTGACGCTCTCCAAGGCCGCCGCTGCAGGTCTGCTGGACGGAACCGACAGCGTGGAGATCGTGCCGACCTTTGTAACCGGGGACACCTTGCAGGCGCCGATACAGAAGGATCAAGTTTTAGGTTCGGTGGCGTATAAGAGCAAAAACACAGGCGAGACGCTCTACACCGGACAGTTGATCGCGACGCGCGATGTGCTTCAGGCGGGCACAGAGAGCAACGTGAACGGTGATACGGCGGTCACCAAGCTGCCGCCCATGATTCCGGAAAAAATCAGTGAAAATAACGGCCATAGCGGCATATGGCTCTGGCTGCTTGTGCCTGCGGGCCTCATAGGGTTCCTCGTTTTTCGCTTGCTCACTCAAAACCGCAAGCGGCGCAAACGCTTCGCGCCGCGCCGGAAGCCGCAATACAGCTATAAAATCAGAAGATAGAAAACAATTGAGAATTAAGAATTGAGGACTGCGAAGGGGACGGCTTGAGCCGTTCCTTTTTTGTGGGACAAGAAAATGAGCCATAATGTGGGCACCGCTTTGCTTCATCTTCGGGTTTGAAAATCGGCCGCAGGGTGTATATATACCGCAGCAATAACAACCGGCGAGGTAACTATGGACCGCAAATTCAAGCTGAGTACAAACATACTGATCTGTGTGATCATTCTTGTGGGGTTTGTTGCGATGGCGATTACCAGCGCCTGCACTTACAGCGCTGTAATCAATGATGATATCATGAATATATCCAAGCTGACGTCCACCAATATCTATTCGGATATCCGCAATGAACTGACCAAGCCGATATTTGTTTCGCTGACCATGGCGAACGATAATTTTTTAAAGCTATGGCTCAAAACCGAAGAGACAGAAAACACAGCGCAGCATCAGGAGTCGCTGCGGCAGTATCTGCTGGGGCTAAAGGAAAAATACAGTTACGATTCTGTATTTCTTGTTTCGAGCGCGTCTCACAATTATTATCACTTCAACGGAATCAACAAGGTGGTCGGAAAAAGCGATCCGCATGATGTGTGGTATTTCAACTTCATAGACAGCGGTATGACATATGATCTCGATGTGGATACAGATCAGGCAAACCAAAATCAGCTGTCCGTATTCGTCAACTGCCGCATGACGGATGAAAAGGGCAATTTGATGGGCGTGACAGGCGTGGGTCTCGTGATGAATCAGGTGCAGACGCTGCTCAAATCCTTTGAGGATGAATACGGTCTGGAGGCGCTGCTCTTCAATAAAGACGGGCTCGTGATGGCAGACACGCATGTTGGAACCGTCGAACAAAAAAACGTCTTCGATGCGCAAATTCTCAATGGCAACAGACAGGAGATAATCGAAAAGCAAAACGTGCTTCAGGTTTTTCCTTACAGCGAGGGTTCGATAGGCGGTTACTACATCACCCGCTATGTGGAGGATCTGGGCTGGTATCTGCTGATCAAAAAAGACACTTCGGTGCTGGCCCGTTCAATGTACGCGCAGACGATACGCGATGTTGTGATCTACGTGCTCGTAGCGGCGTGCGTGCTGTTTATCGCCAACCGCATCATACGAAAAAACGAACGGATGATGCTGAATTTGACCAAAACAGACATACTGACCGGCCTTCCAAATCGCCGCGCCTTAGCAGAGAGCCTTGAAAAAGCGTTGGCTGAGGCGCCTCTGCGCGGTGCATTCTGGATGTTTGTGTTCGATATTGATAACTTCAAGTTGGTGAACGATACCCATGGGCATCTCGTGGGTGACAAGGTGCTGCACGTGATCGGGCAGCTTGCCATGGATGCATTTATGGATGCGGGCAAAATCTGCCGTTGGGGCGGCGATGAGTTCGCCGGATTCTATTTCGGAGAAAAGCAGCAGGTGACAGAAGCCATCACGCGTTTCTTCGACAGCATATATAAGGAGCCGTCCTTCGCGATGTACCCCATCACAGTGAGCATGGGCGTCACGAAGGGACAGAAGATCGACAGCGAGTCCACGCTGATATACCGGGCGGATCAGGCGCTGTATCAGGCGAAGGACAACGGGAAGAACCGGTATTGCTTCAATGAGGGGCCGAATAAATTCGAGTGCCGATAGATACAAGCACCGCCTCATTTTGTAGGGAATCGTCTTGACGATTCGGTAGGGCGCGATTTCCAAAGCGCGCCGGGTGCAACCTCTTGGAGGTGGTACGCTAAGGATGTCGTGCCCTACACCGTATGCTGTGTCGTTTTATCCTTTGCACACGCCCCATCAATTGCCCGATAGCATGATCAGCCCGGCGTATCGGATTGTGTCACATCGTCGCGATGACGCAAGGCTTCCGCCGCGTGATAGGAGCTCCTGACAAACGGCCCGGAGGCCACATAACGGAACCCCATTTCCAGTGCCAGCTCTTTGTATTGATCAAAAATCTCCGGATGGATATATTCGATTACCGGATGATGCTGCTTGGACGGCGCAAGATATTGCCCGATCGTGAGAATATCGCATGACATGCCGCGTAAATCGCGCATCGCCTGGATGACTTCCTGCTGTGTTTCGCCAAGCCCGACCATGATGCCGGATTTTGTTTTGATATGCGGTGACAGCCGGCGGGCCTGCTGCAATAACGCCAAAGACCGCGAATAGTCTGCCATCGGCCTAACCTTTGAATAAAGCCGGGGGACAGTTTCAATATTGTGATTGATGACATCCGGCCCGGCATCTATCACTTTTCTCAAGGCCGCGGTGCTTCCCTGAAAATCGGGGATCAGGACCTCGATTGTGACGTTGGCGCAGCGTGTTTTGATCTGTTTGATCACATCGGCGAAATGTCCGGCGCCGCCGTCGGGAAGGTCGTCCCGTGTGACAGATGTGATGACGGTGTGCTTAAGGCCCAGTTCATTGACGGCTTGAGCCACGCGTATGGGCTCATCGGCGCAAACGGCTTCCGGTACATCTTTCGAAACCTGACAAAATGTGCAATTTCGCATGCAGAACTTTCCGAGTATCATAAACGTGGCTGTTTTACCACAAAAGCATTCGCCTATGTTTGGGCAGCCTGCCTGTTCGCAGACGGTGTTCAAGGCATATTTGTGCAATATGTTCTCAACAAAATCGTTGTTTTCGCTCGACCTCACTTTTATTTTCAGCCAATCAGGCTTTTTAGCGTGCATTTGTGTGCCTCCATGTTGAAAATCTGGCTGAAATACCCGCTGATCATTTCTTTTATCTGAACAATATCCTGCGGTTCGCCCGTCAAAGCCTGAAGCGATGTGACCCCCCGATCGGATAGTCCGCACGGGTTTATCCAGGAAAAATGGGACAGATCCGTGTTGACGTTAAACGCGAACCCGTGCATGCTGACCCATTTTGTTATCGCAATGCCGATAGCGGTGATTTTGGAGCTGTCAACATAAACACCGGCATACTTGGACATCTCGCGATGCGCCGTAATGTTGAAGTGATCTGCCAGCAGCCGGATAAAAACCTCCTGAATCCTGAATAAATAGTCTCTTATGTCTTTCCCGTGATGCATAAGATTGAAGATCGGATACCCAACGATCTGACCGGGCCCATGATAAGTGACATCGCCGCCGCGGTTGGTTTGGTATACTTTGACGCCCAAACGGTTCATTTCGTCCTGGGATAAATAGATATTGCCGGGGTTGGCGTTATTTCCAAGCGTCAGCACAGCCGGGTGTTCCAACAGCAGGAGGGTGTCGTCAATTTTGTCCTGCTCACAAAGCGTCAGCAGTTCCTCCTGTATATCCAAAGCCTGTTTATAATCGATCAATCCAAGATCGACAATGTTGAATCTCATGGTGCGGCTCCTTTGCATTTTGTTTCGCTTGAGCCATTATATCATCATTCTGTTTTTCAAACCAATTAATTACGGGAGAGATGCCTTCTCTTTGTTCAATAGCAGCGCAAAAACAAGGGCTTGTGGCGATAAGGAATTAAAAGCGGGAGGTCGTATATACGCTATCCCTTGCTTTGTCTTGTTTGCATCACAAGCAGGAAGCTCGCCTGCCCCTTTCCGCTTGTGTTGCATCCATCAGCAAAATGCTATATGCTGGAGATATGTGTAAGATAATAATTGTGGAGGATAAAAGTGATTACTCCGATTATAGAAACCGAAAGAATACTTCTGCGGCCATTGAAAACAGCAGACGCTGAAACCGTATATAACGGCTGGGCAAGCGATCCTGGTGTCGCAAAGTATATGCGTTGGAATTTACATCGTTCGGTGAACGATACTATAGAATGGCTGACGGCTGAAGAAGAAAATGTTTATAAAGATAATAACTATACTTGGGGTTTTGTTTATAAAGAAAACAATGAGCTTTTTGGTTCCGGCGGTCTCCACTATAACGAAGAACGTAAGATGTTTGAGCTCGGTTATAACATCATGAAAAAATACTGGAATCTTGGGCTAACGACGGAGGCTTCGAGAGCAATCGTTGATTTTGCTGCCAAACGACTCGGGGTCGCTTCTCTTTATGGGACACATGCCAAAGAGAATCCGGTGTCAGGTAAGGTGATGGAAAAGCTGGGGTTCATCTATCAGAGCGATGGAAAATATTCAAGCTTCGATGAAAAGCGTTTCTTTGAGTGCCGAGAATACCTTTTGTTCATAAAGCCTACAGTATAAGCATTTTCTTTATGAATACTGTCCCTTTAATGGTATCCCTGTCCATAGTGCCAAGGTTAGCCGAATATATCGTGCCAATAGAAAAACCGCTCACAGCTGTTCTGTGAGCGGCTCATGTATTAGACTATGCGAGGAACGATTTGCCCGCGAAGGTAACGCTGTCGCCGAGCACCGCGAGCACCGCGGATGTGCCCTTGCCGTTCCTGTCCTGCCGGTCGAGCTGCTCGGAGGAGAGCGAAAAATTCTGGCCGCTCTTGAGCGAGACCACGATGCCGCACGGCTCGGAAACGGTGAACGCTGCGGCCACACACGTGCCCGTCGAGCCGTTCTTGAGCAGCGAGAGCGCTTTTAAGCCCTTGCCGCCGCGCTTCTGCGTTTCAAACAGGTAAACGCGCGTGAGCTTGGCGTACCCTAAATCCGTGAACAGCGCCACATCGTCCTGCTCGTTCACAGGGGCGGCCATCACAATGCTGTCGCCCTTTTGCAGCGTGATGCTCTTTACGCCCTTTGCCGCGCGTCCCATTGCGCTTACGTCCTCCGAATTGAAACGGATACCCATGCCGAGCTTCGTGATCACAAGCCATTCGCTGTCGCCCGGCAATATGCTGACGGAGACGATGGAATCGCCTGCGGCAAGGCCGCACGCGACGATCTTCTTGTTGCGCACATCGTATTCGCTTAAATGCGTGCGCTTGATCTGCCCGCCGCGCGTCGCGAAGAACACGTCGGCGTCCTTGTACTCCGCCACGGAGAACAGATCCACGATGCTCTCGGCGGGGTCAATTCCCGCGATGATCGCGGAGAGCGGCTTGCCCTTGTCCTTGAGCTTGCAGTCCGGGATATCCGTAGACGCCAGCGTATACAGGCTGCCCTGATTCGTGAATATCTGCACGCGCATGTTCGTGTTGGACGATACGATCGTTTTCACGCCGTCGTCCTCGCTCTGCGCGGACTTCTGGAACGACTTCTGGCTGATGCGCTTTAAAAAGCCGCCGTTCGTGAGTATGATCACGCAGTCCTCGACGGACTTGAATTCATCTTCATTGATCTCGATCTCATGGCTTGATTCGAGTATCTTCGTGCGGCGCTTGTCACCGTATTTTTCTTTGATTTCGGTGAGCTCATGGACGATCACGCTCATGAGCTTTTTCTCGGACGCGAGAATCTCCTCCAGCCGCTTGATCGTCTCGAGTATGAACGCGTATTCCTTTTGGAGCGCTTCAATTTCAAGCGCCGTCAGCCGCGCGAGGCGCATGTCGAGTATCGCCTGCGCCTGAATCTGCGAGAGATCAAAGCGCTGCATGAGCTTGTCGCGCGCTTCCTTGGGAGACGACGAACCGCGGATGATGCGGATGACCTCGTCGATGTTCTGAACCGCGATGATGAGACCGGCGAGGATGTGCTCTCTTTGGCGCGCTTTTTCGAGGTCGTACTGTGTGCGGCGCGTGACGATCTCCTTCTGGAAACGGATGTAATGGTCGATAATGCTCATCAGCGAAAGCTGCTTGGGCTGCCCGTCTGCGATGCAGACCATGTTGATGCCAAACGTCGTCTGCATATCCGAGTATTTGTACAGACAGTTGAGTATCGTTTTGGGGTCGTAGTCCTTGCGGACTTCGATGACAGCGCGCAGACCGGTTCGGTCGGATTCGTCGCGAATGTCGCAAATGCCTGCGAACATATCCTTCTTTTGCTCGGTTACCTGCAGTATCTTTTCGAGCATCGCGGCCTTATTGACCTGATACGGCATCTCGTTGATGACGATCAGCGATTTGCCGTTCGCGCCTTTCTCAATCGTCGTTTTGGCGCGCAGCACGATCTTGCCGCGGCCGGTGGCATACGCCTCTTTGAGCTGGTCAAGATTGAGAAGATATCCGCCTGTCGGGAAATCGGGCCCCGGAATCAGCTGCATCAGCTCTTCGAGCGTCAGATGCGGGTTGCGTATGCGCGCGACCAGGCCGTCGATCACTTCACTTAAGTTATGCGGAGGTATGTTGGTGGCAAGGCCCACGGCGATGCCCGCCGCGCCGTTGACGAGCAGATTCGGATAGCGCGCAGGCAGCATCTCAGGCTCTTTCAATGTATCGTCGAAGTTAAAAGCCCAGCGCACCGTGTCCTTTTCGATGTGCGCGAGCATTTCCATGGCGATGGGGGACAGGCGCGCTTCGGTGTAACGCATCGCGGCGGCGGAGTCGCCGTCCATGCTCCCGAAGTTGCCGTGGCCGTTCACGAGCGGCGCGCGCATCACAAAGTCCTGCGCCATGCGCACCATCGCGTCGTAAACCGAGCTGTCGCCGTGCGGGTGGTATTTACCGAGCGTGTCGCCCACGATACGCGCGGATTTTCTGTGCGGCTTGTCCGGCGTGAGGCCAAGCTCGAGCATCGTATAGAGTATGCGGCGCTGAACGGGCTTTAATCCGTCTTCCACGCGCGGCAATGCCCTGTCCATGATCACGTATTCGGCAAACGGGATCATCGAATCGTGCATCATGTCGCTCATCGATACGGGTGTGATTTCGCTGGCAACGGCTTCGTTTTTACTGGGCATAGCTCATCACCTTCTCTTTGTAAAAGCTGTCTTCCTTGTTGAAGTTGGCGTGCTCGGAGATGTATTCCTTGCGCGGTTCGGCCTTGTCGCCCATGAGCAGCGTAACGAGCCGTTCAGCTTCCGCCGCGTCGTCAAGCTCCACACGGTAAAGCTTGCGCTGCGCCGGGTTCATCGTGGTCTCCCAGAGCTGCTCGGGGTTCATCTCACCGAGGCCCTTGTAGCGCTGCACGTTGGCGTCCTTGCCGAGCTCGGTCTGAGCCTCCTTGAGCTCCGTGTCCGTATACGCGTAAACGGATTTGCTGCCCTTATGCACACGGTAAAGCGGGGGACGGCCGATATAGATATGGCCAGCGGTCAACAGGTCGCGGAAATAGCGGTAGAAGAATGTCAATAGTATCGCGCGGATATGCGCGCCGTCCTGATCCGCGTCCGCGAGTATGATGATCTTGTGGTATTTTAAATCGGCTTCCTCAAAAATGCCGTCGAAGCCCGTGCCGAGCGCGGTGATGATCGAGCGGAACTCGACATTTTCAATCACCTGATCGAGGCGCTTTTTTTCCACGTTGAGCGGCTTGCCGCGAAGCGGGAGTATGGCCTGAAAGCGGCGGTCGCGGCCCTGCTTCGCGCTGCCGCCCGCGCTGTCGCCTTCCACGATAAACAGCTCGTTGTCTCTGGCGTCGCGGCCCGAGCAGCTCGAGAGCTTGCCGACGAGCGGCGCGCCTTCGAGCTTGCTGCGCTGGCGCTCAAGCTTTTTGGCCTTCGAAGCGGCTTCGCGCGCCTTGGCGGCGCGGACGGCCTTGCCCACAAGCTCGCCTGCCATCGCGGTGTTGTTGAGGTCCGCAAAGAACAGCGAAAGCTTATCCTGCACAATGCTCTCCACGATGGTCTTCACATCCGTGTTGCCGAGCTTGGCTTTGGTTTGCCCTTCGAACTGCGCGTCCTTCATTTTCACGCTGATCACGACGCAAAGCCCTTCGCGGTAATCGTCGCCCGAGAGGTTCTCCTCTTTTTCCTTCAAAAGGCCGGAGGCGCGCGCGTATTCGTTCATCACCTTGGTGTGTGCGGCCTTGAACCCCGAAACATGGGTGCCGCCGTCCGCCGTGATGATGTTGTTCACAAACGAGAGTATGTTTTCGTTGTAGGTATCGTTGTACTGCATCGCGACCTCGACGCGGACGTCGTTCTTTTCGCCGTCGAAATAGATGGGGGTCTTGTGCAGCACGGTTTTTTCTTCGTTGAGATACTGGACAAAATCGACGATGCCGCCCTGATAGTCGAACACGACTTTTTTGGGGCGCCCGTCTTTTAATATGCGCTCGTCCGTGAGCGTGATCTTGACATTCTTGCTTAAGAAGGAGATCACGCGCAGGTGCGACGATACGGTATCGAAGCTGAAGCTGATCGTTTCGAACACGCGGTCGTCCGGCAGGAACGTGATTTTGGTGCCGCGGTTTTTGGTGCCGCCCGTTTCCTCAAGCCTTGTGACAGGCCGCCCGCTTTCAAGCTTGCCGCTTTTTAAGCGGCTTTCATAGCGCTGCTCATACACCTTGCCGCCCGAATACACGGTGACGTGCAGCCAGCGCGACAGCGCGTTGACAACGGACGCGCCCACGCCGTGCAGGCCGCCCGCATATGTGTAATTGTCGTTGTTGAATTTGCCGCCCGCATGGAGCTGCGTAAACACAACCTCGACGCCCGAAACCTTTTTTTCCGGATGGATGCCGACCGGAATCCCGCGTCCGTTGTCCTCCACGGTGACGGAATTGTCCGTATGCAGCGTGACGCTGATTTTATCGGCGTAGCCGTTGACCGCTTCGTCCACAGAGTTGTCGACGATCTCCCAAAGCAGATGGTGCAGCCCCTTTTGGCCGGTGGAGCCGATATACATGCCCGGACGCTTGCGAACCGCATCGAGCCCTTCGAGCACCTGTATGTCGCTCGCGCTGTATTCCTTGGCCATAGTTTATCCCCTTTTTGCATCACAAAATGTGGTGTATGCATGTGTATACACCACATAATATTACCCTAAAAGGCCCATGTTATCAATAGATAAACGAATTTATCAGACGGTTCAGCCCTTGAACTTGACGAGCTCGACACCGGCTTCCTTAAATATCTCGTGTGAAAAATCGTCGGGATATGGTTTCAAATAGACGACGCGGGAGATGCCCGCATTGACGATCATTTTGGAACAGATCACACAGGGCTGATGCGTGCAGTACATTGTGGCGCCTTCGATGCTCACACCGAGCTTTGCCGCCTGAATGATCGCGTTCTGCTCGGCATGGACGGCGTAGCACAGCTCGTGCTGCGTGCCGGAAGGAATATTGAGCTTTTGACGCAGGCATTCGCCCTTTTCCTTGCAGCTTTTTATGCCGGCCGGCGCGCCATTATAGCCTGTGGTGAGAATCCGTTTGTTTTTGACGATGACCGCGCCCACGCTGCGGTCGGTCTTGTAGCAGCTGGACCATTTTGCTATGGTCGAGGTTAAGTCCATAAAACGCTTGTCCCATTTATCCATGCTTGTGCTCCCCAAAATCCGCGCTTTGACAGCGCCGAAATTTATCACATAATCCGCCCGAATATTCGTTTATTATACACGAAACAGCGGAGATATGCCATTGGTTTTTCTAAAATTTGCTTCGAATACAACGTCTTGCCCAAAAAGATGAAAGACGCTGCGAGGTGTAAATCGTGTTATGTATGCCGTTTGAAAGCCCGCATGGAGACAATCCAACAAGTTAGTATTCAACGCTTAATATAAAAGTCCTGCACGTTTGCTCAAAATACTTGCGTATGTATGAAACAGGGAGGAAAATGCGCGAATCATATTTATATACGGACTTAATTTAATATAATTCTTAAATTTAGCTGAATTCACTGTGAATAAGGCCATTTTTAGGTTTGCCATCATTTCTCTTATATATTATTATTAACCCTGTTAGCACTCATATAAAGCGAGTGCTAACAAACAAGAGCAAAAAATGAATCAAATATAATATCTAACGAGGAGGTTTTTATTATGTCCATAAAACCATTGGGCGACAGAGTTGTGATCAAGAGCCTTGAGAGCGAGGAGACCACAAAGAGCGGTATCGTACTGACGGGCAGCGCGAAGGAAAAGCCGCAGACAGCGGAAGTGGTTGCGGTGGGCCCCGGCGGTTTGGTCGACGGCAAAGAAGTCGTGATGACCGTGAAGGTTGGCCAGAAGGTCCTGTACAGCAAATATGCGGGCACCGAAGTGAAGGTGGACGGAGAAGAATACATCATCGTGCGCCAGAGCGATCTGCTCGCGACGGTGGAATAATCGATTTTAAGGAGGACGAAAGTCATGGCAAAACAGATTAAATTTGGAGAAGACGCAAGACGCTTGCTTGAATCCGGCGTAAACCAGCTCGCCGATACAGTGAAGGTGACACTCGGGCCCAAGGGCAGAAACGTGGTGCTCGATAAGAAATTCGGTTCGCCTGTCATCACAAACGACGGCGTGACCATCGCGAAGGAAATCGAGCTCGAGGATCCGTTTGAAAACATGGGCGCTCAGCTCGTCAAGGAAGTCGCGACGAAGACCAACGATGTCGCGGGCGACGGCACAACCACCGCAACACTGCTGGCCCAGGCGATCATCCGCGAAGGCCTTAAGAACGTCGCGGCGGGCGCGAACCCGATGGTCATCAAGAAGGGCATTTTAAAGGCTGTGGACATTTCCGTGAACAGCTTAAAGGAACTCTCGAACCCGATTTCCGGCACCAAGGCAATCGCTCAGGTGGCTGCAATCTCCGCGGGAGACGAAGAGATCGGTTCGCTGATTGCGGAAGCGATGGATAAGGTCGGCAACGACGGCGTTATCACCGTGGAAGAAAGCAAGACGATGAAGACCGAGCTTTCCGTTGTGGAAGGTATGGAGTTCGACAGAGGCTACGCGTCCGCATACATGGTGACGGATACCGAGAAGATGGAAGCGGTGCTCGACGAACCGTTGATACTGATCACAGACAAAAAGATTTCGAACATACAGGAGCTGCTGCCGATTTTGGAGCAGGTCGTCCAGCTGGGCAAGAAGCTGCTCATCATCGCCGAGGATGTGGAAGGCGAAGCGCTCACCACATTGATCGTCAACAAGCTTCGCGGCACATTCAGCTGCGTGGCCGTCAAAGCACCGGGTTTTGGGGACAGACGCAAAGCGATGCTGCAGGATATCGCGATCTTAACCGGCGGCCAGGTGATTTCCGACGAGGTCGGCATTGAGCTCAAGGAAGCCAAAGTGGAGATGCTCGGCAAAGCGCGTCAGGTCAAGGTGGATAAGGAAAACACCACGATCGTCGAAGGCGCGGGAGACCCGTCCGAGATCAAGGCGCGCATCAGCTCGATCAAAGCTCAGGTCGAGGAAACCACATCCGATTACGACCGTGAGAAGCTGCAGGAACGCCTTGCGAAGCTCGCGGGCGGCGTGGCTGTGATTCAGGTGGGCGCAGCGACCGAGACCGAAATGAAGGAAAGCAAGATGCGCATCGAAGACGCGCTGGCCGCAACACGCGCAGCCGTCGAAGAAGGCATTGTGCCGGGCGGCGGTGTGGCCTCTCTGTACGCGGCCAAGGCCGTAGCGGCAGTCATCGACACTCTTGAAGGTGATGCCAAAACGGGTATGCAGATCGTGATGCGCGCGCTTGAAGAGCCTGTGCGCCAGATCGCGACCAACGCCGGCCTTGAGGGCAGCGTGATCGTTGACAAGATCAAGAACGCGGACGATGCCAACTTCGGCTACGACGCGGCCAAGAACGAGTACGGCGACATGGTGGCGAAGGGCATTATCGACCCGACAAAGGTCACGAGAAGCGCCATACAGAACGCGGCGTCCATCGCCTCGATGCTGCTGACCACAGAGAGCATCGTGACGGATATCCCCGAGGAGAAGGGCGCGGCGATGCCGGCGGCTCCGGGCGGAATGCCGGGCATGTATTAAGCCATACGGAATCAGATATTCAGCATAACGAAGCGCAGAGCCAATCGGTTCTGCGCTTTTTGTGTTTCGCAGGAAGGGAATAAAAGAATCGTGTCGAAAAAGGTAATCATACATTTCATACAGCTGGGGCTTAGCCAAAAGATATGAGGGAGTCCATATGATCACTGAAATTGACAAGCTCAAAAGAGCGAAGGAGTATATGCAAAAGCTCGCCGCTGGGGCGGACCCCATCAGCGGAGCAGAGCTTACGGGTGACACGGTGCTGAACAATGTCCGCTTGTCGCGCTGCTTTACCTATGTGGCGGAGGTGCTGCAAAAGGTCATAGACAGCGGCGGCAAGGGCCTTGGATGGCAGCGCCCGTTTTTTATTACGCCGGAAGAGTTAAAGCGCGTACGGCTCAGCGACCAGCCGGTTCCGATCTCGGCTTTTGTGCAGGCCGTCAACGATGCCGCCGGCGATTTGGGGAGAAAAAACCTCGCGCACAACACGGTGACAAAATGGCTTGCGGAACAGGGGTACCTGCGGGTGGTGCAGGATGATGACAGGAAGACGCATAAAGAGCTGACCGGAAAATCCGCCGGTATCGGCATATCCTCCGAAGAGAAAACAGGACAGTCCGGCACATACACCGCTATACTCTACGACAGGCGGGCTCAGCAATTGATGCTGGATAATCTTACAAGCATCATAGGCGCATCGGAAAAACAAAAAACATAAGAAAGCAGGAGGAGCCCCATGCAATATCGGCAAATCGGCAAAACGGGAAAAAAAGCGGGCGTGATCGGCCTTGGGTGCGAGCATCTGGACGGCAAGCCTTATAAGCAGGTGGAAGATACCGTTCTGACGGCGCTCGAGCACGGCATCAACTTTATGGATGTTTTTATGCCGGGCAAAGAGGTGCGCGAAAATATTGCACAAGCGCTCGGGAACCGCCGCAAGGACGTACTAATTCAAGGCCATATCGGCTCCACTGATATCAACCAGCAATATGACATCAGCCGTGACTTGCCGACCGCGAAGCGTTATTTCGAGGATTGCCTGCGAATATTCGGCGGATATATCGATTTTGGGATGCTGTTCTTCATCGATTCCGAGCAGGATTACCGCGATGTTTTTGAGGGCGGCCTTGCTGACTATGTGCAAAAGCTTAAAGACAATGGGGATATCGGCCATATCGGTTTCAGCTCTCACAACCCGCTTATTGCGGCGAAGGCCATTCAAACCGGGCTGCCGGAAATCATGATGTTCAGCATCAATCTGGCGTTCGATCTGTGCCCGCCGGATACCTACGCGCTGGACGCGCTCGAACAGAATTGGCAAAACGCGGGCTTTCACGGGCTCGACCCCGAGCGAGCATCGCTGTATACCCTTTGCGAGCAAAAGGGAGTGGGGATCAGTGTGATGAAAACGCTGGGCGCAGGCAAGCTGATTTCACCAGAGCATACGCCTTTCTCCCAGCCGATGACGGTCAACCAGTGCATACACTATGCGCTGAGCCGGCCGGCAGTGTGCAGCACGCTGCTGGGCTGTCAGACGGGCCATGAGGTCAAACAAGCGCTTGGCTATTTTGAAGCGGACGCTGCCGATCTGGATTATACCCGGTTTATAGGCGACCTGAAGAACGACTTTGCAGGCCATTGCGTTTATTGCAGCCACTGTCTTCCCTGCCCGGCCGAGATCGATATTGCCGCTGTGAACAAGTATCTGGATATCGCGAAGCTGGACGAGCAGCACATACCGCCTTCGATCCGTTCCCATTATTTAAGCCTTGCCCACGGCGGCGCCGACTGCATATCCTGCGGAAGCTGCGAAAGCCGCTGTCCTTTCGGCGTGCCGGTTATTGACCGCATGTTGGAGGCCGCAAGACTGTTTGGCTAACGATACTTAACTGTTTTTTATGAAATACAATGAATAAGGGGTGATGGTTTTGGATTTTATGAGCAGTGCCTTTTTGTACATCATCGGCGCGGCCATTGCTGTGTTTGTGCTGGCGCAATCCGTCTATTTTCTTGTCCGCGCCGTCAAGCGCGGCCGGGAGCTGGGGTTATCCAATAAAATCATGAAGGATGCCGCCGTATCGAGTGCGATGTTCTCGGTGGTGCCGTCGGTGCCCATTGTGCTCGCGATGATCACGCTCGCAGCGACGATTGGAGCGCCGTTTTCATGGATACGACTGTCGGTCATCGGTTCCATGACATATGAGACAGCCGCCGCGGGCGCGGTGGCCGGCGCAGCGGACAGCATCACGCTTTCTGTTTATGCGGGCATTATGTGGGTCATGACGCTCGGCATCGTCAGCGGTCCCGTATTCAATATCTTCGGGCTCAAAAGATATCAGAATAAAATCGAACAGATCAGCCAGCGCAATCCGGAGTGGTCTAAAATACTCACCGACGCGCTGTTCATGGGCATCATCGCCGTGATGGGCGGTATATATATCGCCAAGGGTATCGCGTCGCTCGCGGGCACGGCGCCGAGTGAGCTTGTGATGAACGGCGGGGCGCAGGCTTTAACGTTGCTGACGGGCGCCGTATTGATGGCATTGTTCGGCGTCATTATCAAGATTGCCAAAGTCAAGTGGCTTGAAAACTTCGCGCTGCCGATATCAATGATCGGCGCGATTGCGCTGTCCGTGGTTTACCACGGCATATTCTAGGAGGTGCGCCATGAAAGAAAAAGGTTTGTTGCTGAGCGATTATAAACAAATGACGCACCGCATCGGGCGCATATGGACGGCCGCCGCGATGCTGCTGATCTGTGCGGTGCCGCTGTTTTTCTGCATCATATACGGCGTGCTGCCCGAATGGAACTCGTTTCTCAAGGGCGCGGTCGCAATCATTCCGATGTTCTGGGCGGTCGGGCTCATCGAGGTGTTTAACTATTCGCCTCTGCTCGGCGTGGGGGGCACCTATCTCGCGTTTGTCACCGGTAATTTGGCTAATATGAAGGTGCCCGCCGCCAAGGTGGCGCTGAGCAAGGCGGGTGTGGAAGCCACATCGGAGGAGGGCGAGGTGCTGTCCACCATCGCTGTGGCGGTGTCTACGATCGTGACGGATCTGATACTCATTGCGGGCCTGCTGTTCGTGATACCGATCACAGGCTGGATACATTCGGACCCGGTGCTTTCGAGCGTGTTTGACCTGTCCACGGGGTATGTGATTCCGGCGTTGTTCGGCGCGCTTGGCGTGGTGTTCCTCTCGAAGAGCTGGAAAATCGCGATTGTGCCGACGCTGCTCATGATACTCGTCTTTTTGCTGATTCCCGCCACATACGGGATATCGGGCATTTTGATCCCGGTGATGTCGATACTCGCGGTGCTGATCGCGCGGCTGATGTTCAAAAAGAACATGATATAGGGAAGTGGCAATATGATCGCATTATACATCATCTTAGGGCTGCTCGTGCTGCTGGCCGCCGTGCTTGCGGTGAACACAATGAGGAAGAAGCCCAAAGTGGTTCAAGCGAAAAACGCCGAGCCGCTCGCTCTCGACGAGGAGAAGCTGGCGAAGAATCTCTCGGGCATGATCCGGTTCAAAACGATCACGTCGCTCACGATGGACGGCTTTGACAGGGACGCATTTTTCGGCATGCACGAATATCTTGAAAAAACGTATCCGCGGCTGCACAAGACGCTCACCAAAGAAATCGTCAATTCCTACAGCCTGCTGTATAAATGGGCGGGCTCCGGCTCCGGACAAAAGCCGTTTTTGATGATGGCGCATATGGACGTGGTGCCTGCCGACGAACGAACGGCGGACAAATGGGTGCACGGCGCGTTTTCGGGCGATATCGCTGACGGCTATGTGTGGGGGCGCGGCGCGATGGACATGAAGGGGCAGTTCGCCGCGATATTCGAGAGTGTGGAGCATCTGATATCGCAAGGGTATGCGCCAAAGCGCGATATTTACATTGCCGTCGGGCACGACGAGGAATCCATGGGCACGCTCGGTGCGCAAAAAATCGTTGACAGGCTCAAAGAAAAAGGCGTCCGCCTCGAGTTTGTGATCGACGAGGGCGGCGTGATGATGGACGGCAAAGTAATGAACGTCGGCGCGATGGTCGCCGCGGTCGGCATATGCGAAAAGGGTTACGCGGATATCCGCTTCATCGCGGAGTCGGCGGGCGGGCACGCGTCAAGGCCGCCCAAACAAACGGCGGTCGGGGCGCTCGCGAAGGCGATCGTGGCGCTTGAAACAAAGCACATGAAGCCCACGCTGAACAAACCGCTTAAAGCCATGCTGGATGCGGTGGGAGGGCATATGGCGCTTCCGCTCAACGTGATCGCGTCGAATCTGTTTTTAACGAAGCCGCTGCTGCTGAAGGGCTTGAACGCGGGCGCAACGGGCGCGGCGATGGTGAGAACCACGGCAGCCCCGACGATGCTTCAGGGCTCGAGCGCGCCCAATGCCCTGGCCGAACGCGCGGAAGCGGTGGTCAATTTCCGGATTTCGCCCGACGATACGGTGGACGGATTGCTGCGGCACATTAAACAGACGGTGGGCAAGGACATAAAGCTGGAGATCATACAGGCATATGAGCCCTCGGAAGTGTCAAGCACAACCAGCCGCGCGTACAGAATCATTGAAGATACAATTCGCGCGATGTTTCCGGGCTATGTGGTCTCGCCGTATCTGATGGTGGGCGCGACGGATTCGCGGCGTTATGCAGCGGTGGCAGACGGAATATACCGTTTTCAGCCGTTTCGCTCGATGGCGGACGATCTTGACACATTGCATGCCGCGAATGAGCGTTTGCACATCGAATCGCTGCGGGAAGCCGTAGAGTTCTTTATCCGGCTTGTAAAAAAGGCGGATGAATGATAAGATATTGTCAAACAGCGCGAAACAGCGCTGCGAGTCATTATTCATATCTATTATAGGAGGAATCAGATGCGCGACTTTATCATTGCCACCGATTCGGACACGGAAATTCCCTACACATTTGCCGATCAGTATGACATCCCCGTATTCTTGATGCCGTATACAGTTGACAGTGAGGAGAGGCTTTTCGATCTGGGCAGAAACACGGATTTTGTCAGCTTCTATGAGGCGCTCAGCAATGGCGCCGACGCCATCACATCCACGAGGCCTCCGGTGGATATCGCGGATTTTTTCCGTGATGCCGTGAAAGGCGGCAGGGATGTGCTGTATCTTTCGTTCTCATCCGCGCTTTCGGGCCACTATGATCTCGCGCAGATGGCCAAAAACATGGTGCTCGAAGAGATGCCCGATGCGCGTATTGAAATCGTGGACACGCTGCGCATATCGATGGGCGCAGGACAGCTCGTGATGCATGCGCAGCAGCTCAAAAACGAAGGCAAGTCTCTCGAAGAGATCAGGGACTGGGTGATTGAGAACCGCCATCGCAGCCACGCGTGGTTCTCCGTAGACGATTTAAACTATCTGAAAAAAGGCGGCCGTCTTTCGGGCGCGGCGGCGGCTATCGGCACCATACTCGATGTGAAGCCGATACTCAAGATCAATCAGGAAGGCAAGATTGTCGCGGCGGACAAGGTGAAGGGCACAAAGAAGATACTCCGGTTCTTCTTAACGGTGATTGAGGAGAATGTGGTGGATCCCGGGCAGCAGACGGCTTATGTGCTTCACGCAAACAGCATAGAGACGGCTGAAAAACTGAGAGATCTGATTGCCGAAAGTGTGCCGTTCAAAGATGTGCTGATACAGGACATCGGCCCTGTGATCGGCTGCCACACGGGCCCCGGCGCGCTTGCCGTGATTTTCATGGGAAAAGAGATTACATCATAATACTCAAGATGCTTTCAGGGCTGCAAGGGCAGCCCTTTTCTGTTGGCCGAATTCCGGGACGGCGCGGCGCAGAAAGAAAAAATAAAGGCCGCCGTAAGAGCAGCCTGAAAATTCTTAAAAAATAATTATATTAACGGTATTGCCTTGGATTATGGTTATTCGACACGGCCCGGCAGATATCTGTCAAGCATCGTCTGAACGTCGGCAGTGCCAAGTCCCCCGAGCAGTGCACCAAGAATAGCGAGAACCGCAACGGCAATGTTTTCATTATCAATAGTGATATTCACATTGCCAATCTCTCTGAATATACTTCTTTGATTCTGGTCCTGATCCTGCGCTTGCGCTTGCGCCTGCGCCTGTGCCTGTGCCTGCGCCTGACTCAAATAGCAGCTCTGCCTGCGACAGCAGCAAGGAAAACAATTCCAACAGCAAGACATTTGATTGCCCTCCAGTATTTTATTACATATATACGAGTCATATATATGTAACTGTACATGTTATATTTTATTTGTGATACACAGAATATGTGACAGGCAAGCAGATGCAATATGGGGCTGTCCGGATAAGGCTTATTTTTTTATACACTCTGTGCTGCTTTTTGTAAAAGAGGCCGCCCGTTTCTGGACAGCCCCTTTTGTTATATTAAGGGTGTGCCTTGAACTGTGATTAAACGGTACGGCCCGGCAGATATCTGTCAAGCATCGTCTGTACGCCGGCACTGTCCAGACCCCCGAGTAGTACACCAAGAATAGCCAGTACCGCAACGGCAATGTTTTCATTATCAATTCTGATATTAACGTTGCCGATCTCCCTGAACACATTTTTCTGATTCTGATCCTGATCCTGATCCTGTAACTGGGCCTGAGCCTGAGCCTGTTCCTGAGTCTGGGTTAAGTCAAATCTCGGTCTGCGAAAACCGCTGTTACCATTCCAATACCAAGACATTTGAATGCCCTCCAATATTTTATTACATATATACTGGTCATATATATGTAACTGTATACGTTATATTTTATTTGGGGATTGGGCAGATGTGACAGTATCCGCGAACTATTTTAATGAAATTTATGGACAGAAATAGAATGAATTGACATCGTTAAAATAACATAATATGATAAAGGAAATTATTATTATGAGGAGGTTCCCTATGAACGCACCCGGATCTGGACTCTTAAAAGTTATCAGTATTCTTTACATCGTTTTTGGCGCAATCTTCGCGGTTTTTATGCTCTTGTCGCTGGCGTTGGGGCCGGTTATCAGTGACCTCACCGAGGGTCTGCTGGGCGGCTTTGGCGCTATACTTGGCGGCATACTGTTCGTTGTATTCCTGATTCCCGCCGCGGTCGATCTGGTTATCGGCATCATCGGCGTGAAAAAAGCGGGCGAACCGGCTGCGGCATTGTTCTTTATCGTCGTCGGTATCGTGCTTGCCGCATTAACCCTAGTTGGACTCATAATGTCTTTCTCCATTTGGTCGCTTCTCGGCTTGGTGATGCCGGCGCTCTTCATCGTCGGCGGTTTCATGAACAAGAACACGGTGAGCACAAACGTACAGGCATAATATTATTGGCTTTAAACGATCGGAAGCGGGGCGGTAAGAGCTGCCCTGCTTTTTCTTACGCTTGAAAAGGTGGGGGGCTGATTTAAAAGACTTACAGCCGCCTGCACGTGTATTTTCACTTGCGGTATGTGTTTGAAAATTTTATAATTGAAAGAAAATACTTATTATTAGCTATATATGGTGAATGTGGGGGTAAAACTGATGAAAGTCAACAAACGATATGCCTGCTTTGCTTTTGCGGTCTGCATAAGTCTGCTGTTATCCGCATGCGCGTCCGGCGCAATTGCAGAGCCTTCCCAAACTGCTTCGGTACAGCAGACACCGGCGGTGACCGAACCGGAAAAAACACCGGTACCAGCGCAGGAGGCTGAAACTGGAATGGTTAGCGAGGAGCCGTCGGCACCTGTGCAGATCGGCGAGGATATCGAAGCCATGCTGCCGGTGATGGATTCCGTCGTCCGCGCAATGAAAGAAAACACAAGCGAGTATGCGCCGGAAGACGCGGGATTCATCTGGTCAACGCTGTATCTTGCGGCGGTTAACTATGGCGAGCAGCTCCAAATGGCTGAAAAAAAAGACAGCCATGCAATCGCGGCGCGACAGGCTATGCAGGAAATCGCATCGGCCTGTTTTGAGGATGACAGCGATTTGCCGGATATCCCCGATGATCTGTTGGAAGCGGTGAGTTACGATGAAAACCGGGATGCCTATGCGTTTGGTTTATCGGACATCGGTGACTCAACCACCAAAATTGCGGATGTGCAAAGCGACGGAGACGCGGTGAAGGTGACGGTTGAGTTTTCAAGCTGGGACGAAGCGGAAAATTATCTGTTTACGCTGGTTCCAAACCCTTGCGCGGACGGGATAGCTGAGCCGGTATTCCTGTACAGCGTGCGCTCAGTTGAAAGGCTTGGATGAACGGTAATTTACAATAATCAATGACTTTTGGAGGTGATTATATGAGCATAAGAGCGTTGCAGCAAATTATAGATAACGCGCAGAACATCGTGTTTTTCGGCGGCGCGGGTGTGTCCACCGAGAGCGGCATTCCTGATTTTCGCAGCGTGGACGGCCTTTATAACCAAAAGTACCGTTATCCACCCGAAAAGATATTAAGCCGCAGCTTTTTCGATGCACACACTGCGGAATTTTATGATTTCTACCGTGAAAAGATGATCTGCCTCGATGCGCAGCCCAACGCGGCGCATTTGAAGCTTGCCGAGATGGAGAGCAAAGGGAAGCTCAAAGCTGTGATCACTCAGAATATTGACGGCTTGCATCAAAAGGCGGGCAGCAAGCGCGTTTACGAGCTGCACGGTTCCGTACACCGCAATTATTGCCGCAAGTGCGGCAAACCGTACAGCGCGCTGTATGTCTCGGCCTGCGACGGCATACCGCTCTGCGACTGCGGCGGCGTGATCAAGCCCGATGTGGTGCTGTATGAAGAGCCGCTGAATGACGAGGTGACGGAGGGCGCGATACTCGCGATTTCGTCGGCGGATGTGCTCATCGTGGGCGGTACGTCTCTGGCCGTATATCCCGCTGCAGGGCTGCTCAATTACTTCGGAGACGGCGAACTCGTACTGATCAACAAATCACCGACGCCTTACGACCGGCGCGCGAGCATGGTGCTGAACGCGAGCATCGGCGATACGCTCGCCCGGATCACGGTATGATATTGAAACCGGATCGATGTTTGTGATAGCATTGAGCTATGCTATCGGCAGAAGAAGTTGTGGAGGATTTCATGAGAAAGCTCACGCTTTTATTTTTAGCGGCGGTTTTGCTGCTGACGGTTTCGGCTTGCGGTGCACAGCCGGTGGACAGCATCGCGCCTTCGGCCACGCCTGCCGCGGTTGACGATGGCGAACAGTCCGTCGGGCCGCCGATCGGCGTCTCATTGGCCGGCGAAAGCGGTTTTTACGAGCAGCTGACGGCAGATATCGGGGCGGCATGTGCGTCGCTTGGGTACGATGTGAGCATCGTTTCGGCGGACAGCAGCGGCAAGCAGCAGACTGACATTGAGTCGTTCCTCGCCGCGGGCGTGTCGGTCATCGTGATCGACCCTGTGGATGTGGACGCGCTCGAAGCCGCGCTTGCGGAGTGCGAGACGGAGGGCGTGCCCGTGATCAACATCATCGATTCGATCAACGGCACGGTCAGCACATTGATTTCCCCCGATTATATTGATATTGGGAAGAGCGCCGGCGCGCGCGCGGTAGCTTTATATGGTGAGTCGGGCGGGGCTTGCCTCGAGCTCAAAACCGATTATGACAGTTTTGCGATGCAGCTTAAGTCCGACGGCTTCCAAAGCGCGATCAGTGAGGATGAAAATGTGACGCTCGCAGCCGAGAGCTACTGCGGCAGCGACGAAGAAAAGGCGTACGAGTCCGTCAAAACGCAGCTCGGGGCAGGGAGCATCAGCTTTATATTTGCGCAGAGCGCCGAGCTTGCGCACGGCGCGATTCGCGCCGTCGAGGAGAGCGGCAAAGAGGTCAGCCTCGCGGTTTACGGCGGCGATCAGACGATTATGGAAGCCGTGGCTTCCGGCGCCGTCGATACGGCGCTGTTTATCGATACGGCGCAGATTGCGAAAATGGCGGTCGCCGACGCCGATAGCTTCATCAAAAACCCGGCGTACGCACCGGCGCAGTATCAAAAGCTCGATGTTTTCACGGTGACTGCGGAAAATGTGGCGGAGTATTATACGGCGGGCAGCTCGTATGCCAAAGCGCCCGCGCAATAGGATAAGCGGCATAAACAAGAGATTCAACCGGTCTTATGAGGCCGGTTTTTTTGTACCGCAAAAAAACAAAACGTTCGGCGTTTATTATGAGTGATCATTCGAGCCGTCTTCATCGTATATATAAGATAAAGCCAAAGAAAAGCGCATGTATGAACCGAAAGGCATGTGAATAGATATATATACGGGTGGTGATACGATGAAGATTAGAAAAAGGTCCTTGGTAACGAATATATTCCTCGTGCTCATTATGGGGCTTGTTTATGTGGCCTCCTTCGGGTTTGCGCAGCCGACGCAGGGACTCGCGCTCAAAGGGTGTACGGGCGGCAGCAATGTGGGGCTTCAGATCGCGGTGACGCAGGACAGCGATGTGACGGCCTATATGGACGCGATGGACCGCATGAACGTACAGGGCACATTCTTTTTCTGCGAGCAATGCATCAAAGACAACGATGGCGCGGTGAGCGAAGTGCTCGCGCGCGGATACAGCGTCGGCTACTATGTGTGCGCGGCGCACGAGGGCATCGATTCGGATATGTACATAGGAAACGGATACAGCGTGCCCGTGATGAGCTATGAAAGCGGCAGCGGCGTGCGCCATATCGGCCCGTCGATCGATTTTGAGAAGCTGAAAAAACACGAAAACTGGCAGCAGGTTTTGCGTGACAGCGTTTTCAAAGATATGTTTATACGGATCGAGGCCGACAATGAAATGTTGGAATTTGAAAAAGTAGTACAAATTGTGCGTGATAAAGGATATACTATCCTAAAGGTGGAAGAAATGCTTTAGAAGGAGACAACGTATGATAAAAACGCTGGACAACGGCCTGAGAGTCATTACGGAGCCACTGCCGAACTACAATTCGGTGGCCGTTGGCATATGGGTAAAGACGGGATCGACGTGCGAAGAAGCCAGAGAGAACGGCATTTCGCACTTTATCGAACACATGATGTTTAAAGGAACGAAAAAGCGCAGCGCCAAACAGATCGCCGTGGATATGGACAAGATCGGCGGTCAGCTCAACGCTTTCACGTCCAAGGAGTGCACGTGCTACCATGCGCGCGTGGTGCCCGAAAAGCTCGACGTTGCGGTGGACGTGCTGTCGGACCTTTTCTGTGATCCACAGATAGACGAGACGGAGCTTGAAAAGGAAAAAGGCGTGGTGATCGAAGAGATCGCGATGGTCAATGACAACGTGGAGGAGCTGGCTCACGAAAAGATATCCGAGATATACTTTAAAGGCAGTTCATTGTCGCAGCCGATACTCGGGCCCGAGGAGAATATCAGGGCCTTTACGCGCGCCGACCTCGTGCGCTATATCAACGATCATTACTATCCGGCCAACGTGGTGGTGGCTGTGGCGGGGAAGTACGACGAAGCGCAGCTTGACGCCGTGCTAAGCGAGCATATCGGCAGCTACAGCCGCGGCACGCGCAAGGAGTTAAGCGACTGCGCGACGCCGTTTGCGCCGAAGCCGAGCACGCTCTACGTGGAAAAGGACGTGGAACAGACGCACCTTTGCCTGTCTTTTCCGGGCTGCACGTTTGCGGACGACGACCGTTTTGCGCTTGCGGTGCTCAACAACGTGCTGGGCGGCGGCATGAGCTCGCGGTTGTTCCAGTCGATCCGTGAGGAAAAGGGGCTGGCTTACTCGGTTTATTCGTATCCGTCGTCGTACAGCTTTGCGGGCATGTTCACGCTGTACGCGGGCACCACGGCGGCCAACGCCGATACGGTCGTGCATTTGATGAAGCAGGAGCTCGATAAGCTCAAAACTGAGCGCATCAGCGAGGCGGATTTCAGGCAGGGCATCGACCAGCTCAAGGGCAACTATGTGCTGTCGATGGAGGGCACGAATTCCAAGATGAGCGCGATCGGCAAATCGCTGATACTGCTCGATGAGGTCTATGATGAAGCGCAGACGATCGCCAAGATCGACGCGGTGACGCTTGACCGCGTGAACGCGCTGATCGACGAGATGTTTGACTATAAGAAAATGTCGGCGGTGTTTGCCGGAAAAATAGAAAAGAAAAAAGAGCTCGAAAGTTTTTTGGAGGGGTTAAATGGACAAGCTGGAGAACATATTCAAGTATCAGAATCAGTTTGATACGGAGCTGGCGGAAAAGCGCGGCCTTGATGGCATCCCGATGGAGCAGTGGATACAAAAGGAGACGCTCGCGATGCTGTCCGAGCTCGCGGAGCTGATCGACGAGGTCAATTTCAAATGGTGGAAGAACCCGAAGCCCGTCGATACGGACAAGGTGAAGGACGAGTTGGTGGATATACTGCACTTTTTCGTGAGCATGTGCTTAAAAACGGGCATGGATGCCAGTGAGCTGCACGAGCGCTATTTGAATAAGAACAAGGAAAACTTCGCGCGCCAGCACGGCACATCCGAAAAAAAGGGCTACGAGGTCGGCTAAGAAAAAATACGCCTCCGGTGGGACTGGTCACAGTTCATCCGGAGGTTTTCTTCTGAGAGAGATGCGATTGATACCGCGCTCTGCAATGTATCGAGCGTAAGGGTCGGCCTCGGGGACGACCCGCAATGAATGCAGATATGTGTATGTTACAGTTTGGTCCAGTTTGCGAAGCGGTCGAATGCAATCTGCCACCTCATCAGGGCAGTATTCCTCTCAGTCGCCTCGGCGAGGAGCTCCCAATCGCCCATTGGGGTAGTACAGTGGGAGCTTTTTAGAGCGAGGCTTACGATTAGGAAAGGCTTCTCCTCGAGGCAAGAAGCTGCCGCCGCAAGGCGGCTGATGAGGTGTCTTAGACAGTCGCTGATCCGTCACCTCATCCGGTGCTTCGCGCCACCTTTTCCTCAATGGCTAATAATGCTGGACTCCAAGAGTAAAGCATGAGCAAAGCGCAGTATTAACGGCTGAAAAGCCGCTTGATGCCTTTAAAATAATGCCCGTTCATCATGTCGACAATTGCGTTCATCATCTTCTCGGATATTTCGCCCGAGGTGATCATCGCGTAGAACGGCATTTCCTGCATCATCGCGAGCATCATGCCCGATTGTCCCGATTCAACTTTTTCAAGCTTCCTGACCATCATTTTGGCATAAAACAGCATCGCTTTACCGATGGGCGTGTGTTTCGTATCCTCCAGCGTGTGATCGAGCGTATACGGCTTTGCTATTTTGCCGTCGTGAAGGGGCAGGGCGCTGCCGTACAGCGCCTCGAATTCCCGATCGGGGATGATCAGCTCGCCTTTGGGCAACTCAAAATAAGTCGGTGTTGCCTCTCTCAAATCACTTGGAGGCTTTTCGGGACTGCTGAGCTTCAAGTCCGCCTCAAGGCGGCTGTCTTTGGACGATGAGCCGATAAGAATCCGGTATGTGCCGCTCTCGGCATGCCAATCATTGATCATCGTATTGTAGTACCCGAATTCCGCCGTGTCCAGCTCAGCCTCAACCGTTTTGGTTTCGCCCGGTGCCAGCGAAACCTTGACGAACTCCTTAAGCTCCTTCCCGGGGCTGAAGACTTTGCTGCTCTGATGCGAAACGAAGACGAGCGCCGTTTCCTTCGCGGGTACGCTTCCGGCATTGGTAATGCGGAATTGCAGCCTGATTTTATCGCCATATTCGCAGACATCACGGTCGAGCTGTAAGTCCGAATATTCAAAACGTGCATACGAAAGTCCGTGGCCGAACGGGAACAGGACGTCTTTCCCGGTTTTCTCGTAGTAGCGGTAGCCCACATAGATGCTTTCGCGGTATTCCACAGTGTGCCGTCCGCCCGGAATGTACCGGCGGCACGGGATGTCCTCTGTGCGCAGCGGCCAAGTTTCGGCGAGCTTGCCGCTCGGGGAGTCAAGGCCGAGCAGCAGATTCGCGACAGCCGTGCCGACGCCCTCGCCGCCAAGATAGGCAACGAGCACCGCTTTAACGTCGTTGATCCACGGGAGCGCCATCGGCGCGCCGCCCATCAATATGACAACCACATTTTTATTGCACCGGCTTACAGCGCTGATCAGCGCGTTATGCTCTTCGGGCAGCGACAGGTTCTCGCGGTCGAAACCCTCGGATTCGTAGCCTTCGGGCAGGCCCGCGAATATGTAGACGATGTCCTTATCCTTCGCCGCGGCGCACGCGTCGACAATCAGCCCGTCTTGGTTTTTGGCCTTGCCGTTGAGGCTGTATCCGTCGGCATAAACTACGCTGAGCCCGAGCTTTTGCAGCGCTTCCCAAGGAGTATCGATCTGAATCGGGTTGATTTTGGAGCTACCCGCGCCCTGATATCTCGGCGTTTTCGCGAAAGCGCCGATCACAGCCGCTTTTTGGCTTGCGTTTCCAGGCAGCAGATTTGCGTCATTCTTGAGCAGCACGGCGGATTGCTGCGCGGCTTTGACGGCGAGTTCATGTTGCGCGGCCTTATCGTATGCGAACCCATCGCGTCTGTTTTCCAGCCCTTTGAGCGCGAATTCGACAACACGGCAAGCTGAAGTATTTAGCGCTTCTTCGGGGAGTGTACCGGCTTTGACGGCCGCGACGATTTTGGCGTCGTTGTAGCCGCGGCTTCCGGGCATTTCAAGATCGAGCCCGGCCATGACGCCGAGCGCTCTGTCGTGAACGGCGCCCCAGTCCGAAACGACCACGCCTTCAAAGCCCCATTCGTCGCGCAGTATTTTTGTAAGCAGAGTTTCATTCTCGCTGCAATACGTGCCGTTTACCTTGTTGTAGGCGCACATCACGGTGGCGGGCCGACCTTTTTTGACGGCGATCTCAAAGGCTTTGAGGTACGTTTCGCGCAGCGTTCTTTCATCGACGACGGCGCTTATTGTCGTTCTGCGTTTTTCCTGATTGTTGACGGCGAAATGCTTGAGAGAGGTGCCCGTGCCGGTGCTCTGAACGCCCTGAATCAGGCTCGCGGCCAATTCGCCCGAGAGTAACGGGTCTTCACTGTAGTATTCGAAATTGCGGCCGCAGAGCGGGCTGCGCTTCTGGTTCGCGCCGGGCCCCAAAATCGCGGAGACGCCTTCCTGCACGCATGCGTCGCCCATGGCTTTGCCGACGCTGTAAACAAGGCTGCGGTCGAAGCTGCACGCGAGCGCGCTTGCGGTGGGGAAGCAGACGGCGGGAACGCTTTTGCCGAGGCCTATGTTGTTCATGAGGCTGATCTGCTTACGCAGGCCGTGAGGCCCGTCGGAGACCATCACGGAACCAAGGCCCAGCCGCTCGACGGGCTTTGTGTGCCAGGTATCAAGGCCGGAGCAAAGGCCCGCCTTTTCTTCCAACGTCATTTGCGCCACGAGGTCTTTTGCTTTTTGCTTGATGGCTTCGGTATTCATCATGAGCCTCCGAAAATAAAATCAGATGTTATTTTTTGCCCTATAATATGATACTATACATAAACCATGCATATCGGGCAAATTGTTTTTTGCGCAAAGGCAAAGGAGCTTTTCGATCCAAGCTCCTTTGCCCGCAGGGCTTGCCGCATCCTCGATGCTTTTTATGATATTTACTTTCATAAGTCATTGAAATTGGCTCACATTTCACTTGTTAACAGTGGTTCAATCTCCTTTTTTATCAGTTCTATTCTATCCTTGGCACGTGGCATAAAAAGAGAAGCAATGGCAACGGCCAGATTTTTTGCCGGATTGACATAAATCACATTCCCGCCGTCTCCCATTGCGGCGAAGCTGCGATCATTTTCGTCAATGATCCACCACAAATAACCGTAGAGCAGTTTGTCCCAACGGCTGTGCACGGTCGTGCTCTCGTCGATCCATTCGGCGGATACGAGCTGCCTGCCGTTCCATGCTCCGCGGTTCAGATACAGCTGCCCGATTTTTGCCATATCCGCAGGCGTCAGGAAAAGCCCCCAGCCTGCCGTGTTGATTCCCTGCGGGTCGGCGACCCAACCGCTTTCATGATGATCCTTCACAATAGAGAGCTGTTCTTCTTTGCTGTGAAAAATCACGTTCCGCGTGATATCGATCCCCAGCGGAGAAAACAGATTTTCATATGCGAATCCGAGTGCGGACTGTCCGGTCACGTTTGTAAGAATACCCGACAGGATATCCGGCCCTATAAGGGGCGTATACCGAAACTGACCGATCTCTCCCTTTCCGCCCAGAAGATCAAGGGCGCTTTTTACCCAGCTCTCACTTGTGAAATACTTCGTGTACGGCGCGGACTTGTATTTGAACGGGGTGGTCATGATCAGCATATCCCGAATCGTGACGCGCTGCGCCGTCTTTTCGCCTCGCTTTGGCGTGTAATCGGGGAAAAAGTCCAGCACCCTTTGGCCGACGCTTCTTAAATAACCTTTATCAATGGCAATGCCGATAAGTGCGGAAATAATACTCTTTGTCACCGAAAACACATGAAAGGCGGTATCGCCGGTATATCCGTTAAAGTAGTGTTCATATGATTTTACACCATTTTTATACACGACAATGCCTGCGATATTGCTATGGTCACATTTTATCGCCTTTTCAAGCTCTTCAATTTTTTCCTGATTCATAAAGATTTTTTCTCCTTTAAGTTATATAAAGGATATCCTTGGAGAAAAGGATAGATTGATTAGAAATTTTTTGCAAGACTCATATTAAAATAATTTGCTCCATAGAAAAAGATTCATTTTAAACCGGATTAATCATAAAAAATGAGCTGCATATCACCGCTCTCCTTTTCAAATTGACCGTCAATTAGTAGAAGTTCCAGACGGGCACAAGCAGATATTCGCAGAGCATCCTGCTGTGGGACAACGGCCATACGAAGATCAATATGAGTAATCAAGAAAGGATAAATGGCGGCACCCTGCTTGATCATATCGGCTGTGGGCCATATGGCACTTAAAAAAATGTTCTCTTTGAACGTTTCAGCGATATCCTCAAGCGGCATCAGCGCGATGTTCTCTTTCGCAGTGCCGGTAATCTCGCCGTTGCCGAGCCAATAAAATTCTGTGGGCCCGTTGTCGCCGATATCGATGCCGATGAGATCTGCGCCCCATAGCGGCGCAGCGAACCGAAAAGTACAACGATATATATCAGAGATACACCCGTGCCGGAAAGCCATACAATCAAAAGAACCGCTTCTGTCGATAGCGGTTTGTTTGTGACCGGAGCCGCAGACGATACGGGGGAGACCGCGCTCATAGGGGATGAATTGTCTATGATCGGCTTTATGTCATCACTTGTGATATCATCTGATATCATATTATAAGCGGCGGCAGGAGCAGCCGATTGTGTGTCTGATGAAACAGCCGTTTCGGCTTGTGTTTGCGCGGGAGCCGTGAAAATGTGGAAGCCGCTCTCCACGGTGAAAGGCAGCATAAGCCTTGCTAAGAGCACGAACCAGACGGCGTAATGGAGCCACGGCGACATGCGATGCTTGAACACCGCTTTGAGCAGCATCGCTCCCAGAATCAATATCCCCAGTCCCGGTTGACCCAACTCCCGTCAATCGCGTTGATGGTGACAAAGCTGCTGTTCACGTAAGTATACGCTTGAGGATCCGCTTTAATATGTTCATCTTCCTTGTAGCCTACAAAGTCCCACACGGGAACGATCAAATATTCACCGGGTTTATCCTTGCGCATGATGCGCATCAGGTTGAGTTCTATGCGCGAGATCACAATATGAGCCGTGCTGCCGTAAGCGGTGTAGTTTTTGTAGAAGATATTTTCTTTTGCGCGCTGCAAGATATCGTCGAAAGGCTGCATAGTCACACTGTTCGACAATATTGAATTTAACTCGGTGGGCTCATACCACTCAAATCGCACGATACCCGTATCGTCCACATAGACATAGATGTGCTCGGGAGCAGCGATACAGGTGTAATCGGGCTCCCGATGCGCGGGGGCATTCGGGTCATCGGAACTGAGCGGCACGGAACTGTCAATCAATAGTATCGGAAGCCCCTTAACCGCCTTTGTCAATGTGAATACATAGCATTGATTCGCTGTTTTCATATACTCTTCATCATTGACATCGATAAAGCTGTTAAGATAATTCTGCGTCAGCACACTCGCGATCTGCATATCGTCGATTTTTAAATCGCGTATACACTTTAATACCAATTGCTCTGCATCTTCGCGGTTCATGGACATACCTCGAGGGAGACCGTTTAATTCTTCAGCCCGGTGCATGGAGGGATAATATAAACCTGCTCCGTCGTTATTAAAGCTGAAAGTTGAACTGTTTGAGTAGTTGCGAATATCAAAGCGGGCGGCTTCTAATTTACCCAGTTCCGTAATGACATTTAAAGCAGTTCCGTATTCATTACTCAGTAGTTCAATTGTAGACGGCGTTCTTTTCCGTTGCTCAGGTGCGGCTTTGTACTCATCTTCAAGCTCGATAATGTCGCCATTAAGATTGTTGATCGTATCTATTACTTCGTCTTCAGTTCGTTTGGACAAGTCTGCGATTCGTTGGCGCGCATGGACAATATCATACATGATGTCGTCCTTTGTTCTGACATATTCCTCTTCGTAAACGGGCGCGTCGCCTAAAAAATACTTGGCAAGCTTATCGACCCGCTCCTGTGTGAAGCCGCTCATCGTCACGGCGGCGGCAGGCAGCGCCGTCACAGCCGGAACGACAACCTCAGCATCGATCGACACGATCACATCGCCCTTTTCATTGGCGAAAGAATCTGTATATGTCTCCGGCGCATCAATTGATTCGCGCAGCGCCTCCCTTAAGGCAGCCAGTTCTTCTTCGCTCAGTGTGGCTTTTTCGGAAGGGCTGGGCGATGGCGCGGCGGATGCCGCCGAAGACGCGATCATCTCTTCCAAGTGGTTGTCTCCCTTGCCGACGACGACCGGCTTTTCGGGCGTCGGCTGGCACGCCGTCGTGAAGCACGAAACCAGCAGCACAGCCGCGACCAGCGCCAAAACAATCTTCGCGCTCCGGCGGCTCTTCGCCGCCTTGAATATACCGCGCACGCGCTGCTCTGCAATTTTTTTCGTATTGCCCTGTGCCATGCAGGGCACAAGACGGCGCCGCTCCGGCTGCGCGAACAAGCCCACGATCAGCAAGGCGTACCGGCTTTTCTGTGGCACATCAAGCGATTTCACCACAGCGCCGTCGCAGGCGACCTCCATATCCGCGCGCATCTGCCGGAACGCGAGCCACACGAACGGGTTGAACCAGTAAACGGCGTTCAGCACGCAGATCAGCAGACAGGTGATGTGGTCGCGGTGACGGTAATGTGTGAGCTCATGGCGCAGTGCGAACTTAATCTGCTCGTCGTTCATCGAAACGAGCGTGTCTATGGGCATCAGCACCGTTTTCGGCAGCAATAACGCGGGGGTGCTGTAGGCGTATTGGCAGACGAGCGTCAGTCTTGTTTTGATACGCATTTCAGCCTTAACATCATCAAACAGCGCGAGCAGCCTTGAGGACGGGGGAGCGGCGTTTTTACGCACCCTGCGGCGCAGCGAACCGAAAAGTACAACGATATATATCAGAGATACACCCGCGCCGGAAAGCCATACAATCAAAAGAACCACTTCTGTCGATAGCGGTTTGTTTGTGACCGGAGCCGCGGGTGATACGGGGGAGACGACGCTTGTATCGGATTCAAGCTTTTTAACGGGCTGCGGCCGATAGCCATAATTCACGTTGCCGGCAGACTCGCTGGATGTCACGGCTGTTTGTGAAAGAGGTGCGGCAGAGGTTTCACTTTGCGTTTGGGCGGGAGCCGTGAAAACGTGGAAGCCGCTCTCCACGGTGAAAGGCAGCATAAGCCTTGCTAAGAGCACGAACCAGACGGCGTAATGGAGACACGGCGACATACGGTGCTTGAACACGGCTTTGAGCAGCATAATCACGATGACGATGACGCCGGAGTAAACCGAGATTTCAAGCAATGCGTTTAATATTTCCATGCTAACCCTCCTGCTCACTGCCAAGCTCAGCGATAAGCGCGAGCAGTTCGTCCCGCTCCTTTTCGCTGAGGCCGCTTTTTTTGATCATGCTCGCAAGCAGCAGCCGCGTGCTGTCCTCCGTCAGCTTGGAAAGAATAAAGCTGCTTTCGCTGTCGATGCAGTCTTCACGCTTCACAAGCGGAGCGTAGCAGCGGTTGCCGCTGATGTTTGTGAACCCGATCAGCTCCTTGTCAGTCATGCGCTTTAAGTAAGTGAGATAGCTGCTTTTGTTCCATTCGATGGCGTTCGCGGTCATGTCCATGATCTGAGACAGAAACAGCGGGTTCTTTTGCCACAGCGCTTCCATCAGCACCCACTCCTGTCTTGACAATGCTTCTTTCATAACATCCCCCTTGAACCAGTAGAAGGAAATATTGACCTTACGTCTACAATAGTAGACTGAATACAATTAAATGTCAATAATTATTTCGTTATGAATAAAGAAAGTATGCCGGAGGAAGGGCCCGTACAGATAAAAAGGCTTTCCATTTGGAAAGCCATGCAAAGTTCGTTTTCGAATGCGTCAAACGGTTCCGTCGTCAACCGGCCTTTTAAACGAGAACAGTATTTGATTCGGTACAATACTGCCAAAAGACGATGTGACCGGAATCTGGCAGATTAGCTGCCAGCCTTTTGTCCCCATATCCTGAATATAATCAAGAGGCGTGACTCCGATCATATTCGTATGGGCTTTATTTTGTTTGCTGTCGATTACGTATAGATTGGTTCTCGAAGCATCGGCCTTGGCGTACGCACCACAACAAACCATGTTGTATTCCCAATGACTCATTGCTATCACCTGATTCTATTATAATCCTTGATTATTATACTATAATTATCGTATTTTTACAATCGTATCATTAGCGCTGTGATGTCACCGCCTTTTGATCTGTGCATACGGATCATTGAACGTGTTTTGCAGGCGTTCTTCATTCACCCCTCATTAAAAAACCGCATATGATAACGTATGTTCTTGCGGAAAAGGGGCTGAATATGAAACGCATTCTGATCATTGGGGGAGACAAACGCCAGCTTGCGCTGAGTGACATGCTCAAGGAAAGAGGGCACAGCGTGGGCCTTCAGGGCTTCCAAAAGCTCGGGTTCGCGGACGAGGACATGATTTCTCCCGATTATGTGTTTTTACCGGTACCGTACCGAAACCCGGACGGCAGCATCAAAGCGCCGTATGCCGAGGCCCCGCTCGAGCTTGCGTTCATCGTTCGGCGTTATCCGGGCAGCGTGTATGTGCTCGGCCGGTGTGACGATGACGCAAGGCATGTGATGGATAGCCATGTAAGATACAGGGACTTCAATGACGATGAAGCCTTTTTGATACGCAACGCCCTGCTGACCGCGCAGGCATCCATATGCGCGTATGCGAAATACTCGGAGACGGCGCTTTGCGACACAAAATGCCTTGTGGTGGGGTATGGCCGCATCTCCAAGTTTCTGTGCCGGCTGCTCAAAGCGCACGGCGCAAAGGTGGCGGCGGCCGCGCGCAAATCGAGGGATCTCGAGCTGATCGGCAACGAGGGGCTGCGCCCCGTTCATACGGATGATTTAAATCAGGTACTGCCGTGGGCGGATGTGATTTTCAATACGGTGCCCGCCCATATATTCGGAGAGAACGAACTGCTCGCCATCCGCCGCGATGTTCAGCTGATCGAGCTGGCGTCGCCGCCATATGGCATGGACTTAAAGCTGGCCGAAAAATGCATGGTCAATGTGCGCGTCGAGCCGAGTCTGCCGGGGCTTTATTTTCCGGCCTCCGCAGCCAGAGCCATGCTGCACAGCTTTGAAAGAGAGGAGCTTAAACAATGGAACTGACCGGAAAGAGAATCGGATTTGCGCTGACCGGCTCGTTTTGTACATATGGGGCTGTGCTGCCCGCGATGAAGGCGCTTGTGGAAAACGGCGCAGACGTGACGCCGATACTGTCGTACAACGCCGCGAACCTCGATACGCGCTTCATGAAAGCGTCGGATTTGAAGACGTATCTGACGGAGGCAACGGGGAAAGAGATCATCGACGATCTGGTGAAAGCGGAGCCGATCGGCCCCAAAAAACTGCTTGATCTGCTTATTATTGCGCCGTGTACGGGCAACACGCTCGCAAAGCTCGCTCTTGGGATTACCGATACGCCTGTGCTGCTCGCGGCCAAGGCGCACCTTCGCAACCAGGCGCCCGTGCTGATCGCGGTATCGACGAATGACGCGCTGGCCGCAAACGCCAAAAATATCGGGTTGCTTCTTAACACGCGCCACATGTACTTTGTGCCGTACCGTCAGGATAATCACAAAAAGAAGGAAACATCGATCGTGGCGGAGATGGAGCTGATCATCGACGCGGCGAAATCGGCGCTTGATTCAAAGCAGCTGCAGCCTGTGATGCTCGAACCAAAATAACATGATAATCGCGCCCCTTTTTGCGGATAATAGAAAAAATAACGCTAAATAAAAGGGGCCGCTATGCAGAACACAAACGAGGATCAGTCGAAAAGCACGGACAGCAAAAAGGACGGAACGGAGATCAAAGAGTACGGCGCGCCGCTCGCCCAGTCTCCGATACACGTTGTCAGCATCATCGGGCAGATTGAGGGGCATATCAATCTGCCGCCGCAGAACAAGACGACGAAATACGAACATATACTGCCGCAGCTTGTCATGATCGAGCAGGATCCTGCTGTGCGCGGCTTTATTTTGCTTGTCAACACGGTGGGCGGCGATGTGGAGGCGGGGCTCGCGCTCGCCGAGATGATCGCGGGAATGAGCAAGCCGAGCGTGTCGCTCGTGCTCGGCGGCGGCCACAGCATCGGCATTACGCTTGCCGTATCCACGAAATATTCGTTTATATCGCCGTCGGCCAGCATGACGGTGCACCCGATCCGCATGAGCGGCGTGATCATCGGCGTGCCGCAGACGTTTGATTTTTTCAACAAGATGCAAAAACGCATCGTCGATTTTGTATGTACCCACTCGAAAATATCCGAGGCAAAGTATCGCGAACTCATGACGCTGACGGGTGAAATGGCCAACGATGTGGGCACCGTGCTCGTGGGAGACGAGGCTGTGAAGTACGGTATCATCGACGAGGTGGGCACATTCGAGGCTGCATCGCTCAAGATCAAGGAACTGGCAGGGATTTAAGCCGTTGGATAAATAAGTATAAAGCTGATCTTCCTGTGCCATAAATGATTGTATATTTCCCTTGGTATGATATAATGAATACCGAGGTGAAATGCATGCCGAAAGGCAAAAACAAGAAATCGACTGCGAATACGGAACCAAAACGCCATGGAGAAGTCGCCGGCATTATCATGATCGCCCTGGGCATTTTCCTTGGCGTTTGTGTGTATATCAAAACCGGCACAGGACTGCTGGGCGGCGTTGCCCGGGACATATCGTTCGGTCTGTTCGGTTTATTTACTTATGCCATCCCGTTTTTATTTATCGTCATTGGAATATTGATCATTGCGGCGCGCAGCAAGCGCATCAACAAAGGCAAAACGGTGCTTTGGGCGCTGCTGATTATTGCGATATTTTCGCTGGCGCACACTGGCCTGCTGAACAAGGTTGATTTAAGCGGCTTTTTTGCCTATGTCAGCAGTTCATACACGTTCGGCGTATCGGGCGCGGGCGCGGGCGCAATCGGGTGCCTGCTCGTGTATCCGTGCGACCTGCTGGTCGGCCATGTGGGCTGCATCATATTGTTTATCACGATGGCGATCATCTGTGTGATGATCATTGCGAACCTTTCCATCAAGAAAATGAGTCAGGATGTCGCGCGCGCGGGCAAACGGACGGTGGAGAAGGCGCGCGAGACGGTCGCCGAGCGGGCGGCGGAGCGCCAAAAGCGCCGTTTGTATGTGGAGAATCTGCGCGACGACATGCCGGACGAACCCGAAGACACGGGTGAGCCGGAGATACTTGGAGAGAAGAGCTTCCGGCGCAAGAAGAAACAGCCGTCATATCTCGATGACGATATTTATACGGATGTGGCGAAGAAGGCGGAGCAGCTGCCTGTGCCTCAGGAGAGGCACGTTCAGCAGCCTCGCGGTCTCACGATCGAAGTCTTCGACGCGCATAACAGGCAGGAGGAGGCGCAGCCGCAGGAGCTGCCCGCGGCGCATGCGGCTCAGAGCGCGCCGGTCAGAAGAAAGGGCAAGGCCTATAAGGTGCCGCCCATATCGCTGCTGACCAAAGCCGTCGAGAAGAGCAAGACAGGCAGCCTCGAGGAACAGCGCAAGAACGCGGAGATCATCGAGGAAACGCTCGCGAACTTCGGCGTGGAGGCCGAGGTTGTCCATATCGTGCGGGGGCCGGTGGTCACGCGGTACGAGTTAAAGCCCGCGGCGGGCGTGCGCGTCAAACGCATCAAGGAGCTTGAGAGCGACATATCGATGAGCTTGGCGGCGCGCAGCGTCAAGATCGAGGCGCCGATACCCGGCAAGGCCGCGGTGGGCATCGAGGTGCCCAATTCCAACGTGTCGTTTGTGCATCTTCGTCCGCTGCTCGAGACAGACGAGTTTAAAAACGCGGCGTGCCCGCTCACTTTTGCGCTCGGCAAAGATATTTCCGGGAAAAACTATTATGTGGACATCACGAAGATGCCGCATATACTGATCGCGGGTGAGACGGGCGCGGGGAAAAGCGTCTGCATCAATTCGCTGGTCACGAGCCTTTTGTTCAAGGCGACGCCGGATGAACTCAAGCTCGTGATGATCGACCCCAAGGTCGTGGAGCTTTCGATGTTCAAGAATCTGCCGCATCTGCTGGTGCCGGTGGTGACGGAGCCCAAGAAAGCGGCGAGCGCTCTCAATTGGGCGGTCAGCGAAATGACATCGCGCTACAAGGCGTTTGCGGAAAAGGGCGCGCGCGATCTGAACCGCTTCAATTCGCTCGCGGACGAGGGGCAGGAAACGCTGCCGCGCATCGTCGTGATCATCGACGAGCTTGCCGAGCTCATGATGGCCGCGCCGCGCGAGGTGGAAGACGCGATCTGCCGTATCGCGCAGCTCGGGCGCGCCGCGGGCATTCACCTGATCGTCGCGACACAGAGACCGTCCGTCAACGTCATCACGGGCATCATCAAGGCGAACATCTCCTCGCGCATCGCGTTCAAGGTCAACTCGGGCGTGGATTCGCGCACGATACTCGATCAGAACGGCGCGGAGAAGCTGCTCGGCAACGGCGATATGCTTTATCATCCGACAGGCGCGCCGCGGCCGATACGGCTGCAGGGCTGCTATGTGTCGGACAGCGATATCGAGGCCGTGACCGAATATGTGGCCAAGGACCCCGAGGAGCAGGCATTTGATGAGGATATCATGACGAACATCAACTCGGGCGGAGAGGAAAAGGGCGGCGGCGACGACGACGCGGACGAGCTGCTTCCGAAGGCCGTGGCGGTGGTGCTCGAGTACGGGCAGGCGTCGATATCGATGATACAGCGCCGTTTGCGCGTGGGGTACGCGCGGGCCGCGCGTCTCGTGGATGAGATGGAGCAGCGCCAGATTGTGAGCCCGTTTGAAGGCAGCAAGGCGCGCAATGTGCTCATCACTTGGGACAAGTTTGAGGATATGTTCGGGCCGAGAGAAGAGATAGAAGGGTAGTGCCGAAGGCTGTAGGATAGAAAACATAGTGCAGAAAAATTTCTGCTTACACGCACCCTTGCCTCCCTCTTAGAGGGAGGTGGCAATTAGCGGACTTTAGTCCGTTAATTGACGGAGGGAGTTAGCAAGATAGAATAATGCTAGACTTAATAAGGTCATTTTCTCCCTCAGTCTTTCACCAGATAAATCTGGCGAAAGCCAGCTCCCTCTAAGAGGGAGCTAAAAGTTCGAGCTCGATTGTTGTCATGCTGAGGAGTGAACCGCGCGAGCGATGAATGGCAAAGCGCTTTAAACATGGGATTCTTCACTTCGCGATGCTCGTTCAGAATGACCACTGTTAAGTAACTGATTCGGTCATGCTGAGGAGCGAAGTGCGCGAGCGACGACTACGAAGTGGAGTATGCATCCCATGGCAACACGCTGTGAATATGGGGTTTCAATCTGCTAAGTCGTCAATCACTGATGCTCACCCGAAGTGACAATTATTACAAGAGAGGAATTAAGTTGGAAAACAATCTTTACATATACGTCGTGTCGCTTGGCTGCGACAAGAACAGGATCGATACCGAGCACATGCTCGGGATACTCGCGGGCAGCAATGCCGCCATCGTGGACGCGCCCGAGGACGCCGATGTGATCATCGTCAATACCTGCGGCTTCATCGACGACGCGAAGCGCGAATCGATCGACGTGATACTCGAAATGGCGCGGTATAAGCAAAACGGATCGCCCGCGCTGATCGTGACGGGCTGTCTCGCGCAGCGCTACGCAAAGGAGCTCTCGGAGGAGCTCCCCGAAGTGGACGCGTTTTTGGGCGTCAACGCGTACAGCAATCTGCTGGACGCGATTCGCAGCGTGCTGAATGGCAAGCGCTACGTGTGCTGCGACCGTCTCGACGGCGACATCGAAGGCCGCGTGCTGACCACACCGTCGCACCTTGCCTATGTGCGCATCGCGGACGGCTGCTCGAACAGCTGCAGCTATTGTGCGATACCGCGCATCCGCGGGCCGCTGAAAAGCCGGCCATTAAAGAATGTGCTCAAAGAGATTGAAGATTTGCGCGCGGGAGGCGTTTCCGAAGCGGTGCTTGTCGCGCAGGATACCACGCGTTACGGCGAGGACTTAGGCAAACGGGAGCTGCCGAGGCTCATCGATGAAGCGGCGGCCATTATGCGGGGGGGCTGGCTGCGCGTGATGTACTGCTATCCCGAAGGCATCACGGATGAACTGACCGATGTGATGCTGAGGCACGACAATGTCTGCCGGTATCTCGATATCCCGATGCAGCACTTCTCGGACCGCGTGCTCAAAGCGATGCACAGGCGGCATACGCGCGATGAGTCGGCCGCGCTCGCCAAAGCACTGCACGAAAAAGGCTTTGTGCTGCGCACCTCGCTGATCGTCGGTTTCCCGGGCGAAACGCAGGACGACTTTGACATCCTGCTCGATACCATCCGTGAAATTCGGTTTGAGCGCCTCGGCGTGTTCCGCTATTCCGCCGAGGAGGGCACGGCGGCCGCGAAAATGGACGGCCAGATCGACGATGAAACAAAGCATGAACGCTATGAAAAGGTGATGGCGGTGCAGGCGGGAATTTCGGATGCCTATAATGAGGAGCTGATCGGCCGGACGGTGCGCGTGATGATCGACGGCACCGATGAGACCGGCATTGCGGTGAGCCGCACGATGGGGCAGGCGCCGCAGGTAGACGGCGCGACATACATTTCCGCGAAAAAAGACTTGACGCCGGGCACTTTTCATGATGTGCTTATAACGAAAGCTAATGAATACGATCTGTTGGGAGAGCTTAAATGAATATTGCTAATAAATTGACGCTTTTTCGAATCATACTTGTTCCTGTGTTTATCGCGTTCTTTTATATACCGATACCCTACTGGAATTATTATGCGGCGCTCGTGTTTATTATTGCGTCGCTGACCGACCTGTTCGACGGACGGCTCGCGCGAAAGCACGGCATCGTGACCAACTTTGGCAAGCTGATCGATCCGATTGCGGACAAGCTGCTCGTGTGCAGCGCGCTGATCATGCTGACGGCCAAGCCCGAAGCGAGCGGCGGCTGGGTCAACGAAATTCTCGTCATCATCATGGTGGGCCGCGAATTCGTGATCAGTGGCCTGAGGCTGCTGGCCGCGGCGGAAGGCAAGGTGCTCGCGGCGGATATGTTCGGCAAAGCGAAAACGGTGGTGCAGATCGTCGCGATCGTGACGGTGATGCTGCAGGCCGGTGTGTTTGTGGGTACATTCTTCGAGCAGGTCCTCATCATCGGTGGCTTCGCGCTCATGTGCATCGCGACCGTGCTGTCGGTGCTCTCGTGCATCAGCTATTTTAAGAAAAACAAGGATATATTGAAGGAACTCGTTTGATGTCCGCTTTCTCGGACAGATGATTTGTATGATATGTATTGAATAGTGAGGAGGGCTTTGGGGTATGTCGGTCGAGAAACAAAAAGCGCTGGAGATGGCGCTCACACAGATAGAAAAGCAATTCGGCAAGGGCAGCGTGATGAAACTCGGAGACAAGGCGAACATTCCGGTATCGGTGATCCCGACGGGCTGTCTTGAGCTCGATATCGCGCTCGGCGTGGGCGGTGTGCCGCGCGGGCGCATCATTGAGGTTTACGGCCCTGAATCGTCGGGTAAAACGACGGTCGCGCTGCATATGGTGGCCGAGGCGCAAAAGCTCGGCGGCGCGGCGGCGTTCGTGGACGCGGAGCACGCGCTGGACCCGATATATGCGAAGAACCTGGGGGTGGATACAGACAACCTCTATGTTTCCCAGCCGGATACGGGCGAGCAGGCGCTCGATATCACCGAGGCGCTCGTGCGCAGCGGCGCGATCGACATCATCGTCATCGATTCGGTGGCGGCGCTCGTGCCCAAGGCCGAGATCGACGGCGAGATGGGCCAGTCGCATGTGGGCCTGCAGGCGCGTCTGATGTCTCAGGCGCTTCGCAAGCTCGCGGGTATCGTCAACAAATCGAACACGGTGGCGGTGTTTATCAACCAGCTTCGCGAAAAGGTGGGCGTGATGTTCGGCAACCCCGAAACGACGCCGGGCGGCCGCGCGCTCAAATTTTACGCGTCGGTGCGCCTTGATGTGCGCCGCATTGAGACCATCAAGAGCGGCGATGAGATGATCGGCAACCGCACGAAGATCAAGGTCGCGAAAAACAAGGTGGCACCGCCGTTCAAAAACGCCGAGTTCGAGATCTATTACGGCGAGGGCATTTCGGCCGAGAGCAGCGTGCTAAACCTTGGCGTGACGCTCGGGCTCATCAAGAAGTCCGGCTCATGGTTCTCGTATAACGATGTGCGCATCGGCCAGGGCAAGGACAACGCGCGGCTTTACCTGAAGGACAACAAGGACGTTTACGAAGAAGTCAAAGCCGCGATACTTAAGGAATACAATCTCGGCAACGTGGTGACGGCGCCTGCGGAAAGCGACTAATTAAGAATAAACTGTAAAACTATCAATTATTTTTAACGATACCTTTGATAAACAGCCGGTTTTGTTGTATAATCGGCTTAAGGTGGTGCAGTATTCTAGTCGGTACTACGGTTTCGAAGGCGGGCCTAAAAATCCGCAAACGGGCACATCGATGAAGTTTCTTGTGTTGGCTACTGACGCCCAGTCGGGGGCTGATGCTGGGAGTTAAGGTCGTGGGGCGATCCGCAATGGCATGCGGGCGTAGACCCCGCTTCCGCGGAGACCCAAGCAGGTAATGGCCTATCGCTGTTACTACTTGGGGTGGAAACCTGTTATGCGGCGACAAGCTGTGTACAGAGTAGCCTGCCTTGAGTTTTGCGGGGCGTTATTGCAGAACACGCTCTGGAGCGCTGTGTACAGGCGAACCGGAGACGATTGCTGCGAGAAACCCGCATGGCAAAAGAGGCTAGAAACCGGTTTTGTGCTGTCGAGGAAAACTCCTAGACTGTAGAAGTGCGCGAAAACGCACCAAGATATTTTGGAGATTATAGTGTGGTCTAAACGGCAATCCAGTCACGCGTCCGGCGACGGGGCGTTTCAGGGTTTAAAGGGAAACCGCTTCATCGGCGACGGGAAGTATCTCTGAAGGGAAATCCTACTGGACCTAAGCTGCAAGGTTTATCCAAAGTGTCACCACCGTTTTTTTATTTGGAGATTTTTTTGGCAAAAAAGAGACTCAACCGAAAATTTAAATTCTGGGCGCTGAAGGTGTTCATCATCTCGCTTTTCTTAACGGCGGGCATCAGCGTCATCACCGAGATGCTGATGGACAAGCTGTCCATCGTGGCGGCGGCGCTGCTCATCCTTGTTATCGTGATGATCGGCGTCATCTTTGATATCATCGGCATCGCTTTTGCTTCGTGCGACCCCAAACCCTTCGTATCTATGGCGTCACGGAAAATCAAGCGCGCGAAAAGCGCGCTGGTGCTGCTTAAAAATGCGGGCGTGGTTTCGAATATCTGCGGCGACGTGGTGGGCGATATCTGCGGTATCGTCAGTGGCGCGGCGGGCGCGGCCATTGCGGTCAAAATCATCGCGCAGGCGCATACAGCGCCCGACATCGTGATCACGATCGCGATTTCAAGCGTGATCGCGGCGGTTACCGTGGCAGGCAAGGCGGCGGGCAAAAAGTTCGCGATCAATAAGAACAAACGAATCGTCAGCTTCGTGTCATATGTGCTGATGATTTTTTTACGGGAACAATAACATGGCTGAGAAAACACGTATCGATGTCTATTTGCATGAAAAAGGGCTGGCGGAGAGCCGTGAAAAAGCGCGCGCGCTGATCATGGCGGGCGAAGTGAGCGTCGACGGGCAGGTGTGCGCCAAAGCGTCCGCCACCGTCACGGACGGACAGCAGGTGACGGTGAAAATCAACGATGCGTTTGTGAGCCGCGGCGGGAAAAAGCTGCAAAAGGCGATCGACAGCTTCGGGCTCAATCTTGCGGGCATCACCGCAATCGACGTCGGCGCATCGACGGGCGGCTTTACCGACTGCATGCTGCGCGAAGGCGCGGCGTTTGTGTACGCGGTGGACGTGGGTTACGGGCAGCTCGCTTGGCGCCTGAGGCAAGACGGCCGCGTCTGCGTGATGGAGCGGTGCAACGCGCGCTATCTTGAGCCGCAGATGTTCGACAAGCCGATCGGCTTTGCGAGCATCGATGTCTCGTTCATTTCCTTGAAACTGATATTGCCGGCCGTCAAAAGAATTCTCACGCCGCCGTTCACTATCACGGCGTTGATCAAGCCGCAGTTTGAAGCGGGCCGAGAGCTTGTGGGCAAAAAGGGCGTGGTGCGCGACAAAAAGGTGCATATCGACGTGATTAATAGCGTATTGAGCTTCGCCGCACAAGTCGGCCTTATCGTCTGCGGGCTCGATTACAGCCCCATCAAAGGACCCGAGGGCAATATTGAATACCTCGCCTGTTTCAGAGACAGCGGCGAGCCGGTCTCTCCGGGCATCGCTTCTGTGGTGGACGCGGCTCATGAGAGCGCGGAATAAAGAAATTCGCAATGATTACATGTTGTATAATTATCCAATGTTATTTATAATAATAGACATATGAAGATGAAAAACGTTGGCATCTTCGCCAACCCATGCAAAGACATCAATATGCAAGGTGCCCGTTTGGTGGCGCGGCTGCTCCGCCAAAAAGGCGTTCGCGTGTGTTTCGACGCCGATGCGATACCAGAAGGCGAACACGAAGTCATCAACTATTCAGAAACTGACTGTCTTTTTGTGCTGGGCGGAGACGGTACGCTGCTCAAGGCGGCTCAGACCGCGAGCCTGTACAACGTTTGCATACTTGGCATCAATCTCGGACGTCTCGGCTTTTTAACGGAGGTCGAGCTCAAAGACATCGAGCAGGCCATAGAGCGTATCCAAAAAGGCGACTGTTATATCGAGCCGCGCGTCATGCTGCACGGCAGCGTCTATCACGGCAATGAAAAGCGTTTCGAGGTGGAAGCGCTCAACGATATCGCCGTACTGAAAAAAGATTTATCGCGTATGGTGAGCCTGGAGCTTCACATCGGGGGGGCTCTCGCAGACTGCGTGGACTGCGACGGCATGCTGGTCTCCACGCCCACAGGGTCCACGGGATATTCGTTAAGCGCGGGCGGGCCGATATTAAGCCCGAAGCTTGATTGCCTGCTGACGACGCCCATATGCCCTCATTCGCTTCATTCGCGCACGCTCGTGGTGTCCGGCGACGACGAAATCGTGATCAGTCCGGCTGCGCCGGGCGGCATCATGCTCACCACTGACGGCGTGCAGCAAACCGAGATTCAAAACGGAGAAATGGTCAAGATAAAAAAGTCAAAGCATAAGGCGTGTTTTCTGCGGTTTCACGAGAACTATTTTTATCCTTTGCTTCGTTCAAAATTTTTAAACTGGGACAGATAAAAAAGCTTAGGAGGCAGCGATGAAACAGGGACGACAAAGCATGATACTGGAGCTGATTGAAAGTTTTGATATCGAAACGCAGGACGAGCTTTCATCACTGCTCCGCGAGAAGGGCTATGAGGTGACTCAGGCCACAATTTCGCGAGACATCAAGGAGCTCAAGCTCATAAAGGTTCAGTCGGAAACCGGCGCGTATAAATATGCCGCGTCGGGGCGCGAAACGATGGGTAAGCTCGATATTTTCAAACGCGTTTTCCGCGATACCGTGATATCGGTGGAAACCGCGGCGTCGCTCGTGGTGGTCAGAACGATGGCGGGCAGCGCCAACGCCGCGGCCGAAGCGATTGATGAAATGGATATTCCCGAGGTGGCGGGGACGCTTGCGGGAGATAATACGATTTTTGTGGCGGTTCGTGAAGAGGGCATGCAAAAGCGGATCGTCGAAATTCTTTGCGGCATGCTCAGCGCGAAGAGATAGGGGTATGGGGTCGCCATGCTGAACAAACTGATTATCAGAAATATCGCCTTGATTGAAGAGCTTGAAGTGGACCTTGCCGCGGGCATGAATGTGCTGTCGGGTGAAACGGGCGCGGGCAAATCCATCATCATCGATTCGGTTAATCTGGTGCTCGGCGAGCGGGCCGACAGGGAGCTGCTTCGCACGGGCGCGCCCAAAGCGGTGGTGGAGGCGTGGTTCAGCGGCGTCAATGAGAGCGTCAGGGATATACTGTCCGGGCAGGAGGTCGAGGAGTGGCCGGAGCTTGTGATGAGCCGTGAAATCAACTCGGCGGGCAAAAACGTCTGCCGCGTGAACGGCACGCTGATCACATTGGCCGTGCTGAAGGAACTGAGCGATAAGCTGGTCGATATCCACGGACAGCACGAGCATCAGTCGCTGCTGAGCGAGAAGAACCATATCGCGATGCTGGACGGCTTCGACAGACGCATAGACGATTTAAAAGCCGGAGTTGCCGCGGCTCACACCGGGTATGCCGATGTGGTGAGACGGCAGCGCGCGCTTTTCGGCAGCGACGGCGACCGCGAGCGCCGCATCGACGTTTTGAATTTCCAGATCAACGAATTAAAAATGGCAAATATCGCCGATAACGAGGAAGACGAATTAAGCGCGCAGAAGGCCCGGCTCAACGCGGCGGAAAAGATCATGGACGCGCTTTCTGCGTCGTATAACGAGCTCTATGAGGGCGAGGCGTTCAACGCGCTCTCGGCGCTCAAGGATGTGAGCCGCAGACTCGGCGGTATTGCGGATGTGGACGAGCGCTACGGGCAGATGGCTGCGCGCGTTGACGAAGCGTATTACGCGCTGGAGGAGGTTGCGTCCGCTATTCGCAGCGACATGGACGACGATCTTTTCGACGCCGATACGCTCGAACGCGTGGAGGAAAGGCTCGCGCTGATCGCGTCGCTCAAACGCAAATACGGCGATCCGACGGTGACCGGCGCGTTTTTGAAAAAAACCGAGCAGGAGCTTGGCGATCTGCTGGGCAGCGCCGAGCTTTTGGAGCAGCTGGCCGCCAAAGCGGCGGCGCTTAAGAGCGAGCTCTATCAAAGGTCCTGCGCGCTTTCGGACATGCGCCGTGAAGCGGCGAAGCTTTTCGAGCAGCGCATGATGGAGCAGCTTGCCGATCTTGGCATGACCTCCGCGGTGTTCTCGGTGAATTTTGATGAGCTTGCCGATATCGAAAGCTGTTCGTTCTCGAAAAACGGCATCGATACCGTGGAATTTTACATATCGACAAACCGCGGCGAACCGCCCAAAGCCCTCAAAAAAATCGCGTCGGGCGGCGAGGTGTCGCGCATCATGCTCGCGCTCAAGAACATCGCGGCGGACAGAGGCGGCATACCTACGATGATATTCGATGAAATCGATACGGGCATCAGCGGACACATCGCACAGGTGGTGGCCGAAAAGCTGCAAAGCATTTCGCGCGGACGCCAGGTGATTTGTGTGACGCATCTGCCGCAGATCGCGAGCATGGCCGACAAACATTTCCTTGTGACCAAAAAGAGCGATGAGGAGACCACGAGAACGTTCCTTTTGCCGATTGATAATGAATGGCGCGTCGATGAAATCGCGAGGCTTGCGGGCGGTGATTCACAGGTTTCCAAGGCGCACGCGTTCGAAATGATCAAAAAAGCCGACGATTTTAAAAACGACAATTAAAGCAAACCTTGCAGTTTATTTCATCGTATAAATCAATGAACCTCTAACGACAATAATAGCAACAAGTCGTTAAGAGGTGTTTTTTTGAAAAAGATAATCAGAGTATTTGGTATATTGTTCGTGGCTCTTTTGTGTGTAGTGTATTTTCTGCCCGCAGTCCGGAGTTATTCCAGTATACCCAACGAGATATACATTCAAAAGGGAACTCAAAAGGCCATTGATTTGGGGCTCCCCGTTAAAGCCGATCTGGATGCGACGGGCGTCATCAGCCTGTCGGGCGAAACGCTTGCGGAAGCGGCGGGCATGCAAAGCCCGCTCGTGATCGACTCAATCGGCAGCGGCGATGCGACCATCGAGCTTTCACTTTTTGGGCTGCCGGTGAAGCAGGTCAGGGTCAACGTCAGCGATGAAATCATGGTGATACCGGGCGGACAGAGCATCGGCGTCACACTCTATACAAAGGGTGCGCTTGTGGTGGGCATTACCGGGCTGGAGATGGAAAACGGTACGACGGTCAATCCGGCCCGCGAAGCGGGCATGCTGCCGGGCGATGTGATCGTGAGCATCAACGGAGAGGCGGTGCAGAACGCCGACCATGTCACAAAGATCGTGGACAAATCGGAAGGGACGCTTGACGTGGTGGTGGACCGGGAGGGGCGCGTGCTCGATTTGAAGGTGACGCCCGTCAATGATTATAAAACAGGCAAGCTGCGCCTTGGCGTGTGGGTGCGGGACAGCACCGCGGGCGTGGGGACGCTGACGTTTATCGACCCGAACAACAGATGGTTCGGCGGTCTCGGGCATGCGATATGCGATCTGGATACGGGCAGCGTGCTGAGCGTCAAAGAGGGCGAAATCTACTATTCGGAAGTGATACAGATCAACAAGGGTGAGAACGGTGTGCCGGGGGAGATCAAGGGCTATTTTTCAAGCGCCTCGGGCAATATGGGCCTCATTCTTAAAAATACCGATTACGGCATATACGGCACGCTGTATGACGGCGTGGATTTGGATAAATTTTCACAGCCCATTCCTGTGGCGCGGCCTGACGAGGTCATGCTCGGGCCCGCCACGATTCTCTCAACCATTGACCATGAAGGCGTTAAGGAATTTGACTGCGAAATCATTAAGATTAACAACCAGAACGCTCCTGAGCAGAAAAGCCTTGTCATCCGCATCACGGACGAGGAGCTGCTCGATAAAACAGGCGGCATCGTTCAGGGCATGAGCGGCAGCCCGATCATACAAAGGGGCAAGCTTGTGGGGGCTGTCACGCATGTTTTTGTGAACAACCCGACCAAGGGATATGGCCTTTTTGCGGACTGGATGCTCGAGCAGACGGACTGAGATTTGTCGATTTTTGTAGTATTATGGGTTATTTTAAGTTTATTGTTTCATTTAAAAGGGTTTTCTATCCGCGGTGTTGAATTGAATAGTGCTATTATTCAAATCCATGAATTATACCTATTAATAGAAGGGCAGGCGGAAAATTGAATTACTCTGAACCATACCGGACGATTCTCGCGGACAGTAGCCGTGATTACTTGAAGCTTGTCTCATCGTTTCTTAAAGAAACGGAAAAGTTCGATATTGTCGATTATGCTTTTGACGGCAAGCAGGCATACGAACTGACCAAAACCCATAAGCCCGACCTCCTCGTGGTGGATCTGATCATGCCGGTACTCGACGGCTTCGCTGTGCTCGAAGAACTCGGGCGGGACGGCTATGCCGAGAACACCAAAGTGGTGATGACGTCGGCGGTCAATTTGGATTTTGTGATGAAGAAGGCCGAGAGCTACAATGTCGATTACGTCTTTTTAAAGCCTTTTGATAAAGAGGTATTCAAAAGACGCCTAACCGAACTGATGGCCTATGAGACGGCGGGACCGCGTGTTTTCGGCAGCAAAATGGAGGCGGACCCCAGCCAGATCGTCACGACGCATATCAAAAAGGTGGGGATCACCGCCAATATCAAAGGTTATCATTATTTAAGAGACGCCATACTGTTGGTGCATGAGGATTTCGATCTGATGAGCCATCTGACCACCGGCCTTTATACGACTGTGGCCAAAAAGCACAATTCCACGCCTCAGCGCGTGGAGCGCGCGATGCGCCACGCGATTGAAACCGCGTGGAACCGGGGCAATATCGAGGTGCTTCAGGACTTTTTTGGGTATACGATACTCGATACCAAAGGCAAGCCGACCAACGGCGAGTTTATTGCCATGCTCGCGGACAAGCTCAATACCGAACTCAAATACGTCGATTAACGAAAGCGCCTGTTTTTCATTCGGTTTTCTTAGCATACGCTCTTTTTGTAACGCATATTTATCATTACAGATGATATGCGGAGGCGGTGTGCTTGCTGAACGATACCAAAAGACGGATCTATACGGATGTGCTGGATAACAAGGCCCAATATCTGTTGATCGTCTTTTTTTTGGTCGTGGGCATCACGGCGGGAACAGTCACCGTCAGCCACCTGCAGATGGGGACACAGCAGGCGCTGATGAGCTATAAGGACTCGCTTTTTATTTCCGTTAAATCCGTCGATCCTGACTTCTGGGGTATATTTTTTCACTCGCTGCTTTACCATACGCTCGTATTCGGCGTGATTGCGGTGTTCTCGCTGATGATGCTGGGTATTCCCGTCATTGCGGCTGTCATGATATTCAAAGGCTTCTGCGTGGGGTTTACCGTCGGTGTGCTCGCCCTCGATATGAGCGTCGGCGGATTCCTGGCTATCGTGGTCTGTCTGTTTTTGCCGAATCTTGTTTTCATTCCGTGTGTCTGCAAAGCGGGGGTATTGGGGCTTAACAATGCGCTGCAGGTGTTTCGGACACGGCATGTGCCAAAGACGGCGCAGGATAAGCTGGTTTCTTCAAAGCCGTATTTTATAAGGCTGCTCATCGTTTATGCGGTGGGCTTCATCGGCATACTCATTGAGTCGCTGCTGACGCCTGCGCTGATGAAGATCATCTGAACTTCGCATGCACATCGTTCTCCGTGTAAATATTATAGTATCTTTATCGGATTGATCATATTTATTTCGTTTTGCATAACGCCATCCGTTGCATCAGAAAATAGAATACGCTATAGTTATCGGTAGAGGTGATAGACATGAATAAAGAACTGATCAATACGGATAAAGCGCCAGCGGCTATCGGGCCTTACGCGCAAGCCGTCAAAGCCAATGGCTTTGTATTCACATCGGGGCAGATTCCCATCGACACTGAAACGGGAAACATCGTGTCCGGCGGCATTGAAGCGCAGGCGGAGCGTGCGCTCGATAACCTGACCGCCGTGCTGAACGCCGCGGGGCTAGGTTTAAAAGACGTTGTGAAGACCACGGTTTTTATAAAAGACATGGGCGATTTTCCCGCGCTGAACGCGGTCTATGCGCAGTATTTTGGCGAGCCGTATCCGGCGCGCTCATGCGTGGAGGTGGCGCGGCTGCCCAAGGATGTGCTCGTAGAAATCGAAGCCGTGGCGGTGTGCTCATGACCAAGCTCGGCGCTTTTTCGCGAACGGAGCTGCTTCTTGGGCCCGAGGCGATGGACAAGCTCAAAAACGCGTCGGTCGCCGTGTTCGGCATCGGCGGCGTGGGATCGTATACCGTCGAGGCGCTCGCGCGCAGCGGCGTGGGCGGCATTGCTTTGTTTGACGACGACAAGGTATGCCTGACGAACATCAACCGTCAGCTGATCGCCACACGGGGCACTGTGGGGCAGATCAAGGTCGAAGCGGCCAAGGACAGGATACTGTCGATCAACCCCGAATGCCGTGTGGAAACGAACGCGTGTTTTTATACGGCCAACAATGCCGATGAGTATGATCTGGCACAGTATTCATATATCGTGGACGCGATCGATACCGTGTCGTCAAAGCTCACGCTGATTGAACGCGCGCGTGCGGTTAATGTGTCGGTGATCAGCTGCATGGGTGCGGGCAATAAGCTGGACCCCACGCAGTTCGAGGTGGCGGATATTTACGAAACGTCCGTGTGTCCGCTCGCGAAGGTGATGCGGCACGAACTGCGTGCGCGCGGCATTGAAAAGCTCAAGGTCGTGTATTCCAAGGAGGAAGTGCTGAAGCCGCGGGATGATGCGGCGTTGAGCTGCAAAACGGGCTGCGTCTGTCCGCCCGGCACAACGCGAAAATGTACCGCGCGGCGGCAGGTGCCCGGCAGCGTGGCGTTTGTGCCGTCAGTGGCGGGGCTGATACTCGCGGGAGAAGTCATCAAAGACCTGATCCGCGGTTAATTCACCACCACGGATGTCTGCTCGCTGAACGGATTCTTGCGTATGGCGAGCGACCAAAGGTACGGATAACGCGCTTTGAGATGCTTCATATACATAACCCATTCATAGCCGAGAAGGCTGTATGCGCGCGAGATATCGCCTTTGAGATGTTCGATATCAGACTTGGGCAGCGTCGGCACGTCCGTTCTGCTGCTAAGCTCATCGACGAGGTGATAAAGCGCCCACAGCATATCCGTGAAGGTATCGTGCTCCAGCAGGTTCGGGTTCGCAAACATGCTGACGATGTCTTGCTTCGCGGGCAGCGCGTTCTTGAGCGCCTGAACCGCCAGCGCGTCCAGCGCGGCGTGAACGGGGCAGCCTTTGACGGCACTGGCCGCGCTGTTGAACGATTTGTCAGTCCATGACGGTTTCATATCGACCAGCGCTTTGACGGTATCGATATCCGTAATCACGGCATTGAGCGATCTCAAAGCGCCGGAGCCTGTTTCGCTGAAAAACGCGCTGATGACAATATTGATCTGCTCGAGACGTTCTTTTCTTTCACGGGCTTTTAAAATTCTGTCGAGAAAAAATGTGAGTATCACAACCTCAAGCGGCAAAAAGATCAAGTCCTGAAATATCAGGAATTCGGATTCTTCGGTATTGTGGAACAAAAGCTGCTGCAGCAAAAAGAAAACGGCGGACAGCAGTATCAGTATGATGATGACGGCGTGATCAAAACGTATGCGCTTCATTAAACCCTCCGTATGCATAATATCTTAATCAATTATATAAGCGGTTTATACTCAAGGCAAGGCGGATTATATATCAAATTGACTTAGTGCGGCACTGTCTCATCATAACCAGATAAACACAAGATAAGGGAATAAATTGCTTGACATTTTTCATGCCGGCCTGTATGATAGCCGAGGATTAATATTCAAGGAGGTGAGAGGATGATAACAATGATGCATAAAACCGTTCGTCGCGCAAGCAAGGTATCGGCACGCAGCTGCTTTTACCTTAACAAATCTGTTCGCCTCTCGCCTGATTTCATAATGTGATGCGCATGCATCCCAGATATGTCTTTCATGCCCTGAAGGCGATGCGTCTTCAGGGTTTTTTAATGAATCCTGAGCGCTGCAAAATGTTTTAGTCGAAAAAATGAAAGGGTTCAAATCAGGGGGTTAATATGTTTTCTTCTGCAAAAAATATGCTTTTTATGCCGCGAAACAAGATGTTTTCCGATAAACTGATCCACCTGGCTTTGCCCATGATGCTCGAACAGTTCTTGATGTCGTCGCTGTTTATTTTCGATACGGTGTTCGTCGGCGCGCTCGGTGATGAATATCTCGGGGCCGTCGGACAGGCGGGAAATATCCAGATGCTTTTGTGGTGCGGTTTCATCGCCTTGTCGAGCTCGGGTGCGATATTCGCCGCCCAATTCTGGGGCAAAAACAAAGACGAAGCAGGCATCCGCAAGGCGTTTGCGGTGAGCCTTATGGCCACAATGCTGATTGCCGTGTTCTTTTTCATACTGTCGTTTTTCTTTGGGAGCACAGTCATGAGCGTGCTGTCGACGAATGACAGCGTGCGCCGTATCGGCACGGAGTACCTGTCGATCATGTGCTTCGCTTATCCGATATGGTCCGGCGTCTGTGTGCTCGCGAGCATGCTGCGCTCAATGGGGATCACAAAGATGCCGATGATCGCATCAATTTGCGCGGCGGCGTTTAACATCCTGTTCGACAGCGCTTTTGTGGGCGGCAATTTCGGCTTTCCGAAGCTCGGTGTTCCGGCTGCGGCGTTTTCCACTGTCGGAGGAGCGCTGCTCGAGCTGGTATTGCTGCTCATCTTCGCGCGCCGCTCAGGCAGTGCGATCACGGCGAGACGGAGAGACATTGTCTGGCCCGGCAGGGAGATGATCAGGAAGTATCTGAAAACGGCGCTTCCGCTGATCGTCAAGGATCAGCTTTGGGCGGGCGGCGTAACGGTCTACAGCGTTTCATTTGCCGCGCTCGGCGTCGCCTCCACAGCCGGATACAATGTCTACAATACGCTGATGCAGTTTATGAATGTGCTGTTTCTCGCGCTCGGCAACGCGGGCGGCATACTGATCGGTCACGAGTTGGGCGCCGGAGAAATCGACAGAGCGAAGAACTATGCGTGGCGTTTGTTGCGGGCTGTGCTGCTGTCGTCATTAGCCCTGTGCCCGGTTTTCATACTGCTGCGCGGCATTATGCTGCTTCCGTATCCGAACCTGACAGCCGAAGCCATCGGGTACGCGCAGCAGTCCTTGGTGCTTGCGGCATTGACGATTTGGGCGAGAGGCATCAATTTTACCAATATGGACGGCATATTGAGAGCCGGAGGAGATACATTCGGCGCGGCCGCCATTGACATCGGCATGCTTTGGTTCGTCGGCGTTCCGCTGACGGTGGCGGCCGGAATGCTGCTGCATCTGCCGTTTCTGATCGTCGTGCTGATGACGTGTATTGAAGAAGTCGTCAAAGCGGCCGTCAGCATTGCGAGAGTCAGAAAATACAAATGGGCAAAGCAGCTTGTCTAGCATGTCAGTGCAAATATTTCGAAAAATATTTCTGCAAAAGGGGATATAAAAGCGTTGACAAGTGATAGGGTGTTTGATAAGATATTTGAGCGCTCGCAAGACGGCGGTGCGCAAAAGGAGCTAAAAAAGCGGTTGAAAAACCGCCGAAA
>JAEYLC010000035.1 GCA_023461435.1 Bacillota bacterium
CCCCTTCCTTCAGCTCACACATCACTGTGCGCACCTTGGGGTTTGCTATGCGGTTGGCTATGAGTACCCCCGCTGCGGACTTCCACCGCTTAAGACTGGTGCCATGCTCGGCACACAACAAAAAAAGAGCGATGTTTATTCGCCCCTTTTTATGTTTTCAGCACGTCTACACAATACTGTTGTAAATATTCAGATTCTGTTGGTTGACCTCAAATGTGCCGGTGTCCACGTATTTTTTCACGTTCTTGCCTTTAAAGCTGTTTTCGAGGAAATCGATCGCCATGCTGCCCCATGAATAAGCGCGCTGTCCGATGGCGTACTGGATAAGCCCCTCGTTCATCGCCTGCTGTATTTCCTTTGTGAAATCGACGATGATGACCTGAATCTTCGAGTGATACTTTTTCACATAAAGCGCAAACGACACACCCCACTCGCAGTTGGTCAGGAAAATAAAGCGGGCGTTCGGATAATTTTTGAGTATCTTGTCAAACGTTTCTTTTTCGTCGCCGAAGGGTTTGCCGTTCACCGGCGCTTCATGGATCTCAATCTTGGAATTCTTTCTGATCTCCTGAACAAACCCGGTTTTGCGGTCTTCTATGGCTGAGATAAACATATCGGCCCAGGTGTTCACAATCACCTCACCCTGATTGCCCATCGCGCCTATCACCGCTTTTGCCGCAGCCGCGCCGGCTGCTTTGCCGTCGGTCTGTATCAAAGAGATATAGTCAACATGATCGAGCTTTGAGTTAATGAATATGATCTTGATGCCGAGCTCATTCAGTTGCCTCAGCTTCTGCGCGATCAGGTCATGATCGACCGGACCGATGACCAAGCCGTCAAACTTCTGCTCGATGACTTCATCGAGCATATCAGCCATCTCCCTGACGCGCTCCATACCGCCCTTCTGCGGCTTGTAGAAAACAATATCATAATTGTATACCGCTGCGGCTTTATTCGCTTCCTTGATCGTGGGGTCCCAAAATGAATTGTCCGTATCGAACATAATCGCGATCTTCTTTTTGGCCGCCGCCATTTTTTGCGCCTTGATCTGGGTACTGCTTTTCTTGACGGCGTCCACATCGCTCTGAAGATCATCCTGCAGCTTGCCGAGCAGCGATATCGAACTGTTCTGGTTATACGTGAGGCTTGATATCTCGTTCGCCGTCGCAGAGATTTCTCTGACCGACGAGAAAATATTCGAGATCGAATCCGACAGGACCGCTTCGTCCTCCTTCATATCCTCAATATCGGTGGTGAAGGTGGACTGCTCATTGATATATGTTTTTATAAACGTGCTGTTTTTCTCATAGGCGTCGCTGACCTCGTTTACGGTGTCTCTCTGCACCGCGAATATGGCCTGCGACTGCTGTGCCGCTCTTTCGAGCAGACCGATTTCCTCGGTCACGCTTTTGATGGTGTCGTTGATGCTGCCGCTCGCGTCCGAGCTCTCCCTCGAAAGGCGCTGGATTTCTTCCGCAACCACCGAAAAGCCCTTACCGACAGCCCCCGCCCGCACGGCTTCCACCTTGGCGTTGAGCCCCAGGAGGTTCGTCTCGCTTGAAATTCTGTTGATGAGCTTTGTGATGTCGCCGATCTTCTTCGTCTTCTCAATGAGACCGCTGATCAGATCGAAAATCCTCTGAACCGCTTCATCGTTCTTCACCTGATTGGAAACAAGCTGCGCCATGGATTCGTGTATGCCTTGATTATTCTTTTCCATGTCGTAGGCGAGCGAAATAAGATCACGGGATCTTTTATATATATTGCTGATTTTATCCGTAAACACTTCCAGAAGCCCAACGCTCTTCTCGATGTCTACGGTTTGCTGACCAACCCCTTTTTTCAGGAAGACGGCCACCTGCTCGATCTGAGAGGACTCCCGGATAAAATCCTGCATCACGTTATCAAGCTGCTCGGAGATATGCGTGATATTGTCAAAATGCAGATAAAACTTACCGAAATAGTCCTGAAGTTGTTTATAGATGATTGCATCGACAGATTGTCTGTCGGCGTTTTCGCCGATTTCGTTGTCTAACTCCCAGTTCTTTATCTTGGCCAGAAACTCCCCTGTTTCATTGATCATTTCTTACATCTCCTTTACATCACGTTGTGCTTTTTCAAGATGTGCGATTTGACTGCCTTTTTTAACTATTTATTAATAAACCGCTTAACAATTATTAAACAATATTATATGTAAGGTTCGCTTGACATTTATCTCGTTTTTGTTAAAATAGGTGTAAGGTTAACTTGACACGCGAAAATGACAGGAGGTGTTGTCTGTTGCAAAACCGTGTGAGGGCTTTGCGCGAAGAACATGGTCTCACGCAAGCCCGGCTTGGGGAACTTACAGGCGTATCGCGTCAGGCTATCAACGCCATTGAGACCGGCAAATACGACCCGTCCATATGGCTGGCCTATGCGCTGTCCAAAGTATTCAAGTGTGCGATCGAGGACATATTCTTATTTGAAGAAGGTGCAAAGAGATGAAGAAAAACAAGCTGCGCAAAGTCTATATGGCATATTGGACCATACTCGGAGAAGTGTTCTGCATCACTTTTATTTTAAGCTCAGGCTTCATCGCGCGGGAGCCCCTGAAAACCATTATCATGGTGATCGGGTGCGTGGGCATTGTCATCGTCCCGCTTTTCCTGTTCTTCTTCTACAGATGGATCCGAAAAGACAACGCCCAGGCGAGCGACGAGCTCGAGCAGTTGGTGGTCACAAAAGCGTTTGCGCTGACGGGGCTTGTGTCGCTTTCGCTGCTGCCGCTTCTGCTGCTGTTGAGCTCACTGTTCTCCGAAGCGGCAGGCTATGTCGTACTGGGATATGCCATTATCGTCGGTGCGACTTATAAAATCGGCACAGTGATTATCTACAAAAAGTATTAGGAGGTGGCCGCCATGTCAGCTGTGATTGAAACAAAGAAGCTAACCAAAAGCTACGGCAAGTACAGGGGGATCATCGATGTCAACATATCGGTGAACGAGGGCGAGATTTACGGTTTTATCGGCCCCAACGGCGCGGGCAAATCCACAATGATCAAAACGCTGCTCAACTTCCTGTTCCCCACGAGCGGCAGCGCTGCTCTGCTCGGGCTCGATTCCGTATCCGGCTCGCGCGAGATCAAGACGCAGACGGCCTATGTGCCGAGCGATATCAACTACTACGAAGAACTGACCGTCGGCGATCTGCTCGCCTATTCGGACAGCTTCTATCCGGGCGCCGACGGCGCTTACACAAAGAGCCTCACAGAGCGCTTTGAGCTCGAAACGGACAAGAAGATCGGCGAGCTCTCGATGGGCAACAAAAAGAAGGTGGCGCTTGTGGCCGCGCTGTCCTGCCGCCCGAAGCTCATGATACTCGACGAACCCACCAACGGGCTCGACCCGCTGATGCGCCAGACGCTGTTTGAAGCGCTATACGAGCAGCGGCAGGCGGGCTGCACCATATTTTTATCGAGCCATAACTTAGACGAGGTGCAGAGCCTTTGCAGCCGCGTGGCGATCATACGCGAAGGCCGCATTGTGGACATCAAGGAGCTCGGCGTGCTGTCGGCGGAAAAAGCCAAAAGGGTGACCGTCGCGGGTGAAAACCTGCCGGACGGCATTGAAAACGGTGCCGTCAAAATCGTATCGAAGGAAAAGGGGAAAATCGTATTCACCTATCATTCGTCGGATATGCGCGCTCTCCTGCAGCTGCTGCAAACCATGAATGCGCAGGATTTCCTCGTGGAAGATTTAAAGCTCAGCGACATATTCCTGTCGTATTACAAATAAGGAGGCTTAAGCGATGAACATTTTCAAAATGGAATTCAAACGCGGTTTTAAGTCGTTGCTGCTATGGACGGGTATCTGCGGCGCACTGACCGTGCTTTTTACCCTTTTATATCCGAGCATGCTGGATTCGGATATGCTGGCGATGATGAACGCCAAGATTGAGGCGCTGCCCAGGGAATTCGTGGATGCGTTTCACCTCTCGAGCCAGGACATCACGAAGCTGCCGAATTTCTTTGCGTATATGTTCCAGTTTATTATGATGGCCGTCTGCATATATGGCCTGCAGCTCGGTTTCACCGCGCTCTCCAAAGAGGAAAGCGAAGGCACAATCGAATTTCTGTATGCCAAGCCCGTCAGCCGCTCACAGATCGTTTCGAGCAAGCTCGCAAACGCCGCGGTGAGTTTCTTTTGCTACGTCGCGGTGATCAGCGCCGCAGGCTTGCTGACCGGCATATGTGTGCGTCCGGCCGATCTTGAAATGACGGATATGGTCTCCTCCTTCAAAACGATACTGCTCGGCGGCATGATCGCGGGTTATACGTATCTGCTGCTCGGGTTCGCGGTCAGCATTCTGCTGAAAAAAGCCAAGCACGCGGCTTCTCTGTCCGTGATGCTGTTCTTCCTCACATACATTTTGGGCAATATCCCGTCGATCACGGGTGTGCTGAACTTTCTCAAATGGGCCGCGCCGATGAATTATTTCCTGCCGGGCGAGGTCGTCGGGACGGGCATCGACGGCACGAATGTGCTGGTCAGCGTGCTGATTATGGGCGCGTCCGCCGCGCTGACCTACGCGCTGTACCGCAGAAGAAACTTTTATGTTTAGAATCCGGTTAGTGGGTGACCCATGCTGCTGCCTGCTCTCAGCCCCTTTTGTCATGCTGAACGAAGCGTCAGCGCAGTGACGACGAAGTGGACTAGCATCCCGCCGCCTAATGCTCTTAGCCAAGGGACGCTTTACTGCTCTCAGGGTGACATAAGCGATACGCATTAAAAACGACCCGAGTGCCGAATCAGGCGCTCTTTTTCTTTGCCGCGCTTTCGTGTATAATGAATGACAGATTTGACTGATGTGAGGACCAAACAGTGGCACAGACCAAAACGAACGCCATGCGCATACTCGACAGCGCGGGCGTCAGCTACAAACAGCACGAATACGACAGCGACGGCTTTATAGACGGGGTGACCGTCGCCCATAAAGCGGGCCTGCCGCCCGAAAAGGTGTTTAAAACGCTCGTCGCACAGGGCGCAAGCCGCGCCTACTATGTGTTCGTGATCCCCGTCGAAAAGGAGCTGAATCTCAAAGCCGCCGCCAAAGCCGTGGGTGAAAAGTCCGTCGAGATGATCAAGGTGGCGGACATAAACAAAATCACCGGGTATATCCGCGGCGGGTGCTCTCCGGTCGGCATGAAAAAAGCATACCGCACCGTGATCGACAGCGCGTGCGAAAGCCTTGATACCGTCGTCGTGAGCGCGGGCAGGCTTGGAGTACAGATCGAGCTCACCCCCGCCGACCTTTGCCGCGCGGTTCCGTGCGACATCTCCGATATCACGGCATAACGAAAGGAAAACCCGCTTTGACTGACCTGACACAAACCGCGCTTGAACTCCGTTCACTCGTCCTGTTCCGCCGTCTGCTCGAGGACAGCGTAATATTGAGATACCTTACGCTGCTCGACGCGCAGGACCTGCCCGTACCCGAACAGGTATCGCGCTATGCGGACTTCGCCGCCGCGCTGTTTGCGCACGGCACGAATCTGACCGAATACGTCTGGCAGCGCATCACCGAAGACGACAATATCTATGTGCAAAAACGCGCGCAGCGTCAGCCCACGGACGGCGTGCTCGACAAGTGTGTGAAGCATGAGCTCACCGTGCTGCAGTCCGCCGCGCGGCTCACATCTTTAGATGTCCGCGCCCATATCCGCTACGACGGATTTCTGCCCGATTGGCAAACGGGCGAAGTGGATTTCTCCGCCGCCTTTGCGCGGCTCATGGATGCCGTCGCGATCACGGGATACGGCGTATTCGCTCGGCACCATATGCTGCGCGTGAAGGACGGCAGCATTGTGCCCGCCATCTGCCCCGACCCCATCCGCCTTTCCGATCTGAAGGGCTATGAGCGCCAGAAAAAAGCGGTGACGGACAACACACTCGCGCTGCTTGGCGGCAAGCCCGCCGCCAACGTGCTGCTTTACGGCGATGCGGGCACCGGCAAATCATCCACCGTCAAGGCGCTTGCGAACGAATTCAAGTCCCGGGGGCTGCGGCTCATTGAAATCAGCAAGCGGCAGATCGGAGATATCCCGTCCATCGAAGAACAATTGAGCCAGAGCCCGCTCAAGTTCATACTGTTTATCGACGACCTCTCGTTCACGCAGCAGAGCGACGATTTCAACGCGCTCAAGGCCGTGCTTGAAGGCTCGGTATCGTCACGCGCAACCAACATCGTAATATACGCGACGAGCAACAGGCGCCACATCGTGAAGGAGCTGTTCTCCGACCGGGAGGGCGACGATATTCACCGCAACGAAACCATACAAGAGCTCTCTTCGCTGTCCCACCGTTTCGGGCTCACCGTGGGCTTCTTCAAGCCGGACAAAAAGGCGTATCTTGATATCGTCCACGCGCTCAAAGACGAGTACGACATCCGCATGGACGATGCGCTGCTTGACCTTGAAGCGGAGCGCTTTGCGAGCGCCGGGCGGTCGCCGCGTATCGCGCGCCAGTTTATCGACGCCCTTCGGCGAAACGAGCCGGTTTAATATCCCATACAACGCACATAAAAAACCATATCAACATATCGGCGAATGCTCCTGATATTGTTCATTTTTCAATTCGGTAAAGAATCTGACACTTAACAAAAACTTTGGTTTTATCTTGCCCTGCCTGTTTATATATTGACAAAGCCTTTTGCTTTTCCCGGAAGGCCTAAGCGGCCTAAGCGGCCAAAGCGGCAACCGGTATTGTAATGATGTTTAAAATCATTTTAATAAGTTTAGGGGTGTCATTATGAAGAACAGTACGCAAGGTAAAATTATTTTGACATGCATCATCGTCTCCTCCATCTTTATAGCTATCGGGCTGGTGACAGTGCTTAATATGGGCGGCTTTGCCGATCCGTCAAGCGCGACCACACTGCTCATACTTTCGGCGGCCGGTCTTGGCATGGCTCTGCTGACGGGTATACTGCTCCAGAAAATCGTCAGCAAACCCATGGACAGGGTGACAGCACAGCTCAAGGCCATGGCCACAGGCGAGAGCACCGACGCGCTCAATACCAAAGGATTCACCGGAACGTTCAAAACCGTTGCTCAGTATCTCAACGACGTCCGTGAAGCGATCAACCAGCTGCTCGGGGACAGCGATGCGCTCGCCGCGCAGGCCATTCACGGAAATCTCTCCGCGCGTATCGACACCACCCGGCATCAGGGCATTTACAGAGGCGTTATGGCGGGCCTCAACCAGACGATCGACGCGATCGTCGCTCCGGTCCGGGAATCCGAAGCCGTGATCAACGAAATGGCCAAGGGCAATTTCGATATCAGTGTCACAGGCGACTATCAGGGCGACCATGCGGTGATCAAGCAGTCGCTCAACTCGTTCATCGGCCAGCTAAAACAAATCATCGGGGATATTTCCCGCGTGCTCGGTGAAATGTCGAGCGGGCATCTCGATGCCCGGCCCTCCTGTGAGTATAAGGGAAGCTTTAATGCGCTGAACGATTCCATGGAAAGCATACTCAAATCTCTGAGTGAGATTATGACGGATATCAACACCGCGGCCGATCAGGTGGCCTCGGGCATCAGGCAGGTCTCGGACGGCAGCCAGGCCGTGTCTATGGGCGCCACAGAGCAGGCCAGCGCGATCGAGGAGCTGACCGCCACCGTTTCGGGAATCGCGCAGCAAACACGGCAGAACGCCGATGACGCCGCCCGTGCCAATGAGCTCACGCTGGACGCGAAAACGAGCGCGACGCAGGGCAACGAGCTCATGAAATCGATGCAGCAGGCAATGGCGGAAATCAACGAAGCCTCCGCCAATATCAGCAAAATCATCAAGGTCATCGACGAGATTGCGTTCCAGACGAACATTCTGGCTCTGAACGCAGCGGTGGAAGCCGCGCGCGCGGGCGTTCACGGCAAAGGCTTTGCGGTGGTCGCCGATGAGGTGCGCAGCCTCGCGGCCAAGAGCGCGGATGCGGCCAAGCAGACCACCGAGCTCATAGAAGGCTCCGTCAAAAAGACTGAGGCGGGCACAAAAATCGCGGACGACACGGCAGCCGCGCTTACGGGTATTCTTGACAGCGTGGACAAGGCGGCTGGGCTCGTGGAAAATATCGCGGCGGCATCGGGTGAGCAGGCTTCCGCGATCGTGCAGGTGAACAGGGGGCTTGAGCAGATGAATCAGGTGGTGCAGACCAACTCGGCCACATCCGAGGAACAGGCCGCGGCATCCCAGGAGCTTTCCGCACAGGCGGAAATGCTTAAAAATGTGGTCGGGCAGTTCCGGCTGGCATCCGGCGGCGCGGTGAAGGCTCAGTCGCCCGTTATACACGACCCGGCCCCAGGCAGCGCGCAGATACGGCTCGACGACGCGGATTTCGGCAAATACTGAGGTTTTTTCGTCTATAGCGGCGGGTTAATAAGGAGCGACCTTCAATGTTTTCAGCATTATAGAAGGCGGCTCCTTTTCTATTTATTATTATTAGCGTATAATCAACATGCATATCCTCATATAGCGCAGCAGATGTATACCGTTATAAGGAGGAAAACTCATGGAAGCCTTAAAACTCGCCAATCTGACCGGCGCTGTGACGGCGCTCGTCTTCTACGTCTCATCCGCCATTGTTTTCGCATTACGCCTTGCGGGCATCCCCCGCGCCGGTTACTGGGTCGGCATATTTCAGCTCTGTCTGGCTGTTCCGCTTGCTTATCTGCTTATCACCGCCCCATCGTTGGAACGGCCGGCCCTGTATTACGCCCAAATTGCGTTGCTGCTCGTCTGGCTTGCTGCGGAGCTGCTGCTCGATTACGTGCTGAAAATCGAGTTCCGGCATGTCATGGTATTGCTGATCGGTTACGTGGTGCTGTTCTTCGCGGCAGGCGGCGGCATGATCGGCGTTGCGTCGATGGCGGGTACAGGCTGGAGCATCGCTGCAATCGCCGCGTTCCTTGTTTCGACGGCGTTGGCTTTCATCCAGCGGCTTCTCACCGGCATGTAACCCGAATCCATACATACTGATCGGCTGTTGCCGTACGATCCGGATGACTCTATTGACATATATAATTATGGGGACCCTTTCATTAGACATACGGGTCGTCTGGGAAGCCGACCCCTACGGAACTCACATCCATTTCTTCTCAGCATTATGCGGATCGTCTGGGAAGCCGACCCCTACGGGGAACAAGCAAAGCGAAAAGCGAACGGCATGCCGCGAAACGGAATGCCGTTATTTTTGTTCAAGTGATATGTACGTTATGCCGATAGAACAATTAACCATATTCACCGGAGGAACGTTTCGTGCAAATCGGAAGAATCGACACATACCACAGCCACATAAGCAGAGAGCTTAGCAATAGGCCGCAGCCTGAAAGCACCGGCTTTGAAGAGCCTTTTGCCGTTGATTTAACCGGAGATCAGAACCCCAGGCTGCGCCTGTATGGCCCGGGACTGCCGCACAACGCAAGCCGGACCGATTTAAGCGTACCCGAGAACAATCGGTCGATCGACGATGACATCGTGCACGCCTTCTATCCCGTCGCGGATATCAATGAGCGCTTAAGCAGCCTGCTTTCCCGCAAGGACAAGGTCATATCGCAGGCCACGCGCGCCATCATCGACGGGCTGCATATCGACGAAGAAGCCACCACACCGCAGCAGCGTGAAGAAATGCGCTCGCTCGCGGATGCACAGGCGCGTTTTATTGCGGATAATTATCTGTCCGGCGAGGACGCGGAAAACTATATGGATATCATCGGTGAAATAAAGAGTTATGCCGATTTCAGCCATTTCGGGCTGAGGCTGATCGGCTATACGTCTCTTGGACAGGGCGGCAAAGCCGTCTACAAACCCGAAGGCGCACCCGACGGGTATGTGCCCGCCTCTGCGGCTTTGGAAATGAGCGATGAAAAGGCTTTCCGGCAATGGCGCTCCCTATCGAGCCGAAGCCCTGAGGAAATGGAAGCCCTGCTTAGCAATATGGCAAGGTATCAAAAAAGCGCCTATAAGACGCTTCAGGAAAATCTGCATGCTGTCAATGAATCTCCCGGCCTTGGTAGGCTGCGCGCGCTGGATACATCCAGCCTCGAGAGCTTCTCACAGTCCTTCGCGGCCGCCGCACCGGTTTTGAGTGCGTCTGCGCCGCTGCTGGACAGCATGGCGCGCTTTTTGAGTCCCTTTCTTAAATGACGTTTTCAGCTTTCACTTTGGCCTGTTTTTGAGTATTCTCACGATAAGCCATACGGTCATCACAAACGAAGCCGCGTAGCCAAGAACACCGATCAGCGGAATGCCCAAAACCTTGGGCGTCATGTTCGTGGTACACAGTATGCTCGAACCGACGACGATCGCGGCGCTTAGTATACACACGATGATGCGGTTGACGATTCTGTCGAGCCGGTTCAAATGGCCTTCCGACCCCACGAACTCCACATTGAGCTTCGCCTGCCCGCGTGACGCCATCTTTAAAATGTCCGTCATCTGCCCCGGTATGTCCGCCGCACGCTTGCTGAACGTATAAATCGCGCGCCCCGCGTGACGCAGCTCGCGCTTGATGTCCGTGCCGTTAAATATGCTGCCCGACATATGCGACCCGACGATTTGCAGAAAATTCGTTTCGGGGTTGATCTTTGAGAGCACGCCTTCAATCGTCATGATGCCGCGCGCAAGCATCGCGATGCCGGACGGCAGCATGATGCCGTGCGTCTGGGCGAGCCGCAGCAGCTCCGTGATAAACTGCCCCGCGTCAAGACTGCCAAGGTCCATGGACGCGTATTTGCCGAGCATATCCGCGACATCGGCGTAAAGCCGGTTGTGGTTGATCTCGCCGCGGCAGTGTCCGAGCAGCAGCAGCGTGTCCTTGAGCGTGTAGACGTCGTTTTCCACCGCGGCGACAACCGCGTCCTTAAAAAGCTGGCGGTGCCGCGCGGACAGCCTCCCCACCATGCCAAGGTCGATCCAGACGATTTTGCCGTCCCGAATGCGGATATTTCCCGGGTGCGGGTCGGCATGGAAAAAACCGTCTTCCACCACCTGCTTGACAAAATTGGCGGCCAGCTTTTCGCTGATCTCCTGCGCGTCGTAGCCGTTGTCCTTGAGCGCCTGCGCGTCGTCGATCTGTATGCCGTCGATGAGCTCCATCACGAGCACCTTGTGCGTGGTCAGCTCGGCTTCCACTTCGGGGAACGCGATGTAGGCGATATCCGCGTTGCACTCGGCGAACTCGCGGATATGCGACGCTTCGAGAAGGAAATCCATCTCCTGCTGAGCCACCGTCCACATCTCGCCGATCACCGAATGCAAATCGATCACGCCGCCCGTATGCCCGATGATTTTGATGATGCCCGACGCTTTGCGCAGCAGCTTCACATCCATCGCCATCATTTCGTAGATGCCGGGCCGCTGCACCTTGATCACAACGTCCTTGCCGTTTTTGAGCCGGGCTCTATGCACCTGCGCGATGGAGGCCGAGCCATAAGGCTCTTCGTCGATATGCGAAAAGTGCTTGTCGGGCGCGTCGCCAAGCTCGGCTTCGAGCACGGTCAGCACCGCGGCAAACGGCATCGGCTTCACTTCGGTGCGCAACTTAACAAGCTCATCGCAATACTCCGACGGAATCATATCAGGCCGCATCGACATGATCTGCCCAAGCTTTATGAATGTGGGCCCCAAGTCCTCCAGAATCTTCCGCAGCTTCTCGGGCGTTATGCCCTTGATAAGGTCGTAGCGCCGGAGCACATTCAATATGTCTTTGAAACGCGCCGCTGCCGTGGCGTTATTTTTCTGCATCCGGTTTTTCGAGGTCAGCCAGCTTCGCCTTGAGGGCGGCAAGCTCTTCCCCGCTCATCTTGTCAAGGTTATCGATCACCGCTTCCACGGCGAGCTTGCTCTTTGAGATGGACTCCTTCACCTTGTCCTTGGCCTTGTGCTTCAATTCCTCGTTGAGCACCTTGCCCTGCTCCACGGTGATTTCGCCTTTTCTGATCAGCTTATCGACTATCTGCTGGGTCTTCTCCGCTGTGACCGCCATGGCGCCGATCCCCGCGAGCAACACCTCTTTTAAATCCTCTCCGATACCGTCCAGCATGAAATTCACTCCTTTCGAATTGGGCTTTTTGCCCGTTTCCAATACTATCCTTACTTCGGTATTATATCATATATTCGCGCGAAAAAATCGCAAGGAAGTTCTTTTTGTCATACGAGCGAAGTGTTAGCGAAGTGTTAGCGAAGTGAAGCATCTCACCGCTTCATGCTCTGAGCTATATCACAGCTTATCGCATTTGACATGGGATGCTGATCCACTTCGTAGTCGACAAGCTCAGCATGACAACTTCGTTGTCCCTTCCTCTCTTTCTGTCTGCCTGCTCACATAACGCACGTCAACAAGCTCTTTCCCCATGATCTCGAGCGTACTTTCATCGCCGTTGGGCGCAAAACCATGCTTCTCATAGAAACGCCGCGCGCGGCTGTTGTCGCGCAGCACCCAAAGGTATACGCTCTCATACCCCTGTTCCCGCAGCGCCGCAACCGTCTCACCTAGGAGCGCTTCGCCGAAGCCCTTACCGAAATAATCCGGGTGCAGATAGATCGAGACGATCTCGCCCCACCCCTGCATTTTCTCATCCCGCGCGGCGTCGAAGGCCGCGCATCCCGCCGGCGTTTCGCCGTCAAATATCATCAGCGCGGACAGCGTGCCGTCGCCGATATCCTTCTTAAATTTCTGCACCCACCTGTCATCATCGATCGCGTTGAGAAAATCCTGCGGTACCATGCCGACATACGCGGCTTTCCAGCTCAACGCATAAATGCGGCTGATATCCTTCACATCGTCCACCGTGGCCTTGCGAATATTCATTGATACTGCCCCTCCAATGTAACACCATATTATACCACGCGCCACGCAATTGCCGCCAGCAGTGATGAATGCCGCGCCCGCCTCATATGAATACAATAAGGAGGCACTATGAAAGCAAAACCGTCGCTCAATATGTTGCAGATCGCGTTTGCCTATATCGGCACGGTGGTGGGCGCCGGCTTTGCCTCGGGGCAGGAGGTGCTGCAGTTTTTCACCGCGTACGGGCTCTGGGGCCTCCTTGGCATGCTAATTTCGTCGCTGCTGTTTTTCTTTATCGGGTATTCGATACTGATGCTCGGGCGCAGCCTTAACGCGCACTCGCATCTTCAGGTCGTGCGCTTCACCAACGGCTCGCTGCTCGGCTCGCTGATCGACATCGTGATCACGCTATTCATGTTCGGCGGGCTTGCGGCAATGCTCGCGGGCGCGGGCGCGATCGTCAAGGAGCAGTTCGCGCTTGCGCCGGTGTGGGGCGTGCTCGCGATGGCGCTCGTCACATTCGTCACCGTGGTGACGGGCACGCACGGCGTGGTCAACGCGATCAGCTTCGTGGTGCCGTTTCTCCTCGTCTCGGTGCTGTACATATCGGTCTGGAACCTGCTCAACAACCCCGTCACGCACGCCGAGATCGAGACGGCGGCGGCGCTGCCCGGCGCCACACCGAGCTGGCTGCTGTCCGCCGTCAACTACGCGTCTTACAACATCGTGATCTCAATCGGCATTTTAACGCCGATGGGCGCGGCCACGACAAGCAAGCGAACACTGTTTTGGGGCGCGCTGCTCGGCTCGCTCGGCCTCAGCATCAGCCTCGCCGCGATCTATTTCGGGATGCTGACCGACATCACCGCCGTGCGCTTCATGGAGGTTCCGATGATCGAAATCGCGAGGCGGATATCTCCCGCCGTCCAGACGGTGTTCGCGCTCGTGCTGTTCTCCGAGGTTTACACCACGGCGGTGGGCAACCTGTTCGGGCTCGTGCAACGCATCTCGTTCCGGCTGCCGAAATGGGTATTTGCCGCCGGCGCGACGGCGCTCGCGTTTGCCGTGGCGCAGCTCGGGTTTTCGAACATGGTGAAATACCTTTACCCTGCCGTGGGTTACGGCGGCATGCTGTTCTTCGGCGGCGTGATTTATGTCTGGGTCAAAAAACGCGGCGCGTTTCGCTGAGACAGGAGGCAAGCGGTGAGCAAATACAAAGTCTATTTTCTGGCGGCGGCGTTGATCGTGCTCGGGTTTGCCGCGTACAGCGTCAATCAGCAAAACGGCGTCAGCGTTCAAGCGATATCCGTCTCGTACGACAACCCCGATACGGCGGCGAAGCGCGATCTGCTCGCGCTCAAGATGGCATATCCCGATGACGTTGCGGGCTTTGAAAAGGACGGACAAACCGTGACTGTGCTGATGGAAAACGGCGCGAAAATCGTCTACGACGACCAAAAAGCGAAGAGCTTCTCTGAAAAGCTCGGCAATGCCGATATACAGGACGCGATGGAAATTCCGTATCCGCTTGAGAGCATCAGCACGCTGATGAGCGGCGAAGAAGACCCGGGGCGCGTGCGCTGCTACGCGCTGCTCAATGCCGTTTACGGCGGGTCTCAAAGCGAGGTGGAATCGCGCCTTGAAAGCGTGGATACGGGCGCGGGGAGCTGTCCCTTTAACGAGAGCAATGATGCGGATGAGGCGCTGGAGGACGCGTTTGCGGATGTGGCCGTGCTGACGAAGGACGACCCAAGCATTTATGGCTTTGTGTTTCCGATGAGCGGCACGTTTAACTACCGCGTGATTGCGGGCACAGGGCAGCTAAGCCCGCACGCGTTTGGGATTGCGATTGATCTGTGCCGCGACAGCCGCGACTACTGGCAGTGGGCCAGCAGGGAGCAGGCGCAGAGCCGCCTCGACGAGTATCCGCGCGCGCTCGTGGGCGTGTTTGAAAGCCACGGGTTTATATGGGGCGGCAAATGGGCGCATTTTGATTTTTTGCATTTTGAGTACCGGCCGGAGCTGATTATCAAGGCGCAGTGCGAGGCCGAGGCGGCCAGCAGCTGGCATGACGGGTTCCCCGACAGCGAGGACGTGCAGGAATATGTGAAGATGATTGAGGATGCGTGGAAATAGGGGGTAATTATATGGATAACTGAAGGTTAGAGTTTTAGCTGGACTACTACCAGTTATGCTCAAAACCTGACAGATAAACTAGAAGTTGCAGATCTTATATTTTGAAAGCCGCTTACTTCAATTGTGATTTCTTTCGAAGTTTTAGTGTTAAGTTAAGTTCATTTTTGTAAGCGTTTATTCCCAAGGTTGTTGCTTTCTCCATATTCAGTTCAATAATTGATCCGGAACAACGAGCAGATACATACATATAATGAAACAGGAGTTGATTGTTTTGGTTATAGAACAACATATGCATATGTTTAAAGGAGTAACCGTCTATGTCGACGGTCATCTTCACCTTTTCTCGGGAGTGTCGAGTGCTGCATTAAACTTGCCGGGGCATACGCACACGATTTCCGGCAACACCACAACTGATGCCGCTCACTATCATCCGTATTCCGTGACAACATATGGGCCAACATACGTCGATACGGCACATTACAAGCACTATCATTATTACGAAGGAAGAACTGATTTAGTCCTTAACCACCGCCACCCAATGAGCGGGACAACGTTTGTGCTGGGAGAATAACTTGTTGTCAAGGGTATATGGATAATGGGCAGGTCATGCCATATCAGACAGTCGCGTATCATGCCCATCTACCCTGTAGAATTACTCCATTCCTTGAGTGATGTGATTTCTGACTTTAATTCATCGTATGTTACAATTGGAAATGACACTTTTTTATAATAAGATTCAAATACCTTATTTACCACCATATAGGGTCTTATCTGATATACACCGTCCCCTAAATCATATCCCATATTACTAAAGAAAGATCGATAAACTTTAGTAAAATAAATTATCCTTTTCTGAAACTTCTCATCATATTTTTCTTCCTTGAAAAACCGTCTTTGTTCATTACTATGCTCAAAAATAGAACCTATAGGTTGTAGCACTTTGCATTCAATAATAAATACAGTTTTTATAGATTTACATAGTCCTATTACATCATAATCACCCAACTCATTTATAGATGGGTGATTACCTATTCTATCTTCTCTACGAATATCAACATCGTGCTTGTAATAGTCAAATTCTAAGTCTTTAAACAAATGCTCAATATCAGTTGAAAACAGGTGTTCATAGTAATTCTTCCATTCAGCTAGTTCCGTAGTAACATTTGGCAGTCCAGTCTCATAGGGAGGATAAAATTGCAAAAATCCATTCGTCCATCTTTTTCTAATTTCATCTGTCATAATGGGAGAATAAATATAGTTATCGCCATCTCTTAATAGTGGCTTTATTGAAAATCTATTGTTTCTTTTTTCCCGTTCCCATATAGGGAGAACAGGACAATCTTTGCCGTTTATTGTTTTTAGCTTGGATGCATCTACAGTTAAAAATTCAAACGCTCTCTTAGCATTGTCATATGAAACGTCCTCAATCACAAATGAGCAGTAGTCTTTAATCACATCATCAATATTAATTTGACACACATTTGGTGCTATTTCGTTGAAGCTTTTTATTTCTGAAGGGAAACTGCTTTCCGATAACTGATGCAAAACAGATTCAAGTACACGAAAACTCACTCCGGTATCTACATAGAATGCAGTTGCCACTTTTTCAAAGTAGTCTTTGTCTTTTTCGATTCCTTTAACATCATAAGCGCTAGAACTCAATCGGCGTTTGCTTGTAGTTGTATATTTTGACAGATATGCTTCTCCAAACTCTACATCAATTCTATAGTCATCCAAGACGCACAATTTTGTCTTTGAATCTGTATGAAAACAAAGATCGGAGCTATTTTGCAAGGAAACAAGCCATTGTGCGAATGAAATGAGCTCGGATAGTGCAATATCATCAATCTTTGTTTTTCCACGATTATCAATTAAATAAAGATTCGTTTCGAGAAGGTAAAGAAACGATGCTTGATTATTTTTTGAATCTTCAACAGCATGCAGTGCCTTTTGGCGAGAATTTTCCCTTTCACTTTCGTCGATATCCTCACTTAACTTAAACCTCTCATGATTCATTCGTATTGAAAACAATTCATAAGAATAGGCTGAAAGTAACTTTATGTGTAATTCAATACGATCAAATTGAATTATTTTCTTTTCAAAACTCTTTACCGCATTTTCTTGGATTCTGCGCACTATACCAGTAGCATCTTTTTGTTCATAAACACCTGGTACAACATCAGCTGCTGCAGTTATCAATGCGATCTGTTTTCGCACAGATAATTGAGAAGTGTCTGTTTCTTTTATTCTATCGATATTTGTGTTGAAGTAATAGTCTAGTTCTATAGCTTTAGTATCAATAGTTTTCTTTTTTGTTTTATGCTCCTCTATTATTTTATATACTTCAGCTAAATCTTCTGAAAATGTATTTAATACTGGCTGGAATAGCTCATGAATCATTTTATATTCAACAGCTCTATTATCTGCCACAGAAATATCCTTCATAAGTTTATTACAGTCAAGTTCAAAATCAATTAATATAGTTTTATCATTTTCTGATACATTGCTAATGTGGACATATTGACCACATCCTGATTCCCTTGATAATGAGTGACAACACAATTGAATATAGAAACAATTCAAACATGGAATTATGGAAAAATGCGCTTTATATTCGATAACAAAACGTTCAACAATGCCCCTAAAGGATTCCAGATTAATATTTGTTTGTTGCGAACGATCTTTTCGGAGTATACTTATAAAATCGTAAGATATATATATGGTACACCTATTATCCAAAATCAATACCGAACCACCCAGTAGTTCTCTTGATTTCTTTGCATATTGATATATGCCAATGTCATCAACAACAATATTCCAACACTCCGGCTCACAAAACTGCCTGCAATGGAGATGGAATGGAAAGCATTTGTTAAGTTCAAGATATTTAGTAAAAATATGAGCTGCTGATGTATCAATATCAGAATAAATATTTCGGTATTCTATTGCGCCCTTAGAGATATAGCCTTTTTCTTGTAAAAAGAGAGTATAGTAATCAGAAACCCCTCCCCAAGAAAGTATTTGCGCCTCTTCTTTTTTGCTTTTATTATCAAACTCGGCAAATTGTAAAATGTTTTCGGAAACCATAATCATGTACATTATATCAATAGCCGAATAAATTCTTCGCTCTTCTTTAGTCCCAAATTTGAGCACTATTTCTTCGACATTAATGTGTTCATCATAACAGATTATATGCAACTGACAACTTTCATTGAGTTGATATGCTTTGTAATGGTTAGCTAGTATTTTTTCCGCAAGGTTTACAATGCTTAACATCTTATTAGCAAAAGCATTTTCGATTTGTGCAATTACAGTTAAGTATTCGCTGTTATCATCAGATGTATCAATAAAAACAATTAAAGAATCATCCTGTAAATAGGCGAAATTTGTACATTTTTCTTTGATGGGTATTCTGTTATTAAAAAACAAACAGTTTTCTATGAGTAATGCTGAATAGCTATCGTCATGGCAATATATAGATTTTATCTTTTTAACTAAAGAATGCTTTATTACTTTTTTAAGGTCTCTTTTTGACATTAATACTACAGTATTTGTGAAATAGTCAATAATTAAAGAAGGATTGAAAAGGGGATAGCTTACTTCGTCTTTCTGAATAAAATGACTTTTTATTATTGTATTATTATTAATGGAGAGCATACTCAATAAAGTGTTATCAAGGCATTCCCACATTTTATTTTCAAAATAACATTGCACAGATTTAAAATAATCAATACTGGGGCATTCAAATTTTGGAGAAAGAGAAAAATCACCGTTTATAGACGCGTTATTTTTAAAGAGGGATGTCAGCATATTGTTACTGTAGTTTAATATTTCGCTAGTAAAAGAATCCATGCATACAGTTTCACTTACTGCATCTAAAAACTGGAGATCGGCAAATATCGGTGAAGTATGTCCAGTTCCGGTGATAATAGAATAATACCTTGATTTGTAACTTAGCTTTACTTCGCCAAAATCCATTAATACAGGGTCGTCAGATACAGAGATTTTAAGAATCGGATAAACAGCTTCAAAAAAAGAAATGAATTCTTCATATGTGCTTACTTGCTTGTTTCCCCACTCCTCATTACGAGCAACGGCTGCATTAAGTGCTAAGCAACTCTCCTGCGCGCCTCGGTTGTTTCGCCAAGAAGTTATAGCAAATATTGATTGAATAATTGTTTGAAAATCATATTGCTTAATGATGGTAATTAAATTTCGTCGCTTTTCTTCCAACATAGGGAATGCATCAGAACCATCGACAGCATAGTTCATCGACTTACGCCTCCTTCTGGATGTAACATGGAACTTTAACTTGTGTCATAACTCTATAATAGGATTTTCTACTATTCGCAATTCGGTTTATTGCTATAATGGTATCTCGGTCGAAGTGCAAATTATAGACATAATGTTCATTCAATTCCGTATTTATTATATCAAATTCTACACATTATTTCAATTTATACCCTGCCCCCTTTTCAACAAAAAAGCACACCCTTTTCCCGCCTTTAATACTATGTATTAAGACTCAATTTGTGCTTAAAAAAGGGAGTGTATCCGTGAACGACGATACCCAGAGCGGCCGTAGCCGCCTTGACAACATAAGGCTCACCGAAGGCCCGGACAGATGCCAAGCTGTCTTCAATGAAACCTGCCAAAAAGACAAAGCGGCGGCATCCGCGTTGATCAACGATCAGCGCTTAACCTTTCCCTCTCTTTTTATACTGCTGCCGCAAATCGAGTCGTTCCGTTTGCACCCCCACCTGAGCTCAATCAAAAAAAACGCGTCACAGATCACCGCGCAGATTCTTAAACCCACCAACGCGGGCTATTTAACGCAGAAAAGCAACGCGGAATACGCGGCGCTCAAGTGGATATTGGAAACCGGCAAGCCGGAGGACGGCCTCAATGATGACTTCGATGAGGTCCTTGATATCTGCGTCTCGGTGCTGATTAACCTGTACCGGGACAAAAGTATATTGCCCGCCGTGGCAGACATGATCTTTACGCGCGCCGGCAAGGGGCGCGACATTCATAATCTGACATGGGCGTATTTTCGGATCACCGACCCCTATGCTTTAAAGCTGCTCGCGCAGCGCATTGCTTCCCCGCGCGATTCCGGGCTGGCCTGCAATCTGCTTAACATCGATGCGGACACAAGCCGCGAAAAGCAGGCCGAGGCATATCTGCGGTGGCTCGATGACAACAGCCCGTTCTTATACTTTACAGACGAGAGCTTTCAAATGTCCAGCAGCCCCGCGTTCTACCGAGTCGATCTGGAAAGAAAATATATTCAAAAGAGCGCTTCATCCTATGTAAAACAGCAGGTCGTTCCGTCGGATAACATCGAACGCAGGTGTTTAAAAGCCTTCAGAAGCTTGGAAGACAAAGAAAAACAAATTCTGTCGGACTATTCGCACAAGACCCACGGCGACCTCTCCAAATGGAAAACGTGGATGGCGCTTCCCGTCGATGAACAAATAGCAGCCGCAAGGCAAGGCCGGGAGGACGTATGATACTCATATCAGGCGATACATTCGACATTTCCGCGATAGCGGATGAATACCCGCGAGGCTCTGTTGAACAGCAATTGCTCATAACAATGTCGCAAAGCAGCCATCAGTACCGGTTTGACTCTTTGAACCAACTGAAGTTTGAGCTCCGGATGCGCAAGGAAACCGTGAACTCAGCCGTGGCGCTCAATCGAAGCGGCCTTAGATTTTCGGATTTTCACAAATCAAGGTGCAACCCGGATTACTGGGACAGAACCCCAAACGGCGGTTTTAGGCTTAAGGACGGAGCCGACTCCGCAAGGGCGATTGAAGATATCTTCACCAACGGCAGTGCGTACGCGACGGAGTGCGCCACCGCGATGATGATCGTCTACTACAAAGCGCTGCTCAACATTTTCAAGCACGACGCTTTTAACAGGTTGTTCCCCGAAATATATCTGATGAACTGGCGCTCGATAGACCCGCTTTTAAGAGAAGTCGGCAAGCCGCGCAAGGTTGAGGATTTTTTATACGGCGACCGCGGATATTTTAAAAACCCCGATGTGGACCCCAAGACCCCCGAGTGGCAGGGGGAAAATGTGATTATTCTGCCGGATGAGCTTTATTACGGGCACGGCATAGGGATCAGACCGGCTGCGGATATGATCAGGGCATTAAACAACAATCGAAAAAAGGACGCGACACAGTCGGCTTACTTTACGGATACCGCGAGCCGCCCCGATTTTAATAAACTGGCGGCTGCCTACGACCGCTTAGGTCAGACGGCTCCGCTGGTATGGAGCGCCTTCCCGCCGCCGATCGCAATGCCCGCAGCTGCGCTCTCTTCACATTGATCTGGCCGCCATTTGATGGGCTGGCCGTGCGACCGTCTGTCAAAATGATCGTAACCCTATTCGAAATAAAACATGTCTTCGAATTTCTTGTCGAGCGCGATGCAAAGTATCAGCGCGAGTTTCGCCGTCGGGTTGAACTGGCCAACCTCTATCGAGCTGATCGTGTTGCGCGATACGCCCACCATCTCAGCAAGGTCCGTCTGCGACAGGTTCTTCTCGGCTCTCGCCACCTTGAGTCGGTTTTTAAGTATCAGCTTATCGTTCATTGCATAACGCCCAGCGTTGTCAATATGTAATTGGCCAGAAACGCGAGTGACGCGATGCTCCCCGCAATCGCCGTCACCAGATAGGCTTTGTTTTTCGCGAAACGGTATTTGGCGCAGGCTTCAACGGAAACATAAATCCAGAACAGGGCAGAGATTGCGTAAAATGTTTTTGCACTGTCATATAACACAATGAATATCGTCAGTATGACGAACATCACACAAAACGCGATAAATCCAAATTGCCGCCCGCGGTTTCCCGCGTTTTCCATGCCTTCATCGGCGCGCTCATTACGGCTTTTCGCCAGAACCTCTTCTTTTAACATAATTCCCTCTCAAAGCTATATTGGCATAATGCCAAGTTTTATTGTCACCTCCACTATAACGCCGCCAAGTATACTTGTCAATCCCTTTTCACGGCATATGCCGCGTATTCGTGATCCAAATGATACCCGAGCTTTTCCGCGAGCGCGACCGAGCGCAGGTCGTGCGCATCCCAGCTTGGGTAAAGCCCGCGTTCAAGGCAGCAAAGAATCAGTTTGGCCGCACAGCCGAGCGCGAGCCCTTTGCGGCGGTGCCCCTCCATCGTATCCACCTCGATCTCAATGCCTTTGTCGTAAGCGGTGTACGACGACGCGCCCGCGACGGGTTCGCCGTCAAGCAGCGCCACCACGCCAAGGCCGTGCGCCGCGTAGTCCGCAAAGCTTATAAATTGCGAGCATAAATCCCTGCTCCACGGCTCCGCGAGCGTTTTTTCATACAGCGCTTCATCGATAAAATGCAGCGTATACGGCGGCGGCACCGCGTCCGCGAATGTCTGCAGCTTGGCTCTGTCGAACACATCCGGCTCCTTCTTGATCGCGTAGCGCAAAAAGCGCTCGCAGCGCGTTCCGTGTGCCTGCTCGATCAGCGCCGCCCATGCCTCATCGCGCGGGATCATCAGCAGCGTGCCCGACTTAAAGTCCGGCGGGATGTGGGCCGCAAGCTCAATGTCCGCAACGCCTGCAAGGGCACAAAAATCCCCCACCACGATCTGCGCGGACTCGGGCACTTTTTCGCCGCTCGCCCATGCGCAGCCATGAAACCCCTGCAGGCATGACCATATCATCGTCTCGTTCCAGCCTTCAAACAGCGGCGCTATTTCGCTCATATTATCAACTTGGCGCATCGTTTTCCCCCATTCTTTTGTTACGATCACAATATCAGATTTGTGTGATATTGGCAATTCGCCGCTGGATCGACGGATGCATTCATTGCATCTATGCAGGGGCGGTGGTATACTCCATAATATGGAGTTTTTAAGCTGCTGACAAAGCAATCCTCCGTCACGCTGCGCGTGCCAAATATCACGAAGTGTAGGGATCGACCCCTGTGTCGATCTGAATGGGCGATCAGTGATCGCCCGCGTGATGATGTTGACGATTGGTTGTTTGACGGGCGTCCAATGGAACGCCCCTACGAATGCAAGGTTAGACACAATATTCAAAAGTAAACATCTCGAAGTGTAGGGATCGACCCCCGTGTCGATCCGAAGAGCAATCCTCCGTCACGCTGCGCGTGCCACCTCCTTTAAAAAAGGAGGCTATTTACAGCATGGAGGCTCCTTTGAAACGAGGAACTGTCAGCTATGCTGACTGAGATTGACCAACCTTAAGATACCGAAGGAGATGCTATGAACACCTATGAAAAAAGCCTGCAAATCATGAACGAACTGTTCGCGAAAGACTGCCAGTTCTCGCTGGCCACCGCAAACGGCAGCGTTCCGTCCGTGAGGATCGTCGATACGTTTTACGACGACGGCGCTTTTTATGTGGTCGCTCATGCATCGACGCAAAAAGTCAGAGAAATATCGGCCAACGAGCATGTCTCGCTGTGCCATAACCTGTACCGGTTCAGCGGCGAGGCGCAGAATATCGGCCATCCGCTGCAGCCGCAGAACGCCGACATACGCTTAAAGCTCACGAAGGCGTTCGCCCCCTGGTATTTCAAGCATAACAACGAGCAGGACGAAAGGATGTGCTTTTTGCGAATCAACCTCACAAACGGCTTTTTCTATAAGGACGGGCAGGGCTACGCCGTCGACTTTGCGCAGAAAAGCGCGGACATATTCCCGTTTGTTTTTGGCAATACGGTCATTCAGTGAGCTTTTGACCGGCGGACGGTCAAGCCCTCAGTTGAGTGATCACGGTTATTTTACACATTATTCATATTCATTTTAACCTTCGTCCATACAAAAATTTGCGCTGAACGTGTTTGGCTTGTATAATTATGGCTATAATATTGTTTATATATCGTTTCTATGACAGAAGATGAGGCTTAAAATGCGTAAAATCGTTGCTATATTGCTAATCATATGTATAGTGCTGCCGGCGGGCTGCTCCTCCCAGGCGCTGTCGCATGCCACGGCAGAGCCGGGCGAAGAAAGCACCGCTCCGGCTGGCGAAACAAGCTCCTTGGCGCCTGAACCCATACCGACCACACCGCCCGATATTCAGACGGCTGAACCCGATGTATCCGAGGAACCTTCGCAGACACCCGCGCCGTCATCCCCGACAGTTCATGCGGGTATCGTGAAAAACAGCGGCGAGATTCTCGGCACGGGCGTGGCTTTTCGCAAAGAACCGAGCACCGATTCCGAAGTTATTGACAAGCTGAATCACGGCACCTTTGTGAAGATACTGAAAACGAATGTGGACGCGCAGTGGCATCAGGTGGAGTACGACGGCCAAACGGGCTATATCAACCGCATGTACCTGCGTCTCGACTCGTCGATGGACGGTTATAAGATCGATTATGTCGGCACGATCATCAACTGTGAAAGCGATGTGAACGTGCGCGAGGAACCCTCCACCGATTCGAAGATCATCGGCGTGGCCAAAAAGGGAGATTCGCTCTCGATCGTGCCGCAGGATACCTATATCGAGGGCTGGTACACCGTGAAGTATGCTGACCAGACCGCCTACATCAGCTCGGACTATGTGGATGTCGACGCGGTCGTAAACGATAATCAGCTTGCGGACCTCACGGTGGCGGGCGGCGTGCTTTACCCCACGTTTTCGCCCAACGAATACGGCTATGTCGTCAAGGCGACCGCCGCGAGCGTGACGATAAAAGCCAAGGCCAACGACGGCGTGGGCGTCAGCATTGGCGACAGCAATGAGGGCAGCTACACGATCGAGATTCCGGCCGCGGGCATGAAGACCGTCCGCATTGCGCTGAACGGGGAGATACGCTATTCGCTGTATATTTCAAGGAACATACTGACCGTGGGGACATGGAACATCAAGCGCGGCGACGGAAAGCTACTCAATCAAGGGCGGCTGATTTTCGACCAGCAGCCCGATATTCTGGGCGTGCAGGAAGCGTATCAAAAGCTCAACGCAGGCGATATTGTTGACAATCTCGCGAGCATCAAGACAAAGGACATGAGCCACAACGTGCTCTCGCCGACGATCGACTATTCCGACGGCGGGGAGTACGGCAACGGACTGATTGCGCGCTACGACATGACGGATATCGAGACGTTCCCGCTGGACAGCGGCAGCTATGAAAAACGGCTGCTGCAAAAGGCGGTGATGAACATCGGCGGCAAGGCCGTGTCGTTCTACAACACGCACTTTTCGTATAACTCCGAGGCCATCAGGGACAAGCAGTTTGCCGAGGTGGTGCGGATAATGAACAAGGACAACAACGAGTATAAGATACTGACGGGTGATTTCAACGCGAAGTTCAACGAGTTCTCGGTGTTCAACAAGAATTATACCGTGGTGAACACGGACGACACGAAGTATTACGACTATTCGAGAAACGAGATCGATTATTCCGCGCTCGATAATATTATCGTCTCGAAGAACATCAAGGTGGTGAATTCGAGGATCGTGGTGACGAAGTTCTCGGATCATTACCCGGTGTTCGCGTATTTGATATTTGAGTAAAAACCGGGGCTCAGACGATTTGAACGCCCAGTATTTGCACGATATTTGCCGCTTGAAACATATTGATTTTTGCGCCGCGCAGCTCTTGGTATGTGTCCGACAATAAAATGCCCTCAATTGTGCAGTTTGACAAGTCGATTCCCTTTAGCGGTGTTTTAAAGAAATCCACATGGGTGAAATCCACCTGACTCAGCTTGATTGATTTCATTTTCGCCTCAGACATAAACGCTTCTTTGAAGCTGCAATCATTGATTGTACTATTCTCCCATGTTGTTTTCACGCAGTTCGCGTAATTGAACGCACTGCCTTCCAGCTCGACTTCTTTGAAATAGCCTTGGCTGAAGTCAGTTCCGGCAGCTTTGCAGCGTTTGATATTTGTGCCCTTCCAGTAGCTGCCGGTGAATTTGCAATTGGAAATGTCACAATCTTCAAAACGCGAATTGTAGAAATTGACACGGGTAAAATCACAGTCAGTAAATTTGCACTTCACAAAGTGAACCGCATCAAAATCGATCCTTGAGATATCCGACTCGGTCAGCGCTTCATTTTCGAATCGCACTTGACAGATCGGCGTATCGTCTGTTTTCGCATCCAGTATAAAATCTGACAGCATGATAACCTCGGCTTTATGAATTGATAGCTGTATTTTGCGCCGCCGTCACGCAGTCTATAGCCAGCACCACGGCCAGCGCCAGAATTTCATCCTGATCGGATTCAACGTCGAGCACGTAGCAATCACCCCAAGTGAACCATTCCTTATGGATAGAGACCACGCAGCGGCCATTTTGCGTAATCTGGTAGTCATGCGCGGTGAAGTTGCCTTCAATTTCCCAGCCGAGCCCTTCTATACTATATTTCGAGCGAAAGAAGGTGATCTCCTTGACGATTTCGGCAATCTGCTGCCCGTCAATGAAAACATAAAACCGAGGCTTAAAGCTCCATACCTTTTGCTGAATAAAGGCGGCTTCGCGGCCTGACATATCCATCACGTGCAGCTTTTTGCCCCATGAGAACAGTTCGCCTTCAACGAAGTATCTGTCCTGCCCGATTTCATCCTTGACTGAAAATTTATCTGCCCAAGAAAAGACCTTTTGTTTGATGCATAGTCTCATATTGATGCTTCCTTTTTTATTTAGATGATACCACATAAAGGCGTGGCGGGACAACGCCTCAAACGGGTTTTATGGGAAACGGCGATTTTACGTAAAAGGTGTTGAATTCGAGGATCGTGGTGACGAAGTTCTCGGATTATTATCCGGTGTTTGCGCATTCGATATTGAATTAGAAACCGAAGCTTTGGAAATCATCTTCATGGCACTAGGCTTGTGTCTCAGGAAGGTCATTCTATTGAGAATTCAGTAATTAGCCTTATGGTGTTTTGAGCTCTATCAAGCAATTGCTGGTACGTCATAATTTTTATGTTGTGATAGGACGAGTTTAAGATTCTAAGATACTTTGTCTCTTCTTCATTCAGCTCTCGATTTGATCCAAATAACACAATGCCACGTGGTCTTATGATCTTACAGCTATTTTTTTCTTGGTATTCTTTATCTTTGGTTTTATTCTCCAACTCAAAGATATAATTCTGAGTCTGCGCTATTGCTTTTGTAAGACCTGATTTCGCATAGTAGTTGCTGTGACTTTCATCAAAATTAAACAGGTCTTCGTTTGGCAACTTCACTTCAATAATATCAACAAAGCTTTCAATGTTTATGGGAATAATATCCAATATATTATCTTCATTAATTTTGTTTCCTTCAACAACAAAAGAATATTCATTCCCGAATAACCAGATATTCTTTTTTAAAAGCTTTTGTATCTCAACCTCGTTTTTATATTCTCCCTTTATGATAGCTTCTAACTTCTGAATAGCAATTTTTCGTTTCTGGATTGACAGAAATTCGTAAAATTCATCTATACTTTTTATATTTGCTTGTATTATTTCATTAAATTCTTTTTCAGTTATACATTTGAATATGATGGCTGTATGTTAGGTTTCAACTCTGATAAAGGAATTTTATATTTGGCTTTATTTGTAGTATTAATTTTAAATAAGTTATCAAGAAAACACTTAAGTCCATACATACCTGCAAAATCTAACGTAACCTCTTCTGTTGCATATACACCTTTGCTTGTTCTGCGAGAAATGTGTAATGCATTAACTTTCTTTCCTACCTTGTCCTCAATCAACCAGCAATGAATTTTTTGCTGTCCCCTATGTGATTCGTGAAGTATTATTCTATCTTTAATTTCAAAAGGTACCGGTGGGGAATCATCAGCGCTGTTCTTTCTTGATGTATAATTAGTCTTTTGATCAAATAAAACTTCAAGTTTTCGATAACATGAACCATCTTCATTTTTTTGTGTCTTTCCAACATAGATAACCTCCGACACCTTATTATCATCGTACTGAGGATTAAAACCCTTTTCATCCATATTTACTTTTGCCTCACAAGTACTCATTTCTTAATCGAGCAGTTCAGTATCCAAGCTTTTCTATCTGGATAATAGCTTTTAGGATGTTCACAATTCTACAAAATAAACCGGACGTATACTTTGCAATAGCATTTTAAACTTAATAAAAACAGGTGGTGTTGCTTATACATCAATTATAAACTTGATACTATCCTAATAACATCTTGGAAATACTGCGAGCTCTCCCGAGCTCTACTTATATGTGCGCCATTTAGTCCATCTTTACTCGTACATTTATAAACAGGTTTTCTAGCCGCCAATGAATAGGGACCAGACTGTGCAGGTTAGGAATTGAACTTAAATGATAATTATCTCTCAAAACCACTTGATCCGTGTTTTTCAGTTTTTCAACAATATTAGATTTGACGGCATCGTCAACCTGACTTCCAAATATTCTCCATCCTATGGTCATACCTTCTTTATTTGTTCTGAGATTATGCTGTTGGGTAACATAGCCAAGAAATTTTGGTTTTGCTTTAGGAAGTGTCAGCACATCTTGCGCACTCCATTTTGCTAGATTACGTCTCCATTCCTCACTCCATACCATAAATTTGTTTCCCAAATTTTCACTACCCTTTATTGAAAATAAATCGGGTGATAGTGGTGTAATAAAATAATCGCAACCACCCAAAACAGATCGATTCAGAGCTCCTAAATTAGGCCCTAGATCATAGAAAATGTAATCAACTGATAGCTTTTCAGCTACAAATTGAACATACCTAAAGATAGCAATTTGAGCCCTCAAGGATATTTCTTGCGTTGCAGCACTACTCCACGTTTCTCCTAATCTATCTTCAAATAGACTCAAATCTATATCGCCTGGCACAATATATAAATTTTCACTAACCCTAAATGGTTTTCGTTTTCTAAAATCACCTGTACCTATTGCTATAGGTTCAATAACCTTGTAAATGCTATTCCCTGCATCAGACCAACTTTGCTTAATTTGAGAATCATTTAGCGTGTAAGAGGTAAGATTACACTGGCTATCACAGTCTACCATTAATACCGTTTCCCCTGTATCGGCTAATAAATTGGCAATGTGGTACAAGTAGGTTGTTTTACCTACTCCTCCTTTATTATTAAAAATAGCAATACTCTTCATTGGTCTTCCTCTATTCATATAATTAGTATTAAACCAGTTGTAGTGCATGTCATAACTAATAATAGTATATCAATAACGACAATATATTTCAATTAATTACAAAAATATATGCCCAACCCTTTTCTGGTGAAAGCATCGGAATTATCTGCAAAAAAACACAAACCCGATCTCTTGTGTTCACCGTCACAAATAAAAAAACACTCTTGCGAGTGCTTTTTCATTTGTGGTAGCGGCGACGGGATTCGAACCTGTGACACCCCGGGTATGAACCGAGTGCTCTGGCCAACTGAGCTACGCCGCCATATGATACACCCCAAAAGCCTGACGGCTTCCGGGGGCCCCATATACATAACCCGACTGAAATCATCCAATCGGGTTATGTTCAAAGTGGTTGCGGGGGAAGGATTTGAACCTACGACCTCCGGGTTATGAGCCCGACGAGCTACCAAACTGCTCTACCCCGCGTCAATGAGCGCAAGAAGTATTCTATCTCATAACGCGCTTATAGTCAACCGTTTTTTATCACGATTTTTGTGATTGTTATATTTACACTTTATTCCACTTTGAATGAACGCCCGCTCAAGCTGTCGATCCCCTCAAACTCCCGGGTCACGACAGATTCGATACTCTTCTTGATCTCGGGGTCAACCTGTGTGATGCACATCTGCCTCTCCCCGCCTATGCTTTTGCAGTCGTCCTCTATCAGCACATCTGGCTTCACGGCCTCCACGACATCCTTATACGCTTGCCCTTTGCTGCGGTAATACAGCCTTTCGCCCTTCAGCCCATACCGCCTGAGCACATCCGCAATCACCTTTGCCGCGCGGCCTTTGCGCGATGTGCAATAGTCGATACGCGCGCCCTGACTGTGCCAGCGGCTGATGATGGCCGCAGCGTCACCGATGGGAACGTAGTTCTTAAAGCTGAAAAGGAACCGCTTTGATCTCGGCTTTAAAATCGTTCCCTCCGTAAATATCATGATCCTTATGCCGCTGTTTTGAGCTTCAGAAAGCTGAATGAACGCCAAATCTTCGCCTCCGGCAGAATAGTCAGTCGGGATAAAAATACACGATGCCCGTTTCATACGGGCTCTGCTGATGCCATACCTGCTCAAACGGCAGCTCAAACTCTTTGCCGTACGTCGAAACGTACACGGCCTTTGTCTCAGCGTTGCAGCCCGTCACGGCCATCCAGTGCCAGTGAAAATCGCTGAGCTCCCTTGACGGGTTTTTGAGTATCATCAGCGCGGGCATATAGTTTTGCTCCACCGCTTTTTGTATGAACCCGAACGCGCCCCTCATATTGAGGCTGCGGCTCACCACGAGCGGCACGATAGCAACGCCCATTTGCTTGGCATAAGCCGCCGTCCCCGAAGCGAACTTCGCCGTGCTTTTAAGCCCCATCGGCCCGGGTTTCACAAACGGCCGGACGTTTTGCATATGCGCCGTGAAATCCTTCTTTGTGGCGGGCAGCGGATACGGATACAGCGGCGCGCACGAATCCGCAAAAGCCCCCGCCATATGCATCGTGACCATCGCCGCGGTCGTCGGCCCGCAGCCCGATATGCTGTGCCATGAATGGTCAAACCAGCGCTGGTCCGCGCCGAAGTAAACGGCATCGCCGTCAGATATCCGCACTGTCCGCAAGTCTATCGTCTGTTTCATTGCTGCCCTCTTTTATGTTAAGCTTATCTGTCTTCATTTGCTTTGCGTCCTGCTTGTTCACGATAAATATGCCCGCGGCCACCAGCGCCACCGCGGCGATCATTTCGGGCCCGATATGCTCGCCCGGCACCAGCAGCACCGAGAGCACCGTGCCGATCAGCGGATTCGCGAACTTGTACTGTTCGAGCAGCGTCGCGTTATGGTATTTTAGGAGCACGAACCAGAGCGTAAACGCGACCGCCGATATCACCGCGAGATAGATCAGCAGCGCGATCGCGCCCGCGCCCATCTGCACGCCGCCGGGGCTGCCCGCATAGCCTGTGATGCCGAGCATCAGCCCGCCCAGCAGAAACTGCCAGCCGCTTAAGCGCACCACGTCGATACCGCCGCCGTGCTTTCTCATCAGCACCATCGTGAGCGCAATCAGCACGCTGTGCAGCACGATGAAGCCTTCGCCGAGCAGCGAGAACGAAAACGCCGTCCCCGAGAGCGCCGAGAAGTTGACAATCACGACGCCTGCAAAACCGAGCAGCAGCCCGAGCGCCTTCTTCCAGCCAAGGCGGTCGTTTCGGGTCATGAAATGAGACATGATGGCCACGATGAACGCCGAGAGCGAGGTTAAAATGGCGGTTTTCACGGCGGTGGTATGCCCAAGGCCGATATAATACAGCACATACGCGCCGAACGTCTGCAGCAGAGCGATCAGCAGCATAAACGGCAGCTCTTTGAGCCGGGGCTTTAATTTGGTGCGCAGCTTGAGCTTCGCGAAAACAAGTATGCCCAGCCCCGCGATTGAAAATCTTAGCCCCGCGAGCCATAGCTTTTGAAATTCATTCGTATCGCCGGTCAGTTGATAGGTGAGCTTGAGGCTCGGAAAGGCGCTGCCCCATAGCAGGCAGCAGAACATGGCGGTTATGAGCATCACGCTCTTTTTCTTGAAAATGCTGTGTGGGTTCATTCCGTTGGTCTCCTTTAAGTCTCACCTATATTACCACAACACCGCGTATAAGGTAAGCATTATATCACACGAATGGTCAAAATGTGGTATAATGCGTGACAGGTATTATTCATTTCATTGGAGGAAACAGATGAAAAAGGTGATCAATAAGCAGCCCAACGCCGCCGAATGCTTTGTCTGCGGGCTTAAAAACGAAAAAGGCATTAAAGCCTTTTTCTACGAAACGGATTCGGGAGAGGTCGCGGCTGTTTTCACGCCTCATCGGCTGCACCAGAGCTATCCGGGGCGCATTCACGGCGGTATCGCGGCAAGCATTCTCGACGAAACGATCGGCCGCGCGATACAAATCGGGCAGCCCGACGTTTGGGGCGTCACCGTGGAACTGAATCTCACGTACAAAAAGCCGCTGCCATACGAACGCGAGCTCAAGGCTTTCGGGCGCATCACACATGAAAACCGGCTTGTGTTTGAGGGCGAGGGTGAGATATTGACGCCTGACGGCGAGGTGGCTGTGACCGCAAAAGCCAAGTACGTCAAAATGCGCATCGGCCAGATCTCCGAAGATTTCAGCGAACTTAACTGGAAGGTGCATCTGCATATCGACGACCCCGCCGAGGTTTAAGCACTTTATATCATAGTATGACAAAATAAAAAGTCCGGTCAAACAAGGTTCTTGTCTGACCGGACTTAACGAATTTTATCGTGCCATCAGTTCCCTTTCCAAAGGCCTTGAAGCGCTTTGACCGTATTTTCTCCAACGATGCCGTCCACCTTGAGCTTGCGGTCTTTCTGGAACGCCTCCACAGCGCTCTCCGTTTTGGGCCCGAATATGCCGTCGGACTGCCCCGGAGAGAACGACGCCAGCTGCAGCGCGTCTTGCACATCGCGCACGTCGTCTCCGCGCATATACGGCGAAGTCAGCTTCAGCAAACGGCCCACCTCGAACGAACCAAGCGGAGATTCATCGCACGGACAGAACGGTTTACCGTAGCAGTCCGTCACCCAGCAACCGTTCAAGGCTTTCATGGTATCGGGCCCCACGATGCCGTCTACGGTAAGACCTCTGCTCTGCTGGAGACTCTTGACCGCCGCTTCCGTCTTTGGTCCGTAGTATCCATCAATAGCTCCCGGTGAAAAGCCCTGCTCAATGAGTCCCTGCTGCACCTCTTCCACATCCACGCCGCTCATATACGGCTTCGTGAGCTTTAGGTAGCGGCCCAACCAGCAGCAGGCATCTTCAGGAACATTCGGCGGAGTGACCGTGCCAGTGTAATCCACATCCGCGAGCTTGCCCCAATTGGTCCAGCGTTTTGTCGTTGCCGGCGCCTTGAGCTCCGAAACCACCACGCCGATGTTCGTACCGCCGGCTTCCACAACCTTGCCGTTTCCGATGTACATACCGATATGTCCGCTGCGCCAAACGCATAGGCCCGGAATTTCGGGTATGGTATTCAGCATGCCCGTCTGCACGCATTTGGAAAACAGAGTATTTGCCGATTTGTCTCCGTATCCCGGTATCTGGTTCCGGTAAGCCTCGATGATGAGTCCCGAACAGTCCACAACGGTCCTTCCGAACCATTTGGCGCATTTGACAACAAAATACTCGTAATCCCGGCCCGACCGCTTTTTAGCTGCCCAGTCTTCTGCCAACTGTTTTGTATAAAGCTGACCTTGCGCTCCATACACATAGCCCCATCCGCTTTCTTTCGCGCTGATCACAAAGCTGACGAGAGCATTCGCATTCGCCGTTGCCATTTTTTCGCTCTCCTTTTTAGCTGATTTTTTATGAACGTATAATAAAGCCTTAATAAAATACTATGCTGAAAAAACTGAACCGTTCCTGATAATCGGTTGCCAAACTCACCACGTCTTGACATACATCGCTTTTCCTATAGAATAATCATAAGCGTATTTTGACAAATCACGGAGGATGTATGAACCCGCGCTATAAAATCGGTATGAGAACGGTGAAAACGGTTGTTGCGGTGGGAATCTGCCTGCTCGTGTTCCAGTTTCTGATGCCCAAAAGCAGCATCAACGGCATACAGGCGGCGCTCGCCGCCACCATCTGCATGAAATCGTCTCTGCAGAACACGCTGCGTACAGGTCTTGACCGCGCGGCAGGCACCGTCGTCGGGTCCGTGATGGGCGTGCTGTTTTTGCTGCTCAGCGGCGTACTTCCAGCCGTTTTGATCTCGGCAATCGGCATTTTGGGCGTGCTGATCATCATCTATCTGTGCAATGTCTTCCGGCTTCAGGCAAGCGTCACCATCAGCATCGTTGTCTTTTTGATCATACTCATTGGCGAGCGCGATATCCCGCCCGTATTTTATGGTCTCGCGCGTCTTGGCGAGACCGTATTCGGCATTTTCATCGCCTACATGGTCAACCGCTTTTTGGATATGCGCTACCTCAAAAAGAAGCCGCACTCGGGCGAGGTGCTGACAGAACCCTCCGCGCTGATACGCGACGCAGTCGACGGCGACACGGGCGGCGTCATGCAGATATGGTTCCAGGCGAATACCGCGGCACATCCTTTCCTCACCGAGCTATACTGGCACAGCCGCTACGATACGGCGCGGCAGACGATCAAAACGGCGCAGACCTTCGTCTATGAAAACCGCGGCGAGATAAAGGGCTTCATCAGCCTGACATCCGAAACAGAAATTATCGCCGTTTGCGTGGCGCCCGGTGCGCAGCATACGGGCATCGGCATCCGCCTCATTGAGCAGACCAAGCTGTTATATCCGTGCCTCTCGGTCAAGTGCTTCAAAAAAAACGAGCTCACCGTAAAATTCCTGATCAACCGCGGCTTTATACCCGTTTCCGAAAAGAAGGATCCCCTGACCGGCTTGACCGAATACGCAATGGAATGGTCGGCTAAAAACAAACGCAAGCCGCGGCGCAATGCGTGATTTAAAGCTGTCTTGCCTGATGTTTTTAAATCCCTTTCGCATGCCGGGGAAAGCTGCCGCCGATTCAATGATTCGTCTTATATTTATTGGTTTGATTATCATATCCGTCCGTGATATGATGGGTTTCATCGACAGCATACAAGGCGGCGCACTATGACAGACAAGCAAAAATCGAACCTTTATCTATTCTTTTTTTTGATCGTGGTGGTCAACATTGCGATCGGTTTCAGCGACGGACTGTTCTCCAACTATTTTAAAGACGCATACAATGTGAACGGCTTTCAGCGCGGGCTCATCGAATTTCCAAGGGAACTGCCCGGTGTGATCGTATTCGTGCTGATCAGCGCAGCCGCCCACTTTGGCGATATCACGATCGCAGTCATCGCGCAGGGGCTGTCCGCCATCGGGCTTGCCGTGCTCGGATTCTTCACGCCGTCCTTTGCCGTCATGCTTGTGTTTCTGTTCGTCGGCTCGGTCGGATTTCACCTGTTCATGCCGCTCAAGGACAGTCTCTGCATGTCTTTGTCCGAGCCCGAAAAGCTCGGAAAACGCATGGGGCAATACGTGGGCATACAGTTCGCGGTGCTGATGGTTTGCGGCATCGCCGTGTTTTTTCTGTTCCGCTTCAACATATTCAGCTTCAAGAGCGACACCAAATGGACATTTGTGGTCGCCGCCGTGTTTTATGTTTTATCGATGCTGTTAACCGTCAAGCTAAAAAGAAATGTCGGGCAGATACGCTGCAAGCGCGAAAAAATCAAATTCATATTCCGCAAGGAGTACAAATTCTATTATCTGCTTGCCGTCGTGTTCGGCGTGCAAAAGCAGGTGATGCTTGTGTTCGGGCCGTGGGTGCTCATCGAAACGCTCGGTCAGCAGGTGGACGTGATCGTGCTGCTCGGTGTCATCGCGTCGCTGCTCGGCATGTTTTTCATGCCGCAGCTCGGCAAATGGATAGACCGACTCGGTGTGAAAAGGCTGCTTTATGTGGACGCGTTCTCGTTCATATTCGTGTATTTGTGCTATGGCTTGCTGGCCCAGTTCTTTAACGTCGGCCTTCTTGCCAAGGTGGGGCTGCCTGTGATACTCGCCTGCGCGCTGTTCGTCGTAGACCGGCTGTCTTCTCAGATGGGGATCATTCGAACGGTGTATTTAAAGTCGATCGCTATCAAGGATTCGGATGTCACGCCCACGATTTCGCTTGCGATGATGCTCGACCATGCCGTTTCCATCGCCGTCGGCGTCACCGGCGGCCTGCTATGGGTCACCGTCGGTTCGCAGTACATTTTCTATATTGTCGCGGCGCTGTCGTTTGTCAACCTCGCAGTCGCCATTGCCGTCAAGGAACCGAGGAAGGCGGCGGGCTGCAAAACAGAGCCCGCGCTCAATGAAGCCGAAACACTATAACAGGTTTGCCTGATCAAAAGCCAGAGGCCGGTCATTGTAATGATCGGCTTATTCATTTTTTCACTTCTTATCCCCTTGGATTATTTGACAATCCGCGCTGTGTCTGTTATATAATCTATAGCTTTTGTAAGGAGAAAATTGTATGAAACCATCAAACGGTATCACCGTGCTCGATATTTCCGTCACCGTGATGAATGCCCCCGCGATGATCCATCCGGTACTGATTCAGGACGAAAAAACAAATATACTTATCGACTCGACTCGGGATATCCGGGCGATTCGTCGCTTGAACAGCTGACCAAGGCTCTTAAAGCCGCCGACATATCGATTCCGGAGCTCGCCGGCGTGATACTCACGCATCAGGATATTGATCATATCGGCGGCCTGTCGGCGCTCAAAGCGCAGAACCCCAACCTGAAAATCTGGGCGCATACTCTTGAAAAGCCGTATGTACAGGGCGAAAAGAAGCTCGTCAAGATATCGGCGGCCGTTATGGAAAGCCTTAAGAGGCTGCCGGAGCCAATGGGCAAGAGGCTGCTGCATGTGTTTGAAAATCCGCCGACGGCGGCGGTGGACAACACGCTGGAGGATGGCGAAATACTGCCGGTCTGCGGCGGCATCACCGTGATCCATACGCCGGGGCATACGCCCCGGCATATCTGCCTGTATCTGGCTGCCTCCAAAATACTGATCGCGGGAGATGCGCTCACCGCAGATGAAAGCGTTCTGCATGGCCCCGTGCCTGAGCACGCCGCCAATATCGATGAAGCCATGGAATCGCTTAAAAAGCTGCTGCCGCTCGATATCGAAAGAGTCGTCTGCTACCATGGCGGCGTCGCAGAATGCGGCGCGGCGCGCATTCAGGAAATCATCGAGGGAGCCTGACAAAAGGTGGCGGATATCAGTGACGACCCTCATTGCAGAACAGCCATTTAACGATGCCACTTGGGTAGTTTTCGACACACAAAAAGCGGGGGGCTGCCCCGCTTTACCTGCTGACAAAGTCCCATATGTCATTTCGAGCGAGCTTTAGCGAAGAGAGAAATCCCATGTGCAAAGCGATTTGCCATGGGATGCTTTCCACGCGCAGTCACTTGGCCTATTCTTCATCCTCTTTATAAACGAGCCCCCACTCCTTGCGAAGTCTATCCATCATCCTCGCGATTTTGAGCGTCTCGTCAAGCGGCATCTCGGGCGCTTCCTTAAGCCCCTGCAAGACATATTCCTGGACGGCCTGCGCTTCATACTGGAAGCCGGTGGCCGGATACGGCTGATAGAACACCTCGCGATCCGCGGATATCCCGCAGTCCGCATCGCCCCACGGCGCAAGCTCCGCCCTGTCCGGATGCCACCATGATTCGCCGAACAGCACCGAGCCCTCGGTCCCGCCGATGAACACACTGTTGTTAAGCTTGATGCCGATACCGTCGGACAGCACCGCGATGCGCCCGTCTTCGTATTCAAACGTGAACGTGTTGTATTCGTCCACGCCGTTCTCAATATAGGCCGCGGTGGACACCTTCACGGGGTCCGTGCCGAACATCGCAAAAGTCATCGCAAGCGGATAAATGCCGACATCGAGCAGCGCGCCGCCCGCCATGTCGTGCGCAAAACGCCACTGCGATTTGTTGCCGGTTCCGTCGTACCCGAACATCGCGCTGATCATTTTCGGCTGGCCGATGCGGCCCAACCGCACCCATTCAAGCGCTTTCCTGAATGCCGGGAAAAACCGCGTCCACATACCCTCCATGAAAAAAACGTCCTTCTCGCCCGCCTTGGCGATCATCTTCTCGGTCAGCGCCGCATTGACGCCGAGCGGTTTCTCGCAGATCACCGCAAAGCCCGCATCCAAAAACAGCAGGACATTGTCATAATGCTGGGGGTGCGGCGTGCCGATATAAATGATGTCAAGATCGGCATCTTTGGCCATATCCTCATAGCTGCCGTAGCTTTTTGCGACGCCGTACTTTTGTGCAAACGCTTTGGCGCTCTCGACGCTGCGCGACGCGACCGCGGCTATCTGCGCGTTCTCCACCAGCTGCAGCCCCTCCGCAAACTGGCTTGAGATGTTGCCCGTTCCAACGATTCCCCATTTGACCTGTTTCATCGTACCCTCCTTCGACGCTTATCAATAAATGTATTCGTTTATTTCGCTGTCATCACATGCGCGCCGCTTTGTTCGAGCAACGCGAGCTGCTGCGCGCTGAGGCCGACATCGGTGATCAGCCCGAGCGTCTCGCGCGTGTCGGCGAAACGGCAGAGGCTTTGCCTGCCTATTTTAGACGAATCCGCCAGCACCACGCACTGCTGCGCCGCCGACAGTATCTTTCTTTTGAATCCGGCCTCCGCCACACTGCCTGTGAAAAGCTCGCCGTTTTTACCCACGGCGCTCACGCCCACAAACGCGAGATCCACGCGAAAACGGCTCAGCGCATCCTCGGCCGCCGGGCCGCGGCATGAAAGCGAATCGGCCTTGAGCTCGCCCCCGATCATGATCACGGAAATAAAAGAGCGGCTGACCAGTTCGGTCACGATCGACACCGAATTGGACAGCGCCGTTAAATGCGCCGACGCGGGCACGCACTGAGCCAGTATATGCCCCGTCGAGCCCGAATCAAAAAACACCGTTGTGCCGTCCTTGATATATGAAAGCGCTTTGCGCGCAATCGCCAGTTTGCTGTCTTTATTCGAAACTGCCTGTGCCGCCGCTGTCTGAATCGGGCTGGCAGCCAGCATAGCGCCGCCGTGTGTGCGCACAGCCTTCCCGGCATGCACGAGCTGTTCAAGATCGCGGCGTATTGTCATTTCGGTCACACCGAAATGATGGCTCAATTGGCTGATCTCCACCTCGCCGTTCTGGCAAAGCATATCGAATATCTGCAGCAGTCGCTTCTCTTTGAGCATTGCCTTATCCTCTTTATATGTCATCGTATGACGTCGTTATCCAAAATCCTTACGATTTTATTATACTTTATCTCAATAAGAGTGCAAGCATTGATTGGTTAAGCTTTTGTACCGGCCTGAATTATATTGTGCAATATTTTTATTTTTTATCGGTAATAATCGTTGAACTCGCTCTCACTTTATGCTAAAATTTGTTACACCTTGAAAGAAGAGCAAACCTCATCCGACAACTTTTTTATCGAAAGGGTTCTTGCCGGTGAACAGCCTGAAAGATGAAGTCATGAAAATCGTCAGTGAGAAGCAGCTCAATTCCGTGATGAGCAGCACCAAATGGCGGGCGCTGCAAAACGCCGTCAACGCTTTGCCTTTTCCGCCGCCGTACCAGTTAAAATGTGTGAATATCAAAGCTCCGACGCCCGAAGTGTTTGATCGTGACGTCTGGTACTGGGGGGACTGGAGCGACGAAGCGCTGACGCCTTTTTATGCGATCGAATGGATATGCGTGCGCCCCACCTACAAAAAGCACCGGGGGCGGCTTATTGATGACGCATTGATCGATGAAACCAGCGAATTCATTTCGGCTCTGGACCGGAACGCGATTCCGTACAAAACGGACGACGGCGCTATTTTCATCTACGGCTACAGATAAGGCGCAGCATATCATTCATCAAATATAAAACAAAGTCCTGAGAAGATGCAAAGCATTTCCTCAGGACTTTTTGTTTGGCATCGAGCCAGCTTGCCTGTCAATTTTCTTACAGCTCGAACCCGCCCATCAGATACCCGTCCATTGTGTCCGCAGGCTTCAGTCTAAGGCCAAAAGGGTTCGGCTGCTCAGCCGCCGCAAGCGCAGGTTTGAGCTGACGCCGCGAGCACCAGTAGCGCAGCGCGTCGGGGCTATGCGTGAGGTCGTGCGGTTCCGTCGCCACATCGCCGGGGCGGGCAGTGTCGTGCCGCAGCAGCGGCAGGCAGCGCAGCAGCGGCGTGCATGTCGAGAAAAAAATCATCTGCGGCTCGCCGTTGTCGCAGCGCAGATATTCCTTCACATTGAGCCAGCCGTCGATGCGGCTGCTGCCCGCCTTCACCAGAGGCACGCCGCACCCGGCGAAAATCTCGGCGGCGCTGCGCCCCGTATCCTGCCGCCTGCTCCAAAGATCCGGCGGCGCGATATACTCCTCCACCGTCTCGCTTTGCGCCGCACGTATCGCGGCGGCGGCCTGCGAAACCGTGAGATCGGGCATCTCGATGCTGCGGATACAGTACGCACGTCCGCCCGGGCTCACCGCAAACCAAAGCACCGCGAGCATATCGAGCCCGTAATCGAGCGCGGCGCTCACGCGCCAGCCTTCGAACACCGCGAACGGCGCGCAGATGTGCTTCTCTTCACTGAACTCGGTGAAGAACTGCCCGGCGAACACGTTCCAGTCGCCATTGAGCCAAGCGCGACGCAGCGCGGGCTCCAGGCATTCAAGCTGGCGTACATAGCTCGCGCTCTGCTTGGCCTGCTCTTTCTTCTTCGCGAGAGTCCTGCCGTCTTTGGTCTTTTTGAACGCGGCCAGCGCTTTTTGATAGCCGTCGTCCGCTTCGAAAAGCGGCGCGTTGTCCCACACGCGCGCATGAATGAATGTGTAGTCGTCCGCGTCCTCCCCGCGCTTAAAATCGCGGTCGATGAACAGCCGCTTCACCCATGCGTGCCCCACGCCGCCCGGATTGCACGTCAAATAGACCCGCTTCGGATAGCTGCCTGTCCCGCGCACACACGCGCACAGCCAGCCGAACTGATACTCCGTCAATTGCGTGGCCTCGTCCAGAAACAGCACGTCGTATTCCTGTCCCTGATACTGCAGCACATCGTCCTCATCGGCGCAGTACCCAAGCTTGATCCGCGATCCCCACGGAAACAAAAACGCCTTGTCGTTCTCCTGATATCTGGGCCTTAAGGATTCGGGAAACCGCGAAAAAGCCACGCGTAGCTGTTTGGTATGGTTCTCATGCAGCTGCGGGAATGAGCGCCGTACGATCAGCATCTGTATGCCCGGATACTCGAACGCGAGATACGCCGCCTTGGCGCGGATCGCGTGCGATTTGCCGCCTCCCTTGGCGCCGCCATACCCCACGAACCTCGTCTTTGCCTGCAGGAATCCGGCCTGCTTTGGCGTCGGCTTTCCGAAGGTCTTAATAAGAACCGTCTCCACACTCTCGTCTCGTCTCATAAAAAAAAAGCGCCTCACGGCATTCCGTTTGGCGCATGACACTTCCTTCCTTATATCAATCTTCAATGCTGATGACGCTGACCGGGCACCCTTCCGCCGCCTCGTTTGCCGCGTCCTCAGCTTCTTTGGGTATCTCATCCACATAGGCTTCGGCCAACCCGTCGTCAGCCATTCTGAAAACTTCAGGGCACGTCTCCGCACACAACTCGCAGGATATACATCCGTCTCTGTCAATTACCGCTTTCATCTTTATCCCCTCCTTGGAAAAATGCAGTGCTTTTCTCATATTGTACCCCAACACCTGCCGCTTATGCAAACGTTACTGTGCATACTTTTTGAGCCCGCCCAGATCAAAAGGCGGCGACGCGCTCGGCGGCGCACACTCGCTCAAGGCACCCGTGGCTTCAAGCTGCTTTACGTCCATCGTTGAGGGCTTGTCCCGCTCTTCCCAATACCGCTGGACGTGCAGCATCGCCATCTCGATGCGGCGGCTCAGCTCTTCGTTGGGCGCAGTCGCCGCGTCGCGCGCGTCCGCCTCGCAAACGTACCCCTCACGCCACAATCCGAGCAGGCTGCGCGTTACCCCCAGCGCGATGCACAGGCCCGATATGCTGTATTTCCCGGATTCCGCCGCTTCCTTGAGATACGCGTCAATGCACCGTCCAACAGCGCCCAAATCCATCTGCCACATTTCCTGTTCCTGCACGGCGTATGCGCAGCCTGTATTGTCTTTCATCTGCGTGCCGCTCATACGCCTTTTTCTTTTTGCCATAAACTCCTCCTTGTCTTATCCCCCATGCCGCTGATGTATTAAGTGTGTTTGTATCTTAAACCGAAATATGCCTCATTTTCGCTCAATATCTTTTTTGCACACTGCGCTTTTTTGTTTTATTATTGTATTAGTGGTGGATATATGTATAAATCGCAAAACTTTCAGCCCACAGCATATGTATATGATGAGTTAAATTGATGGTCAGTCCCGTTCAGAACTTATTTTTAGGAGGGTAAATATGAATTGTTCGCAGTGTGGTTCCCCGATCGTTGAGGGGTCCCGTTTCTGCCAGAAGTGCGGCGCGCCGGTTCAGGAGCTGCCAAACGCGCCCGCACAGGCACCGCAGACGGCTCCTTCCCCGCAGCCGCTCAATTTCCAGCAGCCACAGCAGCCTCCCTATCAGCCGTATGCACAGCAGCCGTATGCACAGCAGCCGTATGGCGCGCCGCCATATCCCGGCGCTTTTCCGCCGAAGAAAAAGAAAACCGGTCTCATTATTGGTATTATTGCGGGCGCTGTGGTGCTGATCGGCGCAGCCTTGGCGCTTTACCTGTTTGTTTTTTCGGGTACGTCCGTGACCGGACAATGGTATTGTGAGGAACGCGGACGGGTGCTCGTGTTCAGCGGCGAGGATACCGTCACCGGATACAGCCTGACTGGCACGGTTGATGGAAAATATGAATATGACAAGAGCAAAAGTGAGGGAACGGTCACCGCAAACGGTACGGCTCTATCGTTTAAAGTGGAGAAAAATGAACTTGTCTTGACCGATGAGCAAAACGACGATGAATCGACATTCTTGAAAACTGACAAAGGCGACACGGAAGAGCTTGTTTTAAGCGCTCTTCAGGGACTTTGGAGCAGCGAGGAAATCGGCGAGGTCTTGGAATTTGATAACGGGAAAATCAATGTCTATTCGGGCTACGGCGACTTTAACGGCACCTACGACTATGACATCGACAAAGGCCAGGGAACCTTCAATGCCAACGGCGCCGATTTTGAATTCTTTGCCGATTACAATGCGCTCTCCGTGACGAATACCGGCAATTATGTGAAGGCCGGAAAGGATCTTGACATCAAGGCGTTTGTCACCGAGCACGCGATGCCCCTCCTCGGAATGTGGTACGACGCCTCGGGCACATACGGCACAATTGAATTCAAAAATGACGGTACGGCATCGCTCATTATGTTCGATCAGCCGCTCATGGCGGCATACACGTTTGATATGGCTTCGGGAACCGGTACGTTCTCCACCGAAGCCACCGGTCAGACCTCCACCATGACATATAACGACGGCACAATCGAGATCGACGGCATCAGCTACACGAAGGACTATGTGGAACAGATGGGCGCCGACGACTTACAGTCTTCCATCACCGGAACATGGTATGAAAAGACCGGGACCCTCGGTGATATCACGTTCTATGACGACGGAAGTCAGTTGATCAATTTTTACGGCCAGTCGATTACCGGAACTTACACTTTCGATCCGATCAGCGGACAGGGGCAGATCACGTTTGACGACAACGGAACAACCACCACATGGGACTTTTCTGTTGACAGAGACGCTCTTCAGATTGAGGATACCACCTACACCCGCGACTATGTGGAACCCGTATCCGGCTCAAGCATCGTCGGTATTTGGTACGACGTGACGGGTCAGTCCGGCACGGTCACCTTCTATGAGGACAGCAGCGTGCTTTTCGAGTGCTACGGAACGATGCTTACCGGCACATATACGTTCGACGATCTGGCGGCAACCGGCTCGGTCACGATTTCAGACCCCACGGACCCTTACAACGGGACGATCACGCTCGACGGAGATTATCTGTATTTTGACAGCATACAGTACACGCGCGATTATGTGGAGCAGACCGATTACCCGGGCCAATGACAACTATGCAATAAGCAAAACTGAAGGTACCGCTTTATCTATGAGCGTGAGCAAATAGATAAAAATACAGATTCTTCAGTCGCTGGCGCTCCTTCAGAATGACGGAGATGGAATCAATTATTCTGGTTCAAAGCGGCGCAAAAATTTGCGCCGCTTTTTTGTATGACCGAAAAAAAAGCTGCGCATACTAACCGCATGAGGTGGTGAAGTAAAATGTTCTCGCAACATGAACTTGACAACTTCAGAGACCTGGAATTCAGAGCGACACATTTGAGTCCAGGTGACTGGCAACAGGGCAGGCAAATGGCCTGCCCGTTGTATTTCCGTCAAAACTTTTTAGAATCCGTCTCCTGATATATATAACAGCCATACTTTCTATTGCGGCGTCATTATGAGGTGGAAGATTAAGCTTCTTATATATTAAGTATTTGTCGCTTCACGCGCGACGCAGTAGCGCGGATGACAACGAGGAATGTTTTTCATAAAAAGCCCTTAATACCTTTTAACAAGAAAGCGACCCCATCCAAAGAACGAAGCCGCCTGAAGTCTGAAAATCTTGATCGCTTTAATATGTCGTCTTCCTGAAACGCTCTTTCAGGTCCTCATAGAGCCCCGAGTAGTTCTTGAGTATCTTGTTGTACTTATCGACGTTTTCGGGAATCGGCTGCGTCACCGTCTCGACGGTGAGCATTTCCGCGGCCTTCTCGATGTTCTTCCAAACGCCTGCGCCGACGCCCGCGACCACCGCCGCGCCGTAAGCGCCGCCCTCCGCCGCGCCGATCAGCGTTTTCACAGGCAGACCCATAATATCCGCCTGTATCTGCCGCCAGATCGCGCTCTTGGCCGCGCCGCCGGACGACACGACATCCGAGGGCTTCATGCCGGGCTTGGAGGAGAGTATCAGCTCATAGGTCTCACGCAGGCCGAACGTCACGCCTTCCATGACCGCACGCGCCATGTCTCCCCTGTTACTCGTCACCGACAGGCCGTAGAACACCGCCCTTGCGTACGGGTCGGGATGCGGCGCACGCTCGCCCGTGAGGTACGGCAGGAATATCACGCCGTTCGAGCCCGCGGGGCTGTTGGCCGCCGCCGCGTCGATCACTTTGAACGAATCGTTCTCATGGAACGTATTTTTAAACCACTCCATCGAGCCGCCCGATGAAAGCTGGCACCCGAACGCCTGCCATTTGTTTTTATCGTTGTTGCAGAAGAACTGCACCTTGCCGCCCGCATTTTTGCCGAAGCCGTCGAGCGCCATCGAGACGACGCCCGATGTGCCGATGATAAAGCCGATGGTGCCTTCCTTCACGATGCCCATGCCCGTCGTCTGTATCACGGCGTCGCCGCCGCCCGCGTAAGCCGGCAGCCCTTCGGGCAGCCCCGTCAATGCCGCGGCCTGCTTCGTGACGGTGCCCGCGACCTCGTCGGATTCGAGCGCTTCGGGAAACGCCGCTTTATCGAGCCCCAGAATGGCGATCAGCTTGTCGCTCCAAACGCGTTTTTCCACATCGAACAGTCCCGTGCCCGACGCGTCGGACACCTCGGTGCACATACGGCCCGTCATCAGATAACGAATATAGTCCTTCGGCATCATAAAATGCCGCATTTTCGCGTAATTCTCCGGCTCGTTCTTCTTGAGCCAGACGATCTTGCCGCCCGTATAGCCGGTCAGCATCGTGTTGTTCGTATAAGACAGCAGGCCCTCAAGGCCGCCCGCAGCCGCGATGATCTCCTCGCATTCCTTTTCGGTGCGCTGGTCGTTCCAGAGTATCGCGGGACGGATCACGTTATTGCTGTCATCCAGCGCCACAAGGCCGTGCATCTGTCCGGAGTACGACACGCCGAGTATGTCCGAAGCGCTGACGCCGCTTTGCTCCACCGCCGCTTTCATCGCGGCGCAGGTGCCTTCCCACCAGTCGGCCGGGTTCTGCTCCGACCAGCCGGGTTTTGGCGTGCTGACCGGATAGGTGCGCGTCTGCGACGCCGCCACATGGCCGTCCTCTCCCACGATGATGCATTTAACTCCCGACGTTCCCACATCGATACCGGCAACATATTTCATAAGCTTTCTCCTTTGCACAATTGAATCCCATTCGGGTTTATTTTATGGGAATGCGTTTTTTTTCACAATACACATTCGCATGATAAACGAGGAAATTTTTAATCATTATTATTTACCACGGGAGTGCAAACAATAAACACGCAAAATCACGCACAATGTTTACCATTTAAAATGATAAATGAGCTTTTTTCAATTCGTCCTCTTGTTGGCACATATTCTGATATAATGGCATCAAGACTTACCGGCAGGGGCCCAATGTGCCAGATAATATACAAGGAGCTTTGAGTTGACAAATGGTTTCATGAGAGTATACTGTCTTTAGCACAGAAGAAAGGCAGAAATAAAATGAAAAAAACCACTCTTTATCTTTTACTTGTAACGGTCTTAATCTCTCTTTTGAGTGCGTGCACTGCTCCGGTCAGCAATACGGCCGAGCCGCCAGCCTCGCCCAGCGCCGCTTTGGAATCGGCTACGCCGTCCGCGACGGAACCCCCTGCCGAGGCTTCAAGCACACCAGCGCCGACGGAAACAGCCCCCGAGGCTTCGAGCACGCCGTCTGCCTCACAGCCGGACAGCGACATTGCCGAGCAGACCAAAGACTTTTTAATGCACGGGCAGGAGGATAAGCCCGAGGCGGGCAAGCTCCACTGGACGCAGGCGTTCTTAGATCAGGTCGATATCAACGCCGTTTACGAGCAGTATCTGGCCGACGGCGGCAAAGCCGGCGACGTGACCGCCTTTGCGGAATACCTCACCGAAAACGCGCCCGTGCCCGACAACTGGAAGGAGCTTTTCGAGGCAGACCTGCTCGCTCAATACGGCGTCAAGCCGAGCAGTTACGAAGACTTAGGCGATGATTTTTATCAGGTGTACATCATGAACGAGGGCAAGGAAGTTCCCTATGTGGGCCTGAACGCAAGAACGGGTTATTACCACGGTTAAGTAAGTTTAATGATTCCCTGTAAGGAGCGTATATGAAGCAGGCTTTGTTGCTTATCGACATTCAGAACGACTACTTTGCGGGCGGCAAAATGGAGCTGCATGAGCCATTAAAGGCGCTTGATAATGCCGAACTGGTTTTGAAAAGGTTCCGGGCGTCCGGCGCGCCCGTCATTCATGTGCAGCATATCAGCGTCCACGAAGGCGCAACGTTCTTCCTGCCCGGCACGGACGGCGTCAATATCCACGAACGGCTGGCACCGCTTGAGTCGGAGCCCGTCGTGGTCAAGCATGCGCCGAGCAGCTTTTATTACACGAATCTGCTCGATATACTGCGCAGCAGGGAGATTACAGAGCTAGTGGTATGCGGCATGATGAGCCATATGTGCATCGACACCACAGTGCGGGCCTACAAGGATTATGCGCTTAAGGTGACGTTGCTCGAGGATGCCTGCGCCACGAAGGATTTAACGTTTCGCGGCGAGGTAATTCCCGCTGAGACGGTGCACCGCACATTCATGGCGGCGCTGAATGGCATGTTTGCGCGGGTGATCCGCACGCAGGAATATCTGGCGGAATAGGTTTTGAATTGCAGGGGCGCGGCGATATGCCGTGCCTTTTTTGTTTAGCCCGTAGGGACGGCCATGGGCCGCCCGGTTTAGCGTGGCTGACCACAATCCTCCGTCGCGCTGCGCGCGTCACCTCCTTTAGCTCCACCACTAAATACGGTTTATTGAAGTAATTGTCAGAGTGTTATATCTTGCGAATTTTCCATCTGCATATAAAAAGATAAACAATTATGATATTTATCGTGTTGTGAAATTTTACATCTAATTTTGTTATTAATATCATTATCCTGATTCCAAATAATACTTAATATCATTATATAGTCATAACTTAACTCGACTAGTTTAGTAATCCAATCAATAGCAGAATCCACACTAATATTATCACTAAAAAGTGCAGCTTGATCAATGTGTTGCGTGAGTTTTTCAAAATCCTTAATCATACAGAATAAATCATCATTACTAATATTCATTAGTTCTTTATCGAAATGAAGGCCTACCACGCGCTTGTTAAGAGTATCTTTTAGTTCTTGGGCAGCTTTTCTTATACATTCAACTTTGTCTTTGTCTAAAGTATTGTTGTGATATTTGTTTTTGACTATTTTTAAATATTGTTTATATGATCTAACACTATATTCAGATTGGAAAATTAGATAAGTATATTGATTCCATTTCTCAATACAAATATTAGATATGCATTCATCAATACCAGCATATAATGCTGAGTCTACATAATAGTATTTATGGAAAAGATCTTTTAACTGTCTTTTTCTGTGACTTTCACCTTGAAAAACTATGAGAGCATATGAAATAATAATGGAGCCAATTATTGTGCTTCTTATGTCCCAAACTACATCTAAATATGAATGGTAAACACTATCAGCATTAATTAACCAAAGTACCAGTGCGCAAATAGGAAGTAGAATTATTACAGGCAAAACTGAAAGAGCATATTTACCTAATCTTGCAACTAATCTCCAGGTCCTCCTTAATAGCAATATAGACTGTTTAATTCTTATATATAAAATAGGCATCAAAGGAATATTAAAAATAAAACCTTCAAATGCGATCTTCATAATAGTACCTCCATTTGTATTGCTGGTTCACTCCCGAAACTGACTGTTGTAAAGCTTCGCATAAGCGCCCTCCAGCGCCAGCAGCCTTTCGTGCGTCCCGCGTTCCGCCACGCCTTCCTCATCAATCACAATAATCTCATCCGCGTTCTTCACAGTCGAAAGCCTGTGCGCAATCACCAGCGTTGTGCGCCCCACCGCGAGCTCCTCAAACGCCTTTTGTATGCGCTTCTCCGTCACGCTGTCGAGAGCCGACGTCGCTTCGTCGAGTATCAGCACCGGCGGATTTTTCAGGAAAATCCGCGCGATCGAAATGCGCTGCTTCTGCCCCCCCGAAAGCCGTATGCCGCGCTCCCCCACCTGCGTGTCGTAGCCGTTCTCCATCTCCATGATCATATCGTGTATCTCGGCGCGCTTTGCCGCCTCTATGATCTCCTCGTCCGCCGCGTCAATGCGCCCGTAGCGTATGTTGTCGCGAATCGTGCCCGCAAACAAAAACACATCCTGCGACACGATGCCGATGTTCTGGCGCAGCGAGAGCAGCGTCACGTCTCTGATATCGTGCCCGTCTATCGTGATGCGCCCGCCGCTCGCCTCATAAAAACGCGGTATCAGATGGCACAGCGTCGTCTTGCCGCCGCCCGACGGCCCCACGAGCGCAAGCGTCTTGCCCGCGTCGATTTTAAGATTGAGGTGCTCGAGCACCGTGGTTTTATCGTTGTACGAAAAGCTTACATCCTCGAACGCGATATCGCCCTTCACGTCCTTAAGCGTCAATGCCCCCGGCTTGTCGGCAATATCGGGCTGCTCGCTTAGCAGCTCGCGGAAGCGGTGAAAGCCCGCCATGCCGCTCGAAAACTGCTCCATGAACGTTGAGAGCTTGCGTATCGGCTGCAGAAATGTCGAGACATAAAGCGAGAACGTGATAAGCCCCACGTAATCGAACTCACCCTGCATAATGAGGTACCCGCCAAACGCGATCACCGCGACGCTGAACAGGCTCGTGAAAAACTCCAAGCCGCTTAAAAACACGGCCATCGCCGAATAAAACTCGCCCTTCGAGCGCTTGAACCGCTCGTTGCTCTCCATGAATTTATCCACTTCAAACGCTTCGTTCGTAAACGCCTTGGCGACGCGCGCGCCCGATATGCTCGATTCGATCCCCGCGTTGATGCCCGCCGTGCGCTCCTTCACGCGCTTGCTGGCGCGCATCATGCGCTTCCTCTGCATCAGCGTAAACAATATGCCGATCGGCACGAGCACAATGAGCACGAACGCGAGCTTGATATTGATGGTCAGCATCACGGTGAACGCGCCGATGATCGTGATCAGCGATATGAACAGGTCTTCGGGACCGTGGTGCGCGAGTTCGGTGATGTCAAAAAGGTCCGTCGTCACGTGAGACATGAGCTGCCCCGTGCGGTTCTTGTCGTAAAAGCGGAACGAGAGCTTCTGCATATGCGTGAAAAGATCGCGCCGCATGTCCGCTTCCATCAGCACGCCGAGTGTGTGCCCCCAGTATGTCACGATGTACATGAACAGCGCGCGCAGCAGATACGCCGCCACGAGCAGGCCCATGATGATGAAAAACGTGTCAAACAGCCTTTCGGGCAGCAGCGTGGTCATCGCGTAGCGCGAAGCAAGCGGAAACGCGAGGTCAACCGCGGCGATCATCAGCGCGCAGCAAAGATCGAGAACAAAAAGCCGCCAATGGCGGCGGTAATACGAAATAAAATGCCTGAGTGTGCTTTTATGTACCATGTTTACCATCCGTGTCGTTTTTGCCTCTTCATTATACTCCCGCCGCCGCCGCGTGACAACGATGAACATGTGCTGGTTCGCGATATGAAAATGTTTAGGGCCTCTCATATGTAAATAGTTGTTTACATTTCGTATATCTTGTGATAATAATGTAAATAGCTCTTTACATTATGGAGGCGGTTTTATGAAAAAGGCAGACGAAATGGAGATTCACGTTAATTTCAAAGCTGTCAGGCTGTCTTGGGCGGCTGTTGCGTTATTTCTGATCATCTGGAATGTCTTTGAGCTCATCAGCACAGGTGACATTCCGCTTCTCCCTTTTATGCTGATGTCTGTTCAAAGCGGCGTGTTTTTTTGGACGAAACTGGTACTGAACAAAAGAATGACCAAAGCGGGTAGTCATGACGAATAGTATCAGGGAACTCCGCAAGGCTCAGGGAATGCGTCAGGAGGACATGGCCAATGCGCTCGGCGTCACACGGCAAACGATCATCGCCATTGAAAATGACAAATACAACCCCTCTCTTGAGCTTGCCATGAAAATCGCCAAGCTGCTTGAAAAAGCGGTGGAAGACATCTTTTTTCTTCGTGAATAAAAGCGATGTTTGTTCGGCGAACAGCTCTCGCTTTCGCTTAAGATTCAATCGACCTTGGGCAGATTGAATTCGTCGCAGACGGCTTTGATTGCCTCGAGCTTTTGGTGCCCGAACTGCTTATCGGGTTCGAGATACGCCCCTTCGGCCCATTCGTTCCATGCGTTGATAAATATGAACCTGTCGTTTCCTTCATCGATGCATCTTTTCGTCAGCTGGCCTAAATAGCTTTTGAACTTTTCAGGTGTGAACCCGACGCACACGCTGGCCCTCTTCCCGACCCGCGGCGAGTTATCCCACCCCATGAAGGCCCCGCAGTATTTTTCCCTGTTGCCGTAGGAGCTTTTGCGCAGGAGCATCATCTGCCAGACGACGTCAAACAAAAAGTAATGCAGCGTGCCGAACAAGAACTGATGCATCTCACGCGGCGTATAGCCGCCGAACAGCGTCAGCGTTGGCTCAAACTCGATGCAGGCGTCGGAATCCTTAAGGTGCGGCCAGGTCATGCCGCGCTTTGAGCTCAGCGTTTCGGTGATATAAAGGCCGGGCAGCCCGGCCTGCGCCGCGAGCTGACGCCAGTAAGCCACCATGTCGGCGCAGCGCTCGATCTGGTTCGGCACATACAGCACAAACAGCGGCTTGCCGTCCACCTTGATATATCTCTCGTCCTTGAAGAACCGCAGCAGGTAGTCAAAATGCGCTTTCCAGTCCTGCTCGCTTCCGTAATTCTGCGGCATCAGTATCGCGTTCTGCCGTCCGTCCCAGTTTCTCGTCCACGGCTCGTTGGCCCAGGAAAAGCAGAAATTCGTGTTGATCTCTTTATGCTCGAGCAGCAGTTCCGCCGGTTTTTCGAGCAGCAGCCTGCCGCTGAACCAGTAGTGATAAAAGCACAGGCCATACACATTGTACTGATGCATCAATTCGCTCTGCCATTGCAGCGTGTTTAAATCCGTAAGGTCATAATAATTGTCATTCAGCGGCTCTGCGGGCTGCGTGTGATTGTCGAACAGCGGGACGGCTTTTTTCACGTTTGCCCATTCCGTGAACCCTTCTCCCCACCATTCGTCATTCTCCTTGATTCTGTGAAATTGCGGCAGAAAAACCGCAATAAATTTGAGCCTTTGTGTGTCCGTCATTTCATTCGCCGCCGTTTCATCATTCTTTATCAGCCATGATGAGGGTACGCCTCAATCTTGTTGACAGTGCCGATCCCATTCGCAGTCACATAGTCCGTTTTCTGGAGCTCGAAAATGAACTGAAACACGTGGCTGTACGGCCGGTACCGGATGGCGTCCGGATACTTCGCCGCAAAGGGCGGCTCGTAAGCCTGATAGATCGCATCTTCCTCCACCGGCGTATAACCCGCGTCCGTACAGAGCCTTTTTAATGACGGATACGTATAGAACTTCAGATGCGTTTGGTCGAGTATGCCGACTTCGGTGTAGTCGAATCTGTTTTCAAGCAATGGATACACAACGGAATTGTGCGCCACATTGGGCATTGAGAGCAGTACCGATCCGTCGTCCTTCAAAGCCTGCTTCGTCAGTGCCAAAACGCCGCCGGGATTGCGCAAATGCTCGAGCACATCGGCGCAGATCACATAGTCAAACTTGACGGGATCAAAAGCCGCAGCCCATTGCAGCGTATCAAGGTCCCCCAGCCATGAGCCTTTCGCGAATTGCTTGGCAGTCTGCATCGCCGCTTCGTCAATGTCGCAGATATAGACGTCGCAGCCAAGCTGGTTCTTCATGTAATTGGTCATGATGCCGGTGGACGCGCCGAGCTCGAGCACCGTCGAATCGGGCTTCACTTTCCCGAGTATCAGCGTATGAGAACGCCTCACGCGCATATCAAGCGTAAAATCGTATTTCACGTTCGTACCTCAAATCCTTTTGGTTCAATATCCGATGATGTTTGATTCATTATATGCAGCGCAGCCGGAGGCGGTCCAAATACTCTCGTTAATTAAAAAGAGCACCTATTAAAGATGCTCTGTTGAAATTCCACGATACTTTCAGGCTGTTTTACCGAACAACGATGAGCCTCGCGCGCCGCGGTACAGCGTCACACCCGTATCTGAGACATACCCGATGGTGCCGAGCACGACGATAATTGTGGGCAGCATCGTCCAGATGGCCTTAGCGGTGTCGCTTACGAACATATCGATATGCGTCGCGGCATACAGCGATGTGAGGAAATCGGCGTTCCAAATCGCGGGCGGCAGGAAAATCACGATATTGAGCACGAGCATCGCGATGTTGATCGCCGCGACAGCCAGTGAGATTTTGATCGAGTAGCGCCCCGCGATCAGCCGTATCATGTCCTTAAGCATCCCAAGGCAGATCATCAGATCGATCAGCGGCAGCATCGTTCTCACCACGTCGAGATTGAACACGGGTATCGATACCATCCCTTCCACCGCTGTCACATACCCCAAAATCCACGGCATCGCATTGAATATGATGAGACCGATGACGCCGAATATGAGCCCCACAATCGGGTCGGCGCGTTTGATGTTTACCGTGTCCTTTTGGTTCAGGGGCGGCACCGGCGGCAGATCCTTCGGGCTCCAATCAAGCTTGAGAATGTGCCCGTCTTTCGCAAACCGCTCGACGAGCGCAAACGCGATCGTCACGTATGCAAACGCCTGCACGAGCCCGCCGAATATCCCCCAAAACGACCCCGCCGCCACGCTGAATGCGTTCTCGGGCGGCGTGACCACGCTGCTGACGATCAGCGCGATCACAAGCCCAAAGCCTGTCGCGGCCAGCACGATCTTGAGCACGAGCCAATAGATATCGTAATATTCCGGCCCGATCAGATGGCGCTTGGTGCCGCGGTATTTCGCTGCCAGATCCTGCGGACGCCCAAGCTCCTTGAGCACCGCCGTCACGTCGTCCTCGGATGGCTCGGTCTCTCCTGTGCGCGCCGCCAGCATGTCGTCGATAAGGCTGCGCAGTTCCTTCTCGATGTCCGCGCGCTGCTCCTGCGGCAGCCGCCTTGTGACATCATACACATACCTGTCAATCAGTTCTCCTGTTTTGCTCATTTCTCTCCCTCCTCTTGTTCCGCCCCACCGACGCTCTCGCCGGCGGGGGCCCCTTTAATGAGCCTGTCGATACTGCGCGCAAGTTCATCCCACTCTGTGCACAGCAGTTTGTAAATTTTCTCGCCCGCCTCACTGCGCTCGTAATACTTGCGCGGCTTTGGGCCGGACGTTTCCCATTCGCTTTTCAGCAGCCCCTGCGATTCGAGCCGCCTAAGCAGCGGATACAACGTTCCCGGCTCGATGCTCATACCTGCGCTTGCAAGCTCCTCAACGAGCGCATAGCCGTATTTGGGCTTTTCTAATCGGCTCAACACACAGAGTGTCACCGTCCCGCGTCGAAGCTCCTGCTCCATGTTTGTCACAACAGAATTTAAGTCTTCCATGGTTTTCACCTCTGCGCGCATTATACTGTATGTCACACACTATTGTCAATATCATTATATAATTAATTCTATTTTATTGTTCATTATATTTTATAGTGCCATCAAAAAAGCCCGTTTACAGCGTAAACAGGCCCATATTATGCAGCTTATTATTATCCGCAAAGGCATTTGTCCAGCTTTTCAAGGCCCTCACCGAAGTTCTTTCGCCCGTAGCCCATCCGAAAATAGCTGCCGTCCGCTTCATACACGTAGCCCGGCAGCAGCAGCACGCCGCATTTACCGATCAGGTCTTCACAAAAGGCTTTGGCATCTCCGCCGCTTTTGAGCTTGTGAAACGCGACAGGTCCCGCTGTAGGCTCGTTATTTATTAAGATATCTTTATGCTTTTCAAAGAAGCCTTCGGCCACAGCGATGTTGCTCCTGATGATGGATACGCTCCTTTGCAGCAACGCATCCGAATGCTTAAGCGCGAGCGCCGATAAGAATTCGCTCGGCGCGCTGCAGCAGATGGTGGTGTAATACTTGAGCTTCAGCAGCTTATCATAAACATCCTGTTCCGCGTCGCGATCCAGCCGATCCGCAGCCCCGGGAGCCCGTATGCCTTGGACATCACGCCGAGCGACACCGCGTTCTCACAGATATCGCTCATCCAGGAGTGTGACCGTCCGTCCCACTCCAGCCCCTTATAAACCTGATCGCAAAACACGAACACACCCCGTTCCCGCGCGATACGGGCAACGGCTTCGAGCTGATCATCGCTGAGTGCATATCCGGTCGGGTTATGCGGCGTATTGATCACGATCAGCTTGGTCTGCGGGCGTATCAGCGAAATCAGTTCATCCATATCAAGCGTCCAGCCGCCCGGTCCCTGCCGCAGCAGCCACGGAGACACCTCACACCCGGCCGACGCGGCCACTTCGTAGAGCGACTGATATGCGGGCGACAGGTAAACCGCATGATCTCCGCGTTCTAGGAACACTTGCATGAAGCCGTATATCGCCTCTTCGGCGCCTGCGTGCACAAGGATGTCCTGCGGCCCGCAGGCTTTATACAGCGCCGCGATGCGCTCTCTCAGATAAAGGCTGCCCTTCACCTCGGTGTACCCGAGCCAGAGCTGATGCAGCTGTTTCGCCGCCCCCGGTTCCATACTCAGCAGCTCGTCCACCGTCATGGATTCGCAGTCCGACTGCGACAGCAGATACTTTGTGGAAAACTCATGCTTCTCGTAGAAATCCTCAAGTAAAAATGTCCGCATATTTCCTCCATTGCTGTTTAACTAAAGGCTTTTTAATCTTGCCAAGGGAGGCACTGATTAAATGAGGTGGCTGATTTAACGAGAGGGTTTTGTGATCGGCAAGGAGCAAAATCGAGGAATAGCATCGCTATTTTGAGATTGCAGCGACACAGCAGAGTGCAAAACCAACCGTTAAGGCAGTCCACCGAATTAATCAGTGCTTCCCTATATGTACTTGCTCGCTTCCTTCACGCTAAGAGCGCTCAGCTTATGCGCGGCAAGAAAATCCCTCACCCACTGTGCGTCGGTCTTCGAATACTCGCGCAGCACCCAGCCGATCGCTTTGTTCAAGAAAAACTCCTTTGTATCGCAATTCTGCAGTATCGCGTGCGACAGAAACGCCGTGTCCGTAAGCTGCTTGTATTTGAGCTGGAAGAGCATCGACGCGCGTCTGAGCCAAAGGTTATCACCCGTCATCCATATTGCGACCACCTGCTCTTTGAGCTCCTGATGCCGCAAGACGATGTCGCCCGCGATGACAGCCAGCATATCCACCGTGTCCCACCACGATTTGGTCACGATCAGCGTTTCCATGTGACGGATATCGTCCGCAATGAGGCGGCTTTTCACATCGAGCAGATATGTGATGCCAAGATATTGAAATTCCCGTTCGCGCAGCTCAAAGCACTTGAAAACAAACTCCCAGTCCACCGCCTTTTCCTTTTTCTTTGCGGCGAGGAAGCCGCGGCTGAGTTCGGCACGCTGAGCCTTTTGAAGCCCCAGAAAAGCAAACTGGTTTTTCATGTAGGCGGCCATGCTGGGCGCCATGGCGCTGTCGGCGGCATCGTAATAAGCTTTGAAAATATCCATAGAAACTCCATTGTGTTATTTTATCCATCATATTCTGTTTTCTTTCGGCGCGCAATATAGCGATTTCATAATGTGCAAACGGAACTGCTGGAAAAAAACCTGCCAAAGCAGGCTTTATCGCTAAATACCGGAAGCGTCTGTTTCATCAACAGTCGGCTTATGCCAGCGCCTTGAGCATTTTGTTGTCAAGCGTGACGATACAATCCGCAGTGTTATGAAAGTAATCCGAATGAGTGGCAACAATCACGCACTTACCCTCTTTATGCGCGAGATCATCAAACAGCCCCACGATATCGAGTGCTGTTGCCTTATCAAGATTACCTGTCGGCTCATCGGCGATGATGATATCCGCGCCAGTCGAGATAGCCCGTGCAATCGCCACACGCTGCTGCTCTCCGCCGGATAGATAATTCGGCAAACGTTTGAACAGCGATTCGTCGAGTCCCGTGCTTTTGAGCAGCGCCGACGCTTTTTCTTCGTCGTCCGCACTACCGGAAATGCTCATAGCTACGAGCACATTCTGAACTGCCGAAAGATAGGTAAGCAGGTTGTATGCCTGGAACACAAACCCCAAATGATCCTTTCTGTATCGGGCCATACCGATCTCCTGTATGTCGCGCTCCTTATAAAGGATGCTCCCTTTTTTGGGAATTTCGAGCGCGCCGAGCAGTGAGAGCGTCGTCGTCTTGCCGGAGCCGGAAGGCCCAATAATCGAGTAAAGCTTCCCCTGCTCAAAGCAAAAGCTTGCGTCTTTGAGAATGTCGATATTCGTGGCCTTTGTTGGATAATAATAATCAACGTTTTTGAGTTCCAGTACCGTATTCATCGTTTTTCTCCGTTTCTCTAGTCCTAATTTTCAGAATGCCATCATTTGAAGGTTTGCATTATCTGCTTGGGGGTATACTTTCTGATCGCGACCATCGGTACGATCGACGCTACGATCACCAGCAGTATGCCGCAGATATTTGCGAGTAAAAATAATGTGCCTATGTACGCCGATGTCAACGAGTGATTGATCTGCATGTTTACAGCAATCGCTTTGCCCACAGTGGGTATGATTACGCTTGATACGAGAGCGCCGATATTGATGGCAATCAAACCCGGCATCAGTATTTCAATTATCATCTGGAGACTAACCTTATACCGGCTTTCCCCCAGCGATAGCAATATACCGATTTCAAATAAGCGGTCGTTCATTAGATAGATCACGAGCAGGCTTAATATGATTGCTGACATGGCAATCACCGTGATGAATATGGCATCACAAGTTTTTATTACACTATTCAGGGCAGTGGACGCGAGCAGAAAGTCGAGATTGTTATTATAGAAATCCAAATCCAAATTGTATTTTTCTGCGATGGGCTTTGCTTTGTCTAAAAACGCATCGAGTTCCGCAGGATCAGTTAATACATATTCCGATTCCATGATTCCATTAACTCCATTTAGTTTAATGGCAACATCGATTGGCACATAAATGTAATTCACATTGCATAAATACTCAGGTACCATGTTTAAATCATCTCCTGAGTGAACGCCAACAATTTTCAGTTCGACATTCTGATCCTTATCAAAATATGAAGAGACTGTAAACGAATCATCCAATTTGAGGAAATTATTGTTCAAGACCTGCTGGCTTATAACCGCATCTGTTCCGAACTCATCAGGTGATAGAAAACGTCCTTCCTCAATATGATCAATACCTTTTTTGAAATTCCAAAAAGACTGCATATTTGACACGCCAACAATTTGAAAATCGCCCACGCCCGGCCAATAAGACTCATGTTCATCAACATCGTATGATCCGGTTTCGATACCTTTAATAGTATCGCTCAAAACATTGACCATACTGATATATTGAGTGTTTTTCACTTCCGGCAACTCTGAGATCTCATGCGCAACATCATATGGGAAATAGTCTGTAATATCTATACCAGAGAGTTTTTTATCTTTAATATTTACAATAACAGAAGCCCCTATGTTTTTCCTGATCTGTGCGACAGACTCTTCAGCGGTCACTCGAATTTGATAGGAAACCTGCAAAAATACCGATGCAATCAAGATTATCAGCAGTATTAATAAGAACCGCTTTTTGTAGTGTATGATGCTGAAGACAGCACGTTTAAAACAGCCCATAATTCACCTTCAAATCAATTTGATAACAACAATCTGGCGGGGCTTTTACGTAGAAAGAACAACACCTGCCCAGCTAAGGCCACAAAAATCACAACAATTCCAATAAACGTATAGGCGATGAAAACGCCAAAGCTGCCGCTGACGTTCAATTCATTATTCACGTAAAAATATGTTGTACGGGCCGATTTGATGTCGCCTTCTACGACATAATCACCATGATTTTCATACCGAACAATTTCATCACGCTGATGTTCTATCGCTGCATTTGTCTCAGAAGCTGGTTTTTCCATCACCAGATTGCTGACTGCCGGAGCCACTAACACCGCAAGCAATGCAGCCATGATCAGAGCAGCCAGTACGAGCGCGAGCTCTTCCAGCACGGTTTGTAGAACAAGTTTTGGTTTTGACTCGCCAAGGGACAAGAAAACACCCAATTCGTATTTTTTCCTATTGAGTAGTAAGGCATATATGAGAAGAATAATGACAAATATGCTAATCCCTAACCCCAATGCCGCCGCAGTCGCCATACTGCTAATCTCTTCAGCTGGTTTATTGACGGTAGACACCCAATCTTTATCCCATGTATAGTCATATAATAATGTCCAATAGATAGGATCATATGTGCTATCTCCCAGTTCTATTTTGATATCATTAATGAAATTTTCAACCTGATTGCTGTCTTGCATATAGACATATAGCCGCAGCGGTCCATACCAAGTACTATAAGCAGATAAAATATCCCCGGGGACAAAAATATAGTTTGCAGGCTGCTCCGAGGGAAATGCTGACGTCACTGTTTTTTCATATAGGTTCGACGTTCGAGGGTAATCAAACAATCCTGTTACTGTTAAAGTTATTGGTTCCTTTTTTCCTTCAAGTTGCTCAATCATATATGGAGTTGTTACACTGATAGTGTCTCCAAGTTTTAAATTGTTCGCTTCAGCAAGCGATGTTGATATAACCGCAACTTTTTTTCCGGAGTCCTCAGCAGTGATATGCTTTCCCTCTGTAAGTTTAAATCCTGCGCTGGTAAAGAGCGTATAAATCTGTGTATTCGTCAAGCCGAACAGCATGCATGAATCGAGAGACTGATCCGTCTGTTTTAGACTTTTCTTGTTGACATCGTTCATTTCGTTGTCTTTTACCACTGAAACAGCATCAATCAGCCTTCCGCTGTGGAACCCCACCGCATTACAGCTTTTCACGAAGGATAGGCTATTGAGTTTTTCGATCTCTTTGCTGTTAAAGGGACCTTCCATTTCCGTGTCAATATCGCTGACTTTTTTCATGATTACGCAGTTGCCTACATTACTGTTTAAATTGACAACCTGCTGATTAGAAGCAATACTGATAATGGTCACCGAAATAAGCAAAAAAAGCAGCAGGAAGAACCATCCCGAGATCAGTATGTTTCTTCTCTTGTGGTGCCAAAGGCTATATGCGATGCGGCTGAATATGCTTTTCATGCTTCCCCCTAAATCAACGAAGAATGAATCAATTGTGACCATAAAAATGCGATATATAGTGCATCCATAATATAACACATAATATCAACTCAATTTACTTATTATATTAATAATAAGTAGCATTATTTTATGAATATAGCAATCACAGAAATTTCTCAATCGAGTAGGGGCTAACCGTATCAGGTTTCGCCCCTCTCACACCACCGTACGTACGGTTTTCCGTATACGGCGGTTCAATTCGTAACTAAGTGTACTTTGTTGAAGTGGTCTAATAGTGATATTA
>JAEYLC010000036.1 GCA_023461435.1 Bacillota bacterium
ATCTTTTGTTTAGATAATATGTGCTTTTAAAACGGTATTATACCAGCATAAAATGATGGTAAGTCATGCAAATCGCCCATTTTTATAATATGGTGATTATAGGACAAGGCAAAAGTGTTGTCAAGAAGTATAGATATATTAATAACGAAGCAGAATTGTATAAAACAGATTTTGAGATCATCAAAAAATGTTTGGTTTTGCTAATTTATCATCCCTTATGCTATACTGACTGCATAATTGCATCACAAATGCGCAGCGAGATATCGCTTGCGTTTGCGATTCATGGAGCATATAATGAAGAAAAAGTTCGTTATTTTTTTAACAATGTTATCATAAATCTTTCTATCCATTAGGAGGCTATCATGAGAGTATTTAATTTTTCCGCAGGCCCCGCGTGCCTGCCCGAAGCTGTTCTGAAGCAGGCGCAGGAAGAGCTTGTTTTCTATGGGAACAGCGGCATGAGCGTGATGGAAATGAGCCATCGAAGCGCCGATTATGAAGCCATCATCGGCAAAGCCGAAAAGGATTTAAGGGAACTGATGGCGATCCCCGAAAATTACAAGGTGCTCTTTTTACAGGGCGGCGCCTCGATGCAGTTTTCCATGGTGCCTATCAATTTAATGACCACTCATAAGCGCGCCTACTATTTAAAAACGGGCATGTTCGCCAAAAAGGCGATCGCGGAAGCGAAAAAGGTGGGCGAGGTCATCATCCCGGTGTCTTCGGAAGACCTGACATTTTCGTATATCCCCGAAACGACACCGGATATGTTTGAGCAGAGCGCGGACTATGTGCACATCACGTCCAACAACACGATTTACGGCACGCGCTTTACGAAGCTGCCCGATACGAACGGATTGCCGATAGTGAGCGACATGAGCTCTATGATACTTTCGGAAACGGTGAATGTGAGCGGCTACGGCCTCATCTATGCGGGCGCTCAGAAAAATATCGGCCCCGCGGGTGTGACCGTGGTGATCGTGCGCGAAGATCTCTTGGGCAAAGCGCCCGCGAACACGCCGTCGATGCTCGATTACAAGATCATGGCGGACAATGATTCGATGTACAACACGCCCCCGACATATGGCATTTACATCGCGGGGCTCGTGTTTGCGCATTTATTGAAGGAAGGCGGCGTGCCGGCGATGCAGCGGCGCAACGAGGAAAAGGCTGCGCTGCTTTACGATTATCTCGATTCGTCGTCGCTGTTTAAGCCCACCGCGCAAAAGCCGTTCCGCTCGCTGATGAACGTGACGTTTGTGACGGGCGACGAGGCGCTCGATAAAAAGTTCGTGTCGGAAGCGAAAGCCCGCGGCATCGTCAACATCAAGGGGCACAGAAGCGTGGGCGGTATGAGAGCCAGCATCTATAACGCGATGCCGATTGAGGGCGTGAAGGCTTTGGTTGAATTCATGAAGGAATTCGAAAAGAATGCGTAAATGAAAGCTTGAAGGAGCTAAAATATATGTTTAAAATCAAAAAACTCAATTCGATATCGAATGTGGTCTACGATTATTTGCCTAAGGAAAATTATGCGATCAGCGAAGACTTGACCGACTATGACGCGATACTCGTCAGATCCGCCAAATGCCACGATCTTGAGATGCCTGAAAACGTGCTCGCGATTGCGCGGGCGGGTGCGGGCGTCAACAACATACCGGTTGACGAATGCGCGAAAAAGGGCATTGTGGTGTTCAATACGCCGGGCGCCAACGCCAACGGCGTGAAAGAGCTCGTGCTGGCGGGCATGTTGCTCGCGAGCCGCCACATCATTGAAGCCAGCCAATGGGCCAAATCGCTCAAAGGCAAGGGCGACGAGGTGCTGCCGCTCGTGGAAAAAGGAAAGAACCAGTTTGTCGGGCCCGAAATTGAGGGCAAGACGCTCGGCGTGATCGGGCTTGGCGCGATCGGCGTGATGGTGGCCAATGCGGCAAGGTCACTCGGGATGCACGTGATCGGCTACGATCCGTACATATCGATCGAGTCCGCGTGGGGCCTTGATCACGACGTGCAGCGCGCGATCAGTCTCGACAGCGTGCTTTACAATGCGGATTATATCACGCTGCATATTCCGCTCATGGATCAGACAAAGAGCTTTTTGGGGTCTGCGGAGATTGCCAAGATGAAGCAGAACGCGATTCTGCTGAACTTCGCGAGAAACGGGCTGATCGATTACGACGCGCTGTATGACGCGCTCGATAACCACAAGATCACATGCTATGTGACGGATTTCCCGAACGACAAGCTTTTAACGTATGACAACGTGATCAGCATACCGCATCTTGGTGCATCCACACCCGAATCCGAGGAAAACTGCGCCGTGATGGCGGCGACGGAATTAAGGGATTACCTCGAAATGGGCAAGATTGTCAACTCTGTAAATTTGCCGAACGCGGTGCTGCCGTTCACGGGCAACTTCCGCGTGGCGGTGATCCACAGCAACGTGACCGGCATGGTCGGACAGATCACCGCGCTGCTCGCCGAATCGGGCGCGAACATCACGGACATGGTCAACAAATCCAAGGGAGAAATCGCTTACACCGTGATTAACCTTGACGAGAATGTGGATAATAAAACCATCGAAAAGATCAAGGCTGTGGGCAGCGTGATCCGCGTCAGAACATTCGAAAAATAATAAACAGAAGAACAGAAGAAGAGGTATTCATGGTCATCATTGAAATGGCGGACGGAAAAAAGATTACGGTCGAGATGCTTCCTGAGCACGCGCCGAACACGGTGAAGAACTTTAAGAGTCTTGTAAGCCAAGGGTTTTACGACGGGCTCATTTTTCACCGCGTGATCAGCGGGTTTATGATTCAGGGCGGGTGCCCCAAAGGAAGCGGCACGGGCGGCCCCGGTTATGCGATAAAGGGCGAGTTTGCGGGCAACGGGGTTGATAACAGCTTAAGCCACAAGCGCGGCGTGATATCGATGGCGCGTTCGGCGGCGATGAATTCGGCGGGGAGCCAGTTCTTCATCTGCCATGAGGACGCGGTGTTCCTTGATAAGCAGTACGCGGCGTTTGGCCGTGTGGTGGACGGCATGGACGTGGTGGACGCGATCGCGGCGACCGAGACGAACGCCTCCGACAGGCCATTAACGCCTCAGGTGATAAAGAGCGTGACGCTCACCGGGGACGAGACGGTGGAAGAGCCCGAGAAGATGTAAAGAAAAATCGTTGACAAGGGAGTGTGGGGCCGATTACGGAGCCCATGCTCCCTGTTTATTTCCTCACGAAATTGCACGGAACAAATTGGTGTCCGTTTAAGTCATACGTTTAGCGGATAAAACGAAAGGAGCCATGAAATGAAGCCAATCATAGGAGTTTTCTTAGTAGCTGCATTGCTGATAACGCTTGCCGCTTGCGCGCCAAAAATCAGAGTGGACAGTCTTGAAGAAACGGAATATACAAACCTGGAGGATACGGGTATTGTGATGAGTGTGGCGGATGAATCGGTGACCACAGACACACCGTCGCTGACAATTGAATATACCAACCAAACGGATGTTGAGTATGTGTACGGCTTAGAGCCGCACCTCGAAATTCAAAAAGAGGGGATATGGTACGTTATACCCCTCAGGGAAGATGCTGCTTGGAACGATATAGGGCTCATACTGCCGCCGGATGGCACAAGCGAAGAGGATTTTTCTCTGGAGTATTTCTATGAAGGGTTGATACCCGGCCATTACCGTGTGATTAAGACCCTGTATGCGGACGGTAACGGTGTCACAGCGGCTGCCGAGTTTGATATAGCCGAAAGTAATAATTAGAATTTTATTTATATAAATAAACAGATTCTTCAGTCGCTTCGCTCCATCAGAATGACCAAAAGAGCTGCTTTTCATGCATCAAAAGACAATGAAAAATTCCCGATAAGATTATCGGGGATTCGAGACTGTCAAGTTAAGCGAATAACATTCTCTTTTAGTATTATTTAAATCCATACCTGCGGTGAAAAGCATTATTACATTCCGTTATTCATTTTGTTGAATTGCGCGGCGAATCGTGCCTGCTGTTTTTTATGCGAGCGTTTGATCACTGCATAATTGATGAGATACAATAAGTCAAAAAAACCAACCGGAATCGCAAAAAGCAATATCATTTTACTGACAGTAAACACTTTATCGGCCATAATGATATCTTTTGAGTGCAAGGGATCGGCGTATATCTCAATCACATCGCCCTTATCGTAGAGGGTTTTGTAATAACCGAGCCGAAACGTATGATCTTCGCCGTTTAACTGATACTGAATATCCGTCCATTCGTCCTCGCGGTTTATGTTAAAGTTATAGTCGGAGATGACCGCAGGGACTTTTTCATAACCGCCGACAGAAATAAGATCAACGATTGCCGCGATGCCTGCAGCAAGCAGAATAGCCGCCAGTATGATCGACAGCGTTTTTACAACGGTTTTGCATTTCTTCAAATCACCGAACAACACAAATGGTATCAGCATCCTCAATACCTGCCTATAAAATTTAATAAGATATGCCCAATATGGACATATTTATATTAAATATACAACAATATGCCATAATGAGCAAGCCATCCAATATGCTATACAGGCTGCCGATAAAGACACTTTGTGCCATTGCGCTGAGTAGTAACTTAATAAGAAGGGGTCATGCCGGAAAAATTAAAATCTCCAAAGATAATATTATCTTTGGAGATAGAGCCTGACTAAATTAGCTTATTAATGCGGTCTGCATTATACGTTGAACTTAAACAGCGTCACATCTCCGTCCTGCATCACGTATTCCTTGCCCTCCTGACGCACGAGCCCCTTGGCCTTGGCCGTCGTCATATCGCCGCACGCTTTTAAGTCGTCAAACGCGACGATTTCCGCGCGGATAAAGCCGCGCTCAAAATCGCTGTGTATCTTGCCTGCCGCACCGGGCGCCTTGGTGCCGCGCACAATTGTCCACGCGCGCACTTCCTTCTCTCCCGCCGTCAGATAGCTGATGAGATTTAGCAGCTTGTAGCTTTTCTGCACGAGCGCATCGAGCCCGCTCTGCTTGATGCCGAGCTCCTCCAAAAACATGTGCCGTTCCTCGGCAGAGAGCGAGGAGAGCTCCTCCTCGAGCTTCGCGCAAATCACCATCACCTCGGCGCCCTGCGTTTTGGCTTGCGCCAAAAGAGCGGCCACCTGAGGCTGGGCATATGGGTCGGCGCTCGCGGCGTCTTCTTCCGAGATATTGGCGGCGTAGAGCATGGGCTTGTCGGTCAGCAAAAACAGCTCGCCGACGAGAGCGCGCTGCGCGTCGTCAAGGTCCATACCCGCCACAAAGATGCCCTTTTCAAGATTCTCTTTGACAGTTCGGAGTGTGTCGCATTCGATCGCGTATTTCTTATCGCCTGATTTGATCATCTTTTCACTGCGCATGAGCCGTTTTTCCACCGTCTCGATGTCGGCGAATATCAGCTCGAGATTAATGGTCTCGGCGTCGCGCGCGCTGCCGATGCTGCCGTCCACATGCGTCACGTCGTCGTTCTCGAAGCAGCGCACCACGTGCAGTATCGCATCCACCTCGCGGATATGCGCGAGGAACTTGTTGCCGAGGCCTTCGCCGCGGCTCGCGCCCTTCACGAGCCCCGCGATATCCACAAACTCAATCACCGCGGGTGTGAACTTGGCCGGATGATAGAGCTCAGCCAGGAAGTCCATGCGCTTATCCGGCACCGAGACGACGCCCACATTGGGGTCGATCGTGCAGAACGAATAGTTTTCGCTCGCGGCGCCCGCGCCGGTCAGCGCGTTGAACAGCGAAGATTTGCCCACGTTGGGCAGCCCGACAATACCGAGTTTCATAAATACCTCATTCAATTATTATTCACGTCATTATAGCGCGCGAAGGGTGCAAAAGCAACAACAGGCATAGTGTGAAGCAAACCAAAAGCCGCTATCATTATCGACTTTTCACTTTTGCCACTCTCGCTGATCAGGCTGCAGTGCAGCCTGAATTGACAGCCGGTTTTGCGTATCAGATAATGATGTCAGCACGATGAGTCGGAGGGCAACTTTGAACGTTATTTTTTCATACGAAGACGGTCTCGGCGCGGTCTCAGATGCGTTAAAAGCCAGCACCCACAGGCACTGGATGCTTCAGCTGTTTTTAAGCGCCGAAGCGTTTCTCGATATTTCCATGGAGGGAAAAAGCGTTAACTGCGCGGGCATTGTCGTCGATATGGATACGGTGCATCAGTTCGGCACGGGCGGCCGGGTTCATTTCACGATGCTGATCAACCCCGTTTCACGGCTTGGCAGGCAACTGCACGCTCATTATATAAACGGGCGGCTTTTTTATGTGCTGCCGGAGGATATCGTGGAGGAGCTGCAAAACCGTCTCGGCGGACTGACCCGACATGTGGCGGAGGATGCTCTTGGGGTTTTCATTGCTGAAATTCATCGGTTTTTTAACGCCGCCGCACCTGCGCCGCAATTCGACGAAAGGGTGGAAAGCGTGCTCAAGCTCGTTCAGGAATGTGCGTGTGAGGAAAAGCATCGGATGGAGAATCTGGCGCAGGCCGTCCATCTGTCGCCGAGCCGGCTCGCGCATCTCTTTAAATCGGAAACGCGCGTGCCGCTCAAAAGCTATTTGGTGCTGCACGAGCTGCAAAAGGCCTACGCGGTACTGGCTGAGGGCGGCAGCGTAACGGATGCGGCCATGGCGGCGGGCTTCGACTCCCCGTCGCACCTCGCGTACACAAACAGGAAAATGACCGGCATGTCCGCGAGCGGTATCATCAGGGACAGCGAGTTTTTGAAAGTCGGTCTGCGGCCGGAATGATAAGGTATAGCCAAAAGGAGGCGATACCATGACACAATATTTGCAATCCACGCGCATGCTCGACCATGAGCACGAAAAAATCCGTGAGCTGATCCGCAGCAAAAGCTGGTGCAAGCTCGATGAGTTTCGCAGGATTCAGAGCATCTATAACTATGTGCGTGACGAGATACGCTTCGGCTACAACACGGACGACACCATTCCGGCGTCGCGGGTGCTCAGCGACGGATACGGGCAGTGCAACACCAAAACGACGCTTTTTATGGCGCTGCTCCGCGCGGCGGGCATACCCTGCCGCGCCCACGGCTTCATCATCGACAAAGGCTTGCAGAGAGGGGCAATGCCCGAATGGGTTTATAAGCTGTCTCCGAGCGATCTGGTGCACAGCTGGGCGGAGGTCTGTTTCAACGGCGTCTGGTACGACATGGAAGGGCTCATACTCGACAAGCCGTATCTTTATAAGCTGCAGCAAAAGTTTGCGGATTGCGGCGGCGGCTTCTGCGGCTATGGCGTATCGACGGCTGATTTGAAGAATCCGCCGGTCGACTGGAACGCAAACAACACCTATATTCAAAAGGACGGCATCAAACAGGATCTCGGCGTTTACGACAGCCCCGATGAGCTGTTCGCGCAGCACGCACAGAGGCTCGGCATCATCAAAAAGCTGTTTTACCGGCATATCGCAAGGCACACGATGAACAGGTGCGTCGGCAGGATACGCGGATAGTGGAGAGCTTCAGCCTCGTTTTGCCTTTGATGCCATTCGGTATATTTTTGCGGTTGTGAATGCCGGTAATTGGGTGTACAATTATCTATTATAAATTTTCATGACAGCCGCGGGGCAATTTGGGAGGCAAACGTGTCAAAGTCGATACAGGAGATAAACGAAAAGCTCAAAAAAGGAAAAGCCGTGGTGTTTACCGCCGAAGAGGCGGTGCAGATGGCCAGGGAACAGGGCGTTGCCGCGTGCGCGAAGAAAATCGACGTGGTGACGGCGGCCACGTTCGGCGCAATGTGCTCGTCGGGCGCGGTGCTCAATTTCGGACACAGTGAGCCGCCGATCCGCATGGCGGAGATATCGCTGAACGGCGTAGAGGCGTATGGCGGCCTCGCGGCGGTGGATACGTTTATCGGCGCGACGCAACCCGGAAAGCACACGGGCATTGAATACGGCGGCGCGCACGTGATTGAAGACCTGATCGCGGGCAAAGAGGTGGAGCTCATCGCGCGCTCGGGCGGCACCGACTGCTATACGCGCACCGAGATCAAAACAAACATCGCGCTTAAGGACATGAATCAGGCGTATCTGTTTAATCCGCGCAACGCGTACCAGAACTATTCGGCGGCGACCAACACAACAAAGACCACAAAACGCACCTATATGGGCACGCTGCTGCCCGGCATGGGCAATGTGACCTACACGACGGCGGGTGAGCTCTCGCCGCTTTTGAAAGACCCGAAGCTGCGCACCATCGGCATCGGTTCGCGCATACTGCTGTGCGGAGGCGAAGGGTTTGTGGTGTTTGAGGGCACACAGGCGGTCAACAAAGCGGCTGAGCTGCCAAATGGCGATATGCACTACGCAGGCTACACGCTTGCGGTGATGGGCGACTTAAAGGGCATGAACAGCGAATACATCAAGGCGGCCACGTTCGATGGCTACGGCGTGTCGCTCTATGTGGGCATCGGCGTGCCGATCCCCGTGATCGATGAGGACATGATGGCCGATCTCGCGGTGCCCAACGATAAGCTATATACCTATGTGTACGACTACGGCTGCAGCACGCGCTCGCGCGAGGAATTAAAGCTCGTGAGCTACGCGGAGCTGCGGTCGGGCCAGATCGAGATCAACGGCAAAAAGATACGGACGGCGCCGCTTTCGAGCCTGCTAAAGGCGCGCAAAATCGCGGGCGAGCTCAAAGAAAAGCTGCTTAACGGCAGCTTTGAAATGACGCAGCCCGCGGCCAAGCTGCCGTTTCGGGCCGGTCTTAACGCATTGAACATCAAAGAGGAGAAGTGACATGGAAAACAGCATGAAAATAGGGCTCACGTTTCCGCCCGAAAAGACCGATAAACCCATCGTCACGAATCTCGTGAAATACGGGCTGACATTCAATATTCTCAGGGCATATATTTCGCCCGGAAAGACGGGCAACATCATACTCGAGATATCGGGCACCGAGGAGAACTTAAGGCAGAGCCTTGATTATTTAGCGGGCGAGGGCATTGAGGTTAAGGTCTACACCGACAGCGTGATCCGCTACGAGGAAAAGTGCATGCACTGCGGCGCGTGCACATCGGTGTGTCCGTCCGGTGCGCTCGTGATGAACAAGCAGACCTGGGAGCTTGAGTTTACGATGGACAAATGCCTGCTGTGCGGGCATTGCGTGAGGGCTTGTCCCGCACGCGCGATCAAAAGCTTTGACGACGCCCTCCTCTGATACCGGCAAGCCGGACTATTCCAACAGGGACGAATACCGGCGGCTCATATCATCGGGCCTGCCGTGCTTTTATGTTCAGCATCTTGAGACGGAGCTCTATATCTGCGCGGACCGGCTTCTTGTTGACGAAGCGGCGGACGCGGTCACACGCTTGCGCGCGCTGCTCGAAAAGTATATCGCGGCGAATCCGCTTTTTTTGACGAGCCTTGAGCCTATTTGTCCGGCCAAGGACGCGCCGGAGGCGGTGACGGCAATGTGCCGCGCGGCTCTGGCCGCGGGCGTCGGGCCGATGGCAGCGGTGGCGGGCGCTTTTTCCGATTATGTCGGGCATGAAATATTAAAACAGTCAAATCAGGTCATCGTCGAAAATGGCGGCGATATATTCCTCAAGACGGATGAACCCACGACGATCGCGGTGTACGCGGGGAGCAGCCCATTAAGCCTCAAGATCGGCATCGTCATCGATTCCCGGGAAATGCCGATGTCGGTCTGCACGTCATCAGGCACGGTCGGGCCGTCGCTCAGTTTCGGGAAAGCGGACGCGGCGGTCGTGGTGTCGCCGGACGCGTATCTTGCGGACGCGTGCGCCACGCGGCTCGGCAATGAGGTGAAAACCGCGGCGGATATTGAAAAAGCGCTGGACCTCATCCTGAGCGTGCAAGGTGTGACCGGCGCGCTCGCGATCATCGGAGAAACCTGCGGGGCGGCGGGCGATATCCGCCTTGAAACGCTCGTCTGACAACATATGCTCTATTTCCTTGGTAAGAAAGACTGGCGGTTGGTGGATCACGTCAAGGAGGTAAGAATATGAAAAGCATGATGCGCGGACTTGAGAGGCGGCGCAGGCGGCGGACCGCACTCATTATTGTTGCCATCGCGGTGCCGGTACTCGCCGCGGGCATATGGCTGCTTTTTTTCAACGGCGGAGACAAGCTTGAAGTGACATATGAACCCGGCGCATTTGCGCCGGCTGAATCAACTGCGCCGGTCGAATCAATTGAGCCGACGCAAACACCGGCGGAGTCGGTGCTGGGCGTATCCACGGCGGAGCCAACGCCGCAGAGCACTGCGGACCAAAGTGACTGGCGGCTATTGCTCGTGAACCCGCAGCACAGTTTGCCCGACGGCTTCGAGGTGAAGCTCACTGAGCTCAAAAACGGACAGGCTGTGGATGAACGCTGTTATCCCGATCTTCAGCAGATGATGGACGACTGCCGCGCGGCGGGGTGTCAGCCCTTGATCTGCTCGTCATTCCGGTCGCAGGAAAAGCAGCAGGAGTTGTTTGACAACAAGGTGAACAAGCTTGTTGAACAGGGGTTGACGAAGGACGAGGCCGCGGCGCAGGCGGCAACCATCATCGCGGTGCCGGGAACCAGCGAGCACCAGACGGGGCTGGCGGTCGATGTCGTGGATATAAACAACCAAAATATGGACGAAACTCAGGAGGACACGCCCACTCAACAGTGGATGATGAACAACAGCTGGCGCTACGGTTTCATTTTCCGTTACCCGGCGGGCAAAACGGAAATCACGGGTATCTCGCATGAGTCGTGGCACTACCGGTATGTGGGCAAAGAGGCCGCTCAGGTGATTTACGAGCAAAGCCTTTGCCTGGAGGAGTATATTGAACAGCTGCCGTGAATGCCGGGAGACGGACTTAAAAGCCTGCTTGACGCTGATTTGGCAGCGGGCGCAAGGCGCCGCCATTGATTTTTTAAGATTTTGGATGTAAAATAGACACTCAGATGATATTGGATATACGTGATGAGTATCATAATTATATAGAAGAAGCGGCGAAAGCGATTCGCGGCGGTTCTCTTGTCGGCATGCCGACCGAAACGGTATATGGCCTTGGCGCGAATGCGTTTGACGAGCAGGCTGTGGCGGCTATATTCAAAATGAAGGGGAGGCCGCAGGACAATCCGCTGATTGTGCATGTGGACAGCGTGCCCATGGCGCACGAGCTGGGGGAGCTTAATGAAAAGGTGCTGGCGCTCGCGTCGGCCTTCTGGCCGGGGCCGCTCACCATGGTGGTGAAGAGCTTAGGGAAAGTGCCCGCTTCGGTGAGCGCCGGACTCGATACGGTCGGCCTGCGCATGCCCGATTGCGACGCGGCACTGAGCCTGATCTCGGCTTCGGGCGTGCCCATTGCGGCGCCCAGCGCGAACAGATCCGGCAGCCCGAGCCCCACGACGGCGGCGCATGTCGCGGCAGATTTCGGAGACAGCCTTTTGGTGCTCGATGCGGGTGAGTGCCGCATCGGCCTTGAATCCACGGTGATCGACATGACGAGTGACATACCGGTGATATTGCGGCCCGGCGCGGTCACACAGCAGATGATAGAAAGCGTCATCGGCGAGGTGAGTTGCGCGGCGGCGTTTGAGCCGTTCGACGGTGAGAAGCCCGCGGCTCCGGGCATGAAATACCGCCATTACGCGCCCAAAGCGGATGTCACGGTGGTGGAGGGGCAGAGCGCGTCGGTGACCGAGGCGATCAAGTATCTTTACGACAAGGATTTGAAAAAGGGCGAAAAACCGCTGGCGCTTGTTTTACGAGAGAACAAAAAATATTATGGGCGCCGTGATATCAGGGAAACGGGCAGCATCAGGGACGCGGGAGAGACCGCAAGGAATATCTACGCGCTGCTCCGGAGCGCCGACGACGAAGGGTTCTCAAAAATTTACTTTGAAGCCGTGCCCAAAATTGGGATAGGATTTGCCGTGATGAACAGGGTTTACAAAGCGGCAGCATATAATATCGTAAAAGTTTAGGAGGGTTTAAAAATCAATGAACGTTCTTTTTGTGTGTACGGGCAATACATGCAGAAGCCCCATGGCAGAAGAACTGGCGGACGACGCAGTAGGCCGAAGTACTCACTTAAAAGATATGTCGTTTCAATCGGCCGGCACGTTTGCCTGTGAGGGAACGCCAGCGTCTCCCGAGGCGATGGAAGTGATGGCCGAGGTTGGATTGGATATTGAAAGGCACCGCGCGCAGCAGTTTGACAGGGAGCTGGCACAGTGGGCCGATATCATACTCGCGATGGAAGCGAAGCACATAGAAGAGATGGAAGCGATGGCTCCCGATCAGGAAGACAAGATGCATACGCTGCTGGGGTATGCGCAGGGCATCGACGGTTATCCGGGCGAATCGGGCTATGACATTATGGATCCTTACAGAGAGCCGGTCGAGGAATACCGCAGCGCGCGGGATCAGATAAAGAAAGCCGTTGAGCAGGCGCTCGCGCGCATGGAAAAAGAAGAAAAATAGCAGAGATGCGGCGCAGGATTGCGCCGCTTATTTTTTAGGGGGCGCGGGCGGCTGATGGCGTGGCTGTACATACCAGCCCATGCATAGTATAATACGCCCGTGGAGGTAACCGCATGCGGAGGATAAAGATACTGGTTTGCGTGCTCGTCATTGCGCTGCTGCTGACGGCATGCTCGGGTGGGCAGGCGGCCGCTTATGATATCAGCGCCTGGGTGAAAGCGCTGACCGCGATGGATTACGAGGCCATGTGGGCGCAAGTCGATCCCGCGGTGACGATTGACAAAGACGGCTTTATTCAAAAGTACGACAATATTTTTTCGGGGCTCGGGGTCAAAGAGGTCACGGTTGACAATTTATCGGGGCCGGACGAAAACGGCCGCTTCACATATACCGCTACCTACAAAACTGAGGATTACGGCGACTTTACAAGCGACTATACCGCGCAGATGGTCAACACCGCGGAAGGTTGTTTTGTGTTCTGGAATTATTCTTTGATATTCCCGGATATGGATCAGGGTTCTGCCGTGCGGATAAAAACCGAGAGAGCGGCCCGCGGTGAGATTTTCGCCGCGGACGGTACGCCGCTCGCGCTCAACGCCTTTGCCGATACGCTTTATATCGATGTCACGAAGGTCAAGGATATCGTTGAGGTGGCCAAGGTGGTCTGCCCGCTCACCGGCATGACGCCGCCCGAGCTCGCGGACATACTGTATAAGGCGAAAAAAACAAATCAGGCCATCATGAAACTCGGCGCCTTCTTTTCCACCAGTCTGACGGAAGAACAAAAGCAGAGCATTTTGGCCGTGCCGGGGCTCGGGATCGACGACAAAATGTACACGCCGATCCGGTATTATCCGCTGGCGGACAGCGCCGCGCATATCGTCGGCTACACAGGGTTTTTAAATGCGGAAGATCTGCCCGAGGGCTATGAGGAGTCGGACAGAGTCGGGGTATCGGGGCTCGAGGCCGCGTTTGAAACGCAGCTGCGCGGCAAGAACGGCAAGACCATATATATAGAAGACAAATGGGGCAAAAACATACGCACGCTTTGGGAAGAGCCGATGGAGGAAGGCCAGGATTTAAGGCTCACGATCAAGCCGGATCTGCAGAAAAGAGCGTATGAGGCGCTCAAGAACAATCTTCATCTTGAGGAAGGGCAGTCGGGCGTCGCGATCGTGATGGATGCCGCCACAGGCAGTGTGGAGGCGATGGCGTCTTTCCCGTCTTATGACGACAATGTGTTCACATTTACCCTCTCAGACGATATGTTCAATTATCTGTTCAAAAACGAAGCGAAGCCGCTTGTGTGTCTCGCGACGCAAGGGCGGTATCCGCCGGGCAGTGTGATCAAGCCGTTTTCGGCGACGGCGGCGCTCGAAGCGGGTGTCATCACGCCGGACAGCGAATTTGACGGCACGATTGTGGATGATTTGTGGGAGCCCGAGGATATGAATGTCAGGGTTAAGCGTATCAACGACAACGCGGGCTGGCCCTTAATGCTCCCGAACGCGCTCAAGTCGTCCGACAATATCTATTTCGCGTGGGCGGCGCTGCATCTGGGTGCCGAGAAGCTGATGGAATATTACGAGCGCATCGGTTTCAATCAGGAGATGTCGTTTGACCTGCCCGTTAAAAAATCGAGCGACATAAACACAGGAGCGATGATGACGGACCAGCTGCTGGCTGATATGGGTTACGGACAGGGACAGCTTGTTATTACACCGCTGCAGATGGCCGCAATGTATACGGCGTTTGCGAACAAAACCGGCAACATCATGCAGCCGGTACTTGTTCGAAATATATGCCGCACCGAGGGCACCGACTATGTGACATTGAGTGATAAAGAAGCGGCGGTCTGGATTCAAAGCGCTGTTTCGCAGCAGAGCCTCGATACGCTGACTCCCATGCTGAAAACGGTTATCGACAGCGGTACGGGCCATGACGCGAAAATCACAGGCGTGCCGATGGCGGGCAAAACGGGGACTGCCGAGATCGGCAACGACAAAGCGCGCGAAATATCGTGGTTCGCGTGCTACTGGCTGGAAGGCTATTACGACCGGCTTGTTCTCGTGATGGTAGATGTGGCGGCAGAGAAGGGCCCGGTGAAATTTGCAATCGCGAAGGAATTGCTCGCACCGTGAAATAACGACACAAAGGAGGACGTATGATTACCAGCGCTTTTATTCCGGGAACGGAGGATTTAACCGAGCCGTTTGCCGTGCGCAAAGAGGTTTTTGTGAAAGAACAGCATGTCTCGGAGGAGGAGGAATTCGACGAGTATGACGCTTCGGCGCTTCATTTGATCGTTTATGTGGATGAACAAACGGCGGCCACGGGACGCATCTGGCATGACGGAAAATCCTTTCGAATCGGCAGGCTTGCCGTATTAAAGCCGTTCCGCGGACAGAAGATCGGTGACCTTGCGCTGCGGCTGCTGCTCTACAAGACATTTTCTTCGGGCGCGGACGTGATTGAAATCAGCGCGCAGACATACATCATGCCGCTGTACCGCAAGTTTGGTTTTAAGGAATACGGAGAAGAATATATGGATGCCGGCATACCGCATATGGCGATGAAGGTGAATAAGGATGAGGTTAAATATCCGTCGGCCTGCCAAGGACAACATTAAGGAGACAAAATGGACATTGACTTAAAGATCGGCACACAGGCGCAGGCCGAAACCGTGGTGGAACCAAAGGACACCGCAAAGGCGGTGGGCAGCGGGCTGGCGGAGGTGTTTGCCACGCCCATGATGATCGCGCTGATGGAAAAGGCGGCCTATACGGCGGTGCAGCCGATGCTGCCTCAGGGCTATTCGAGCGTCGGCATTGGTATCGACGCGTTGCATCTGGCCGCGACGCCCGTGGGTATGAAGGTGAGAGCCAGCGCCTCGCTCGTGGAGGTGAGCGGCAAAAAGCTTGTTTTTGATATCGAAGCGTTTGATGAAAGAGACAAGATCGGTGAAGCGCGGCATGAACGTTTTGTGGTGGAGGAGAGCCGGTTTACTCAAAAAGCATACGCAAAGGCCGGCGCGCCATGAGGGCCGATCTGCACATTCACACTACGTTTTCAGATGGCGAGCTGACGCCCGATCAGGCGGCGCAGAAAGCGATTGACGCGGGGCTTGACGCCTTTGCGGTGACAGACCATGACGAATGCCGGGGTTTTGCCGCGCTGACGAAAGCGCAGGGTATCACGGCGATCGCTGGCATTGAGCTCGCGGCGCAGATGGGCGCAGAGGTGCATGTGCTCGGTTACAATATCGACTGCCGCAGCGAGGCGCTCGTCGGACATTCGGAAAAAGCGGCGGTTTCGCGCCTGAACAGGGCTTATGAAATCGTCGAGCGGCTCAAGGGCGGCGGTTTTGAGATCAGCATGGACGAGGTGTTGAACGCCTGCGGCGGCGATGTGGTCGGCAGGCCGCACATCGCGGCGGTGCTGGTGAATAAGGGGTATGCGCCGTCGGTGGCGGCGGCGTTTGAAAGGTATCTTGGCAGCGGCGCACCCTATTACGTTCCGCAGAATAAGATCACGGTTGCCCGGGCGGCAGAGCTGATACTTGCGGCAGGAGGCCTTCCGGTGCTTGCGCATCCGGGGCTGCTTAGTGGAAGCGTATTTGCGCGTCTGCTGCCCAAGCTCAAAGAGATGGGCTTTTGGGGCATTGAAGCGTATCATCCTGCCCATACCGATGGGCAGTGCATCGAGTTTGAAAGCCTCGCGAGATCAAGCGGACTGTACGTGACGACCGGGAGCGATTTCCACGGAAGCTCCACGCCGCGTGTCGGAATTGGAGAAGAAACACGCTGCAGCCATTATTTGGAGCGAAGTTTGTTCATTTTGATCAAAGAAAGTGAAAAAAGGTCATAATTACATTATGTATAGATATTGATTGTACCTCATATAAGTGCTAAAATATGCGCGTGACCGGGAGTAAACATTAAGGTGGGTAAAGAAGTTGAATTCCTTTGACAGCGACATAAAGATTTTTGCAGGTTCGTCGGGCATGCCGTTTGCCAAAAAGATGTGCAAATATCTCGGCAACGATTTAGGGGACTCTGAAGTTATCACATTTTCCGATGGCAACATTTTTTTAAGGATCAAAGAAACAGTCAGAAATAAGGATGTCTATGTGGTTCAGCCGATCGGCATGAACCCCAACAACGAATTTGTGGAAATCCTTTTTTGGATGGACGCTTTAAAACGTGCGAGCGCAAATTCGGTAACAGCGCTGATACCGTATTTCAGTTATGCAAAAGGTGATAAAAAAGACGAACCGCGCGTGTCGATACGCGCCCGCGTCTGCGCAGAAAGCATTGAATTGGCCGGTGCCGACAGGATTGTTGTGATGGATCTTCACAGCGCCCAGGTACAAGGCTTTTTTAAAAAGCCGGTGGACCATCTGCTTTCGCTGCCGATCATGTGCGAATACGTCAAAGGTCTTGATATCATGAAGAACATCTGCGTGGTATCTCCTGACGCGGGGTATGCGAAAACCGCAAGAAAATATGCTGATTACCTGCACTGTCCAGTGGCTATCGGCGATAAAACGCGCTACGGACACGATGAAAACGCGCATGTGCTTTCCATCATCGGCGACGTGAAGGGCAAGAACTGTATGATCGTGGACGATTTCACGGTGTCGGGCGGTACATTGGTGGATACGGCGAACGCGCTTAAAAAGCACGGTGCGAACCGCATCATCGCCTGTCTGTCGCACGTGATCGTGCGTGAAAAGGGTTTGAAGGCGATTGAAGACAGCGTGATTGAAATGGTGGTGGGAACCGACAGCGTTCAGAATCCGATCGTCTCCAAAAGTAAAAAATTCGTATCGGTTTCGGTGGCGCCGCTTTTTGCGGAGGCCGTTCTTCGAATCCATGAGAAAGAATCGGTGAGCCCGTTGTTCTCAAAAGTTCCCAAGAAAGTGGTCGACGATATTTAAACTTGCAAGTACAAGCAATATAAGCTGCATTTTTTGGCGGTAGAGCGGCAAAGATGTGCAAGTAACAGCGAAATTCTGAATTTAAATTGTGAACAAGTTGCAAAAAAACACTTGCATTTTGAGTAGGGTATGTTATAATAACGTTAGAGTAGAAGAAACGAAGGCGTTTGTTCGGGGTCCCAACCTTGGATAAACGTCTTTTCTTTAGCCATAGATAATAAAAATAGACGGATGATAAAATAATCGGCCGTATGACCGGCTGCGATGACGGAGCGGGGTATGGATAAGGCAACTATCACAGTGGCGATGCAAAACGAGCAGGTTGCTGAAAAAATTAAATATGCGTTACAGCGAGAAGGTTATTCTGTCGGCGATATTTGTACATCCGGAAACGAAACGATCAGAAAGATTCGCACCGGCTTGCCGGACATACTGCTTATCAACTTTGAGATGCCGGATATCACCGGCCTTGAAGTCGCAACGATCATTGGCGATGAAAACCTGTGCAGCGTCATACTATTCATTACGAACATGCAAAGAGACTTTTGCGTGTCGATCGTGGAAGACTATGATATCACATTGTTCTTAAAGCCCATCAATCGAATTGCACTTCTCAGCACCCTAGATGCGGTGCTTCAAAACAGAAGACGCATGGGCAGGATGGAAAAGGAGCTCAACGAGCTCAAGCAAGGTCTGGAAGACAGAAAGGTCATCGAACGTGCGAAGGGCATACTGATGAAACGCAAGAGCATTTCGGAGGGGGAAGCCTATCGCAGGATACAGAAGATGAGCATGGATTCGCGGGTTGCGATGCGGGATATCGCTTTGAAAATCATCGAGCTGTCGCAGAATTAAGACATAAGGGGTGATTTATTAATGAAGAAAGTGGAAATGGTTATCCGTCCTGAGATGATGGAAAAGGTCAAAGCGATCGTCGAAAGTGTGGGCGCAGGCGGTATGACGGTTTCGTCCGTGCTGGGCTGCGGCGCGCAAAAAGGCAAAAAGGAAGTGTACAGAGGCACTGAGATGATCATCAATCTCCTGCACAAGCTCAAAATCGAAGTGGTTGTTCCCGATAATATGGTCGACAAGCTTATCGATGCGACCATTGAGGGAATCAAAACCGGCGAGGTTGGCGACGGCAAAATATTCGTGATTCCGATTGAGAATGCCGTGAGAGTCAGAACCGGTGAAAAAGGAGACGTCGCTTTATAAAAAATAAGTGCTTTCGGCGGCACAAATAGAGAAAATATTGGCTCGAAGCAGAACCGGCAGTAAAAGCAAATCTTTTATTGCACGGTTTTTTTATTCTTCTGACTGGCAAGGCATACTTAATAAGTTTTGATTTTTGAAAGGTGGAATGACAAATGACTGACGAATTATTGGCAAAGGTTAATGAGCTTGATACGCTCTGGGTGCTCATTGCGGCAATTCTCGTGTTCTTTATGCAGGCGGGCTTCGCGATGGTGGAAGCCGGTTTCACACGCGCGAAGAACTCGAGCAATATCATCATGAAAAACCTGATGGACTTTGCGATCGGCTCGCTGCTGTTCTTCGTGGTTGGTTATGGTCTGATGTACGGTGACGATATCGCGGGTATCATCGGCGGCAGCAAATTCTGGGATCCGGCACTGGTGGATTCTCCCACGGCTATTATATTCCAGACGGTCTTCGCCGCGACGTCTGCGACCATCGTTTCGGGCGCTATGGCGGAAAGAACAAAGTTCATCTCGTATGTGATATACAGCGCCGCAATCAGCCTGATTATCTATCCGATTGCCGGACACTGGCTGTGGGGCGGCGGCTGGCTCTCCACGCTCACAATCGGCAATCACACAGGCATGATCGATTTTGCGGGTTCTACGCTCGTTCACTCGGTGGGCGGCTGGTGCGCACTCGTGGGCGCGGCGATACTCGGGCCCCGTATCGGCAAATTCAATGAAGACGGCACACCCAATGCAATCCCGGGCCATAATATCGTCGTCGGCGCCCTCGGTGTGTTCATACTCTGGTTCGGATGGTTCGGATTCAACCCCGGCTCTACGCTGGCGCTTAACGACAGAATCGGCCACATTGCGATGACGACAAACCTCGCGGCGGCTGCGGGCGCATGCGTTGTGATGACGTTAACATGGCTCAAGTACAAGAAACCCGATGTCTCGATGACGCTTAACGGTGCTCTCGGCGGCCTCGTGGCTATCACGGCGGGCTGCGAAGCGGTCAGCATGTGGGGTGCTATCGCGATCGGCGTCATTGCCGGCGTTGTGATCGTGGTCGGTGTACCGTTCCTTGAGAAGGTTCTCAAGATCGACGACCCGGTGGGCGCGGTGCCGGTGCACTGCTTCTGTGGTGTGACAGGCACATTGCTGGTTGGCGTGTTTGCCACAACAGACGGTTTGATTGCGACAGGCTCCTTCGATCTGCTTGCGGTTCAGGCAATCGGCGTTCTCGCATACGCGGCATGGACATTGACGCTCGCGTTCGGACTGTTCAAGCTCTTAAAGCACACGGTTGGCCTCAGGGTCAAAAAAGAAGAGGAGATCATGGGCCTCGACCTTGGCGAGCATGGCACAGTGGGCTATGCGGACTTCGTGCTCAAAATGTAACCCTCACAAATGTTCAAAGGCTGCCGCGTTTGCGGCAGCCTTTTTGATGCCTTAGCGTATAAAAGCGGCGCCTATGTGCAAACACGATAAACTGTGGTATGATAAGCCCTGAAAAAAGGGAGACTGTATGCAAAACGACACAATCTACGCACCGGCCACGCCAAGCGGCGGTGCGATTGCCGTGGTGCGTATTTCGGGGCCGGATGCTCACAGTGTGCTGAATGCCGTGTTTCGCGGCAAGGGGCAACAGCAGCAGGCGCGGCTGACCCGCGGATATATAGAAGATGAAAAAGGGCGCGCGGACGACGTGATGGCGGCTTGCTTTTACGCGCCGCGCAGTTACACGGGCGAAGACATGGCGGAGATATACGCCCACGGAGGCCGTGTGACGCTGTCGCGCGTGATGACAGCGCTGTCCAAAAACGGCGCGCGGCTCGCCGCGCCCGGTGAGTTCACACAGCGTGCCTTTTTGGCCGGAAAAATGGATCTCTCGGCGGCGGGGGCTGTGATGGAGCTGATCGGCGCGAATTCGGCGGCGGCGGCGGACGCGGCGCTGCGCCAGCTGTCCGGCGGCCTGTTTGAAAGAATCGCCGCGGTTCAGAAAAAGCTCACGGATGCGCTCAGCATCATTGAGGCGGGCATCGAATATCCCGAGGAGGATATCGAGGCGGACATACAAAGGGACGCGGTGCCGCTTATTGAAAGCGCGAAGCGGGACACTCAGCTGCTCGCGGATACGTTTGAATCGGGGCGGATGCTCCGGAGCGGCTTTAACGTCGCGATCGTGGGTCGGCCCAATGTGGGCAAATCCTCGCTTTTCAACATGCTCGTGGATAAAGACCGCGCGATCGTCACCGCGATACCCGGCACCACGCGCGACGCGGTGGACGATGTGATCATCAAAGACGGGTTCCCCGTGCGCATCACCGATACGGCGGGCATACGCCGCAGCGCCGATGAGGTGGAGAAGATTGGCATTGAGCGCGCGCAAGGCGCGGCCAGAGACGCCGATCTCACGATGTTCGTGATCGACCGCTCGGAGGGCGTCACACAGGAGGACATGGATATATTCGCGGCGCTCCAAGGCGATATCGTCGCGGTGCTCAATAAGTGCGATCTGGACGCCAAGGTGACGGCGGATGACGTAAGGCAAACGCTCGGATGCGGCTGTGTTGAGGTCAGCGCGGTCAAAGGGCAGGGCCGCGACGCGCTGCTCGGGGAGTTAAGGCTGCCGGAGCATAGTGACGCGGACGATGTGGTGGTCACAAACGAGCGGCACTGGCAGCTTTTGAACGCGGCGGCGGAAAGCCTCGCGGCGGCGGCTGCCGCTTTTGATACGGCCGATCTTGACTGCGTGACGATCGACGTCAAAGAGGCGTGGGACAGGCTCGGCGAAATCACGGGCGTGACCGCGACCGAAGAAATCATCAACAATATTTTTGATACATTCTGCTTGGGGAAATAACATGGGATACAATGCCGGAAAATATGATGTGGTGGTGGTGGGCGCGGGGCACGCAGGCTGTGAGGCGGCGCTCGCTGCCGCAAGGCTCGGACAGAAAACGCTGCTGCTCACGATCAACCTCGACGGGATCGCGCTGATGGCATGCAATCCGTCCATCGGCGGCACGAGCAAGGGGCACCTCGTGCGCGAAATCGACGCGCTCGGCGGCCAGATGGGGCTGTGCGCCGACGCGGCGTATATGCAGATCAAGCTGCTCGGCACATCTAAGGGCGCGGCGGTGCAGTCTTTAAGGTCGCAGCAGGATAAAAAGCTGTATCAGCGCGTGATGAAATGGACGCTGGAGAACACGGACAATCTCGACATCGTCAGCGCGGAGGTATCGCGCGTGAACACTGAACACGGTCGTGTCTGCGGCGTGGAAACAAACCTTGGCGCGCAGTATGGGGCAAGGGCCGTGGTGTTGTGCACCGGCGTTTATTTAAAGGGCCGCGTGATCATCGGCGAGCACAGCGTGTTTGCGGGTCCGTCGGGCCTCGCGCCGGCGGATAAGCTGAGCCTGAGTGAGCTCGGCTTTAAGGTGCAGCGGTTTAAAACGGGAACGCCCGCGCGCGTGGACCGCCGCAGCATCGATTTTTCCAAAACGGAGCCGCAGTACGGCGATGAGAACCCGCAGTACCATTCGTTTCTCACGAAGGGCGCGCCGAGAAAGCAGCATCCGTGCTATCTCACCTACACAACGGAGCAGACGCACGAGATCATACGGCGCAACATCCACCGCAGCCCGCTGTACAGCGGCGTGATCGAAGGCACGGGGCCGCGGTACTGCCCGTCTATCGAAGACAAGGTGGTCAAGTTCCCGCACAGGGACCGGCATCAGATATTCATTGAGCCCGAGGGCGAATGGACGAACGAGATGTACATACAGGGCATGAGTTCGTCGCTGCCCGAGGAGGTGCAGAAGGAAATGTACCGCAGCGTGCCGGGGCTTGAAAACGCCGTGTTTATGCGCACCGCCTATGCGATCGAATACGACTGCATCGATCCGCTCGGCATTCGCTCAACGCTCGAATCCAAGCAGGTGGGCGGTCTGTATTGCGCGGGACAGATCAACGGCACGTCGGGCTACGAGGAAGCGGCGGCGCAGGGCATCATCGCGGGCATCAACGCCGCGCAGCATGTGAAGCGGGAGGAGCCGCTGACGCTCGAAAGAAGCGACGCGTACGCGGGCGTGCTGATCGACGATCTTGTGACGAAGGGAACCTCCGAGCCGTACCGCATGATGACCGCAAGAGCGGAATACCGGCTGCTGCTGCGCCAGGACAATGCGGATGTGCGGCTGACCGAAAAGGGGCGAAAGGTCGGGCTCGTCACGGACGAGCGCTACGACGCGTTTATGAAAAAGCGCGAAGCGGTGGAGCGGGAAAAACAGCGCCTTTATGGCTGCACGGTGGATATGACGCGTGTGAATGCGCTGCTCGCATCCAAGGGGCAGACGGAAATCAAAAGCGGCGTGAAGGCGGCGGCGCTGCTCACGCGGCAGGATATCGGCTATGCTGACCTGAAGGAGGTCTGCGGCGCGGACGCGCCGCGCGAGGTGGCCGAGTGCGTGGAAACGGAGATCCGCTACGCAGGCTATATCGACAAGCAGGAGCGGCAGGTGAAGCGGTTTGAATCGCTCGAAAAAAAGAGGCTGCCGGCGGATTTTGATTATAAAAGCCTCAAAGGGCTGCGGCTTGAGGCGGCGGCCAAATTGAGCGCCGTTCAGCCCGAAACGCTCGGGCAGGCGATGCGCATTTCGGGCGTATCACCCGCGGATATTTCGGTGCTGGCCGTGTATTTTCGGGGTTCCCGATGACGCGCAGAGGCCTTGGGGCTGATTTGACGACAGATACGATAAATGGCGGCGTTCAGTGTGATAATGACACTTTGCGCTATTGCGGCCTTTCGGTATAATTGCTAATATAAGCGTATGAAAACGCATATCAGGCAAAAATTGATCGAATTTGGCATTAAGCCGGGCGATACCGTCGGCGCGGCTGTGAGCGGCGGCGTGGATTCGATGGTGCTGCTTGATGTGCTGTGCAAATTGCGCGATGAACTGAACATAATATTAGTGGCATATCATTTCGAACACGGTATCCGTGAAACCGAGTCGGTGGAGGATATGCGCTTTGTGGAAAAGCAGTGCGCCAAGCGCGGCGTCGATTGCGTGACGGGCCGTGGGGATGTGATCCGCCGTGCGCGCGAATGGGGCGTCTCGATCGAAACGGCGGCGCGAAAAGCGCGGTATGCGTTTTTGGATGCGCAGCAGGTCCATTGGATCGCGACGGCGCATCACGCGGGCGATATGGCTGAGACGGTGATCATGAACCTGTGCCGCGGCAGCGGTCTAAATGGGCTGTGCGGCATACCCGAGCGTCGCGGGCGGTATATAAGGCCGATGCTCGATATATCGCGTGAAGAGATCGAAAGCTACGCGGCGGATTGCAGTGTGCAATATGTGCATGACAGCACGAACGACGATACGGCCTATACGCGCAATTACGTGCGCGCGCAGGTGCTGCCAGGGCTCAAAGCCGTCAACGATCAGGCGCTGAGGCATATCGCGGCCACCGCCAGGCTGCTGGCCGAGGATGAGGCGGCGCTGATGGAAGCGGCGCAAAGCGCGGGCGGTATTGAAAAGACCGAAGACGGCGCTGCTGTGGATATCGATCTGCTGCTTCGTCAGAACATGGGCGTGCGCAAACGCATGCTGCGGCTCGCGCTGCAGATGGGCTGCGGGCTCACGGACATATCGCAGAGGCATATCGATGATATGCTGAACCTTGCGGAAAAAAGGGTCTCGGGCAAGCTAATAGAGCTGCCGGGCGGCGTGGCGGCGGCGGTGGAATACGGCAAACTCAGCGTTGGCAAAAAGAAGGAAAAGAGCTATAATAATATTTTGGTTCGTTTTCGCGGCGAAGGCCGTTATGAGATTGATGCTGTAGCGCTTTGCTGTGAAACAGGGGCCGGGATCGTCCATGAGCGCAATACGGAATGCTTTGATATTGAAGGCTTGCAAGGCGCGTGCTGGCGGCACAGGCGCGAGGGAGATTACATCCGCCCTCTGGGGATGCAGGGAAAAAAGCGCCTTTGCGATTACCTCTCGGACAGAAAGGTGCCGCTTCTCTCGCGCGACAGTCTCGTGGTGCTCGCAAAGGGCAGTGAGGTGTTCTGGGTTGTCGGCGTGGGCGTGTCGGAAACGACGAAGGTCATGCAAAACGCTCGGTGTTACATTATAAGGTATGGGGAGAAACAAAATGCATAACGACATCAAAAGGGTGCTTTACACGGAAGAGCAGCTTAAGGAAAGGGTCAAGGAACTGGCGGCTCAAATCAGGCAGGAGATGGCGGGGCAGGAAATACTCACGGTCGGCGTTCTCCGCGGCGCCGTGATGTTTTATGCCGATCTGGTCCGTGAGCTTGACATTCCGATCCATATGAATTTTATGTCGGTGTCGAGCTATGGAAAAGCGTCGACGTCGTCGGGCGCGGTGCGTATCCAATACGACCTGGAAGAGGACATCGCGGGCAAAAATGTGCTGATCGTTGAGGATATCGTGGATTCGGGTCTGACCTTGCAATATCTGACCAAAACACTCAAATCGCGCAACCCGGCCATGCTTCGAACATGCTGCCTTTTCGATAAACCCGAGCGGCGCACGGTCGATTTTCAGGCGGATTATGTGGGCTTTGTGGTTCCGGATGTGTTCATTGTCGGCTATGGCCTCGATTATGCGGAAAAATACCGGAATTTAAAATATATCGGCGAACTCAAACCGGAGGTTTATGCGCGCTGAAAGCGGCTGCCATTGTTTAAATAACGTTCATAACTGCCGAATTGAAAAGCATATGCCGTTATGATACAATGGTCAGACAAAGTAAAATGAGGAGGAAAACACTTTGAAGAAATCAGCTCGTGGATCGCTGATATATATACTTGGATTTGCACTGGTTCTGGTTTTGATCAATATGTTAACCGCGGCCAATACAACTGATTCGCGCGTTATTGAATATGATACGTTTTTAGAGCATGTGAAAGACAAGCAGATTGAAAATGTGGTGCTCATGGATCACCAGCTTTATGCTCGAAAAGTCGGTTCGCAGGTGGTGGAGGATAAATTCCCGGGTGAGTACGATTACAATGTATACATACCGGATCTTGAGCAGTTTAATAACGACCTAAAAGCCATCACCGGGGCGACAAATCCGCTGGATTACGGCTTTAAAAGCTACGACACGATACCGCAGCCCGAGCCCTCAATTTTTGAAGTGCTGCTGCCGTATCTGATTCCCACCGCGATCGTTGTGCTGTTCTTTTACTTCATCATGCGCCAGCAGCAGGGCAGCGGCAATAAGGCGCTGTCCTTCGGGAAATCCCGCGCGCGCATGCAGGTGAACGACAAGCACAGAAAAACGTTCGACGATGTGGCGGGCGCCGACGAAGAAAAAGCCGAGCTTGCGGAAATCGTGGACTTTTTGAAAAACCCCAAGCGCTTTATCGATCTCGGCGCGCGCATACCCAAGGGCGTGCTGCTGGTGGGGCCTCCGGGCGGCGGCAAAACGTTGCTGGCCAAAGCGGTGGCCGGGGAAGCGGGTGTGCCGTTTTTCTCGATCAGCGGCTCGGATTTTGTGGAAATGTTCGTCGGCGTGGGCGCATCGCGCGTGCGCGATATGTTTGAAAACGCGAAAAAGAACTCGCCCTGCATACTGTTCATCGACGAGATCGACGCCGTGGGGCGCCAGAGAGGCAGCGGCCTTGGCGGCGGCCACGACGAACGCGAGCAAACGCTCAATCAGCTGCTTGTGGAAATGGACGGCTTCCAGACCAACGAAGGCATCATCATACTCGCGGCGACCAACCGCAAGGATATCCTCGATCCCGCGCTGCTGCGTCCGGGCCGGTTCGACAGGCAGATCGTCGTCAACTATCCGGATGTGAAGGGCCGCGAGGAAATATTGCGCGTGCATGCCAAGGGCAAGCCGCTGGCGGACGATGTCGACCTAAAGGTGCTTGCCAAGCGCACACCCGGCTTTATCGGCGCGGATCTCGAGAACGTGCTCAATGAGGCGGCGATACTCACGGCGCGCGCCAAGAAGCAGCGCATCACCATGGTGGAAGTGGAAGAAGCGATTACGCGTGTGATTGCGGGGCCGGAAAAAAAATCCCGCGTGATCACCGACAAGGATAAACGGTGCACGGCCTATCATGAGGTGGGACACGCGATCTGCGCCAAGGCTCAGCCCGAGTGCGATCCTGTGCATGAGGTGTCGATCATCCCGAGAGGCATGGCTGCGGGTTATACGATGACGCTGCCCGAGGAAGACAATCAGCACGTATTTAAGAGCAAGCTGCTCGCCGACCTCACGATGATGCTGGGCGGCCGGGCGGCGGAGAAGCTGATACTTGGAGACGTGAGCACGGGCGCCGTGAGCGATCTGCAGCGCGCTTCGGACATTGCGCGCAATATGGTCATCAAATTCGGCATGAGCGATGAGATCGGCCCGTTCTTCCTTGGCAGCAATCAGGAGCTTTTCCTTGGCAAGGAGATTGGCCATACCAAGACATATTCGGAGGATCTGGCTTTCAAGGTGGATGTTGAGACGAAAAAGATACTCGACAACGCTTTTAAGAAGGCGCAGGATATACTGAAGGAAAAGGAAGATCTGCTGCATAAAATTGCCGCCGTGCTGATAGAACGCGAGAAAATAGACGGCGAAGAGTTTGAAAAGCTCTGGAACGGTGAGGAGCTTCCCCCGTTTGAGAAGGCGGAAAGCAAAGAGGAGAAAAACCCGGAAACGACCGTGGAAGCATAAATATTGGATTTTTTCAAGAGTCCCTGTGTAAAAAATACGGGACTCTTTATTTTTTTTAAAAAATATGCTAAAGTATTTAATGTAAATACCGATAGAAAAAGAAAAAGGCATACTTGCCAGACGGCAAGAGTGCCAAAACCGCGGGGCAAAAGCATGGACGCTCATAGCCGGGCCGCAGACATAGATCAAATATGGATGTCCTTGCTGCCATGTGAGGGCGTTTTTGTATCGGTGTTTCGATCATAAGACAAGGCGAAAGGAGGAGGTAAGTATGGATACGTTATATGATGTCATTCATTCGCAGCCGGTCACAAACAGGCTGTATCAAATGAACAAGCTCAGCGAAGAAATAGCGAAATCGAAGCCGCTTGCGATTGCGAACTCTGAAGACGCAGAGATCGGCAATAACAGCAAAGACGAGATGTCATATGCGGTCAAATTTACGCGCGAAGCCAAACAGCTGCCGGAATTGCAAAAGAGACTTCAGCCATCCGATTTGGGTGAGAAGTTCCGCGCACCCGCTCCCTCTGATTCATCGTCCAAGTAAGATTCAATTAAAATCGTGTGATACGGCTCGGGCAGAGGCCAAATGGCTTGCGTGGGCCGTCGTTTTGTTGCGCGGAAATGTTAAAAGCCTTTGCGGAATCCGCGAAGGCTTTTAACATAGTATATTATTATTGGTGGTGGTGGTGCGTATGTTGGGTGGCTTTCTCAAGCCACGCGTTTATTATACAACAGAGATGCCATCTTGTCAAACAATTGTAACAAATAAGTAATAAAATTTTATGAAATGTAAATATAGCTTCATGAATAGGCGTTTTTGCAGCCGAATCATATGAAATGGCCCGGTGTATGCGAAGCGGCTACTTTTCACATCATAAATATGGTATACTCGTCCAATGAATAAAAACATGACATCTCCGACCGTATTGAAGGCGCTTATGGAAAAATACCATGTCTCGCCGCTGAAAAGGTTCGGACAAAACTTTTTAATAGACGGCAATATTGCGGATAACATCGCGAATGCGGCAATGCCGAAAGGAATGTGCGCGCTGGAGATTGGCCCCGGGATGGGCGCGCTCACGAGCCGTCTGCTTGAGCGGGCGCAGGTGGTGGCGGCCTATGAAATCGATTCGGGGCTGTCGGAAGCGCTGCGCGGTATTTTTGCGGATGAGCCGCGGTTTCATCTTTTCCATCAGGATTTTCTGAAGGCGGACCTGATCGGTGACCTCGGTGCGGTCTTTGAAGACAAGGCTGTCTATGTGGCTGCCAATCTGCCCTATTACATCACCTCTCCGTGTATCATGAAGCTTGTGGAATCAAAGCTTAATATCGTGTCGATGACGGTCATGGTGCAAAAAGAGGTGGCGGAGCGGCTTTGTGCGGCGCCCGGCAGCAAAGATTATGGCGCCATCACAGCCGCTGTCGGCTTTTTTGCGCAGCCAAAGCTGCTTTTTAACGTATCGGCGGGATGCTTTTATCCGAAGCCCGATGTGGCGTCGGCGGTGGTACAGTTCGTCGTGAACCGCAGGCAGGGGGCAGATGCAGGTGCGTATCTCAAAACGGTTAAAGGGCTGTTTGCGATGCGCCGCAAGACGATCAGAAGCAATTTGCGGCAGAGCTTTGGCCTTTCAGCCGAGCTCGCGGGGCGTGTGCTGGAAGAGACGCGAATTGATGAAAACGCAAGAGCAGAAACGCTAAGCGTCAATCAATTTGAACATATATCACTGATTCTAAAAAAATATATCGATATTTTTTCAGATCCGGCAGGAGATAAGGATTTTATGTAGAATAATCAAATATGGCAGAGAGTTAAGGTTTATAAAAATGCAAGTTGACAGTAAGATTCCGTCAAAGATTGTGAAAAAATAAACCCCACACCATCTGTTTTCGGGTTTCGAAGCAGTTTAAAAAGCGTAAAGGGCTTATAAGCTTTTTGCATAAAAGATACACAGCATGAAGAGCGGGTTCTCCCGCTCTTTGTGTTTATGCGGCGATGATAAAAGGACGGGCAGTGAACCCGTCCTTGGAACGATGAAGCTGTTATGCGATCTGTTTGGCTTTGACAATCGCTCTGATCGCCCGCACACAGTCGTCCGCGAGCATGATGACCAGCGAGACAAGCAGCATCGCCCAGAAGCCCGCGGTGATCGGCCCGCCGATGATCGCGTTGGCAATCACGAGCGACAGCAGGTTCGCAAAGACGCTCGCAATGCCAAACGTGATCAAGTTAAAAGGCAGCGCGATTGCGACGAATATCGGGCGCAGTATCATGTTGACCAGAGCGAGCATCAGCGCCGCCCACAGCGCCGTGAGGGCTGTGCCGGGCAGCAGGCCGATCGCCCAGGCGCCCAGCAGTATGAGGTAATACACGACAGCTTTAGTCATATAACGTATTAAAAATTTCATATCCATCACCTCAGCAATAATCTGACCCTGACGCTCGTATCTTTGGACCGGACATTGACATCGGCCAGGTCCAAAGGCCCATATGCCTTGATCTGCGCGATAAGCTGCTCCAAAGAGGTCATCACTGCCTGCACCTTGGCGCTTGTGAACCGAAACAGCGAGAGCAGATCGGCGATTCCTTCGATCACTTCGGCCAGGCATCTGAAAGGGAATAAGACGATGATCGGAAAGAAGCCGATGCGCACGGTGGCGATCACAAGGCTGTTCTTCCTAATCGACATAAACTCTCACCTTTGCCCCTTGAACATCGTCGCCGGTGTCCACATTGACGAGCTCCTCGCTGATTTCACCGTCTTCAAACAGCTCGATCAGCTCCTTTAAGTTGATTTCATCAAGATTGATACCTTGTTCGGCCAGCTCTTTCTTGGTGTCTTTGGGAATGAAGGACATCAGGCCAATCGCTTTTCTGGCCAGCGCGAGCGGAACGTTGACATTGACGCGCGCCTGTTCTTTTTTATCCGGGTCTTTCACATCCACGCGCACGCGCAGCATCGAGTTTTTCTTGCCGGTTTTTTTGACGGGCGCTTCGGTTCCCATCGCGGTCAGCAGCTTCTCGCCGTCCTCGGGCGAAATCTTGCCTTCGCGGACCATTTCAAGTACCTTTAGAATTTCCTCATTCATTTTTGATTCCTCAGCTTTCTATAATAAATTTTTTAATAGCTCTGCAGCCTGGTCGGCGTTGATTTCACCGTTTTCCAGACGGTTTAATATCTGGCGACGCTCCTCTTTGATTTCCTCGGAGGACGCGCTGCTTTTAAGGCCCAGCCGCTCCAGGACGACATCCAGCCGACCGCGAACCGTGGGGTAAGAGATGCCCAACTCTTTTTCAACGTCTTTAATGCTGCCGCGGCATTTTAGAAATGTGAGTACGAAAAGCGCATCGTCATTATTAAGCTCGCAAAAGTCACAGCCTGTAAAATGTCCGCCGAGCTCGCTGCCGCATTTTTCGCAAGTGAGCCGCGTGATCTCGTATTGACCGCCGCAAACCGGGCAGGCGGAGGGTGCTTTGTGTTTCATTTGTTTTGGCTCCTCATTGATTTATGTATTATATATACTACGAAATATCAATAAAGTCAATATGAGAATTAATAATATTAATAGAAAAATTAAAAATATTAATAAGCGAATTGAATAATTCAATATATCGTAAAGTAAGATGAAAAAAGTACAATAATATATAAAACGCTGCAGGCCGATTTGAGCGCTGCGGTTTGGCCTATTATACAGGCAGTTGTGGTGGCCGGAGTCTTCATATGATGCGGACAAAATATTTCTGCAAAAGGGGATATAAAAGCGTTGACAAGTGATAGGGTGTTTGATAAGATATTTGAGCGCTCGCAAGACGGCGGTGCGCAAAAGGAGCTAAAAAAGCGGTTGAAAAACCGCCGAAA
>JAEYLC010000037.1 GCA_023461435.1 Bacillota bacterium
TAATATCACTATTAGACCACTTCAACAAAGTACACTTAGTTACGAATTGAACCGCCGTATACGGAAAACCGTACGTACGGTGGTGTGAGAGGGGCGAAACCTGATACGGTTAGCCCCTACTCGATTCTGGAACAATCATATTGTTTTGAATTCTGGTCAATATATGTGTGTGGACGTTGTTTCTATCGCTTTACATGATCTTAACATACGCTTAACATAGTTGCCCCTGTAAGCAAACCGGCCTGGCGTTAGAATATATACAATAATAGTTTTGTAATTTAAGGTGACAAGAATGAAGAAGAAAAAGCTGAGGCTAGGGGAAAAGACAATTGAGAGGTTGATGCTGATATGTGCGCTGACTTCCGTCGGTGCCGTGCTGCTCATCACGTATTTGATTTTTGCCGAAGGGCTTCCGTTATTCTCACACGTGGGCGTGTGGGATTTTTTATCGGGCACCGAATGGAAACCGACAAAAGAAATATACGGTATTTTGCCGATGATTGTGGGAACGGTTTACACAACGGGTATCGCATTGCTGATCGGGATACCGGTGGGGCTCGGATGTGCGATATTTCTTGCTGAAATCGCGCCGCGGAAAGTGGCGCTTGTGCTGCGAAAATGCATAGAGATATTGGCGGGCATTCCGTCGGTTGTTTACGGCTTCTTTGGCCTCGTGATAATCGTTCCGATAATTCGCGGCTTTGGATTCGGCCCCGGCTACTCGGTGCTCGCGGCCGGCTTGATACTCGCGATCATGATATTGCCGACGATCATCACGATCGCCGAGGTGTCGATGCGGGCGGTGCCCAACGGTTATAAAGACGGTTCGCTTGCGCTCGGCGCGTCAAAATGGCAGACGATAAAAAAAGTGTGTCTGCCGACCTCGAAGTCGGGCATCATTTCAGGCATTGTGCTCGGTGTCGGGCGCGCGGTCGGTGAAACGATGGCGGTCATTATGGTGGCGGGAAGTACGCCCATCATACCCGATTCGATATTTGATCCGGTGCGAACGATGACGGTCAACATCGTTTTGGAAATGGGTTACGCGGTGGTTGGATCGACACATTATTCGGCATTGTTTGCGACGGGAATCGCGCTGTTTGTCTTTATCATGATCATCAACGCCGTGGTAATGCTGCTGAACAGAAAGCGGGTGGCATCATGAATCAGGAAAAGTGGCTGACAAAGGACTTCGTGCTTAAAAACAGAGCCAAGCAAAAAAGGCGCCAGCAGACGGCTTTCGTTCTGCTGTATCTGGCGGCAGGCATCGCTGTGGCGGTGCTGATCGTCATACTCGGGTTTGTTTTCGCAAACGGCATCAAAGAGATATCGTGGGAATTCTTATCGTCGAACATTCGGGACGCGGGACGGGAAGGCGGTATTTTCCCGGTCATTATCAACACGCTGTACCTTGTGGGCCTGGGGCTGCTGTTCGCGGCGCCGCTGTCGATACTCGCAGCCATTTATATGACGGAGTATTCGCGTCAGGGCGCGCTGATCAATATCATACGGTTCTTCACGACAAATCTTGCGGGCATACCGTCCATCATATTCGGTTTGTTCGGGCTTATGTTTTTCACAAAAATGCTCGGCTGGAGCTGGTCGCTGCTAAGCGGCTCGGCCACGATCGCCGTGGTGATACTCCCGACGCTCATACGCACGTCCGAAGAGGCGATACTGACGGTGCCGGTCGGATACAAGGAAGGCTCGCTGGCGCTCGGGGCAACGAAGTGGCAGACGATGCGCAAAGTTGTGATACCCACGGCATCTCCGGGAATCATCAACGGCATCATATTGGGTATGGGGCGTATATTCGGCGAAACAGCCGCGCTGTTCCTAACGCTTGGCAGCGGCGTGGATATTGCCAACAGCCTGATGGATTCGGCCCGGTCGCTATCGCTTCATCTGTACACGCTGGCTAAGCAGGGGATATCCGTAGGCAAAGCCTACGGAACGGCGACGGTGCTGATTGTGATTATACTGATACTCAACCTGATCGCCGGCGCGTTTGAGCGCCGCATCAACAGATATAAGGAGACACGCTGATGAATTTAGCAGTGAAAATGAACGAGGCTTCGGAGCCGGGCAACCTTAAAGTCAAGGTCAATAAGCTGGATCTGTTTTACGGCAGCTTTCAGGCGCTCAAAGATATCAACATGGAGATCGAAGAAAACCAGGTGACGGCGCTGATCGGTCCGTCCGGCTGCGGTAAATCCACGTTTTTGAAGTGCATCAACAGAATGAATGACCTGATACCGGGCTGCCGCGTGGAAGGCGACATCATCATCGACGGAACGGACATATATAAAGACGGTGTGGATATCGCGTACCTGCGCAAAGAGATCGGCATGGTGTTTCAAAAGCCCAATCCGTTCGAAATGTCCATCTTTGACAACATTGCCTACGGGCCGCGAATTCATGGCCTTCACGACAGGAAGAAGCTGGAGGCTATTGTGGAGCGCAGCTTAAAGCATGCGGCGCTGTGGGAAGAGGTCAAAGACAGGCTGCATCAGTCGGCGCTCGGGCTTTCGGGCGGCCAGCAGCAAAGGCTTTGCATCGCGCGTGTGCTCGCCGTGGAGCCGTCCATCGTGCTGATGGATGAGCCGACAAGCGCGCTCGACCCGATATCGACAGGCAAAATCGAGGAATTGATCGCCGAACTGAAAAAGGAATATACGATCATCATCGTGACGCACAATATGCAGCAGGCGGCGCGCGTATCGGACAAAACGGCGTTCTTTCTGCTCGGAGATATGGTGGAGATGGGCGACACCCGCCAGATTTTCCAGCTGCCGCAAGACAAGCGGACAGAAGACTACATTACGGGCCGGTTCGGCTAATAAATAAGGAGTTAAGCCATGAAAACACGTGTGGAATATGACCATCAGCTCGAAGCCCTGAAGCACGAGATCATCCGGATGGGGTCGCTCGTTGAACAATTGCTGGCCGGGTCGATGAAAGCGCTCGTGGAGCGCGATTATGAAAGAGCGCAAAAGATCATGGACAGCGACGACGAGATCGACGATCTTCAGCTGGAAATAGAGGAGCAGTGCATCACGCTGATCGCGACGCAGCAGCCTCTCGCGAGCGACCTGCGCGTGATATTCGCTTCGATAAAAATGGGAACCGACTTAGAACGCATCGCCGATTACGGCGTCGGGATCGCGAAGATGGCGCTGCGGCTCAAGGACGAAGAGTATATCAAGCCGCTGATCGATCTGCCGCGCATGACGGACATCGCATGTGAAATGCTCGTATCGAGCGTGCGCGCGTTTGCGACCGGCGACAGCGAGCTGGCCATTGAGACGGCCAAGCGCGACAACACGCTCGACTCGCTGTTTAAGCAGATTTACCGCGAGCTGCTGACATTTGTGATGGAGAACTCAAAGCACATCAATCAGATGATGTCGTTTGTGCTGATCGCGCGGTATCTGGAGCGCGTGGGCGACCATATCACAAACATCTGCGAATCGATCGTGTACAATACGACGGGAAAAAGGCTCGATCTCGACTGAGTCCGTTAAAGTATTTTTTTCCGTACAGATTATTTTCCCGCCTTGGAGACATGCTAACACAAAGGTTTGCAAACAGGGTGGGAAAATGAGTATTTCTTTGATTGTGATGGTAGGCATGCCGGTGCTTTATCTGACCGGCAGCCTCCGAAAAAGCACACACGCCGCGGGTATCAATGGGGCGTGTTTTGTGCTTTATTTCGTTATTTGCGCGTTGCTGTCGCTGATACCGCCGATCATGTTTTTCAAGTATATCGGTATAAGCCTGTCCGGCTTGTTCATGTGCGCTGCACCTGCCGTTTATCTGATCATACAAAGGGATTTCACGTTTCGATTTTACCTTGCAGCCATGGTGACCGTGCTCATTTCCGTCACGGCATCGTTTGTATCCATATCGTATACCATTTCATTCATAAGCGCGCTGCTCATTTTCTCGGTATCGCTTGTTTCGCTGCTGCTGCTGAAAAGCAGAGCGCCGCTGTATGCGCCAGTGCTGATCGGGATATACAGCATCGCGGCGGACATCATGTCGCTGCTGACGGAGGCGATCCGGGTTGTTACGGCTTTTGATGTGCTCGATATCGCATCGATCTGTTTTGTTGTGTGTTTTGCCGTGTCATATCTTTTATCCCGCCCCTGGCATAAATCACACGCCATACAGACAAAGCATCAGCTGTCTTAAGTTTATAGACTTTATCAAGGACTGGCGTACCGCATCAAAATGATATATAATAGCCCGAACCGGAGTTGAAAGGAAAAAATCGGCTTTGTTTGAGGTAGAAAGCGTCAGGAAAGGCAGCGCCGCGCAGCAAGGCGGCATACTGCCGGGCGACAGGATCGCATCGGTCAACGGCGAGCCGCTTCTTGATTATATCGACTATATCTATTTTTGTGCGCAGCGACGGCTCAAAATAAACGTGGAACGCGGCGGCGCCGTCAAGACGATGGTGTTAATAAACGATGGCGAGGAAGACCTCGGGCTGTCGTTTACAGAACCGCTGCTTGGCAAAAAGCGCGTTTGCGGCAACAATTGCGTATTTTGTTTTGTTCATCAGCTTCCAAAGGGCATGCGCAGGGCTTTGTATGTGAAGGATGAAGACTGGCGCTATTCGCTTGTGATGGGCAATTATGTGACACTCTCAACGATCCCGGACGACGAAATCAAACGCATTGTCAAACGCAAAGCGTCTCCGCTTTATATTTCCGTTCACACCGTGGACGAAGCGCAGCGCCGGGCGATGCTCGGCAATGAAAAGGCCGTGCCGATACGCCCGCTGCTCAAAAAACTGGCGTCGCACGGCATCCGTTTTCACGCGCAGGCGGTGATATGCCCGGGTCTTAACGACGGGCAAAGGCTCGAAGAAACGGTACGTTTTTTGCAGCGGATGTATCCGGCTGCGGCATCGCTGGCTGTGGTGCCTGTGGGCCTGACGGGACATCGGGGGGGGTTGACGCCCCTTGAGCCCGTCTCTCAAAGCATGGCGCGGGAGACCATTAAAACGGTTGAAAAATGGCAGAAAGAATGTTTAAATAGTATCGGGTCGCGGTTCGTGTTCGCGTCGGACGAGTTTTATATCCGCGCGGGGCTGCCGTTGCCCCCCGCAGAGGATTATGAGGCGTTTGATCAGATTGAAAACGGCGTGGGCCTTGTGGCCACGCTGCTCGCCGAAGCGGAGGAGGCGCTGCTAAGCTGCGAAGGCAGGGGCGCCGATTTAAGCCTTGTAACAGGAGAAGACGCATTTCCTTTCATCGAAGGCATCGCGAATAAGGCGGCCGCGCGCTCGGGGGCGCGTGTGCGCGTTTATGCCGCGAAAAACCTCACGTTCGGTGGCGCCGTGACAGTGGCCGGGCTGCTGGCCGGACGCGATTTTTTAAGCGCTTTGCAGGGCAAAGACTTAGGGAGCAAGCTGCTGATACCCGCAGCGTCGCTGCGAGACGACAACGTATTTCTCGACGACATGACGCTCGGCGAGCTGTCGGATACGCTCGGCGTGCCCGTGGAGCCGGTTGCCGACGGCTATCAGCTCGTTTCGGAAATCTGCGGAATATAGGAAAGAGGACGAAGAATGGCAAAGCCGTTTGTGGCCATCGTGGGACGGCCCAATGTGGGTAAATCCACTTTTTTTAATAGAATAGCCGGACGGCGCATATCCATTGTGGAGGATACGCCGGGCGTTACGCGGGACCGTATCTACGCGGACGCGGAGTGGCTCGGGCGTGAGTTTACATTGATCGATACGGGCGGTATCGACCCGGACGCGGAAGATGTGATATTGAAGCAGATGCGGCTTCAGGCCGAGCTCGCTGTGGATATCGCCGATGTGATACTGTTCTTTGTGGATGCCAAGCAGGGCGTGCTGCCCGCCGACCACGAAATTGCGGACATGCTGCGCCGCGCGAACAAGCCGGTGATCACCGTGGTCAATAAGGCGGACAACAAGCAGGACGAGCAGAACGTCTTTGATTTTTACTCTCTCGGGACCGATCAGCTTTTCTCGATATCATCGTCGCAGGGCCTCGGGCTTGGAGACCTGCTGGACGCGGTGATCGCGGACTTCGGCGAATTGGAGCCCGAGGAAGAGGCCGAAACTGTCCACATCGCGATCGTGGGACGGCCCAACGCGGGCAAGTCGTCGTTGGTCAACGCGATCATCGGCGAATCGCGCACCATCGTATCGGATATCGCGGGCACCACGCGCGACGCGATCGATGTGCCGTTTAAACGGGAAGGCATCGATTTCGTGCTTATCGATACGGCGGGCATACGCAAAAAGGCGCGCATAGAGGACAAATCGATCGAGCGCTACAGCGTGATTCGCGCGTTTGCCGCGGTGCGGCGCGCCGACGCGGTCGTGATCATGATCGACGCGACGGAGGGGATTGCCGAGCAGGATGTGAAGATCGCGGGATTCGTGCACGACGAAGGCAAGCCCTGCGTGATCGCCGTGAATAAGTGGGACGCGGTTGATAAGGATACGCACACGATCAACAAGTACAACAAGGAGATCGAGACGGCGCTTGCCTTCATGAGCTACGCGGAGAAGGTGTATATCTCGGCGCTCACAGGGCAGCGCCTGAACCGTCTTTTTGAAGCGATTCTGAAGGCGAAGGAAAACAGCCTGAGACGCATCTCCACCGGCCTTTTAAACGAGTGTATCAGCGAGGCGGTGACAATGGTCGAGCCGCCGTCCGACAAGGGACGCAGGCTGAAAATATATTATGCAACGCAGGTGGCGACCGTACCGCCGTACTTCGTGATATTTGTCAACGATGGGCGGCTCATGCATTTTTCCTACATGCGCTACCTCGAAAATTATATCCGTAAGACTTTTGATTTTTCGGGCACGCCGATCAAGCTGGCGGCGCGGAATAAAAACGACTAGGTGAGGGAGTCTCTGTATGGTCATTTGGTACGTATTAGCCGCATTAATCGGTTATGTGATTGGCTGCATTTCTTTTGGGTATTTATCGGGCAAGCTTTTTAAGGGCAAGGATATCCGTGAAGAGGGCAGCGGCAACGCGGGAACCGCGAACGCGATCCGCAATTATGGCTGGGCGATCGGTATATTCACGTTCGTGGGCGATGTGGCCAAAGGCGTGGTGGCGGCGTGGATCGGCTACCTGCTTGTGCCCGACGGCGGCGGTATACTCGGCGTGGCGCAGCTGTCCGCCGGCGTCTGCATCGGCGGGCTTGCGGCGGTCATCGGCCATATCTGGCCTGTGTTTTTGAAATTCCGCGGCGGCAAAGGCGTCGCGACGAGCCTTGGCGTGCTGCTGATGATGATGCCGGTCCACGCGGCTGTTGTACTCGGCGGATGCATCATACTGATCGCGCTCACACGGACGATGTCCATCGGTTCGCTGGTGGGTACGGCGCTGATGACGGCCTGCTCGTTTGTGTTTTTCTTCGGCGACATCTGGAACAATGTGACGAGCGTGCTGCTTTTCATACTCGTGTTTTACTCGCACCGCGCGAATATCAAACGGCTTGCCGAGGGCAAGGAAAACCAGCTTTAGGGGGGTTAAATGCTTCAGATAATCATTATTGTTTTATTGGTGGCGGCCGATCAGCTGACAAAGTTTCTGATATGGACGCCGCTGCCAACCAATGGCACAGTGCCTGTGATACCCGGCGTGCTCAATTTCTCGAAGGTGGGAAATGAAGGCGCGTCGTTTGGCATGCTGCAGGGCGCGCAGGTGTTTTTCATCGTGATGACGGTGATCGTGCTGATTGCAGCGGGTTATTTTATGATCCGTTTCCGCCACAAGCAGTCCCGCTTTTTCAGGATTGTGATCGCGGTGGTGTTCGCGGGGGCTCTCGGGAACCTGATCGACAGGGTGGCCTTTGGCTATGTGCGCGACTTCGTCGATATCCGGCTTTTCAGTTTCTGGAATTACGTATTTAACATCGCTGATGCGGCTCTCGTGATTGGCGCGATACTGCTTTGCATTTACCTGCTGTTCGTTCACAAGGACAAAAAAACGGGCAAGGAAGCTGATGAATCATCGGACGGCGGTGATGACGGGCAGCCGAAAACGGACGGCGGGGCGGACGAATAGGCATGGACAACGAGACGCGTCTGGTGGCCGAAGAAAATGCAGGACGGCTGGATAAATACGTTTCCGAGCAGCTGCCGCTGACGCGCTCCTATATCAAAAACGCGATTGACGCGGGCAACGTCCGGCTCAACGGCGTCCCGGCCAAACCGGGTGATAAAATCAAAAAAGGCGACGTGATCGAGCTATCAACGCCGCCGCCCAAGGAATCCGAAGTGATCGCGGAGGACATCCCTCTCGATATCGTCTATGAGGATGAATGGATGGCCGTGATCAACAAGCCGCAGGGTATGGTGGTGCATCCCGCGCCCGGCAACGAATCGGGCACGCTCGTGAGCGCGCTGCTTTTTAATGTCAAAGACCTGTCGGGCATTAACGGAGAGCTGCGCCCCGGCATCGTGCACCGGCTCGATAAGGACACCTCGGGGCTGCTTGTGGTCGCGAAGAACGACGCGGCGCACAATGCGCTCGCGAAACAGATCGAAGAGAAGAGCGCACGGCGCATTTATGCCGCCATTGTGCACGGGAACATCACGGAAGATACGCTCGACATCGACAAAAGCATAGGCCGCAGCCGCACCGACCGCAAGAAGATGGCGGTGGTGGCGGGCGGACGGCATGCGGTGACGCATATCCGCGTGCTGGAGCGCTTCGGCGCTTTTACTTTTGTGGAGGCGGAGCTCGAGACGGGACGCACGCACCAGATCCGCGTGCACCTCGCCAGCATACAGCGCCCCGTGGCGGGCGATCAGGTTTACGGCCCGAAAGCGGTGAAGCTGCATCAGTCTGGGCAGCTGCTGCACGCGAGAAAGCTCATACTGCGCCATCCGTCCACGGGTGAAGAGCTGACGTTTGAAGCGTCGCTGCCCGATTACTTTGAGAAGGTGCTGCGAAAGCTACGTGAAAAGATTTAATATTAACATTAAATACTTTTTACATGGAGGGAAGAATCCTCGTCGTTGTTGTTTGGGATAATTTTTCTGAAATTATATGTGTAAAGGGGTGAGGGTGTTGCTGGCATTTATCGACGTTTCCGGCGATCCGTATGGGCTGCCAGAGAAATCGTTTTGGATAGCGGCTCATGTGGTCTGTATCAGGAAAAGAGCTATTTACGATATTACAGCATCATTTCATAGACTCAAGAGAGACATTCTAAATAACGAGCTAATTGAAATCAAATCAACGGATCTTGTTAATAAAAGTACACTCAATCACCCGAATTTGGACAAGCATAGATTTTTACAATCGGTAGTGGAGCAATGCATAGGACACTATGATTGTAAGCATGCGGCGGTTGTTTTTAAAAATTCAGGCAATAATCAAATGAGTCGCGATAATCGTCTTCCTCGGCATTACATAGATTGTTTATGGCGTATTCAGGCCATTGCGCAGGAATGGAGAATTAATGATGTGGTCGTTATAATTGATAATAATGCTCGTAAAATTGACAGAAACCTAGCCTTTGCTTTCAACAACTATATTTACAGGTCAAACGGTGGCAACATGTTGGACAGGATTCTTCCGGTTCCGTTGTTTGCAGATTCTGAAACAACTGCGGGTTTGCAGTTGGCGGATATTTCTGCGGGCATAATTAGGGTCTACTGATCTACGCCAAAATCCGGGTAGTGTCGAGCACCCAAGAGCACGTGTTCCAAAATCTCTGAAGAAATAGCCAATTAAGAAATGGCGCAAAAGAAATCTTCAGCTTCTTCCACAAGTTCATTGTAAGCACGATCATATGAATCTGCGTCTCACTGGTGTCTTTTAATCGTGCAGTAAGACGGCTAAGCCCGTAACAACGCTTGCCGGTTCCAAACTTGCCTTCAACTTCGTTTCGCTCCCCGGCCTCTCTGCGTTCATCACGGCATTGTCGGGCGTAAAGCGCCTTATCCTTCGGCGGGCGTCCCAGTTTGGGGCCGCTCATATGAATATGGTGCTTGTCGCAGTATTGCAAGTTGTCTCTGGTTCTGTATATCTTGTCAGCGAGTATTCGCTGGGGATAAAACCCCGTCTGCTCTTTGTATCTATCAACCGTCTCCTGAAGCGTTGTACTCTCGTTGTACGCATCCCAGCATAGATTTTCTATTCGGGCATAGCCCCCAATCACACTGATGGCTACCTTGGCTCCGAACTCAACATCTGCCGTTGCTTTGCCGCGGACAATAGGCCTGACCCAAGGCTGATGAATGCTCACAATCCGGTCTGGCACTTGATGCGTTTTGGTTTCATACATTTGCTTCTGCTGTTCATACAGTTTACGCACGACCGCCAACTGCTGCTGTGAGTTAGACGATAATTCTGCTATATCACAGGCTTCAATCGCTGCGAGATCGCGGCGCATATAACAAAGCTGCTTTCTGATGGTTGATCGGATCAATTTCATTTTAGGCTTGCGATTCCTGACAAAGCGAAGGTAGTCCCGACGGGCGATCTGCCGATATGTCCTTGGCTTAACCCCGTTCGTCAGCCCCGATTCATGCAGCTCGTCAATAATCCCCTCCAGACACACACGGCCTTCGTTAAGCAGCGATATATCCGTTGGAAACCGAATATCTGACGGCACGCATGTCGCGTCCAGTATCAGTGTCCCTTCGTTTGTTTTTTCCTGCGAATCTGCATTTTCCCCGCTATTGGTCGTATCACCCGAAGGATCATTGTCATCATCATCTTTCTTTTTACGACCGATGATATAGTCATTGATCTCTGAGAGCATCTCTGGCGTTATTCGTTTGCGAAATAGCGTTAGAACGCTCGCTTCCATTGGTGCTTTGTTTGAGAACGAATCAAGTCCGATGAAATACTGTAGGTACGGATTTTCGGCTATCATTTCGACGGTTTCATCGTCTGACAGAACGTACTTTTCTTTAATGATCTGTGTCCCGATCGCCATACGCGCCGGTTTCGCCGGACGGCTAAACGGTGTCTCCTTAAAATTCTTTGCGTATTTCTCTTCAACCAAATCCCATGGTATCAGTTCCGACATTTTGATCCAGCGATTATTTGGATCAAGTCATGACAACATCATGAAGTTCTCAGGCGCTTTAAACATGCTCATCTGCGGCGATTTTTTCTTATACATGACGGCTCCAAGTGCAAGGTTTTTGTGCTTATTCTGCTGTTTTCCCTGTACTTATTATACCATATATAGCCTCTTCTTGCCTTGTTTGCTGGGCTCTTGTGTTATTCAGTAGCCCCTAATTAGAAACTATTATAGACACGGTTTGAATCAAACGTCTGCGCAAACTGGTGACTTGTATCTGGAAAAGATAACCGAATATTACACCATTATTAAGGCAAGCTCTATCGACAAGAGAATCGCCGACTTCAGCATTAATGGAATATACTGCCCCGCAAACGGTTACTGCGTATAGGAGTTGACATTTTCAGAAATAATGTCTATACTAAATATAGCTAAGAGAAACATTCTGGTTTCTAACAGCACCTTCTCAGTGCTCTTAGCTTTTTTGGTGATAGGAGGAGTCGCATCGTTTGCGGTTCCTCTTTTTTGTGGGTTCATATTCAAAATGCTTAAGTGCCGAGACTTTGTGTTAACGATTCGTGTGCTAAAACCGCTGTTGTTTTCACTGCCGACGGAGAGGCTAACATAAAAACGGAAAAGGACGAAAGGGATGAACTAAGAACCGTCCGCAATCCGCTGTTGACTTTTTGAAATCCGTTGACTATAATAGTCTAAGTTAAAAAACTCCCATTGTCGGTGCCGCATGACGGTTCCGCGGGGTATGGGAGGGAGGGTTATTAGGTGGCAGAAATACGCGTTGGTGAAAATGAATCTTTGGAGAACGCTCTGAAACGGTTCAAGCGCTTGACCGCTCGGGAAGGCACGCTGGCTGAGCTCAGAAAGCGTGAGCATTACGAAAAGCCAAGTGTCAAGAGAAAGAAAAAGGCAGAGGCGGCTCGGAAGAGAAAGCACTGAGCACCTACATATTCGCAGACAAAAACCCGGGGTCATTATCGTTCCCGGGTTTTATTGTATACCGGCGGTTATTCAAAGACGCAGTTTAACAGGATGAATATCGGGGGACCCGTTAAGCGCAGCTTAATGGGGCGGCGGAAAGGAGCGTTTATGAAAAGAATTCTCGCATTTATCGCGGCGGTGCTGATCGGGCTTGGCGTGTTTTCGGGCGGGACGGCAAGCGCGGCGGGCGGTACAGTGGTTGTGGCCGAGGTCAGCGGCGAGGTCAACGCGGCGATGAGCACGTATATCGCCGATGTGATCGACAATGCCGAAAGATCGGGGAGTGCCGTGGTGCTCAGTATCGACACCTACGGCGGGCAGATCGTTGAGGCGGACGCGATCAAGAAAACGCTGCTGGAAGCGACGGTGCCTGTGGACTGCTTTATACGCGGCAACGCGCTTTCGGCGGGTGTGCTGATTGCCGTGTCGTGCGAGCGCATCATCATGGCACCCTCCGCCGTGATCGGCGCGGCCGAAACGATACCGAACGATGAAAAGACGCTGTCCACATGGGTCGGCATATTAAAATCCGCCGCCGAGGCGCGCGGGCGCGACACCGCTCTCGTGGCGGCGATGGCCGACAAACGCATCGCGATCGACGGCGTGACGAAGCAAGATGAGCTGCTCACGCTCGGCGCGAAGGAGGCCGAAAGCCTCGCGCTCTCGCAGGGAACGGCGTCAAGCATCGGCGAGACGCTAGAGCAGCTCGGCTATTCCGGCGCCGCGGTCAGCGAGCAGCCGATGAGCTTTGCCGCAAAGGCCGCGCAGTTTCTCACCTCGACGACGGTGGCAAGCATACTGTTTATCGCGGCGATCGTCTGTATGGGTATCGAGATATTCACGCCGGGCTTTGGGCTGTTCGGCATACTGTCGATACTCTTTTTCGGCCTGTATTTCGGCGGCGGTTTTCTTGCGGGATACGCCGAATGGTGGTCGGCAGGGCTGTTTTTGTTCGGGCTGATCATGGTCGGCATCGAAATCGTGGTGCCGGGCTTCGGCGTGTTCGGAATCCTAGGGATCATCGGCATCGGGGCGGGGCTGTTGTTTGCCGCGAAGGATCTCGGTTCTTTCATCATCATATTCGCCTCGGGCGTCGCGGGCAGCGCCGTGCTACTGGCGATACTCTATCAGATATTCAAACGGCTCGGGCTGCTGCGCAAGGTGGTGCTTTTCCCCAATATGGTTCCTGAGGAGGGCTTTACAAGCCATGAAGCGGGCGAGAGCCTCGTGGGGCGGTCGGGCGTGGCGGAAACGGACCTGCGGCCTGCGGGCTTTGCGCGCATCGACGGCGCAAGGCTGGAGGTCGTTTCAAACGGCGCGTATATTGTGAAGGGCAGCGAGGTTAAGGTGGTCGGCCATACGCCGGGGCGCATCGTGGTGGACAGGAAGATTGGGGATTAGCAAGACGCAAAGGAACCGGCAAGATAAACTTGTCTGGTAAAAGAAGGCCTTTTCAGGGGTCTTCTTTTTTTATTGCCGACAGCATATTAATAATCGGGGTTTTAAAGCGGAGAAACCCAATATATTGCCGGAGAATAACGCATTGAGCCGATTGAGCGAAATTAAAAAAAGCATAGTGCAAAAGTTCGAGCTCGCGCCCGAGGCGGTGGGATGCGTGCGCCTGACGGTGATCGACAACACCAATGTGTATATCGAAAACCACAGGGGCATCGCGGAATACACGCAAAAACGCGCTTCCATCAACGGCGGCGCATTTATGATCGTTATCACCGGCAGTGATCTGCACCTGGAGCGGTTCGGCCGCGACAACGTGGCCATCAGCGGCGATATCCGGTCGGTGCAGTACGAAAATTTAAGATAAGAGGTGGGCAGCGCGCCTTGAGAATATGGAAATTAATTGCCGGATATGTTATGATACGCGTGGACGGCCTTTCGCTTGAAAAATTTTTGAACATTGCGGCACAGGCCGGCGTCACGATCTATGACGTCCGGCGCGTATCGTATACGGTGCTGCGTGCCTCGCTCAGCGCGCACGGATACCGCAAGCTCAAAAAGGTTGTGCCGGAAAAATACAGCATCACGGTAGAGAAAAAGGCCGGCGCGCCTTTTGGCTACAAACGGCTGTCGGCCCGCAAGGCGCTGCTCATCGGTCTGGCCGTATTGGGCATCGCGGTGCTCATTGCATCGCTTTTTGTATGGGATGTGCGCATAACGGGTATAGAAAAACGTGAAGCGCTCAAGCTCGCGAAAGAGCTGCAAACGCTTGGAGTTTCCGTCGGGACATACAAGGGCGGCGTCGATCTAAAGCAGATCGAAACGCGGCTCATGGTGGATCACGACGAGTTCGCGTGGGTGAACATCAAGTTCAAGGGCGTGGTCGCCGAGATCGAGGTGGTGCCTGCCATCCCCGCGCCCGAATTGGTGGACGATTCGCGCCCGTGCAGCATCGTGGCGTCGAAGGACGCTCTCATTGAAAGCGTCACGGCATTGAACGGCCGGGCGGCGGTGGCCAAGGGGCAGACGGTGCGCCAGGGGGATACGCTGATTTCGGGCCTCATTTGGGACGAAGGGCTCACGAGGCTGCTTGTGGCGGCCCGCGGAGACGTGATTGGCAGCGTATGGTATCAGGCCAGGGCGAGCGCGCCGACCGTCAGGGAGCAAAGGATTCCCACGGGACGCACGCAGACGCAGCGTGTGATTTCTGTCGGTCAGGATACATCGGCGGTGGATGCGCCGTGCTCGTTTGGCGAATTCGATACGCGCGAAACCGGTTCGTACAATGTGGTGGGGCTGTTCTTGCCCGTCAAGGTGATTACGCTCGAGCACAGCGAGGTCGTTATCAGGAAGGAACCGGTATCCATGCCGACGCTCAAGGTAACGCTCGAGGAGCAGGCGTTTTTTAATGCACAGGGGATGATTCCGCAGGACGCGGAGGTTGTGGGGCATGAAACGGTGTTTGAAGAAAAGGACGGCGTACTGACGGCGACGGTCTACGTTCAGACACATGAGGATATAGGAAAAGTGGTCTATCTGGAGGAATAACTTGGACACATGCAATGTAGAACTCGGCATCGAGGTTGACAATATCGAGCAATTGATCGCGCTTTTCGGCGCATTTGATGAAAACTTAAAGGCCATTGAAAAGGAGACGGGCGCCAACATCATCGCAAGGAACACACATGTGGCGATATACGGGCGCAGCGAGGACGCGGAGCTTGCCAAGACCGTGGTGGACAAGCTCTTAAACATGATCAAAAAGCAGGAGAAAATCGATCTCTCGCGCATCCGGTATGCCGTGGAACTCGCGCGGGAAGGCAACGCCGACGCGATCGAGGAGATCATGACGGATGTGATCGCGATCACAAGCAAGGGGCGGCAGGTGAAGAGCCGCACGATCGGCCAGAAGCGCTATGTGAAGGCGATGAGGGAGAACACGGTGGTGTTTGCGATCGGCCCGGCGGGCACCGGCAAGACGTACCTTGCGATGGCGATGGCTGTCGTGGCGCTCAAAAACAAAGAGGTGGAGCGCATCATTTTAACGCGTCCCGCCGTGGAAGCGGGCGAGAGCCTCGGGTTCTTACCCGGCGATCTGCAAACCAAGGTGGACCCATATCTGCGGCCGCTTTATGACGCGCTGTATGAGCTGCTCGGGGGCGAGACCTATGCGAAGCTCTCGGAGCGCGGCATGATCGAGGTGGCGCCGCTCGCCTATATGCGCGGCCGGACGCTGTCCGACGCGTTTATCGTGCTCGACGAAGCGCAGAACTGCACCGAGGAGCAGATGAAGATGTTCTTAACGCGCCTAGGGGAAAACGCGCGCATGGTGGTCACGGGCGATATCACGCAGATCGATCTGCCCAAGGAGAAAAAAAGCGGGCTCAAGCAATGCGTGAGCATACTCGAAGGCATCGAAAACATCAGCGTGCAGTATCTGACGCATAAAGATGTGGTGCGCCACGTGCTCGTGCAGAATATTATCAGGGCCTATGAGAGGTATGAAAAAAACGTACGGAGGTAAACGAATGGGAGCCAATCCGCTGAAAAGAAGGCTGGTGCCCAAAAGGCAGCTTCTCGCGTCCGTATTGATCGGGCTCGTGACGCTGGTTATCGTGTTCGTGCTGATTGCGCTCTCCATGACACCCGTTCAGTATGACATTGTGGCCGGAGATGTGGCGCCCGCCACGATCACGGCGAGCCGCGAAGTGACGGACCAGATTTCGACCGACGCCGCGATCGTCAAGGCGCGTTCGGAAGTGCCGCTCATGTACGCGCTGGATACCGCCGTGACGTCGCAGGTTCAGCAAAGCGTCAGCGACTATTTCGCGCTCGCGAAGACGGCGATGGAAGCGATGCGCGACGCGTATATCACAGCGCAGGTGAAGGAATCGGGCTACAGCTATTCGCGTGATTATTTCCTCGGGCTTTTCAGCCCCGCCGATGTGGACTGGCCGTCGTTTCTGACGGCGCAGCACAAGGAGGACGTGAGGAACATACTCTCCGATCCGGCAATGCCCGACGATGCGATTATTGCGCTGGCCAAAATGGATGCTGAGGCGCTTAAAAAAATGGCGGACGATGTGGGCGGCATCGTGGCGGCATCGCTCGAGAACGGCGTCCGTAAAGAAAATCTGCGCAGCGAAAAAATGGACGTGGAAGATGCGGTCAAAGCGCTGTATCCCGATATGAGCGGATATGTCGCTTATTTCCCGGTTGATAATAACTATAAAGCCAATATGCTCGTGGACGACGCGGCGACCGAGCAGGCACGCGCTGAGGCGGCCTCCAAGGTGCCGCCGGTTATCTACAAGCAGAATCAAACCATCGTGAATACAGGCGAAGTTGTGACAAAGGAGCAGCTAGCGGTGCTGCAGGAGCTCGGGCTCGTCGGCGGCGAGGAGATCAATTTTGCGCTGTATGCGGGGCTGCTGCTGATGCTCGTGCTCGTGTTTGCCGTTTACGCCACGTACCTTTATCAGTTTGAGACAGAACTGCTCACCGACACGAGAAAGCTCTTTGTGCTGGCCACCGTCATTTTGGTGGTGGCGCTGCTGAGCGTGGCGTTATCAAGGCTCGATCCGCGCATTATCCCCGCGTTCTTCGGCACGATGCTGGCGTGCGTGCTCGTCTCCCAGAGAAGCGCGCTCGCGCTCAACGTTTTTTTCGCGTTTGTTTTGAGTATGATCACCTCGTGGCAGTCGGGAGTGATGAGCGCCACGATGCTCGGCAGCATGATGATGACGATCGTGGGCGGTTCGGTGAGCATATTTATGCTGCATCGGCCGGGGCACCGTTCGTCGCTGATTTACGCGGGGCTGGCGGGCGGCATTGCGAGCATGCTGATCACAGCGCTGCTCAGCATCATCAGCTCCGTGAACATCGTTTGGGACAAGCTGTTTATCGACTGTGCTTTTGCGGTGGGTAGCGGGCTGCTCGCGGGCGTGCTCGGCGTGGGGACGCTGCCGATATGGGAAGCGGCTTTCCGCGTGTCCACTCCGGCCAAGCTTTTAGAGCTCTCCAACCCGAACCATCCGCTGCTAAAACGGCTCACGATTGAAGCGCCGGGCACCTATCATCACAGCATTTTGACGGCGAACCTCGCGGAGGCAGGGGCGGACGCGGTGGGCGCGAACGCGCTGCTGTGCCGCGTGGGCGCCTATTTCCACGATGTGGGCAAGCTTAAGAACCCGCGTTATTTCAAGGAGAATCAAAAGGGCGAAAATCCGCACGACAGTATGGACCCGCGTGAAAGCGCGAAGATCATTGTGAACCATGTGCCATACGGTCTCGAGCTTGCGCACCGGTATAAGCTGCCGCGCGACGTGCAGAAGATCATCGCGCAGCACCACGGCGACAGCATCGTGCCGTTTTTCAGCCACAAGGCGGAGCAGGCGGGGCTTGCGGTCGACGAAGCGGTGTTCAAATATCCGGGCAGCAAGCCGTCCACCAAGGAGGGCGCGATCGTGATGCTGGCGGATATCGTGGAAGCCGCCGTACGCAGCATGGACGACCCGGACAGGGAACAGGTAAAGGACATGGTCGACAAGCTGGTACGCGCGAAATACAACGACGGCCAGCTCGACGACTGCCCGCTGAACCGCCGTGACCTCAATTCGATTTCGAAGGCGTTTTTGCATATGTACGACGGCGCGCTGCACGAGCGCGTCAAATATCCGGATCAGGAGTAAACGATGCTGAAGGTGGACATCATCTGGCAGGGCGCCCAAAGCGACGCCAAAATAAAGCGCGCGGCGCTTAAAGCGGCGCGCATGGCGGCAAAATATGAAAAGAAGTCGGGCAGCGTATCGCTGCTGATGACGGACGATGAAAACATTCATCAGCTCAACAGGGAATTCCGTCAGGTGGATAAGCCGACGGATGTGCTCTCGTTCCCGTCCGACGAGCCGGGGTTTCTCGGTGACATCGCGATATCGGTGCCGTGCGCGGTCCGGCAGGCCGAAGAGTACGGCCACTCCGTCGATCGTGAGATCGCGTTTTTAACGGTACACGCGATGCTGCACCTTTTCGGCTACGATCATATTGAGCCGCAGGATGAGGAGATCATGCGCAGCCGCCAGCGCGATATACTGGCCGCTGCGGGGATGGAGAGATTATGACGGATGCCGAGCTGCTTGCGGCAGCCAAAGCCGCCAAGGAGGGCGCATACGCCCCGTATTCGCGTTTCCGTGTGGGCGCAGCGCTGATCGGCAAGAGCGGGAGAGTCTATATGGGCGCCAACGTGGAAAATGCGGCGTACAGCGTGACGTGCTGCGCGGAGCGCACGGCGCTTTTCAAGGCGGTGACAGAAGGCGAGCGTGAGTTCGCCGCGATCGCGGTGACATCCGACTCAAACGGCCCGACATACCCCTGCGGCGTGTGCCGGCAGGCGCTGTATGAGTTTTCGCCGGACCTGAAGGTGCTGGCCTCAAACAACAATCTTGAATATGAAACGACAACGCTGGAGCAGCTGCTGCCGCACGCTTTTTCCGGCAAAGAGATGGAGTCAAAATAAGTGGAACATAAATCGGCATTTATCGCCATTGTCGGGCGGCCCAATGTGGGCAAATCGACAATCATGAACCGCATCGTGGGCGCCAAGGTCGCGATCGTTTCTAAAAAGCCTCAGACAACGCGCAGCCGCATTTCGGGCGTGGTGACGGGGCAGGATTATCAAATGGTGTTTCTCGACACGCCGGGCGTGCACTCGCCGCGCAACAGGCTCGGAGAATTCATGGTCAAAACAGCGTTCGATTCCGCGCGAGATGTGGAGGCGATACTGTTTATGTGCGACGCACAGAGAGGCGTCGAAAGTGAAGACTTAGAACTGCTCGGCAGGCTGCTAAAAGGCGGACTGCCCGTAATAGCCGCTGTGAACAAAACGGACGCGGCGGGCAAACAGAAAAGCCTTGAAGAGGCGCATAAGCTTTTAGACGCTGGGCTGGAAACTGAGCCGCATCTCATATCGGCGAAGAACGGAGACGGCGTGGACGAGCTGCTGGCGAGCCTCAAACAGTTCCTTGTGCCGGGCCCGAAATATTACCCGGACGACGAGTATACGGACCAGCCCGAGCGCATCATCGCGGCGGAGATGATACGTGAGAAGGCGCTGCGGCTGCTGCAGGAAGAGGTGCCGCACGGCATCGGTGTGTTTGTGAACAGCGTGAAGCACCGCGAGGACAAGGACATCGTAGACGTCTCCGCGACGATCATCTGCGAGCGCGAGACGCACAAGGGCATTATTATCGGCCGCGGCGGCAAGATGCTTAAAACCATCGGCACCGAGGCGCGAAAAGACCTCGAGATGCTGTTCGGCACGAAGGTGTTCCTGGAGCTTTGGGTGAAGGTGGAGGAGGGCTGGCGCGACAGCACGCGCGTGATGCGCGAGCTCGGCTATGAATAGGCATTGCGAATAACGTAAAGCCGCACGGTGCTCCTTCCGTCAAATGTCGGATGAATCTGGCGAAAGCCTGAGGGAGAAATGTATCTGCAAACAGCACGGAAGTATCTTGTTGACTCCTTCCGTCAAAGTGCCAATAGTCATTCTTATTGAGCATAAGCGATTGACTACGCAGTGGACTGGAATCCCATGTTTAAAGCGTTTTACCATGGGATGCTTCACTTCACTTGCATTTCGTTCAGCATGACAGGTTGGGGGTTTATCAAGTTGGCCTCCTTTAATAAAGGAGGTGGCACGCGCAGCGTGACGGAGGATTGCGGCATGCCGCTGCCTCACAAAGCTGATCGCTCTTTGATCAATCCTCAGTCAGCTTAGCTGACTGCGGAATTATTTATAAAATGATTATGAGTTATATTTATGAGCCAGAAGAAAGAAAAGTATAATATGAAAACCGGATGCAATATCTCGCTCGGCGGCATCACACGCGTGACGCGCGGACCCGGCGGCGCGTAGACATGGGCGCGGGACGCGATACGACAGCCGTCGTGATACGGACGGTGGATTATAACGACAACGATAAAATGGTGACGCTGCTGACTCAGGACTACGGGCGCATGTCCGCGCGGATACGCGGATGCAAAAAGCCCGCGTCCAAGCTGTTTTCCGCCGCGTCGCTTTTTTGCTGCGGCGATTTCTCGTTCTTCGAGAAGGACGGGCGCTACGGCGTGAAGGGCTGCTCCATCCGCCGCACGTTCTTTGGGCTTCAGGACGACTACGACGCTTACGCCGCCGCGTGCTTTATCGCGGACGCGGTCGATAAGGTGGCGCAGGAGGACGACGTGCCGTCGGGCTTGTTCACGCTGACGGTCAACGCGCTTTATGCGCTCGATACGGGGGCCGCGCCGGCTGGCACGGTGCTTTGCTGGTTCTTGCAGCGGCTGCTGCACATTGAAGGCGTATACCCGAGCCTTGCCGCCTGTGCGGTCTGCGGCGGCGAACCGCCGCTCGTCAAGTTTTCAGCGGAGCACGGCGGCGCGCTGTGCGGCGCCTGCGCGCGCGGCATCAAAGGCGAGCCCATCGATGAAGCGTTTTTAAACGCGCTGCGTTTGCTGGCGCGTACGGCTGCGAAGGATATTGGGAGCATTAGCATCAGCGATGATGCGCAAAAACGCCTGAGCGCGTCGCTGATCGCTTATTTGGAGCATGTGCTGCAGCGCCCGCTCAAGACGGCGAAGTATATTGGCGGCGGCGCAAAAAAAGACGCTGTGATAAACGATAAATGAGTGGCCGATTGTATTGACATTGTGGTCTACATATGATAAAATTCCGTTCTGTCGGTTGCTCGATATAGCTCGGCTTTTAGCGGCTGACTATGTGCGCCTGTAGCTCAGCAGGATAGAGCAACGGCCTTCTAAGCCGTGTGTCCAGGGTTCGAGTCCCCGCAGGCGCGCCAAATATGGTGCCTCAGAAAGGCGGCTTTTTGAGGCGGTTCATGGTGGGTATAGCTCAGTTGGTTAGAGCGCCAGGTTGTGGCCCTGGAGGCCGTGGGTTCGAATCCCACTACTCACCCCATTTTATTACTCCGTTTGCCGATGGGGTGTAGCCAAGCGGTAAGGCACGGGACTTTGACTCCCGCATTCGTAGGTTCAAATCCTGCCACCCCAGCCAAGCTTCTTCTGTTTCAAACAGAAAACAAACATTCGAAAAGCCTTGAGGGCTTTTTTTGTTTTCGAGCTGATCTCGACAGCGGTTTCGTCAGAACTGCTTTTTTGTATCAAAGACATTTTGTATTGTCACAATAAAACAGGATGATTGAGATGGCTAGCCGGTGTCCGGCGGGCATCTGCTTTTACAATTTTTCTATTCTGTTTCCGCTGATTGTAAACGGGGGTATCGACAGTCTGGAGGGCTCAGGGGTCACCGGACCTTTTTTGTTAGAAAAAGCGTCAGCGTAGGCCCTGTTCGATCTTTCGTTTATACTGCCCCGGCGTGATGCCGTATCGCTCCTTGAACAGCGCGATGAAGTGGGAGACGTTGTCGTAGCCGAGCTCCAGCGCCGCGTCCGTCACGCTGAGCCGACCAACGAGCTCCTGCGCCTTTTCCATGCGCAGCTCCGTGAGGAACACCTTGGGCGACATACCCGTTACCTTCTTGAAATACTGGCTGAAGCCCGCCTCCGACATGCCCAGTTCGTCCGCCACCTGCCGGATGCTGACCGGCGAGGCGTACGCCTCTTTCATCAGGCGTATTGCGCGGTTGACCGGGCTTTGCGGCATGCATTCGAGCAGCTCATATGCGCCCTTGGTCTGCATCATGTAGTAAACGAGCTCCTGCCCGAACAGGTCGAGTATGTACTTCTTGTCCCGTCCGCCCTCAGACAACAGGCGCAGTATCTTCTGGTAGGATTCCTGAAAACCCGCGCTTTTGGCCGCGCACAGCACGCGGTTCTGCGCGAGCAGGCTGTAGTCGTAATCGCCGCGGGCGCAGATATGCCGCGCCACCTGTTCCACGAGCGCGTCGCTGAGCTCGAACACCAGCGCGCGTGTGGGGCGGTCCATCTTCATTTGTACGTGCGACTGCGGAGGCAGCAGCAGGTATTGGCCCGCGCCGTAAGTGAAACGCCGCGCGTCGTTGACGCTGATATGCTTTTCGCCGTCGATGATGGTGCAAAGCCGGGCGTATTCGTAGGAGCGGTAGGAATCGGAGAAGTTCGCGGCGAGATCGTAGTAGAGCACACGCAGGTATTGCGTTTCAAGCCGGTCGGAGAGCTCCAGCTCTCTAATGAAATTATGCAGCATAACATCACCTCCTCATACCATATCACATATATGCAGGCGGGACAACCAATAGGACATCATTGCTTAAATAAATGGCATTGCCGCTAAAAAATAAGGTAGAAAACTTAGGGCTTGGTGGATATACTTTAACTGACGAAGTATAAAAGAAGTATCGGCACACCGGCATCTTTAGCCTGCACCATCGTACACTGCGGATATCTGCTGACGGAACCGGCGTTAAACGCGGAATTGTTTTCGTGCGCTCAAAACGCACCTAATAAAACAAAGTAAAGGGAGGGAAGGGTTATGAATACTGTCATTGACGACAGATACGGGCTTTTTATCGACAACGAATGGGTGGACGGCAAAAAGGGAAAGACTTTCGAATGCTTCAATCCGGCGAACGGCGAGCGGCTGGCCACCTGCGTGGACGCGACGGCGGAGGATGTGGACATTGCGGTGAGAGCGGCCTGGAAAGCCTTCGAGAGCTGGAAGAAGGTGAGCCCGCAGGAGCGTATGACGATGCTGCTGAAAATCGCCGACCTGATCGACGAGAACGCGGAGAAGCTGGCCATGGTGGAGACGCTGGACAACGGCAAGCCCATCCGTGAGACAACGGCCATCGACGTGCCGCTGGCGTCCGATCACTTCCGCTATTTCGCGGGCGCGGTGCGCACCGAGGAGGGCGAGGCGGTGATGATCGACGACAGCACGCTGAGCCTGATACTGCGCGAACCCATCGGCGTGGTGGGGCAGATTGTGCCGTGGAATTTCCCGTTCCTGATGGCGGCGTGGAAGCTGGCACCGGCACTGGCCGCTGGCAACTGCGTGGTGTTGAAGCCGTCGTCCGTGACGTCGCTGAGCACGCTTGAGTTTGCAAAGCTGCTGGCGCAGATACTGCCGCCCGGCGTCGTGAACGTGCTCACCGGGCGCGGCTCGGTGAGCGGCGAGGCCATGCTGCGCCACGAGGGTTTCCGTAAGCTGGCGTTCACCGGCTCCACCGAGATCGGCTATACGGTGGCGGAGGCTGCCGCGCAGAAGATCATACCCGCGACGCTGGAGCTTGGCGGCAAATCGGCCAACATCTACTTCCCCGACGCGCCGTGGGAGAAGGCCATTGAAGGCTTGCAGATCGGCATACTGTTCAATCAGGGGCAGGTATGCTGCGCGGGCTCGCGCGCTTTCGTGCATGAAGACATCTATGACCAGTTCCTCGAGGATGCCGCGGCGGCGTTCGACAGTGTGAAGGTGGGGCTGCCGTGGGAGAAGGACACCATCATGGGCTCACAAATCAACGAGGCGCAAGTGAAAAAGATACTCGGCTATGTGGATATCGGCAAAAAGGAGGGCGCGCGCGTGGCGGCAGGCGGTTACCGCGTCACAGAAGGCGGGCTGGATAAAGGCTGCTTTGTGAAGCCGACCATTTTAGCCGACGTCACCAACGACATGAGGGTGGCGCAGGAGGAGATATTCGGGCCGGTGGTGTGCGTGATACCTTTCAGGGATGAGGACGAGGTGATTCGCATGGCGAACGACAACGAATACGGCCTGGGCGGCGCGGTGTGGACGAAGGACATCAACCGGGCGTTCCGCGTGGCGCGCGGCGTGGAGACAGGCCGTATGTGGGTGAACAACTACAACAACCTGCCCGCGCACGCCCCGTTCGGCGGCTATAAGAAGTCCGGCATCGGCCGCGAAACGCATAAGGTGATACTGGAGCATTACACGCAGATGAAGAACATCTATATCAGCCTGACGGAGAGCAAGGTCGGGTTGTATTGAGCGAAAGCCAAAGTCCGATAAACAAGACGCAGCCGGGCAGAAGAACTCCCCGGCTGCGTTTTTGGTTTGAAAAATGAAACGCTCAGTATGTCGTTCTCCCTAAAGGAGAAGCCTGTACAATCATCGTATTGAAGAGATATACTGCGGATACAGTCAGCCCGACCTTCGTGGCTGTCGGACGCTGGTTAGCCTTGCGGCAATATCGATAGAAGAAAGGTCAGCTCATAAAAAATCCCCCAGATGGGGGACATGTGTATAATTGATTAAACACCTTGCGGTGATCGCTTCGTCTTAAAAAATGCTGCCAACCAAGCCGCCGCATTATCCTTTAACGGCTTGGATGATACCAATCAGCTCCTGCTTCGAGAATATCTTAGGAACGGGATACAAAGGATTGATTTCATGATAGGCTCTTTTCGCGATAAGCTCAAAATCCTTTTCCTTAATATCCGGGATATGCTCCGGAATGCTCATTCTTTGGTTCATGGCGGTCACGGCGCCGATAAACTTCTCAGCCTTTTGAGCCGCGCTGTCATCCGCGAGCGTCAGGCCGACCCAGTCTCCTAGCTCCGCCAGCGCTTTATACGCCGAGGCGCCGTATGCTTTCAGCACATACGGCAGTATCACCGCGTTCGCCAGCCCGTGCGGTGTGGAATAGAGCCCGCCCAAGGCATGCGCGATCGCGTGAACGGTGCCCACATACGCGCGTGTGAACGCGATGCCCGCGTAATACGACGCGAGCTGCATGTTTTCCCTCGCTTCAAGGCTTGCGCCGTCGTTGTACGCCTTTTCAATGTTGTCAAATATCAGCGCAACGGCCTTTTTGCTCATCGCTTTAGTTTCGCGCGTATTGCTGCGCCCGATAAACGCCTCCACGGCGTGTGTAAGCGCGTCCATACCGGTCGTGGACGTGATGTGGGGCGGCAGGCCAAGCGTCAGCGCGGGGTCGAGCACGGCATAGCGGGGGATCAATGACAAGTCGTTGAGCGCGTATTTTTCGTGCGTGCGGCTGTCGGTCACCACAGCGGCGAGCGTGGTCTCGCTGCCTGTGCCCGAGGTGGTGGGCACGGCGAACAGCAGCGGCGTTCTCTTCCGGATTTTGAGCAAACCTCTCAATTGCGTAATGGTCTTTTTGGGTTTGGCAACGCGCGCACAGACGCCCTTGGCGCAGTCGATCGGCGACCCGCCGCCAAAGGCGATGACGGCCTGACAGCCGTTTTGCCTGTACAGTGCCAGAGCCTGCTCAATATTATCGATGGTGGGGTTCGGGACCGTTTTGTCGTATACCTCATAGGCGATACCGAGGCGGTTGAGCTCAGAAATAAGCCCGTCCATCAGGCCCAGCGAAGGGAGAACCTGATCGGTGACGACGAGCACCCTGTCTATATTTTTCTTATCTATCAGTTCGGGCAGCTTTTGGACGCTGTGTTCTCCGAGCAGCAGCTGCGGCTTGCGCCAGAGAAGAAAATGAGTCGCTAACCTCATTACAAATTGAAAAACTCTGCAATAAAGCTTATACATGGTATGAGTCCCTTTCCTCTGTTTATGTATGTATATACCAGGGTTATTCGCCGCCGACAACAATGATGTTTGAATTGAGGCTTGAATATTGACGAACATCTGTCTGTATTGAAAGCTGGCCAACCGGCCGGTTGATACGAATATACCGTCAGAACGCTGATTTGTCAACGTATACCATCATAAAAGCCCGTGCAAAGCAAATTAGAAATTATCGAATTTGAGGGTTTACAAAATAAAAACGCTTATGCTATAATCGTTCGGCAGGGTTTGAGACGGCAGGTTCAATTTAAGAATATTGGCAAGTTAAAGACTCACTGCCCAAAACATCATAGACATGACCCACTAGCTCAGGCGGTAGAGCACTTGACTTTTAATCAAGGTGTCCGGAGTTCGAATCTCCGGTGGGTCACCAGGCGCAAGCCCCGGTCATTAAAGATGGTTCGGGGTTTTGTTATTCTGTGGAGCGGCAGGAAAGGGAATTGTGATGAGCTTAAGTTTTCAGGATAAAGCTGTGCTTTGCGACGGTGTTCAAATGCCGTGGGTGGGGCTGGGCGTGTATTTGGTTCAGGAAGGATCGGAAGTGGAAAACAGTGTCCGCTGGGCGCTCGAGGCCGGATACCGGCTCGTGGACACGGCGGCATTTTATAAGAATGAAACGCAGGCGGTTCGTGACAGCGGCATACCGCGCGAGCAGGTTTTCGTGACGACCAAGCTCTGGAACGCCGACCACGGCTATGAGAGCACAATTCGCGCCTGCGAGCAAAGCCTCAAGGCGCTGGGTATGGATTATATCGACCTTTATCTGATACACTGGCCGGGGCTCAATAAAGATGACAGGCTCGCCACATGGGAGGCGATGCTGGAGCTCAAAGCGAAGCAGAAGGTGCGCAGCGTGGGCGTCAGTAATTTCAGGCCGCATCATATAGACGAGCTGATTAAGGCGCACGGTGTGGCGCCGAGCGTCGATCAGGTGGAGCTGCATCCGTTCAAGGCGCAGAAGGAGCTAAGGCAGTACGCAAAGGATAAGGGCATTATTGTGACGGCGTGGGGCCCCATTTTTCACGGGCACCTGAGTGAAGCGCCCGCAATGATATCGGATATCGGCCAAAAGTACGGCAAGAGCGCCGCGCAGGTGGTGCTGAGGTGGCATCTGCAGCATGGGATTTCGATCATTCCGAAATCGGTGAAGCAGCAGCGCATCATCGAGAATGCCGATCTGTATGATTTCGCGCTGTCGGACGGCGACATGGCGGCGATTGACGGTTTGAATAGAGACAATGGCTACGGCTCCGATCCCGATAAAATGACGTTCGGGTTTGTGAATATTTGATGGAATTGTTCATCTGAAGATTAAACTGGCGTCGATGGGAAACGGCGCCAGACGACTGAATGTCAGCTTCTTATCAGTTTGTTGCAAAATACAACAACTATCTCTGAACTGTATATGTAATTTCTTTTATCACTGTATATGGGTTGTTGTCAAGATGGTGACAGATATGAAAATGCACAAAGTGCATAACTCCCGGAATAGCATTGCTCTGATTTATAAGTTTAGATTAAAATGCGATCTTCAAATCATGACTGTGAAACATTACCTCAGTGCCGCGGCGCTTCACAGCTGCAAAATAGCTTATGGAGATTGGGGCCTTTTGAAACCCTTTATACATTTCGGTAATCTCTGGCGCATCATCATAGGTGATAATCCAGTTCCCCCCCAGTTGCGATACGTATTCCTTTAGCCGTAAATGATCATCATGGGTGTAATAATTAATATAGAGTTGCTGTCCCTTTTGGTAATATGGAGGATCTAAGTAGACCAGCGTTTTGCTATTAAATACCTGACTGTTTTCGGTCAAGAACTCCATTGCATCCAAATTGGACACATGGATATGCTCATTATAAGCGACAATACGCTCAATACGCTCAATGAGTTTAGGCTTGTTGTATCGGCAGTCTAATTGATAAATGCCGTCTTGGTTTTTACCACCGATGATGCCGCCTTTTAAAATGCCGGAACGATTGGTACGGTTTAAGAAGAATGTTGAAAATCCAACATCTAAAATAGCATAGTCAGCTTTATGCAGCTGTATTTCTTTTTGCGTTGCCCAGCTTTCTATTGTAACAGGAGTGTCCCATATTCTTCTGCATAGCTGCTCGGGCTGATGTTTCAGAGAATACCAAAAAGCATATACAGAATAATCAAGGTCATTGATGTAGATGTCTTTCACATGACCAAAAAGCAATAGGTAAATAGCTACACCAGCCCCGCCGGCATAAGGTTCCGCATAAGAACCACCGGAAAGACCGTTGTGTTTGATGATATCTTCAATGTATTTAGATATCTGCGTTTTTCCTCCAGGATACCGCAGGGGAGAATATGAATACATTACAAAACCTCCATCGTTAATATAACATGGAAATTGTATTTTGGCCAGAACAAATTTAAATTCTTACTATTCCTTTCCTGCTTGCAATTATATTGAATGAATATTTAAATGAGTTGATAAAAGCGTCGTACTCTTTTTTGTGATCATCAATCCACGCTTTGGTTATTGCATAAAAAAGTTCTTCCTGATTATCATTAAATTTATTAAACCATTTTTTATACTGAACCCGCTTATCTAAGTTATTATCAGTTAATAAAGGAAAGGCCTCCTTGATGTTTCTCAGATTGTGCCCTTTTGTCGGATCAAAACACGCTATTAGCGTTTCTGTCGGTTCATTGCTAAATATATAATCGTACAACACTTTTTCAGGTGAAGACCCTATAACCGGTAATATTCGTATATTAATACGAGCATCAGGATCATTCCCTTGGAGATTGTCATATTTTGAATGGGCATCACCGTCGAGAATAGTCATAACTTCTTTTTTAAAATAATCATCTGATTTGAATAGATCAATAAGCTGGTCGCACCCAGAGCAAAAATTAGTAAAACAAATCCTTTCCGTATAGCTTTCTAAAAGAACCTGTGCAAAGTATCTGGCTTCAGCATCCTCACAGTATATCTTTATCTTCTCTCTATTTTCACGTCTAAGCTTCATGTTTAAATCAAACATAACCGTATCATAATCTGGATTTTTCATTGCTTGTAGCCGACCATTACCAGTAGTTAAAAAGACCAATTCGACGCCATTGTTAACATCGGTTTGGTTATCTTTTATAATGCTAGTTATATGCTTCAGAAGGTATAGGCTATGCGTTGTAAAAGCAATTTGGATGCCAATCTCTTCACATTGGTTAAGCAAATAATCGAAGAGTTTCACTTGTGAGGCAGCATGTAGGGTCGCGTCGAACTCATCAATTAAGAGAAGTCCGCCATTCCAGTCTTCCCCCATTTTTACTTTTAACTTTTTAAAAGATAGTACTGAGAGTAATATTTGTCCGAGATTATCCTGCCCTGCAGAATTGCACAGATGATCATATTTTGGAGTCGTGGCTCCAACCCCATATTTTCTTTTGGCATCGCTTGGGTTTAAGCCTAAAATATCTGTGACGGGTTCTTGCTGAAAAAGAATGTCAGAATATAATCGGCCGATTTCTGCTTTATCGGTATCGGTGAGGGTATTTTTAAATTTTTTGCTTATTAATTCTTCTGATTCGCCTACGGGATAGAGACGACTAAGTCCTAAATATAGTGTAGGCCAGCTAATCTTTGCTTCAGTAAATCTTGTTTCGTCGATCTTTCGTTTTGGAATGATACGATAACGAAGGGGATTTGTCCACCATCCGGCGCGGCATTTAGCGGAATCGGTGACATCATTCCAATTTTCATTTTGGCAGATGTCTAAAGTCATTGCTTTTATTATTTTGGGGTCCTTTGCTGGTGATGCTGAAAACATTTCTGAAAATTCTGCTCTAAATTGGCCTTTAAGAAGAGGTGTGCCAGTCTTTGCTTTCAATTCGGCGGTTGCTCCTAAAAGTCCCAATAAAGTAGATTTGCCGGTTGCATTTTGGCCAGAAATTACTGTTATCCTTTTTCCGAGCATGAAATTAATATTTTCAAAAAGTCTAAATTTATGGATGGTAATACTCTTAATCATGTCGTTCCTCAACCCCAAATTATATAAATAATTAATTATTATATTATTTATGGTGATTCGACAAAATGTGAGTAATTCCTGCTTATATAGCCACTTCTTGTATAGCGGCTATTTCCTCCTCCCTACATATGCCTCAATAAACTCACCCAGCCATTTCGCTTTTATAACCACTTATAGTCGATCTTGGCCTCTCTCGGAGTTTCTTCTGATAGATATACTCATAGATTGTCTGTTCTGAGACGCGAAAGTATAATATTTGGGGCTAATATAAAAAAGTGTTTATAACTTTCCCTGTTATTGCGGAACGCCACAACTGACATAAACGAAGAGCATAACAATTTCGACTTATATCCAATTACGTTTATTTTTCTGAGACAAATCAAGACGAAAGTTAAAAGCACCTCGCATATAACCCGCTCAGCACCTCAATGTGCCTTTCCTCATCAAGTATGATGCGCGCAAAGAGCGCCTGAAAGCTCTCGTTATTGATCTGACTGATCAGCCTCCTGTAATGGGCAATGGCTTCCTGTTCACCCTCGATATCCGATTCCAGAATCTCTTTGAGGTCCAAATGGTACGCTGGATAGCTGCCGCCCCAATATTGACCCGATTCATATGAATATAAATGCGGCGCGAAACCGAGCCGCTTGATAAGCCCCCCGAGCAGATTGAAATGGATCATTTCAACAAAAGCGATATATTTGTACGCGGTGTAGACGTCCGGATATTCGATAGTGAAAAAACGATGAGTCGAATACTGCGCGATAGCGGTTGTTTCGGAGCCTTGGCCGGCATAAGCACCGGAAATAAGCGCCGCATATCGCTCATTCGGTCCATCGACGGTGACGGACGGGTACGGCAGGTCGACCGCGTATTGGCTGAATTGATCACAGTCAAATAGACATTCCATCGCATTCTCCCTTAAGCTTCTATGCTATATAACTATTCACACTGTTCTTTTGACAGAAGACGATTTAAACGAAGTGAAAAAGATGAACGGCTGAATATTTAATATATTTGGTGCCATAATAGCCGAAAGAGGTGATGCGTATGTCAAGAAAAAAGCGAATAATCAATCCGAACATGATAGCCAATCCTATCATTTTACCGGATGCAAAAGATACGGTGGATTCCAATGTGAAAAACATTAAGGATGACAGTCATAAGGTGTCTCTCGGACAAAATTCAAAGAAATAGGACGGTATCGGTATGGCAAAGAATAAGGACAAAAAGAAAAAGAAAAACGATAAAAATACTATGAAGTGATCCTTTCGGGCACCTGTTAATGAACAGGTGCTTTTTTCAAATAAGACAAAATGGGTTTAAAAAAGCCGCCCGGGTGGACGGCTTCTCACTCTTACACAGCCTTTTCTTCGGTGATCGTCACGCGGAAATGCCGCTCAATCTCTGTGATGCGACTGGTGTCGAGAGGGGAGACCAGCGTGCATGCGCGGCCTGCATCTCCCGCGCGGCCCGTACGGCCGATGCGGTGCACATAATATTCCATCTTGTCGGGAATATCATAATTGATCACGAGATCGATTTCCCGCACGTCGATACCGCGCGCCGCGACGTCCGTCGCGACCATCACGTTGGTTTTGCCGCTGCGGAACGCGTTCATCTCAGTGTCTCGCTGGTTCTGGCTCAAATCGCCGTGCAGGCAGCCTGCGGGCAGCCCCTGCTCGCTCAGCATTTTCTGCACCGTCTTCACCTGGCGCTTGGTGTTGCAGAACACGAGCGCGAGCCGCGGGTTTTGCTTCTGAATCAGCTGCTTTACCGCCTTGCATTTGCTGCGCGAGCCGACAGCCAGATAAGATTGCTTGACAGTTGCGGCGGGTTCGTTTCTCTCGCCGATCTCAATGCGCACGGCGTCTTGCTGAAACTCCTTGACGATGGCGGAAACCGCCTTGTTCATCGTTGCTGAAAACAGCAGCGTCTGGTGGTCCGCCGTGACACGCGAGAGTATCGCGCGGATGTCCGGCAAAAAACCGAAGCTCAGCATCTCGTCCGCTTCATCAAGCACCACGGTGCGGATGTTTTGGAGCTTAAGCACGTTGCGGCCGATCAGGTCCTTCACACGCCCGGGCGTGCCCACAACGATCTGCGCGCCCGCACGCAGCGCGCGAATCTGCACGCTCGCGGCCTGCCCGCCGTAAACACTGACGATGCGGACTTTTTTGTGCATCGACAGATCACGGAACACTTCCGTGATCTGCAAAGCCAGCTCGCGCGTGGGGCAGAGCACAAGCGTCTGCGTCTTTGAGTTGTTTAATAGCGTTTTTTCAATGATGGGCACGGCAAACGCCGCCGTCTTGCCCGTTCCTGTCTGGGCAATGCCCATGATGTCCCACCCGTTCATTATCAGCTCAAGCGTTTTTTGCTGAATCGGTGTGGGTGTCGTAAAGCCCGCTTTTTGCAGCGTTGATTTCATCTCTTCCGAGAGCAGTTCATAGTATCTCAAATTAACCTCATTTCTTTTCCGGTGTTCACATAAAAAACAAAGACCATGCCGACATAGCAAAGTCTTTCGAATTTGTTATTGCGCCACAAGTTCGTATTTTCACGCCGGAGCCGGAAAGCCCCGTCCGTCGCACAGGTCTCAATTCCCATGCTGGGTGTATTAAAAATACGACTTGTAAAGTGCGATTCACTTGGGAATGCTTCGCGCGTCCGCGCAAACGATATTGATAATACAACATTGCTGATTATATACGAGGTTTCAGATTTTGTAAAGTCTTGAGTAAATAACGTGAATAAGTTGCGATAATAAAGAAATAAATGCTATGATATAGGCGGTGGTGATAACTTGGATGAAAATAGTTCGGCTGTCTGCGGTCGGCCTGCTGCTTCAATGATGATTTATGGCCGACAAAATGATTTGCCCCGCTTAGGAATGATGTGATGAAGAGTTTCAAAACCATAAGCCTGATAGGGCTGCTGACATTAATATTACTGACTGTGGGCTGCGCGCCGGGCGATATGGCTGTGAGCCATACCGCTGCGCAGGAGACACCCGCAGTGTTATCCACGCCTGCTTTGACACCTGAACCCACGCTCGAGCCTACGCCTGAGCCCACACCCGAACCCACGCCGACACCCACGCCCGATCCGATGGAGACCCTGCTTAAGTCCATGAGCGACAAAGAGCTGATCGGGCAGATGGTGATGATCGGCTTTACGGGCACGGAGGATGTCGGCAGTGAATACGCGCAGCTGCTGCGTGATTACAGCATCGGCAACGTGATGCTGTTCGGTTGGAATACCAAGACATTCGAGCAGACCAAAGCGCTGAATGAAAAGATACAAACGTACAGCATAAAAGGGATACCGCTCATGATCGGCCTCGACGTGGAGGGCGCTAGGGTCGACAGGTTTAAAAGGCAATGGGACCCGAAGCTGCTTACGGCCTATGATTTGGGCAAGAAAAATGATCCGCAGCTTGTGTACGAGCAATTCCTGCAGATCGGGCAAAAGCTGCGCGAGGTCGGCATCATGATCGACTTTGCGCCGGTGCTCGATATCGCGCGCAGTCCGTCGGACACATTTCTGGGGCGCCGCATATTCGGCGGCGATGCCGGACAAGTCTCCGCGCTGATACGCGAAGCTGTGAAGGGCTTGCATGACGGGGGAGCGGCGTCGCTCGGCAAGCATTTCCCCGGGCATGGCTATACCGCCGAAGACTCTCATGAAACGCTGCCTGTCGTTCGCGTTTCGCCGGAGGAGATGGCAGGCTATTCACTCGTTCCGTTCGCGGCCGCCATCGATCAGGGCATCGATGCGATGCTGGTCGCCCATCTGTCGTATCCCGAGGTGGACAGCGAGCATATCACGTCGCTTTCGCCGGCTGTGATTACGGGTCTGCTGCGCGAGCAAATGGGTTTTCACGGCGTGGTCGTCTCGGATGATATGCGCATGCAGGGGCTGCGCTCACAGTGCAGCGTGGGCGAAGGCGCCGTGCAGCATATTCTCGCCGGCGGTGATATCGTGCTGATCGGCAAGCATGTGAGCCTGCAAACGCAGGCGCTCGATTCGCTTTATCAGGCGGTGCAGGACGGGCGCATCACACGCGGGCGGCTCGAAGAAAGCGTCCGTCGCATACTTGAGCTGAAGCAAAAATACATGGGCTTTATTTCAAACAGTGAATAAGGCGCTTATGTATCCTCTTTTTTGGTGAGTAGATTCTTAAGCGACATCCTGGCGAATGCGGTGATCGTCTGAAAAACAAATCTGCGCGTCTCCGGGTCGATGTTTTTAACCGCGTAGAGCATCGCGGTGGCGTTTTTGTGCCACTCCTGAGACAGCTCGTGGAGCGTTACGGAATCTGTGGCATCGAGCACATCAAAAAGGGTATTAATAAAGAGTTTGCGTTTTTCGTCCGTCAGCGTTTTGAGCCATTCGTCTATGGTTTTATCGCGAAGCCTCGCACTGTCCTTAAGTTCACCGGCAAAAACAAAATCGCTGTCTTCCACGATCCAAGAAAAAGGGTCGTGCTGCTTGATGCCGCGCTTGCTGCTTTTCACCACTGAATAACCTTCGTGCTGCTGCAGCAGGAGGCCCACAAGCGAAGCTTCGGGCAGTGTTGTATGAATGCGGCTCTTTATGCGCGCATATTCAGGGCTTTCAAACAGGCTGTCTTTAAATCCCGGGCCGTCATGGTTGTAGACGCCAATGATGCGCTTTTGAACGGGAAGGCCGCATTTGATTGCGGCATACACCGCGAGGTTGCCGCCCTTGGAATGACCGCCGATTCTGATGGACGAAAACCGGCGGATGCGCTTTGTGACTGCGCACACATAGAGGGCAGCTTCCTTCTGAGAGGGGACTGGACTTAAATAGGCCATGTTGAAATCCTCTTTCCAGCCGATGAACGTGGAATCGGTGCCGCGAAATGCGATATAAGCTGTGCCGTCCTCCAAATGATACGTGACGGCGGAAAACTGCTTTTCCGTCACGGGATCGGAATGATTGACATAGAAATTCATTTGAGTGCGGCGAAATCTCGGGCTTGAAGCCAGCGCAAAAAGGAACCGCAGATGAGTGTCTCTGTCACAAAGATTCAAAAACATAGAGTCAAAAACCTCAGCCCTGAGGAGCTCTGTGAGGCAGACACTTTTTTTCTTTTGAGCTAATAAAGGGACAATGCCTTCAAAACGGATATACGACAGCTTGGATAGTACCAGACTGTCAACAGCATTGAACTCTTTGTCGGCAAACGTCGCAAACTCTGTTTCGATATACCGGATGATATCCATACGGGCCTCTCCTCAGCTTTATACCTTCAATTATGCCATTGATTGCATCATATTTAAAGTCCGTCAAAGATTCTGAGCATGAAAAAAGCGCCTGCATGCGAGGCGCTTTCAGCTTTGGTTTAGTATCTTTCGGGATACGTTTTCAGTACTCCCGCCGTTTTTGCGTCGTCGAGCCAGCCTTGAGTGACGGTATCCCATTCCTGCTGCTGCTTGCCGGAAAGCATTGCGGAGGTCAAAGATTCCTTCACATCGTCGTACGGCACAACGCCCGCGAGCATCTTGACACACTGGATAAAGTAAACACCGTTATAATTGACGAGCGGTTCACTGACCTGTCCCGCCGCCGTAAGCGTGGCGACAGCGTCAAGATAGCCGGGGTTGTCTATGCTCTTATACGGCCCGATCTCCGTTCCTTCGGTGCTGGCCGGTTCACTCGAATATGTTGGATCCTCGTTATATTCCTCCATCAACTTGGCAAAGTCTTCACCCGCGTCAAGGCGCGACTGAATATCATCAATTTTGCTCTGCACAGCGGCTTTCCCTTCGCCGAGCAGCTTGTTGTATTCGTCCGTTTTGTCGTCACCGTACGCTGTGGTCGCGGCGCTCTTTGTCTCGTCGTCAAAGCTCAGAAAGATATGGCGCACATTCATGTACCCGTCGGGATAAACAAGCACACGGCCGCCGAGCTGCGCCTGCATTTCCACAAAATTTGGCTGATTCTTGAGGTTGCCCTGCTGAATGGTGACCTGATTGTCGTACTCGGTCTTCACATCTTCATCCGTGACGGCGATGTCCTTGATGATATAATCATAGACCTTTTTTTGTATGAACTGCTTCTTGATCTCATCGCGCAGAGAATCCTGCGTGTATCCGGCGGATTCAAAATAAGCGTTCATCACATTCTGATACTCTTCGTCGTAGTTCTTTGACGCGTCGTCTTCAACGGCAGCCTTGGCGATATAGTCCGCATATGACTTGATCGAATCCAGTGTGCTGTTGTACTGGTCGTCGATTTCCTTGTTTTCATCATCGGTCAGCTGGTCAAGATCAAACTCCGTCGCCTTCTCAAGCGCAATTTGATCAATCACAAGCGAGCTGATGCTGTTTTGCAGGAATGAATCCCAATAGGTCTCATCAGACTCCACGTCTTCCAAAGTCATACCCTGCTGAGACAGGCCCTGCGACATATAATTCACCACCTGCTCTTTGGTGATGTCGGTATCCTTGTATTCTGCGAGCACTTTTGCGTTTTCCATGGCATCGGCTTTTTCCTGATCAATGTCTATCAGGCTGCAGCCGCCGGAGAATATGAGAGGAATACACAGCAGCAGTGCTGCAATTTTTCTTTTGTTCATGAAAGTCTCCTTCACGTAATTGTTCAGTCCAGCAAATATTAAAATTTTAGCACTTAGTGATGCAAACGTCAACGTTTAAGCCCCGGACGCATGTTCACAAGAAATTCACTGACAAAAGATCAGTTTGATGATAAAATGTTATTGAAAAACAGAAAATAATTAGCGATAATATGTCTAATTGCATTGGCAGGCATGTATGGAAGGAAGTCTATGGATATAGCGACGGATAAGCTTAAACAGATATATGAAAAGATGCTGCTCATCAGATACTTCGAGGAGAAGGTGGCGCACCTTTTTTCCGTTGGCGTGATGCATGGCACCACGCATCTTTATGTGGGAGAAGAAGCGGTGGCGGCCGGTGTAATCAGCGCGATGGAAGGGGCGGACGTGATGCTGAGCACGCACCGCGGCCATGGCCACTGCATCGCTAAAGGCATAGATATTGGAGAGATGATGGCCGAGATGCTGGGCAGACAGACCGGCAGCTGCGGCGGCAGGGGAGGCTCCATGCATATTGCCGACCCCGCACACGGCAACCTTGGCTCCAACGGCGTGGTTGCCGGAGGCGTACCGCTCGCAGTGGGGGCGGCGCTCGCCATGAAGCAAAAAAACACGGGACAGGCAGCCGTGTGTTTTTTCGGGGACGGCGCGACGAATCAGGGCTCGTTTCATGAAGCGCTGAATCTCGCATCCATATGGAAGCTGCCCGTGCTCTTTGTATGCGAGGACAATCAGTATGGCCTCTCGACGAACCGGCGTCGTTCGATGAATGTCGGCGATATCACGCTGCGCGCCCAAAGCTATGGCATAGAAGGCAAGAGTATCGACGGCAACGATGCCGCAGCGGTTTACCGCGAATCTGTCAAAGCATTAAAATATGTGAGAGAAAACGGCCCGATGCTGCTGGTGTGCGAGACGTACCGGATCTACGGGCATTCGAAAAGCGATAAAAACGTGTACAGGACGTCAGAGGAAATTGCGCAGTGGAAAGAAAATGACCCCATAAAGCGCATGAAGAATGCGCTGCTGGCAGACGGGCGCATATCAGCCGAAGAGCTTGAAAGCATCGACACCCGCGCGATGCGGGACATTGAGGCCGCGCTTAAGTTTGCCAAAGAAAGCCCGTATCCGTCGGTTCAAGCCGTCTGCGACGGGGTGTACGCATGAAGGAGAACCGAGTGAGAGAACTGACATATGCGCAGGCCATACGCGAGGCGATGACACTCGAGATGCGCCGTGATGAGAATGTGTTTTTGCTGGGAGAAGATATCGGCGTTTACGGCGGCTCTTTTGGTGTGACCGCGGGAATGATCGAGGAATTCGGCGAGCAGCGTGTGAAGGACACACCGATATCCGAAGCCGTGATCGTGGGTGCGGCCACAGGCGCGGCCATGATGGGTATGCGGCCCGTCGCTGAGATCATGTTCAGCGATTTTATCACCATTGCGATGGATCAGCTTGTGAATCAGGCGGCTAAGATACATTACATGTTCGGCGGAAAATCACGCGTTCCGATGGTGGTGCGCGCGGCGGCAGGCTCGGGAACGGGCGCGGCGGCCCAGCACAGCCAGTGCCCCGAAGCGTGGCTGTGCAATGTACCGGGGCTGAAAGTTGCGGTGCCGTCCACACCGGCGGACGCCAAGGGGCTCATGACGTCGGCCATACGCGATGACAATCCCGTCGTGTTTCTTGAACAGAAAACGCTGTATTGCACAAAAGGCCCCGTGCCCGACGGTGAGTATACGGTGCCGCTCGGAAAAGCGGATGTGAAGCGCAAGGGCAGCGATGTCACGATCGTGTCTTACGGGCGCATGGTGCCCGTGTGCCTCGAAGCGGCGGCGCAGCTGGAAGCGGACGAGGGCGTCAGCGCCGAGGTTGTCGATCTAAGAACGCTCGTGCCGCTCGACAGGGAGGCCATTATCGCATCCGTGACAAAGACCGGACGTTTGCTCATAGTGCATGAGGCCAGCCGCACGGGCGGCTTTGGCGGCGAGATCGCGGTCTCGGTGGCCGAGAGCGAGGCGTTTTCAGCGCTGCAGTCGCCGATACGGCGCTGCTGCGGGCTCGATGTGCCGGTGCCGTTCAGCCCGGAGCTTGAAGCGAGCGTGGTGCCGTCTGTGGAGCGGGTCGTGGACGATCTGAAAAGTATGATGGGCTGCGGCCGGCATGTGAAGGCCCATATTATATAGCGGAACAAGCGCCTGAAATCAATCGGGCGTTTTTTATTTGACTTTGAGCTTGCTATCTGCTATTAATGACTATTAAGAGGTATAACTTACCATATCGTTAAACGTTTCTTATTGACTGAATCCATATTTGGCAGGAGATTAACACATGCAATTTATCAAATTAAAAAAGAAATACCGCGGGGACCCGATCGCGTTTGATAGTAATGACATGCTACTGATGATAGAAAACGATCATGTATTGGAATTTGTCGCATCATACCATGGACAAATGTATTGGATTGGCGTAGCGGCTGACTGCAATCACCATACGCGCGAATTCTTTGATCATCTATATTATATTAATGATCAAGAATTTTCAACTTTTCAGGAGTTTAAATCGCAGGCGATGATCGACGGACAGTTGTTTGCTGATCTCAATGATAAATTAGACGTCATCGATACGATTGAGGGCAATCCAAAACGTTACTATGGTGATCTGACGTATTTAAAGAAAAAGTTAAATAATCAATAAGCTGTTCAATGATATTCGGATATTATAAGCAAAAATCAATTTTGAGGATTAAAAAATGAGAGGCATTATAATCTTTTCGATTGTTTTTATTTTCTTTACCGGTGGTGCCGTACTCTCTTTGTTATTTACTACTAAAAAGAATTACTTTAGAAAAACACGCTACTCAGAAAAGTGGAGCGACAGAACAAAGAAAATAATAAATTGGATAATAAGAGTACTGGCGGTTGTTTTGTCTTTAATGTTGTTTATTTATGTCACCATTCCAATGGCTATGGACATTCCGGATTTAATATCCGGAGAGTATAATGAATGTGAAGGCAAGGTCACATATTATGCATATAACACAAGCTATAAAGGCAATCTGCTTAGCAAGCGAACTATTATGGTAAATGACAAAGAAAAATTTGTTTACTATTTTGGTGATCCGGTTGAAGAAGGGGAACATGTCATCGTTGAATATCTGCCCAACAGCCGTTTTGTTCTGGAAATTTTAGAATAGCATGATCGTGAGGATTGGTTGAATACAAGGAATTAAATCCGTATTACTTAAAGGAAACACTATGAAACAAGATGACATTGAAAGAATCAACCGTTTCGTCAGACTTGAATCGCCCAAGTCGAACAGAGTGACAATAATCTACTTGTTAATTATGATTATTGCTTTTTTTATGTTTTTTGTGGGCAATTGCGTCATGCTTAAAGTAAATTTATTCACATCACATTGGATGATTTTTCTCCCGTTTGCCGTAATACTGATTGCATGGGGCATATTGTTGCTGTATACGCTAGAAAAAAGACAAGTTACTTTTTTTCTGTATGAATTCTTTGCGGGAGTATACTTAACAACAGAATTCTTTGCCTTAGGCTTTTCGAAAGCTATGCAATTTGCTCAGACAAGTATCTGGTTTCCAATTTCACTCACAGCAACAGGTGCCCTTATTTTCTTATTATTAATTTTATATCGAATAAGATTCTTTTATGGAAAAGTGAAGAAAGATACGAATTCTAATAAAGACAGAAAGAAAAGAAATAATGCACTTGTTATTTTGATTATTTTGATAGCAGGATCTTTTGTTTTGTTTCGGCTGTCTTTTGAGAAAATGACATTAGATACCCAAGAAACCTTATATACGATTGGATTTTTTCTTTTAGGCTATGCAATGTCCATGTATATGGTTTTTATAGGCAATTATATCGTTGCAAAAAAGTACAAGGATGTTATATATCTGTATGAAGGCGAAAAACTGAAAAAATCAAAATACAATCTTCACGTATGAATGGTTATTTTCATAATAAAAGCGCCCCCGAGCATGGCTTTGGGAGCGCTTCATCCGGCTGTTTAACGGTTTTTTTGCCGGAAACCTTATTCACTGATCTTTGATAAGCTGATGCCGCCCGAAACGGTGGAGAGGTCCACGAGCGCGCCGCCGCCGTTCACCTTGCCGGATATTTTCTCGCCGACGATGTTTTTCGACAGGCTGCCGCTCACGGTCACGTCATAATCCGTATTAAAACCGCCGGAAGTGGAATTCACGTCCAGGTCGAACGCCGCATCGGGATTCAGCTTCACCTTTACGCCGCCGCTTGTGACGCCGACATGAATGGCTTTAAGCTCCTGCTGCTGCTGTGTGACGAATACGGTGCCCGATATGTTGTTGACCGAGACTTCGCCCAAGGCATCCGTAATGCTTACCGTTCCCGATGTGCTGCTCACGGTGACGTCGCCCGAAACATCTTCGACTTCGACATTGCCCGAGATGCAGCCCACGCCTACGTTTTCAAAGTCCGCGCCGTTCACGTCGATGCTGCCGGACGCCACATTGATCTTGAGGGAACTGCCTTTGCAGCCGCTCAGACGCGTGGCGCCGCTTGCGCTGTCGATTTTCACATCTTTGAGCGTAAAGCCGCTTAAATCCGTGTTGGCCGAGGCACCCGATACATTGAGGTTGGCCATCACATCTTCGGGCAGACCGACGCTGAGCGTCACATCGGCGCTGATGGTCTGCGGAAAAATCACATCCGCGTCAAATTTCACCGTCAGCGTATCGCCGTCTTTTTGAACGGAGAGATAGCTTTCCTTCGGGCTGCTTGTCAATATGCTGCCCGTCAGCTTTGCGCCGGGCTCGCCCGGGGCGATGTTGATTTTGCCGCTCACGCATTCCACGTTGACCGTATCGACGCCGCTTAAATCAAGCAAAGCGCTCTCGTCGATTTCTCTGGACTGGCTTGAAAAAAAGCCGAACCATCCGTGGCTGCCGATTCTGCTGTAGCTCGTTCCGATGATGATGCCGGCCGCGATGAGGCACACCAGCATCACGGAACCTACGATAATTAGAACTTTTTTTGTGGTACTCATTTTCTAACTCCTGTTTCTTTAATCTTATCTGATATTCTGTTGAGGAAAGCCATGTTTCCCTTGTGGAAGACCCTTGCCGTATACATGATGCCGATGAAGAAAAATATGCTAAGACAAATCAGTATAATGCCGATGAGTATGCCGACCAGCACGATGATGCCCAGCCCCGCAAACGACAGCGCGGAAGCCACGACGGCCGCAATGCCACCTAGCCCGATGGAGACAGCCGCCACATAGAGCGCGCTGATCACAATGTAGCCGATGCCCACCACGAAGATCGCGTAGAGCGTGTTGACGGTGCCGAGACCCGCCGCGGATAAAAACGCGAGGAGCATATTCTTTGGGGTTCGTTTGGCGTTCGCGCTTGCGATGTGGCTCTGCGCGAGATACTCCTTTGCAAGCTTCTTCGGGTCTCCGAGCCGCGAGGCGATGTCGGCTTCGGTGGCGCCTTCCTTCGCGGCGTAGACAAAGAACTCTTCAATGTCACCGAGGATTTCGTTTCGCTCGGCTATCGTCAGCTTTTTAAGGTGCGCGCCGAGCTGCTTTAAAAATTGCTCCTTATTCACTATGCCCTCCTAAAATGCGGTTCACACCGCCTGTAAAAGCGTACCAGTCCGCCAGCAGCGCAGCACGCATTTCTTCGCCCGTTTGTGTCAGCCGGTAATACTTCCTTGGCGGGCCCTCGCTCGATTCCTCAAGGTATGTGCTCACGAGACCGTCGGTCTTGAGCCGTCTTAGCAGTGGGTAAATCGTTCCTTCCGAAATCTCCACGTTCGTTGATATCTCTGCCACCAGTTCGTAACCGTATCGGTCCTTATCCAGCAGCAGCTGGAGTACGCAAAGCTCCAAAACTCCTTTTTTTAGCTGCGTGTTCAAAACGCACCTCCCTTTCCGTTGAATACACTATACCACACGGTATTGTATAATGCAAGGTACCGTAGAAAATTTTTTTAAGAAATTTTGGATGTGCTTTTGGGGGAATAAGAAAAAGTGTTAAAGCTTTAAGCCGATCTTACAGTATGAATGGGAATATATCCTAGCGACTATTGTGGGACAGGGGGTTAAGCTCCAAACAATGATTTTCGTAGAGCTTCCGAGACAATTCCAATAGTTATTTCTTTAACGGCATCAAAAGTGACTTTGCCTGCTTTCCGCATGATAAGTTTGAATTTTGCGACTGCAACCTGTGTTTTCGAAGTTTCAACAAGTAAATCGGGCAATACTTCTTTTATTATTATTTTATCCGATTCTTGAAGTTGCTCGTCAATATCAATTAGTTCGGTTATTGCTTTAAGATGTGATTCTGTCCATGGATATGGTTTTCCGCAACTATGGCAATAGGCAGGAGCTTCTTTAATTTCATAAGTGCTTATAAAACAATCTTCTTCATCATAATAACGACCTTGAATATTAGTATTACAATATTCACATTTTGTTGTGGTGGGACTGCCACATTGGGAACAGAAGTTTTTATTATATTCTGGCTGAAGTTCAGTCTTACTATTGATTATATGACCATTAAGGCAAATCTGAGGGGTAAGAAAGCACGCCATTTTGTTATTCTCCTTACAATAATTTCGTAAAAAGTATATCATAATTAATTTGATTGTTTTAACAAAATTCACCACTATATCCAATAATATGATATAATGTGCGCGATATTTTGTTGGAGGATATATGGGGAACATTAATAAGTACATCAATCAAAAACTTTGGTATCATGGTACAACATTATACGAATGGGATTCCATAAAAAGAAAAGGAGTCATTTTTGATTATAATAAAGGAAACGAGCTTGATTTTGGATATGGTTTTTATTTGACGCCAGAATATGATCAGGCAGAATATTATATTATTAACTTGCTTAAGTTTATTGATAGATTCGGAATGGATGAGAATGACAGAATACCAGTAATAATCGAATTCGAATTTTCTCTTATAGAGTATTGTGCAAATCCCGATTATAAATTTGGAGTATATAACGCATATGATAATGCTTTTGCTCAATTTGTATTTCATAATAGAGTAAACAATGTAAACGGAGAAGCTCAACATGCATATGATATTATATTCGGAGTAATGAGTGATAGTAAACCAACGATATTGATTCAAAAGTATAAAAACGGAGATATAGAAAAGAATATTGTTCTTGAAGAATTGAAGAAATCTACCAGAAATAAACAATTATCTTTGCATAATCAAAAATTATGTGATATAATTGTTCCCAAGAGGGGAATATTATTAGAAACAGGGAAGGAGTTGAGTATTAATGGCTACAATGCAAGTCACTGATCGGGATATATTGATGTTTCAAAAAAACCTAGCAGATGCGATTAATAGTATGTCGTTTAACAGAATAAGAATCGAGCAAGCGAATTGCCTTGCAGAAGAAGCTGTAAAAAGAATTGATTTCCAAAACTCGGCTCTTAATCATAAAGGTGTCAATTGGTTCGCAAGAAGAATTGTAAATGCATACAAAGCATAAAAGCTTATTAAAGAGAGACATATATACTCTCTTTTTTTATACAATAAAATCATGATGCAGCTTTTCCACCTCTCGCGGCAGCGCCTCAATAATCGCTGCTTTGTCGGCTTCCGAAACGCCGAGAGAATCGATTATCTTGCCGTTAAATTCAATATTCGTTGTCAGTCCCAGCAGCTTTTCGTAGTACATCGTGCTGAACATATCCGCGACATGAACAATCTTCAAATCGGCGGAGTCCGTCTCGGCCAGCGAGGGCGTGTGGTGATATTCCACAACCACCGTGATATCCTCGCGGATATCCCATTTGCGGCACAACCACGCGCCGATCTCCGAATGCGTGAGGCCGCCGAATACCGAGCGTTCGGCCACCAGCTGATGAACGCCGCTTAAAACCTTTTGCGCCACCTCGTCCAGCATATCGGGCAGGCACGCGTCGAGCAGAGCGATACCGATATCGTGGAGCAGCCCGTATGAAAAGAGCTTGAACCTGTCGCCCTGCTTGATCCGCGAGGACAGCATGCCGCTCGCGGCGGACGTCCCGATGATATGCCGCCAGTATCGGGGCATATCAAAAGTCCTCGCTTTGTTTTCGCGCGGCGCATCGGAAAACAGCTGGCGTGAAATAAAGAATATGATAATGTTCTGCACGGTATGCATCCCGAGAAAAACCACGGCTTCCTTGATCGAAGCGATCTTCTTATTCGCGCCAAAGTAGCCTGAGTTGAAATTTGCGATCACGAGCTCATCGAGCTGTCCGGACTCTGAAACCATCTGAGCCAGCAGATCAATATCCGCATCGGCGGGATTTTTCAGCATCGCAAGGATCTCGCTGACGCCGGGAGAGAGCTTCGGCAGCCTATCGGAGCTTTCCAGCATTTCAAAAACTTTATCTTTGCTTATCATGTCTCCTCCTGCTGTTGAAACGCAAAACCGCTTGGTGCGCGGCGCGGGCGCATGTCAGCTATATATACGCCCTTTGTCGTGCGGCGAAACACCGGGCGGGTCGGTTAAGAGACACATCAAGCGCGGAAAGCTTTTTAACGCTATTTCTCCGAAACGGAAAACCGCAGTATCGTCTTGCACTTTTCGGGTGCGACGCGGCGGAAGTCCGACATGTATATCTCGTGGTGTCTGAGTGATGCCCGTAAGAAATTCTTCGACTCGATGAAGCTGTGCATCGCTTCGAACGTGGCAGGTTCGGCGTCGAACGGGCCGATGTGCAGCGCCTGACAGCAGGGCCCTTCGTCAAGCGTCTCGAGACGCACGTCTTTGAGTGCGTCATTGCCCTTCTTTTTCAGCTGCATGTCGCGCACACCGGCAAACAGCTCCTGCGTGACGAACGGGGGCTGCTGTATCATCAGCGTCCAGACGAACGCGTCCTTGTTGGCGCCGGTAAAATCGGTGCCCTCTGCCATATCCCAAAGGCCCTCAAGCGCGTTCACCTTAAACTCGAAATATCCGTCCGGCACGATGCCTTTTTTGGGCAGCATTTTGATGCCCCAAGAGATCGCGTACAATGCGCCGACGGCGTCCTGAAAGTTCTCGCTCGTGTTCGGGTCGCCCCGGCCGTCGATCATCGCGTATTGCAGCGGTGGTACGGTGAGTATTTCGGGTTTCTTCGGGAAATACAGCTTTTTGATCAGTGTCTGATAATCTTCGGCAGTCATAAAGTCATCTCCTTATTTGATCTATAAACCGATAATAGCACACGAAATATGACACCTGTATGTCATACTTGAAAAATCGTTTATTTTTTTGCGCCGCAGTGAGGGCAGTAGGCAAAGCTCGCGTCGAACTCCGCGCCGCAGCGGGGGCAATGCGCAAACAGATCATCGAAGCCGTGAAAGCCGCCGGATACTTTGTGGAGCTGGTTAAAATCGATATCAGCTGCGGGCTTGAGCTGCTCGGCATAGGCCGCCTCCGCTTCATAGAGTGCGCCGCAGCAGCGAAGCTTCACAAAAAAATGCTTGTTCCACCGGAAGGTGGGGATAAAAAACACATGAAAATACGTATAGCGCTCGAAAAAGGCAGCGGATGTGAGCCGCCCGCAGACGGGGCAGACCACATTCTTAAAATCCTTAACGGGCTTTTTCTTTTCTTCAACGCCGAATATGCCGATAAAAAACACGCCGCAGCCCTTCTTTTGACCTTTCTTGAGGCCATTATAAGGTTTTCGGCGTGTATTGGAAAGAATATTTTTTGCCGTGTTTCAGACGGCCGCGATGCATTGGAGCAGTGCGCCGGCAATCTTGCCCGCGAGTTTTTCACCATCGGCACTGTTTAAACGGTAGGCTGCGGTGTCTTTCATTGTCGGCTTTTCAATATTCAGCAGGTCGGCGATATGCAGATCGGCAAAAGCGGCGGGAGCGGCCCCGGCCCGCTTCGTGAGCTCGGCCTTGAGCTTCGGGTTTGGCCCGAGCGCGCCGCCGCAGATCGAGAAAAACGCATACCTTTTTGCGGTCTCTTTGACGCGCTGCAGATACGGGCGCAGCGGCGACGCGGCCTGACCGAGCCAGACGGGGGAGACGAACACCACGAGATCATACATATCGATGCGGGACGGCGCGGGCGACACCCGGGGCGTCGTTTTAAACAGAGAATCGCCGATGATTCTGCCCGTTTTTCTGGGTTTGGCTTCCGTGATTCTGATATGGTCCGCCGAGTATCTCTCGGCCACTCTTTTTGCCAAAGCTTCGTTGTTGCCTGTGAGCGAATAGGAAACGACTGCGATTTTCAATATAACTCCTCCTATCCTCAGTTGCCGTGGCCCTGCGCCAGCGCGTTTTCGAGCGCCTTCAAATGCGCCTTGGACGTGAGCGTCGCGCCGCTGACCACATCCACCTCAAGCGACTGTGACGAGATCACGCTCTCGAATAGGTCGGTGACGGTCGCGCCTTTTGAGTTGATCTGAGACGGCTTGCCTTCCTTATCGAGTGCGCCTTTGAGCACCTTAACGCTCGTGACCTTGCCCGATGAGACGGTGGCCTCCACCTTCGCGTCGTTCAGATGATTCTTCGACCCGATGTACGCGCCGTCGTACTTGCCGTCGTTCAACGACGCAAAATCGACGTCGGCAATGGTCATGTTTTTAAGCTCCTCCCTGCCCGGCGCTGTCGCGAGAAAGCCGATGAGGCTCCCCGCCACGATAACGCCTACGATTCCAATCGCAATCCACATAAATACCTTCCCCTTTCTTCGTTTCAATTTCAATTTCCTCATTTCTATAAATAAGATATCTTCATATTCACATCCGCCTCAAATTGACCCTTTAAACCGGATGTTAAACAGACTTGTTGATCGGCTGTAAAAAACACAGCCTCTGCTCTTGGAAAACCATTCAATATTTCAACGCCTTTCTCGATGCCCGATATAAACAGTATCGTGGAGAGTGCGTCCGCGGCAGCCGAGCTCTTCGCAATAACGGTGACGCTGATTAACCCCGATTCCGCGGGGAAACCCACCCTCGGGTCCAGTATGTGGTGATAGCGTTTGCCGTCATCCGCCACGAAAAAGCGCTGGTCGTCTCCGGAGGTGACCACTGACCTGTCGGTGATCAGCAGACGTCCGATCAGCCGGTCTTTGAGCCGTGGATGGCGGATGCCCACGCGCCAGGGCGTTCCGTCGGGCTTTGGCCCGAGCGCCGAGACATTCCCGCCTATGTTGGTCACGGCGGACAGGACGCCGTAATCCTCAAATATTTTGTTGATTTCATCGCAGGCGAAGCCCTTGCCGATGCCGCCAAGATCGATCGACTGGCACGGCTGACACAGGCGCGCGACGCTGCCCGAAGCATCCAGCTGCAGATCGCTGTCGTTGATCAGCGGCAGCACGCGCGCGATGTCCTCGGCGGCAGGCACATGACAGGCGTGCTTGTAATCCCAGAGGTCAACGAGCGGGCAGACGGTGACGGAAAACAGCCCCGACGACAGCGCCGAGAAGCTCTTCGCCTGCGACAGCAGCTCGTCCGTTTCCCGGCTGATGCGCACGCTTTTCCTGCCCGCACCGGCGTTGATGCGGCTGATCTCACTTTTTGGGTTAAACCGGCTCCACATTTTCTCCAGCCGGCTCAGCCGTTTTGCGCCCGCATCGAGCGCCTTTTGCGCGTTTGCGCCGAAAACCTGATGCGTGATGGGCGTGTTCATCCCAAAATACGTTGCTTGAGCGGAGGCCATACTCTGCATTTTTGGTTCATCTCCTTACAAACGAATGAATAATTTTAAATTCATTCAGTGCCCGGCATAAAAAATCAGTCATAGTCGCACAAGCCCTTAAAAACAAGTTCGGTGATGGTCTCCATAAGCTCGGGAAAATACTCGAGCCCGATCTCGTCCTTGTGCGTATCGATGTTGATGATGGCGGCAAAAATGGCCATGATCATTTTGCTGCTTAGATCCTTTCTCATCTTCCCCTCAGCCTGCCATTTCTCGACCAGATGCAAAAATGTGTCGTACATGAAATCGACGGCTTCGATTCCGTTTTCTTCGCGGTAAAGCTGCTCGATCTTATCAAAGACGCTTTTGTTGTACCATTCCTTGAGTATCGGATTTTCCTGCATGCCCTGCATGTTGAGAACCATCATCTGGCGCGCCACATTAAGCGGCTCCTGATCCATATCGACGACGGCGACCATACTTTTCTTCAGCTTGATGTTTTCATCAAGAAAGATATCCATAAACAGCTTTTCTTTGGACGCGTAATAGTTATAGAAGGTGCCCACGGCCATTCCGGCTTCCTTTGTGATGTCGGAAACGTTTGTGTCTTTGAAGCCTTTGCGGCTGAACAGCTCTTTTGCGCTTGCGTAGAGGCGCCTTTTTTTATCTTCCATAAACCATCCTGAATGAATAATTTTAAATTCATTCATATTATAACGCCGATATTTCATATTGTCAACACCCTTTTATAAAAAAAGGGAAAAAGTAGAGCCGATCAACTTAGAATTCATCCTGCATGGCTTTGTAGGTGGTCTTGACCTTCAAAACTTCCTGATCGCTCGCGTCGCTGCCTTGGTAATAACCCTTGTCGCGCATCTGCTCAAAAACCTGAAACTGATCATGGCTCGTCTGGCTTAGGTTTCCGGAGAGCACCTTGCGCAGGTTGTGGCACGACGCTTCCGTCAAAAACGTCGCGTAAGACGTGACCATCTGTTTTTCCTGATTTAAAAGATCATTGAGCAATTCCTGCTCCGAGAAATCCGGCTGCTGATTCATGATATGTCCTCCTTATTTATGTGTGTCCAAATAGCCAAGCAGATTGTTGTAATTGTCGCGGTGATGCCTTGATATCTGCTGGGCAAGGCTTTTGAGCTCCGGGTCTGCAAAATAATCCGCGTACACCTCGCTTTTCCTGACGGCTAGCGCTTCGTGTTTTAGTTGGTCTTCAATGATCATCAGATTTTTGGACTCGATCTCCGGCATGAGTCCCATATTTTTAAAAACGCCCATGTGTGTCCTCCTAACAGTTTGCTGATAGTTTGCATCAGCCGCGGGGAAAATATGCGCTTTAAGTTTTGGCTGAATTCATTTATAATCGAAAATATGGAAGAAAAAAGTGTGGTCAGCGCGGTGGAACCGCAGAAGAAAAACAAGGACCGGTACAACGTCTATTTAGACGGCGAATATGCGGCGTCGCTCGGCGCGGAAGCGCTTGTGACATTCGGCATACGCGAGGGCGCGACCGTCGATGTGGAAACGCTCAAAGAAGCGGTGAGCCGCGATAACGCGCAGTACGCGTTTGACAGCGCGGTCAAGCTGCTTGCGCACAAGATGCGCACGCGTACGGAGCTCACCGACAGACTCAAAGAGCGCGGCATCGACGAAGCGGCGGTGGAAGACGCGATGGACAAGCTCGCGTCATATGGTTATGTGGACGACAAAGCGTTCGCGGGGGAATATGTGCGCAGCGCGATGCAGACAGGCCGGTGGGGAAGAAAGGCTCTGGAATACCGCCTTAAGGAAAAAGGGATCGAGCAAAGCGTGATCGATGACGCTTTGTCAGAATACAGCGAAGAGGATGAGCGGCGGATCGCGCGAAAGCAGCTCGACGCGGCGGCAGGACGTTTAAAGGGCGTTGAAGCGCGCAAGGCAAGGCAGAAGGCTTATGCGGCGCTGGCCCGGCACGGCTTTGACTATGGCGTGATCAGCGAGCTGCTCGAAGCCGGGATATCCGGCGTTTCGGACGGCGCGGCAGCGGAGGATGATACGTGAGAGACGATATATACAGAAGACTCAAAGAGGCGGACGGCTTTGTTTCGGGCGGGGCGCTCGGCGAAGCGTACGGCGTCACAAGGGCGGCGCTTTGGAAACATATCAAGGCGATGCAGGAGGACGGCGCCGGAATCGAAAGCGTGACGGGCAAGGGCTACCGGCTGATCACGCCGCCGAAGATACCGCGCGCCGGTTACGTGCGCGCGCATACGCGGCGCGATATCCCCGTTTTCTATGAGGATTCGGTGACCTCCACGAACGATGTGGCCAAATCCGCCGCGCGCGATACGGACTTGCAGAGGGCGGTGTTCATCGCGGGGGAGCAGACGGCAGGCAAAGGGAGAAAGGGGCGCGTTTGGGCATCAAAGCCCGGTCAGGGCGTGTATATGACGTTTCTCGTGCGCCCGAAGACCGACCCCGAAAAGATTTCGGGGTTCACGCTCGCGGCGGCTGTCGCGGTATGCCGCGCGGTCGAAGCGGTTTCGGAAGCAAGGCCGCTTATCAAGTGGCCGAACGACGTGATCGTGGACGGCAGGAAAGCGGCGGGCATACTCACCGAAAGCATGGTCAATATGGACGGCGTCGAGTTTGTGGTGTGCGGCATCGGCATCAACACGGACGCGTCGCTGTTTGAGGAAGGGATTCGCGGCACGGCGTTCGCGCTTGCGGCCAACAACACGCTGCTGGCCGCCGCCGTGATCGACAGCTTTATGGACGCATACGATACATTTGCGGCAGACGGCCTCAAACCGTTTATGGACGTGTTTCGCAGCCGCAGCGCGATATCGGGCATGGTCACGGTGACGGGCACAGGCGGCAGCGAAACGGGAGAGCTGATCGGCTACGACGACGAGGGTGCGATACTCATAAGCTGCGGCGGGCGGACAAGGCGCTTTGTCGCGGGCGAGGTGTCGTTAAGAGGGGAGAACGGCTATGTATAACGGAAGCCTGACAGATATTAAAGGAGTCCTTGCGGGGCATTATACGGATGAAGAAGCGCAGACGGGCTGCACCGTCGTGCTGCTCGGCAACGGCGCGGTGGCGGGCGTGGACGTGCGCGGCAGTGCGCCGGGCACGCGCGAGACGGATCTGCTGCGCCCCACGAACGCGGTGCAGACGGCCCACGCCTTTGTGCTGTCGGGCGGCAGCGCCTTCGGGCTGGCCGCGTCGGACGGCGTGATGCGCTGGCTTGAGGAGAAGGGTTTCGGCTTCGATATGGGCGTGGCCCGCGTGCCTATCGTGCCCGCGGCGGTGCTGTTTGATCTTGCGGTCGGTAATCCGGCGGTGAGGCCGGGCGCCGATGCAGGGTTTCGGGCGTGCGAAAGCGCGTCCGAAAAATTAACACAGGGGCGTGTGGGCGCGGGAACGGGCGCCACGGTCGGCAAGGCGGCGGGGATGCCGCTGGCGGGGCGCGGCGGCTTCGGCACGGCAGCCATCATGCTGCCGGGCGGCGTGATCGTCGCGGCGGCGTTCGCGGTGAACGCGCTCGGCGACATTTACGACCATACGACGGGCAGGAAGATCGCAGGGCTCAAGGGCGGCAGCGTCAGCGAGGTGCTGATGGGCGGCAGGGGCATGGATTTTTCGGGTCAGAACACGACGATCGGCATTGTGGGCACCAACGCGGCGCTCTCTAAGGAGCAGGCGAACAAGCTCGCCGCGGTGGGGCAGGACGGCATCGCGATGGTCATCCGGCCCGCGCATACGATGTTCGACGGCGATACGGTTTTCGCGTTCGGCACGGGTGAAAAAGCAGGCGACTTCAACGCGGTGCTCGCGGCGGGCGCGGAAGCGGCGGCGCGCGCGGTGATCAACGCGGTGACGGAGGCGAACGCATGATCATCGGCACGGGCGTGGACATCGTCGAGATCGAACGCATCGCCAAGGCCGCGAAAAACGAGCGGTTTTTTGAGAAGATTTTTTCCGAGGCGGAAATCGCGCTTTTTGAAGCGGGCAAATACAGAATGGAAACGGTGGCGGGACGGTTTGCGGCCAAGGAAGCGGTGTTAAAAGCGCTCGGATGCGGGCTTGGCGACATACCGATGAAGGACATTGAGACGCTTCGCGCGCCGTCGGGGCAGCCCGTGATTACGCTCAAAGGGCTGGCGAAGCAAAAGGCCGATGCGCTCGGCGTGAAGCATATGCACATTTCCATCTCGCATTCGGAGCGTTATGCGGTGGCGCAGGCCGTCGCGGAAGGAGACGCACTATGATACCCGTACTGTGCAAAAACGATATGCAGGCGCTCGACCGGTACATGATCGAGCAGCGAAAGATTCCGTCGCTCGTGCTGATGGAAAACGCGGCGTTCGGCATGACGTTGCGAATATCGGAGCGCTTTGACTTAAAAACAAAAATCGTGGCGCTGTGCGGCGCGGGCAACAACGGCGGCGACGGCTTTGCGGCAGCCCGGCAGATGGAAGCCAAAGGCTATGAAGTGACGGTTTGCTTGATCGGCAAAGCCGATGCGCTTAAAGGCGACGCGGCTGTTAACGCGGCCTTTTTTGGCCCGCGTATCGTTGAAATAGAGGATGAAGGCACAGCCAGAGCCCAGCTTTCGGGCTTATCGGGCAGTGTGATCATCGACGCGGTTTTCGGCGTGGGTCTCTCGCGCGATGTCACGGGGCTTTACGCGTCCGTGATCGAGCTGGTCAATCAAAGCGGCGCTTATGTCGTCGCGTGCGATATCGCGTCGGGCATCGACGCGGACACAGGCGCGGTGCGCGGTATAGCTGTGAATGCCGACGAAACGGTGACGTTCCAGTGCGCAAAACCGGGGCATTTGCTGTTTCCGGGGCGCGCGCATACGGGCAAGCTCACGGTGAAGGAAATCGGTGTGACCCAAGGGTTCACGCAGGGGCTCATGGGCTGGGCGAATCAGGTGACGCTGCAGCCGCGGCAGCCGGATACGAATAAAGGCAGCTTCGGGCGTCTCGCGTGCGTCGTCGGAAGTGAGGGCATGGCGGGCGCCGGCGTCATGTGCGTGGGCGCTGCGCTGCGCGCGGGCGGGGGGCTCGTGACGGCGGGCGTGCCGGCCTCACTGCGAGGCGTGTTTGAAGCCAAAAATCCCGAAAGCCTGACGTTCGCGCTCGACGATTTTTCGGGGAGCCTCTCGGAGAACTGCACAGACGGGCTTGACAAACTGATGACGGGAAAAACAGCATTAGCTGCGGGGCCGGGCCTCTCCACCGGCAGCGGCGCGATGGCGGCGGTGCGCCATCTGATCGCGCATTATGATATCCGCAAGGTGTTTGACGCGGACGCGCTCAACCTGATCGCGCAGGATATTGAGCTGCTGAATGAGAAAAAAGGCGACATCGTGTTGACGCCGCATGTCAAAGAATTTTCGAGGCTGTGCGGCGCTTCGGTGGAACAGATCAAGAGCGATCCGCTCAAAATCGCTCAGGACTTTGCGCAAAGGTACGGCGTTGTGCTGCTGCTCAAGGGCGCGACGACGATCATCACGGACGGACCGCGCACAATGTTTGTGACGGCGGGATCGCCCGGCATGGCGAGGGGCGGCAGCGGCGATATCTTAACGGGTGTGATCGGCGGCCTGATGTGCGGCGGCCGCGAAGGCGGCAAAACGGCGTTTGAAGCGGCTGTGACGGGCGCGTATATCTGCGGCAAAGCGGGCGAAGCCGCGGCGAAGGAGCTGGGTGAGCTTTCAATGACGGCGGCGGATACGCTCGCGCATATTTGCCGTGTGACGAAGAAAATGACGGGATGAACAATAAACTGCTGTTTGAAATGAAGCAGAACAGACGGCATCATTGCCGGCTCAGCGGGCTTCCTTATCTTTGCTTGTCATATCGATAAGCTGTTCTAAAAACTTGCCCTGCTGTTGTATTTCATCATTCTTTGAAAGAGGGACCCGGTTATTAAGCGAATCGTCTATCATCCGGTTCAGCTTCTCTCTCTCTGACTGTATGATGTTTTGTGCATTGATTTCCATACCGACTTCTTTGACCTCTGATTACATACTTTCATCAATATATAGTTAATTGTGTTAAATGTCAACCGCAAAAGGGTAATAATTTGTATTTGTTTTGATATGATATGCTTAAAAAATGACCATCCGGCGATTATTATGAGGTGACATCAATGACATACGCACAAGCGGTTGCCGAACGCATCGTAAGTATATGCGATAAAAGAAAACTCACGCTGAACAGGCTGGCCTCTCTTTCGGGTCTCAGACAATCAACGCTTGAGAACATAGCCAAGGGGCACACGCAGAACCCCACATTGCGTACGCTTCACCGCATTGCGGTGGGGCTTGATATGACAGTGTCCGAGCTGCTCAATTACGATACCATGAATGAAGCGGTATTCGACGACGAATAAGTTCCAAAGATAATAACTGCATTAACGGTAGTCTCTCTCGGCGAATTTAGACATGTAAAGCATCAGTACGCCGGGGTTTATTGATGTCTATTTTTTAGTTTTTTGTGAACACTCATTTTTTATTGAAGGGTTACAGGCATCCGGCGGTGAATACAGCATACAACAAAAACAAGAGGAGGACAGATTTATGAGCGAAAACAAGACGGGCAATAATTTGATGGAGGCTTTTGCGGGAGAATCGCAGGCAAACAGGAAGTATACGGCATACGCGAAGCAAGCCGAGAAGGAAGGCAAAACGAACGCCGCGAAGCTTTTCCGCGCGGCGTCGGACGCCGAGACGCTGCACGCGCTTAAGCATTTCGAGGTGGCGGGCAAAATCGGCGACACGGCAACGAACCTGCAGGACGCGGTGGCAGGCGAAACGCATGAATATAAGGACATGTATCCCGGGTTTGTAAAAACAGCCGAGGAAGAGGGCAACAGCGCGGCGATACGGACGTTCACCTTTGCGATGAAAGCCGAAGAGGTGCACGCGAGGCTTTATGCTGAGGCGCTGCAAAACATGGACGAGACGCAGGAGGTTTTCTACTATCTGTGCCCCGTTTGCGGCAACATTGAGAAGGCGCGGCCCGACAGCTGCCCGATCTGCGGCGTGCCCGGCGCCAAATTTATAGAGTATTGAACGCGTAACAGGCGCTGGTCTGGCGACAGCCAAAGAGCCCAGTACAATAATGAAACGCCGCCGGAGAGGAACATGTCTTCGGCGGCGTTTTGTAACTCTGTCAGTGCAGAACTTTCAAAAAGTATGAGAGATTTAGATCATGAAGTTATGCATGAATTAGATAAAAAGCTTTTCGCTCTGGCGCAAGGTGGTGCGAGCACCAGATAAGAGATATCTGCCGGTGTGCGGCAGACATCTCATCGGTCGCCTGCCGGTGACAGCTTCTCCTTAGGCCAAAATGCTCCCGGCTTATCGTATAAAATGGGTCATGATGCGGTCTTCGTCCTCAGGGAAGGGGACAGTGCCTTTTCCCGCTTCGATCAGCTTTAAGAGCCATGCCATAGCGCCCGCGTTTTTGCGCAGCGTCTGGATGCCCTCGCCATCCTGCGTCACTTCGCCCTCCGTCATTCCATAGCCGATTGTCCAGTATTGTGACGGAGGAATGACCGTTTGCGCGAGGTTCAGATAATTATTGAGCTGATGCACCACATCCACGCCGCCCGCGCGCCGCACGACGGCAATGGATGTCGCGACCTTGTATTTGAAATAATCCGAACTCGAATAAAACACCCTGTCTAAAAAAGCTTTCATTGCGCCCGCAATGCCCGCGTAATAGGTGGGCGAGCCGAGAATAAAGCCGTCGGCTTCACGCATTTTGGCCGATACGTCGTTGACGATGTCCTTGTTAAAAACGCATCGATTCTGTTCGGATGTCCAGCAATAGCCGCAGGCGATGCAGCCGTGGATGTCAAGATGCCCGATCTGAATCGTTTCCGTTTCGATGCCGAGCCGTTCGAGCTCCTGTGCCATCACCTTCAGCGCCAGGCTCGTGTTGCCGCTTTTCCGGGGGCTGCCGTTTATCGCAATCACTTTCATTATCGTTTTTTCTCGCTTTCCTGTTTTCGTAAACAGTATAAACATTCCTATCCGGAGGATGTCAAGAGTTTGTTGGAAACAAACGAGAATGAGGACGCAGCTGCAAACCAAAACTGCATTTTTTCTCTTGACATAAAGTCGAACCGATAGTACGTTAATAATAACAATAGTATAAATAATGGAGATGCGGTATGGTAAAATGCAAACGCGACAGGCTGACAGAGTTTAACCGCGGCAACATATTGGAAGCAGCCAGAACATTGTTTGAGGAGAAAGGCGCGGCGCAGACGACGATGGACGACATCGCCAAAAGGGCGGATTACAGCAAATCGACCATCTATGTTTACTTTAAAAGCAAAGATGAAATTTACTTCCATATTGTGCGGGAAAGCATGGAACTGCTGAGAGACCGGTTTCGGTCGGTCTTGGGTGCGCATGAGGATGCCGAAAGTGCGTTTTATGCAGTCTGCGGTGAGCTGGCCGGTTTTCAGCGTGAGTATCCGCTGTACTTTGACAGCATACAGGGCGAGATCGGCGTAGGTGAGGTAGATTTTGAGCAATACCCCGTGCTGCGCGATATTTATATGGTCGGCGAGGAGATCAACGAGGCGATATCTGCGATGCTGCGGCGGGGCATGGATGCTCACCTATTTCGCGGCGATATCAACCCCGTGCCCACCATATTCATGCTGTGGGCCAGTCTGTGCGGCATTATCAAAATGGCGCAGCAAAAGGAAGCGTATTTGCGCAGCAAGCAGGGAATATCGCGCGAGGAGTTTTTGTGTGACTGCTTCGGCACACTTTTAAGAGCGCTTAAGGCCGGGGAGGTATAACACGCTTGTGGCTCGCCGCGCCTGTTAATATGTTAAATTATTTTGAAAGAAGGTTTTTATTAATGGCAGGAACAGTGATCATCTATCATTCGGAGCACCACGGAAACACAAAGAAAGTCGTCGAGGCGATTGCGGCGGCGCATGCGGTTGAGCTGGTCCGGGCGGAGGATGCGGCGGGGATGGATTTCTCCGGTTGCGATGCGGTCGGCTTCGCGTCAGGCATCTACATGTCGGGGGTTCATCCTTCGCTCGTATCGCTGACGGACAACGTGACGCTGCGCGGGAAAAAGGCGTTTGTCATTTACACAAGCGGCAGCGGCGGCGCGAAGTACGCGGCGTCATTGACATCGAAGCTGGAGGAGGCGGGGATGACGGTGCTGGGTGTGTACCATTGCAAGGGCTTTGATACTTACGGTGCATTTAAACTGATAGGCGGCCTCGCGAAGGGTCGTCCTACGGAGGAGGAAATCAACGGCGCGGTAAGGTTTTATGAGCAGCAGGTCGTTCCGGCGCAGAACCGGTAAGGGGCGCGGTTGATTTGTTCGCGAACAGCCGCTTACAAGGACGTCACGAGACGCCCTTTTTTTGTCGGCTATGCCTTGCGCGCGATGAAGAATATGCGCACAAACGGGAACAGCAAGTGCCCGTCGTTCTGAGCCGGATAGGCGCTTTTAAGCGCGTCTTCGAAATCGGCGAGGAAAGCGGTTTTGTCGGTTTCGCAGTCAAGGCCGTTAAGGTAAGGCCGCAGCCCCGTGCTGCTGTACCACTGCACGAGCGCGTTGTGGCTCTCCATCACGTGATGGTAATGCGTCTCCCACAGGTCGATATCCGCTGTGAGCGTGCTCAAGATGTCATAATAGTATGGCACCGCATGGGTGGAATGCGTGGAGGCGCTGCCGAGCTTGGCGCGCCATTTCTCGGTTTTGATGAGCGTCTGCAGCGCGATATGAATCGGCATACTGGTCGTGTTGGGCACTTGTACGGCGAGTACGCCGCCGCTTTTAAGCAGCGAAAACAGATTCGGCAGCAGCGTCTCGTGATCGGGCATCCACTGTATCGCGGCGTTGGAGAACACGATGTCGAACCGCCCCAGGGCCGAGAGGTCGCCCGAGGCGTCCGCGCACACCCAAGAGATGCCGCTGTCCGTTTCGCGTGCCTGGGCGATCATCGCGGGGGAGCTGTCGAGCCCGGTGATGGCAGCGCCCGGCCAGCGCTTTTTGAGCACGGCGGTGCTGTTGCCCGGGCCGCAGCCGATGTCGATGATGCGCTGCGGCAAAGGCATGTCGATGCGCGTAGCGAGGTCGACAGACGGCTGTGTGCGCTGTTTTTCAAACTTTAAGTACAATTCCGGTTTCCAGTCGCTCATGCTGCAGGCTTCCTTTTATTCGTATTTGCCATGGACATTTGCTCATGTGGCTGCGATCTCAAAAAAATTGGCATACGCGTGCGTACTGCCTTAAGCAGGCTATGATTTTGAGACCATTATAGCACCTTTCTGACATGAAAAGAACCGCCGCAGCTTCGCGGCGTTTTTCGCCAAAAAAATTTATATTTCGTGCGCAAACCGCTGGACAACCACAATAGCTTGTGATATTTTTAAACAAATGGACGATCCTTTAATCCGGTCCAGAGAGCCCGGCAAGGTATATTTTTTTGTGTGCGATCAAAGCCTTGCCAAAAAACAAGGCTTTTTTTAATGCCTCTCAACGAGGGGTGCCCGGCGGCGCGAGGAAACATGGAACTGTATATCCCATCCAGTATCCTTAGCCAAATAATTATGCAAAATAATATCAAGGAGGATATATATGAACAAAGCCCAGCAAACAATTGGTTATCTGCCAGACGAGAGACCGCCGGTATGGAAGCTGCTGCTCTATGCTTTGCAGCAGATCGTCGTTATGTTCCCCGCAACGATTCTTGTTGCGCTCATCACAGGATTCCATCTTTCCACCACAATTTTCGCGAGCGGTCTTGCCACGCTATGCTTCATTTTGATTACAGGCAGAAAGATCCCGCTCTACTTCGGCTCCAGCTTTTCTTATCTCTCCGCTATCATAGGTTTAACAGGCGGCGTCGAATTCGGTCAGCTTCTGCCCGACAGCACCATTTCGGCTGTGCAGTTTGGCATCATGGCTTCGGGTCTTGTGTCTATCGCAGTCGGCTTTATCGTGAAGGCGTTCGGCAGAAAGTCGATCGAAAAAGTGCTGCCGCCCACGGTGACGGGCCCGATCGCGATGGTCATCGGCCTGACGCTGGCGGCCAATGCTCTCGGCGATGCCGCTCCGGCGCAGGGCGTGACCGGCGTGACCGGCTCCGACTGGGTATGGCTCGTTTCATTGGTTACACTCGTGGCAACGATACTCTTCTCTGTTTATTTAAAAGGTGTTTGGGGACAGCTGCCGCTGCTGTTCGGCCCGATAGCCGGCTGCGTTGTCGCGGCGATCGTGATGGCTGTAACGGGAGAGTCGCTGTTCAGAACGCTTCCCGATGCGGCGGGGACAGGCGCGGCTGTGATACCCGGCGTATTAACGGTGCCGCACTTTACGCTGCCGTCAATATCATGGGAGGCGGTGGCGGCTATCATGCCCATCGCGATTGCGACGATTCCCGAATCGACAGCGCACGTGTTCCAGCTTGATATTTACGTCAATAACCTCGCGCGCAAAAAAGGCAAAGCGGATTATGACATCGGCAACAGGCTCGGCCAGAACCTCATCGGCGACGGTATCGGCGATATCGTGGCGAGCGCCTTCGGCGGCCCGGCCGGCACGAACTACGGCGAGAACATCAGCGCGATGGCGATCACAAAAGTGTTCTCGGTGCCCGTGCTGATCGCGGCGGCGATCATCGCGATGGCTCTTTCGTTCATCACGCCGCTTGTCAACGTGATTTACGGAATTCCGCAGGCGGTTATCGGCGGCATCGAAATCTTCCTGTTCGGCGCGATCGCCGCTCAGGGTATTGCGATTATGATCGACCGCAAGGTGGACATGTTCAGCGCGAAGAACATCGCTGTTATCGCCGTGATCATGATCATCGGCGTCGGCGGACAGTTCAAGTTCGGCGGCATGATTCCGTTCCTCGGCATGCAGGTGCCCTGCATTGCGGGTGCGGCGATCGTCGGCATTCTTCTGAATCTGCTGCTCAGCATTGGCAAGAAGAAGGAAGAAGCGGAAAAAGCCGAATAAGGCTCAAACTCATTTGAAGAAACAGCAAGGCCGGAGAGATTCCGGCCTTGTTTTCGTTCAAGTTATCGAGGACAGGTGTTTCACAAAAATGCTCATTCAATTAGCTTTTTATCAGCTTCAATAGGTCGCGTGCTAAAAGCTTTTTCTAGAAGATTGATCTGTTGCTTGATGGTAAGCTCTTTAAACCAGCCTTTTTTACTTAACAAAGCGGTATCTTTTTTCAATAATAATAGCAATTCTTTGGAATATATTTCAAGCATCTTATTATCTTTACCGGATAGCTTTATTAAACCCTTCAATATCTCTGAGATGACGATATATCCATTGGAATAGTTTATGGATACGCCAACGAGGATAGATAGCATCCAACAGACATCAAACAGATCACAATTGGCGCTTACCGAATCTATGAGGCTGTTTATAAAGTTATACGCCGGAGATTCCAGCTTCTTTTCTAAACATTCTTTGACTATACCCTCGGAGGCGTCCTGAACTTCAACCACAAAAAGGCCTCTATTTGATTTCTTCGAGCCAAAAGTAGCCACTTTCCCTAATATAGAACCAGCATAATTGATCATATCAAACATCTGGCTTTTACATAGACAGAGAGTAATTCTTTTAATTGAACCCGGAATGCAGCATATAGGGTGCTCTGGATCTTCAACTAACTCATCACTATTCAATGTGCTCCAATTTTGAATGAATATATCAGTAATTTCCTCAAAGCTAATAAATGCTGATTTGACATTATGACAGTAGCCTTTATTAATGCACTTGATGATTAACTCCTCATATGATGCAATAATATTAACTTGATCACTATCATTATGAGAGACAGTGGCTTTTTTCTTTAGAGTATCGAAAATCTTCTCAGGCTTCAACCAGTTGACTATTGAAATCACATAATAGATCACGGCTTCCAGACCTAGTATGTTTAGCGCGGCAATTGTAAGTATAAACACGAAATATATTATATTAATTTGATTCTGTAAGAATAATAGGATTGATACGTCAAAGATTATGACAATTAACAGGAATACTAAAAGCAAAATCAGCCTGTTCTTGGGGAAGAAACGCAAGCTGCTTGGTGAGCTATCCCCAGATAATTGCATTAATAATATTGTGCTGCTCGCAATAAATGCAAAAACAGCAGCAAGAGATTGTAACAATGCGCTAACAGTATATCTAAAATTATCGATACTATATAACTGGTCAATAATAATATTAAATCTATACAGTATGGCAGGGGTGATAAGGAATAGAATATTGACAACAATGAGAAAAAACAATAGAAAACGCTTTATTCTATTTATCATTATTCTAAAAACTTCACTTTTTGTGCCTGCTAACATTCCGAAACACCTTTTTGTTATTGTTTCATAGCCCTCTCAGCTTTTCCGCCCTCTCATACACGCCCGCCTCGTGCTGCTCTTCGCTCACACTCGGGTCACGCGTATCAAAGTAAATCTTGCACGGCAGTTCACCGCACGCGCCGCAGTGCACATAGCCCTTGCCCGCGCAGCAGCCGTATATCGGGCAGACCTCGCCGCCCACATACGGCGCCCAATAGACGCGCCCTTTGATCTCGGCACAGCCGTCACAGCTGTCCTTGTACTGCGGGCAGTCGCCGCAGTCGCATCCGCAAGCGTTCAGCATAAAAAATTCTCCTTTGACATTATTACTGCCACATTATAACACAAGATGTCACATTCATACAATCATCGCATCGATTCGCGAATCATCTGCGCCGCAGTGCAAATACTAATAAAAAGGCTGCACAGCTTGACAAATTTCGCGCATGTGCTTAATGTGTTTGTTTGGAAATACAACGCGAAGGGAAAACATCCATGAAGAAAAAAACAGGGCTGATGCTGTTTTCGGTGGCGCTCGGCACATTCATGTCCGCGCTGGATGCCAGCGTCGTCAACGTCGCGAATCCCGTGATACAGGCGCATTTCAGTGTGCCGCTTGCGACGGAGGAATGGGTCGTGACCGCGTATCTGATCGTGGTCAGCAGCGTGCTGCTTTTTTTCGGCAGGCTGAGTGATCTTTATGGCCAGAAGCGGCTTTACATCACAGGCTTTGCGGTGTTCACGCTCGGGTCAGCGCTGTGCTCGCTCTCGGGCAGCATCGGCATGCTGATCGGCTTTCGCGTGGCGCAGGCCTTGGGCGCGGGCATGATGTTCTCCACGAACTCGGCGATCGTCACGCACAACATGCCGGCCGAACGCCGCGGGCGCGCTTTCAGTGTGGTCGCGATGGCCGTCGCCGTCGCTTTGTCCACCGGGCCGGTGCTCGGCGGCGCGCTCACGAGCGCGCTCGGATGGCAGAGCATATTCTATATCAACGTGCCCGTCGGCATCATCGGCATCGCGCTCGCCGCGCGCTTCATCCCTGCGGACAAGCACAAGCCCGCGGTATCCATGGATATTCCGGGCAGCGTGATGATATTCGCGGCGCTGTTTATGCTGCTGCTCGCGCTCGACCAATTGAGCGCCAACATCGATATGCTGACGTTCGCGCTGCTGATGGCGGGCGGTCTGCTTGTATCCGCTGTGTTTATTCGTTTTGAAAAGCGGAGCAAGCATCCGATACTCAATTTGAAGCTTTTCCGTATCCGCGTGTTTTCGGCGAGTCTGACTGCCGCGACGCTCAATTACATGGCGCAGTATGTGATGGTGTTTCTCGTGCCGTTCTATCTGCAAACCGTGCGCCTTTACAGCCCGGCTATGTCCGGCCTGCTCTATATGCCGATGCCGCTGGCCGCGCTCCTGATCGCGCCCATCGCGGGCACCATCGCCGACCGCACCGATACGCGGATTTTGAGCTCGTTTGGTATGGGCTTGATGGCGGTGGGGCTCTTTTTACTGAGCCGCATCGAGGCGGACACGGCTAACGGGTATATCATCATGGCGATGGCCGTCACGGGCTTTGGCTCGGGGTTGTTCCAGACGCCCAACAACAGCGCCGTGATGAGCAGTGTGCCCGCGGACAGCCGCGGTGTGGCGTCGGGTATGCTCGCGACCGCGAGAAACGTGGGCATGGTGATCGGCGTCGGCCTTTCCAGCGCATTGTTTACGCTGTTTGCAGGGCGCGCGCCCGCTCAGGGAGCGGAAGGAATCACCGCGATGATCGCGCAGAAGGCGGCGTTTATCTACGCGCTGAGGTTCACTTTCTTGGTCGCGAGCGGCCTCGCGGTTGCCGCGATGGCGGCTTCGCTCACAAAAGGAAAATCAAGCCTGCCCGACATGCTCAAAAAAGCGGAATGAAAAAATTACAAAGCGCATCAAATGGTGCGTTTTTTATTTTTTACGGATAACGAAGCAAGCGCCGCCGAATACTAAGAGTTGTGAATAATATGAAAGGAGTCCTTCTATGTCACAACTCAACAAATTGGAACTGCAGAACTTAAGGCATCTCATCGGCGCGCATGATACGGCATTTCAGAAAATGCAGACGTATGCCCAGCAGTCTACAGATCCGCAGGTAAAGTCGTATTTTCAGAAGTCTGCCCAGGATGCGCAGAAAACCAAACAGCAGCTGCTGTCATTTTTAAGTTAGGAGGGTGATCGGATATGCAGGCAAGCAACATGAGCGGAACAATGGGGGGCGGCGCTTTACCGGAAAAAGCGATGGTAAACGACGCGCTCGCATCGGTGAAAGGCAGTCTGACCACTTATGCCACGGTGATTTCGGAATGCTCGAACCCGAATTTGAGACAGGCCATTCAGCAGATCAGAAACAGCTGCGAGACGTCGCAGTATGAGCTGTATCAGATCGCCCAGTCAAAAGGTTTTTACCAGCCGGCTACGATGGCAGACGACAACGAAGTGAGTCAGGTCAAGTCGCAGTTTAACGGCTGACGCCGACTCACGGGAAGAAGCTGACGGAGAATTCTGTCGGCTTTTTTCTTTTTGGAGGATTATTGAAAGTCATTATTGTGAGCGGCTTGTCGTTGCTGCTATGCAGCCGGCACATAGTAATGATAGTCGGGATTGTCAGCCGTGTCCTTCACCTGCGGCGGGTTGAGCACGGTCAGCCCGGATGAGCCGTCTATACCGTAGGTAATCTGCATGACGAGGAAAGCACCGCCGTCTCCTCTTTTGATGCGGTAGGTTGGGTTATGGCCCGTTTTCTCATTGGTGCCTTCCGCTGTGATCACTTCACTGATTTCGAGCTCAATGAGAAACTCGTCAGCGTCACCAGCAAGCAGCCTCATTTTGGTGATCTGAGCGTCACGGTTATAGCCGTTGATCGCAAACAGCTTGTCGTTTTCTTCCGAAGCGATCCGTGCGATGACAAACGGATCGGTGGCGTCGGTTTTAAACGAAACGCGGCCCTGTTCGGATTGAAAGCCGGACAGGTCGGGTGAGCGCTTCAAGATGGACGCCATCTCCTCAGCCACCTTTGCGCCCTCATTTTCGGATTCATATTCCATCGCGCCGGATAACCTTGCCGGAACGAAAATATAGTAATCGGGATCGTTCGCCGTATTCTCAATCTGCGGCGGATCGATTTTGCCAAGGCCTTCGTAAGCATTGTCGTTTTCGCCGACGCTCACGACGCCATAGACGCCGTCTCCTTTGCGGATGCGGAAGATTTTATTGTAATCAAATGTGCTGGTTACGCCGAGATTGTCCTCCGTGCATGCTGCATCCACGGCGATCAAAAACTCGCTGATATCGCCCGCGAGCAGCCGGAGCTGAGTCACCTGCATGTCATATTTGCTGCTTTCAGGCCCAAAGTGCTTTCTGTCCTCGGCAAGCGCGAGCTTGCCGATTTCAAACATATCCGTCGAACCTGTTTCGAGCTTGTAAACCACATCGGTAATCCCGCTTAGCGGGCTGTATGCCGCAAGATCGTCAAAATCGGACGGCAGCGGCTCGGTGGGTGCGGCTGTGGGCATCGGGGTCGGCGCTGTATAGTCTTTGAGCGGGCTGTCGGTGCGAAAATATGTGAGCGCCGCGGTTTTGTCCATGGACACCTCGCAGAGCGTGATAGTGCCGCCGTCTTCGATGATATTAAGATCATTCAGCGTGCAGTCCCCGTTAAGCGCGATCGTCCAGCGCGGCCGACCGTCCCGGTATAGAACGAGTGCCAGGGTGCCAAACTGTTCGCAGTTACTTTGGTCGAAAGTCTCCGAGCTGTCGCCGTTCGTGATTGTGATTTTTCCGCCGTCCACAGTTATTTTTTGTCCGTCGTTATGGATCGCATCGAGCGCCCAGCTGCCGCGGATTGCATTGATGACCGTATAATAGGAGATGCCGTCGCCCCTGTCGCCGAATGTGCCGACATATTGCCGCAGGTGTTGATCGGTGTCCATGCAGGTTGCCGCGCATACGCCGGATGCCAGCCATTGCAGTTTGATGTCGCCATCGACTGAATAAGAAAGCGGCTCATACCGTCTCGCAAAGATCAACAGCGGATTACGGTAAACATTGACTTTTCCCGTTTCGGGGTCCTGCTTGAGCACCATCTCATATTTGAGATCCGAGGATATGCTGACGATACTGACCGTGGCCCATCCATTGATAAACATGAAAACAAGGTTTACGCAGAATACGGCAGATATTAATATGATGACGGCGTATGTGCCCGTCTTGCTGAACCGGAGCGCGTAAGCAGCCGGAAAGCTCATACAGACGAGTATCACACCGTTGACTGCATAGAACATCCAGTCTGCGATGTATTCATAATGCGACTTTTCATTGTAGTGAAAATAGGCAAGCTGCATGATGATGAAAAGCAAAGCCACAAATGCACCTATGACAGCCAAGATTTTTAACAGCCGCTGCTTTTTTTGACCGAACGCTGAATTTTCCACCCGATTCTCCTATAAGTATCGTTACATTATACGATATTGTCATTATACAGCATATCGACGAAATCTCAACTTTTTCCCAAATACATTTATACGAATTCAATATGACGCGCCATATCCTGAATATGGCGCTTTTTTTCCGCAGCCAGAGACGCGATATGGTCATTCAGCGCCGCGCGCCATATGCGTTCGGCATCGCTCGTGTGCAGCGCGTCGGATGCGGATTCGCGGCATATGCTGAGCAGCATTGCGAGCGGTTCGTCATCAAGTGAATTCAGCACATTGCGGATATCCGCGCCGGTCAGGCAGCCCGCCTCAAAGAGATCGGCCAGGTCTGCGACGGAAGCCGCATGCATTCTGATGAGCTCCGCGCGAAAGCCGGGCTCCTCGCATTCGATGATCTCGTTGACGAGCGCACGGAACGGCTTGTCGTCCATGCGCGGCGCGTCGTGAAAAAAGACACGCTTCGGCGCGGCTTTGGGCGTCAGGAATACGCGCGGCAGCGTATTTGTCGCCAGCGCGTTTTTGATCGCGGGCGCGATTAAAGCCGCTGTGTCTGAAATATAGCGCGTGAGAGCCGCCTCTTTGATATTCAAATACCGGCAGAGCGTATCGGCGGTGCCGCGCAGCAAACGGCGCCGCGGCACATTGGCCAATTTTTCACGCAACGCGATCCTGTCTTCGTTTGAAAGGGACAGTGTATCGGGGCGTCGTCCGCAAAGCATCGCGCCGAGCGCATTTGTCAGCACCAGAGTGAACACGTTGACAGGTGCGTCTGTTGCGCCGCCCGCGCGGATCAGCCCGTTTACCTCGTCAAGCGGCCAGCGGCGAACAAGGCTGTCCTCGAGCGCGAGCCGCTTTAAATACCGCGATATATATTCGATACCGCCCGCTCCTTCGAGCGGCAGCGCGGTCGGGTAGTCGATGAAACCAGGGGAGTCATGCGCGGCGTCGTAGACGTGATACGCGGCAAAGAACTCGGCAAGCCCTGTGTGCAGAGTGCTCTGCCAGGTCACGCTGCCAAGCGGCATGCTGTTTTTCAGCAGCAGGGCATACTGCGCCTTGGTGCGGGCCAGCAGCTCGCGGAGCTCGGCCTGTCCGCGATCGTACAGCGCTTTGACCGGGACGCTGTTAAGGTCGCGAAGCGCTTCGTCGACGGGCTTTATTTTGAGCGTATGGCCGATGCTGTAGAGGGCGCAGGCCATTAGGCTTTGCGCGGTTTCCTCGCGTATTGAGGTGCTCGCGCCCGCCGTATAGCGCGTTGCGAGAAACACCATCAGCCGTACCAGCTGCTCCTGTATCGACCGCAGCTGCTCGTCGCCGAGCAGCCTTTGCCGTGCCGCCTCGCGCAGGAACGACGAGAACCAATGCTCGCTGCTGAGCCGTTTTTTTAAAATCGTGCCATGCGTCTGCAGCTTATTCATCGTCAATGTCCTCGCCGAAACGGACATGCCTTGAAATCGCGCTCAGTATGTCTTCGCGCAGCCACTCGGCGGAGCCCTGGCACGTGGTATCGAAATGCCGCCGCATCAGCGCGATCAGCTCGTCGTCGTCAATCGTGTCGAGCGTCTCGGTTTTATATTCATAAAACGTTTCGACGAGCGTATGCAGCGTTTCCATATACGTGTCGTCCGCGAGGTATGGCGAATCCGCAAACGCGGCGATGATCGCCGATAGTGCGCCGCCTGCGAATTCCACACGCCCCGCGTCTTTCAGCGCGGCGGAGCGCGTCTGCACGAGCGCTTTTGCGTCCTGCTCGGTGAGTGTGATGCCAAAGCGCGCCGTGAGCTTGTTGCACTCAAGTATCTCCGTGATAGCAGTCTGGTTTGACCCGGTAAGAATCAAATGGTCCATATTTCGCCTCCATTATCTCTAAAAAAGTATTGACAAACAGCTCAATTTGTGCTACAGTATATGTGTATAGAGGAATATATTTACTATTGGTCATAAATTATAATATAACATTTTCCGTTTCTGCGGTCAATGTTTTTTTAATTTATTTTTGTTTTTTTGCTGCCTTTTTAATATATGTTGGATTAAGTGGATGGATATCCATAAATATTGATATGCGCATTGCGGCGCGGATTTGAAGCCCGGCATCAAGCTCGGCGAGTGCGTACCCCGTTGCGGAAGTATCAAATCAAACGACACATACCGTTAAGAATCGACAAAACCTCGGAAGAGAAATCCGGGGTTTTTATTTTTTTACGGGGTTATGACAAATTCGGACAAAAAAATTTAAATTTTGATAGCGCTTTGGCAGTTTCAAAACGTCTTATAAGAAAAACCAAGGAGGACCTGCCATGAAAAAGAAAATTGTTGCTGTTGTCTTATCGGCTCTGCTCGTGATGGCGTTTGGGAGTACCGCCTATGCAGCCGATAAACCCGAGGAATCGGTGAGCCAAGTGCCAGTCTCCGAGGTCAAAGAGACCGTCGAGAAGGACCCGGATGTCCTTAAGCGGATTGTGGAGGACGAAGGGTTGGCCGTGCCCGAAGGGCAGGAGCTGGTCGCGGTGAAAACCACAGTCGTCAAGCTTGCCTCACGGGATGAGTTAGTGCCTGTAATCGCAGCGCCCATGGCTGCCGCCAGCATTACCATCACAAACGTGAGGACGACGGGTTACCGGTATTATTCCGATGATTATGATTCGTACTGGTATTACGGGCCATACAGTCTGTCGGCGTCATATGGACAGACGCGCTCAGCCGGATATTCTTCCACCGTATCGGTGAGCAGCAGTCTCGTATCCTCTGCCGTCGGTTTCTCGGTAACGTCTTCTTATTACAAATCCGGTTCTCATTCGGCAAGCGTGCCGGAAGGCCAGTCGCTTAACCTTCGGGTACATATGAACTACCTTGTCAAAGCCTTTGACATCTACAATTCCGGCACAAAGGTTGGCACAGGCTCTGCATGGAGACCCGACAGCCTCATATTCAGAGAGTACTGGTACGCATAAGCGTGATGCTAAAAAAGAGGCCGGTTTCCGGTCTCTTTTTTGTATCCGGCAAAGCGGATTGAAAGACTATTGCGCTTTGTCATAAAGCTCTTCCGACAGATCGTCCTTGATTTCCTGCAGCCATTTGCGCGCCGTTGAATAGCCGATATCCAGCACACCGGCTATCTCCTTTAGAGTGAGGGCTTTTTGCAGATAGAGATAAAAGAGGCTTTGTTTTTCGGCAGGCAGTTTTTCCAGATAGTTATGGAGTGTGAACTTGAGGTCGCTGTAGCCGCTCACACTTTCCGCCGAGGCGGCTTCGGGAATTTGGTCGATCGAGACCTTGGCGCCGCTTTTTCTGTAATGGTCGTTCATTGCGTTTGTGGCAATGGAAAAAAGCCATTGCTTGGCGTCTTTCATATTTTTGAGTTTATGAAAATTCCTCGCCGCCTTCAGCGCCGTGGTCTGCAAAACATCCTCAGCGTCATACTGGTTCGTCATGCGTGAAAAAAGATATTTGTATAATGAGACATGGTGCTGTTCCCATATCGACGCGAATACGTCGTAGCTGCTTTTCATACGGTTACCCGGCTGTTAACGGTACAGGCTCAGAGAATGTACGATTTCGTCAAGCAGCTCGGTGGATGCGTTTTCAGACACGCTGATCATGATATTGGTGTCTTTTGTCATGATGCCGCCGAAGAGCGTGCTGCCGGACAGGTCATAATAAAGCGTACCGAGATCAGCCGCTTCCAGCTTGTCGAAGCTGTCGTCGTTAAAATGATATGTCACGCTGCCGCCGTCCTGAATGGGTTCGGCGATGATCTGAATTTTTGCACTGTCCGCTTTATAGTTAAGGCAGATGGTTTCATTGCGAATGAAGCCGTCTGTGAGCACAAAAGCGGGGCTGCTCAGCACATAGATGCTGCGGCTGTAAAGCTTGTCCACCTCGCTTAGCTCTTTGAAGCTTACCTTCTCATCGGATTTGAGCACGCTGGCGTTGGGAGCACCTGTGCGGGCTGCGTCTTCAATATCGAAGGTCACGCCGGATTCGCTGCGTTCCGGAGAAAACCACTCGATCACGGAGTAGAAGACCTCGCGCGCGAACGCCCTGACCTCGCGTGAGAACGTCAGCAGCATGGCGATTGCCGCGAAAACGCCGAATGCGGCAGCGTAGCGCGTCATGGCGACCCGCCTTTGTTCGCGCCGCGATTCGTCAAGGCCATGCAGTATCGCGTCTTCGTTAACGCTCAGAAAATACTTGGCATCCGTCATCGGCGACGACGGGAGTGGGGTGTCGAGCACTTGAAGCAGCGTATCAAACGGTATATCGGGTTCACAGCATGCATTTCTCATTATTCGGCTCCTTTACCTTTACTTGCATATAAGACGTTTTGAATCATATAAAGTGCTATCCTGACTTAAAAATATTTTACATTTTTTCAGATAAAAAGGGAAGCGGATAGACGGAATCGCTGTTTTTAAGCAAAAAAAGAAGCGCTTTGCGCTTCTTTGGGTTTTATTGGTTATGCGGCGTTTTCCGGGCTGGTCTCCGGTGAGGGCATGAGGGCCGGTTCGGTTTCATCGATAAAATCGGACTCTTCGTCAATTCCCGTATCGCCCTGCACGATATCGTCCGGGTTTTCACCTTCAATCACGTCGCCTTGCTCTTCGGGCTCCTTGGCTTCGCGCTTCATCACGGTAATGCTCGAATCCGGCTCGGTGATGCGCAGCGTGTCCGCATCGAGTATTTCATAGACGGTTTGGGAGCCTTGAGCTGCTAACGTTAGCTGGTTGAGCGCCACGCTGTACGCTCCCTGCCCGAGCACCTTGCCGTCTGCGCCATAGACGAAGTATGTGGCATTGGGCAGCAGCTCGAGAACGAACCCTGCGCCCAGGTTCTGCTTTTCCGCGTCGCTGACAGGCTGGCCGTTCGAGTCAATAATTTCCGACACGTTCCACCGGCCTGAAAAATCCGTTCCCGTAAAGTCGGGAGTCGGTGTGGCCGTGGGGGAGGGAAGTTCGCTCGCCGCCTCTTTCGTTTCGCCCGAAGCTGACGCCTGATTGCCGTCTCCGCATGCGCTGAGCAGCAGAACCAGCGCAATCAGAAACAGTATAAAATATCTCTTCATGGATCAAATATATCCCTTCATGATGGTTTAGAACACGCGAAACGCGCAGATGAAGTTGCGTTTCGCCCAGGAACCCGTGCTGGCGCGTTTGACGACCTTGCCGTTGCTTGACGACGCGTCTATCATCACGCCGCTGCCCGCGTAGACCGCCACATGGCCCTTAAATACGATGATATCGCCGCGCTGCATTTCATCCATACTGCCGATTTTGGTGTATTTTGAGCTGTTTTTCCATCCGGCCGAAGTCATATAGCTCTGATTGACGCCCACCTGATTGAGGCACCAGTATACAAAGCCTGAGCAGTCGAACGAATTGGGGCCCTTGGCTCCGCGCACATATTTCTTGCCGATTTTGGACTCGGCCACGGAGATGAACGAATCGATGTTTGCGCCCGTGATGTTGGCCGATGAACTGTCCCCGCCGCCGCTGCTGCCGGAACCGCTGTTGTTGGATGAACCGCCGTTGTTTGAGGAGCCGCCGTTGGAGCTGGCGGGTTTCTTATATTTCTTGGCGCTGTCCGAGAACAGCGTGTTCATCGTATGTCTGCCGATCTTGCCATCAACAGTGAGCTTGTTGGTCTGCTGGAAGTTGCGAACAGCAGTTTCCGTATCTTCACCGTAATAACCGGTGGCTTTTTTCATATAACCGAGCTCTTTGAGGCGGTCCTGAACGCGCGTGACGTCATCGCCCTTCGCGCCGATAGCAAGCGCGTTGCCCTGCGCCTCAGCCGACATCAGCGCATCCTTTGTGGTCGGGCCGATATAGCCGTCCGCGATGAGGCCGCTGCTTTCCTGAAAGCGGCGGACAGCGGTTTTGGTATCCTCGCCGAATGTGCCATCAGGCTCGGTGGTGAGATACCCAAGGTCTTTCAGGCGCTGCTGGTAGGTGAGTATCTCGGGGCTCTGCTCGCCGTAGGAATACATGTTGGGCTTGGCGTCTTCCGAGTATAGCATTTCACGCGTGTTCTTGCCGACCTTGCCGTCCTCGGAGAGGCCGTTGAGCTTCTGAAATTTCTTGACCGCGCTTTCCGTGTCCGTGCCGAAATAGTTGGTGACCTTGTTGATATAACCAAGCTCATAAAGACGCTGCTGCAGTTCGCCCACATCGGTGTCTTCCGCGCCGATCGTGATCGTGTAATATTGCGCCTGATCCGACATCAGCAGGTCGTAAGTAGCTTGGTCCACTGTGCCTGTAACGGGCAGCGCGTGCTGCGTCTGGAAATGCTGGACAGCCATTTTGGTTGTCTCTTCATAAACGGTGCCCGGCTCGTCTTCTTCAAGATAGTCAAGTTCCATCAGGCGCGTTTGGATGTCGGTAACCACGGTGGCTTCCACGCCTTCAGTGATATTGATGGCTTCGAAAACCGGCATGGCCAGCGTCGCCTTGGATTCGGGCGGCGTGGTGGGAATCGGATCTGCAATGGCGGCGAGGCTTGTGACCGCGACGTCGTTAGCGGCAGCCAGCAGGTTCTCGCCTGAGACGGGCTTCGGGCTGCCGAGTGATGTGAAAAGAATCAGCGCGGCGACGACAACCGCCACGGCTCCTCCGACGGCGGCCAGCCGTTTCACGTTCTTCACCCGAATGGAACGTTTGCGCGTTGTTGTTCTTTGCAGCTCGGCAGGCACCGCAGTTTGACGTGTCATGCGGCTCACCGGCATGTTTTGTGAAACCTGCGCAGTCCTGCGGCGCAGCCTTAACAGCAGCCGCTTGAGCATACGGGTTAAGTTCAATGTCGCTTTTTTTCTGTGCTTTTTCATTCGTTCGCCCCTTAATCTTCATATTATTGATCTTAGGTAACGGACAAATCCGCCTCTTTATCAATTCAGTGTCTTCATTTTAACAGAAAAGGCGGCTCTTCGCAACACTTTTGTAACAATATCGTAAAGATTGCGTCGTATCTCATCCCATATCTGCCGTGTTTTCCCTGACGAAGCTCATCTGGGCCCGTTTCGGGCGAAATTTCGCCGTTATTTCACCTCTGTGATTGTATAATTATGTGTCCCAAGTCCGAGTTTTTCGAGCTCATCAAGCTGGATATACGGGTTTTTGCCGTGCAGCCGCTCAAAAAGGTGCCCCGACTCCCCGAGCGTAATGCCCTGCGGAACACCGTCGGGGTTGAACTTGTCCATTGTGATCGCGTCAAGGCAGGCGCGTTCAATGGCAACGATATCCGTGCTTGCCATCACGCCGATATCGGGAACAAGCGCGGGGGTGGAAATGCCCCAGCAGTCACAGATTGCCGTGATGTTTGTTAAAAAGTTGATGTAAAACACGCTGCCGGGCTCAAACGTATCGAGTACGGTTTTGGTGCAAAGCGCCATGCCCGTCTGGAAGTCGGTATAGTTGTGCGCATCGAGCGAGATCGCGCCGGTCGGGCAAACCTTTACGCAATGCTGGCAGGTGGTGCAGTTGTGATAAAAGACCGTATACTTGCCTTCCTCGCTGAAGCTGTTCGCGCTGTGGTTACAGCTTGTGATGCAGGCTTCGCAGTGGGTGCAGAGCGATTCGTCCCACACAAGGCCACCCTCGAGCGCATGGATCTGATGCCGTGTTCTGTCCGTGACGCAGCCCATTGCGATGTTTTTGCACGCGCCGCCGTATCCGCAGGCGCCGTGGCCTTTCACATGGGAGAGGTCGATCATCACATCGGCGTCATGAATATTGCCGCCGATGTCCACATTCTTGAACGTACGGAAATCGACGCTTTTCTCGTAAACATAGCGGTTCATCGTGCCGCAGACCGGAACGATGGGTGCTCCCAGCAGGTCTTCGGTATACCCCCTCATCCGCGCGCCCTCCACGACCTGATCGGTAATAAACGGGCGGGCGCCGTAAGACTTGAGCTTTTCGATCAGCATGGTGACAAACAAAGGATGGATCGTTGTGTAGCCGATCTCGCGCCCAAGGTGCATTTTCACGGCGGTCCATTTTCCGGCCACCGCATCTTTCAGCTCAAGGCGGTCGATGAGCCGCCCAAAGCGCACAGGCAGCGTCTCGTCCGGATCGTATTTGCTGTATCTGACAGATGAAAACAGTACGTTAGAACTCATGAATGCCTCCCAAAATAAGAACATGTATTCTTAAGTCAATTATACTATGATCAGCCGCAAATAAACAGGGAATTTTGAGTTTTGCGAATATCGTCATGATGGGACGGAATTTGGTTGATGTGCGGCCTGAAAATGTTATATAATATCACTATATATGGAAGCCATATATAAAAAGATGACAGGAAACGTTATTTTTTGACGATTGGGTTAGATATTGCTTGATCCGGTTTATCTATATGGCTGATATGCAAAAAACTGTGTTTGATTTTATTTGGTAATGGGGGCGTCATATTGAATATTGAGGTGGCAGTCAGCGCGAAGTGGAAAAGCATGCTGGATCTCATATCGGAAATCACGGAAAGCCCGGGCGCTTATGTACTGCAGCCGGACGGAAATGGCATCTCATTTTTGATCAGAAGCTGCGGGGTTTCCGGCATGGAAAAAGCCGCCGATAAACTGATGGCGGATGCCGCCGCTTACGGCGCAAATGTGATCGCCACGCACAAAAAGCTGATCGTGAGCAACAGCCTGAAGGAAGACGAATGGAAGTCGCTGCCTTCGGGGCTGACATCGTATATGGGATATCCGATTTTCTGGCCGGCGGGGCAGATTTTCGGCGTTATCTGCATCATCGATAAAAAAGAGAAAAAGTTTTGGAACTGGGCACAGCAGATGCTTGTGCAGTACGCGTCCATCATGGAGGACGATCTCGCCGCGCAGGATTTGAGACAGCGGCTCAAGGCTGAGATGGATTCGCGCGTGCACGATGAAGCGGCGCTCTGGCAGAAGGAAGACCAGTTCAGAAAGATATTTGAGGCATCTCCGGCCGCCATACTGATCACGGGGCTTAAGGACAGCCGCGTCATCGACGCAAACGGCAGCTATCTGAGCCTTTTCGGGTTCACCCGGGAAGAGCTCGTCGGCCAGACGGGTATTCAGCTCAGTATATTTGACGATCCGGAGATCCGGCAGGTGATGGTGAAGCGCCTGAATAACGGCGAGCCGGTGCGCGATTATGAAACGGCGCTTTGCACCAAAACGGGCGAAGTCAAGCAGGTGCTGATTTCGCTTGATAAAACGGTATTTAACGACGAACCATGCCTGATATACACTGTCTATGACTTAACCTCCCTGATAACCTTGAAGCAGAATCTCGAAGCGATGAATGAGCGGTTTTCTCTCGCGTCCCGCGTAACGGACATGGGCGTTTGGGATTGGGATATCGCCGGCGGGGCAGTGGCCTGGGACGCGCAGATGAGCGCGCTTTACGGCATGGACCCCGGCGCTTTTTCGGGTACGCTCACGGACTGGCTGGCTTTCGTGCACCCCGACGACGCGATGGATGCGCAAAGACGGCTGCTTTGTTCAGCCGTGGATTATGAGGACGAATTTCGCATCGTGAGGCCGGACGGCGGCGTGCGCCATATCAAGGCAATCGGCACGGCGGTCTGCGATGGGCAGGGAAACCGGCTGCGCATGACGGGCGTGAATATCGATATGACGGCGGCCAAAAACGATCAGGCAAGGATTGAGAAGGGCGAAGCCAAGTATCACTCGCTGTTCCACTCGAACAATGCGGTTCAGATGATCGTCGATTGCGAATCCGGGTGTATCTGCGATATGAACGACGCCGCGCGCCGGTATTACGGCGTGGCGGACGATGAAGAAAAAATGCTCTGGGATATCGACCCGTCGGGAGAAAAAACGCTGAGAAAAATGCTTGCGGAAGCGTTCGGGAAGGGTTCCGAGAAACTGAGCGCCCGGCATGTCCGCTATGACGGCCAACCGCGGGACGTTGAGATTTTCTGCGGCTGCGTGGAAATGGACAGCGGACGGATGCTGCACCTGATCGTACAGGACGTGACGGAAAGAAAAAGCACCGAGAGAGGGCTCATCGAGAGTGAAAACCGTTTCCGGCTCTTTGTGGAAAACGCGCCCGACGGCGTGTTCGTGGAGATGGACGGTATTTTTGTTTATGTGAACCGGATGGCGGTGGAGCTTTTTGGCGCCGCAAGCGAGAACGAATTGCTCGGGAATCCGGTCGCATCGTTTTTCCCGGTCAGCAGGCAGGCAACGCCGCGCTGGCGTCTGCTTGCGAAAAGGCCGCGCAGCATGGCGAAACTATCGCTTGTCCGCCCGGATCATAAGCATAACGAGGCGGAGATTTCGGCCGTGCCGTTTCAGCTCGGCGGTGAAGACGGCGCGCTAGTTTTCATGCACGATATCACGGAGCGCCGACAGCTGGAGGCGGAGAAGCTCAACATGGAGGCGCAGCTGCGCCATAAGCAAAAGCTCGAGTCGATCGGTGTGCTGGCGGGCGGCGTTGCGCATGAGATCAATAATCCCGTGAGCGGCATCATCAACTATGCGCAGTTGATTGCGGAAGCGCCGGACGCCGGTGCGGATATTGTGGAGTTCAGCGGCGAGATCGTCAAGGAAGGGCAGAGGATCGCGGGTATCGTAAAGAACCTCTTAAAGTTTGCGCGTCAGGAGAAGCAGACGCACAGCCTTGCGCAGGTCAACGATATCATCAATGAAACGCTGCTCCTGATCCGCACGATCATCCGCACAGACAGAATCGCGCTCGATGTGGCTCTGGCGCCCGAATTGCCGAGCGTGAAATGCCGGAGCCAGCAGATCCAGCAGGTGCTCATGAATCTGATCACAAACGCGCGTGACGCGCTCAACGCGCGCTATAAGGATGAACACGAGGACAAGCGCATACTGCTTTCCAGCATGTCATTTGCGCGGACGGACGGCAGCGAATGGGTCAGGATCACGGTGGAGGATCATGGCGTGGGTATCCCGGACGATGTGAAGGAAAGGATGTTTGACCCGTTTTTCACGACGAAATCGCGCGACGAGGGAACGGGGCTTGGGCTGTCCATCAGCCACGGCATCGTTCAGGATCATCACGGACACCTGTATTTTGAATCCGAGGTCAACAGGTTTACGCGCGCGATACTGGAGCTGCCTGTGAACAACGGCTGGAATCTTAACGGCGCTGTGAAGGAGTAAGGGGAATGCCGAGCATATTGGTGGTGGATGATGAAAAAAGCATCCGCGTGACGATCAGCGAGTTTTTAAAGCGCGACGGCTATGACGTGATGACAGCGGAGGACTCCAACGGCGCACTGGCGCTGCTTGATATGCACGAGTTTGATACGGTGCTGACGGATATCGTGATGCCGCGCTATTCGGGAATATCGCTGTTAAAGGAAATCCACAGCAGGCAGTCCAATGTGCAGGTGATCATGATGACGGGAGAGCCGACCGTGGAAACGGCGGTGGAAGCCGTGCGGCTCGGCGCGCGCGATTACCTTTCAAAGCCCATCAAGCGAGACGACCTGCTGATTGCCGTTCATCAGGCCGTGGGGTATAAAAAGCTGCTCGATGACAAGCAGCGGCTCGAGAAGGAAAATGCGGCGCAGAAGATCAACCTCGAAAGGCTCGTGGATGAGAGGACGCGCAAAATGCGTCAGGCCATGCTCAACACGGCCTATGCCGCGGCGGCTATGCTCGATCTGCGTGATCCTTATACGGCGGGGCATCAGCGGCGCGTGGGCGCGCTGGCCGGCGAGATTGGGCGCGAAATGGGGCTTTCGGAGGACATGGTGGAAGGGCTCAACGTGATCGGCTGCATCCACGATGTGGGCAAGATCATGGTACCGACGGACATACTCAACAAGCCGGGGCAGATTTCACCGCTCGAATATGAGCTGATCAAGGAGCACGCGCGCAAGGGCTACGAGGTGCTGAAGGATTATGAGATGCCGTGGCCGGTCGCCGAGATCGTTTATCAGCACCACGAACGGCTCAACGGCAGCGGTTATCCGCGCGGACTTAAGGGCGATGAGATATGGATCGAGACGTGCATCATTTCCGTGGCGGATGTGCTCGAGGCGATGATGACGCACCGGCCCTACAGGCCGAGCCTTGGCCTCAACGCCGCGCTCGACGAGATTGTCAGCAACCGGGGCGTGCTCTATCATCCCGATGTGGTGGATGTGGCGGCGTCGCTGTTCAGCGAGAAAAAATATCAGCTGATCGGCTGAAATAATGCTAAAATGATGTCAAGCGGCGCGTGGATGCAAAGCGGAGCCGCTTTTTTTATGAAGGGAAAAACATGGGACAGATTTGGATAGATCCGATGATTTACACAGCACCGCCCGCGGGCGAAGGACGGCTGCCCAAAGAGATGGGCTCGTATGCGCTGCTTGAACGTCTTGATATTCCTTATGTAAGGCTTGATCACGGCGCGACGGCGACGGTGGACGACTGCGCCGAAGTTGAAAAGCTGCTGGACATTCACATTTGCAAGAACCTCTTTTTAAACAACTCGAAAAAAACGCGATTTTATTTGCTGATGATGCCGGGTGAAAAACGCTACAAAGCGGGGGAGGTGTCCATGCAGGTGCAGTCTACGCGGCTGTCGTTTGCGGATGCCTGTGACATGGAACGGCTGCTCGGCATCACGCCGGGCTCGGTGAGCGTGCTTGGGCTCATGAACGACGTCAATCATGACGTGTTGCTGCTGATCGACAGGGATCTGCTTGCTGAAGAATACATCGGCTGCCATCCGTGCGTGAATACGGCGAGCCTGAAGCTGCGCATGGACGATCTGCTGAATAAATTCCTGCCGCATACGCGCCACGAGCCGGTTTTTGTGACGCTTTAAGAAGGGCAAAATATCCGTAGGGGCGATCAGTAATCGCCCATGTGAAATGGTTATATGCGCGTCCGCGAATTGTAGGGAGCGATCTCCGTATCGCTCCGTGTAGTTATGCCGGATGGAACGACATACCCCTCTGGGGCACAGGCAGGGGTCGTTCACTACAAAAAAACGCTTCGAACTGTAGGGAGCGATCCCTGTATCGCTCCGGATGTTTATGCGAATAAAATTAAAGGAACGGTTGAGACCGTTCCCTACGAAGACAGCGTAAAATATGAGGCGTCATGAGTTGTAGGGAGCGGTCTTGACCGCTCCGTGTAGTTATGCCGGATGGAACGACATACCCCTCTGGGGCACAGGCAGGGGTCGTTCACTATAAAAAAACGCTTCGAACTGTAGGGAGCGATCCCTGTATCGCTCTGGTGTTTATGCAAATAAAACTAAAGGAACGGTCGAGACCGTTCCCTACGAAGACAGCGTAAAATATGAGGCGTCATGAGTTGTAGGGAGCGGTCTTGACCGCTCCGTGTAGTTATGCCGGATGGAACGACACAGGGGTCGTTCACTACAAAAAAGCGCTTCGAACTGTAGGGAGCGATCCCTGTATCGCTCCGCTTGTTTATGCGAATGAAACTGAACGGAACGGTCGAGGCCGCTCCCTCATAATTTTAATCATTATGCCTCGCCGTCGCCGTTCGCAGTTTCCACCTCAGGCGGCTGCAGCGAGGCGAGGTAGTCTTCATACTGCCCGCGCGCGTTGCCCTGCCAGCCCGCCCACGCTTCGGTGACGGTGTAGCTGCCCGGCGTCAAATCGGGGCGCTTTGCCGGCTTCGGGGCGCGGATCAGCTGCGCTTTTATCGCGGCGGCTTCTGTATCGTTCTTGTCGCCCGTAATAATCTCGCAGACGGTGCCGGGGCCGAGGTTATAGTATATCCAGCGCACGTCCGGCACAAGCATGCGCACGCAGCCATGCGAGGCGCGTTTGCCGAGCTCGTTGTAAGATACCGTATAGCTGCGCGGGTTTCTGGATTCATAGATCAGCGAATGGCAGAAAATGCTGCGGACGATCTGCCGCCAGTATTGGCCGTATACGCCGTAGGTCTGAAATTTCCCGAAGCGCACCGAACTGGTGCCCATCTCGAATGTGCCGATGGGCGTCGGCGTTTTGCGCGCGCCCGAACTCACAACGATATAGCGGACGGGAACGGTGAATTCGCCGTTCGCGTCTTTCTTATAAACCGTGGCAAACTGGTGGTAAACATTGATCACGAGCTTATAGGTATCTCCTGCGGGAAACGGCGGCAGGTCGTCTTCGTCGTACACGTCGTTGTCGCCCGCGAGCTCCTCGAACGCCATCGTCGTGGTGGGCGCAAGCTGTGCGAATGTGAGCGGTTGTTTTTCCAGCGCAAGCGGCTCCGGTTCGGGCACCGCCGTCGGCTCGGGCGTGGGGGCCGGTGTCCCGGAGGGCTGCGCATTGGCGGTTTCGGTCGCCGTAGCGGACACGCTTTCAGACGGTGCGGCTCCGGGCTGTTTTTGGTTGGCAGGGTTCAGCACCACATATAAAGCAGCGGCTGCCGCGATGCAAAGAGCTATGATCAGGACGATGCGAACGGGTTTGCTCACCGGATACCTCCATAATGCCACGTGATACCAATATCTATAAGATTTTATAATAAAACTGTATTCAAGTCAAAGCAAAAAAGGGAGTCTTTATATAATAAAAACCCCGGGCTGTACAGCCCGGGGGAATGCAAGCGGTAACGCTCAGATTTTATTCTTCTCTTTCGCGAACTTCCGCGCGTTTTTAATGCCGCCAAAGCCCGAGAACATTTCGGTGATCTTCTCCTTCTCGATCTGCCGTGAGTTAAGACCATCGTACCGCGCTTCTTTTTTGAGCTTAAAGTAGCTCATCAATCGGTCCGCGTCGAGCTCACCGCTCTCCACCGCCGCTCTCACCGCGCACCCCGGCTCGGCCTTGTGCGTGCAGTCGCGAAACCGGCATTCGGCGGCCAGTGCGTCGATATCCGAAAAAGCCTTGGCGAGATCCGCCGAATCAAGGCCGATCTCCCGCATGCCCGGCGTGTCGATCACGACGCCGCCCTGAGGCAGCGCGATCAGCTCGCGCCGTGTTGTGGTATGGCGCCCCTTGTCGTCGTCCTGCCGTATCGCCGCGGTTTTTATCAGGTCTTCTCCGGCGAGCGCATTGATCAGTGTGGATTTGCCGACGCCTGAGGAGCCGATAAACGCGGCGGTCACGCCGTCCTTCAGATACTGCCGCAGCTTCACCAGCGTGCCGTCGATAAAACCGGATGTGACGAGCACATCCGCGCCGATCGCGATGTCCGACGCCTCGGCGAGCTTTTCATCCGCGTCGTCACAGATATCCGCTTTGGTGAGCACCACCACGGGCAGCGCGCCGCTGTTCCATGCGATCGCAAGATACCGTTCCAAACGGCGCAGATTAAAGTCGTTGTTGAGCGACGAACAGATGAATACGATGTCGATGTTCGCTGCGACGACCTGCGCGCCGCTTTGCTGTCCGGCCGCTTTGCGCTCAAAAACGCTTTTACGCGTCAGTACGCGCTGAATTTGTCCATGCCCGCTTTCGCCGCTCGAGCGGTCCAGCATCACGAAATCACCGACTGCGGGAAACGTGCCGAGACTCCGGCATTTCCCCGAAACCTCGGCAAAGAATTCTGCGTCCTGCGTTAATACCTTGCAGACATCTCTGCCCTGCATAATCACACGGCCGATCGTTTCATCGGGGTATGAAGCAGCCTGTGCCGAAAAAAACGGTGTCAGGCCGTAATGCTTAAGTGTCTCCATTTCATATTCCTCCAAATATTGTTTTGAAAAACCTTGGAGGTATGATGGGTGGGATTACTGACCACATACCTCCGTACGGGTCACAATCTCCGGCCTGTTTGTCTTGATCATAGATATCTCCTTTCTTTGTTGATCGCTGTCATTATATCATATTCTTTGGAAAAGAGCGCAATACTTTAGGTAAATGCTTAAGGTTATTGGCAAAACGTGCCGCAGACAGTATACTGAGTAGCAAGGGTAAGGGGGAGACACGCATGGAGAACATCTGCAATATATTTGAGGGTGAAAACCACAGAAAAGCATCTTTTGAGGAGGGCGCTCGTTTATGGCAAATCGCCAATGATCTGGGATTTGACAGCGCGGTTTGCGCGCTGATGAACGGGCGTATTGTTTCATTGGCGGACGCGGCTGAGAAGGAGGCGGAGGTCAGGTTTCTTTCCCCGTATGAAAGCGAGCAGGCGTCGCGTGTATTTCTCCGGGGCGCCACGTTTGTGCTGTACCGTGCGGTGCGGGAGCTTTTTGCCGACCGCCGGTTTAAAGTGGAGTATATGCTGTGCGGCGGCATTTACTGCGAGATGGACCCGCTCAATGAACAGGACATAGCCGCGCTGCGGCAGCGCATGGCTGAGCTGGTTGCGGCGGATGAGGAGTTTGTGCTGCATCTGATGCGAGTGGATGAAGCGAAGAAGATCATGCTCGATGAGGGGCTTATCGATAAAGCGGAGCTGTTGAGCTATCGCCCGTTTGACTATTACCGGCTTTATGAATACGGCGGGCTGCACAACTATTTTCACGGCATTATGCCGAGGAGCGCAGGATATTTGGATGATGCCAGGCTTTTTGCGTACGGGGAGGGCATGATTTTAAAGATCCCGACGCCGTATCATGAGGCGGAGGTGTCGATCATCGACCAGCCCAAATACGCCGACGTTTTCAAGCAGTCCGAGCGGTGGAGCAGGGAGCTTTCGGTATCAAATGTCGCCGATATCAACAACATATTCCGGGAAGGCGGCATGGCCGAGTTCATCCGCGTGAATGAAGCGATGCATGTGAGCGCGATTGATGCGATCGCGCGGCAGATCATCGACAGCGGCAGCGTGCGCATTGTGCTGGTGGCGGGGCCGTCGTCCTCGGGCAAAACGACGTTCGCGTCGCGGCTTTCCGTGCAGCTCAAGGCGCTCGGCAGGCGGTGCCGCCCCATTTCGGTGGACGATTACTATAAAAACAGGGATGCCATCCCGCTCGATGAGAAGGGCAAGCCCGACTTTGAGTGCATTGAGGCGCTGGATACACAAAAGCTCGGCGAAGACCTTGAGCTGCTGCTGGCGGGCAAGGAAGCACAGCTGCCGCGCTTTGATTTTGTCGCGGGCGCGAGGTGCTGTGAAACGATCCCCACGCGCATTGAGGATGATATACTGGTGATTGAAGGAATCCACGGGCTCAATAACGCGCTCACAAGCACGATCCCCGCCGATAAGAAATTTAAAATCTTCATTTCGCCGCTGACGACGCTCAATATCGACGGCCACAGCGTCGTGATGCCCGAAGACCTGCGTCTGCTCCGGCGGCTTGTGCGCGATAAGCGGACGCGCGGGTATTCGTTCGCGCAGACGTTTGCGATATGGGACAGCGTGAGGCGCGGTGAATTCAAGTATATACTGCCCTATCAGCATACGGCTGACGTGATGTTCAACTCGGCGCTGTTTTATGAGCCGCTGATGCTCAAGAAACACGCCTACAGCGATTTAAGGCAGTTTACGCCCGATATGCCGCATTATCCCGAAGCGCTTGATCTACTCAAATTTCTCAACTATTTTTTGAGCTTCAGCGATCAGGGCATCGTGCCTCAGGCGAGTATACTGCGCGAATTTATTGGTTAAAAGTAACATAAATTTTATTGATAATGTCGCTTCCGTGTGCAAAAAATAAATGCAAAAGGAGGCGTATTCAATGAAAAAACTGTTGATTGCAATCATCGTTGTGGTTCTGTTCAGTTCGGTGCTCGTGGGATGTACCAATAGAAACAATACAACAACATCCCCTGCCAATACGGTTAAACCGGCTGCGACAGCGACAATCAAGCCTGCCGCAAGTCCCGGAACGACGGCAACACCCATTCTGACCCCGAATGTGACCGGAACACCGGGCGTTAACGGTTCACCGGAAGTCAATGGATCGCCGGGCATTACCGTGTCGCCGGGCGCTACCGTGCAACCGTGAGTTAGCTGAAAAGAAAGGCGCAAGGAATAAGCGCCTTTTTTAATGCCTGTCATCTAAAAAATGTATGGAGCCAAGGCTTAATGTGTGGTAATATAAGCCTAAGAACCCGTAATCAAACATTTATTTATTCATTTTGATTTGTTGCCAGAATATCATACAAGAGGAGGACTCATATGTTTTGTCGTCGATGCGGAGAGCAATTATCAGAGGGCATGAATTTTTGCCAGAAGTGCGGTGTGGCTGTTTCACCGGAGCAGCAAGCACCTACACCCGCAACAATGGAGATACCAAAGCAGGAACCCGGCGTTATGGGAATGGGACAACCTCAGACGATGAACGCGTCGAAAAAAACACATACGCGAAGAACGGTGTTGATTATCGCGGGCTGTGTGGTGGCGGTATGTGCCGTGTTGGTGCCGGTGCTGATCAATGTCAGCCTCACCGCCCGTTATCAAAGCGCGTGTGAGATGCTGGATTCGGGCGAGGCCGAAGAAGCAAAAACGGTGTTTGCGGCGCTTGGCAGCTTTAGCGATGCAAAGGAAAAAACGCAGGCGTGTGACTACTTCAGCGCCGAACAGATGATGAACGGCGGCAGCTATGCGGAAGCCAAGACGGCGTTCGCGGCACTCGGGGATTTCGAAGACGCGGATCAAAAAGCCGTTGAATGCCAGAATACGCTCGATTATAACGAAGCTGTGTCGCTCAAGGAAGACGGCGAAACCGAGCAAGCCAGAGATATCTTTCTCTCTCTCGGCAGCTTTGAAGACGCGCAGGCTCAAGGCCAGGAATGCCAGAACATGCTCGATTATAATCAGGCGACGGGCTTGATGGATCAGGGGGCCTACGAAGAAGCGAAAGTAATATTCGACGAGTTGGGTACATATTATGACGCGATGCTGTTTTCGGCAAGATGCCAGAACAACATTGATTATGCTGCAGCTGACGAATTGTATAACAACGGCGAATACTATGAGGCATATAAAATATTCTGGAACATGGATAGCTTTAAAGATAATTATGATCGCGCATTCGCCTGTATTCAGCCGAATCCGGAAAACGGAGAACTATACCGCAATCCCGAATACGGAAAAAAATCATGTGCCGTTACAATAAAAAACGGGAGCGAGCTCAATTCGGTATATCTCAAGATATATACGGCCGATGATGTGCTCGTATCCACTGTATTCGTCAATGCAGGCCAGAAGGTAAAGGTGAAGCTGCCAACGGGCTCATATCGGTTCAAAAAGGCAACAGGTTACGATTGGTTCGGTGAAACGGATATGTACGGCAGCGACGGTTATTATGAAGTGCTTATTTTTGAAGGCGGGAGCGATGTTACAAAATTATCTTCAAGCTATATCTACACGCTGTCGTTTGCGGTCGAGGAAGAAGGCAACATCGGCGGCACGGAAGTGGGCTCCGAAGGTTTCTAAATGATATGCAAAAAAAAGGAGCTGCCGCTTGGTGCGGCGAGCTCCTTTTCAATTGCTTTGTCTTACTTTAAGAATGTGCCGGCTTTCATCTGCTCGACAGCTTCCATGAACTTGTCCTGAATGTCCTTGGAAACCAGCTCTTCATTGATTTGGCCGACGCTCAGGCAGCCGTTCTCAAGCGAACCGTAAACCACCTGGTTGCCGAATGTGCCGTCTGCCACAGCCTGCATGCAGATTTTGAGCATGCCGGCGTTGTCGGTCACGACGCTCGAAATCACGCAGGGATTCTGGCCGAGCAGGTCGGCAGGCTGTCCGATATCGTAGATGCCGATCGAACCCGCCGCATCGTTGGCGGTGTCGATGGCCTGACGGGCGCCCGAGTCAACCGCGGAAGCGTCACCGAAGAACACGTCGGCCTTCTGGTTGATCATCGAATTCGCAAGCTCCATGCCTTTGGCGGTATCGCTGAACGAACCGGCATAGGCGGAAAGCACTGTGATATCAGGGTTGATGGACTTCGCAGCCTCTTCATAGGAAGCGAGCTTGGCCTTTGTGGTATCGAGCTCCATGCCGCCGATGAATCCGAGTACGTTGCTCTTGGACATCAGGCCCGCAAGAGACCCGGCTACCCAGCCGATTTCCTGCGCGTCCGGCAGCATGCTCATGATGTTGCCGGTGGGCAGGTCTTCCGCACCGTTCAGCACGGCAAAGGCGATTTCCGGATAATCCGCAGCGACCTGCTTGGTGGCGTCGCTGTACTGGTTGCCGGGCAGGAAGATCATATCGTAGCCGAGCTGGCAGTAGCTTTCGATAGCGCTCACGTAGTCAGCCACGTCGATGCTGTCGGTATACTGGGTTTCCCAGCCAAGGTCTTCAGCCGCGGTGATCATCGCGTTGTAGCAGGCAGCGCCCCAACCGCCGTCGGAGATGCTGGAGTCGCAAACCATCGCAACCTTAAAGACCGTTCCGTCTGCGGGCGCAACGCTTTCGGCAGGGGATTCGGAAACGGGAGCCGAGGAAGAAGCCTCAGGGCTTGCCGATTCGGACGGTGCCGAGGGCGACGGGCTGGAACAAGCGACCATGGTCAGAGCCATAGCGAGCGTCAGTATCAATGCCAATACTTTTTTCATTTGAATTCCTCCCATAATATAATATTAAATTTATCATAAATCCCCGAAGGGCATTATATGATCATTCCACTTTACCCCAAAAACGATACGTTTCCCGTTACCGTTCCTCGCGATAATACGGTTTGCCGCTGGATTTCGGGCCCGCTTTGCGGATGCCGAATACGGACAGCGCGATCAGCGTGCACAAATACGGGATCATCTGGAAAAGCTGATAAGGCGTATCGGTGCTCATGACCTGCAAATTGAGCTGCAAGGCGTCGCAGAAGCCGAACAGCAGGCAGGCCAGCAGCACGCCGCTTGAGCTCCAGCGGCCGAATATGACGGCGGAAAGAGCGATAAACCCACGCCCGGCCACGATACCGTCCGAATAGGTGTTGACATAACAGGTCGTGAGGTACGCGCCGCCGATGCCGGCCATCATGCCGCAGATGATAGCCGCGATGTATTTTTGCTGAATGACGTTGATGCCGAGCGTTTCTGCCGCTCTCGGGAATTCGCCGACGGCTTTGAAATTGAGCCCGGCTTTCGTTCTGCTGAAGAATATGGCCGTCACGATGACCATCAGATAAGCGAAGTATACCATCGGGGTCTGGTTGAACAGCACGCCGCCGATCAGCGGTATGTCCTTGAGCACCGGAACGGCGATCGGAGCCATCAAAGTCCCCTGAGCCAGCGTGGAGCTGACGCCGAAATAGATGCGGTATATAAACGCGGCCACGGCGGGCGCGAATATGTTGATCGCCATGCCGTAAACGATCTGTTCGGCCCGGAGCGTGATGGTACAGAAGGCGTATATCATGTTGACGAGCATGCCGCCGATCGCGCCCGCGAGTATGCCGAGGTATGGGCTGCCCGTCACATAGCAGACCAGAAAGCCGGCCAGCGCGCCGAAGGTCATAATGCCGTCAAGGCCGATATTGACAAGGCCGGCACGTTCGGAATACAGCTCCGCCAAAGCGACAAGCAGGATCGGTGTGGCCATACGGACGGTGGAAAGTATCATTTCCGATGCAAAATCCATTTATGCCGCCTCCTTCTTTCTGAACTTGGTTTTGATGAACTGCCGGATCTGCGGCAGGTGCACGATCGCAAAGCCCGCCACCGCGAATATGATCACCATCGCCTGTATGATGTCGATCACCGAGGTCGGAACGCCGGTGCCCACCTGCATGGTGGTCGCGCCGGTGCGCAGCACCGCGAAGAAATAGGCGATAAATACGGTTGCCAAAGGATTGAGCTGAGCAATCAGCGCAATGGCGACGCCGTCGAACCCAAAGCCCTGCCCGAAGCCGCTCATCAGACGGTACTGTGTGCCGAGCAGTTCCACGCTGCCGCCGAGCCCCGCGATGGCGCCCGATGCGATGAAGCTGAAAAGAATGTACTTATTGACTGAAAAACCGTTGAACCGCGACGCGGTGCTGTTAAGCCCCACTGCGCGCAGGCGAAAACCGCTTGACGTGTTGAACAGAAAGTAGTGGATAACCATGGCGGCCGCCACAGCGATCACAATGCCCCATGTGATGCGCACATCGGGGAATATGCGCGATATCTGCACGCCGTCGGCTACGGCAGGCGTCTGCGGGACGCTGCCCTCGCGCAGCAGGCTCGTATACATAAGCCCCATAAACAGTATCGCAATGTAGTTGAGCATGATTGATACAATGATTTCGTTGAGGCCGCGCGTGATTTTGAGTATGCCGGGGATCGCGCCCCAGACACCGCCTGCGGCGGCGCCCAGCAGCAGGCAGATCAGTGTGCCCGGAATGCCGCTGACGCCCCAGGTTACACCCGCCCAAACGGACACGCATGCGCCGATCACAAACTGGCCTTCGCCGCCGAGGTTAAAAACGCCGCAGCGGTAGGCAAAGCATGCGCAGAGCCCCGTGAATATCAGCGGTGTCGCCTTGACGAGCGTTGTGGCCACATTGGAAGCGCTGCCAAACGCGCCGATGATCAGATATTGTATCGCGTCGGCGGGAGAAGACCCCAGCGCCGCGATGATGATGCAGCCGATTCCAAAGGCAACGATCACGGCAGCGAACGGAACCGCCACGCTTAAAAGCCTGTTCTTAATTTTCATATATCTGCCTCCTTGCCGCCCATGGCCAGGCTGATTTCCTGTATGGGAGGGTTCTTTCCGGAAAACTCGCCCATGATTTTGCCCTCGAACATCACAATGATGCGATCTGATATTTCGAGAATCTCATCGAAGTCCGCGGATACCAGCAAGATTCCGCAGCCGCGGTCCCGCGCCTCGATCATCGTGTCGTGAATGAAACGGGTCGCGCCGATATCAAGACCGCGCGTGGGATGAACCGCCACCAGCAGGTCCGGATTGCCCTCGAGCTCTCTCGCGAGTATCACCTTTTGCTGGTTGCCGCCCGAGAGGTTTCTGACCTCCTGCTCCACCGATTCGCAGCGGATATCATACTTTTCCTGCATCTCAAGACAGTATTCGTGGATGGCCTTTTTCTTTAAGAAAGCGCCGCGCGCCGAGGAAAACTGCGGAGACAGCGTAGATTTAAGGACGATATTGTCCTGTACGGTCATGTTTGCAATGAGACCCATTTTGTTGCGGTCTTCGGGAATGTGAGCCACCTTGTTGTCGATAAACCCTTGCGGGGCGAACACCGCCACCTTGTCTCCTTTGATGGTGACTGCTCCCGTATCCGGCGGGATCACGCCGGTGATGATCTGGGACAGCTGGCTCTGGCCGTTTCCGTCCACGCCCGCGATGCCGAGGATCTCGCCGCGTCCGATGCGCAGGGATACGTGATTGAGGCCGCTGTGCTTGGAGCTTTCGTTGAAGCTCACATCGGCGATCTCGGCGACGCTTTCGCCGGGGCTTACGGCTTTGACATAATGCGGGGGCGGCAGCTCGCGCCCGATCATAAGGCTGGCCAGCTCGTCGCTGCTTGTTTCGCAGCAGCTCAGTGTGCGCACCGTGCTGCCCGCGCGCAGTATCGTGATGCGGTCAGAGATGCGCAGCACCTCGCGCATTTTATGGCTGATGAAAATGATACTCTTGTTCTCTTCTTTGAGCTTGTGGATCACGTCGAACAGCCCTTCAACCTCGATGTCGGTCAGCGCCGCGGTGGGTTCGTCGAGCACCAGCAGCTCGGCGCCGCGGTAAAGCGCCTTGATGATTTCAATGCGCTGCTGCGCGCCCACGGATATATCGGAGATGGGTCTGTCGAGCTCGATCTTTAAGTTATAGCGGTCGGCGATCTCGAGAATTTCCTTCTTTCGGCTTTCCGCGTCGATAAAAATGCCTTTGGCATGCTTGTCGCCGAGTATGATGTTTTCGAAAACGGTCATCGCCTCCACGAGCATGAAATGCTGGTGAACCATGCCGATGCCGAGCTTCACCGCCTGCGCCGGTGAATCGATCTTCACTTTTTTTCCGTTGAAACAGATGCTGCCTGCCGTGGGTTGATAGAGCCCGAACAGCACATTCATCAGCGTGCTTTTGCCGGCGCCGTTCTCACCGAGCAGCGTGTGGACCTCGCCGCGGCGGACATCAAGGTTGATGTCCTTGTTCGCATACAGATCCCCAAACTGCTTTGTGATGTTTTCCATACGCAGTATCTCTTGCATAAGCTTTCGCTCATCTCCCTTTTCAGCCGACCGCAGACGGTCAGCTGGTGATATTAGGCAAGTCGCTTAAAATAAAAAACGGCAGAATTTATCGCCAAGGCTCGGCTCGTTCTTCTTTGAACGACGGCGTTTGCTTACATCCTCCGTATCATAATGACATTTCTGCTTTCTTCACTATAACATATATTATGTTGTCAAATCAGGCTCGATTTTTAACGTATCGTGTCCGAAAAAATAATTTTGACAATAAAAATATTTTTGTTAATTGTACTGTGAAAAATCGCATTTGTCAATCATTTTTGCCTCGCGGACGACGAGCCGACATGCTGTTTTTTGTGCGCAGGCACAATGTGCGAGTTTATATAAATCGCTTTTGAGCGTCGCTGAGGGAAATAAGGCAATATTCTTTTTTGGGGCGTTATTGCCCGGAAAGGAGATTACCTTATGGATTGGTCAGAGATTGTGATTGCGGCGGTCGGCCTTGTATTTTCGGCTGTGGTGGTGCCGCTTGTGAAGGCGGCGTTCGCATGGCTCAAAAGCAGGACGGAAAATGAAGCGGTGCGGGCGGCTCTCGATGAAGCGAGAACGGTGGCGGACAATGTGGTGGCGAGCTTGAAGGCCACGCTGGTGGATGGGCTCAAGGCCAAAAGCGCGGATGGACAACTGAGCGCGGCTGAAGCGCGCGAGGTCGCAAAAAAAGCGATGGATATGTTCTTAAGCGACCTGTCTGCAAGATCGCTCGGGGTGATAAAAAGCAATGCGGACGATGCGGCGGCCTTTGTGGGCAACCTGCTCGAGGCGCGTCTGCTTGCGCTGAGGGAGGGGAAGTAGGTGGACCTGGCCAAGCAGATCGAGGAACAATACTTAAAAGAGCTCGAGGCGCAGAAAGCCCAGCTCAAAGCCGGGTACGATCAGAATGCGGCTGCGTATCAAAAGCAGATCGGTGATGCCGCGGGACAATATCAGCAGCTTAAAAACGAAGCCTATGTGAACAGCGCGCTGGCGGAAAGAGCCCGGCGAGAGAACGTGGCGAACATGGGGCTTTCGGGAGAAGGCGGCACCTCGCAGACCTTGCAGCAGCGCAGCACAGCCGCGCTGCTTGGCACGTTGGGCGATGTGTCGCGGCAGCAGCAGGATTATACGGATAACGTGAATTTGGCGCTTGCGAGTCTTGCGGCTCAATACGGAGCGGATGTGACGAGTCTGGAAGCCAATAACGCGTCGGCGCTCAATGAAGCGCTGATCAAGCAAAGCCAGTGGCAGGCCGATTACGATCTTCAGATGCGCAAAATGCAGGAGGATGAGCAGCAGAGCATATTCAAACAGGCATATAACCTGTACTTAAAGAGGATGATCACAGCGGCGCAGTTTAAGGCGATGACGGGCATCAGCCTCAAAAGATAATAATGAGAATGCCGGAGCGCTGCTGTGCTCCGGCTTAATTATGCCGCATTGACTTTTTTGGGAATTATTCTATAATGAAGACATCTCAATTCAAGGGAGGTGTCTGTTTGCCGGTTGTTCTGTAAGGTGTGGTTTGTGTAAAAGGAGCGCAAAAATTATTTGTGTACCCTTAGGATGCCTTGCGGAATCGACGAGCCAAACGGATGCCTTATCAAATGGAGCGTTCGGTCAGGCGTATTTGCGCCTGCTTTTCTTTTTTCGCGGGGCATCAATCGAGAAAAAAGAAAGGAAAAGAAAATGAAATTCAGCGATGATTATTTAAAAGAGAACATGATGGGGCCCAACGTGGTCACATTGCTCGAAGAGCTGACCGAAGGCCTTGATTGGAAACCAGATATGCGCATTATGGACCTTGGGTGCGGCATGGGGCTCTCTTCGATGGCGCTGGCTGAGAAAAGCGGAGCGCAGGTGTTTGCGGTGGACTTATGGATACCGGCGGCGGAGAATGACCGCCGTTTTACCGAAATGGGGGTTGAAAAACGCATCATCCCCATACACGCCGATGTGACAGCCGAGCTGCCGTTTGCGCAGGAGTACTTCGATGCCGTGGTCAGCCTGGACGCTTATCATCATTTTGGACGCAATGAAAAGTTTATGGACGAGAAGCTGGCGCCGTTTGTGAAAAAGGGCGGTCTCATCGCGCTGGTGATACCCGGGTTTAATACGGAGATACACGGCAATATCCCGGAGGCGATGCTGCGCTCGTGGACGGCGGAGGACTTAGAGACGATCCAAACGAGCGTATACTGGGAAGCAATGTTCAAGCAGTCGCGGCTCATCGAAGACCTGTGCATCCGCGAGATGAGAAGCTGTGAATCAAGCTGGTCGGACTGGCTTAAGTGCGATAACCCGTATGCGATATCCGACCGTGCCGCGATGCAGGCCGGGGCCGGACAATACATGAACATGATCTCTGTAATATGCAGGCGTAAAAAATGAAGTAGAGCCGGGCGCAATCCCGGCTTTTTCTTTGAAAAAGATCAGGCCTCGCAATGAGGCCAACTAAAAGAAAAGAATTTATCGTATGCAAATGGTATTTTAAATTATGCAAGCTCCTCTGGTTTGATGATGCCGCTGTTTAAGGCTTTCGCTTTAAGATCGACATAAAGGCCCGCAAAGCTCGTGCCGGCATACGGGCCGACGTAGAGAATCTGCAGAATACCGGCGGTCAGCGCCGAAAGAATCGCCCATCCGAGGAAGCTGAGGCACATTACAAATATGCCGCCTTTATGGCCGCGCGTCATACGCATCGACAGCTTGATGGCGTCGGTGGCGCGCACATTCGGACAATCAGCAAGAATGTAGGGTGTCATTGAGTATGCGAAAGCTTTGACGATACCGGGGATCACGAAGAGCAGAGACCATAGGAAGACGAAAAGCTCCATCCAGAGCATGCCGCCAAGGTTGCGCCCGTAATTCGTGAAACCGTCTGTAAACATGTCGCCGACATCAGCGGTTTCGCGCTTGTAAATGCGCAAGAAGAAAGAACTGATACCCACCATCAGCGGCGGCATAATCAAAAGAGCGCCGAGTCCGGCTGTGACGGCGGATGCAACGGCTGAGACCAGAGCAAACAGCACATAGACACCGACGGAGAGACCGTACTGGGCCTGAAAAGCGGATTTGGCGTTTTGTTTAATCTCGGCACGGTTAAACATGTCGTAGCCTCCTTATAACTATAGGATATGATGATAGTTAATTATACCATCCGCGGCAAATGATCACAAGTTAAGTGTTTGTCATAATTGCTGCGCTTGTATATTGACTATGAAACGATATATTTAAATATGCTTAATGAAAGTGGCGGCTTAAACTATTATGGAGCTGTTCAAGGGAATAATTATGGATGGGGCAAGCCCCCGTCTTTTTTATTGAAAGCAAAAAGATCGCACACATTTGAATTTTTGATATACCGAAAAGTGGACAACAAACCGATATAATAAGAACAGATGTTCGATGCATAGGGCAATATGAGTGTTTCCAGGGCCAAATCCGGTTGATGGCTAACCCTGAGGCGAGGTAGATCAGCTTTTGCCGCCTTCATCTTTGAGAGTCTGCGCCAGCTTGATGGCCAGTCTGAGCTCGTCGGGGCTGATGTTGCGGGCGGCAATCTCGTCCAGCATCTCCGTGGTAATACCGCGGCTTAACAGCGTGGGCTCAGGTTCGCACTCCTTCAGTACCTTATACTGGCGGTTGGGCGTGATGCCGAGAAGATAATCCGCAGAGCATCCGAGCGCATCGCACAGCTTTTCAAGAACCTCAAGGGAGGGTCGCTTGCGGCCCTTTTCGATCTCGGCAAGAAAAGCCTGAGTAATGCCGACGCGTTCGGCAAGTTGTGACTGGGTGAGCCCCTGCGTCTTTCGTCTTTGACTGATTCTTTCTGGCAGATCGTTCAATGGATTAACATCTCCTTTGCAGCGAATTGTAATAGCTCACTGTTATTGCAATTATAGCTCTAAGCGATAGATTTGTATAGTATAGCTTAAAGCTATTGACATTGTGCCTGATATTGGCTAGATTATAGCCAACAGCTATTGAGGAGGTCATATATGAGAGTGGGGCTGGCAATGCTTCGGGAGGGAGCGAATTTTACACAAACGAAGATATCACGGTGTGTCGGCATATCTCAAGGGTATTATTCGGATATTGAGTGCGGTGCGCGATGTCCGTCGCCCGAGGTGGCGCTGCGTATTGCCAGGGTTCTTGATATTCCGGAGAATGATATATTCCGCGTTTTTTATGCGGAAGAGCAGGGAAAGAGGAGCAAGCAATATGCAGGAAAACGATATGGGAACAGCCTTTAAGCTCTGTGTGCTGGCAGAGGCGGTTAAACTGACAAAAGATGCGTATCTCAAGACAAAAGACAGAAAAATCGCCGCTGCCGCGCTGGTGCTGACGGAGCTTGCGCTGGGCGAGGCGGAAGCAATGGTTCCATGCCGGAGGGAGACAAAAGATGAATGACGACAGATTTAAAGGTGAAGCAGCCGAGCCGCCCGTTGCTTTGAGGTGCGGCTACTGCGGCGGCGCAATCCGGCAGGGGTCCTGTTATTACATTTATGAGGAAAAGGATATCTGCAGCGGATGTGCGGGCCGGTTTGCATGGAGCGAGTTTGAAGCATTATCAAAAAAACGCTTGGCAGGGCCCAAGCACTGGCTTTAAGAAGGGGGAAAGGCAAATGAAAGACGCTGAAAGATTTTTAAAGGACTACTGGTATGCCACCCGGAGTATCGGGCGTCTGATGCTGGATTTGTCAGCAGCGCGGCAGGCTTATGAGCAAAGTTTAAGCAGCCTGCCGGTTACGGACGGATATGTCAAAGCCCAAGGGAGGCAACGGACAGTCAGCAGCCCGGTGGAACGCGCGGCGGTTATCGTGGTGGATCAGTTTCATGCTGAGATGCTCAGCATAGAAAAAAGATTAAGCGAAGAACGGCGTACGCTCTCAATTATTGAGCAGACGGTTGAAAAGGCGGGGCTGACGGCGCCCGAAGCGGGCTATGTGCGTCTGCGCTATTTTGAGGCGCGAAGCGTGGAGGCGGCGGCCCAGCGGCTTTACTGCTCGGTAGCCACATGCGGACGCCTGAGGGTGTCGGCACTTGGAAAGATAGAGCGTGTGTTGACCGACGGCAAACCGCTGCCGTCTTCCCTCGCAAGCAATCAGTAGTTGTGCATGAAAGGTGGCGGCCGGGGTACACTAGCTAAAAAACGGGTAAAGGAAAAAGCAATGACAGTTTATTATAAGCTTATCGATTTGGATACCGTGGCTAAAGACGACGGAAAAACCACTTACATTTTTGACGGTGCGACGGGAAAATGGGAGGTGGACAGAAATCAGATTGTAGCCGACCGAATTCACGAAACGGACGGTGAAAGCGTTGGCAAATGCGAACAGATTTCACGGGCTGAAGCGCAGACGCTGATTGGATACGAAGAAGACGGAACGGAATAATACGTCGGAAACAACCTCTGGAGAAAAACAGACGGTTATGGTATAATCGAAATAATCACACTTAGAACCGTTTTTCGGAGGCTGAAATGGACGATGCGTTTTTTGTGTCACTGGATGTACAAAGCACGATCAATGCGATTAACGACGCGGTGGTGGGAGGCAGCATTACCGGAGAGCTTATTGACCATTACGGCGTATCTTCGCCGCAGGGGGGCGGTTTTGTGGTGCTCGTTTACGAGAAGCACTATTACCGCGCGGGCAACCGGTTGACGCTCACTGTCGCCGTAGATGATTTGACAGGACGTACGCGTGTCCATTCCGTCAGTGGGGGCGGAGGAGAAGGGCTGTTCCGGTTTGACTGGGGCGCCTCCAAAAGCTTTTCGGGTGTCGTGGCGAACACGTTGTCGCCATACCGCATTTAAACATCTATTAAGGAGGTTACCATGAAGATTTCATACAGCACAACGGCTCTGTCCACGGGCGGGCGCGACGGCAAGGTGCAGGTGCAAGACAGTCCCCTGAGCTTTGAAATGGCAACTCCCCCCGAAATGGGAGGCACCAAGCCGCAGGGGGTGAACCCCGAGCAGCTGTTTGCGGCAGGATATTCGGCCTGCTTTGGCAGCGCGGTGCAGCATGTGCTGCGCTTAAGAAAGCTCACGCTTGATCCGCCTGATGTTCAGGTGACGGTGGGTATAGGAAGAAACGATGCGGGCGGATTTCAGCTTGCCGCTGATATTGTTGTGACGCTGACCGGCACAGACTTGCAGACCGCCGCGGATATCGTGAAAGAAGCGCATACGGTGTGCCCGTATTCCAACGCGACGCGCGGCAATATTGAGGTCAATGTAACGGCAGAAGTGAAATAAAGCCTAACCACAGGCGCTGGCAGCGGTTTAACGACCGGCTGCCAGCTTTTTTTGTCTTTTGATTTTGATTTCCGCCAGCAGCCAGACGAGGACGGGAATGAACACCTGAAAAGGCATGGCGTAATAGGGGTAGACATTGATGAACCCGAACATCTGCATGGCGCTATTGTAAAGCGCGCTGCTCAACGCAAGCGCGAGCGCCGAGACGGGAATCAGTATCCGTCTGTAGCTTGAGACGCCGATAAGGTGCGCGATGCCCCTGGCGGCGACCAACAGGCAAAGGGTGATCTTTGTCACCCCGGAGACGATAAAATTCATCGAAATGGTTCCTTCAATACGTGTAAGGACATCCCCGATGTCGATGATGCGCGCGGCAATATAGGAGGGAAAATATTCGATTTTCGTCAGTTCGCCGAGCAGCTCGATATTGCGCAGCATGACGAGAAGCAAAATCAAAGCTCCGAATGCGGCGGCATAAACATACAGCTTATACGGGCTGGTCTGTTTCTTCACAGCATCCGCGATGCCCAGAAAGACCACCGTCTCCGCGAAGGGAAAGGAAAAAAGCTTCAGCGATCCATCGGCGATTTCGGAGAAATCATGCCCCATGACGGGCAGTATGTTCGAAAAATCCATATGGTGCAGAGCCGTGATGATCGTGATGATGACGACTCCCACAATAACCGGCATAGACGCAAAAGACCATTTTCCGAGTGTCTCCACGCCGCTCATTGCAAGGTATACAGTGACGGCCAGCATCACGATGATCAGCGGCAGCTGCGGCGTTTCCGGCATCGCGACGATTTCGATGAACTGAGAAAAGTTGCACAGCACGACGGAGCAAAGATGCAGCGCGTACCAGCTTAAAAGTATGATAAAAATTCGGCCGACGATTTTACCGAAAACGATCTCCAATATTTCAAATATATTCTTTTCCGGATAGAGGCGCATAATTCGTCCGTAGATCAACAAGAGGGGAATAGCATACGCAAAAGCAAGCAGCAGGCAAAGCCACGAGTCCTGCCCCGCTTCGGAGCTGCCGCCCATGACCACGCTGCTGCCCCAAATGAAAATGGCTATAATACAAAATCCCTGGCGCATGGATATCATTTCTTTTTGCATGGCTATGACCATTCCTTTCTGCGAAAGGCACAAAACGGGATGAAACTGTGGTCCCCTTCGCACTGAGTTTTGTTGTACTATGTCAGCGAGGATATCGGCACACTACAGAGCACGAGGAGGTGAGTGGGC
>JAEYLC010000038.1 GCA_023461435.1 Bacillota bacterium
CGTTACTCACCCGTCCGCTACTAGGATATCAACCGAAATCAATATCCCCGTTCAACTTGCATGTGTTAAGCACGCCGCCAGCGTTCGTCCTGAGCCAGGATCAAACTCTTAGTTTAAAATTATTATCGGTGTTTCCACCGAGTTTAACAAACTATTGTTTGCCCGGGCTCCTCTTCAAAAACTTGCGTTTCTTTTTGATAGTGCTGATTATTTTTTCAAGGTTCTGCTCCCGTGACCTCTCGATCGCGGACTTGTATATTAACAAACTTTTCTCCCGTTTGTCAACACCCTTTTTATCGCCAGTTTCTGGGGCTTTCGCCTGCTGGCTCTGCGCCGTTTCCCCGGCACGGAATTCGTATGTTACCAGACGCAGCTGCGTTTGTCAACACCGTTTTTAGCTGGCATTTACTGGCGCCTAAGCTCCGTTTTTGCCGCCATTTTTCCGCCTCGCCGTCTTGCGAGCACAGTATTGAATAATATCAAAGCAAAGCTGTTTTGTCAACACTGGAAGCACAAATTATTATATTTTTCGATAAAAATTTATGTTATTGATATTCATAATTAAATTCGCCGATTCTCAAGAATCGGCACTGCCATATATGAAAATAAGAGCAGGGTAAAAGATTTCTCACTCTGCTCTTATATAGTCAGTATCATTACGGCACTTTTGGATATTCATCGCAAAGCAGACGGTACGCAGGCACATCTTCTTCGATTGTCGGGAACCTTCCGAGCTGCTCATAGAACCTGTTGTCATTTTCATCGTCGTTGCACATCGAAACCTCGCCGAGCAGAACATCGCCTGTGCCCTCTTCCACACTGAAATCGTGATACAGATAAGGGTATATGGTGATGCTTTCTCCCGGAGTGAGCTTCACCTTTGTGCCTGCGGGCACAACATACTCCCGGCCGTCGGTGCACACCTTCACGTCCGTTTGGGCGAATTCGCCGTCGGGCGTGGAATTGTATACGCGGATCAGCACGTTGCCCCCGCCGCGGTTGATGATATCCTCCATCTTCGACCAATGGAAGTGCATAGGCGAATACTGTCCATCTTCGATCATCAGCAGCTTTTCGGCATACGGCTTTAAGTACTTTTTGTTGTTCACATTGCCGTTTCTGATTGTGATGAGGGAAAATCCAATCTCGTCAAACCGGCCCATGCCGTAATCCGTGATATCCCACCCGAGCTTGTTGTCACGAATCTCATCGTATTCGCTGTCCTTAGCCATCCAGTCTTCAGGCGAGAAACCACAAAAAGGCGGAAGCTTAAATCCGCACTTTTCGGCCAGCGCTTCCATCTTTTGAATCGCCTGATTGATTCTTGATCTTTTCATGACAATTTCCTTTCTGTTCACAAATAAATGCATCGCTATATTCTACGAAGACCCCGCATCCTTTCATTCCGCTTATATCCGGCTACCGTCATCAGCCCTGACCATTTTGACAAAAAGGCTGGCGATCTGCGGGTCAAAACGCTTGCCCGCGTTGTCCTCAACAATCTGGGCGGCTTCTTCCAAAGTCTTTGCCTTTGTACCCGGCGCAGGATGTGTGAGCTTATCGTAATAATCAGCCACGGCAACCACCCGCGCAATCAACGGAAGCGCCTGCCCCTTGATCCCCTTGGGATAGCCCTCGCCGTCCCAACGTTCATGGTGGTAAAGCGCGGCTTCGGCCAGATCCAGCGTATCATCAAACGAGTGCAGTATACGGTAACCCACCGTGGCATGCTCTTTCTTGTCATTCAGCTCCGGTTTCGCTGCGCCTTCGAGCCCCGGCAACAGAGATATTTTCCCGATATCGTGTAAAAGGCCGCCGAATTTTAACTTGTGAGCGTCACCCTCCGAAAGCCGCAGCAGCTTGCCCATCCTATAGCACAGGGCGCCGACTCTTTCCGCATGCCCTTTTTCCTCGGGATGATTCTTATGAAGCTGTGATATGATCTCTTTAATCGCATCACCCTTGACTGTTTCACGGTCCACCGTTTTGCTGATATACATATTACCTTCGGCTTTATCGAGCGTTTCAACAATATCCTCATCGTCTGTTGTTTTGGTATGGGAGCCCAACGAAATGCTGCCCTTAATGGCTTTAATCTGCACTTCCGCAAAACCTTCTCTGATGCGCTCCATCACATTTTTTGCCTCATCCATCGTTGTTTTCGGCAAAAGCACGACAAACTCATCTCCGCCCCACCGCGCGATGATATCGTCCGTTCTACAGGTGCGTCTGAATACTTCGGATACATTTTGCAGCAGCACATCGCCAAAAGCATGCCCGAATATATCGTTGGTCAGTTTAAGGCCGTTGACGTCACCCATGATCACGGATATCGGAAGGTTCCGCCGCGTATCCAGACGCATGAGCGACTCTTCAAAAAACCGTCTGTTGTATAGCCCCGTCAGCGAATCATGGTAGCTCAAAAATTCAATTTTTTTCCTCTGCTCTTTTTTATAGGTCACGTCCCTGAAAACCAGCACAACGCCGACGGTCGTCCCGTTTTCATCCTTAACAGGAGCGGCGCTGTCTTCAAGGTTGTATCGTTTTCTGTCCCTTGATGTCAAAATCGCACTGTTTCCCAATTCCTGTATCAGGTCTGTATCGAATACCGCCTGAACGGGATCGGCAATCTCTTCACTCTCATTTTCATGAGAAAGCAGGAAAACCTCCCCGTATGCCCTGCCAACCGCTTCTTCCTGCGTCCATCCCGTCAGCTTTTGAGCCACGGTATTGAGCATTTCAATACGCCCCTGCCTGTCTACCACCATGACACCGTCGCCTATGGAAACGATCGTCTGCCAATATTTGTTGCGTTCCAGAATCAGCTTGTCCTGAGCGGTTTTTCGTTCGAGCGCATTCCATGCCCCGTTCATGAGCAGTGTCAGCTCATCAACGTCCATATCGTCATAATCGCTTTCCTTGTTTCCAAGGCCGACAACCGCAACGATTTTATTATCAATGATCACCGGTATTGACATGAATCTTAAAAGCTCCACATGCCCTTCCGGATAGCCCTTTTTTTGTTGACTCGGCGCTTGAAAATCATTCATGATGACGGGTTTTTTCTGCCTGACCACGTCTCCCCAAACACCGGCGCTCTCAAGACGGTATGTGGTTTGTTTATCGACGACCCTGCATTCTTTCATGACGGCGCGTGACCAGGAGTTGACTGTAAACTCGCGGCTGGTCTCGTCGTAAGTATAGATATAGCCAAGCTTGCTTTCCGTCAGCTTAAGCGCCTCATTCAGCACATAATCAAGCTGCTCCTGCCTGCTGGAAAAGCTTTTGCTGGCTACCTTCACAAGTATTCTGTTGCGTACCAGCGCCTTTTTCTGTCTGGTTTCACGAAGCCGCTGCTGCGTAATGTCCCGAATATAAGCGCCGACCCCGAAACTGCCATTCGGCATTTTCACCGGAAATTTGACCGTCTGATAGATATGCCCGTCCCAGGAGGTCTCGTCAACAATTCTCGTTTTCTGTTCAAGGACCGCTTCATCCGTCTTACGGCGCAAAGCTGCAAAAGCGACATCCGACAGCTCAAAATCACTGATGCCGATGATCTCATCGCTCGTTTTACGATAAAACTCCTCAAGCGCCTTGTTGACAAACACATAGTTTAAATTTTCATCCTTCAGATAGACCAGGCTCTCGTCCGCGTCATAAAATGTGCGGCGCAGCTCGTTGATGCTCTCAATCTCGTTTTTCGTCTTTTTGAGCTTTCTGTGATTGGCTGAAATAACGATCAGCAAAACGATAAGCACAATGATCACACTGCTGCCGACAACGAAAAATACTGTCCAAGTGTCTTCCTGCCGCTGCTGCAGCAGCACTTTTTCCGTGACATCATGAACGATTGAAAACAGGCACGTCTTTCCATCGTAGGCCACGGGGTATGAAAACACCTCGACATTGCGCACTTCACCGCTGGCCAAGCGGTGTTTAAAAATAAAATAGTTGCGTTCTTCCTTCGCTGCCGCTTTCATTTCCGCTGCCGTTTCTTCCGGCGAAAGCATGTTGATCTGTTTAATGTTCATGGCTTCCAGTTCTCGTACGGTGTAGCCGTAGAAAGCAGCGGCGGCTTCGTTGGCATATAAAATATCGCCCGACTGATCGTCAATCAGCAACATCACGGCGCCGTGTTCGTCAAAAAACTGTGCGAAATCAACACCGTCATCCGATGCGGCATTGGCCGTCAGAGGCGACATCAAAACAAAAGCAATGATTAAAAACAAAATGACCGGCTTTTTCATACCCCATCTCCCCAATATGCGAAGTCATTTCATGCTTTCTATAAACTTCTGCGCAATAAGCGGGTCAAACTGCGTGCCCGCATTCCTTTCGATTTCACCGAGCGCGTCCTTTTTGGTCAGCGCCTTTCTGTATACGCGGTCTTCCGTCATCGCGTCAAACGCATCCGCCACAGCCAGTATGCGCGACAACAGCGGAATATTCTCGCCCTTGAGACCCTGGGGATACCCTTTGCCGTCCCAGCGCTCATGGTGAGAAAGAATATACTCGGCAATCGGCTCTAATTCCGGAGACGACATCGCGATGCGGTAACCGATCTCGGGATGCTTTTTCATCACAGCCCATTCCTCTTCGGTCAGCTTGTCCGGCTTGTTGAGTATGCGGTCGTCAATGCCGACCTTGCCGATATCATGCAGCATCGAGAACAATTCGAGCTCCACCTGACTCTTTTGAGGCAGCCCCAGCATTTCGCCGATCGCTTTGGATATCCGGCCCAGCCGTTCCGCGTGCTCTTCCGTCTCCTGGCTCCTTTCAAACATCGTCGCCATAACCGAGGAAAGAATGGCGCTGTGGGAGCTTTTCCGGTTGAGCAGCTTGTGGTTATGCATATCCTCTTCAGCTTCTTTGTCTGCCTTTTCCACGCTTCCGCCCGAATTTGCCGTCGCACAGCCCAGCGTCAGGCTGATATCGTAGCGCCGGTTCGGATTGATGTTGTTGTATTGTTCGCACGCTTTGCTGATATTCTGAAGAATCTCATTTGCCTGGCGCGCATCCGTATCCGGCAGCATCAGGCTGAATTCATCGCCGCCGGTTCTCGCGAGTATATCTCCTTCACGGCAGCGCCGCTTCATGATGCTGGCCGCTTCGATGATGACCCTGTCGCCCTCCGTGTGCCCGAAAGCGTCGTTGATAAGCCGAACGCCGTTGATATTGGCTATAATGATCGAAACAGGCAAGCTCGCGTTATTCTGTATCTTTGTTTTTTCTTCTTCAAAGTACTTTCGGTTGTAAAGTCCGGTCAAAAAATCATGATCGCTCATATGCTTGATCTGAGCTTCACTGAGTTTTTTCGCGGTCATGTCGATGATCAGGCCTTCGAGCGCCACGACATTCCCTCCCGTGTCGTAGATTCCCTGGCCCATTTCCATTACCCATTTGCGCGCGCCGTTTTTGGCTATAATTTCATACTCGCCCTGAAACGGAATATTGAGCGCCAGTACGCGCTCCCATTCGCGCCAAAGCCCATCCCGGTATTCCCGCGTGATAAGATCATTAAATGAGAGGTCTTTGTTGTAAATCAGATTCTCCGGCTTATAGCCCGTGAGGCTCTCACACCCTTCCGAAACAAAAAGCATTGTCCACTCGTGATCGTTCCAGCACCGGTAGGCCATACCGGGCAAGTGCGAAAGTATCACTCCCTTGCTTCTTTCGCTTTCGCGCAGTGCCGTCTCCATCAATATGCGCTCCGTCACGTCCTCAATGATGCACAGATGATGCTCGTTGATGACTTTGCCCTGATTCATAGAGACGACGTGCATGCTGACCCAGACCGTCTGTCCGTCCGGCTTTGAAACCTGCTTGACCATTGAATAGCTGTTTACGGCATCCCGCTCAATGGATTTCTCTTCCTGAACCGGAGATTGCTGTTCGCCGATCTTTATAAGCTCGTCAATGGTCATTCGCTCAATGTCGCTTTTTCCGATCCCTAAAATATCTCCGAATTTTTGATTGGTGACGACCGAGCTGCGTTCCCTTGACTGCCCCAGCGCCACACCCATCGGTAACGATTCGATCAGCGTCTTAAACACTGCTTCTCTTTGCTGAAGGGCCGCGCCGACCCCCGCCATCGAGTATCTCTTTCTATACTGCCAATACACGGCGACAAGCAGCAGTTCCGAAAACAACACAACCGCCCCGGTTTCAACCGCTTCCGCAGTGAAACCGCCGCTCCAGCCATAGATGGGAAAGCGGATGCCCAGCACCGCGGCGGGCTGGCCCGTTTTACCATCAAGCGCAACAAGAACGCCGCCCCTTGCCTCCGTGCCGACAGCAGACGGCCTCACCACCAGTGATTCTCCGTCTATGATTGGCTTTTTTAACTGCTCATCCTTAATATCGGGCTCCGCGCCGAAGCCGGCCAGCATAGTGATCTCATCGCCGTTTGACACGTACACAAAGGCGTCGTACGCACCATCCCATTGTTCGCTGATCCGGCTTAAGCTGTCCTTCAAGCCTTGATTATCGCCCGTCTTCACAGCCGCTTCAATCTGATCCGCCGATATAAACGCCTTGCCCGCGAGCGCAATATCACGAGCGCGGTCCTCCGTCAGACGGCTGCTTAAATTGAAATGTTCAAAAAAATGAAGAATCCCAAGGACCAAAATCAATATGCCAATCACGCAAAGCGCAATGATCGGCAATTGTCTCAACTTCATGAATTGCGGAGCATGTGTCTTGGGTCTTAAGTCCATATTGCCGCTCCCTCGTCGATTCTATAAAAAAAGTGAACCCACCGGTCATTTCACATTTTATAGCGCCATGAGATTTTCAATCTATATGTTTTAACAATAAACAGGACAAGCCCGGTTTAAACGGTATAACAAAAAAACCCACGAATGTTTTAATAAATCTTCAATGCCAGTTATTCTAACCGAAGCGCCGCGGCGTCTTTTTCCCTGTCGTGCGGCACCCGAACCTGCGCCCAAAGGCTGATTTTCAATTATATTTGATCCCCGGCCCCGAAAGCTCCGAGCACCCGCCCGAGCGCCGCCGCACCTCGATCTGCACGTCGATACGGTTTTTGAGCGCTTCCATATGCGAGATCACACCGATCAGCTTGCCCTCGCGGTTGCCGAGAGCCGACAGCGTCTGCAGCGCGGCTTCAAGGTAATCCTCGTCGAGAGAGGCGAATCCTTCGTCGATGAAAAGTGAGTCGATCCGGGCGGCGCCCGACGACATCTCCGAAAGGCCGAGCGCGAGCGCCATCGAGACGATGAAGCTCTCCCCGCCCGAGAGATTGCTCACGGGGCGCTTCTCTCCCGCCTGATATGTATCGATCACCGCGAGCTCCAGCGGTTTTAACGGCCCCGCTTCGTCGCGCACGAGTCTGTAGCGGTCGCTCATGCGTTTAAGGCTCTGGTTCGCAAAGCGCAGCAGCGCGTCAAACGTGATGCTCTGAGCCATGCGGCTGAACTTATCGCCGCTCGCCGAGCCGATCAGCGCGTTGAGCTTCTCCCATTTTTCAAGTGCCTGTTTATACGTTTTCTCCTGTGCTTTGAGCGATTTGACGGTCTGCCGGCTTTCGGCATTCACCTTGAGTATCTGCCGCACACTGCCGAGCCGTGCCGTTTCGCCGGTGATCAATGCGGCGAGCGCGCTTTGAGCCCGTTCGAGCGCATCCGGCTGTGCAGACAGCGCCGCCGCCTCGTCAGTGAAACGCCCGTAAAGCGCCGTCACGTCATCGTCATCAGACACGTTTTCGGCTTTCGCCGCATCCGCGGCGGTGTTCTCGTAAGCGGCTGTGAGCCGGGCTGTCAGCGCCTCGATATCGCCCAGTGTGCGCGATATATCCTTGCCGTTCTGGATCAAAGCTCGCTCAGCCTGTTCCGCGCGCTGCCGGGCCTGCTCCTTTAAATCCTGCGCGGCCTGTAAGTCCCTGCGCGCCGACGCTTCCTCGGCGTCGGCGTCCTTGTTGCCGAAAAGCGCCCTGCGCCGATTCATCAGCGCCTCCAGCTGCGCCTGCGCCTGCGCCTTCAGCTGCTCCTGCGCTTTCTTATCGCTTTCGGCATCCGCGATCACGCGCTTATCATTGCCGATCAGAGCGACATCCCTGTCCACATCGCCGAACCTTGCGGTCATCACTCTCACGTTTTCCACGGCCGCAACCCTGCCGCTTTGCAGCACGCTCAAATTGCGAAGCCTCTGCTCGGCATCCTCAATGGCCTTGATGACAGCCTCTGCCTCATGCTGACCGCCGAGCTCCGCCAGCAGCGCTTTGTTTTCGTCCAGATAGCGCTGCTTCTCTTCAATCTGTTTATTCAAATCGCCGATGCGCAGCTCGGTCTCTCGCAGGCGGCGCGCGATGCCGTCTTTTTTCGACTGCGCTTCGTCAAACACCCTTTTGGCGCTATCATAAAAGCCGTCGTCCTCCGCCTTGCCCGCGTCGGGATGATGCAGCGCGCCGCAGAGCGGACACGGTTTGCCGTTCACGAGCCGGCGGCGTTCGTCACCGAAGCGTTTATTCAGCCGCGCGTACTCATATTTTTCTTCGATGTCGTGAAACGGCGGCTCAAAATCACTTTGCTCCTTTTGCAAACCGGCCAGCTGCTTTCTAAACTCCCCGAGCTGCCGCTGAGCCATGTCGAGCGCCTCCGCCGCTTCCGCTGCGGGCAGCGCTTTTCTGAGCCGCTCCAGCCGTGAGCGCCAATGCTCCTCACCCTGCCGCCCCAGCACCGCTGACATCTGTGTCTCAATATCCGCCGCTTTGGCCGCCGCCGCGTCGAGCGTCGCTTTGGCCTTGCCTTTGAGCTCATCGCTGACATCGTCCGACTCATAAAGCGCCTTGTACCGTTCGCCGGTCGCGTTCGGCTCGTATTTTTTAAACAGCTGCAGCACCGCGTGCTTGTTCTCGTTGATCCTTGTCTCCGCGGCGGCGATATCCCTATCGATGCGCTTTAAGTCATCGGCCTTGTGCTGCGCGCTCAAATCGAGCTCGCGCACCTCTTTGACCGTTTTGAAAAGCGCATCCTGCCTTGCCGCCTGAGCCTGCTCGGCCTGTCCGGCGGCATCAAACGCCTGCGCGCACCGCTGTTTTTCTTCGGTCAGCGGCTGCTCCGCCTGCGTGTACCGCTCCAGCTCGCGGGCTGCATCCTGCTGCCGCTGCGCCGTCACGCGGCACTCCCCGAGAGCGTTTTTAAGCGCCTCATGCGAGGTGACCGCCGTTTCAAGCTGTTTCACTTCCTCCCGGCGCGCCGCCTCCTCCGCCTCGCTGAGCATCGGCGTCAAGTCGATCTGGCTGCGCGTTTCGGCAAGCCGCTGCTTGTGCTGCTGGGTTCTCTCATAAACGGCGACGGAAATGCGCCGGTAGATGTCCATATCCGTGATCTGCTCGAGTATCGTCGCGCGTTCGTTGGAATTCGCCTGCAGGAATTCCGCAAAACGGAACTGCGCGAGCATGATGGAGCGCGTGAACCGGCCGTAGTCGAGCCCGCATATCTCCTCTATCTTCTCGTCCACCTCGCGTATGCGCGCCGCGGCCACCTGCCATACGCCGTCCGCGCCCTGCGTCAGCAGCTCGCGTTTCACCGCACGGAACGGCTTTAAGCCTTTCGCGCGTTCATGCACAAACACGCTTTTATACCGCCTTCCGCCCGCCGTGAACACCGCTTCGGCGCGGCAATCGTCCGCGCCCTTGTTCATGAGCTCGTCGTGCATGTCGCTGATTGATTCGATGCGCGGCGTTTTGCCGTACAGCGCGAGGCAAATCGCGTCGAGCACCGTTGTTTTGCCCGCGCCCGACGGCCCGACGATCGCGAACAGACCGCCCGCGTAGGCGCGGTCATTGAGGTCGATCTCAAAGCGCCCGAGCAGCGAATTCAAATTCTCAATGACGACCTTCTCTATGCGCATGTATCCGCCTCCTCGATCTCGCGGATGATCTCGTTGAAGCAATTGACAAGCTCCGACACATCGTCCTCGCCGAGCGCATCGGCGCCGATGCAGCGCAAAAACACGTCCTGCACCGACATGGACTTAAGCGACTGCGATTCATCCGCCGCCTCGAGCGCGGCAACCGCCGCCGCCATGTTGCGGATGCTGAGCACCTCGGCGCAGCCGCCGCTGACGGCTTCCGCAACATCCGCGCTCAGATGCGGGCACGGCTCACCCCCCGTATATGTGACCTCGATCCAGACGTTCTCGCCCGCAAGGCTTCGCAGCTTCTCAAGTATCTCTTCCCGGTTGCCGCGCACCGCAGCCATAGGCTGAAACACGGGGACAGGGATCGCTTCAACGCTAAGCCCCTCATCCAGCGTGACTTCGAGCACGCTCTTTTCGCGCCCGAGCTCCGAAAAGCTCATGGGCAGCGGCGAACCGCAATAGCGGATGCGCGGCTGGCCGCCCACCACCTGCGCACCATGGATATGCCCGAGCGCCACGTAGCTGATTTCCTCGGGGAATATATCCGCGCCCACCTGTCCGAGCGTGCCCACATAAAGCTCGCGCACGCCGTCGCCCTCGGTGCGCACAGCGCCTTGGGCAAACAGATGCCCCGTCGCGACGACAGGCAGCTTGCAGGCAAGCGCCGCATCCGTCACGTCGCGGTAAAACTGTGCCGTCGCAGTGACGATCTTTTCGTCGGTCGACTGCGATTCGTCCTCAAGGCGCACCATCTCGTTTTTGCGAAGATACGGCACCGCGCAGCAGACGGCCTTTGTTTCGCCGTCCGCGCCGCACAGCGGGACCACATGACGGCTTGGCTCGCCCGGCAGCCCGATCGTGTGGATATGCAGCTTTTCGAGTACGCCCGAGGGTGCTTCAAGCATAGAAGGAGAATCGTGGTTGCCCGCGACGACGACCACCGTGCGGCAGCATGTCCCGAGCAATGACGTTAAAAAATCATAGTAAAGGCGCTGTGCCTGTCCGCCCGGCGCGCCCGTGTCAAACACGTCGCCCGCGACGATCAGCGCGTCGATACCGCGTGAGATGATCGTCTCTTTAAGCCAATTCAAAAAAGCTTCGTGCTCGCCGTAGCGCTTTTTGGTGTACAGCGTGTGGCCGATATGCCAATCGGATGTGTGCAGTATTTTCATGCCGCCCTCCGGATAAAAAATGCTGTCAAAATATCAAGTCTCTTGTCTTGATTTTATAGTAACATGAGGAAAAGAGGATTTCAATGAAGGGGATTTGTCACGCAGCCTCATCATGAATGTGTCACATAGTGAATCGCATATCTTAATGCGTTTTTAAGCTCGAGTTCTGTCTTGACCGATATTTCTTTGTAAATATTGGTCCAGTCGTTGTCTTTGATAATCGTGATATAAAATCTGCCGGTTTCCTCGAGATAGCCCACATCGATAATGAAACCGTTTGGATAGCAGACCTCGAGCATATCCTCGCCCAACGGCTCAATGGTCCGGCACTGTCCGTCTTTATAATCGATATCGTCAAAGTTCATGGATCTATACGCCGTAATTAGTGATACGCCAAATCCCGTCGCTGCTTTTCACAAGCTCAAACCGCCACGTGTACTCGCCCTCATCAAACGAAGACTGCCTGCGTTCATCGAGCTCCACATCAAAAACCGCCTCGACCAACGACGCCGCCTCATCCGACTGAAGCTCCGTGCAGGATTTGAGCGTCAGCTTGGCGGACTCCTCTTCCGTCAGCGTCATGCTGTGGCCTTCTACCATTAAGACGTTGATCGCATCCGAGTCACGGTTGTTGAAACACTCGAAAAAGCGCCTGATGGTATCCTCAGCCGAAAGCGCGGGGGGGTCCTCCGCCTGTGATTCAACAGCCGTATTGTTCCCCGAAATACCGTCTGAATGTGACGCGGCATCAGGCGCTTGACACGCGACCAGCACCAGAATGGCGGTTATTAATCCGCAAAGGATTAGTTTTCTCATGAAATTCTCCTTATTTTTATACGATATAAATCTTGGCGAATATCGGTCTAATCTTCTTTATTATTGTCCAGCCATACAGAAAACGCGGTATAATTATCGCTGTTCATTTGGTTGATGTCATTCGACTTCTTCTCAAACCGCTCATTCGTTTGCCCTTTCCTTTTTTCCCAAAGACCCATCAAATGCTTATCTTTTATAAAACGGCTCAACGCCCATTGCGGCTTGCCGTCCGAAGTCTGTATCAAACGGAACCAAGTCGATATACATACCATCCAAATGCTTCCACGCCGCCTTGCCGACTCCGTCAAAGGTTTCGCGCCTGTCGCCCGAAAAATCCACAACGACGAGATAGCTTTGCTCTCCGTCCTTCATCATGAGCCTTAGATAAGCCGCCTTCACGCTCTTATCCTTTTTCATGTGTGCGCATATGGCTCTGACCATATCTTTGGGATACTCGCGCGGCTCACCGAGTTGAACAGTTGTTTCCTTTTCGATAGCCTGCCCAATAACGCCTCCTTTGGCTTGCCTTTCCATCTCGTCTTTGAGCGCTTTCACATCTGTTTTGTTGAAAACAATGCTCTGCCCGAACGGGTTGATCACAAAGCCCTCACAGCGGCAGCCTTCCTGCAGCACCATGCCCGCAAGATCATCGAACGTTACGATAAACGTTTGCTGGTGTTCGTTGTTCTGCCACTTTCGAAGTTCATCCCAATCTGTACAGGCTAAGAAAAAGTGATGACCGGCACTGTCCTCTATCGTATAGAAACTGACTGTTGTATCCTTTTTGTGCTCAATCTTGTGATCATGGTCATGATCGTGACAATCACACTGGTCATGATCATGCTTGGGTTCGGGTGAAACAATCACGGGCGTGACAAAATGCGCTTTCATCACCTCGCAGATCATCCTGTTTTGTTTTTCCGGTGAATTGTCTCGCTGCATGTCATTAATAGCACTCACGAGATCAGGATTCGTAACCGGCTTGTTGACATCTATCAAATTAAATCTCCTTATGCTTTTCTTATTCATTGCTGCAAAGCTTTTATTCTATCTTACTAAATAAGAAGGACAGCCTACTCGTGAGAGACCGTCCTGACTTTGTTATCCGTGTGACTGCTGCCATCGCCGTGCAGATACTTGCTGACACCTTTCCACACAATGCTTGCCGTCTTTTCATCCTGCGCGGCTTTGAGTGTATCAAACCGATCGATATCAAAACCTTGCTGATTCAGAAACCCTTTCAAGAGCTTGGCTTTTATCGCCTGCTCCGGGCAGCCGTACACACACCGAAAACACATCACGCATTTGCCGCCGAACTCTGGGGTTTTATCCGCCATGGTGATGTTGCCGCTCGGGCACTGCTTTGCGCACCGGCCGCAACCCGTGCAGCTCTCATCCGCATACATCGCCTTGCCAAACCAGTGGGCCCCATATTTCTCTATCTCACACAACACAGACAATATCCGGTTCAGCAGACCCGGCTTTGAGCGTTTGCTCACTCCGGCCATCAAATTGTGCGCTATATCTTCCGCCTTTAGCGGCAGCACTTCAAGCAGCTGTACCGCAAGGCTGTCGGGCGTTGGCGGATTCATGTTGGACGGCATCACAAGCATATCTTCATATGTCACGCCGTAACCCTTTTTCTCAAGTCGTTTGATGCTGCTCACGCGGCAGGCTTTGTTTGGAAACACCTCGCCTCCGCCCGATACACTCAGCACTGCGGCGGGAATGCGCTGCACATCCGCCATGCTTTCGAGCCAGCGGTACACCGGCTCGGGCGCGTTTAAAGCATGCACCGCAAACAGCAGCACAAGCAGGTCTTCATCACCGTTTTCAATCACGTTGTCATGGCGTATTTCCCGTTTATCAACGCTGACGCCGCGTGAGGCCAGCGCCGCTTCCATTGCGTCCGCCGCACGCGCCGTGCCGCCCGTTCCCGAGAAATAAACCACGAGCGCCTTACCGACCGACATGACCGATACTTCCTACAATATAATTTACAGCTTAAGCGACGAGAACCTGTCCATCGCCTTCAGCGTGTTTTCGCGTGTGTTGAACGCGGTCAGCCTGAAATAGCCTTCGCCCGCGCCGCCGAAGCCCGCGCCCGGCGTTCCCGCCACGCCCGCATCGAGCAGCGTGTCGAAGAAATCCCACGACGGCATGCCGCCCGGCGTCTTGAGCCAGATGTACGGCGAATTCACGCCACCCCAGCAGTCGATACCGATGCTTTGCAGCCCCTCGCGGATCACCCTCGCGTTCCCGAGATAAAAATCAATCGTCTCTTTGATCTGCGCCTTGCCCTCGTCCGAGTAGCACGCGAGCGCGCCCTTCTGCGTCACATACGGCACGCCGTTGAATTTCGTCGTATGGCGGCGGTTCCACAGCGCGTTGAGGCTGTGCAGTCCGCCGTCGGAATCCGCACCCATCAGGCTTTTGGGCACCACGGCAAACGCGCAGCGCGCGCCCGTGAAACCCGCCGTTTTTGAATAGCTTCTGAACTCGATCGCAACTTCCTTCGCGCCCTCAATCTCGTAGATGCTGTGCGGCACGTTATCCTCGCGAATGAACGCTTCATACGCCGCATCGAAAAGAACCAGCGCGCCCGTCTTCTTCGCGAAGGCCACCCACTGCGCCAGCTCATCCTTCGTGAGCGCCGTGCCCGTCGGGTTGTTCGGATAGCAAAGGTAAATGATATCCACGTCTTCCTGCGGCAGCGCGGGCTTAAAACCGTTGGCCGCGCTGCACGGCAGGTAGGTAATGTTTGAATAAGCGTTTTTGTCCGCATCATAATCGCCCGCACGCCCCGCCATCACGTTCGTGTCCACATACACCGGATATACGGGGTCGAGCACCGCGATTTTGCACATCGGGGAAAAAAGCTCCTGTATGTTGCCTGTGTCGCACTTCGCGCCGTCCGACACGAATATCTCGTCCGCTTCGATGCCAAGGCCCGCGTAGTCGTTCGCGGCAATCGCCTCGCGCAGCCACGCGTAGCCCTGCTCGGGGCCGTAGCCGTGGAACGCGTCCTCCGTGCTCATATCATTAACCGCCGCTTTCATCGCGTCCACCACAGTCGGCGGCAGCGGGCGCGTCACATCGCCGATACCAAGGCGGATGATATCGCCGCCGTGCGCATTTATTCTTTTGGCCATCTCGGAAAAAAGATAGCTCCCCTTGAGTGCCAGATAGTTTTCGTTGATCAGTATCATGTTGCTCCCCTTATATCGTACTTGTCCCAAAGAACATTTCCATTTCATTCTACTTGAAAAAGAAAAAGCGCGCAAGGCGCTATTTGCCGTCGGGGGCGTCACCGGCGGATGCATTGGACGGGCGGCCCGGCACGCGCACCCTTGCCCCTTCCTTAAAATCGCTTGGGCGCAGGTGATCGTTCATGCCCAACAGCACGCTGACAGGCACGCCGTGGCTCTGCGCGACGCTGACGAGTGTTTCATCCCTGCCCATCGTATACCAGTGCCCCTTTTTCTGAGGCGGCGGCGTCACGTTCACGCGCTGCCCCGTTTTGAGCGACATCGGGCTGATATGAGGATTGAGCATGCAGAACGTCGTAAAATCCATGCGGAATTTGCGCAGCACATCAAAAACGCCTTCACCTTCCTCCACAATGTACGTATCGCCCTTGGCGCGTGACTGCATGGGCGGTATCACGATCACCTGCCCGGGTATGTAATAATTCGGATTCAAATAGGGATTGCCCCTTAAAAGATCGGTCAGGTCGAGCCCGCTGCGCCGCGCGATCTGCAACAGCGTCTCGCCTCTTCGTATCGCGTAGAACGCGCCGCGCGTGCAGCCGCCGCACGCGCACGGGATGCGCACGCGCTGCCCCGGCCCCGGCTGCGCGTCTTTGTTCTGCTCTAAAATCACCTGCTCGGGTACTTTAAATTTGCCCGCGAGCGACTTGACCGTCTCTCCGGGCTCCATGCGGTAATCAAAAAAACTGTACGGACAATATGCCATAGACCTCGCCTCACCTATAAATTTAGTGTCTTATAGTGTATGACGGAGCAGGCTGGTTTAGAATGCCGATTTATCTTCGATTCAGCGAGTTGCCCACACCGCTTAGAAGTACAATATGATTGTAAGGGCAGGCCGCCTCCGTCTGCATCGCGTGCGTCGGGTTCACATCTTATCCCCTGTCACGCGGAGACGCCCACTGAGATCATATGATCAACGAGCGGCAATGTAAATCGTGGAATTTTAAACAGATATGTGCTATGATTTCCAATATAAATATTACTGAGCTGCAAATTAAAAATATGCTGAGGTGATCGTTTGATGAAAGATGAATTCATGCGCCTGTTTGGGTGGATAAGCGATCTGTTTGGGAGGCAGACTTCGGACTTTTTTGATGAAGAATCAAAAGAGCACGCCATTATTGAACGCCTGAAAGCAGGGTGGGAAAAAACCGACCCCGCAGAGCTGCTTAAAAGCCTCACGAATGAATACGGCGACAAGGCCGGGCAAACCGTAGAAAGATATCTGGAACTCAATATACTCAAAGATTGGGCCGAAATCGGCAGCAAGGAAGCGCACGAGGGCTCGGAAATAGAAGATTTTATCCGCGTGCTTTGGGTTCCCTTAAAGGACTCGGGATTTGAATACGACATAGCCCGGGAGCATGGAAAATCGACATTTTGTGTGAAGAAATGCCCGGTATATGAGCTTGCTGAGAAGACCGGCCTGCACGAATGGTTTTACCACCTTGCATGTTCATCCGACTATCACACACCGCGGGCATTCAGCCCAAGGATAGGTTTTGAAAGAACCAAGACGCTGATGGAAGGGCACGACTTGTGCAATCATCAATATTATTACCGGTAAGCCAGTTACCCCAAACACCGCAAAAAGAGAGCGGCAGCGCCCATATACGCTGCCGCTCCCCTAAAAAGCAAACGGTTCTTACGGCTTTCTCTCCTTCAGCAGAATGATAATCAGCAAAGCAATCAACATCACAACGAGAGTCCCGCCGCCGATCCACAGCAGAACCGAACCAGCGTCCCCAAAAGCCTTATCTGCCAGCGGCTCATCCGAGCCAGATACCAGCGAAATTGCCGCCCCGCTTTGATCGGGAATCAGCTTGACCTCGATATTGACCGTTGCCGTGCTCGAGGTATATGTGATGTCCGCGCCTTTTTCCGTCATATCCGTGCCGAATTCATCGCCTTGAGAGAACACCAGCTCAAACTCGGCAATTTTTTCACCCTCGGGCGTTTTGACGACCAGTTCGTGGTTCGTATAATCCACACCGTAGAACGCATACCGCCCGTTCGCATCCGTCACCGTCGTCATCGGCTCGGAATGCAGCTCCACCAGATATCCGACCATCGGATTACCATCCGAATCGAGCAGCGTTCCCGTGATTGTCCGCGTGCTGCCGTCGGTCGGTGCGGGCGTGGCTGTCGGTGCCGGTGTCGGCGTCGCAGTCGGTTTTGGTGTTGCCGACGGTGCCGGTGCTGGTGGTGCCGACGCCTTGGGCGTCACACTGTTTGACGCCGGGGAGGCTGCGCCCGTGCCCGCGCTGTTCGTCGCTGTCACCGTGAAGGTATACGCGGTTCCGTTGGTCAGCCCCGTCACTGTAATCGGGCTTGACGTCCCGCTCGCGGTGATTCCTCCCGGGCTGGCTGTAACGGTGTATCCCGAGATATCCGCGCCGCCTCTAAATAAGGGAGATATAAAGCTGACCGTGGCCTGCCTGTCGCCCGCCAGCGCCGTTCCGATGACCGGCGCGCCGGGCACGACCGCGTTAACGGTAAAGCTTTGCGACACTGTCGCCGCCGGAAGATACTCGCTGCTCCCCGCTTGATCGGCCTTAATGGTGGCTTCCCCCGCTTTCAGGAAAGTCAGTACACCGGCGCTCGTAATCGTGGCAACGTCAGGGGTCGTACTCGTAAACGTCACGGGCAGCCCTGAGCTTGAGGTTGCGGTCAACGTAGGGCTGGTGCCGAAATTCTTTGCGCCCGGATTTGCAAACGTGATTATTTGGGACGCCTTGGGCGTCACGCTGCTTGACGCCGGGGAGGCTGCGCCCGTGCCCGCGCTGTTCGTCGCTGTCACCGTGAAGGTATACGCGGTTCCGTTGGTCAGTCCCGTCACTGTAATCGGGCTTGACGTCCCGCTCGCGGTGATTCCTCCCGGGCTGGCTGTGACGGTATATCCCGAAATATCCGCGCCGCCTTTGAATACGGGAGATGTAAAGCTGACCGTGGCCTGCCTGTCGCCCGCCAGCGCCGTTCCGATGACCGGCGCGCCGGGCACGACCGCGTTAACGGTAAAGCTTTGCGACACAGTCGCCGCCGGAAGATACTCGCTGTTTCCCGCCTGGTCGGCCTTAATGGTAGCTTCCCCCGCTTTCAGGAAAGTCAGTACACCGGCGCTCGTAATCGTGGCAACGTCAGGGGTTGCACTCGTAAACGTCACGGGCAGCCCTGAGCTTGAGGTTGCGGTCAGCGTGGGGCTGGTGCCGAAATTCTTTGCACCCGGGTTGACAAACGTGATTGTCTGTGCCAATTTCACGAGCACGTCGGTTAATGTACTGCCGGTAAACGCCAGCACCGCGTCATTGCCTGCCGCATCCCGCATCGTACCGCCGCTTAAGGTTAATGCGCCCACGGTGATACCATTGCTGTCTGACAGACCTGACCCGACCGTATATCGGAAAAGAAGGGCTGATGTGCCTGAGCCGCTCACATAGCCTGCATAAACCGTTGCCGAACCCACCGTTAAGGCAATGCGCGGCGTTCCCCCGGACACATCGACGATAACAGCTTCGCTGAAATTGACGGTGAAATCAAGGTTCTGCCCCTCTGTATACGTTCCGTTTGCGGGAACGCTGACCGAAACGACCGTCGGCACTGCTGAGTCTACGAGAACTCCCGCCGTGCTGCCAACGCCGTTCAGTGTCAGGGCGGCGTTATTGCCCGCCGCATCCCGCATCGTACCGCCGTTTAAGGATAATGTGCCCATGGTGATACCATCGCTGTCTGACAAACCCGACCCGACCGTATATCGGAAAAGAAGGGCTGATGTGCCTGAACCGCTCACATAGCCTGCATAAACCGTTGCCGAACCCACCGTCAAGGCAATGCGCGGCGTTCCTCCAGACGGATTGACGGTGACAGCTTCACTGAAATTGACCGTGAAATCAAGGTTCTGCCCCGCTATGTAAGTGCCGTCGGCCGGAACATTGACCGAAACGACCGTCGGCACAACGGCATCCACAAGCACACTCGCTGTACTGCCAACGCCGTTCAGTGTCAGGGCGGCGTTATTGCCCGCCGCATCCCGCACCGTACCGCCGTTTAAGGATAATGCGCCCATGGTGATACCATCGCTGTCTGACAGACCTGGCCCGACCGTATATCGGAAAAGAAGGGCTGATGTGCCTGAGCCGCTCACATAGCGTGCGTAGACCGTCGCCGAACCGACCGTCATGGTAATCCGGGGAATTCCCCCGGATGTATTGACTGTGACAGCTTTGTCGAAATTGACGGTGAAATCAAGGTTCTGCCCCGCTACATAAGTGCCGTTTGCCGGAACACTGACCGAAACGACCGTCGGCGCAGTGGTGTCAACAAGCACACCCGCCGTACTGCCGATGCCATTCAGTGTTAAGCCAGCGTTATTGCCCGCCGCATCCCGCATCGTACCGCCGCTTAAGGTTAATGCGCCCACGGTGATACCATCGCTGTCTGACAGACCTGACCCGACCGTATATCGGAAAAGAAGGGCTGATGTGCCTGAGCCGCTCACATAGCTTGCGTAGACTGTTGTCAAACCAACCGTAATGGCAATCTGCGGCGTCCCTGTCACCGTGACATTGTCGCTGAATTCGACCGTAAAATCAAGACTCTGCCCCTCTGCGTAAGTTCCGTTTGAAGGGACACCGACCGACGTCACCGTCGGCGCATCGTTATCCATCGCGGCGTTGGTCGTATCGGCAGTCGTCGTGCTGTTGCCGGCATTGTCCGTCACCGTCACGGATGCATTCAGATTTGTTGCGTCGATACTGCCCGCAGTGACGGTATAGGCCGCCGTCCATGTGCCCGATGAATTTGTTGCGGACACCGCGCTCCCGCCGCCAAATGCGCTGAAATCGACCCTGACGGCGCTTAATGTGTCGCTGTTGTTGTCTCCGGCCGCCGTGTTGTTCCACGTGGCGGTCACCGTATCACCGGTTATAAATGTGCCGCCGGTGCCGTTCCCGCCGCTGAGGGATATATTTGCGTCGGTGACCGTCGGCGCAATGTTGTCCACAGTCGCATTGGCGGTATCGGCGGTTGTTGTGGCAATGTCGTCGCTGTTCGTCACCGTGACGGAAACATTCCGGTTCGTCGCGTCTATAGCGCCCGCTGTGATGGTGTGCGCCGCCGTCCATGTGCCCGATGAATTGACTGCGGGAACCGCGCTCCCGCCGCCAAATGCGCTGAAATCGAACGTGACAGTGCTGATACTGCCATTGTTGTCTCCGGAAGAGGTGTTGTCCCATGCAGCGGACACCGTATCGCCGATTTTGTATGCGCCGACGGTGCCGCTCCCGCCGCTGATGGAAATATTGGCAGCGGTGACCCTCGGCGCCGCCACTTTCGTGGTGACATTGAGCTTGTCCGATATTCCTGACGCTTTATGCGTCGCCGTTTGCTTGACTCTCTGATAGAAATCATAAGCGGTACTGCTTGAAAGGCCGCCGAACACGCTGTTGTCCTGCCATGTGCCCGTAGATACCGCCGCGCCATCGGCCACGCGGATATATTCATACCCCGCCACTGACGCGAGCGTGACTGTGGTGTCTGTCTTGCTGCTCAGCACAGGCGCGAGACCCGTTGACGTGGCGCAGTCCGCCCGCTGAACGGCTGCCGTATAGTCGCTTTGCACCGCTGTGCCGGGGCTTGTCCCCGTTGCCGCGGCCGGTGTGACTTCGAAGCTTATATACTTGTCCACATCCGCCTCCGCAAGCGTATAAGTCTCCGCCTCCGCACTGGCTATCGCTGTTTTGTTCAGGCCGGATGCATCGTCGGCGCGATACCATTTGAAAGTCGAGGTTCCTTCCGCGTCGCTGTCCGTATCGCTGTAATCGTAATCTCCGGTCAGAGTCTGCCCGTATGCCGCCGTGCCGGAGATCTCCACATTGGAGGCGATTGGCGCCGCGTTATTGTCCTTATAAACGATATTGTCAAAGTGCCCGAAAATATCCTGAACCGTGCCGGTGCCGATAATACGGACCTCGTCCACAAAGCCTGTCCAATCGTCAAAGGTGACGGTTTTCGGAGGACTTACGCTGATATTTTCTTTTGTATATTGCTTGACGCCGTCCAACCAGCCTTCAATGTTATAGGTGCTGGAGCCCGGTGAACCCGGATCATAAAGATACAGTGAGAAGAGCCTGAAGTCGTCTCCGGTGCTTCTGGTGAATACCAGCTTGGGAAGCGTATGATCGCCGGCAAGGTAAGGATACAGGTAAGCCGTATTGTCCTGCCCGCCGCTGGCTAAAAACTGCATCCCAAAAATTTCGGGAGGATTATCGGGAGAGCTGAACAAAAAGCCATCGATGGCGGTGCCCGTGTAAATGACGTTCCCGCTTATGTACGTACTGCCAAGGCCGTCAAAGGTGGCCACCGTGGCGCCCGGCGGAATCGGGTCGTCGTAGACCGGTATAACCGAGATGTAGAAGGTCTGACCCGTCAATTCATTGACGCCGTCACCGACCTTGAAGACAAAGCTGTCGCTTGTCGTATCGCTGTCGTCATGCACATAGCGCAGCTTGCCGCTGTCAATGAGCCCTTGTGTGAATGTGGTGAGACTGACGCCAGGCGTATCCGCACTCTCCAACCTGCCGTGAACGGGCGCAGAGGTGACGGTATATTGAAGGCTGCTCACATCCGAATCGCTATCCCCGGCCTTGAGCAGCGTGTCGGGAACTGAAGCCGTGCTGCCTTCCGATAACGTCAGAGGCAGGTTCACCTCCATATAAGGCACGGGGCTCGGTGCGCCGGGCTTATAGATAATATTGTCAATATATGCCGATACCTTCGGAGGAGTTCCTGTGAGAGCGGTAATCCGAACCTCATCCACATCCTCTGTCCAATCATCGAAGGTCACAGTTCCGGCCGTAGCGATGTTCACATTGTTCTTGGTGTCAATCAGGCTGCCGTCCCGGTAGCCTTCAAATTTGTATGTATCTGAGCCCCAGCCCGCATGGCCGTCTATGTAGATGGAGAACAGCCTGAAGTCCGAACCGTCGCTCCGAATGATAGATAAACTCAAAATATCGACACTACCGTAAGGTATCAGCCCGGGCGTGTTGTCCTGGGCACCATTGTAGTAATACTGCATCCCGCTATTACCGGGTGTATTGAACAAAAATCCATCGATAGGCATGGTGTAAGGTATGTGGTAAGCGTTGCTGTATGGCAGGTCGTCGAAGGTGGCCACCGTGGCTCCCGGCGGGAGTACCGGATCATACACGGGCGTAATGGCGATGCTGAAGGTCTGGCTCGTGAGTGAATGGCTGCCGTCGCTCACCGAAAAGACAAAGCTGTCGCTCGTCGTATCGCTGTCGTCATGCACGTAACGCAGCTTACCGCTGTCAATGAACCCCTGGGTGAATGTGGTGATGCTGACTCCGGGCGCGTCTGCGCTTTCCAGTCTGCCGTGCGCGGGTGCTGCGGTGACGGTATATTGAAGGCTGCTCTCGTCTGAATCGCCGTCCCCCGCCTTGAGCAGAGTATTGGGAATAGAAGCTGTGTTGCCTTCGTTGAGCGTCAAAGGCAACAGAACGTCCATATAGGGCAAGGTGCTGGCGGAGACGATTTCGTAAACAATATCGTCAAAAACCGCCGCAAGGTCTAAATTCGTTCCGGCTGTGGCGACGATACGGACCCTGTCCACCTGACCCCAACCGGAAAAGCTAATGGTTCCGTTTCCTGTGAGGGGGACATCGGGCAGAGTCTTTACCTGACTTCCCTCGTAAAAGCCTTGAAATTCACAGGCCGTAGCCGGTAAGTAACCTTCGTACACATCATTGTTAAAATAGATTGAAGAAAGCGCAAAAGCTGCGTTATCCTCCCGCCGGAACTCAAGCCAGGCTACCGGAGTGCTGTAATGAGAAATCACTCCGGCCGAACCGTCGGCGCCTTTGCCTTTCATATAGTCCACACCCTCGTGGATGGAAGTGGCAAAACGGAATCCGTCAATAGTCGTGGTCTCCGAGATCTGCTCTCCATCACCAAAGCTCAAGCCTTCAAAATCTGCCGTTTCCGTGGCAGCGAAAGCTGCGGCCAATGGAAAAGCAATTAGAACCATGACAAAGGCTAAACACACAGAGATTGTTTTTTTAAACATATACCCACCCCTTGTTAAAGCTGGCTGAAACAATATATCTGCGAAAACGAATGATCCCTAATCTGGTTTATGATGTGATAAAATATAAGTCGATCAACTCAATTTGGGATATATACTTTCATTATATAAGAGCAGGCTTATATTGTCAATTTAACGCTCGGAATCCATTCGAGAATCCAGCAATCCTCAGCCGTTTAATAGGGTCTTCCTTATCGAAAAAGCCCAAGCTTTTTTGCCGGGCTTTCGAGAGGAGCGGCAGAGGCGATTAAAGCAAAGTTATAGTCTTAATCTCGTTTTCGTAAAGCTCATAGATTCCTTCTTCTGTGTTCAGATCGATGCTTGCAATCGCGGGGTCGTTATTGATTGCCGACGTGTAGGCTTCAAACTCACCCGTTAACGAAGTCCCGTCTTCAAGCACGACGGTGATTTTGGCACCGTTTCGAATATTCTTTATTTCATCACTCAAAATCATGGTTTTGTCCTTTCTTAACTTAACAACCAGTTGATGCTTTGCTATTCAACAGCGACTCGAATATCTTCCGCAGCCGATTTTCAGTGCTACATCGGAATGGGAAGGTTCGAACCGATGAAATCAGTATACATCAAATGGTCATGGGGCAACAACGGTCTTTATAACAGGAAGCAGAGTGCTGCTGTTAAATGCGTTCCTTTCTTTGGACAAGCATAACGGAACCATTATAGTTTTTGGATTTTCTTCTGGCAGCGAGCCAGAATTCGCTCCGGTCGCTCCGGTCCCTATCACGGCAGGTTCGCCCGCTTTCATCCGCCACTGGCAGCGGCGGGCTCACGTTCGAATCCCATATCAGCAAAACAAAAGCACCCAAAAAGAGGGGCCCCCGCAAAGACTTAAGGCTTTGTGGGGAGAAGGAGGAGCAACGAAGCGCGCGAAAAAGCCCCAATCTTTTCGATTGGGGCTTTCGAGAGGAGCGAAGTTTGCTCCGACGTGGCAGCGGAACTAGGATTCGAACCTAGACAATACGAGTCAGAGTCGTAGGTGCTACCGTTACACAATTCCGCTATATCATATAATATATCCCGTGATGCCGTCCGCCAGATTTTAACACCTGCTCTCATTAGCAGGTGGGTACGCTGCCCAGATCATCAGCCATCCCGTCAATGCGGGCCCGACATCCTATCTGCGGGACGAGCGCTCCCGTTCAAGTACTGTAGGTTTAAAATCGAGGCGTCAATTCGAACACCGCAGGATATGGTGGGGTTAATTGGGATCGAACCAACGACCTCTACGATGTCAACGTAGCGCTCTAACCGGCTGAGCTATAACCCCCCAAAGCCGTAACTCATATTATA
>JAEYLC010000039.1 GCA_023461435.1 Bacillota bacterium
CTGTTTCAAGATTGTAGGCCCAGATGGATATGGTCCTCTCCTCAAACATCAGCTTAAATTGATATGCAACCTCTTGAGGTGTAATCACATCACCGGTAGAAATATCGACTTTAAGTGGTGTCCTCATAGTATCAATCTTCGTTTCAAGGGCTGCACGGATACCGCCGTATTCAGCTTCTTCTAAAATGGAGGCGACGTTCTTAATGGTAAATATAACGCCATCATCTATTGGTACTGATATGATTTTCTTAATAATATCTTGGGCTGTTTCCATGGTTAACGGCAAATTTTTAATAGTTGCATCAATATCCATGGTTGAGCGGGTATCAAGCCCTACCATGGCGGAAACAAGCATGCCGCCTTTTAGAATAAAATTGTCCCTATATTCTGATAGAGAAATGCGTTCCAGGAATCTCTCCATGATATAGTTGCGGATAATGATTTGGGCTTGTGTGCTATTCCCTTTTGATAAATTGCGTACAAACGCTTTCAGTTGGCGCGCTGTGCGGATCATGGTAATAATACCTCCAGATACTGACGCAGGATTCGTTCGACACGAAACATTTTTGCGTATCTCATGAGCAAAGGCAAATTCTTATCTTTTCGTTTTACATACTCCTTCATAGCCGTTTGCAAGTCTTGAATTTCAATATTGCTTCGGCTGCGGATCACATCGCAAATCGTTCGCTCTGCGTTGTACACTTTAAGTTCATGGTTATTGGGCGAAAAAATCTTCACAACACCTAATTCATACAGTTCTGGTTTTACTGAATACACTTTAACGCCTTGGGCTTTCAAATTGTCGTTGTGATATCCATGTTTAACGGTAATAGTAAATTGCAGAGGTTCACGATTAGCCATGTCTAAAATATACAGCGCTGTTTCATGCGAAAAAATAGCTTGAGGAAATCTCGCTTGTAACAGAAACATCTCATCATTCCATGCATCTGTCGCAATGTAGATTCCCTGAGAAGCCTTTTCTAATTTTGTATTACGCACATATTCTGAAAAATATGATTTAGAGATGCCTGCGTCAACGGCATCAGTGGTTTTCAAAATACCATTACTAGCTTTAAGCAACGCATCCAACAATTCTTTCTTACTCATAGCCGCACCTTACTTTCACACGCAAATTATAAATTATTTAAGTGTGAAAGTAAAGTTCGGATTCAGCCTTTAATTGTTTAATACCTTATAAGACAAAGATGCCACCTTTTTGGCAGCATCTTAGCGGATTTCGAATTGACACCCTTGCAAATTAGCTGGACTTGTGATCGGACTTTTTTCGCGATTCTGCTAATAATCTGCTAATACGAGCCTAAAAAACGGGGTAAAACAGGGCAATATTGCACAATACCAGATAACAAACGAATCGCGAGAAAACCCAGTATTCATGCGGGTTTCAGGGCATTTCAGGGTATCCTGCAACACCCCAAAACAATCGTCAGCCGATCCTCCTAAGCGACAGGCCGCGCGTTCGAGTCGCGCCGGGAACGCCAGAAACCCCGATAAATAGCCACTTTCGGGGTTTTTTATTACCCAAAAATGTGCGCGATTTTTTACTACACAAAAGTAATAACAGCCTATCTTTCGAGGCCATTTTTTCAGGTCTAAATACGAGAGGAAGAATCAGAATTCAAACGAAGTGTACTACATTTTACTACACATTTTATAACTCTCTATTATTTTATAGATATTATGATACATAATAGACCAAAAATTAGTGTCCTCGAACATGCATCATACACATATATTCATTATTTATACATTTTTGAATGAACAAGAATAAGACATTTTTTTTATAGGAGGAAAATGAATCTATGGAAAGGTTAAATGAAAACGAACTCCACTGCTTTGATTGAGAAAAATATGATCGATGAAGCCGGAACAGTAAACGCTTTTAAAGTTAACATTATTTCTGGTGCGCATACTTGGCCGCTTTTGAGTGAGGTATGGAATCTATATCAAAATGAAGTAATGCAAATGGAAGAATTGCAGGTCTTCTTAAATGCTGTTTATGAGCAGGGGCAATATGATATTCTGATCGGTATACTTAAAGTTCTGTATAGCTGCTGCGGGCTGCTGATTCCCGACGACTTACAGATGATCTTCGATTGCGAGGAGGAAGAACTGAAGGAAGTCTATCTATATGAGTTTTTGGAGGACTTTCAGGATATTATGTATGACCTTAAAGGCTGAGACTCTATCAGATTAACCCGCATTCGCGAAATTTACATGATCTTATATGGAAAACACAAATCACATTTTTTAAGGAGAAAGAAAATGAAAAAAGGTTTATGTCTCGTTGCTATTCTTGTGTTATTGCTCTCGGCGGCTTGCACTGCAAAGGTTGAACCGGCACCTGCTCCGAGCTTTAACACAGCCCCAGTAGCTACTCCGAGCACTCATTCAGCCCCAGTTACACCGGATCGTACGCAATCTCAAATCACAACTAATGGTTCCAGTAATTCCGATACTCGATATGCGGAATTAATTCCAGATCCTAAATCGGTTTTTATGAATGGCAACATTAGCATTACTGATGGTGATGGTGGAAAGGCTTACATATTTGAGGTTACCGGGTATGCCGATGGTGAATATGAGTCGTATATATCAGAATGTAAAGAGATGGGCTTTGACGACGTTTCTTATGAGACAGGTGATGAGTTTGGCGCATATACTCGCGACGGTGAATACTGGGTTGAAGTTATCTTGGACAGCACAAAAAATACAATTCATCTGATCTGCCAGGTAAAAAGAAATAAAGTTTATAATAGGATTGAGTCTTACTTAGACTCTTCCTTTTCTGCTTGTTTGTTGAACATCGCTTTGATTTTTTGCCACACTCCTGCGCCAATCATTTCATCGGCTGTTTTTAGAATAGACTTAATTACTTCTAAAATATTCTTTTCTCCGGTCCAGTATTTTTCAACAATTTCAGGGTTAGTGTTATTAATGATACTATTTAAAACAAAAGCAGCTATGCCCACATCATCAATGTAGCCAACCGGGAGTAAAACGTCCGGTATAAGGTCTACCGGCGATACAAAGTATGCTATGGCTACTGCGAGCTTTGCCTTATCCGCAACAGACACGTCTTTATCAAAGGTTAGTCTGCAAAGCAAATGGAACAGATCAGGTGCTATTAAAAGGTATTCTGCGAATTTATATTTCTTTCCCCCATCTGTATTTAGATAATCACTTATTTTTCTTCGTAGGCTTTGGTAAAAGTCGTCTTTTACTTCGTGCATAATTGTAATTTCATTAGTTTTTGAGTCCATTTTTGGTGCCCCCATTAATCGGGTTTTATAACCTGCTTAGATATTGTAGCGGGTTTTTGTTTTTATAATAATAGCTGACTGTAAACACGCTGTTATCGTTTTATAACTTTACTCAAAAATAACACATTTCGACAGAAATTACATCAATTATTTGTAACCCATAAAACACAATAAATAAGCATATTGAGGAGGAATAAAAATGTCAAAAATCATCGCCCTCGCCAACCAAAAAGGTGGCGTGGGCAAAACAACCACAGCTGTCAATCTCGGCATCGGCTTAGCACGACAAGGTAAAAAGGTGCTGCTGGGACAGTTCCTAAGCAGGAGCGGAATAGGGAATTTGCAAAGGGGCTTTGTTGAATTTGAAGTTGGATTGAAGCCTAATGCAGTACTTATTTCCTGACCGTATTCGTCTAAAAAATCTACCTCACGCGCCATTAGAATTCACCTCCATCATGAAAGTGATATTTATTGTCCTCAATATAAATCTTCTTTCTTGAGCCCTCTCGCCGGTTGGCGATTAATATCTCTCCATTTCCATAATCTCTGGCAGCGGCGGTTGCGGATAAGGCCTGAGTAAATTGGGAGATAGCCTGCTCGTATTGCCCCGAAAGTAGACTGGTGGGATATCCGTTTTTTATACTTATGAGACCGCGCAATAGAGTTACGTCTATTTCGAGCCTTGGAGAAGCATCGTCCCTTTTTAACTTCACAACAAAGATGTATTCATCACTGGTTTGATTATATGGGTTCAGTGACAGCACAAATGTATATGTTAATAGAACGATATCATTTCTTCTAAGAATTTAAAATATCGCTCAGATAAGGAACGATATCTTTCTGTTTTCTCCGGATTAGGTGTTATTTTTTTTATATATGCGTTGGATGAAACGAATGAGCAGCCTTCGCACATTTTTGCCAGAATAGCGCACCCCCGTGTTGAAGCTTCAAGCACTTCGGGTACAAACACAGGCATGCCCAGTACATCTGACTTGATCTGTAGCCATGGTTCACTGTTTGCGCCGCCGCCAATCGCAATGAATTTTTTTGTGAGGCAACCAGCTTGCCCGCAGATATCGAGGACTTTTTTTATCGTATAGCTGTTTGATTCCATAATAGCTCTTGCAAAATGGCCTGCGTGATGATTGGATGTAAGGCCACATACCGTACCTTTGATATCCGGATACCAATATGGTGTGCGTTCGCCGGTGAAAGATGGAATGATCATAAGGCCTTCGCTACCGGGTGGAATAGCGGCGGATAATATATTAAGCTCGGAAAGACTTTTTGAATTATCGAGTAACGATTCGGATAACCATTTTAACGCGCCGCCACTTACGCCCAAAGGGCCGCCGATTAGCCATAGGTCGGGAAGAAGGTGATTGTTTACGACAACGCTCTGAGTGTTGTCCGTAACTTTATGCTTCGAAGTCACGAAAATGACATCCGTTGTTCCCATTGTGCTGACAGCGGTTCCATCTTCAATACCGTCGGCTCCTAATAAGCCTACCGACCCGTCTGGTCCGCTAACGCATACGGGAATACCTTGAGGCAGACCGGTTTGATTGGCCACATCTTCAAGAATAACCCCAACCTGTTCGTAGGATGCTTTTAAGTGAGGAAGTTTGCTTTGGTCTATATCCAGTATCTTAATGAGTTCCGTGTCGTAGTCTTTTTTGTTGATGTTGTATACAGCTGAATAACACGCGCTTGTGTAGTCGATGCATGCAGCGCCGGTTAGCCTCAAATTTATATAGTCCTTTAAAGTGAAAAAGAACTTTGTAGCTTCATAAGCCTCAGGTGAATTCAACTTTAAGTATTTCAGCTTAAATCCGCCAAGCTCCGGGCTGGTTCGTCGGCCTGTTTTTTCATAAAACAAGTGACTGTCGATGGCTTCTGAAAACATTCCGGCCAGCTCTTTTTTTTGGTCCATCCATGTGAACACGGGCGAAACAGGGACTGCGTTCATATCGACAGCAACCCAACCCACCAAGGATGTAACGCCGACAACACAAATGTTCTGCGCTTTACATGTAATTTTTTTTATCAACTCTTTAACCGTATCCCATTCGTGTTCTGCCGATAATGTCACGGCAGCGGTCCTATATTGTTGTTGGATTTCCACCGGAATAAGATTTTCGTTAAGCAAGGTCGCCCGAATTGAACCCGAACCAATATCAATAACCAGATAGTGTTTATCCATTATTTGCTCCCCATTGTTTTCATCTATATAATTTTATTGAGTATTTATACCAAGGGGCATAGTAATTTTCGTTGTATTCTATAATATCGCCGTTAGACAGATAAGTTGTCCGGCACATGCGCAGCAAGCTTTCATTGCCATTTAAGCCAAGCATAGCGACTTGACGCATTGAAGGCGCAATGGCGTCAATGATTTGGTCAGCATGAGAGATCTTTAATCCGTAATCGTCCTCTAAAATTGAATAGAATGATTTGTTTTCCAAATCCTTGGGATTGAGGCTTATGCAATATTTTGTACGAATATAAAGTAATTGTTCGGACAGTGGTTTCTCATCCGCAAAACGAATACGGTTGACATACATAATGTCTTCTTGGCCCGACAAATGCATTTTTTCAGCAATAAATGCATTTGATAATAATCGCTTTTCGGCAATAATTTCCGATCTTGTAGAAATGTTGAGCTTGTGAAGTTCTTCATGAAGCCCTGTCAACGTTGATAAACTCCTGTCAATCTTTTTCGCCTTGACTGTAGGAGATGTTCCTTTGATTCTCTCAATAATATTTGCGCTGATGAGGCTCTCAATAGCTTTGCGAATCGTTGCGCGGCTCACATTGTATTTTTCACAATACCAACTCTCCGGCGGTATTTTGTCTCCCTCTGAGAGTGCTCCGCTGATGATTTGACTTTTTATTTCATTTGCTATTTGAAAATAAAGCGGTGTCGGATTTTGTTTATCAATATTGTTCATTATTATACTATCCCCTTAAATACAATACAAACAAATTGTAACATGATTGTATAAACAAATCAATAAAAATTATTATACATTAACAATAGAAACGGACAGTCGCCCTTAAAGAGCAAACAATATTTGTGTATAAACGCCTGCTGTATCAATTTAAGCTCGTTTTATACATTAAGGCTGTCAGTGAGGTTATGCATGATATGCATAATAATGGTACAAAACTGGTGAAATTGAGTGAAAAATTGTCGAAAAAGCGTATTGACAAAGATGTAATGTAATGATATTATGCGCAAGAAAGGACAATAACAATACAATTAATTAAAATGTGTTGTCAGTAATTTATTCTATATGAATGTGGCTTATGCTTTAGCAAGGAGGACGGAATGAAAGAAATCGGTGGAAAGATTGTTGTCAAGATGCTTGAAGAATTGGGTGTTAAATATGTGTTTGGTGTTCCCGGCGGACAAACCCTGAGCGTTACAGATGCCATTATTGACAGCAACATCGAATTCATCCACACGAGACATGAAGGTGGGGCGGCGGCGGCGGCTGACTGTTACGGACGCATAACGGGAGAACCTGGTGTATGTCTTGCGACCACGGGCCCTGGTGCTACCAATTTAATTACCGGTATCGGCGGTGCTTATCGGGATTCCAGCCCGCTGATCGCATTGCTGTTTCAGAACAAACTGCCAGATACAGGAAAATGCGATGCGCAAGAATGCGACCATGCCGCGATATTCAGCAGCATTGTTAAATCAGTGATTTCGGTTAAAAATGCACAGACAATCCCATGGGCGCTTCGGGAAGCATATAGGGTTGCCACCACTGGGAAACCAGGTCCTGTGGTTGTGGATTTGTATAGGGATGTTGTTGAGGAACAGCAAGCGGAGTACAAAAATGTATTGCGTGACTCGTATAAGATAGATGCAAACTTTTGTCCCACTGAAGTGGAAATCGAGAAAGCCGCAAATGTGATTGCGAATTCTAAAAAGATATGTATTTGGGCTGGCCAAGGCGTTAAAATGGCGAAAGCCGGCGATGAGGTCCTTAAACTTGCAATGATGATTGGGGCTCCGATCGTTACCACATACAATGCGTTGGGTGTTTTTGCAGGCGATCACGAAAATGTATTCGGACCCCGTTCCCGTCATGGTAGCGCGTTAACCAGAAGGGTTCTGGAGGAGGCGGATTGCGTAATCGTGCTTGGTTCATCCTTATCTGCGGTTACGACAAACAGATGGTCCATTAAACTGAACAATATCATACAGATTGATATCAGCGCAGAAAATATCGGCCGCCATTATCCTGTCAGTATAGGACTAATAGGTGAAATCAAAAAAACGCTTGATCAATTGTTGGCGGTTATTTCCGCAAAAGGATTTATAGCGGATACTGGCTTTTTGAAAGAAATGCAGGCATATCGCGCCAAATGGAAAAAGGAAGTACTAACCGGCCCCATTGTTGATGAGAACGCGACCCCTGTGCCGCCGCTTGCGGTCATCCAACAGCTTGAAAGACAAATAAAAGAAAACAGCGTCATTGCCTGTGATGCCGGCAACCCGGGCGCATGGCTTCATATTATATCAATGCCAAAAGGTATTGAATTTATGAAACCGGTGAACTATGGGAATATGGGTTTTGCATTGCCCGGAGCCATTGCTGGAAAATTGGCTTGTCCTGACAGAGAAGTGATCGCAATCCTGGGTGATGGTTCTTTAGGGATGACACTTGCTGAATTGGAGACGGCGGCTAGGGAAAAATTACCCATCATTATATTATTGCTTAACGATAGTGCGTATGGCAACATAAAACAGGAAGAGCTTTGGAAAACCAAGCAGCAACGCTATGTCGGCGTTGATTTTATCAATGTGAACTATATCGAAGTGGCAAAAGCGCTTGGTTGCGATGGCGTTATTGTGAACAAAGCAAAGGATATTCCCGCCGCATTTGCTCGAGCTAGAGAAAGCACAAAGCCATTTATGATAGAAATCAAGCTGAATGGAAGCTTTAGTGTTTGGCCCGAAGTATTTTGATTAAGAGGTGATTTCATTGAACGAGAAACAAAGCAAGCTGGTTTCTGCAAAAGAAGCAATATCAACGATCGGCGATGGGTCAAAGATTGCGATAGCCGGATCGTTGATTAGAAGGCATCCGATGGCGCTTGTGCACGAACTGATCAGGCAAAACAAGAAGTCACTAACGCTTTACGGTTGGAACAATTCGATCGATTTTGACATGTTGATCGGTTGTGGACTTGTAAAAGAAGCGCAATCATCATATGTGGGCATGGCGAACGTCGGTCTGGCAAAGAATTTCAGGCGAGCTATGCAGGAAGGCATGATACGTTTTGTAGAACAAAGCGAAACGACGGCAATGGATGCTTTCAAAGCCGGTTCTAAAGGGTTAACATTTGCAATTTCAAAAACGCCTTTGCATAACGGTATGCGTATAAATGAAGAATTCAAGCATGAAATCATTTGTCCTTTTACCGGAGAAAAATATGTGGCTGTTGAGGCGTATAGACCCGATGTTGCGATAATGCACGCGCATTGTGCTGATAAATACGGCAATGTCCAGCTTGATCCCAAAAGAATGATGGACAATGAAACGGATATCTTTCTTGTTAAATCAGCTAAAAAAGTTATCGTGTCCGTCGAGCAGATTGTTAGCGAGGATACGATCATACAAAATCCCAATTTAACGGTTCTTCCTAGGCTGTTTGTCGACTATGTTGTCGAAGCGCCATATGGAGCCCATCCGAATTCCTGTGATACCCGTTATGATTTTGATATTGAGCATGCCCGGTATTATCAGGAATGCAGCAATACCGCAGAAGGCTTCAAACAATACATTCAAGAGTACATCTTAGACACTAAGGATTGGCAAGGCTATCTTGATAAAATTGGAATGGAGCAGCTTTTTAAGATCACGCGTAACAGAAGGGGCAGGGATCATGAGTAATTATACAATTGAGGAACTGTTGGCTGTTGAAGTCTCGCGTCATCTTCGGGATGGTGAAGCAGGATTTGTGGGAGTGGGCACAGGCGGTAAAGCCTTTATACGAGCTCTCGGTATTCCGGCGGTTGCGGCTAGGTTGGCTCAATTGACACATGCGCCTAATTACATGATTCTTTTTGGGCCAATCATTGATCCGCTTTTAGACAGCGATCAAATACCCGAGACAAATTTTGAGCACGATTTGATCAATTGGCCATGCCGGGCCCAGATATTGGCTGAGGATGTGCTGTCAGTATTTGAAATGGGTAAAATGGATATCGGTTTTGTGACAGCGCCTCAGATTGATATGTACGGAAATTTCAATATCGTCAGCATAGGCGATTATAGACACCCAAAAGTCAGATTCCCCGGCTTACTTGCTCAAGCGGATCATTTTGCATATGCAAAACGCGTATTTGCAGTCATGCAGCATGATAAAAGAACTTTTGTCGAGAAGGTAGATTTTATTTCGGGCGTGGGGCACGAAAATCGAGACGGATTAAAAGGCGGCGGGCCTGCTTACATTTTCACACAGCTTTGTGTATTGGACTTTGATCCAGATAATGGTCGGATGAGATTGGTGAGCGTTCATCCGGGCGTATCTGTTCAGGAGGTTATTGATAATACGGGATTTGATCTTATTATACCGGATCATGTGCCTGAAACAGCTCTGCCATCGGATGAAGATCTCAAACTTATTAGAGAAAAAATAGATCCCAGGAGAAAATGGCTCAACGCATCCATAACGATGGAACCAACAACCCTCTTGGGGTAGAAAGTTTTATAATTTCCAAATGATCCGAAAAAAACATAAGGATGGTGAGAGAAGATATGTCTGGAAACGGCTATTTCCTTGAGTTGGAAAATATAAACAAATCATTTCCAGGTGTGAATGCGCTGGAAAATGTTTCGCTTAGGGTGACGGAGGGACATGTACACGGGATAGTTGGTGAAAATGGTGCGGGTAAGTCAACACTAATGAAAATTCTATCCGGCGCAATCAAAAAAGATTCCGGAACAATTAGAATTAAGGGAGAAGTCAAAGATTTTGATAAGCCTCTTGATGCCTCGAATTCTGGAATTGGCATTATCTATCAGGAACTGGAGCTCATCAGGCAGTTTACAGCCGTTGAAAATTTCTTTCTTGGCAGATGGAAAAAAACCAAAGCCGGTTTAGTTGACTGGGTCGGAATGAAAGAAGCTGTTAAGGAATTTTATGAAAGATGGGGCATTTCGATTCCGTTGGATGTTCCTGTAAAGGAATTAAGTGTTGCTCAAGCACAATTGGTCGAGATCACAAAATCCGTGTTCAATGAATCTAAAATTGTGATTATGGACGAGCCTACTAGCTCGCTCACGAATAAAGAGGTCGATACACTTTTCAAACTTATCAGAAGCATGAAGGAAAACGGTATCACGATTCTATATATCTCCCATAAACTTGAGGAAATTTTCGAGATTTGTGACAGAGTTTCCATAATCAAAGATGGCCGCAATGTAGCGGATTATGACATCCAAGATACGACAAAGGATAAGTTGATAAAAGGAATGGTCGGGCGAGAGCTCAATAATTACTATCCGGAACATCATCATACACCGGGCGATGTTATTCTTGAAGTTAAGGACTTGTGTTGGAACAACTATGTTAAGAACGTAAGCTTTAAAGTGCGAAGCGGTGAAATTTTAGGTTTTGCAGGATTGGTTGGCGCCGGCCGAACGGAAACAATGAGAGCTTTGTTTTGTGCTGAAAAACCCACCGGCGGAGAGATTTTTATCAACGGCAAATCAGTTAAATTTAAAAGGCCCAAAGATGCGATTAATAATGGCATTGCTTTCGCGACAGAAGACAGAAGGTTTCAGGGCTTGGTTCTTTGCCGGAGCTGTGCGGAAAATATCACGTTGGCAAACTTTAAAAGCATTGCATCGAAGCTTGGATTAATCGACCTCAAGAAAGAAACGAAAATAGCAGAGAGATTCAAACAGTCGCTTTCAATAAAAATGCCGTCGGTCAAGGCGTTGGCAAAGAACTTAAGCGGCGGAAATCAACAGAAGCTGGTTATTGCCAAATGGTTAAACACGGATGTGAAGGTTTTCATATTTGATGAACCAACGAGGGGTATAGATGTTGGATCAAAGGCAGAAATTTATAAGCTTATGTGTACATTAGCTGAAAATGGAGCCGCAGTGATTATGGTTTCATCTGAATTACCTGAAGTGCTGGGCGTCAGTGACAGGATCATTATCATGAACACTGGTCAAATTGTTGGTGAGCTTGATGTAAAGGACGCAGATGAGGAACGTATTATGGCATATGCGATTGGAGGAAACTAAAAATGAAAGAGAAACAAAATGGAAAAATTGGTTTTAGACTCCCCACTGATATGACGTTGAAGCAGATATATAAGAAATACGGAATTATCATTGTGATGATAGTGCTGATTGCGGTTGCAGGAATTATTGAGCCGATCTTTTTGACATCCAAGAATATCGTTAATGTATTGCGTCAGGTTTCCATTAACGGCATTCTGGCAGTCGGCATGACATTTGTTATTATCAGCGGCGGAATCGATTTAAGCTTGGGATCAATTGTCGGTTTTTCCGGTATGGTCAGCGTGATGATCATGCCCGAAATCGGTATTCTACCTGCCATTCTTGTGGCGCTGGCCTGTGGCATCGTGATCGGATTTATTAATGGTTTGTGCATATATAATGGTGTGCCCGAATTCATTATGACGCTGGCTACACTCACTTCCATTCGTGGCCTGGCTTATTACATTTCCAATGGACAACCCTTTCCGGGAACAGATGAAGCGTATAAGTTTATTGGACAAAGTTCAATAGGTCCCGTACCCATGCCGGTTATTGTGTTTATCGTGGTGGTCGCACTTGCGTTCTTCGTGCTTCGAAAGACAACTTTTGGACGTTCGGTATATGCGATCGGTGGCAGTTCCGAAGCATCCAGACTGTCAGGTATCAACATATTTAAAACAAAAGTTGCGATATATATGCTTTCTGGGTTTTTGGCATCCGTTGCAGCCATTGTTCTGACTTCAAGATTGTATTCGTGTGATCCAACAATCGGTGAAGGATATGAACTTGATGCCATTACCGCAACTGTCATTGGCGGAACGAGCATGTCTGGAGGAGAAGGCAGCGTGCTCAGAACGGTCATTGGCGTACTTATTATCGGTATACTATCGAATATTTTGAATCTGTTGAGCGTCAGCCCGTATATACAGGAGATCGTCAAAGGATTGATTATTTTCGGTGCTGTGGCAGCAGATACATGGAAGAAATCAAAATAAATTTATAGAATTCCTCTGAAGCTCGCTTTGGGGGAGATGAATAAAAAGGAGGGGATAAAATGAAAAAAACTCTAAAAGTAGTATTGTTGAGCGTGTTGTCTTTTACCTTAATGTTCGCAGCTGTTGCTTGCGGCAAGGCAACGGAGCCGGCCGACCAGAGTGCGTCTGTGTCAGAAACTGTGTCCGAGTCTGCCACTGTATCTGCCGAGGCAACAGAATCAGCTCAGGTCAGCGAAGCAGTGTCAGGCGAAAAGGTCGTGATTGGATTTGCCCAGTCGCGCATGAACCATCCTTATCGTGTTGCTGCGGTTGAGCAGTTCCAAGCTGCAGTTAAGGCTGCTGGTTACAACTGGGAAGTGATTGTATCTGACGGACAGAACGATACGGCAAAACAGATGGCAGATGTCGAAGATCTCATTGTTCGAGGGGTCGACGTTATCGTCATGAGTCCCATAAACGCCGAAGCTCTCGCTCCGGTTGCCAAGGAAGTCATGGATGCCGGAATACCGCTCGTATTGCTGGACAGAACCATTTCGACCGATGATTACACAGTATTTATTGGCGGAGACAACAAGATGATCGGCGAACTTGTTGCAGAGCAGATCGCTACTGCGGCGAATGGAAAAGAAGTGAAGGTCGTACAGCTGCAGGGCACACTGGGTGCGTCTGCGACGATCGACAGGGATGCTGGTTTTAAAGAAACAATCGCCAAATACCCCAATATAAAAATTGTTCAGGATCTCTCAGCGGAATATGACCGCGCAGCGGCGCTTGATACGATGGAGGATATTCTTCAGGTTGAACAGGATATCTTTGCAGTGTACTGCCACAATGATGCGATGGCTATGGGTGCTATGACAGCGATACAGGCCGATGATGTTAAAGGCGTACTGATATATGGTGCTGATGGCACTAAAGAAGTATTTGACGAAATAAAGAAGGGGACGATTGCCGGAACCTGTTTGTATCCGACAGGAAGCGAAAAAGCGGTTGAGGTTATTGCGCAGATGCTGGCCGGCGATAAAATTGAGAGAAGCTACAGCGTTGAAGTACCATATGTGAATATTGACAATGTGGAAGAGATGTACGATCAGGGTATATAAGTAGAAAGTAATTTGGAATTGTGACAGATTAGGAGCGGAATAATTGCTCCTAATCTTCACAATATATTCCGACATTGAGAAATTTCCGGAATACTAAGAAGTGGACGATGTAAATTAAGAGGGGAAAATATGGAACATTATACCATTGAAGAACTGTTGGCGGTGGAGATATCGAGGCATATATCAGACGGAGAAATGGGTTTTGTCGGAGTCGGTACAGGCGGAAAGGCGTTTATCAGAGCTGTTGGCATTCCGGCTGTAGCCGCCAGACTGGCCCAATTGGATCATGCGCCGAATTATATGATAATGTTTGGGCCTATTATTGATCCGATGCTTGACAGTGAATACATTCCCGAGACAAACTGGGAGCATGATTTGCTCAATTGGCCGTGTCGTTCACAGATACCCGTGCTCGATTCTCTTGAAATTTTCCAAGCCGGGAGAATGGGAATCGGGTTCGTCTCTGCCGCGCAGATTGATTGCTATGGCAATTTTAATATCGTATGCATTGGTGATTATCATAACCCCGAAGTCCGTTTCCCCGGATTGCTGGCGCAGCCGGATCATTGCGCTTACGCAAAAAACGTATTTGCCTGCATGAAACATGACAAGAGGACTTTTGTGGATAAGGTTGACTTTGTTTCGGCTGTTGGTAACAAGGACAGGGAAGGATTACCCGGAGGCGGAGTGAAGTATGTGTTCACAGAATTGTGTGTCCTGGATTTTTCACCGAAAACAAAAAGAATGCGTTTGCTGTCACTGCATCCAGGCGTGACGCTTGAAGATGTGGAGGAAAACACCGGCTTTAAGTTAGAGATGCCTGACGAACTGTCCTATACGAAGCCCCCTTCTGAAAAAGAACTCTATCTTATTCGGAATAAGATAGATCCCAAAAGAAAATGGTTAAATGCAAGAATTACTCAGGAAGAAGCAACGTTATAAGCAGAATGGAATAAAGAGGCCAAACAGTATGAGTAAATTATTATCTCTTGAAGAAGCGGCATTAATGATTCAAAGCGGTTCGCATGTATCGATCGGAGGATTCGCGAATTCGCTTTCGCCATTGGCACTCGTTCGTCAATTGATAAGGAATAGGGTTAAAAATCTTGAAGTATCAGCCATGGGCGAGGCCGTTGCGGTTGATATGTTATCCGGGGTTGGAGCACTTAAGCATGTTAGAATCACGAATTTTATGTTGGAAGGACATGGAAGAGTTCGAAACTTCAGCAGATGGGTTGAGGAAGGCCGCATTGAAGTGGAGGATTACAGCCATTTTGGTGTGACAACAGGACTTTTTGCCGGTTCAGTTGGATTGCCATTTATGCCTATCAAGACAATGATGGGAACGGATATTGAAAATGTTCGAAGCTTCGATGGCGAGAAAAAATTTAAAAATTTTGAATGCCCGTTTACCGGTGAAAAATTATTATTGATGCCTGCATTAACTCCCGATTTTGGATTGATTCATGTTTCCCGTGCGGATAAGAACGGTAATTGCCAGTTGTATGGTATAAAGTCCAACATAGTTGAAATCGCCAAAGCGTCAAAAAAGGTCATAGTCACGGCAGAAGAGATTGTGGATGAAACAGAAATAAGATCAAAACATGAAACAACATTCTTGCCGGGTTTCTTTGTTGATGCTGTGGTACATGCTCCTTTTGGCGCCCACCCCGCGGGAATGTATCAATATTATGATTTTGATAAAGAACATATTGCTGAGTACGCAAAAGCGACAGCGTCTGACGAAAGCTATCAGCAATATGTTAAAGAATATATCGATGATACAAAGAATGAAATGGGCTACCTTAAGAAAATCGGCTTAAAAAGACTGATGGATTTGCGTGCTGACTTTTCTACAGGCATTTCACTTGTGGGGAGGGGTATGCGTTAATGGCCTGGAAACTTGATGAGATCATGGTCTATGTTGCGTCGAAGACCATTAAAGATCACGATGTCGTACTCGTAGGCACAGGACTTCCACTTGTAACGTCATATTACGCTCAGCGCACACATGCCCCGAATTTGACGATGGTCTTTGAATCCGGTGCGGTCAGTCCTGTGCCAAAAGATCTTGCTGTGGGACCCGGAGATTTCCCGCTGCAAAAGACGGCTATTATGCAAAGCAGTTTGTTTGATGCGCTGAGCTATGCCCAGCGCGGTATTATAGACGTTGGCTTTTTGGGCGGTGCCGAAATTGACGAATATGGAAATATCAACACAACTGTAATTGGCAGCTACAATAAGCCGGATGTAAGGCTTCCGGGAAGCGGAGGGGCTAACGATATTGCCAGCTGTGCAAAGAAAACAATCATTATTGCGAAGCACAAGCTCCGGACATTTCCAAAAAAACTTTGTTATATCACAACGCCGGGCTACCTGTCGGGCGTAAAGGATAGAAAAGACCATGGGTTGCGCGGGGAAGGGCCTGCGTGTTTGGTCACAGATTTTGGTCTCTTTGTTTATGACGAGAAAACAAGGCGAACGAGAATCAAGTCGATACATCCGGGGGTTACGAAACAGCAAATAATTGAAAATACAGGATTTGAAATATTGGGAATTGAAGAGGATGTGCCTGAAACTCAGATTGGCGGACAAAAAGAGCTTGACATCATCCGCTCAATCGATCCGACGAATATGTATTTGGGGAAATAAGACTAAAGGAGAAAGACAATGCCGGGAGCGCTTCAGGGAGTACGTGTACTTGATTTATCACGATATATTGCCGGCCCATTCTGCAGCATGTTGCTGGCAGATATGGGCGCGGAAGTCATTAAAGTGGAAAAGGCCAAAAAAGGTGAGGATTCAAGGGGATTGTGTCCATATAAGAATGGACAGAGCCTGTATTATACAAGTTACAACAGAAATAAAAAAAGTGTGACGATCAATTACCGCTCACAAAAAGGACAAGAGATTTTAAAAAAGCTCATCCATGAATCAGATGTTCTGGTGGAAAATTTCCGGCCGGGATCGCTGGCTAATATGGGGCTGACAAAAGAAGTGCTCAATGAACTGAATCCTCGGTTGATTGTCACATCAGTGTCGGGTTTCGGGCAGTTTGGGCCATATAAGGACAGGGCTGCCTTCGACTGTATCGCACAGGCGGTTTCAGGGCTGATGAGCCTGACGGGCGAAGTGGGCAAGCCGATGCTGACGGGAACATATATTGGAGATTTTGTTGGCGCGCTGTATGCGGCTTTTGGTACGGTTACGGCATTGTATAACCGATCTGTAACAGGACAGGGACAGAGTTTGGATATTTCGTTGATGGATGGGCTCATATCCATTCTTGCGACAGCCATACCAAATTTCATTGCGAACAATGAGATCCAGAAGCCCTTTGGCAACAGGGATAAGGTGACTTCTCCTGCGAATGTGTTTAAAGCCACGGACGGATATGTTTATATTCATGCGGGAACAGACCCGCTGTTCAAGCGGCTGGCCGGGCTTATGGGCCAGCCTGAATTGATTGTTGATGAGCGTTTCGCAAAAAGCGATACGCGGATGGAAAACGGTGAACAGATTGAACAAATCGTTCAGGAATGGCTTGGTGATATGGAAACACAAGACATTGTATCGCAACTGAGCGAGGCGGGGATTCCGGTCGGTAAGGTTAATACCATCGAAGACGTGGTTAATGATGAGCAGGTACGAGCGCGCGAGCAGATCGTGATGCTGGATTACCCGGGGATGGGACAAATTGCTGTTGGCGGCGTTACCGTCCAGATGTCGGAGACACCAGGCTCCATATATTCCCGGCCGCCATTGTTGGGTGAACACAATCATGATGTCTACCAGAATTTGCTGGGGCTTTCTGCAGAGCAAATCAACGCGCTCAGCATAGATGGAGATATTTAATGCGGCACGAATCAGTGCCCGCTTAGACACAAGGAGGAGCCATATGCGCAATGTTAATTTTGGGATAATCGGAGCAGGCCGTATCGCCAAAAGAATGGCCAATGCAATTAGATGGACGTCTGGCGTTTCGTTGAAAGGCATCGCTTCAACGAGTTTGGAACGTGCGCAGCAATTCGCTCGAGAGTTTGGCGCTAAGGATGCATATGGGAGTTATGAGCAGTTGACTCAAGACAAAGAGATAGATGTCGTTTATATTGCCACGCTACATAAAGACCATTATGAAAATGCGTTGATGTGTCTTGAAAATGGTAAGAACCTGCTCATCGAAAAACCAATTACGATGAACAAAAGACAGGCGCAAGTTTTATTTCAAAAAGCGGCGGAGAAGCAGCTGTTTATAATGGAAGGAATGTGGACACGCTTTTTACCTTCGGTGCTTTACGTGAAAGAAGCTATTAAAAAGGGGCTTATCGGTGAAGTCCGGTCAATGACGATAAGCTTTGGTGTAAAGCGGGACGCTGTTTCGTCGCCAAGGCAATTCTATCGGGACATGGCAGGCGGTGCGTTACTCGATATTGGTGTATATTGCCTTGCCTTTTCAGATATCATTTTTGAACAAGATCCAAAGAAAATATATTCGGCGTGCAATATATCTGATGAGTACGGAACAGATTTGGAACACTCTGTGATATTAAAATATACAAACGGCCAACAAACGGTTTTCAATTGTTCGGTATGTAACTTTTATAATAACACAGCATTTATATACGGAACAAACGGTCATATTGAAATGCCAAGGTTCAATGCCTGTCAAAAAGTGATTGTTAGGCAGTTGGAGGAATATCCGCTTGAGGTTGCTTTCCCGCATAAAGTTTGCGGTTTTGAATATGAGTTGGAGCATGTAGCGCAGCGCATAAGAGATGGTGTCATTGTCAGTGATGTGAACCCTCCGGAGTTTACGCTTTCTATCATGGAACAAATGGATACCATCAGAGCTGCATGGAATCTTAATTATCCCTGCGAATAAAGAAAGTTGAGAAATTTGCGTCTGTGACGGACGTTTATTAAGTGTACAAAAAATGGAGGAACGGAATGAAGCTTTTACAGGTAAAACCCCAAATTTTCATGTTTGAGACATTTAATGAATTTGCAAATGAATTTGCGCTGGGAGCAGATGATCTTTTGGTGACGCATAAATTTCTTTTCGAGGATTATATGGCTTCCACAAATATTGTTTGTGACCGCATTTTTCAAGAAGAGTATGGCGCTGGAGAACCGGAAGATGAAATGATTGACAGGATGTTTTCGGATCTCAAACGACCGGATTACAAGCGGATTATTGCCATTGGAGGCGGTACGGTTATTGATATCGGCAAGATATTTGCACTCGAGAGAGCGCCTAAAACATCCATGCTGTTTGACAAGACATATCCTGCAAGGAAACGCTGTGAACTGGTTATTGTCCCGACAACCAGCGGAACAGGGAGCGAAATGACCAACATATCAATAGCGAATATCAAAGCAAAAAGCACAAAGCTTGGGCTGGCAAGCGATGAATTGTTTGCGGATGCTGCGGTGCTGATACCGCAGCTGGTCAAGGAACTACCGTACAAATTTTTCATTTTTAGTGCAATAGACGCGCTAGTGCATGCTGTAGAATCTTACGTATCTCCAAAAGCCAATATTTTGACTGAGACCTTAAGTTTGAAAGCATGTGAACTGATATTAAAAGGTTTTTGCGGGATTATCACAAACGGAGAAAATCACCGAAAGGAAAAAGCGGCCGATTTTTTATTGGCAAGCTGTATTGCCGGAATCGCGTTCGGAAATGCGGGAGTGGGAGCAGTGCACGCGCTCGCTTATCCGTTGGGCGGAAAATATCATGTGCCTCACGGAGAAACAAACTATCAGTTTTTTGTCAGCATTTTTGAGATGTATCAAAGAGAAAAAGGCGGTGAGAAGCTCGACATATTGGCAGAGTTGATTACAAAAGAGCTTCAGTTTATCGGCATGAGCTGTGAAAAAGAGCACGCATTTGCCCGGCTTGGCGACATGCTGGGGAAATTAATGCCTTTGAAGTTACTTCGGGAGTATGGGATGAGTGAGAACGAGATTGAAAGCTTTGCTCAAAACGTCATTGATAATCAACAGAGGCTTTTGGTCAACAGCTATATACCGTTTACGACTGAAAAAGCGCAAGAGATTTACCGGCTGCGCTACTAATATCAAGCGAGGAGATGTTGAAATAATGAGTTTAATGACGAGGGAAGAATATATCGCAAGTTTAGCAAAGCTCAACCTTCAGGTCTATATGTTTGGGGAGCGAATCGACAACCCTGTTAATCATCCGATGATTCGGCCATCAATGAATTCGGTCGCAATGACCTACGAGCTGGCACAACAGGAGGAATACAAAGACCTGATGACGGTAAAATCGTCGATGACAGGTAAGATTGTGAACCGTTTTACGCACCTGCATCAAAGCAATGAAGACCTGGTTAAGAAGGTCAAAATGCTGAGGCTGCTGGGGCAAAAAACAGGTTCATGCTTTCAGCGATGTGTTGGCATGGACGCGGCCAATGCGGTCTATAACACGACATATGAGATAGACGAAAAATATAATATGAGCTACCAGAAGCGCTTCATTGATTATTGGAAATATATACAGGAGAACGACTATACCGTTGACGGTGCGATGACTGATCCCAAAGGGGACAGAAGCCTTGCACCGTCACAGCAGGCTGATCCCGATATGTATCTTCGTATTGTGGAGAGACGTGCGGATGGTATTGTGGTACGCGGCGCAAAGATGCACCAGACAGGTATGGTCAACTCCCATGAGGTGCTGGTGATGCCGACAATTTCCATGAAAGAGGCTGACAAGGATTATGCCGTCGCGTTTGCGGTACCGTCTGATACCAAGGGGATTTTCATGATTTATGGCCGCCAGAGCTGTGATACCCGAAAGCTTGAAGAGGATGCAGATATCGATCTTGGGAATTGCTGCTTTGGCGGGCATGAATGCATGGTGATATTCGAGGATGTCTTTGTTCCGAATGAACGCGTATTTATGGACGGGGAAACAGAATTCGCGAATATGCTTGTTGAGAGATTCGCGGGTTATCACAGATCCAGCTATGGCGGTTGTAAGGTTGGTGTTGGTGACGTGCTGATTGGCGCAGCGGCTTTGGCTGCGGATTATAATGGCGCGGCAAAAGCAAGCCATATCAAAGAAAAGCTGATCGAGATGATTCACTTGAATGAAACGTTATACAGCTGCGGTATTGCCTGCTCGGCAGAAGGGAGCAAAACAAAAGCAGGTAATTATATTATAAATTTACTGCTTGCCAACATATGCAAGCAAAATGTGACACGGTTTCCATATGAGATTACCCGTCTGGCGGAGGATATTGCCGGCGGTCTGATGGTGACTTTGCCGTCTGAAAGGGACTTTAAACACGAAATGCTCGGCAAGTACATTGAAAAATACCTCAAGGGCCGCGACGACATCCCGACAGAAGACCGTATGCGTGTATTGCGGCTGATAGAGAATATGACGCTTGGTATGGCGGCCGTTGGATACAGAACGGAATCGCTCCATGGTGCGGGTTCACCACAAGCACAGCGGATCATGATTGCACGACAGAGCAACATCGAGATGAAGAAGGAACTGGCTAAGGATATCTGCGGCATCAATAAACCCAATAAATAAGCATGGTTATTGGCGTAAAGTATTGCGGCGGCTGTAACCCGACCTATTGCCGGGTCAGTGGCGTGGATCAAATTAAGAAGCAACTGTGTAAGTGTGTCTTTTTACCATATAAAGAAGGACAAGAATATGATAGCGTTCTCGTGGTGTGCGGTTGTGAGGTAGCCTGTGTGGCCATGGAAAAAGATCTAAATATGAAATGCTATCTTCGAAATCAGAATGAGATAAATGCGGCATTGGATGTTCTCAAAGCAATAAGCGGTCAAGCAAAAAATGATATGAGGTTTTAGTATGGGGTGGCAAGATCATTATAAAAGCAGATGTATTGGGGCAGAAGAGGCACTGTCTAAAATCAAATCAGGCGACAGAATTGTTTTTGGGCATGCGGTTGGAGAACCGTCAGCGCTGATTGATGTATTGGTTAGGAACAAAAATAATTACAGAGATATTGAGATCGTGCATATGGTGTGTATGGGGAAAGGCGAACACTGCAAGCCAGAAATGGCACCCCATTTTCGGCATAATTCCCTTTTTGTTGGCGGGCTTGCTCGAGACGCCATATTTGAAGGGCGGGGTGATTTTACACCTTGTCACTTTTCTCAAATTCCTCAGCTGTTTGCGGAACGATTGCTGCCGTTGGATGTGGCGCTGTTGCAGGTATCGCCGCCAGATAAGCATGGATACGTCAGCCTTGGCGTGTCGGTGGATTATGGCAAGGCCGCCGTCCAGGGTGCAAAGATGACCATCGTTCAGGTCAATGACCAAATGCCGCGAACGCTAGGCGACACTTTTATACACGTATCACAAATCGATTATTTTGTGGAGCTTTCGTATCCTGTTATTGAGTTGGCTCCCATAACCATCTCTGATGTTGAGAAAAGGATAGGAGAAAACTGTGCGGAGCTCATAAATGATGGCGACACAATGCAATTGGGGATCGGCGCGTTGCCGGATGCGCTTTTACTGTTTCTAAAAGACAAGAAAGATTTGGGCATACATTCTGAGATGATATCGGACGGTGTCGTTGGGCTGATTGAGCATGGTGTTATCAACAACAGTAAAAAGACACTGCATAAGGACAAAATAGTCGTGTCGTTTTTGATGGGAACAAAAAAGCTGTATGACTATGCGGATGACAATCCGGCGTTCTATATGGCACCTGTGGACTATGTCAACGATCCATATATCATCGCAAAAAACAACAATATGGTATCCATCAATTCATGCGTACAGGTTGATTTGATGGGACAAGTTGCATCTGAAAGTATTGGCCTGAAACAAATAAGCGCGACGGGCGGACAAGTGGATTTTGTGAGAGGGGCGAATATGTCTCCGGGGGGCAGATCTATTATTGCGCTTCCCTCGACAATCAACAATGGGAAAGTATCTAAAATTGTCCCATTTATGGATCAAGGGGCAGCGGTAACGACTTTAAGAAATGATGTTCATTATATTGTCACCGAATATGGTATCGCCTATTTGAAGGGGCAAACGCTGAGAGAAAGAGCACGTAGATTAATCAACATTGCCCATCCGGATTTCAGGCCTATGCTGATTGAGGAATGGCAAAGACGTTTCGGAAAGAGTTTTCAGTGAAGGAGTGTATTATGCAAAAAGTATATGTCTTATCAGCATGCAGAACGGCAATCGGAAGCTTTGGCGGAAGCCTTAAGGATGTCCCCGCAGTCAAGCTCGGTGAAATTGTTGTAAGGGAAGCGATAAAACGCGCGTCGATTGAGGCGGAAGATGTGGACGAAGTCATATTGGGCAATGTGCTGCAAGCGGGACTTGGCCAAAATGCGGCGCGTCAGGTTGCGGTTAACGCGGGTATTCCGGTAAAAGTGCCGGCATATACAGTCAATAAAGTATGTGGATCGGGGCTGAAGACGGTTTCACTCGGTGCTCAGTCAATTGCTCTTGGTGAAGCCGATTGCGTGGTGGCGGGGGGCATGGAGAACATGTCGCGCGCACCATATATTCTGTCAAATCAGCGTTGGGGCGCGAGAATGGGCAATCAGGAAGCGCTTGATGAAATGGTTCACGACGGACTTTGGGACATATTCAACAACTATCATATGGGAATTACGGCTGAGAACATTGCCGAAAGCTACAATATTTCGCGTGAAGAACAGGATGCTTTTGCGCTGCAGTCTCAACTTAAAGCGGCGGAAGCGAAGAAGGAAGGCCATACATGGGGAGAAATGGTTCCGGTAAAGATTTCCCAACGCAAAGGCGAACCGCTGATCTTTGCTGAGGATGAATTTATAAAAGAAGATGCAACATGCGAAAAGCTGGCGGCACTGCGGCCTGCATTTAAAAAAGACGGGACAGTAACGGCTGGAAACGCGTCGGGCATCAACGATGGTGCGGCGTGTGTGATACTAGCGAGCGAAAAATTCGTAGTGCAGCATGAACTAAGACCATTGGCGCTGATTGTGGGAAAAGGATCGGCAGGTGTAGAGCCTTCGGTCATGGGCCTGGGTCCGGTGCCTTCGACTCATAAAGCATTAAAATCTGCCGACTTGACGCTCGACCAGATTGATTTGATAGAAGCGAATGAAGCGTTTGCGGCACAGGCTATAGCGGTTGCGAAAGAACTGAAGCTCAACAGGGAGAAAGTCAATGTCAATGGCGGTGCTATCGCTCTGGGACATCCAATCGGCGCTTCAGGTGCCCGTATACTTGTGACGTTGCTTTATGAGCTCAGAAGAAGGAATCTTGAGTATGGGCTTGCCACGTTGTGTATCGGCGGCGGAATGGGCGAAGCCCTTATTGTTCGGCGCGACAAATTATGTATAAACGAGGTGATTTTATGAGCTATATCGGTTACGAGGTAAAAGATCACATTGTGACACTCACTGTATCGAGAGAAGAAGCTTTAAACGCACTTAATACGGAAGTGCTTGTTGATCTTGACAATGCTCTTGACCGTGTTGAAGCGGACGCAGATGTTTATTGCGCCATTATAACGGGAGCGGGTGAAAAAGCTTTTGTAGCCGGTGCGGACATTATGGAAATGAAGGATCTTACGTATGAACAGGCCTATGAATTCGGCAGGGTAGGCAACAAGATATTTAGAAAAATTGAAGGGTTGCGGGTACCGGTCATTGCTATGATAAACGGTTATGCGTTGGGCGGAGGGTCAGAGCTGGCTCTTGCAAGCGATATACGCATTGCTGCTGACAACTCGGTTTTTGGCTTCCCTGAAGTTACCCTTGGCGTGATCCCTGGATACGGAGGAACTCAGTTATTACCCCGCATAGTGGGTATTGCAGCCGCAAAGAAGCTATTGTATACAGCTATACGTATCGATGCGCATGAGGCTTATAGAATCGGACTTGTGAATGAAGTCGTGCCGCGTGCGCAGTTAAAAGATTTTACGTTGAAGCTGGCTGAAACGATTGCCAAACAGGCGCCGGTTGCGGTTACCAATCTTAAAAAGGCTATAAGCCAAGGAATGAAAGCCAGTTTGGATACTGCCATTAATATCGAGATGGAACTCTTTGCCCAGTGCTTTGAAACAATGGATCAAAAGAATGCGATGGAGGCATTTGTAAACAAAGTAAAGCTTGAGAGATTCGAAAATAAGTGAGGAGCAAATACATGAAAGTATGTGTAATTGGCGCAGGAACGATGGGGGCAGGGATCGCGCAGGTCTTTGCTTCATATGGCCATGATGTAATCCTTTGCGATGTGAATAATGAATTTGTAGACAGAGGCATATCTCACGTAAGAAATAATCTGAATAAACTTTTGAAAAAAGAAAAAATCAATAGCGACTCATTTGAGAGGACACTGGCAAGGATAAAAGGCACAACTGATATAGAAAGTTCAAAGGACTGTGGTCTGTTCATAGAGGCAGTTGTTGAAAATATTCAGGTTAAAAAACAGCTTTATAAAGAACTTGATGCGATCGCTAAACCTGATGCAATACTTGCCACAAATACGTCGTCCTTGTCGATTACAGAAATAGCGTCCGCGACGAAAAACCCCGGACGGGTTGTGGGGATGCATTTTTTCAATCCTGCTCCGGTAATGAAATTGGTTGAAATTGTGAAGGGATTGGTCACAGATGAGCCAACGGTGCAAAAAATATTTCAGCTATCACAGGAGTTGGGTAAAGAAGGTGTGATCGTTAATGAGGCTTCGGGTTTTATCGTTAACAGAATGCTGATTCCTATGATCAATGAGGCTGTCGGTATATTGGCGGAGGGCATAGCCAGCGCAACAGACATTGACAGAGCCATGGTTTTTGGTGCGAATCATCCCATAGGGCCGCTCGCTCTTGCTGATCTTATTGGAAACGATGTTAATCTCGCGATAATGAATGAATTGTACGAAGAGACGGGCGATCCTAAATATCGCGCTCATATGCTGTTGAAAAAAATGGTGAGAGCCGGCTATTTAGGCAGAAAGTCGGGGAGAGGATTTTACGATTACGAGGAAGAAAAGAAATAATCATTTCATATATTTTTTAACTGACGGTGAATACAGACATCAGTCGATCTAGTGGTTTGCTTGTAAGAAGAGGTGGAATATGGAATTTGAACTGAACAGCTCACAGATAAAAATGCAGCGCAGATTCAGAGACTTTGCAGAAAATATGGTGAAACCATTGGCTCGGGAAATCGATGAAGATCAGCGTTTTCCAGAAGAAACAGTTGATAAACTCGGTAAAATAGGTTGGCTTGGGTTACCGTTCAATAAGGAACTGGGGGGGCAAGGCTTTGATACACTCACTTATATTTTGTGCATAGAAGAATTATCAAAGGTTTGTGCTTCTACGGGTGTCATCGTATCCACACATACATCTCTTTGCGGCGATGCAATCAACTGTTTTGGGACAGAAGGGCAAAAGAAGATATATTTACATAAGCTGGCTGAAGGAATAAAACTGGGCGCTTTTGCATTAACCGAGCCTGAATCAGGATCGGATCTATCGCATCTTCAAACGACTGCAATTGCTAATGAAGATTGTTATATTATCAACGGAACAAAAACATTCATAACAAATACAGGCTATGCCGACTATTATATTGTGTTTGCTTCTACCGATACTAAAAAAGGAACAAAAGGGATTTCTGCTTTCATAGTTGACAAAAATGATACTGGGTTTAGTATTGGAAGATTGATACGGAAGATGGGAATTCGGGGGTCGGCAACTCATGAAATTATTTTAAATAATTGTGCAGTATCCAAAGAACGCCTATTGGGTGAAATAGATCATGGATATCGGATTGCGATGCAGATACTTGATGGCGGTCGCATTGGCATTGCCGCGCAGGCTCTTGGTATTGCGGAGGGCGCGCTTGACGAAACAGTAACATTTTGTAAGGAACGGCGGCAATTTGGGAAAACAATAGCTGATTTTCAAAATACTCAGTTTGAATTTGCTTCAATGAAAACACGAATTGAGGCAGCACGATTTTTGGTCTACCGAGCTGCTGTGGCGAAGGACAGCGGAAGACCGTTTTCGCAGGAAGCGGCAATTGCCAAATTGTTTGCGTCCGATACCGCGATGGATACTACAATCCGGTGTGTTCAGTTGCATGGAGGAAGAGGATATACACAAGATTTTCCTGTTGAACGAATGATGCGTGACGCAAAGATTACCCAGATATATGAAGGTACGAACGAAATTCAAAAAATAATCATCGCTTCAAGAACAATAAATGAAAGATGACACTACGATATTCTGATTCGATGATCTCATATTTCGATAAAGGCAACAAGGTACGGGAATAGATTCTAAATCCTTTATGTTTAAGGTGATGATACTGCTTCCTGTTTGTCGTGTTTCAATAAAATACTGTCCTAAAGGGCAATCGATATATGCCTTTAAAATCCCGGATGGCATTTCTTTTTGTTTATCCTTAAATAAGCAAAATTCAAAGATAATAATAAATCACCACTACTTTCCGGGACTATACAAGTCTTAATATCGGTCCTTTACAGGAAATCAAAATATCTTCGAGCTCTGCTTCGTATTTTATTGAGTACCGCTTGACCAGATTTTTTATGTTTAAGTTTTTAACGATACAGCGACATTTATTGAAATTTTGTCGACGTTATGTTGTTGGCCTGGTCTAAAACTTCGCCCGCAGTTCAACAACTTTACCTATAATTTGCAAAGGTAAGGCTGCCACTTCTTTGTTGGTATAAAATTTTGGCGCATACATTGAGTTCGTTGGAATCAATGAAATCCCGTCTTCATGCTTAACAACTTTTTTGATTGTTGCATCGGAACCATTAATTATTACAACACCGACTTCACCGCTTTCAAGATCCGCTTGCTCACGCACAATAACAATATCTCCATCTGAAAACTTTGGCTCCATGCTGTCGCCCTTGATCTGCAGAGCAAAAAAACTGCCTTTTTTTAAAAATTCTGAAGGGATTTCTTCGTAATCAATAATATCACGAATTGCTTCAACAGGAATTCCAGCTTGAACTCTTCCTAAAACAGGTACTTTTATTCCCTTGGGGGTTCGTGAATCGTTGCCCAGAATATAATCGATTGACGTCTTATATAACTGGGACAACCGAACCAAAGATTGGTTATCTATTTTGACCTTATCATTTTCCCAATAGGAATAAGTATTCTGAGATATGCCAAGATAATCAGCAAGCATCTGCTGTGTGAGTCTTTGCTTTTTTCGAAGTTCTTTTAATCTGTTCATAGAGAACCCTCAATCATTGTATTTTGATATATCAATAAGATGACCGCGGTTACTATAGAGAAAGACCCAAAGTAATTCACCTTTACAATCAATTTAATTAATGTGTATCTAAATACATAATATCATTAAAATCGATTAAATCAATATAATTGATATATTTTTGATAAAATATTGATATATTATTGAAATATCAATAATAACGCTATATAATATCAATGGTAACGATGAATCGCGGAGACAACCGCAGGGGATATACTTTGGCCGCCAGCACGAATAATACAGTTCCAGACTGATCGAATGCGATGCATGGTTGCTAAGACAGATATTCACCGTTAAAAAAGAAGAGGCCAAGACTCAATTGGCGGCACTGACATCTTTGGTATCGGCTGCGCAATCATTGATATGTTGGATCTTCTTTAGCCGGGCGCAAGCGGATAAGGAAGGTATGCTGGTTCAGCCGCCAAAATTGATCGTTCCGTTAAGTGTGGGAGAGGTATGATTACAAGAGCGCATTAGTCAAAGCATAGCAGGTGTTGTGATCGATATGAAGCATGAGTAAAAACGCAGTAAACCGTCGCAAAGACTAGGAGGTTAATAATGAAACTGGAATTAGAGCAAAAATAAGCGTTAGGCAAATGAGTAAGATGGAAGCCTAAACAAGGCATAAAACGTTGTCGGTATATCACCGGCTATCATGTCTGCATAGGCATGGGTTATTCATCGAAAGTACTTAGAAAAGCAAAAGGAGGTCGGATTAAATGGATTTATTAAAACATTTACAATTGGAGCACCTGGAAGGAGACCAGAAGCAGCTGGCTGAGACTGTCGGTATTGAGGCATATCGAAAAATAGTCAGTTTGTATGCAGGTTCCGTATTGTATGTGCCAACAGTGGACAGATTAACGAAAAAAGTGAGAGATTGCTTGATTCGCGACGATTATAACGGATACAATCACCGTGCACTTGCACGCAAATATGGTGTGTCAGAGCAATGGATTCGAACCATTATTGGCGAAGGATTGACAACCAATGGACACATATCAATGATTGATGTCGATAAGACCAATTTCTAAGATGGTTTATAATACATAAAAGAAAATTTGTTGATGGCAAGGTTTGAATAAAAAGACCTTGCCATTTTTTATTTGACATCCGGTTCATATTGAGGGGCTGATGACATCGACTTCTTGAAATATATAACGGTGGTAAAGTAGTTTCTTAAACCATCGGAATAGAGGATATCGGGATCCTGTGGTAAGGTTTGTGCAATAAAACTTTACCTTTTTATTTGGCGGTGAACGATGGATATTGGCGTGATTATTACGGTGGCTATCAGCATATGTACAACGATATTTGGAATAATCGGTTTTTTCCTCAAAAGGGCTATCAGTGAGGTTGACCGCCTTGATGAATGCAAAGCATCCAAAGAGGATGTTGTTTCATTGGAAAACAGGATTGATGATCAGAATAAAAGCATCAGCGAAATTAAAGCCAGCTATCTTACAAAAGAAGATTTCTTCCGGGAGCAGGCTAAGACGGATCGCAAACTTGATCGAATCATGGAGATTCTTCTTGATATAAAGGGTTCAGGCAAATATGAAAGTCCTTGATGCATGTCGCTTCGTTGAGGGATTGAGATGGGCTTGCGGACAGGCCATAAAAAGTGTAAATGAAATGCGGTGCCAGCTGAATGTTTAACGCTATGCGGCGATATTCGCCAATTGCATGTAAAGAAGGTGATATGAATTGATCTATGTGCTGCATGTGCAGACAGGCCGGGAATTAATTATCCGTGATGAACTCAGGCGCAAGTATATTCCGGCAATGGTGCCTCGAGAAATATGTCTGGAGAGACGGAGAGGCAAAATTGGAAGACGTGAACGGACGATTATGCCCGGATATGTCTTTATAGATATAGTCCTCGATTTAAACACGTATTACATGATTCGGAAAATACCTTATGTCATTAAGTTTCTGGACGATGGCAATCCGATGGCGCTGTCCGCAAAAGAAGCCGAATACATCACATGGCTGAGCAACGGCGGAAAGCCACTTGAGCCATCAAAACTAAATCCTGACGGTACTGTAATGGATGGTCCGCTAAAGAGCTATGAACAAAACATTGTCTCCATGAATAAGCGCGCCCGGCGCGCAAAGCTGCTGATCGACCTGATGGGAAAGCAGCACGAGGTGAGTCTGTCGGTCACTGCTACCGTTACCGGTAGCAGTGAATCCGACGGCAACGTCTCATACGGCACTTTGCTTTAATCCTCCAAAACTGACTCATTGCAGCGGGGTTGATTCGCTCCCCCGCCGCTGGATCAGCGTTATAAAAAACCAGGAATTCGGCCGCCGGTGCGCCCGAAAGTCCAAACGCGCCCTTTTTTATCGGATGAGGGATGGTCTATGGCATTCTGATAAATTTCATTTAAAGATTTTCGGACGATGGGGATTGGCTGCTTGAAGGTGTAAACGCATAGGAAGGCGGCATTACGGTCAACTGTTGGAAGCAAAGGCGGCATTTCATTGGACATCAACAGCTCTCAAAGGGCTTTAATTATATTCGCCCTACCATGTCTGGGCTTAAAATGCATGGTCCTGAAAATGCCGGAGTTAACCGGCGGTAAAATAAAATCAACAGGAAGCAAGGGTCATTATGGAATTTTTAAAGGATGCGCTTGATGAACAGCTCTACGTTCAGGTTGTAGAAAAGTTGCGAAGCAATGACAGGGTCAAACTTGCTAATCTCGCTGAAGGCCAGTATGTCGCAAAATATAAGTTCGATAAGCTGGAAAGAAAATTCAAAGAGACAGCAGCTGAGCTTTATGATCTAAAGAAAATAGATATTGCCGCGCTAAAGGCTGAAAACGAGAATCTCAAGCATCAGATTGCTGCGATCGGCAAAGGTATACCTGCGGCAAAGGCGGAAAAATGCGTTAAGCTTGCAGAATCTTATGTCACTGAAAAGATTGGATTTGCTGCAGCACTGGACTTGATGCTGAAAGATTTCCCTTTGCCGACAGGGCCTGGAACACCCGGCTTGGGCAAAAAAGCACCAATTCCCGATCCGAATATGCAGCAAACGCAAGGGCTGATACTGGAAGGAACAACCGGTGTCTGCCTGACGGCTGAAATGAATAAAACGGGTGGTGAACCGGGGATGACGCTGAGATTGGTTATAGATCCGGCGCATTGAATCACCATATCACTGATATGGTTCGTCACTGTAATAAGGGAACTGCGGGGTGAAGATATTTAAACAATGCTTTTAAATGATTTAAGGGACTATTTGGTGGTCCATGGATACTCCGATATTTATCGGGATACCATGCCGGATCAGCCGGATGAATGTATCGGTTTGTTATTAACCGCACATGCGGTGCCACCCATCAATGACGGCAGCGCCATCCGGCAGATTCAAATTCATGTGCGCCGCATTGATGCCGACGAAGCGTATTCCACCGCTTATTCGATCTTTAAGCTTTTGGACAGCGGCTTGAATGAAGACGTCATTGAGCTGACGGAACAACGCGCTGTGATTGCCCGGCCTCATACCGGGCCTATAAAGCTGGTCACGAATGAATCGGAGCGCACAATTTACTTTACCGAAGTCGCCTTAATCGGCGATGACAATCCATAAAATGAAGGAGATATAATCAAATGTCTAAGATTGCCTTAAAAGGTTTTACTGCAGCGAGAATTTGGCCGGTTACAACCAACGATGCCGCGGTTTACGCGACCAATACGATGATTCCCCTGCCAAGTGCCCAGGGGCTCACAAAAGACGTCAGCCGCAGTGAGTACACCATCTATGCGGACGACGGTGTGTATGATTCCGGTGCGGATTTTCTTTATGAAGATCTTGAGTTTACCGTTGCAGAGCTTCCGCTTGAAATTGAATCAAAACTGACAGGCGGCACTTATGCGGAGACGGAGAAGACATACTTGTTCAAGAACTCGGATATCGCGCCCGAATTTGCATTCGGATATGCTGCGAGGCGCGTTGATGGCCAGTACAGAATGTTCAAGCACTATAGCATGAAACTCATATCGATCAAGGTTGATCACGCAACCATCAGTGACAGCAAGGATATTCAGGCTTACAAGCTGAAATTCAGAGCCACACAGCGTGTTGCCGATGGCGCAGTCCGTTTTACCAAGGACAGCTCCGACGGTACGTATACATGGCTGAATACGATCGACCAGCTGCCTGTTGAGGGTGCCTGATCGCGTAATATTTGGAACGGGGATGGGTGTTCCCATCCCCCCAAATAATTTGGAGGGAATATGAGCATATTTGGAATGAACAAAAGCACGGGCATAACGCTGCCCAAATCGAAAATTGTGCATGGTATTGAGGTTAAAAAGGTTCCGGTCGGCAAGTATCTGTCGGCAATGCGCGAGCTTGAGGAACTGCCGGGTGTTATCATTAATGAATTGTTCCCGGGCAAACAATTCAGTGAGATCATGGATGGCCTTACGAAGATGACGGATGAATCGTTAATTCGGATTCTGACACGTTTATTCATAATAGCACCCGAGTATGTGGTCAATACGATTTCACTGATACTGGATGTTGACAAGGAGATAATAAAAAACTCACTGACACCAAAGGAATTCTGTGATGTCGTTAAGGAATACTGGGCGCTCAATGACATGACGGATTTTTTCGGAACCGTGTCGGGGCTGATAAAGGCGAAGCTTCCGGCACTGATTACTGGCTCCAAAAATGGATCGCCATCGCCGAAAGCATCGGTATTGGGAAAACAGCTCTCTTAAATGAGTATTATTTTGACGAGTTTTTGACCGTGCTCGATGCGTATAACGAAATGCACAGCCTTGAGAAAAAAGACATAGCTACGGAAGTATTGGCGGACGAGTGGTAGCCCGGACTTAAATAAGCGGCTTTTTACGCAGAGCTGCTTATTGTATTGAAATAAATAAACCCGGTTAAACAAAAAAGCGGCCCAAGCGGCGCTTTTTTTATAAAGGAGGGCCGGATATGAGTGAAAAACAAGATTACATTATAAATGTAAAGGTGGACGGATTGGATACCGTCGTCGAAATGGCGGCATCATCTGCACAGCAGATCATACAAGCGTTTTCCTTGGTTCAGGATTCATTGCAGCAGGGCGCGAAAATGACTAAGGATACATTTTCAAATATTCTGGAGCAAATGGACGTTGCCGCGACGCAAATAAATAACATGTACAAGGATATGTCAATTGACGAACTGAGCAATGAATTTGTGAAGTTGGAAGAGAATATAAAGAGCCAGATAGCTGTGTTAGAGCAGGCTCAGATGAAGCTTGAAATGTATAAAGCTTCATTGCAGGGAGTGATGAAGGGCGGAGACGGCACAGCAAGCGATGAACAATTCATTGAACTAATCAATTCGGTAAATGAAGCGCAGGCAGCTTTAGACGTACTAAAGGAAAAGAAGGAACAAGTTGCTGATTCCGCTGTCAAAACCACTTCGGATTCGAATAAGTCTGATGATCCATCAAAGAAAGCCGAAAATACAAAAACGACAATAGATGCAATCACTTCATTAATGGATACGATAGGGGAAGCCAGCGGCGGTGCTGTTCAAAAAATCATGTCGATCGGCGCGGCGGTGCTGAACCTTATTCCCGCATTTCAAGCGGCGGGTGCAGCCGGTGCGACGATGGGCACAATGCTTAACGCCGCGCTTGGGGTGGTGGGTGTTATTTTTACGGTCATCATCACAATCGTGAATGCGATTACTCAGGCGCAGGCAGAAGCCAAGCAAAAGATGGAGGAAGCCCGAAAGGAAATTGACTCATTAAGAGATAACAATATCGGCGCGGGACGCCTGATATCTGAATTTGAGATTCTCAGCGAGAAGACCGTCAAGACGGCGGATGACATGCAGCGGATGAATGACATACGCGCGGAGCTCGTTGATTCATATGGATTTTCTGTTGGAGCAATTGATGAAGAGGGACGACTGCTAGCGGGAAATCTCAACATGATGAAGGAGCAGCTGGCCATATCACAACAAATTGCTTTTACGATGCTTCAAGGAAATGAAGATGCAGAAATTTCGACATATAATGAAGCAATTGACACCCGTAAAAATCAGATGCAGCGGATAGCACAATTACAGAACGAGATTATAGACCTTGAAGTTGGTTTATCTGCATACGGTGGGCCAGGTGGATCACTAAAAATTGATCATTCAGAAGAAATAAAAGCCAAACAGGCCGAAATTGATACATTACAAAATACTTTAAAGTTTATTCCGGACGATGCACAAACAGCTATTGATAATCTTTTTCAATTAATAATTTTAGAAACCAGAAAGCATAAAGGTGAAATTCCAGGTGCTGTTCAAGAGGTTGCAAAAATTAAAATGGAAGATGTTTTCTTAAATAATCAGGATGCTGCTGTTGCACAACAAACTGCTCAAGATTTTCTAGATCTCTATTTTGACATAAGCGATAAATCCAAAGTAGAGTCAACGTTAGACGAGATTAACAACCTAAAGGCACAAATGATTGCAGCCTTTGCTAACGCTGGAGCTGATAGCGTTAATGCCGGAAGCGAAATTGACGGTATTCTTAACGCGATTCTCGGCGGAGATGCCTCCAACGAAAAAATATTGACACGTATGAATGATTTAAAACAACGCATCTTTGCTGGAATTGCCTCCGACGAGGAAATGGCCGAATATGATCAGCTTGCCAGCACAATAAGCCAAGGTTTTACCAATGCCCTGCTTGAAGCCGATGGTGCCATACAGGCTGGCATACCCGGCGCAGGGCAGGCGAAGAAGGTGGTTGGTGACCTCGGTAAGACATACACCTTGGCGGCAAAAGAAATCACGTCAGCGGCGGTTAAAGAAAAAACTGCGGCATCGAGCGCGAAAGATTTGACAGACGACACTAACAAGCTGCGTAATAGTTTTGACTCACTCTATAAGAAGGCCAGTGAAGCCGAAGGTTTAAAAGATGCCGCAAGTATACTTAAAAGTAGCGCTCCGGACTCGAAAGAGTACGCAAAAGCGCTTGAGTACGTTAAAGATAAAGGGTATGGGCCAATGCTTAATGATATGGAAACAGCTATACCCATCATCGAAGCTGATGCACAATCATTGGCTGAAGCCGCAACTCTTGAAAATGTCGAACTGCAAGGCCAAGGGAATCTGCTCGCTGGGGCGATCTCCCAAAAGCTGCAGGAAGCAAAAGCTGCTGGAGATGAAAAAGGCATCGAAACATATACTACATTATCAAACTGGATTAACGCCATACTTAAACTATTTGGCAACATGAGTACGATGGGCGTAGAATCAGAATTCAAATCTGTTCCGCTAGGTGGTGGTGGCGGCGGATCGAAGAAAAACAAAGCGCTCGATCGGGAAATGGAACAGCTTGAGCATAACAAAGCGCTCGGTCAGGTGACAACGGCGGAAGAGATCGCCAATCTGGAACGCATATTGGCCAAATACGCCAAGACCACAGATGAAAAACGTGATTTGACCGAGAAGCTCTATGACTTGAAAAAGCAGCTCGCTGAGGACGAGCTTGATTATCAAAAGGCCATGGACCAACTGACGCTGCGCGAGGAGATAGCGGCTATGGACCAGATGATCGCGACTTATAAACAGGGGACATCGGCAAGGCGCGATCTGGAAAAGGAGAGATACGAGGCTCAAAGAGAACTGGAACGCCAGGAATATGACCTCAAGGTATATTACGGTCAGATGACGCTTGCGGAGCAGGAAGAACAGCTCAAGCAGATGATCGCCTCATATAAGGAGGGGGTTGAAGACCGGATTGACCTTGAAAAGGAGCTTTACGATCTCCAGCAGACGATTCTCCAGCAGAACATTGACCGCTTGAACGGGTTATCCGATGCGGTGGTCTCCGCACTGCAGGCAAGATATGAAGCGCAACGCGAAGCTGAAGAAAAGACGCTCAACGATTCCATTGATGCATGGCAGGTCTGGGGCGATGAGCAGGTGTCAGCGATACAGCGCCAGATCGATGCGCTTGATGAACTGACTAAACAGGAGAATGATGCCGAGGAAGAGGCCAATAAGCGCCGCAAGATTTCGATGCTCGAGCAGCAGCTGCAGTATGAGCAGGATATCTATAACAGGCGCAAGCTGCAAGAGGAGCTCAGCAAGGCTCAGGAAGAGCTCGATGATTGGCTTGTTGAAAAAGAGCGTGAAGCCCTTAAGGCATCACTGGAGCAGCAGATAGAGAATGTCAACAATACGGTGACGAATGAGCAGGACAAGCTGCAGGAAAAAATCGATGCCAACAATGAGTACTATGATAACCTGTTGAAGGATCAGAACCTGCAGGAGGAAGCCCGCAGACTGCTGATGCAAAGCGGTCAAGACGATATTATCAATCTGCTTAAGGCGTACGCGCCTGAATACAACGCGACAGGGCAAACGCTGGGTGATCAGCTGGTTGACGGCTTCCTGCAAAGAGTCGGGGATATTGATCAATGGTTTGCAGGGCTGACGGCCAGCCTTGCAGTGTCACAACAGCAATTGGCGGCAGTCGCTACAATGGCGGCCGATCAGTTTTATGCCACGCATGGCATACCATCGGTGGGCATACCAGAAACGATGGCTGCACAAAACATCACAAAGGTCGGCCCGACATTCAACGTATACTTCACCGAACCGAAAGAATACACGCCATCGGAAATTAATGCGGAAATTGAACGGCTGGCTGAGAGATTAGCAGATTTAGAGTAAGGAGGTAACGATATGGCGCAAAGTTTACGGTATATTAATCCTAAAAATGCGGCGGTGGTATTTTGTGATGATCCGCCTTTTCTGTTTAATAAAATTACAGGGATTGGCCAAATGGATGCACAACTGATGACATCAGAACCGGCCGGTCTGGATGGTTCCGCGTTTAACGGCTTGTATATCTCACCCCGCGAAGTCACAGTCACAATGCACATTGAGGGAAATAAGCGGAAAGGCATGTATGAGGAAAAGATGAAGCTGTCTGCGGTGATGAGCCCGGAGCTTCACAAAAACGGAGCTCTCGGGCGGCTTGAGTACACCAATGATTATGGTTCCTGGTGGATTCCTGCAGCTGTCAAACGCGGACCACAGGGGGCAAGCCGTGCCGGGAATTTTTTGATCAATGAGCAGCTGGTATTTTACTGTCCATCTCCATATTGGCGTGGCTTCTCATATAACCGTGTCCGTATGGCTTATCTCGGCGGCGGCCTTCGTTTTCCGGTGAGGTTTGGTACCGTTAAGTTCGGGGCCCATGCGTATAAGGCGTCGCTGTTTAACCTCGGGAATCAACCGTCACCGCTTGAAATCAGCATCACCGGACCAGCGGTTGCACCTCGGATTACCAAGGCTAGCACGGGTGAGTATATTCTCCTCCGTGAGGATAAAGCGCTTATCGAAGGCGATATCCTGTATATCAATACGACGCCTGGAGATGTGGCTGTGACTATAAAGCATGCTAACGGACAGTCAGAAGAAGCCATAGGATACATTAATCTTAGCAGCAAGCTTTTTTTGCTCGATCCGGGCGAGAATGTGCTGCAATACGGCAGCGCCGACGACACCCAGACATCGGTGATCAATATGGCGACTCAGCCCTGGTTTGGAGGTGTATGATGCCTGTATTACGTGCGATGAATACGTCATTCGAGCCTTGCGGATATCTGGACAGTTCGGCGAGCGTGATATTGGAAAGAAAACTATATGAGATAGGTACAATCGAGATTCATATTGATCGCGATGCGACCGGGGCCAATGCCCTTAAGCCGGGCACAATTGTTTTTCTGGATTCACAACGTGCCGCGGTTATCGATTCCTACGATAAGGACAAAAACAAAGGCAACAATATCATCGTTGCAAAGGGTAAGCAGCTTAAGGATATATGCCGCTTTCGAATTACTGTGCCAGGGCAGCTTGAAGACACGCAGTTTTTCGGATACGATCGGTATCCGGCACCCGACGCGCCTGACGCGCCCGCAGAGAGCATTTTTAAACACTATGCTGCCAGACACATGGCTAACCCGGATGATCCAAACCGTGCATACCCCGGCCTTGTTATTGCAGCGGATCAGCTGCGCGGCCCGGTTATGCGCTGGCAGAGCCGTTTTGAAGCGTTGTCCACAGTATATAAAGCCATTGGCGAGCAAACCGGTATGGGGTATGACGTTTATCTGGACATTGAAAATAATCAGTTCATATTTGATGTGATTCACGGCATTGATCGCACATCGCGCAGCGATAATCCGGTCATTTTTTCAACGGAATGGAGCAATGTCTCCAGCCTTAAATATAGCGAAGACGCCAGTAAGTATATGAACACTGCTTATTGCGGCGGAGCTGGAGAGAATGAAGGCAGGTTGATTCAGGCGGTATACGAGTCCGATCCGTGTCTCGGATTTGCCCGCCGGGAGACTTGGATTGACTGCGGGTCGGTTGACAGCATTGATGACCTAAAATATGAGGGCCGTTACAAGCTGGCCGAAAACACCTACATTAAAGGTCTGTCGGGGCAGATCGTGACAGCGGGTCCGTTTAAGTATCAGCGAGACTGGGATCTTGGCGATATTGTGACGACACAGAACGAAGACGACGAACAGGACGCCCAGATCACCGGCGTCAAGGAAGTTTATGAGCGTGGTAAAACATTGATCACGCCGACGCTTGGTAAACGCAATAAAAACGTATTAGATGAAATAAGAAAAAAAGGAGTTATAAGATAATGGCATATGAACAGAGCCGTTTTTTTGATTACACGGAAGATAAGCCGGCAGAGTATCAGGCTGATGAGTTTGCGGAGTTTTTCAGGACATTCCTGTCCGATGGCGTTCCTGTGCTGGGAACGAATCTGCAGATCACGGCCACAGATGAAGGTATGTTCGTCAAAGCGGATTATGGCGCGGCCATGATTCAGGGATATGGATACTGGCTTAAAGACGACGAAACGGGCTTGAAGCAGTTGGATATCGCGGCGGCTCATGCGACCTATACACGCATTGATCGCATCGTGCTTCGGCGTGATAAAAGCGTATCTGTGGCCAATATCAGTATGGTTGTTCTTACTGGCACGCCATCGGCTATGCCAGCGTCTCCGGCGCTGACGCGGGCCGGTAATATCTATGAAATATCTCTTGCCCAAGTACGCGTTGATCCGGGCGTGCTGTCTATCACGGCGGATAAGGTGACAGATGAGCGGGCTGATACCTACGCCTGTGGATATGTTGAAAATCTATCCGTCCGGGAGCAAATCGCGGCGATCTACACTGCCCTCGTAACTGGGCTTGCTGCAAAGGCTAATGCGTCCCATACACAAGGAATTGACACAATTGCCGGACTTCAAACGGCACTCAACGCGCTTACAGCAGGTATAAATGGAAAAATATCAGCAGCAGCTGGGACGATTATAAATAGTTACATTGCTGATGGATCGGTCACAAAGAGTAAAACTTCTTTTGTTTCAGAAAATGGTTATATTTCATTAGGAGGCGCACTCGGGCTGCTTATTAATTCATTTGGAACCGGCGATAACGCATTAGCAGCGGGTATTACTTTTCATCGAGTCGGAAAGGCTGCAATTAACTTTGGCATGGATGTCGATAACGTTTTAAAAGTCGGCGGATATTCATTTGGAAATAATGCTTATGCATTATTTCATGAAGGAAACCATCCAAAAGTTTTTTTTGGAACAAGCCCGGAGCCGCCAGCCGGAACGTATGTGCCTGGAACAGTTTATTATGAGCATGAAGCGTAAACGAGGTGGTTCACAATGAATATAGGAGATACTCTCCCATATAAAATCAAGGTCGCTCCCGTGGCTGGTGGCATTACAAAGAACGTTAAAAGCATTTGGGTCGCTGATGCAAACGGTATTATGCGAAAAGTAAAAAGCATTTTTATTGCCGAGGCAGATGGCCAAATAAACAAACGCGTACTTATCGGCGGCGGTAGGCTTGGTGATGTCAATAATGACGGCACCATTAGTGTTTCAGATTATACATTGATAAGACTCCATTGGATGGGCACAAGAACATTGACGCCGGAAGAGTTTTATCGGGCAGATGTGAATCAAGACGGCATCGTGAATGAAACTGACTCAAATATGGTGCAAGCTTACATACTTGGCGGCGGGACATAAAATCCAGTTAATTTAACCTGAAAGTGGGTGATCAGTATGGCATTAATTGAAGGACGATATTTTAAAGGCGCTATGAGCGACAAGCGGCATGAGGCTGATGGAATCGCTGCATACTGCCATCGTATCTTATCGTCCGGTGTATGGGAGCTTGGAGACAATTTAAAGGTGTCTGCAGCTGGTGGCATGTCAATAAACATCGACTATGGATATGCGTTGATCAGCGGGTATTTGCTCAGCGTGATTGATAATAATACAGGCCCGTTGCAACTGACTGCTGAGCATGCAAGCGCATCGCCACGTATAGACCGTGTAATAGGCATTGCCGACACCAATATGCAGCGCATATATCCGTATATAAAAAGAGGTACGCCTGCAGCGAGTCCATCAGTACCACCGCTGAGCGCTGGCGAGATTAGCCTTGCGCAACTCTTTATTGCCGCGGGGTCTACACAGATTACGGCTGCTAACATTACGGATGAGCGGGCAGACGACACGGTTTGCGGTCTTGTTAAACTAAGCAAGTATGACATAGGCGATGTGTATATATCCTCAAAATCAACGTCTCCAGCGATTAAATTCGGTGGCATATGGACAAGGATTAAAGACCGGTTTTTACTGGCATCTGGTGACATATATACTGCTGGAACCTCGGGCGGCGTCTCATCAATAACATTAAATTCTTCAAATTTGCCTTTTGTTATGCTTAGAGATTTAGGCACAACTGAAGCCGGTTTTTTTAGTGGTACATGGGGCAATTATAGCGCTGGAGTATATAAGCATGGGTATAATGAGGGCGGTGGACAGTCATTTTCAATAATACCACCGTTTAAAGTATACTATATTTGGGAAAGGACGGCTTAAGTATGCTATATTATGCTATCACGGTCGCAAACGGCATCATTACTGGCCGCCATGAGTCTGCGCAGCCAATCGCACCCGAAACGTTTGCGGCATCTCGTATATTTGCCGAACATGACGTTTTTGACGTGCCAGAGGATGCAGACATTATTGATGGGCTACCGCTGGCGTCGTATAACGACGATTGGACACTCAAACCACTCTCCCAGCGCGTCGCCGAGGGGCTCGTGACAGTTGACGCTGGCTATGTTCTCGACGGTGAAGAGATCCGTCCCATGACGGCGCAGGAGCGCATTGATGCCGGGCTGGATACGCCTCCGGTGGAACAGAAAACCGACGAACGGATACTGCGCATTATGCAGCTCAAGGCAGAACTGGCGGCCTCTGACTATAAAGTCTTAAAAGCATATGAGTATGCACTGGCTGACGAACAGGCGCCTTATGATGTGGCCGCATTCCATGCGGCCCGTCAAACGATGCGCGATGAAATCAATGCGCTTGAAGAGCAGGGGTTGCAGCAAGGCTGATCATTTGGTTAAACGTAAAATTAAAAAGGCTTAAACGCCTTTTTTTCTTACAAAGAAAGGAGTTAAGGGATGCCTGTAAAAGTAAAAATATCTGAGTTCCTGAATTATTTTGAACCGCATGCTGTTAAGACGAACGGCAAAGCGACGGATCCGCCGGCGCCAAATCAATTTGGCTATGTCATGGGCGGCGATGGCCGCATGGCTGATGATGCTTACCTGCGTACACGGGCAAAAGCGTCGTACCCGGACAGCTGGGAGGATCATTATGAGGATACGCGTAAATGGCTTGGACGCGAGGTTTATGACTGTAATGCAGCGGCTGAAGCTTTTTATAAGCGTGGAACAGGTAACAATATCAACACGAAAGCACGCCTGAACTATGCCAACTGGTGTTCGGTCAAATCCCAGCCGGCCCCGGACTCGAATCTTGCTGGTCTCCCGCAGATGCCGGGGATCGCGGTATTCTCCGGCGGGTCAACAGCGGCTGGCATCAGTCATGTTGGATACCTGTTAAAAAAGTACGGTACGAGTCCATTAGACTGGTGGGTTCTTGAATTCCGCGGGCGCAATTACGGCTGTGTGATTACCCGGATTAAAGACCGCGAGTGGCGTTATTGGGGTGTCATGGATAAATATTTCGAGTATGACATTGGCGCGGTGTGTAGCCCGAACACCTTACCGCCGTCGGCAGCGAAGACGCCGATTCTTTCTAAAAAGCTTTCACAAAATCTCCAGTTGAGGTATAAGCTTAATGCCGACGCGGTAAGGTTCAGGAAAGGCCCGGATTCATCAAGCGGCATCATCCGTGTTCTGGATGAGGGAGATGAAGCTGCGTACATTGGAACAGAAGGGAAATGGACTCGGGTACGGTACAAGGGGCAGACAGGCTATATTTTCAGCGCTTACCTGACGCGCTGTGCTTATATAACGGGTGACGAAGTTAAGACTGTTCAAAATGCATTGAAAGCTGCTGGTTATGATCCGGGCAGCGTTGATGGTATTTATGGCCCCAAAACGGCTGAAGCCGTGGCTGCATTTCAGACAATGAACCATTTAACTGTCGATGCCATCGTCGGGGAGATAACCTGGGCGGCACTAAATGGCTAAATGATTGGTGATTTGCATGGATGATTTAATATGTTTATTTGCGGTTATGGCAGCCGCATATATTGGATTTGCTGTGGGCCGCTTTACCACCAGAGTCGATTTCGCTAAACATAACCGGACTGAAAAGAACAAAAAGGAAGAGAGTGATTATCTATGAGAAAATTTTGCTTAATGTTTGTCATGATCATCATTTTTATGATGTTGTCTTCTATAGTCGCATATGCTTTGGATATTGATGCCGAGCCTATGGAAAATGATGCTGTGAAGGACGTTTTCGCTGCCGTTGTGATGCTGGCTGTATTAATAGAGTCGTTGGCCGAGGTTGTTAAAGCAGCGATATTCCCTGCCGTACTGCCAAAATGGGTATGGTTCATGATAACATCGATTTTAGGTTCTGTATTTTGTGTTCTGTTCAGTGTTGATATTTTTATGGCATTGGGATTTGCGGGGGGGACTCCTGCAATTATATTGGGTCAGATGACTACTGGAATTGCCGTTGGTGCCGGATCAGGATTTGTGCACACACTGCTGGACAGGATGACGGCTGCTAAGAATTCTGATAAGATAGCTGCGGGGATGCAGTCTGCCAAAGATGGCGTTACGGCTCCACCGAAGGACATGGAAATAAATAGAGATAAATAAAAACCATACCACGGAACCAATGGGTATAAAACACCGCAAATTATCATCATTTAATTAATTTGCGGTGTTTTTTTATTTTGTGAGTCAAATTTTTTAAATTTAGAACAAACAACACTTGGTCATGACGGTAGCGAGAGTTACCGGCGGTTTATCCGGTTCAGTTCAAATCGAGGCTGTCGGTGAGATTTCTCTGGCATCTGCATCGACCAGCAGTCCCTTTTTTTCTTTGCCGCGCTAACTTAAAATATTGCATGCCAAAGTGGCGTGGAGGATATGATGCTTTCACCACGCCAAGCAGGGGCGGTAAATCGGGCTGGGGTCATGTGCATTTGGGTATAATGAGTCATTAAAGCTTATAGCTGTATTTTTGCCCAAGCTTCATAAAGGCAAGCAGGCTAAGCGTCCTCACGAGGACAAGATAAGAAATATTCTAGCCGTCAGTTAATTTCGATATGCCCAAAACCATAAGTAAATAATCACCCGCAAAGAACAGGAGGAAGGGGATGAGCTTAAAATACCATTTCTTCAAAACGCATAACAGGAATGTACATAATGGCGCGAAAATCGAATGATATAGGAATGAAAAAAACACGCTGTCTTTGTTCATATCCGTATAAACACCTATTCTATAGAACTCTTTACCGGCAAGCAATAGGATCGCCGAAGGAATAAACATGATGACTGTACATGCAAATGAGAAAGTTATAAATCGTAAAATTTTAAATCTGCTGTCTTCTAATTTTGAATACCAGAATCGCATCGCAATACAATAAATGAATATCGCCACTCCGCTCATCCAGGATTGCCACCAATTGTGCTCATATGTGCCCAACTGAATAAATAGAATGTCAAGCAAGATAAATATGACGGAGATGACAAAGATCCAGCGAAAGCGGCGAGAATACGCAGCAACAAAGACCGCAACTGCGGGCCAAACCGTACTGTTGGTTATCAAATGCGCCAAAATCCCTTCGGCAAAAGGGTCGATATCAATACCTAGCTGGTATGAATAAGCATTAAGCAGGATCAACGCCAGTACCTCGCCGCAATAGGCAACCATCACTGACGACAGGTAGAAAGTTATCAGCTTGGAATATGCTTTGTGTTTGTAAAAAACAAAGGCTGCAAGGGCTATAGAGGCAGCAGCCAGTATGAGATAATAAATATAGCCGGGCATTTATCCCTCCGTTAAATCCTTTGAAAGAAAGTTCAATCCTGGACCAGATTCTTTGTCCAAACATCGCAATATAAATTACAAAATGAATTTTTACCATATGGTTAAAAATAAAACAAGGATGATGCAATATCTTGCCGGCGTCACGCCGTTTGCGAGAGCCTTATATTTACCAAGCCCCAAGGATATCTTACATCTTGAGAATGCGCCAAAAGAAATGTTTGCGCCTTCACTCCTCAAGTGCGATACACAAGAAAAAAAAGCCAGGTCGGTTTCCCATTTCTGATTCTGAAAATATGAATACCGGTGTTAAGCCGCGTTGGACTGCTTTGCCGAACGCAGCGGATGTAGCATACGGCTGGCGAGTGGTGTGACGGTCGTCCATTTCACGCGGAGTATCATGACGGTGGTGATGGCGGCGCCGACGTAGTTGGAAAAAAGGTTGCCCCAGAACACCGAGTAGACGCCGAGAGCCCTTTCTGTGAGCAGTATGAAAAGATAACGCAGCAGCCAGATGCGAAGGATGCTGGCCACGAGCGTGATGCGCGTGCGTCCAAGGCCGATAAACGCGCCGAGCTGCGTCATGCAGACGCCAAACCCGACGACCGAATAGGTGTAAATGTGCAGCGCTTTGTCGGCGACATTGAGCACCTGCGTTTCGCGCGTGAACATCACGGTGAGTGACGACGATGTGGGCACGATAACCGCGATGAGCAGCACGGCGGTAATGGCGCTCATCAGGCAGCCGACCCACGTGACGGTGCGCGCGCGGTCACCCTGACCCGCGCCCACGTTCATGCTCACCATCGTGGTGACGGCGGCGGCAAATGAGGACGGCAGTATAAAGCAGACGGAGGTGATGTTGTTCGCGATGCCCTGTCCGTTCAGCACATCCGCGCCGTATTTTTGCACCTCGTTGTTGATGAGGTAGAACCCAAGATAAAGTATGAGGTTCGAGAGCATGGACGGCGCGCCGATGCGCACGAGATCGCCGATGGTCGCGCGGTCGAAAGCAAAGCCCTTGAGTGAGAGACGGCTTTCGCCGCGGCGTACGAACAACTCCACATACATCCAACCCGTGATGAGCACATTCGCGGCCAGCGATGCCATCACCGCGCCCACGATACCCCAACGGAACACCGCGATGAACAGCGAGTTGAACGCGACCTTCAAGATCAGCAGCAGCACCATACGCACAAAAGCGGCCTCCGGCTTGCCTTCGGCGTTTTTAAGCGCGTTGTAAATCGCTTCGAGGAAAGAGAACGGAATCAGCAATGCGCTGTACGCGAGATATTGAAACACATCCGCGGCGATTGTTTTATCGACCGAAGCGGATATCGGATAAGCGAGCCCGAAGAGGACCGGCGCGAGCACCACGCCGAGCGCGGCGGAGAACACGATGAGCTGTACCGCGATGCGGCGGCCTTCGCAGAAATCCTTCCGGCCGTTGGCCTGACCGATCATCGCCATGCCCGCGGAGCCCAGCCCCTGCGCGAGGCCCACGATCATCCCGGCAATCGGGATGCAGTAGGTGACGGCGCTGGCGGCCACGGTGCCCGCAATGTTGTTGATATAAAGGCCGTCGATGACGGGCAGGAGTGCCTGAACGATACCCATCAGCAGCGTGGGCAGCGAGAGCAGCAATATCGTTTTGGAAACCGGCCCGGCGATGATCAGATCACGCCGCGCGCTGACGTTTTGTTTGAGAAAGCTGAGTTTCATGTTGCGGATTTTATAGCCTTGTATCTGTAGGCGCCCGACGCCCGATGCATAGCCTGTATTATAAACCTTTCATGTCATTATTCACACACGAACATTTATTATATGCATCCGCTGTCGTTTGGTCAATAAACGAAACGGCGCTGAAAAGCAGACAATAAGCGTCTCCGGGCCGGTTCACGGGCATATTTGCGCACGATTGCCGCACAAGCGGCGGTTTGAGCGCGTATAGGGGAATGCAAAGGTTTTTAAAAACGGCTGTCAGGAAAGCCGAAATCAATAGTGTTTAACTTTTCTCTTTCTGAGTATAAGCATTAAACGCGAAATCGCACCCGCAAGCAGAACCGGTCCCAAAACATGCTTCCAGACTGCGACCTTATGCGAAACATCATAACCCTCTTCAACAATCTCAATGCTTACGGCATGAATATCCATGTCTCCGCCATGCGCCGGGCAGGCCCGGTTAAATATTCCCTCAATCCTGATGGTATCCCCGTGAGCCGTATACCCCCCCAGCATATCAATGCCACTGGTATCGCTGCTTTTGACCCATACGCCAATGGCGTTGCTGCCGTCAGATATGTTGATCCATGAATACTCTCCGCGTGACAAAACGTCACCAATGACTTCACCGGTATAAACGATCTTTTTTCCATCGTAATCTCCGGCATTGTTGATCAAGTCGTTACTCGTGACTTCCACATCGTCGGCCAGGGATACAGCGGGGCAAAAGCAGATCATAACGGCTATAATTATAGAAATTTTCTTACGCATCTTTTCTTCACCTTCGTTGCAACATACACGCCAAGAGCCAGTATCGACATAAACTCGAGGCGCGCCAGCCACATGATCAGTATATAAGTCAGTTTCAGTACAGCGGGCGCCGCGGCGCTTGTAAGGCCGATGCTGAGGCCCACATTACCCGTCACCGACGCCGATTCAAACGCCGCTTCCCCAAAGGAATAACCGCAAAGCATACCGACCAGTGTCCCCAGTGTAAACGTGACAATATAAGCAAACACGATCAGAAATGCGCTGCGTACCACCTTGTCCTCCAGGACCACGTCCTTGATGTGGTGATATTTTTTTATGGATACGGCAGACTCGGGCAATACCATCTGATGGATATCTTTTTTGAATGCGCCCGCTATAATGCCGATGCGCAGCCCCTTGAATCCGCCGGCTGTGGAGCAGGCGCTTGCTCCAAAAAGCATCGCCAGAATGATTGCGAACAACGCGATATCACCCCATTCGTAATAGAATTGCCGCGCGTATATGGTCATAAAACCGGTCGTTGTATGGCCGGAGATTAGCTGATAGAATCCTTTACGGAACATGGAGACCGCATCGGCATAAATACCATTATGCAATAAGCCCAAGGTGGTAATAAGAGTCAGCACCGTGACCGTGATTGTAAAGGTCACCGTTTCGATATTTCGCCGTAGCTCGCCTTTTCTGCCCGTCAAAACGGCATAATGCAGCGCGAAATTGAACGAGCCGATGATAAAGAAAACCATAGTCGCAATTTCATAAAATGTGCTGTGATAATAGAGAATACTCTGCGTCATCGGTGCAAAGCCACCTGTACTCCAGGCCGACATGAATATCCACAGGCCGTGAAGGAACGCCCGGTCAACAGGCATACCGGCCACAATACCGGCGATTCCCATCACAACAGTACCGATACCCAGATAGATCAAGCTGATCAGCCAGATATGCCTTGCCGTACTGACGGCGTTCGGCATCAGCCGCTCGTCCTTGGCTTCACCCACGTACATCTTGTATGCGCCGTTGGTACCCTTAATCAAAAACGTCAGCGCGAGCACCACCATGCCCTGTCCGCCCACAAAAGTGAGCAGCAGGCGCCACATGTTGATGCCATTCGAAATGTGGTCCATATCCTGTATCAGAGCAAGTCCGGTGGTGGTAAAACCGCTCATCACGTCAAAACAGCTGTCCAGATACGACAGATAGCTGCCGCTTAAGTAATAGGGCAGAGCGCACAGCAGCATACCCACAAACCAGGCACCGGCGGTCACGATCATGCCTTCTCCCCAGCTCAGACGCTGATGCTTGTATTTGTCAAACCCCAGCATCATGGAGCCGCCGAGAATCAAGGCAATTGAACTGCTGATAACAAAATCGTATAAAACATCCCACTCGCCATATATTGCCGAGACCAGAATCGGGATGTATTGTATTGCGCCGAGCCCGATGATCACAATGCCAATATAATAGCAAATCGGGTACAGTCGGCTCACATGCTTCTCAATCATAAATGCCTCATAAGGCCAGCAGGGAGATCAGTAAACCGATAAGAATCAATACGCCCGTAAAGATGATTTCGGCAATAACTCCCGATGCATAGCTCAGTAACTTTTTCATATTAGCTCCCTAACCAAGAAAATAGGACGCCACCTTGGGCATATTCCCTTCATTCGTCAGCGCAATGACGATATCGCCGGAAAGGATTTTCGTCTGTCCGTTCGGTATGATCGCTTCCTTATTCCTCACCACAGAGATCAATATTGTTCCTTTGGGCATATTCAGCGCTTCAACATTTTTATCCACCGAGGGTGACATTTCCGCCACAGTAAACTCTCTGATGCGCACATCCCCGACTTTTTCGGACAGCATGCGGTTGATGCCCGCCCAGTCCACTTCCTGCTCGATGATATCCGCGATGTGCGCGGTACTGCTGACGGTTGAATCCACACCCAGATGCTTAAACACATTGATGTTCTTGGGGTTGTTCACGCGGGCAATTGTCCGGGCCACGCCGAAATAGTTCTTGGCCAGTTGGCAGGCGACGAGGTTGTTTTGATCGTGTCCGGTGACTGCGATCAGCAGATCTGCCTTTTCAATTTCTGCATCCTTGAGATACTTGATATCTGTCCCATCCCCGTGAATCAGGCCAACGCCAAGGTCAATAAGCTCGCAGGCGATCTTTTCGCATAATTGACAGTCCTCTTCAATCAGCATGATCCGATGCTTATCAGGGGCCAGTGTTTTCGCCAGATAATACCCCACCTTGCCGCCGCCCACAATGATTATATACATACTGCCTCACCTTCTCCGACAGCGTATTCCGTAATAACAAGCGAGTCGTTCTCTTGAATGACTGTGCTGGCGCAGGCAAATTGAAACCGGCCTTTTCTGATAATACCGAAGATAAAGGGTTCCTTCGCTTCAGATAGGCTCCTGCCCCAAAGCCGCTTCGCAGGCTTTGTCATACGCAGGCGGATGGTTGTACCGCCTATTTCAAAGGATGACGATTCGTCGGCTGGAATCAGCATATTTTTTAGTTTTTCGACCGCCAGTGTTGTTGGGCAGATCGTCGTAAGCCCCATTTTATTAAACACTGTTTCGCGTTCAGGATCATACAATCGGGTAATCACGGTGGGAACATGAAACAGATCCCGCGCGATCTCAGACACCATCACATTCATATTATCGTCATTGGTGACCGCCGCGAGTGCATCCGCATTCTCTATACCGGCATTACGGAGCACATCCTCGTCGATGGGCATGCCCGCAATGGTCACGCCGTTAAACCCCGAACCAAGCGAGTCAAAATTATTGGAGTCACTGTCGATAACCACGACGTCGTGGTTTTCTTCCGACAGCATCTGCGCAAGATTAGAGCCGATTTTTCTGCATCCCGCTATGATGATATACATAAAATTCACTCCTTTAAGCTATACAGTTCCAAGCCGGTTTGGGGCGGAATCTGTCTGTTGGGGTTGAATGGCTTCGTCGGCTTCCTGAAGATCAACGCCATAATCATATCGTCGGCTGGTAGGCCCCCATACAAATTCGACAAGCCTCTCAAGATTGCGGCATGCGGGTTTATAGGTTGGGTCAAGCGCGTAAGCCGCGCGGTAATGCTTACGGGCATTGTCGTCGTCGCCCGTCAACTCGAAAAAAATCCCGAGAAGATTGTGCGGTTCCGCGGCTTCTGTGTTTAGTCTAATGGCCTCCTTGATACTGGGCAGCGCTTCATTCATCCGGCCTTCTTTTAGGAAGTCAGCCGCTTTAACTACCGCAACGGAATAAGTATCAGGCAAGACTTCTTTTCTTTTCATTTTCGGCCCTTCCTTCCATTTTCTTGGCTGATCTCATAATAGGGCGAAAAGTATAAAGGCGGTGTGAAGATACTTAGAGCAGGCATAAAGATTGTATAAAGAAAAAACCGCTTGAGCGGTTCATGTTAATCTATCAAAGGGAAGAGAATTTATTCATCAGCCATGCGGTAGCCCACACCCACCTCGGTAATAATATACCTTGGCTGCGCCGTGTCCTTTTCAATCTTGCGGCGCAAATTCCCCATGCAGACCCGGAGCGTCTGCGCGTCATCCGCGACGACGGCTCCCCAAATATGGCTGATCAGAAATCGATGAGTCATTACTTTGCCGCAGTGCTTCGCCAAAAGGGTAAGCAGGTTATACTCTGTCGGCGTCAGATGGACAGGATCTCCGCTCAACGTGACACGGCGTTTTTCAAAATCTATTTTTAACTGATCCATCTCAAAAACGGGGGCAGCAGATTGAGCAACAGCCATGTTGCGCCGCAGAGCCACGCGAATTCGCGCAAGCAATTCCGGCACCGAAAAAGGTTTCGTCAAATAGTCATCCGCTCCCGCGTCCAGTGCTTCTACCTTCTCTCGTTCATGCCCCCGGGCAGAAACAACGATAATGGGAACGCGCGACCATTCCCTAACCTTACGGATCACTTCCAGCCCATCCATATCCGGCAGGCCAAGGTCGAGTATCACGACATCCGGATGGTGTGATGTAATGAGTAGCAGGGTGTTTGAGCCATCCTGCGCTTCCAGACAGCTGTACCTTTGAGTCTCAAGCGAAACCTTTATAAAATGTCGTATCGGTCTTTCATCTTCAGCAATGAGTATCAGTGGTTCCATGGCTGCTCCTTTTCCGGCAATGTGAAGCGAAATACCGCCCCCCCCGTAGGGTCGTTGAATGCGATAATCTTTCCACCGTGCGCTTCCACAATGGATTTGCATATTGCAAGACCAAGGCCGAATCCGCGTCTTCCCTGCTTTGCTGACGTAAAAAATCTCTCAAAGACAAAGGGGATTTCTTTCTCGGACAGGCCCGGACCATTATCATGAACGGAAAACGCAATACAACCGGCATCTTTTTGTACCGTAACGCGGACCCTTGCATTCTCGGGCGTATGTTTAACGGCATTGTCCAGCAAATTGACAAGCACCTGTTCAATGAGTATACCTTCCACGGGAATCATGATCAACTCGTCCGGTATTGAAATTGTGATAGCCTTATTTCCTAACCTTTTTTTGATACGTTGCACTGCTCCGGCGACCAGCTCTTCCACAGCTTCCATTTCTTTCTTCAATATCACTTTGCCTTCAGTGAAACGCGTCATGCTCAAGATATTATCCACCAAATGGTTAAGCCACTCCGCGTCGGCGCAAATCCCTTGCAAAAGGTCCTTGCGTACTTCGTCCGTCAATTGGCTGTAGTTTTCAATCATCGTGCTGGCAGAGCCCAATATTCCGGCAAGCGGCGTCCTTAGGTCATGGGAAACTGAACGAAGCAAATCTCCCCGCAGTCTTTCACGCTCGATTTCCATCTGAGCCCGTTGCTGCTTCTCGTACATCCGCTCACGCTCAATGACCAGCGCGATTTGTGCGCCAATAGTTTCGGGAAACATTCGCTGATCTTCGGGTATCTGCGAACCGCTTGGCAAAGCGATACCGATGACGCCCAAGACCCCGCTTTGGCCTTTGATAGGTTGAAAATACGCGCGGCTGCCACCAAAAAGCGATGTTCCCGTGCCGCACGCGATACCCGAATGAACCGCCTCCATGCATGCGTTTAACTCCAAGCCGGAATCAAAGATATCCTCACCTTCTATACAACCCTGGCCTATTTGGCCACTGATATCCGATACCGTCACCAATACCGAGGTGCAAAACATCTGCGCCAAATCTCTTGCAGCTACATAGGCTACCTCTTTGATGTTCCTGATAGCCAGCAGGTCACGCTCAAGCTCATATAACATGCGCATTCTTTTTTCACGAAGCTCTGCGCGCTGTGTTTCATACTTGACACGCGTGGTCAACGTACTGGTGATCAGTGAAACGATCATCATCACAATAAACGTGACCGGATATTCGGGGCTGTATGTCATGAGGGTATAATAAGGCTCAGTGAAAAAGAAATTGAAAACCAGTACTGAAAGAACCGAGGCGATAATCCCATATAAGTAGCCCTGAGTCAGATATGAAACAAACAGCACACTCAGCATATATGTGATGATATAACCGGATTCATTGAGATTGAGCTGCGCCTTGAGCGCGAAAGAAACAAGAGTCGCCAGCGCAACCACACCTATCGTAATCGCTATATTCCCCAGCACTTTTTTGAGTGTGTTTTTGTTGTCCTTTTGGATGTGCTGAAAAGAAAAATCATCATGCTTAACGCTTTTCATAAACAACCTGAAGCTTTTCTTTGTATTATAGCACGACAGCGCATAAAAGCATCAACATATTTCCAGCCGGGCCAGGAATATAGAAGTATTATGCCGATATCGCAAATCGTATTTAAAAACCTCGGGTTCAAGGTTGTCTCGGTGCCGGGCGGCGAGGTGCCGCAGGCTCTCGCGGGCGAGCTTGAGACGGTATACGAGCAGGCGCGCATCGACTGGAAAACTATGTTCAAGCGGTTTTTGACGGGCCGCGGACGCATGCAAACGCGCGCGACCTATAAGCGCGAGTCGCGTCGGTACGACAGCTACCCGGGCAGCAAACGCAGCGTGGGGCTTAAGGTGCTGATCGCGCTCGATGAAAGCGGCTCGATATCGAACGACCAGCTGCAGACGTTTTTTGGCGAGCTGATGGCGCTCAATCGCATCACCAATGCGCAGATACTCGTGACCGAATTCGATACGGAATGTACGAAGCCGATGCCCGCCGAGGAATACCGGCACGCGAAGGCGCGCGAGAAAAGCGGTGGCACCGATTTTAAGCCCGTCTTTGCGCTCGCGGACAGCCTCAAGGTATCGCTCGTGGTGATATTCACGGATGGCGAGGGCAGCGCGCCGGGTGCAGTGAGCCAGCGTGTGCTCTGGGTGCTCACAAAGGGCGGCAAGCAGCCGGCGGCATACGGCTACAGCGTGACATTTGAGTAGGTGATCAATATGGGTAAGCATGAGGTGCTGTGGTATTTTCTCACGGGCGGGAAGCTGAGGCTCGGCAAAAAGGAAGCCGCGCTCGAGCTGCTGCGGCAGGACAGCGTGGTGCGCCGGTTACTCGGGTTTTCGGGCGGTGAGCTCAAAACGCTCGCAGCGAAGGCCGCGGGCACGGAGCGGGACGGGGAATTTGTGATTTTTGATTTTACCGGCATCCCCGAACGCAAGCTCGAGGGAGACCCCGCCGAGCTGCTCAAGGAGCTTAAAAAGCGTTACGGCCGCATGGTGGGCGGCACGCTCTATTTCAAGATCATGTACACCACCTTTGAGCAGGTGTACTACAGTCAGGCTGATCTTGACACGGACGATGTGAGCCTGAACGGATGAACTGATTATTCAGCATCGTCTTTGTTTATAAGATCATGGGCCGCTATGGCTTCGATGGCCTGCTCCAGGGGATCGAAATAGATGCCATCATTCAGGCCGGAAAGCTCATCGAGCCCAAACATATCGTCACTCCATTCAATATATTCGCATCACACTAAATGAAAAGGAGCCCCCAAAAAGAGCAATGTCAATAACTTAAGCTCAGAGGAAGGATTTCAGAAAAGGGTTAGCGGCAGCAAAGGGTTTGTGGACGCGAGGAAAAGAGCGCCCCGGTCGCACGGGGGAGACGACACGGGTAAGTTCG
>JAEYLC010000040.1 GCA_023461435.1 Bacillota bacterium
TTTCGCTATCCCCTTCCTTCAGCTCACACATCACTGTGCGCACCTTGGGGTTTGCTATGCGGTTGGCTATGAGTACCCCCGCTGCGGACTTCCACCGCTTAAGACTGGTGCCATGCTCGGCACACAACAAAAACAACCGTACCTTATCGGGCACGATTGTTTATAGCTTGTCCCTCTCGCAGAGCAGCATCGTCACGTCGTCCGCGCGCGTCTGCGTGAACTTCTTTTTGATTTCATCCAAAAGCTGCCGACCGTGAAGCCGCTCGCTGAGTAATATGTCGCTTAAATTGCGCCGTGACGCCTGCTCGGTATGAATGCCGTCGAGGCCGTCCGTGTAAAGAAACAGCCGCTCGCCCTTTTGCAGCACACCCGAATACTCGTCGCGGCGCGCATTGTCCATCCAGCGGCAGATCGGCGTGCCGGGCAGCAGTATCTCCTTAAGCTGTCCGTTTCCGGCAATCAGCGGCGGCACGCTGTGCCCCGCGTTGGCGCAGACAAAAGCGCCCGAATCCGGGTCCATCGCCGCGATGAACACGGTGATGTAGATGCTTTCCTCGGTATTGAGCTCTTCAAACGAATCCTGAATGTTGTGCAGCACCTGCGCGGGCGTCACACCCGGCACCTTGCACTGCGCGAACATCTCCTGCCTCAAATAAACGGTCAGCATGGCGGGCATCACGCCATGGCCCGACACATCCGCGATATACATGATGATGCGGCCGTCGCGCGCCAGGAAACAGTCGTACATGTCTCCGCCGAGCGCCTCGCACGGCAAAAACTCAGCCGCGAATCTGTAGCCTTTAATTTTGGGCAGCGTATGGCGCAATATGGAAAGCTGCAGGCTGCGCGCAATCTCCAAGTCCTTCATCATACGCGAGTTGTTCGCCATCAGCTTTTCTTTCAGATTCTGTTCTTTTGTGATGTCCGTGTAGATTTCGAGCGCGTAAATACCGTCGTCGTACTCGACCGGCCCTGCGCTGACAGAATAGATGTGACCACGCACCTGCGTGATGGTATTGTAGCGGCGTTTGTCCTGAATGCACCTTTGCGCCACACAGTCCGTGCAGCGGCTTGTCGCCCCCGGCATTTTTAAGCACTTGCTCCCGACGGTGTCGCCAAACCTCTCTTTGAGCGCGTTGTTTGCAAAGAGGATTCGCCCGTGCGCATCAATCACGCGTACCATATCCGGAAGCTCGTCCAGCACGGCAACAGAAAAAGCGTTTGTACAAAATGCCCCGACATCTTGCATATCAAGTACCCCTGACATCAAAAAATAACATTTCACCGCATGAACGCGGCAGGCTGACCGCTTACGGCAGCCGACACTACCGATCAGTCGTAAAGCTGACCTTTATTATACATGTCGCTGTATTCATCGAGCTCCATCTCGTTTACCACAAGTTTGTCGAGTAAATCGCTTTGTTTAAGAATGCATAAATCAGCGCCCATGTTGGTATGGCCGCTTTTAAAGCGGGCTGCCACCATGTCCTCCAGCTTTTTCCGCTCCTGTTGAAATTGACGGCGAATTCTGGCTCTTTCCAAATCCAAAACTGTACAACCAGAAGAAATGACGGCGCTATGCCTTATGAGTTGATCCATAATGATACCCCCCAAAAACGTTCATGTCGTAGAATGACCGGCACCAAGACGCTTCTCTCCTCACAAAAGAACTGGTTTCTTTTAAGAAGCCTCTTCGGCAACATGCTGATGCGCCGCGCTTTGATCGCTTTGCATCAGCCATACACTCATACCGAGCTGCCAAAATAACCATTCTCTCTTCAATGTTTTCTTTTTTACCCTTATATATTTTTTACGGGTTTATGTTTCAAAGTCAGATGAACAGTTTAAATATCATATCCTTCATATGATATCTAGTGTTATAATATCACACATATTCTCGGAATTGTATAGTATTTCGACAAAAATAGTGTAAAAATTAGAAAGAAATACGCTGAAATTAAGAAAATATATAGAAAATTATGAAATAGTTTGATATATAAAAGTATTTTCAGGGAAATAATCTAAATATGAATACAATTTATGTGTATAAGGAGCGGCGTGCGCTTCAGTGCGTCTGCCACCGGCAAATCATATTTTCCTGCGGGATCGGCCTTGGTCCCGCCCCGGCGGGACATAAAACATGCGAAGGCGACGGCAAAACGCCGGAAGGACACTATGCTGTCTGCACGCGCAACGCGCAATCCAAATACACGCTTTTTTTGGGGCTTAATTATCCGTCGATACAGGATGCGCAGACCGCCTGTGAAAATGGGCTGATCACGGCAGCGCAGCTTGAGCCGGTTAAAAACGCGCACTTCAGCGGGCTTCGTCCGCCGTGGGACACACCCTTGGGCGGTCAAATCGGCATTCACGGCGGCGGCATAGACTGCGGCGGCCCCCTCGCCGACAGCACCGCGGGCTGCATTGCGCTGCGCGATGCCGATATCCGTACGCTTTGGTCGCTGGCTCCCATCGGCACGCCCGCCATCATACTTCCTTAAATTCCATTTATTTAGAAATCTGTTATTGACATTCTTCATGTTACATTGTAATATTACATTGTAACGCTACCTGAGAAAAATGAAGGAGGGCTTTCCATGAGTATTCCCAAGATCGGTGAGAGCGAATGGTATGTGTTAAAAGCGCTGTGGGAAAAGGCGCCAATGAGCGGCAACGATATCGTCAAAGCCGTCAGTGCCCATACCGACTGGTCGCAAAGCACAATACTCACGATGCTGCGGCGGCTTGTCAAGAAAAAAGCGGTCGGCGTCGAGCAGCAGAATGTGATGATGTATGTCCCGCTGCTCAGTGAAAACGACGTGGTGCGTATGGAAACGGACCTTTTTATAAAGCGCGTTTACAAGGGCAGCGTGAATCTGCTCGTGAAGGGATTCCTCGAAAACGGCTCGCTTTCCGAGCAGGAGATCGACGAGCTTAAAAAGCTCATCAACCCGAGAAAGGATGATGCGCAATGACGTCGATTTTTGAATCGGTGCTGCGCATTTCGGCGGAAGCCGCAGTGCTGGCGGTGCTCGTGCTCGTCGCCCGCCTCATCGTCGGGCGGCGTCCCGGCATTTTGCTGACCGCGCTCTATGCGCTGATCGCCGTGCGGCTCATTGTGCCTCTTGCCATCAGCAGCCCCTTGAGTGTCCACAATATTTGGATCGAGCCGCAGACGCAGATCGAGGCCGCCATCGGCAGCGGCGATGCCTTCGCCGCCGAAGATACGCAGACGCCCGTTTATACCGAAACACCAAAGACACAGGAACCCCAAGGCGCAGTCATTTCGGAAACATCCAGTATGCCTATCGCCGCTGAGCCTGAGCGCACCGCCGCGCCTCTCACCGCGATCGAAATCGCAGCTTTTGTATGGGTTTTGGGCATGATCGTCTTCTCCGGTGTGATGCTCACAGGCAACGCGCTTTTCATGCGGCGTATCCGGCGGAACCGGATTTACGACGCGCCCGAATTCATCGGGCTTCTCAATGAGTGCAGACAGACGCTCGGGCTCAAAAGAAGCATCCGCGCTGTCTGCGCGAGCGAAACGGGCACGGCAGCCGTCTACGGCGTATTGCGTCCCGTGCTGCTGATCTCCTCCGCGTCGTTTGAATCGCTGACAGAAGCGCAGCAGCGCCACGTGCTGCTGCACGAGCTTGCGCACATCCGCCGCCGTGATCCGCTGGTCTGCGCGGGCGCGACGGTGCTCAATATCGTGCATTGGTTCAACCCGCTCGTGTGGATCGTGTTTGCGCTGATGCGGCGCGATATCGAGGTGCAGTGCGACGCGCATGTGTTCCGCGGTCTGCCGGGTGCGGAGCGGGCGGATTATGCGGGCACTCTCTTAAAGCTCGCGGGCCCCGTGCAGACTCCGAAGCTCGCGCCCGCGCTGTTTATCAGCAAGGCGAATATCAAAAGGAGAATCGTCATGATTATGAAGCATAGAAAAAAATCGGCGCTGTTCACCGCGGCTGCGCTGCTGCTCACCGTTCTCGTGGCCGTCACAGGCTGCACCACCGCCGTGGATCAGAAAGCCGAAGCTTTAACTCCCGAACCCAAGGAGTCCGCAGTGGTTGAAGCGGCCCCGGAAGCCACGCCGACTCCGGCTCCCGAAACAAGCGGGCCTGCTGACGAGCCGGAATTGATGGCCTCCTTCACAATCGACAACAGCCATCATGATAACGAGAACCGCATGGCCAACGTGCAAAAGGCTGCCGACATACTGAGCGGCACCGTCATCAAGCCCGGCGAAACGCTTTCGCTCAACGACATGTTGGGGCCGCGCAACGCCGCCACCGCAGAGACCGTCGGCTGGAAGGAAGCCGCAGGCATAGAAGACGGCGCTTATGTCTCGGAAATCGGCGGCGGTGTCACCGCCGTTGCCACCGCGCTTTACAACGCGGCCATCCGTGCAGAGCTGGAAATTACAGACTGCAAGCATGGCGCGATTCCTTCCGATCTCGTGGACGGAGGTCTGGACGCCACGATCAGCACAGGCGGCCCGGATCTGAAGATCAAGAATCCATATGAGAGCAATGTGACCATAGAAGCCAAGCTGGAGGATCTGCTGCTGACCGTCAGTGTGTACGGCCAGCCAATGGATTACACTGTTGATTTCTATTCCGAAAAAGCGGCGGACAAAGATGAGGATCCTGTCACGGTTTATATCTATGATTCCGCCACCGCGCCCGACGGTACGAAAATAGCGCCCGGCGAGTCACATGAGTACTCCGTTGAGCGGCCACAAGCCACGTACAATGTCTACAAGATTTTCTATGCTGCCGACGGCAGCGAAACAAAGCGGGAGCTGTTTCAAACGGTGAAACTTATTGCAATAAAAGGTATCGTCTACGTCAATGGCCCCGATCCGGCCACCGTTCCGGCTTCATCCGATTCCGCAGTTGAGCCGACACCGACACCGACACCCAAGCCGACATCCGTACCTTCCGCCGAGGTTGGGTCGGCGAAAAAATAATAAATAGAGCATCAAACAAGGGATGAGCGCCGCTCATCCCTTGCTTTATTCTTCTATTACTTCTTCCTCAATGCCGTCCATGAGCCCTTCCTCATACACACACCTTGGGAAGCTGTTCTTGTGCGATTCAAAGCTCATGCCGTTGAGGTACGCGTAGCTGTGCCCCGTGCCTACCTCGAACACGAGCGATTTGAGCCACATGCAGATGTATTCCGCGCCGTTTTTTTTATTGAACCGCGCGTTGCCGTACACATCGTCGCCGAGCACCGGCAAACCGCCGTAAGCGAGGTGCGCCCGCACCTGATGCAGCGAGTTGGTCACGGGCCGTGCCTTAACGAGCGACATCGCCTGCCCCTTGGTGAGCCTTTGATACCGCGTCACGATGGGTTTGGATTCCTTTTTAAACTGCCCGATGATCTGCGCGCGCCGTCCGGCCTTGTCGCGCAGGTGATAGCCCATCAGCTCCTCGCTTTCCTCCGCGATGCCCTGCACCACGCAGATATAATAGCGCGAAAGCCGCCGCTGGTTTAATGCCTCGGCCAGAAACAGGTATGCGTCCTCATGCTTTGCCATCACGAGAAGCCCGCTCACATATTCGTCGAGCGGATACAACAGATATGGCACCATCAGCGCGTCGAGATTGTATTCGCCGCGCTTTTTCATATAGTACTCGACCATATCCACCGCGTTCACTTCGCCCTCGTCTGACCGCGACAGCAGCCCCGCGGGCTTGTCCACGATGATGATGTTCTCATCCTGATACACAATGACCGGCATCAGGTCGATACCGAGCAAATCACCCGGAATATAGACATTGACGACATCGCCTTCCTTCAGGGCATCGTCGCCGAAAGCGTCTTCCCCATTCACCGTAATAAACCGCTTTTTAAATGCCATGTCCATGGCTTTTTGTGAAAAATCGGGATAGGCCTCCGACAGCATGTCAAAAAGCTGCCGGCCGTCCTGCTCATTTGTGACTGTGAACGAAACCATCTGCCACTCCAATTAAATATACTAAGACAGGTTTTATACTATAACAGCACGGAGCTTTCGTCAAGAATCGCGGTGATAACAGCCGTCAAAAGGAAATACCGACCTTATTTCGCTTCATATTCCGTTTTTTGGAGTATATACACCTTTTGTCCATTAATCATAAAGCTGAAAAAAGGACGCCTGGGTGTTGTCCCGGCGTCCTTAACCGCTATGTCTAGAGCGCGTCTTCGCCCTCTTCACCTGTTCTGATGCGGATTACTTCGGCAATATCGTAAATAAATATCTTGCCGTCGCCGTTTTCACCCTTCGCCGCGCTTTCAAGAATCACCTTCTTGACAGTGGGCACTTCTTCGTCCCTGACGACCATATCCATCATCACCTTAGGCAGCAGATCCAAATGGAACTTCTCGCCGCGCCACACCTGAACCACACCTTTTTGCTTGCCATGCCCCATCACTTCCGTAATGGTCACGCCGTGGTAGCAGCCCGCTTTTTCCAGCGCCCCGCGCACAACTTCCAGCATTTCCGGCCTTATCACCGCTTTGACGTGTTTCACAATAGCCACCTCCTTAATTTATTATATCACTGTTTCTTTTCATCGACATGAACGGGCATATCCGAGATCATTGACGGACGACGAATCACGAATTCCGGATAAGCCTGGTTGCCGTGCTCGCCGATGTCAAGACCTTCGATCTCTTCCTTAAGCGAGACGCGCATACCCAATGTCGCCTTGATAAGCAGCCAGACGATGAGCGCACCGACAAATACGAAGCCGCCGACCGCCACGACGCCCAGCGCCTGCGTGCCGAGCAGAGTCCAGCTGCCATCGATGAACAGGCCGTTTGACCCGGCCACGCCGTTTGCGGCCGCGATATTCGCATCGCTGAACAGTCCGAGCAGCAGCGTGCCGAGCACGCCGCAGAACAGATGCACAGCCGTCGCGCCCACCGGATCGTCGACCCTGATACGGTCGAACATGCGCACCGCGATAACAACCATGATACCCGCAATAGCGCCAATGATGATCGCGCTCGTCACACTCACATACGCACAGCCGGCCGTAATGGCCACAAGGCCCGCAAGACAGCCGTTGATCGTCATTCCGAGGTCCGGCTTGCCGATGAGTATCCACGATGCCGCCGTGGAGGTGAGCACCGCCACGATGGCCGATGTGTTTGTGGTCATCAGCACGTGGGAAATGGCCTGCGGATTGGCCGCCATTGTGGAGCCGGGGTTAAACCCGAACCAGCCGAGCCAAAGCACGAACAGACCGATCGTCGCAATGGGCATGTTGTGGCCCGGAATCGGGTTGATCTGTTTGCCGGGGCCGTATTTGCCAAAGCGCGGCCCTAAAATCAGCACACCCGCGAGAGCCGCCCAGCCGCCGACCGAGTGCACCACGGTCGATCCCGCGAAATCCTGGAATCCAAGGCTTGCGAGCCAGCCGCCGCCCCATATCCAGTGGCCGACGATCGGGTAAATGATCATCGTAAGTGCCAATGAGAACACGATGAACGAAATGTACTTGATACGCTCCGCCACCGCACCCGAGACGATCGTCGCCGCTGTTCCGCAGAACACGAGCTGGAAGAAGAATTTCGCCCAAAGCGGTACACCCGTCCATGAGATGGCCGAGTACACGCCCTGATACGCTTCTCCCACCGCGGGCGAATTGTCCGCGCCGCTGACCATGAAAAGCCCCTTCAATCCAATAAAGCCGTTTCCATCGCCAAACATCAAGCCCCAGCCCAGCACCAAAAATCCGAGGGATGAAACCGCAAAGACGATGAAGTTTTTGGACAGAATGTTGACCGTGTTTTTAGATCTCGCAAAGCCGCTTTCCACCATGGCAAAGCCCAGATTCATAAAGAACACCAACATACCCGCCAAGAGTACCCATAGGGTATCAAGAACCACCTGTGTATCCATAATAACCTCCCTTAAAATGATTTATATTCACTCCGCCGGTGTTTACACCAACGGAGACTCTGATAAAAAAACAAGGCGCAAAAACAAACCGAATCCGGTTCATCCTTGAGCCTTGAAATTTACCCAATACTTATTGAAACATCCGGAGCATACCCGGACACTGCCTGCACGCCTTTATGCAGACGGCTCCGCTGTCTCAGCCCGTCCCCGGGCCTGATTTAAAAAAGCTTTACTTTACCGCGTCTTCTCCGCGCTCCCTTGTTCGGATACGGATGGCGTCTTTGACATCATAGATGAATATTTTCCCGTCGCCAAACTCTCCGGTATACACCTTATCCATGATGCTTTGCACCACATCCTCCACCTGTTCGTCAAGCACGACCATCTCGATCTTGATCTTTCTTAGAAAGTTATAATCGATCTCCGTGCCGCGCACATATTCCTTCCAGCCCTTCTGGTTGCCGCAGCCCATCACCTCGACCATGCTCAGGCCATTGAGATGCAGGCAGTCCATGACCTCTTTGACGTCTTCTAATTTTTCAGGGCGGATATACGCCTCAATTTTCTGCATATGCTAGCACTCCTCAGTTCGTCTTAATCCATACCGTTGAACGCGGGATAAGCGGATTCGCCATGCTCCGCCGCGTCAAGACCGATCGCCTGATTCTTGGGCGACACACAAAGGCCCTTGGTGACAAGCGAAGCGATACCTGCCGCAGCCAGCGTCCCCACCACAGCGATCACGATCGTGATGCCGATCGCCTCAAGCTGCGCCAAAAACAGGCTCACATCGCCGAACACGAGGCCATTCCATGCCGCCGCCGGATTGATTGAGGTCTGCGCGAAAAGCCCCGTCGCGATGCCCCCCCAGATGCCGCCGATGCCGTGGCATCCAAACACGTCGAGCGCGTCGTCGTAGCGGAATTTGCCTTTCACGACTGTGATGAAGAAATAGCTGATGGGGCTCACGAGCGCGCCGATGACGATGGACGCCCAAACCGGCACGAAGCCCGCGCCGGGCGTGATTGCCACAAGGCCGATGACCATGCCCGTGGATGCGCCGACCAGAGTCGGCTTGCCGTTCTTTATCTTTTCTATCATGAGCCACGAGACCATGGCTGCCGCCGCGGCCGTGTTGGTCGTGATCATCGCGTGAGCCGCAAGTTCATTGGCACCCAGCGCGCTGCCGCCGTTAAACCCAAACCACCCGAACCAGAGCAGCGCCGCGCCCAAGAACACATACGTCGCGTTGTGCGGATGATACGTCGCGCGTCCGAAATGACTGCGCTTGCCGAGCACGAACGCGAGCACGAGCGCGCTGACGCCCGAGCTGATGTGCACCACGTTGCCGCCCGCAAAGTCGACCGAGCCGATTTGAAACAGCAGGCCGCCGCCCCATACCATATGCGCAAGCGGATAATAAACGATCAGCGACCAGACCGTCGAGAAAATCACGAGTGAGGAAAACTTCATTCTCTCCGCAATCGCGCCCGTGATCAGCGCCGGCGTGATGATCGCGAACATCATCTGGAAGATCGCGAAGCTCAGCGTATTCGGGTACGGCAGCGTGGTATCGGTCAGCGTGTTGAAATTAAGCCCGAACCACTTAAGGTCGCCGATAATGCCGCCCGTATCACCGCTGAAGGACAGTGAAAAACCGACCAGCACCCAAAGTATAGAGGCGATGCCCATCATAATCACCGATGACATAATCGTATTGATAATATTCTTCCGCTTTACCAACCCTCCGTAGAAAAGAGCCAAACCGGGTGTCATGATAAAAACCAGTGCTGAAGATGTCAATATCCAAGCCATATCTCCGTGATTCATTCCTTCAGTGCCCTCCTTTGGTACCGTGCCACTGTATATGCCCAAAAGGCACAGCCTTTTGGAAAAATAAAGAGGCCCAAAAACAAACCTTCAGGTTCATCTTTGAGCCTTGTAACAAAAACAAGTTTCATTCCATCTTTTCTAAGGAGCTTACAAAAACCGCAGTTTTCTTTCGACACGTCTTTGTGCAAAAACAGCCCCAAAACAAGAGTTGCTATTGACTAACGCTCTTATTTTGATATAGTATAACAACGAATCATTAAAAAATCAATATCTTTTCGTGTTCCAGCACAAAAGATTTATCAGAATTATTTTACACTGCACAAACAGAATGATCTTGTCTGCTATTGCGAAAGCGCATTGGTTTTGATATAGTTAAAAAAAGCTGATATCGGCATATCCCTGCCATATGTCGGCGTTTCAAAAATGAATATGTTTCGGTGAAGAGCATGTCCTTAAAAAATGCCGGCGAAGCGACGCGGGGAGGGTGAAAGCCCGCGGTGGCAGCGGGGTTCATGGGCGCTTCAGAAAAGCCGGAGTTTAAAAAAGCGGGCATTGTATGCCAAAACGGGTGGAACCGCGGAAAGTTGTCATTTTCGTCCCAGTTGAGTGGACAAAATGGCTTTATTTATTTCGGAGGACATAATGAAAAAAGACAAGCAAACAATGGAGCGCATCGTCGCGCTCTGCAAAAACAGAGGATATGTATTCCCGGGCTCGGAGATCTACGGCGGTCTCGCGAACACATGGGACTACGGCCCCTTAGGCGTCGAGTTCAAGAACAACGTGAAGCAGGCATGGTGGAAGAAGTTCATCAAGGAGTGTCCGTACAATGTCGGCCTCGACGCGGCGATACTGATGAACCCGCAGACTTGGGTGGCCTCAGGGCATGTGGGCGGTTTCTCCGACCCGCTGATGGACTGCAAGGAGTGCAAGGCGCGTTTCCGTGCCGATCACCTGATCGAGGAATATGCCGCCAAGAAAAAGCTTGAGCTCAACGTCGCCACGATGCAGCCGGAGGACATGGAGGCGTTCATCGCCGAGAAGGAGATCAACTGCCCCGTGTGCGGCAAGCGCAACTTCACGGGCATCCGCAAGTTCAATCTGATGTTCAAGACGTTCCAGGGCGTCACCGAGGATTCGGCGAACGAGATATTCCTGCGTCCCGAAACGGCGCAGGGCATATTCGTGAACTTCAAGAACGTGCAGCGCACAACGCGCAAGCGCGTGCCGTTCGGCATCGGGCAGATCGGCAAGTCGTTCCGCAACGAGATCACGCCGGGCAACTTCACGTTCCGTACGCGCGAGTTTGAGCAGATGGAGCTTGAGTTCTTCTGCGCGCCCGCCGAAGAGATGCAGTGGTTCAACTACTGGAAGAATTTCTGCCACCAGTGGCTGCTTTCCTTGGGCATGAAGGATGAAAGCATCCGCCTAAGGGATCACGACCCCGAGGAGCTTTCGCACTATTCCAACGCGACGACCGACATCGAGTTCCTGTTCCCGTTTGGCTGGGGCGAACTGTGGGGCATTGCGGACCGCACGAACTTTGACTTAAAGCAGCACATGGATACGTCGGGCGTTTCGCTCGAATACATCGACCCGGTGACCAACGAGAAGTACCTGCCGTACTGCATCGAGCCGTCGCTCGGCGCCGACCGTGTGGCGCTTGCGTTCCTCTGCGACGCGTATGACGAGGAGCAGCTTGAAGGCGGCGACACGCGCGTGGTATTGCGCCTCTCCCCCGCGCTCGCGCCATTTAAAGCTGCGATTCTGCCGCAGCAAAAGCAGCTCAACGAGAAGGCGCAGGAAGTCTACGACATGCTGCTCAAGGATCACATGGTGGATTTCGATGTGACGGGCAGCATCGGCAAGCGGTACCGCCGTCAGGACGAGATCGGCACGCCGTATTGCATCACCGTGGATTTCGATACGCTTGAGGACAATCAGGTGACGATCCGCGACCGCGACACGATGCAGCAGATCCGTATCGGCATCGACAAGGTGAGCGCGTATATCGCGGAGAAGGTTAGATTCTAGGGGCATAACAAGAAGCACAACGAGCCATGCCGCATACGCGGTGTGGCTTTTTTGATGTACCTATATATTACTATATAAGGATTATTATGATATGATAGCAGGTACAGCAATATAACATCTTCTGTAGTGAACGACCCCCGTGTCGTTCTAGTTCTAGTAAAAAGCAAGGAATTCTAATGGAATTTTTCGAAAGAAAAAAACTCAGACTTGATGAATACGATTATTCACAAAACGGAGCTTATTTTTTAACAATATGCACCTATAACCGATTACATCTGTTTGGTGATTTTCAAAACGGCCATCTCTTTTTATCTGAAGCGGGCAAAATGGTAGAACGATATCTTAATGAGTTAGTTATTTACGGGGATGTGTCTTTGGACAAATATGTGGTTATGCCAAACCATGTTCATGCAATTATTGTAATTAACCACGGCGGAACGACACAGGGGTCGTTCACTACATTATCTGAATATATACGCCGATTTAAAATGATAACAACAAAAGCCTATATTGATGGTGTTAAAAATGGAGAATACCCGCCTTTCGAGAAGATGATTTGGCAAAAGTCATTCTACGACCATATCATCCGAAATGAAAATGAATACCTGCGGGTTTGGAAATACATCGATGAGAATCCTCTTAAATGGGAAGCAGATGAATATTATCAATGACCTGTAGTGAACGACCCCCGTGTCGTTCAAGTAAATTGCGAGACCGTTCCACAATGTATACGTAAAATGCCTTCTAACTTTTTATTTTATTATTCTTGCAAAGTCAGCTTGACATTTCGTGCAAAGCCCACTATACTATTTTTGCAAAGCCTGCTTTGCAACAGGAGGTGTGTCTTTGAACACAAAAATCAAGGAACTGCGAAAAAAGCATAAACTGTCTCAGGAGGAGCTCGCCATGGCCGTGGGCACCACGCGCCAAACCATCACCTCCATCGAGTGCGGCAAATACACCGCCTCGCTCGTGCTTGCGTATAAAATCGCGCGGTATTTTAATCTGCGCATTGAGGATGTTTTCGATTTTTCCGAAGTGGAGGATATATAGATGGAACAATACAAAGACTCTTTGAAAGCAAGAATTGCGGTGCTTATCGTGGGCGCAGCCGCAATGGTCACGCTGCTTTTGCTTGGCGAATTCAGTGTGTTCCGCGCGATTGGACTCAGCGATTTTTCCGAATTTCTGCGCGGCTTCCAGACGGGCATTCTGCTCTCGGTCAGCATCGTGTTTTTATATTTTGTCGGGCGGTTCAGATGGCTGCTGAAGAACGAAGAAAAGCTAAAAGCCGCTTATTACGCCGAGAACGATGAGCGCCAAAAGCTGATCACTATGAAGGTCGGCGGCAATGCGATGTACGTTTGCACCGTACTCATACTGCTCGCAGGCATCGTAGCGGGATACTTTAATGAGACGGTGTTCTTTTCTCTAGCGGGCTGCTCTCTGTTTTTGCTGCTTATCCGCGTGGCGCTCAAAATCTACTATCACAAAAAATACTGAGAGGACAAAAATATGAACCAAAATCATCTCAAAGGAAACTGGCCGATGATGATCGGCGCGCTCGGCATGTTCATCTACTTCGGCATAGGGCATTTTGTGGAGCTGCCGGATGCCCTGCGCGGCTTTCTGCTCGGCCTCAGCGCAGCTTCCCTGACGTTTGGCGCCGTTGTCGCGAAGGTTGGCTTTGAGCGTCTGCGCGGCTGGAAAAAGAACCTGCTGCAGCGGCACAATCAGGGCTAGCTTACAGCAGCCCCAGCTTGCGCGCCTTGTCCACGGCCTCAACGCGGTTTTCGGCCTGCAGCTTCGTAAAAATGTTGATCATGTGCGTTTTGACCGTGGCCAGCGATATGAACAGCGTCTCGCCGATCTGTTTGTTGGACGCGCCTGTCGCGAGTTCGCGCAGCACCTCCGTCTCGCGCTCGCTGAGCAGGCCGAGCGCTTGCATACTGCCGCCGATGCGTTTATATAAGTCGGCTGCGAACTTCTTTTCCTGTTCGGCAAGCTGCGCGCCCGGTTCATTGAGCAAGGCCGGCAAAAGCGCCGCGATATGGCGCCCCTCAAGCAAAAACGGCGAGACAAGCGGGCCGCTTGCGGCATAATAAACGGCTTCGCGCAGCAACCCTTTGCGCACACGCTGTGCTGCCGCGTCCTGCCCCGTCACAAGCCCGCACCGGAACAACAGCGCTTCCACAAGCTTCACATTGATCTGCTGGCTGCGTAGGATTTCGAGCACATCATCCGCTGTTTTGGCCGCAAGCTCAATATTGCCAAGCGCTTTTTGCACGCGCGCAAACGCGATTTTGTCCTCAGCGCGCAGGAACCTTGGCTCGCATTCGTCATAGATCTCTAGGTAACGCGCCGCGAGTTCAGGCGTGATTTTGTCCGCGGCGTCGATGTATTTATACAGGCTCGATGTATAGAGCATGTTTTCATAAAAACTTAAGCCCAGCATCTTTTCGATAATGGGATACGCGTCGTCCGGTCTGCCTTGAAGCAGCCGCAGCTCCATGAGGTTATACAGATACCCCCCGTCCGACCAGATGTCCGTGCGCCCCTTTGTTTTTTCGGCATTTTCCAAAGCGTCCTGCGCTTCCTCGAGCCTGCCCGCTTTGAGATAGATGCCCGTGATGCCGACATAGAAATTGAACGACAGATGAACGAGCAGATTCTGCTCTTCCATGAGCTTAAATATCTTGTTGTACAGCTTTTCACATTCGGGGAGCTGCCCGAGCTCCTCTTTCACACCGCTCGTCATGCTCAGTATCGCCATATTGAGAAACGGATTTTCCCCGAAGTCGAACGACTGCGCCTTGACGAGTATCTTTTCGGCCTCTTTGAGCTCATACTTTAAATACAGGAAAGCCGCCGTCTTGATGCAGAGTATGGCCTTGGCCGTATCGCTGAGCGCCATTTGATCAATCTCGTCTGCGGTCATCAGATCGATGCGAAAATCCATGTCCATCAGTATCGCTTTCGTGATCTTCAGGACCCTCCAGCTGCTGTCGCTTTCCATCTCCTCAGCAAAGGCTTCAAACAACCCCGCAAGCTTTTCAATGCCGCTGTTGTAATATACGTAGAACAGCCGCTCAAGCACGAGCTCGCGCTCACTGCGCAGCACCTCAATGGGTATCTGCTCTAAGCTCGCCCAAAGCCGGTAGTTGCTGCCGTGCGCCTTGATGATGCGCATCACGTCCTCATAAGCGCCGACGCTCAGAAAATGGCTGATGCCCTGCTCAGGTTCGCCGTGCGACTCATAATAGAGCGCCGCGCTTTCATGAAACGCCCGGCGTTCCTGCCCCGGCAGTGCCGCAAACCTCAGGTTCAAAAATTCGCCGAACAGGTTGTGGTAACGGAAGCTCTCCTCGCCCACCGCCATAATGAAAAGATTGCGGTCAAGCGCCTGCTGTATCAGCCCCGCGCTGTTTTGTATGCGCAGAATGCCGTTGCAGGCGGTTGCGTCAAAGCTTTGCAGCATCGACGTTTTGATCAAAAACTGCTGCAGCTCTTCGGGCAGCGCGCCCAAAATCTCCTTTTGCAGGTATTCCACCGCGTAGCGCCCGAGCGCCTTGAACTCGCGCAAAGCGGCGGCACTGCCTTCGGAGGCAAGCGCCAAAAGCTGCAGCCCGCCGACCCAGCCTTCAGCCTGGCCGCTCATGCGCGCCGTGTCGCTTTCGGACCGGCTTTGCCCGAGCGTATACACAAGAAAACGCGCTGATTCATCCGCCGTAAACTTAAGGTCGTCCTCCGAGAGGCTCAGGAGGCTGCCGGACACAGCGAGATCACCGAAATAGAGCGGCGGCTCGAGCCGCGAGACGATCACGAAGTGCACGTTCTCGGGAGCATTTTTGATGAAATATTCAATCGAACCGAGCAGCGTCTCGTTATGAATCGTATGAAAATCGTCGAGCACCACCGCGATGTCGCCGCCGTCCAAGGCGTTGAGCACGGGCGCCAAAAGGCCGCAGATATCCTCCTGCTCTATCGCCGTATCGAATAACGACGCCAGTTTCGGGTTTTCGTCGAGCGCGGCCGCGCAGAAATATCGCCAGAACACGAGCGTGTCATTAAGCTCCTTATCGAGCGTGAGCCATTTGTAACGAAGCGTGCTGTTTTCGTGCAGGAAAGAGGTGAGCAGCGTTGTTTTGCCGCTGGCCGCCGCGCCCTTGATGAGCGTCACCTTGTGCGCGCCGATCTGCTCCAGCTTATGAAAAAGCGCCTCCCTGCGGATATAGTTTCTACGCGGGGAGGGCATTTTGATTTTGGTTGCAATGAGGCCAAGACTCATTTTTTCACCCGATCGCTGTTAATCTTATGCATATTATAGCTGCGCTTTCGGGCTTTATCAACAATATTTACCGGGCATGCTTTCCTTTCATCTGCGCGGACGCGGCGAGTACGCTGACGGCGGCGAACGCGGCGCACAGCAGCAATATGTGAGCCAGCTGCGGCAGGTATCCGGTTAGCGCGTGCCCCTGCTCAATGCCGCGGATCAGCGTCAGAAAGCTTTTCTGCGGCAGCACGCTGATGGCCGTGTCGAATGCGGGGCGCGTGCTTGAAAAGTTCACGAAGCTGCCTGCGAGCAGTGTCGTCAGCATCATCGTGACAGACCCGATGATCGAGCAGTTCTCCATGCGCTTGACGAGCGTCGCGACGAGCACCGCGAATGTGGTGGACAGCAGCGAGAGCAGCGCGATGAAGCCCGCGAACACCGGCAAAGAGAACCCCAGCTCCGCTCCGAACAGCGTCGCGACGGCGACAACCGCGAAAGTGGGTGTGAACACGAGCGCGAAGTTGGACGCGCCGTGCGCGGCGATGTACGTTCCGGCGGAGACGGGCGAGGTGCCGATGCGCCTGAACACACCGCTTTCCTTGTCGTCCGAGTAGGGCAGTATGAACATCACGCCTTGGAGCAACACGAAGAACGAGAGGTATCCGAGTATGTTCGCGCCCACGCCGCGCTCGTCCGCGCCCGGCAGCGCCTCGCCCGGATGCGCAATCGTGAAGTCGATCGCGTTCTTCAATGCGGCGTCCTTGATCGTCCTGATCTCATAGCTGCCGCCGCCGTTGTCAATCACCACCGCGTCGTATTTGCTCAGCATCAGGTCCGACATCGCTGGCTGTGAATCCAGCACCGTCACCTCAAAAGCGGCGCTGCTTTTCAGCAGGCTGTCGCCCCTGCCGACCAGCGCGATGTGGCCCTTCATCTGCATCTTGGGCGTAAAAACCACCGCGAACACGACCGTGAGCACCGTGAGCACCAGCATCACGATCACGTTGGCCAGTCTCTGACCGTATCTTGCAAAATTGTTTCTGACGATTGTAAAGAAGCTCATTACACGTAATCCTCCGTTTTAAAGAAGCGTTTGCAGCCGATGATGCAGGCCGCGCTCAAGGCGGCGAGAATGCCGCACACGGGCAACATCGGGCTTAGATTGCCGTCCCAGATGATGCGCACCGACGCGTCGAGCATCCATTTCACCGGAGACACCGTGGCAATCGCCGCGCCCACGCCACCGAGCGCATCGAGCTGAAAGAACAGCCCGCCGAATATCGCGAGCACGGTGGTCACAAGGCTCAAGATCTTGTTGGCCGCTTCCTCGCTTTTAAACAGGCAGCAGAACATCACGCCGAGGCTCGAGGCAAAGAAGTCGAACACGAGTATCAGCAGCAGCAGAAAGACCGCGTTCGCGCCGCCGTAGTTCACGCCGAGCAGCAGCGCCGAGAGCGCCATCTGTATCACGAAGCACGCGGAGGTGAACAGGAACGTCGATACGATCTTCGAAAGATACACCGCCGACGGGCTGACCGGCGCATACAGCACGCGCAGATTGCTGTTTCTCAGGCCGCGTTCCATAAACGTGTTGGACGCGGTCAGCGTCACGTTGAGCACGCTGTAGAGCAGCATGGTCACGCCGTAGTAGTCATACGCGTTCGCGCCGCCCTCGCCGTAGCCACCGTTGCTTAAATACCCTAAAATTCCGATCAGCAGGAACGGGAAGACGGCGTTGTAAAACATCAGCATCGGGTTGGTGAGCAGGTTATGAATGTCCCTTTTTACGATCACTTTGAAGCGATACATGGCACGCCCTCCTAGTCTCTCAATGTGCGGCCGGTCAGCTTCAGGAACACCATTTCGAGGCTGGCTGTGTCGCTCGTGATGTTGTTGATCTTCACGCCGCTGTCGATCAGCAGCGATATGATCTTGTCGAGGTTCTCGATGCCCTTGAGCACCGAGACCTTGAGGCAGTTCTCTTCGAGGCCCGCTTCCTTCACGCCCTCAATGCGGTAGAGCTTTTTGCTGTCGAGCGCGTCGGTGCGCTCCACGTCCATGCGGTACAGCTTTTCGTCCGCAAGCCGCTCCTTGAGTTCTTCCTTGGTGCCCTCGGCGATGATCCGGCCGTGATCCATGATGATGATGCGCGTGGAGATCTCCTCCACTTCCTCCATGTAGTGCGTCGTATAGATCACGGTAGCGCCCTGCGCGCGCAGCCCGCGTATCGACGAGAGTATGTGGTTTCTCGACTGCGGGTCGATACCGACCGTCGGCTCATCCATGATGATGACGGACGGCTTGTGCGCGATCGCGCAGGCGATGTTGAGTCGGCGTTTCATGCCGCCCGAGAACGTTTTGACCTTGTCGCCCCTGCGCTCGGTGAGCCCCGCGAACTCCAGCGCTTCGTCCACAGCGGTTTTGAGCGCGCCGCCCCTGAGGCCGTAGAGCGACGCGAAGAACGCGATGTTGCGCTCCGCCGAGAGCTCCTCGTACACGGCGATATCCTGCGGCACGATGCCAAGCGTCTGTTTATATGCCTTGGTGTCGTGGCCGATCGCTGCGCCGCGCCAGAGCATGTCTCCGGCGTCGCTCTGCATGGCTGTGGTGAGCATGTTGATCGTGGTGCTTTTGCCTGCGCCGTTCGGGCCCAGTATGCAGAGCACCTCCCCTTCCCGCACATCAAACGATACGTCCCTGACCGCCTGATTTTGTTTAAAACTTTTGCTAAGGTTGTTGACCTTTATGATCTGATTCATTTGTTAACCCTCCTTCTTATGGCCTCATTCTACCGCCGCGCCCGCCGCCGCACATCCACCGAAAGGTTGAGAGGCGGGGTTGATTTATTCGACGCGCGAGGCCCAGAATAAAGGTTTTTGGGTAAAAATGTCGAAACCATCAGACAGTATGATATTGGAATACGAGGTGGCAGCGAATGAAGGTCGTCGGGTTCAACGGCAGTCCGCGCAAAGACGGAAACACATCGATCATCATGGGCATTGTGTTTGAGGAGCTGGAGGAGCAGGGCATCGAGACGGAGCTGATCCGCTTAGAATCCATTGCGCCGTGCCGGGGCTGTTTTAACTGCAAGAACAGCGCGAACTGCGTGTTTGAGACGGACATGTTCTGCGAGTATTTCGAGAAGCTCAAAAGCGCCGACGGCGTGCTGCTCGGGTCCCCCGTGTATTCGGCGGATGTGACCTCCACGATGAAGGCGTTTTTGGAGCGCGCGGGCGTGGTGGCGGCGATGAACCCGGGGCTGCTCAGGTTCAAGGCGGGCGCGAGCGTGTGCGCCATGCGGCGCGGAGGCGGGCTGACCGCGGTCGATACGATGAATCATTTTCTGCTCAATAAGGAGATTGTGGTGGTGGGGTCTACCTACTGGAACATGGTGTATGGGAAGGATGCGGGCGATGTGCTTGGGGATGAGGAGGGCATACGCAACATGCTGAATTTGGGGCAGAACATGGCATGGGTGCTGAAGAAGCTCTGCTCATAGATATGATAGAGAACGCGGCGAACAACTATCTTACCATTGGCAAACACTATCAATGAATTTGAGAAGGTCTCCAATATATGCGACGTAACAAAGTAAGTTGAGGCTTTTCTTCAGATAATGCATAAGCACTGACAACCTAAAAAATTTGAATTAGTCCGCGTATGTACAATAAACCATAACATAATAAAATCTTTCTTTGACTTTTTTATATTATCATGTAAAATAATATCATATTGTGCAACAATAGAATTTTATATGCTGCATTTCTTAAAAAATGAACGAGCTAATTAAATATTGCGATTAGCAGAGGAAATTAAGTTAAAGAGGTTTAGATCAGGTATTGAATACTTGTTTAGGAGTAAGAAAGACATGAAACCGGACATTATTATTCATCATCTCTCTGACTTTCATATTGGTAATGCGCAGTACTCTCCAGAAAATAAACTCAGTTTTTTTAATATGAAAGAAATTAAATCTTATAACATTAATTATTACATAGAATACCTTTCTTCATGTTCAGACGAAGCAATACCTGATATTTTAATAGTGACAGGTGATCTAACCACTTATGCAACTGAAGATGAAATGGACATTGCTGGAGAGAAACTAGTCATAATCAAAGAACTTATGAAAAAAAAGAAAACAAGTAAACGGAAAAAAAAGGATCCGTATATTTTTATTGTACCCGGAAATCACGATTTAGATTGGAGTCAATCCGAATATTCGCAGAAAATCAACAGATATGCAAAAATGTCAACAGTCCTTTTCAACAAAGATAATGATATTATATCATGCTGCTACAAAAATAATAATGCTCCTATTTATTTTGCATTTGATGAGCCATGGAATATGCTCATATACTTATTTAATAGCACTAAACTTGGCGGTTCAATTAATCCTGATATTAAAGACATCTATAATGAAACTATTTCGCTTACAAAAAATAATATGTCTGAGGATGAAGCGAAACAATTTCAAGATCTTAATACCAAGTTATTTAAATATATGCGTGAGGATCCAGGATTTATTGAAAAAAGTGATCTGGACAGAATGGAAACTAAAATCAAAAAAGTAAATTCTGAAATTAAAATTGCAGTCATGCATCATAACCCCGCACCCGTTATAACAAATGATTTGGAGCGATATGATTCAATAATCAATTCAGGAATAGTAAATTCATATTTGATAAGAAACAATTTTGACATTGTTCTACACGGGCATAAACATTCGAAGCAAGTGAGCCGACTAATATACCCAGCTAATAATAACAAAGGAATCGTAATTATAAGTGGAGACACTATTGGTTGCAAAGAACATTGTCCTTTCTATGAGCTTCAGATTTATATTAAAAAAAACGAGAACAATAATCCTTCTTTTTTTTCATTGTTTGAAGTTGAAAAACATGAAATGCATTTTAATTTAAATAAAAATTCAATTGTTACAGAATTTTTTGACAACAAAATAGTTTCTGATATTAAAAACATGCAATTGGCATTAGCAGAATGTCCGGATATTAAGAATAGTGATACATTAGAGAATATTAATGAATTTTTAGTTAGCATTCACGATTTAAAGAACCGAATTATTGATTGGAGCGAAGAATCAAGTAATTGGATTACCACTTTTCATTATAGCTTGGAACATTATAATTCAATATATGCAATTGATGTCTATAGTCGAAACTCAATATCAAGTAATTATTTTTATATATATTTACACGATCAATATAATGCACGTTTGGAAAAGATTAAGTTTAATAAAAAGTTAGTATATTCGCCTCTTGTTTATAAAACAATTAAACGAACAGGTTGGGAGCCAAACAAATCTATATGGCGTGGCTTTGAGATAGTAGACGGAGATATTGATGATTCATCCTTGCAAATAGTTAGAATTCTTATTCGCAAAAAGATTTCTTCAAAAGAAGAAAAATACTCTTTGCAAAATTTAGATTATATGCATAAACTTGTTGCAATTCCTTTGTTCGTTATCGATGTTGATATATTAAAAGCCGAGAATAAAACAGATTTTATTAAAGATGTTGCTTTAGGTATTAGAAATGATAACCATTGTATAAGATGCTTTGAGTATGTTAATGAACGCTGCGAAGTGATAGAGGTAGACCCAAAAAGCGCCGGGAGTGATTTAATTGAAATGTTCGAAGAATTACTGCAGCATCAGGAGCTAAAAACTGTTGATGATTTTATAGGTAATACCGGCATAATGATAAAAGACAGAAATAAATTAAAGATGTTTGCTGAACGCTACGATAAAACAAGACGAGCAAGTAATAGTATTTTAGATGTTCTAACCAAAAGGATGATGCCAAATCACAAGCAAGTAGGATTGGATATCGGCTGCGGGACAGGTAACTATACCATTCCTTTTAGAGATGAATTTAAAGATGTTTATGGAATTGATATAAGTGAAGAAATGCTTGCAGTTGCAAAAAGAAAGGATATAGTAAATCGAATTCATTGGATTAATGAAGATTTTTTAGATTGTTCTTTTGATAATATTTTTTTTGATAAAATTTGGGGCATATCGACACTTCACTATTTCAGAAACGACAAGCTCGTAAAGTTCTTTACCAAAGTACATAGCATACTAAGGCCAGAGGGAATAGCAATATTCGATACTGAGTTTGAAGGGCAACACATGTCTTTATGGTTACAAGAATATTTTCCATCACTAAAGGAGCGATATAAAGATGTTACGCTAAGCACAGAACAATATAATTCACTGCTAACAAAAGAATTAAACTTTGCTTCTTTTGAACCTATTTTTTTGGAGTATCCCAGTAATAGTCAAGATGGATGTTTAAGAATAGGTCAATATAATCCAGAAAGGTATTTAGATCATAAAATTAGAGATAATATTCCTGCTTTTTGTGAGATGGACACGAATGAACTCGAAATCGGACTTGGACGGTTGAAAAATGATATTCAAAGTAAACATATAGCTAGTGTTATAAATTTATATAAAAGCAAAGCTACCAATGAAGGGGATATTGGCTTTATTCTTGTTAGAAAATAAACCAACACACTGGCTAATCCTAAGACGAATTGTTACTTTTAACAGTAATAATAGTCCAAGTGATCTTACAGTTAACTCTGGATTATCACCACAACCCGCCGCAATCCATAAGGAACGCTTCCCGCGTTCCCTTTGTGGAAGATATACTGTTTTATTGTTATAATATTGTGCAACAATACGCAGCTCAATTTTGCATTTGAAAGTATCATTTTTCTGTGAAAGGGTATCTATATGAGAAATTATAAAATTGCATCAATAATCATGATCATCCACGGCGGCTTTATGGAACTGGGCGGATGCTTAGCCTTAATCCCCGTCTTGGCATTCGGGAGCAACGGCTTTGATGCTGGCAAATACTTTTCTTTCATCGTCCCGTATTTTCAGGAAAATCTGTATCTGATGATCATCATCGGCGGCATCTTCGGAATTGTCCGCTTGATCGGCGCCATCGGGTTATTGAAAAATAGAATGTGGGGCCTGGCGTTATCGGTAATCAACTGCATCATTACGATGACATTGATGGTTTTTATGCTGCCCGCAGGCATCTTAGACGGCATTTTTGCCGGTTCCGCTTTAATACTGATACTGATTCAATATTACGGTGCAAAAAAGGTCATCGAGTAAGCTGAGCAGACTGCCTCATTCTTGCATAGCTTTAGCAGTATCAATACAACCCCCGAAAAGACCAGCTCAAGAGTTTTTGCAATGGCACAATGAAAATGCTTATGCCGGTTAATTAAATTGGTTCGTTATAGCAATAATAGTTTGTTAGTTCAACATGGTATCCAAGAGCAACCGATTCTTATATAATTATCATACGCTTATGGAAATGCACAGAGGAGATTTTTGCTTGATTGACGAGAAAATAAGGAAAGCAATTAACAATTTACAGAAGAACAATATGGCTGGCTATTACGCTGAGAATAGAGAAGAGCTGCTCTCACTTATCTCCACACTGATTCACAATGGGGAGACAATCGGATGCGGGGATTCCGTAACGTTGGAGGAAACAGGGGTGTTCGAATATCTCCGGAACGGGGATTTTACGTTTTACGATAAGCATCAGCCCAATTTGACATCCGAAGAAAAAAGAGCCATCTATCTAAAAAACTTTGGCTCCGACACATTTATTACAGGAACAAACGCCGTAACTACGGACGGACAGTTGTTTAATATCGATGGGAACGGCAGCCGTGTCGCCCCCATGCTTTACGGACCAAAACAGGTCATCGTTGTCGTTGGCGTAAATAAACTGGTCGATACCGCGGAAGATGCCGTTTGCCGTGCCAGACAAATTGCGGCGCCTCTGGACGCAAAAAGGCTTCGCAAGAATACGCCATGTGTAAAGCTGGGCAAATGCATTAATTGCAAGCACGAACAGCGAATTTGTAACGACTTCGTTTTGATATCCAGACAATTTATTAAAAACAGAATTAAAGTGATTTTTATAAACGGATGTTATGGTTATTAATAAATGTGCTTTATGCGCATAACCGGGAGCAGTCCCAAACAGGGTTTGACCCTCAGTTATCCATATCATCCTCTACAACCCAAAAGGAACGCATATCGCGTTCCCTTTTAATTTTGATTATTTATAATTCCCAGTCTTACCTGTTCTTTTCACTTCTTGCGAAAAAGAACGTCCCCACCACGAGGCACACCACCGTGATCGCGAGTATCGCCGCCAGCGTCACCGCGGGATTGAACAGCACCACGCTACCGTATTCCGGTGTCCCGGCGTAAACCACCGCTCTCACCAGATCAAGACAATATGTCATCGGCATCATGCGGCTTAGCACCAGCAGCACGCCGCTCGAGTTGGTGAGCGGAATGATCGCCCCGGAGAGAAACATCTGCGGCATCGTGATCAGCATCACAGCCAAATTGGCGATCTTATTGCTCTTCACGAGCCCGATCACGATCATGGCCAGCGCGCCCGCCGAAAGGCACATCAGCGGCGACAGCGCGAGTATCGCGAGCATCTGCCCCACCGGCAGCGTGATGCCCATCGCGAGCCCCACGATCAGCGTGCCCAGCATGCTCACAATCGCGCCGAAGGACGACCCCGCGATTTTCCCGATCACGATCGAATACCGCGACACGGGCGAGATCATCATCTCCTGCGTGAAATCCGAAAAGCGGTCTTCCACGAGCGAGGAGATGCCCGACGTCGTCGTCATAAACAGCATGTTGACCAGCATGCCCACGAGCATGAACGGCCCGTAGCTGAACCCAAGCCCGCCCGCCATGTTCTGCGCGAGGCTCCCGCCCAGCATGCCCATCATCAAAAGCGGCATCGCAAGGCTCATGATGATCATGCCCGGTGACTTGAAGAACAATGTGATATCGCGCGCCGCGATGGTCACCATCGCATTGAGCTCCCTTAAAAACCTTGATCTGATTCCGACCTGTCTCATCACCGCTTCATTCATGCCGCATGCTCCTCCGTTCTTCTCAAATACTCCACATATGCGTCCTCGAGCGACGGCTGCTGTATCTGCAGCACCGACAGCGGCGTCTTGAGCCGCGCGATGATCTCCTGCGCCGTGCCCTCATACGGCACCGCAATGTGGCCGTCCACGCGGTAGTCAAGGCCCATTCCGCCCAGCTCGCGAACCAGCTGCCCGCGGTCCGCCGCATCAAGCACGAGCTCCTGCCGCAGCAGACTCGCCTTCATCTGCCCGGGAGAACCCGCAATCGCGATCTTCCCGTGGTTGATGATGCAGACATTGTCCACATGCTCCGCCTCGTCGATGTAATGCGTGGTCAGGAAAACCGTTGTGCCGTTCTGTCTGCGCACCCCGTCGATGTACTCCCACAGGCTGCGGCGGCTCACCGCGTCCAGCCCCTGCGTGGGTTCGTCGAGGAACAGTATCTTCGGCATGTGGATGAGGCTGCGGATGATCTCGAGCTTGCGTTGCATGCCGCCCGAAAGCTTCTTGATCGGCTTGAAAAGCGCGTCCTTGATGCCCACGATCTCCGCGAGCTCCATCACGCGGTCCTTATAGGCGGCGGGCATCAGCTTAAAGCTGGGCCGGTAACGGTACATGCCGTAAAGGCAGGCGTGAAAGCGGATGTTCTCCTCCGCCGAAAGCTGCGCGTCGAGGCTGGGCTGCTGGAATATGATGCCCACCTCCTCGCGCACACGCCGCGCTTCCTTCTCCACGTCGTACCCCGCGATGGTCACGCCGCCGGACGTTTTTGAGAGCGTGGTGGTCAGTATGGAGATGGTCGTCGTCTTGCCCGCCCCGTTGGGCCCAAGGAAGGCGAAGAACTCCCCTTCGTTGACATCAAAGCTCACGCCCTTCACCGCGGGCTCCTTGGCCCGGTCGTATTGCTTCACGAGTCCGTCTACGGTAATGATGGGCGTCATACGAGCACCTCCCCGCAGGCTTGGCTGTTTTTCGCCGTCAGCTTTTTAACCAGCAGCTTTATGCCGTAATAAATCAGCGTGATAATCGTCATCATAATGAAAAACCTCCGTTCAATTGATGGCCTCATTGTAGCGCCGCCAATTAAACGGAGGTTAAATGCAATTTAAACGCAGTGTAAACCGGAAACTATTTCGAAACGGGCAAAGTGACCGTAAATGTGCTGCCTTCTTGAAGCGCGCTCTGCGCCGTCACCGTGCCGCCGTGCAGCGCCACGATCTTTTTCACAAGCGAGAGCCCGAGCCCGCTGCCGCCCAGCGCCCGGTCGCGGGCCTTGTCGGCCTTGTAGAAGCGCTCGAATATGTGCATCAGGTCTTCCTCGGCAACGCCGGGGCCGGTGTCCGCCACGCGGCAGACGATGCCGCTCTCCGACTTCGCCAGCGTGACGGTGATCTGCCCTCCCTCGGGCGTGAACTTGACGGCGTTGTGCAGCAGGTTCACCCACACCTGGCTTAGCAGCCCCTCGTCGCCGCTGAAGCTGGTTTTTTCGAGCGCGGCGGACACGTCAAGATTCTTCGCCGTCCACTGCGGCTCCAGCATCAGCACGGCGTTTTTGATCTGCTTATCGAGCGAAAACGACGAAACGGTGAGCGGCTGCGCGCCGTTCTCGAGCATGGAGAGGCGCATGAGGTTGTCGCTGAGCCGCGAGAGCCGTTTGGCCTCCGTCTCAATCACATCGATATAGTGCGCCCGCAGCTCGGGCGTGAGCGAATCGTTCTTCAGCAGCGCCGCAAACCCGCTGATGGACGTCAGCGGCGACTGGATCTCATGCGAAACGTTGGAAATGAAGCTCTGCCGTAAGCCCTCCATCGATCCGAGTTCCTGCGCCATCCGGTTCACGCTTTCGGCGATCTCGGAGAGCGGGTTGTGCTCATCCACCGGCACAAACACAGTGAAATCGCCGTGCGCGATGCGGTCCATCGCTTCAATCGTGTCGCTCATCAGCTTGCCGCCGCCCCGGTCCGGCCATCCATCGCCATGATGCGCGAGGCGGGCGATCCACATCACGATTCTCACGCCGAGCGCGAAAACACAAAGGCCGAGTATCCCCGCAATGACGGCGGACCAGATGTCGGCTGGGCGTCCGGTCAAGCGGAACAGCTGCTGCGACAGCGCGTAGCCCGCGGTAAAGCTGGCCGCAAACGCGGTGAAAGTGACCGGCATGGCATAAAGCCACCACATCTTGCGCCGCTTGTTCTCTTTCCGTTTCATTGCATCACCTCCAGCCGATAGCCCAGCCCGCGCACGGTCGTAATTTTAAAGCCGTATTGCTCCGCCGGGAAACGCTCGCGCAGGCGGTTGATGTGCACGTCCAGCGTGCGCTCGTTGCCCTCAAAGTCATACCCCCACACGTCCTCGATCAGCTGGTCGCGCGTGAAGGTTTTTCCCGCCGACGAACCCAGCTTGAACAGCAGCTCAAACTCCTTCATCGGAATATCGCTCTGCGCGCCTTCAAAGCTCACCGTATAACTCGTTTTGTCCAGCGTCAGCGCGCCGGTCTGCACCGACTGCGAAGCGTCGATGCTGCAGCGCCTGAGCAGCGCCTTCACGCGAAGCACGAGCTCGACGCTCTCAAACGGCTTGGTCAGGTAATCGTCCGCGCCCAAGCCGTAACCCTTCACCTTGTCGCCGATCTCGGCCTTGGCCGTCAGCATCAAAATGGGCAGGCCGGCATAGTACCGCCGCGCGAGCCGGCAGAATTCATAGCCATCCATGCCCGGCATCATCAAATCAAGCACGCAAAGATCCACCCGGCCCTCGCCGAGCTTTTGCAGCGCTTCGCGCCCGTTTTCCGCTTCCGCGACGGCAAAGCCCTCGGCCTTGAGCAGAGTGCCCACAAGTTCGCGGATATACGGATCGTCGTCAATCACCAAAATGGCAGCCACAGCAGCGCGCTCCTTCCCGATTTTTGTCTATAGTATATCACCAATGTAAACGTAGCATAAACGAAAAGAGAATCATGTCCTGCCGCAGCCCGGAAGAAGTTTTTGTGGAGGATATTTTGTTTTATTGTTATAATATGGAGTCCGATATTGTCAGTGTTATAGAGGTGACGTATGAGAAAATTCTTCACACAAAAGCTGATCACGCCCGCGCTGGCTCTGCTGCTCGTGCTCACCGCCATCGGTGCCACCGTGGCTGCCTTCACCTGGGCCGAGCCCGCTCAGCCCGTCATGGCACCCGCCAATCTGTATGAGCAGGCCATGATGGATGCCATGACCATAGAACCCGATGAAATTCTCCCCGTTGTGACCATCGCGCCGCAAAGCGACATGGCAACTGTCAACAGCGGCGGCGACGTGCTGCTGATCACCTGGCACAAATACCCCGAAAGCTACATTCCGGGCGAGGATGCGACGCTTTCCTACGGGGAGGTCTGGGGCTTCACCGACAAGGAGATCGCCGGATGGTTCGACAGCCATAAAACCGGTGTGTCCGACTGGGAGCTGAGGTTTGAACAGCTGCTCGGTCTGCCCGAGGAAAAGGAATATACGCATTTCACCGGCATGTGGGTGCCTCTTGACGCTGTCAAACGCCCCGCGTACTCGTATGATATCACGCAGCCCGTCACGCAGGCGCAGTTTGACGACAGCGCGGATGCTTCTTTCGTGTCGTGGTTCGACGATAATATCGTCTATTCCTATTTTGATAACGCTTACCCGTGGACACGCCTTGGGTACACCTATGACTGGTCCGGCGACGAATATGGCCTAAGCGAGTTTATCATCAAAAAGGATACGGTGGCGCATGTGGCGTTTACGTATACCACGGATGAATTCATCGGCTGGCTTGAAACGCAGTGACAACCTGGTTATATGGGCATCCCTCATGGCGGCTTGACAAATTGACAGGCAAATGATATAAATGATACGAATTAAATACTAAAACAGGGGAGCTTGTGGAGCAGGCTGAGAGGAAGTGATCAACTTCGACCCTTACACCTGATGTGGATAATGCCACCGTAGGAAGTAAGCGATTTGACTTATATGCGGAGTATGCCATCGGTGTTCTCCGTTTTTTGTTGCTCTGTTTTAGAAACAGGAGGTCATGCATTGGAACAAACAAAAACATCGGTCTTTTCAAACGGACTCATCTGGTTTGGCGCGGCAGTATCAATCGCGGAGATTCTAGCCGGTACGCTCGTTGCGCCGCTTGGGTTTGGTACCGGCCTGCTGGCTATCATCATCGGGCACATCATCGGATGCGCGGTGCTGTATTTGGCAGGTCTTATCGGTGCGAATACCCGAAAGAGCGCGATGGATACTGTCAAAATGTCGTTCGGGCAAAAAGGCTCATGGCTGTTTTCTTCGCTCAATGTTTTACAATTAATCGGCTGGACAGCCGTGATGATCGTGAGCGGTGCGGCCGCGGCCGGTTCAATACAAAGCATCGGCGGGGATTGGGTCTGGAGCCTTGTGATCGGCGCGCTGATCATCGTCTGGCTGCTTATCGGGCTTAAGAACCTGAGCAAGCTCAATGTCGTCGCGATGGGCGCTTTGTTTATACTCACCGTCGTGATGAGTACGGTGATTTTCAAGGGCCACAGCAGCTTTACACCGGACGGCAGCGTCAGCTTTGGCACTGCGGTCGAACTGTCGGCGACGATGCCGCTGTCGTGGCTGCCGCTGATTTCCGATTACACCCGAACGGCGGCAAAGCCGAGAAAGGCGACTGCGGTCAGTGTCGGTGTTTACTTTGTTGTGAGCTGCTGGATGTACGCGATTGGTATGGGGGCAGCCATATTCACCGGAGAAAGCGACATAGCCAAAATCATGCTGAGCGCTGGCCTTGGCATCATCGGCCTCATTATCGTCATATTTTCCACTGTGACCACCACCTTTCTTGATGTCTATTCTGCGGGTGTCAGCAGTGAAAGCATATCGAAAAAGCTAAAAGAAAAGCCCGCCGGAATAGCGGTCTGCGTCATCGGCACGATTCTTGCCATCTTCACCCCCACGGCGCAGTTTGAAAATTTTCTGTATTTCATCGGTTCGGTATTCGCGCCCATGACGGCCATCCTTATCACCGACTGCTTCATATTGAAGAGAGACAGCTCCGTCAAGAGCTTCGATGCGGTTAACCTTGGCATTTGGGCCGTTGGGTTTGTGATATACCGCCTGCTCATGTCCGTCAATACACCCGTCGGGTACACGCTGCCCGCAATGGCTGTCACAGCGTTGCTGTGCGGCATCATCAACAAAATTAGAGGGAAAAAAAATGCTTAAGACAATATTGAATAACGTCAGAGAAAAAATGCCATTGATTCACAGCATCACCAATTATGTGACCGTCAACGATTGCGCGAACATGCTGCTCGCCTGCGGCGGTTCTCCGATTATGGCGGACGACATCGGGGAGGTCGGGGAGATCACAGCACTCTGCGGCGGGCTGAACATCAACATCGGCACGCTGAACGAACGGACGGTTGCGTCCATGCTGGCGGCGGGAAAAACGGCAAACGCCTGCGGCCATCCGGTCGTGCTCGATCCCGTGGGAGCGGGAGCGTCGCGCCTGCGTACCGAGACGGCCAATATGCTGCTGCGCGATATCCAGTTTGCCGCCATACGCGGCAACATCTCGGAGATCAAAGCACTGGCTCTGGGCGCGGGAACAACCAAAGGGGTTGACGCCGATATCGCGGACGCGGTCACGGCAGAGACGCTGAATAACACCGTCAGCTTTGCGAAAAAATTTGCGAAACAGACCGGCGCGGTCATCGCGATTACCGGTGCGACCGATGTTGTAGCGGACGCGCAAAAATCATACGTGATTCAAAACGGGCATCCGATGATGAGCAAAATCACCGGAACGGGATGTATGCTCTCCGCCATCACAGCCGCGTATCTTGCGGCGAATCCGTCACAGCCGCTTGAAGCCGCCGCAGCGGCGGTCTGCGCGATGGGCTTGTGCGGGCAGCGGGCCTATGAGCGGCTCGGCGCGAGAGACGGCAACGCAACCTACAGAAATTTTATCATCGATGAGATGTTCAATCTCAGCGGCGATGAGCTGGAGGCCGGGGCGAAATATGAAATGCGATAAAGGCAGCCTGCGGCTCTATGCCGTCACCGACAGCGCGTGGACAGACGGCAAAACACTCTGTATGCAGGTGGAGGAAGCGCTTAAGGGCGGCGCGACGTGCGTTCAGCTGCGCGAAAAGGAGCTGGACAGCGACGCGTTTGCGGCAGAAGCCTTTGCCGTCAAAAAGCTTTGCGAGAGGTATCACGTCCCCTTCATCGTCAACGATAACGTCGATATCGCCGTCCGATGCGGCGCGGACGGTATCCACGTAGGCCAGTCGGATATGAAAGCGGGCGACGTGCGCAAGCTGATTGCCGAGGATATGATTCTCGGCGTATCCGTGCAAACAGTGCGGCAGGCCATACTAGCAGAGCAGGCCGGGGCGGACTATCTGGGCGTCGGCGCCGTTTTTTCAACCGCCACCAAGCCGGACGCCGATATGGTCAGCCATGACACGCTCAAAGCGATTTGCGCCGCGGTATCCATTCCGGTGGTGGCCATCGGCGGTATCTGCAAGCATAATATCATGGCGCTTGCCGGAACGGATATTGACGGCGTGGCGCTGGTCTCCGCGATATTCGCAAGCCCCGATATTGAAAACGAATGCAGGCAGTTGCTCGCGCTGTCAAAGCGGGTGTCAAAGATCAAAAAAATTGACGGCGCGATATTCGACCTTGACGGCACGCTGCTGGATTCAATGAGCGTCTGGAATACCGTCGGTTCGGATTATCTGCGCAGCCTTGATATAAAGCCGCGCGAGGATCTTAACCGGACGTTCAAGACGATGAGCCTTTTGCAGGCGGCAGAGTATTACCGAAGCGAATATGGCGTCTCATTGAGCGTTGCTGAGATCATGGACGGCGTAAATCACATGATCGAGAGCTTTTACTATCATGATGCATCTGTGAAGACGGGCGTGAAGGATGTGCTGGAGCGGCTGAAGAAGGACGGCGTCCGTATGTGCGTCGCGACGGCGACCGACCGTCATCTCGCAGAAGCGGCACTGAGGCGCAATGGCATTCTCAAATACTTCTCAAAAATCTTTACATGCTCTGAGGTTGGCTGCGGCAAAGACATGCCGGAGATTTATACCAACGCGCTCGCCTGCCTCGGTACGCCCAAGCAGAGCACCCTCATTTTTGAGGATGCGTTATACGCCGTCAAAACGGCGAAGAACGCCGGCTTCTTTGTGATCGGCGTATACGACTCGTCGGAGGCTGCGCACAGCGGAGAGATCCAAAAGCTGGCCGATCTGTATATCAATTCATTTTCAGAAATGAGGGACTACATTGATTAAAAAGGTGCTAACCATCGCGGGCTCCGATTCGAGCGGCGGCGCGGGCATTCAGGCGGATATCAAAACCATCACCGCGCACAAAATGTATGCCATGAGCGCAATCACGGCGCTGACGGCGCAGAACACGACTGGCGTTTATGGAATCATGGAGGTGCCTGCGGAATTTGTAGGTCAACAGCTTGATTGCATATTGACGGACATCGTGCCGGACGCGGTCAAAATCGGTATGGTGTCGGGCTCCGGCATCATTGAGACGATTGTGGAAAAGCTGACCCGGTACGGCGCGCGAAACATCGTCGTGGACCCGGTCATGATCTCAACCAGCGGCAGCAAGCTGCTGTCCGATGATGCGATCAATGCGCTGGCGACAAAACTGCTGCCGCTTGGCACGGTAATGACGCCAAATATTCCTGAAGCCGAGGTGTTGTGCGGGTTTCAAATTAAAACACAGGACGATATGGCGGCGGCCGCGAAGCAGCTTGCACGCAGCTATAACGGCGCAGTTCTCATTAAAGGCGGGCATATGGTCAGCGAGGCCACAGACCTGCTGTATGAAAACGGCATAACGCAATGGTTCCGGGCGGAGCGGGTGAACAACCCCAACACGCATGGAACGGGATGCACACTGTCCTCCGCGATTGCCTGCAATCTGGCCGGCGGGAAAAGCCTCGGAGAAAGCATTCAAGACGCAAAACAGTATCTGACGGGGGCTCTGGAAGCGATGCTGGATATAGGCCAGGGCGCCGGCCCTTTGGATCATACATATCGATTATAAGTATGGATATTGCGCAGCCTGTTTACTGAAACGCAGTTTAACAACTGCGGACTCTTCGTCCGTACCATGGTTTGATAGTCGGCTGCCGGGCGGCTTTTACAGCAGGAAATACGCGGCGGCTCCCGCGGCTATTGAGCCGATCACGTCAAATATCAAATCCATATCGGTATCCTTGAGACCGCGCTGAGTTTTTACCGGCATTTTTGCATCGATGGCGTATTCCACAATTTCAAACAGCGCGCCCGCCGCGATGCCGGTGAATGTCACCATCACCGCGGTGAACAATCGGGGCGTGACGGATGCGTTCGTCAACTTTGATAGCAGCGCATACAAAAACAGCGCGTAGGCGAAGCTGCCATAGGCATGCAGATACCGGTCAAAGGTTTGCGAGCGCGTGTATAAATCCTTGAAATATCCGAAGAAGGTATGGACAAAAAGCGCGATGATCACAAGGCAGCGTAAGATTTCAGGGACGCCGATATCAAATATGGCCTCGGCGGCCACATACAGCCCAAATAAAATGTTGGTGATGAATAAGGATTTAAAATACAGCTTATTTCCTGTTGTGATATAACGAACCGCAATGAAGCCCTGCGTCAGTAAAAATGCCGCGTAGAGCACCCAGTAAATGGACATGAGCGCTTCCTTTACTATTGTTATTCTATTTTTTTATTCTGATCGAAAAGAACGTGAATCATGCGCAGATGCAAATAACAGGTTTAGTATCGAAAATGAAAACAATCCCACAAAATACAGATCCATGTATTGACATCAAAAGATTACGGATGTAAACTTTATATAAGTTTACGCGCGTAGTCTTTGAAGGAGGCCGATATGAGCGAACTTGCGGGGAAAATACAGGATTCTGAGCTTGAGGTTATGAAGGTGCTATGGGAGCACGACGGCGCCCTTCCCCTCTCGGAAATCAGAAGCATGCTTGCGCGCCGCTGTGGCTGGGAGGATTCAACGATCAAGACCCTCGTGCGTCGGCTGCTCGCAAAGGGGATCGTCAAGCTCGAGCAGCGCGGCATATACAGCGCCGTGGTCACAGAGTTTGAGTACAGCCAGTGGTCGAGCCGCGCTTTCGTGAACAAGGTGTTCTCCGGCAGCGCCAAAAAGCTCGTGGCGTCCCTGCTCTCAAGCGGCCAACTCAGCGAGAAGGATATCGCGGAAATTTCCGCGATATTCAACGGTGAAGATGATGAATAGCACCGTTTTGACTGTATTGACACTCTCCGCGTCAGGCTCTGTCATCGCATTGCTGCTGCTGGCAATAAGACCGCTGATCAAGAACCGGGTATCAAAGGCCTTCCTTTACTATGTCTGGCTGGTTGTACTGCTGCGTCTCGCCCTGCCCTTTGCCGCGCCCGAGGTGAACCTTATGGGAGCGCTGGTTAGCGCCCCGACCGGCACGCCGCAAACGCAGGCCGCAGAGCCGCCTGCTCCCGAAACACAAATGAAGCCGCAGACTGACATTGAAAACGCCGTCTATCCTTCTCCTGCCGCGTCCGTCCAACCTTATGCCACCGTCCCGCAAGCCGGGACTGCAGACAATGCGGACACAGCAGCATCCGGTTTTGATTTGCTTGGCCTTATCAAGAACAATCTGCTATGGATATGGCTCGCAGGTACGATTGTCTGCTTCGGGTGGTTTCTCTCGGCCTATGCCGTGTTTACACACCAGCTCAAGCGCTCGCTCCGGCAGCCAAATGCGGCGGACGAAACTGTTTTCGACGATATGCGCGGGAACCGCCATGTCCGGCTCATGGTCAGCAGCGTTGTTGTGACGCCCATGCTGATAGGCATATTGCGTCCCGTCATCGTTGTGCCGCAGCTTGCTTATGTCCGCAACGGAATGGAGGACGCGCTCCGGTATATCCTTCGTCACGAGCTCGAGCATGACCGCCGAAAGGACGTCATTTACAAATGGGTTTGCGTCGCCGTCACATCCGCGCACTGGTTTAATCCGCTGATGCTGATGATCAGAAAGCAGATCGGTACGGCCTGTGAGCTTGCCTGCGACGAGGCTGTGATACGCTCTTTAACACGCAAGCAGATGCGCGACTACGGCAATACGCTTCTTGCCCTTTCAGCGAGCAGGCGCCTGCCCTCGGGCGTGCTTGCCACAACCCTTTGCGAAGGGAAAAAGGAACTGAAAGAGAGGCTCACGAGCATTATGAAATATAAACAGAAAACGGTCGTAACAACTGTGTTGTCCGTCGTGCTGGCTTTATTGCTGGCGGGCTGCGGCGCGGCGCTCGGAACGGCGGCGAAAGAAAAGACGCCGGACAACGGCAGCACCGTCACCATCAATGAGGAGCCAGCTCCGACTGCCGAAAATGATCAAGATGTCACCTCACACAAAATGACGTTCAAAGGCGAATCCGATTTATGGACGGGTGAGCTGACTGTGGACTGTACCGATATCTTTCATACAGAGGATGGCACGCTGTATTATGATTCGGAGGATAAAAGCAGCCTAACCGTTGCATACAAAGGCGATCTATCCCAGCTTGACGACTCAACCAGGCTTCGCATAGAATTCGAAGGCTGGTCAATGGAGCAAACCGGTGACATAAGCAACCAGCCATTTAAAATGCATGTGAGCAGCGGAAGTATCGTCGCCCGCAATGCTGATACTGCGGACGTAAAAATCAAGTTAAACGGCGAGGATCAGTCACTCACGCTTAAAATGGTTGAAAACGCGGATAATTCGGACGGAAACGGCGGCACTAGCTCAGCCAACGAGGTGACAGCGGTGCCGCAGCCAGCCGACAACACCTGGCGGTCAAAGTTCCCGGATAAATTCGGCGAGACGCAAAGCACGGAAAATTCTTATAAAAGCCACAACATCAACGTCTCGGTCGAGAAGTTCCAGCAGGACGACGTGACATATTATGTTGCGGATATCTACATCGCGGAGTTAAAATATCTGCAGACCGCTTTTTCCGGCGGTGAATACGGTATCGGAAAAAACGAATGGCAGCTAGACCTCGCAAAGGAAAAGAACGCTGTCGTCTCGATTTCAGGAGATTTCTACATCGCCAACTCCCAAGGGACGGTGCTCCGCAACGGCATGCTTTACAGAACGGAACCCTTTGAGGACGTCTGTGTGCTCAGCAACGACGGAACAATGCAGACATTCTCGCCTGAAGGCTTTGATATCGAGACGGTCAAAGCCCATGGCGCGTGGCAGATTTGGTCGTTCGGACCTATGCTGCTAAAAGACGGAAAGGCAATCGGCGAATTCAACAGCACGGTTGCTCCGAAAAACCCGAGAGCCGCCATCGGATACTACGAGCCGGGGCATTACTGCTTCGTCGCGGTGGACGGCAGACAAAAGGACTACTCCGTCGGCATGACGCTTGAGGAGCTCTCGCAGCTGTTCGAAGCGCTCGGCTGCGAAACGGCGTACAACCTGGACGGCGGACAGTCGGCGGCCATAACCTTCGGCGACAGCCTTGCAAGCCATCCGTATAACGGCGGCAGGCAGGTCAGCGACATCATTTATATCGGAGAAAAATAAACGAGAAAGCCGCTTATAACAACAAGGAGATTGATATGCGCTTTACCACACTGGATTTTGAGACAGCCAACAGCTTTATAGGGAGCATCTGCGCGGTGGGCCTCGCGATTGTGGAAGACGGCGTTGTGGTTGATAAAAAATACTGGCTGATCAAGCCCCATATAGACCATCGTTATTTTGATCCGTTCAACATTTTTATCCACGGCATCACACGGGATATGGTGGAGGGCGCCTATGAATTTGATACCGTTTATATGAACGAGATCGTCCCTCTCTTAAAAGGCACAGTGCTGGCCGCCCACAACGCGGCTTTCGATATGTCGGCTCTCAGGCACGTTCTTGATCTGTATCATATCGAATATCCTGAGATTCGCTACGTATGCACGTTCAAGGCCGCTCAGCGCACATGGGCCGACCTTGAAAACCACAAGCTTGATACGGTATCGAGGCACCTGAATTTCCGCTTTGTCCATCACAACGCTCAGGAAGACGCGCTGGCCTGCGCGAATATTCTTATAGAAATTTTTAAAGAGAAAGAGCTCAATGGTTTCGACGAGCTGACAAGAGCTCTCGGCATGAGAATCGGCCAGCTTTATGCAAACGGATATCAGCCGTGCAGCACAAGCAAAAGCTGCAGGGCCAGGGAGGTCACAGCGCGAACGGATCAATTTGATACGAATCATGCCTTGTACGGAATGAAGGTGGTGTTTACGGGAACGCTGCTGAGCATGCCGCGCAAAGCGGCGATGCAGAAGGTTGCCGACGCGGGCGGGTTTGTTTCGGATATCCTCACCGAAGACACGAATTTTCTGGTGATGGGCATGCATAATAAGCCCGGGCGTTCGAGCGGCAAAGAGAGCACCAAAACCAGAAAGGCAAAGGAGTTCGTCAATGAAGGCAAAAATATTCGGATCATTGACGAAAAAGAATTTATCAAAATAATCGGGTAAGTTGAACCCGGCGGCGCTTGTGGAGCGCCTTTTTTATACGCCTTAAGCCCGCGCCGATGATTACAGATGAAACGCAAGCCTTGTATCACAATAACCTGCGGGAAGACCATTGATCGTCTGAGGATTATATTGTATAATATAACAAATCAGTTTTCATATACTGCAGTCGTTTCGTTTACAGGTGGTGGAGATAGGATAATGCTGTGAAGAAATGGACAAGATATTTGGCGTTTATAGTCGCTCTCATTTTGGGGCTTTGCGCAGCTTTTGGCGCGACGCCCGCTTATGCCGCCGCCTTCCATACCGATATCCGCGTTCTGCTTTCCATTGACGGTTCAACATCCATCGATTTCTCAATCGTCGGGGACTATTCCTTAAAAGAAGACCCGTCGTTTACGTTCGAATCCGATAAAATTACAGTATCCGTCGTGGGCAACAGGCCGGTGCTTAAATCGGGCGATGCCATGTTCACCGCGTCTTCCATCACACTTTTAAGCAAAGATTACAACGGTACATCAGCTTATATCCGAATCACACATCCTGATTACGGCGTATGCACGTATTTGGGAAACATATCATTTGACGTTGAGCAGGGCGCAATTCGCGTGATAAACACGCTGCCCATCGACAGCTATCTGTACGGTGTCGTGCCGCATGAAATGAGCAACAGATTCCCGCTCGAGTCGCTCAAGGCGCAGGCCGTCTGCGCGCGGGGCTATGCCGTCGCGAACTGTTCGGAATTCCGCCTGCGCGCTTACGACATATTGGATACATCCGCCGATCAGGTGTATCACGGCTACGCGAGTGCATACAACCGGGCGATATCCGCCGTGAACGAGACGGCGGGGCAGGTGCTCTCCTACGACGGCGAAATCATACAGGCGTACTATTCGGCATCCAACGGCGGACAGACCGAGCTGACGGGCAACGTATGGACAAACAATCTGCCGTATTACGTGCAAAAGGATGACATATACGACCTTAAAAACCCATCCAGTCTGGAAGAAAAATTGTTCATACCCTCCGAGTTCAACGACAAGACGCTGCCGCTTATGAACCCGCTTTTATTTCGTATGCTGCAGCGGGCCGCCAACGAAGCGGCGGGCGAAACCGTCAAGCTTATCTCCACGGTGCGCATCAAAGCGCATGACGCGAGCTTTGATCCGCCCAGCCGCTGCTACACGAAGGCGGACATCGTCCTTATGGTTTCCGGTGAGGACGGCAATAATATAGGTCAGCTTGACATCACAGTCTCGCTCGACGATCTCGTCAATACGGATGAAAACCGGGCGGGCATTTTCAACACCGGCAACACAACGTTGCGCATGCGCGGCGCCGAACCCGGCGTGCTGAAAAAACGGAATGAGGAATATGCCGGATGGTTCCTGACAAACCGCCGGTACGGACACGGTGTGGGCCTTTCTCAGCGTGGCGCTCAGCAGCGCGCGACGGGCGGACAGCCATACACAGATATACTTTCGTTTTATTACGACGCTACGCAGCTTTGCACCATCGGCACGTTTGCTACCGCGCCCCCGCTCAAGAGCGACGTTTATGATATCTCCGAGTCGGGCCTGCGCGGCGTTAAGCCGGGCGCGGCTCCGAGCGAGCTGCTTTCAAAGCTTCAGTCGGATGGCGGGACGTTGACCGTGATTTCACCGGTCGGCGCCGCAAAAACGGAGGGAAGTATGGCCACCGGCGATTTTGTCAGGACGGTGTACGGCGACGGCACGTCGTACTTTGATCTGCCCGTGGTGCTGTACGGCGATATCGACGGCGACGGCAGCATCGCTTCGGGCGATCTTGATGCGCTGCGGCAGCATATTTTGAACGTGACAAAGCTGGCGGGCCCGTACCTTGCGGCGGCGGATATAAGCCACGACGGCACAGCCGACAGCCTTGACGCATTGCTGCTTATGAAGCATCTGAACGGCGCGTATTCCATAAAACAAAAGGAGAGTGAGGCCGAGTGAAAAGGTCAAAAATATTCGCGTTTATCACAACGCTTGTGATGGTGACGGCCATGCCGGTCGTCGCCCTTGCGACGGACGTGTCCGTCACAGCGGATTCGACCGAGGTCAAAGCGGGAGATACCGTGACGCTCACAGTTGTCGTCACAGCTGACCATATCGGCGTCGTAGACGGGAGCTTCACATATGCCCCCGCGCTGCTGACGTATGACAGCAGCGACGGCGGCGCTTCAGACGGCTATATCAATATCGTCTCGGCGGAAAAAGGCGGCTCTTCCTCGCTCTCGGCGGTGATTAAATTTACGGCGAAGGCGCAGGGCACAGCGGCCGTGAACGTCTCGATAGACAGCGTACTTAGCTACGACGAGAAGGCGCTGGAAGCGGGAGCGGGCAACGTCAGCATCACAATCGCGGCCTCTGACGCGCCCCCGCAGACAAGCGGCGGTGAGAGCGCCCCTGTGGTTGATCTGTCGCAGACGGGCATCCCGGCACAGAATGTGACGGGTGCCGAGGCGCAGATGTATGTATGGCGCGACATCGGCAGCCAAACGCTTCCTTCGGGATTCATCGACAGCCAGGTTAATTACGCGGGCGAACAGGTGGGCGGCGCGGCCATACCCGACAGCGGTGAGATCATACTGCTGTATCTTTCCGATGCGGCGGGCGAAAACGCAGGGTATTACATATACACCGAGCAGGACAATACGCTGAATCCGTATATCACGATCTCATCCAAAGCCGCGAGCTTTTCAATCATCCCGGATCAGTCTGTGACAGCGCCCGCAGGGTTTGAGCAGACGACGCTTGAATGGGACGATCAATCACTGCCCGCCTGGAAATCGGCGGAATCCGGCGATATCGTCTATCTGGTCTACGCCCGCAATTCAAAGGGCGAAACGGGCTTTTATCTTTTCAACACGGACGACGAATCCGTGCAGCGCTACGCGGCGGTGCCCCAGCAGGGCACGGCACCGGGAGCGACGGTGACGAAACCGTCAGCGGAGCAAAATGATAAGCCCGTTTCGGGCCAAAACGCGCAGATCGATTCGGGTATCACGATAGACCGCACGCTGTTCATAGGGCTTTGCATCGCTGCTGCTCTGATAATTGTGGCTGCGGCGGTATTCGCAACGCTTTACTTAAGGTGTGCGCGCAGCAAATTGAGGCGCGTGGCGCGCATGAAGGAGAGGATGGAGAACGAGGCAAAAGAGATGCGGGAACCGATAGCTCCTCCGGCGGCAGAAAAAGAGATACCGGCACCGGCTGCTCCCCCGGCGGCTGCAAAAGAGACACAGGCACCGGCTGCTCCCCCGGCGGCTGCAAAAGAGACACAGGCACCGGCTGCTCCCCCGGCGGCTGCAAAAGAGATACAGGCACCGACTGCTCCCCTAAGGAGAGCAAAAGAGAAGAATAAACCTGCGGCGGGTCAGAGTGCTGAAGTGCCTAAAACAAGGAGCAGACAAGAAAGCAAGGTGTCTGAGAAAACAGGAAAACGCACGGTGCATGTGAGAAGCGCGGATATAAGCAATTACCCGAAAGGCAAGGATACATGAGCAGGTATTATAGTCGTGAACAAGAGGGGGTGAATATATGGATGCCCTTTGTCATAATCGCTTGATGAACGCGCGACGGCAATGCTTATCTCGCCAGTATGGTCACCAATACGTTTGGAAATACGAAGAGTGTCAACGCAACGGAAGCCATGGCAACGACCCGCCCAAAGCCATCTGTGACTTTAAAACGTTGAAATCCATAAAGCGAGAATATCAACAAAGGCAATACCGGTATAAAATAGCGCCCTTGTACGCCCTGTATGACATCCGTGCCATATGGCGTCCACCAGATCATCATACCGATCAAAACAAACAAATATGTCAATAGCACAGAAATCACAAATACAAAACGATGGCTTGTTTTTATCGCTGCGGGCGCCTGGTTTCTTTCGCTTAAACAGGATGCAATGAGGCAAAGAGCAAACGCGTAGATGATACTATGGGCCACCGGCGTGTCAAGGCACCCCAATAGTCCGCCGACCATGGTGATGTAATAGTAAATGCACTTTTTTAAAGCCGTATTGATTATTATCGAAAAGGTGCCGATCGGGTGCTGCCTTAGCCATGCGGCCGTATATGCAGGCTGATTTGCGTTAACATGCTGATTGATAAGCGTACTGCCCGGAGTAAAGTTAAACATAACAGAAAGATTGGAGACGATGATGCCGGCTATTCCGAGTAGTAGCATTGCAAAACAAAAAATATACCCTTCGCTCTTACTGGCGAATTTCGATTTCGGTATCAGAAAGAAGAGGAAAACGACAGGCAAGTAGATCATGATCTTGAGCGGTATGAAGAGAAACACCAGCAGGCAAGATAGGATCACATCTTTCCATCCTATTTTCTGATTATTTCCGTAAGCCAAATATAATATTTGTGCAATCAGCATCATAGCTAACGTGATGATGACGGCATCGTAAGAGAACGACGGTGCCAGATGAACACACATCGGCATCATTGAAATAATGAAAACCGGCAATTTACCCAAAGGCAGCCGCCTGATGGCCCAATAGATGCCGAAGATATAAAAAGCCAGCATAAAGAACTTGCTTAGATATAACAACGGAACGCCGCCCAAATGAAGTAACCGCGCAATCGTGATTCCCAATATCGTAGGGAAATAAGCGACAGGCGAAATACTGTTGTCCTGAAAATCGCAAGCCACCAATTCCGCATCACCGGCGCGTACAAAAAGCTTGAAGTCTTCGGATATATCTCTATAGGTTTGGATGGATGCATTGCTTTCAGTGATATCGCTGAAAACCGTCAGATCCTCTTTTCGAATGGAGGTTGTGTAATTGATATACACATCGGATGTTTGCCGGGCTGAGACGGTATCGTGTATCCCCAATATTCGATTGGACCATAGATAAGCGTTTTTGATATGGGCGGTTTCATCCGGAATTGAACCCGGCGTGTTGATGATCAGCGATAGCAATCCTATGGCGCTGCCCACCACCAAAAATATTTTTTCGATGGGCCATTGCTTAAAAAACAGCAGAATAAATGAGACAACAAATATGGCCAATCCGCAAAGAGCAATAATGAGAAAAAATACCTTATCAAAAGTGCTGTCAAATATCGAACGGTTCATAGCGGCATATGCATACACAAGTATGGCAAAGGCGACGGCTGAGCCGACGAGAACCATCTTCTTATGTAACATGAATATACGCTTCAAGTGCTCACACTCCCTCATTAAACGCACCAAAGGATGGCTGGTCCCCGTTAATGACGAATCGGCTCAACGATTGATCTTCAGAATTCATAATCAAAATCTGATTTTCCAATGTCTGATAAAAATAATCGCCGGGAGACTCCAATCGGAAGGTATCACAGGAGCGTAAATTAAACCCGTCCATATATTTTCTGCTCCCTTCGGTTGGCTGCGTGATATATAAGAGCCAATCACCATACTCGCACATATCATACAAAACGCCGGTGTAGCTTAACAGCACCTGCTTCTCACCCGTAGCAAGACTCTGCTTAAATATTTGATTATCGGTTCCCGCATCGCTGACCTGTATCGCCTGATCCTCGTAGAGTACAAAAGGATTGTCATGAATATTCGCTGCCAGCAAATCGATCTTACCTGTTGACAGGTCGCACCCATAAACGCTGCAAAACCCCTGTTCGGCATAAGTGCATATGAAAAGGCCAGCCTCATCCGTTTTCAAATTGAAAGGCAGCTCTAGGATGTCTTGCGGCATTTCGGCCAATGGCCTTAATTGATCGTCCGCATCCAGACAGAAAAGCTTTCCGGCTTGGATATAATAAAGAGTCCCGTTAACCATGATCGCATCAAGAACAGGCTCGCGGGTAAGCGCTTCTTCACGCTGCCCGTCTGCATCCGTTTTCCATAAGCGGCTGCCTTCATCGGTAAAGTAAACCCATCCGTCAAGGCTGCCGATATATCTTAAATATGCACTGCTCTTCAACAGCGTTTTCTCCGAGCCATCCAATTCGGCCCGGTATAAGCCGTCTGTCGCCGTATAGAACAGAAATGTGCCGGATGAGGAAGCAGCGCTTGTCTCCGCTTCATCGGTGGTTTGAGTGCACGCTGCTAACAGCAGCATGAATGCCAATCCGCAGATCAATATCTTTTTATACATTCGTTTACCATCTCATCTCATTGCTTGCGTATAGATTTAAAAACCCATCCATCGTTGTGAACTCACACCCCTTGTTCACGCAATATTTGACCAGTTGCTCAAACAGCACCGAGCTGGCCTGCACGGGCTGATTCCCCATGTCGTTAAGCTTGTCCCGAAACACGCAATGGGCCCTCAATACAATCACCGTTTTTTGTTCACAGGCTTTGTCAACCAACAGCTCTTTGCTTTTCAATGAGGTAATCGTCTGCATATCAGCGCTGACGCATTGTATTTGATACGGGTCAATATTGTTTAGATCAACAATATCATCTTCAACGGCCGCAAGCCGTCCTTGCCGACGGTATTGCTTGATGACATCAATAACTCCCTGACTCAAGTTTCCATATGGATAGGCGATCGAATTCGGGGTATTCAAGCCGTTTCTTAGGAACGCATTATTGACAAGCGCCATGCTCCGATCGATCTGAGCTTCGGTCGAGCTCCCCAAGGCGATATGGGTATATGTGTGGTCTCCGAACTCCCAGCCGTCCGCAGCCATTTGCTTAATCTCATGCCATGACAGTTTGTTTCGTATATGGTTGTCGGGGAAATATGGATTGATAAACGACGTCCCTTTGATCCCGTATTTCTTTAGTATCGGATAGGCCACGGCATAGTCCGATTCATTGCCATCATCAAATGTGATGATCACCAATGCGTGATCAAGCGTTACGTCTGATTTGATGACCTCCGCGCTTGCGGTTGTTGACGGCTGCGGTACATCAGCCAGTTGGCTGTTTAATTTGTTGATGATAAGCAATGTCTTCGCAAAGATAACGGCACAGCACAGGACAACCGCGACGGCAACTATCGGATAGATCAGCGTTGCGGCGGGCCGGGGTTCGGGTGTGACGGCCTCTTTATCTGCATTTCCCGCGGCATGTTTTTTCTTTGTCAGGCCACGGCGATGCTTATTGTAGAAAAAGCCGAATGACCCTGCCGCAAAATAGAGAATATACAGGCTGGCTGTCAAAGGCTCCCGTGCGGAGTGGGATAGCATCAGGTGGATAAAAGCGAGTATGACTGTGAGGTAAGCCGCGTAATACAGCGCGGCTTTCACACCGCACCTTCCAATTTTTATATTCATTATTCGCGATCGTATACGCTGCAGCGCCTTTAGCCCGCTTATCATGAAGACAAGGGCGACTGCCGTTGCAGCGGTGACGATTAACAGAGCGATGCTGCCGAGCAGTGTACGCGCATCGGCTTGGAATACGTTCTCCAGAAAAAGCTTGTGAGCAAAAATGAGTATGACGGCCGCTGCGGCTATGAATGATTGAAACAAGAAAAAATGCCGGGGCGGTGAGACAGCCTCGGGGCTTTTTTGTTTTGGACTGAGGATGAGGTGCAGCAACAGCCAGGTGTAGGCGGCGGCACCTGTGGCCAGAGGTATGAGCCCGTAGCCGCCATAATACGTGGGGCTGAATGCGTAGTTGACCGCTATCAGAGGCAGAGGCCCAAGAGTATATAAACCCAGCGTGAAGAGGGCAGATTTTTTTACCATGTTATTCCACCGATTCAGTTTTCTTTAGTATAGTCTTCTCGATACGTTAATGGAACAGAACACAAGCTGATAAATTGTAAAATATTTAAGACATGCGGAGCGAGGGGTGTGGGGTTGTTATATTTTTGTTGAAATGTGTCGGCTTGTGGATATATGATATCTATGCTATAGAAAAATTATGCTTATCATTAAGCTTAGTTAACGTTCAGTATTTTTATTTGAAAAATTGGTGATGACTATGGTTGAAACAATTTATTTTGCAGGCGGCTGTTTATGGGGGGTACAAGCATTTATCAAAACACTAAAAGGTGTTATGAATACGCAGGCAGGACGAGCAAATGGTTATTCAAATAGTCTCGATGGCGAGTACGATGGTTATGCAGAATGCGTCAAAACAGAATTCGACACTGAAGTTGTCTCTGTTTCTCAGTTAATGGGTTATTTTTTTGAGATTATAGATCCTTACAGTTTGAATAAACAAGGCAGCGATGTGGGGAAAAAATACCGCACCGGCGTATATAGCAAAGTGCCTCGACATTTGGAAGATGCCAAGAATTATATAACCGGAAGAGCAGATAGGGACAAAATTGTTGTTGAAGTCCTTCCTCTTATTAATTACGTTAAAAGTGCAGATGAACATCAAGATAGATTAGATAGGTGCCCTAATGACTATTGTCATATACCCAAAGACTTATTACACAAATATTTATAGCCCACTGTTATGAGCATAACGCGCAGGAGATAAAAAGAGCTTTAGCCTTCTGGTGAATACTCGCGGTATGGCTGCTATATTTAGTTTAATTGTCTCGATTCGTGGATATTATAGTTATATATTGTAACCATTATATCTATACTGTTCAGAATAACAGGATACTTTTAGGAACATGCAATCATTAATATAATGGAAAGTACATCGAAGTAATATTATTGTGAATGGACATTAGAGAATAGATATTGAGATATTACAAAGGCATTGACGCTGGATATATTCTACGATATACTATTAGAAATTGAAAATACTCGTGAGGGAGTAGTTAGCGCAAATGTGCGTGGCAAGTCAACATACTGATCGGTAACGGTCTGGCTTGTCTTAAAAAACGAGACTCATGTATAAACTCTACAGCTTATACATGGTCTTTATTCTTTTTAGGAACCCAGGTATACGCTCGTATGAGTAATACTTGGGTTTTTTTGAAGGAGAATATACCATGAATCTACTGGAACTATTCCTCATTGCTATCGGTCTTTCTATGGACGCTTTTGCCGTGGCTCTTTGTTCCGGGCTGACCATGCCTAAAGCAACCATAAAAAAAGCATTGATTATCGGCTTGTATTTTGGTCTTTTTCAAGCGGTCATGCCGCTTATAGGGTATATACTTGCCACACAGTTTGCCGATAATATAACTACTTTCGATCACTGGGTTGCATTTGCTTTGCTCTGTTTTATCGGGGGTAAAATGATTATCGGCAGCTTTAGAAAAGATGGATGTGCAGACAGGGAATGCCCCGCTGAAACATGTACGGACAGAGAATGTCCCGGAGGAAAACGCCCCGAAAAGAAAGAGGCCTCCTTAAAACCTGCGGAAATGCTGCCTCTTGCCCTTGCCACAAGCATTGACGCATTGGCGCTAGGCGTATCATTTGCTTTTCTTCGTGTTAATATAGTGCCAGCAATTTTATTCATTGGGACTATTACTCTCGTTTTATCTATGCTGGGCGTAAAAATCGGCAATATATTCGGTATCAAATCTAAATCTAAAGCCGAGCTTGCCGGTGGCATTATACTGGTTTTAATGGGTTTGAAGATATTGTTTGAACATATGGGGTTCATTAGCTTTTAAATAGTGGATATTCGGAATGTCTCATAGAAAAAAAGAGCTTAAATTATTTCGCAATGCGTAAAAACATATAATTTTTAGATACGATTATCAGAATAATTAAAAGAGCCTTGTAAAACAAATTTATCCATTCCATTATGAGCATAATTGATTATCTTTTGCGAGCTTAACATATCCATATAATCTTCCCTTGTCTAAATTTCAAATACCTGAAACGCCTTTCCCTCCGGCTTCGCCGTAAACGTCATTCTCTCCCCTGTCGTCGGGTGATCAAAACTGATGCGGCTCGCGAAAAGCGCCAGCGGCGCTTTCACATTGCGCGCCCCATATTTCATGTCCCCGTAAACCGCCGCGCCCACATGCGCGAACTGCGCGCGTATCTGATGAAACCGCCCGGTCAGCAGCTTCACGCGTACAAGTATCAGCCCGTCCTTTTCCGCCAGCACGGTATACTCAAGACCCGCCTTTTTCGCCCCGGCAATGGGCCTGTCTGACACGCCCGCGATATGCGTCTTTTCATCCTTTTTAAGATAATGCCACAGCTCACCCCCGCTGTCCGGCGGCACCGCGGTGAGTACCGCGAGATATGTCTTTTCAAACGCGCCATTCTGCATCTGCGCGGAAAGTCGCGCCGCCGCCTTGGAGGTGCGCGCAAACACCATCACGCCGCTCGTCGGCCTGTCGAGCCGGTGCACGAGCCCCAGATACACATTGCCCGGCTTGCCGTATTTCTCGCCGATATACGCCTTGCAAAGGCTCAGCATGTCCTCATCGCCTGTCTCGTCCGCCTGAGACGGCACGCCGTAAGGCTTCACCACCACGAGCAAATGATTGTCTTCATAGAGCACGTTCACTTTTGCCACCTGGCCGTGGTGCCGCACGGCAGATACACGCGCGAGTTCTTCTGCGGCAGCACGAGCGTATCCGATTCGATCTGTCCGCCGTTTATACACAACGCGAGCATATTGCGCGTGACCACGTCCGAAAGTCCCGTCGTATACGAGTTGATGATGAAGAAAAGCGGATCACCGCTTAATAGCTTCGCGCAGTCCCTCACGAGCTCAAACAGCGCGTCCTCTATCTTCCAGACGCCGCTTTGGCTTCGCCCGTAGCTCGGCGGGTCCATCACGATCGCGTCGTAGGTGTTGCCGCGCCGCTGCTCGCGCAGCACGAATTTGTGGCAGTCGTCCGCGATGAAGCGCACGGACGCTTCCTCAAGGCCGTTTGCTTTCACGTTGTCCTTTGCCCAGTCGTTCATGCTCTTGGCCGCATCCACATGCACCACGGACGCTCCCGCGCTTAAGGCCGCGACGGTGGCGCCGCCCGTGTACGCGAAAAGATTGAGCAGCTTGATGGGCCGGTTCGCCGCCCTGATGCGCTGCGCAATGTAATCCCAGTTGAACGACTGCTCGGGGAATACGCCGATGTGCTTAAAGCCCGTGGGCCGCACGATAAACTTAAGACCCCCGACCGTTATCGTCCACTTCTCCGGCACCTTCTTCAAAAACCGCCAGCTGCCGCCGCCGCTTTGGCTGCGGTCGTAAACCGCGTGCGGCTGCCACGGCTCTGAGCCGCTGCGTTCCCATATCACCTGCGGATCGGGCCGCTGCAAAATGATGCCGCCGATATTTTCAAGCTTGTCGCCGCCGCCCGTATCGAGCACGGCATAGTCGCCCGTGTTGTTTGCAATAAACATTAATTTCCTCCGCGATTAAGCCTCTTCGCCATTGTCACGGCAAAGACCTTATCAATGATACCATTGCAGCATTTTTTTTAAAAGCAAAAAGATGATAACGGCAGTGCACGAAATAGCCCCTCAATCAGATGGTCTTTGCCATCGCGGCGGCTTCCTCCACATACGAAAAGCCCATATGCATCCAGAATTCTTTGCCGGATATGTTGTCATTCAGTATGAACAGCGCGCATTTGTCCATGCCGCGCTGTTTCTGCTCCATCATCGCGAGCCGCACAAGCTCCGCCCCAATACCGCGCCGACGGTGCTCTGGCGCAACCGCCAGATGATAAATGAAGGCCCGCCGCCCGTCGTTGCCGCACATCACCGTGCCAATAATTTTGCCTTTCCGCCTGCACACAAAGCTCTGCCCCGGATTGCGCGCCAAATAATTATTGATGCTCTCCACGCTGTCCGCGCTGTTAAGGCGGATGCCCGGAATGGATTGCCACAGGGCAAAGCTTTCGTCATAATCTTCTGTGTGCATACGCGTATATTGGATGTCCATTTTAGAAGCCTCTCTCGCCGATAGTTTTTCAAAATAGCGGGCGCTCTCATGCAAAACGGACCCCGCTTTGCAATCATGTCGATTCTGCCCTTTACGTGTTGGCAAAATTACGCTATAATGGTCGCATAAAGGAGTATACTGTCAATGAAAAAATTCATGCTTGTCATTTGCATCGTGCTCTGCGCGATCGGCATACTCGCCGCGTGCGCGCCGCTGCCGACAAACCTCGACGAAGGCGCTGCTTACGCGAAGGCGCTGCCCGAATGGGTGATCATCGTGGGCGCAGTCGTGATATTTTTAATCGGCTTTACGATCATATGGAAGCTGGTCGGCGGAATCGTCAAGTTCGTCGTGATTCTGGCGCTCGGTCTCATTCTTGCGGCCATCGCTTTCGGACTCTGGCCCAAATCGCAGATTGAAAACACGGTGGATGATCTGATCGACAAGACGGTGGACGGCATCGAGGGCCTGACGGACGGCAATCCTCTCGACGAGCTCGGGATCACCACCGAAACGCCCGAGGCCAGTTAAAAGCTACAGCCCCCGGATGGTGACATCGGCGATAAATTCACGAGCGGCTTCGGCTGCTTTTTTAATTGTGTCGGTGCTGTGCGGATCGGGCTGCGGCGCGATGCTCTCGCTCTTGCGGTACTGCTGAATGATATACCGTTTCGCGCCGATCACGCGCCGCGCGATGGCAGCGATATCCTCAATGGCTAAAAGCGGCATGAATGTGGTGCGAAATTCGTAATTGACGGCGCTGCCCATCAAAAGGTCGGCGGTCTGCCAGATGGGCGCGTCATCCAGTTCGTTTGACACCACGCGGTGCAACTGCCCCGGCGGCGCTTTTAAATCCATCGCAACGTAGTCCACGCTGTCAAGCAGCGCGGCAACCACGTCCGGTTTCAAGCCGTTGGTGTCGAGCTTCACGAGAAACCCCATTTCATGAACGCGCTTGATGAAATCCCCAATATCCTTTTGCAGCGTGGGTTCCCCGCCAGAAATAACAACGCCGTCTAAAAAACGGCGCCGTTTATCAAGGTAATCAAGCACATAGGCTTGATGGATGAGATTTCTCGCTTTCCAGAGCGAGCGGTTATGGCAATACCAGCAGTCCATATTGCAGCCGGGCACAAACACGACAGCCGCGATGTGCCCGGGATAATCCAAAAATGAATTTTTGGCGAAACCTGCAATCTGCATGGCTTATATGGCCTCGGGAACGACGAATTTGACCCTTTCCTTGAACTCTTCCTTCTTGCCGACGTTGAAGTTCTGCACGGGCCGCAGATATCCCACCACGCGGCTCCAAACCTCCGTCTGCGCGCCGCAATGCGGACAGCTGAACTGTTCGCCCGGCAGATAGCCATGCTCGTCGCAGACGCTGAATGTGGGCGTGAGCGAGATATACGGCATCTTGTAGTCCGCGAATATCCGCTGTATCAGCAGCTTGGCCGTCTGCAGATCTTCGATGCGTTCGCCGAGATACAGGTGCTGCACCGTGCCGCCCGTGTAGAGCGACTGCAGCTCGTCCTGCAGCTCGATCATCTCGATGATGTCATCGGTGAAACCGACGGGTAGCTGTGTCGAATTCGTGTAATACGGCACGTCCTTGCCCGACGTGATGATATCAAGAAACCGTTCCTTGTCGAGCTTCGCGAGGCGGTAGCTTGTCCCTTCCGCGGGCGTCGCTTCAAGGTTGTACGAATGGCCCGCTTCCTTCTGGAACTCCTGCATGAGCTCGCGCAGAAAATTCATCACACGCACCGCAAACGCGTTGCCCTCCGGAGTCTCGATGCCTTTGCCCATGAAATTAAGCAGCGCCTCGTGCATGCCGATGATGCCGATCGTGTTGAAATGGTTGAACCAGTATTGACCGAAGCGCTTTTTCACGTCCTTCAAATACACCGCCGAATACGGATACAGGCCGTTCTCGGTTTGATGCTCGATGATCTTGCGCTTGATTTCAAGAGACGTTTTACCCGTCGTCGCGATCGTTTTGAGACGCGAAAAAAACTCCTCCTCGCTCTGTGCAAGGTAGCCGATGCGCGGCATGTTGATCGTGAACACGCCGATGGAGCCCGTCAGAGGGTTCGAGCCGAACAGCCCGCCGCCGCGTTTTCTGAGTTCCTTCACATCGAGCCGCAGACGGCAGCACATCGAGACCGCGTCTTCGGGCGAGAGATCGGAATTGACGTAGTTCGCAAAGTACGGGATGCCGTATTTGCAGGTGATCTCCATGAACTTGTCCACCACCGGCGTGTTCCATTCAAAATCCTTCGTGATGTTGATCGTCGGGATCGGGAACGTGAACACGCGGCCCTTGGCGTCACCCTCGAGCATCACCTCGCAAAACGCGCGGTTGAACAAATCCATCTCGGCCTGATAGTCGCCGTAGGTGGTGTCAAGCTGTTTGCCGCCGATGATCACGGGATGGTCCTTCAATGTGGAGGGCACCTTGATATCGAACGTGAGGTTGGAGAACGGGCACTGGAATCCGACCCGGGTCGGCACGTTGATATTGAATATAAACTCCTGCAGGCACTGCTTGATGCTTTCAAACGACATGTCATCCCGGCGCACAAACGGCGCGCAGTACGTATCAAAGCTCGACCAGGCCTGTGCGCCCGCCGTCTCGCCCTGCGTGGTGAACGTGGAGTTGACGATTTGTCCTAAAAATGAGCGCAGATGCTTGGCGGGCTTGCTTTCCACCTTGCCGGGAATGCCGCCGAAGCCGAGCATTAAGAGCTGTCTTAAATCCCAGCCCGCGCAATACGGGCCAAAGAATCCAAGGTCATGAATATGGCAGTCTCCCGACAGATGCGCGTCCCTCACCTCTGCCGGATATATCTCATGCAGCCAATATTTCTTTGTGAATGCTTCCCTGATGTAGTTGTTAAGGCCGTTGACGCTGCGCTGCGTGTTCGCGTTTTCGCGCGTGTTCCAGTCCGTGTCCGAAAGGTAGCTCGAAAACATGTCGATCGTCGCGCCGATCAGCGCGTTGGCCTCTCTCGCGCCCTTGCGCTTTTCACGGTAGAGAATGTAAGCTTTGGCCGTTTTGGCGTGTCCGTTTTTAATCAGCACGCGCTCCACAATGTCCTGAATATCCTCCACGCCCGGCACACGGTCGGCAAACGTGATGCGCGCGATATCCACCACCTGGTCGGTCAGCTGCTCGGCTTTTTTGATGTCGTCCCCGCCGACAGCTTGCGCCGCCTTGAATATTGCCTCCGTGATTTTCTTGGGCTGAAAGATTTCCTTTAGACCGCTTCTTTTGCGTATGACCGTAAACATACTTGCCCCCTTATCTTTTTGGTATGATTATATGGTGTGAATTTGGCAATGCCAAAGCCTTATTATCAAGGAAAACAATAAAATCACGGTATATCCAGCGTTCCAAATTGTTGTGTACGCCTATTATAATAAACACTATATATTGGTGTCAAACAGAGATACTGTTGAAATTTCGGAAAAAGCTTGTATTTTTTGGCTCAAAAGGATAAAGGCGCATTCTTAGTATTGAATGCACCTTTTCTTGAAAAATGATTGTCTGCAGAAAACGGATACGCTACTCGATATAGTGCCTCACGCGCAAGTAAGCGCCGAGATCATCCGCGATTTTTTGGCACCGTTCGATCTCTTCAGGGCCGATCACGTCCACCACAGAGAGCACCGTTTCAATGCCCTCCTTGATGCAGCTCCTCGCGAACGCGATCATATGGTCAAAGCCCTCTTCGCCGTATATGCTCTTGCAGATCGCGTCGTACTTCACCGCGTCCGACGCGTTGAGGCTGATCGAGACGATGTCCACAAGCCCCTTAAGCTCGGGCGCGATATCGCGTCCCGCGTACGCGCTGCCCTGCCCGTTGGTATCGAGCCGCACATGGCTGCCGCGCGTTTTCAAATATTGCGCGACCTCTTTCAGCGCCTCAAGGCGCATCGTGGATTCGCCGAAACCGCAGAAAACCGTCTCACCGACATCGCTTTCCCGTTCGAGCGCCGCGATGACCTCGGAGGCCTCGGGGTCTTTCTTGAGCCACAGGCGGTAGCCGTCCACGCCGTCGTTCGTCTCGCGCAGACAGAATGTGCAGTTGTTCGTGCACTTATTGGTCAGATTGATATAAACAGCACCGCCGATGCGGTAGATAATCGTGTCACTCATTTGATATGATAAAGTCCTTTTGCGTTTTCTATGTTGATGCGGCACATGTCCTCAAACGGTATGCCTTTGATCTCCGCGATTCTTTGCAGCACATGGCGTACGTTCGACGGATCGTTGCGGCGGCCGCGCACCGGCTCGGGCGCGAGATACGGGCTGTCCGTCTCGGCCATGATGCGATTCAGCGGCACCACGGCGGCCGATTCCACCGTTTTGCGCGCGTTCTTGAATGTGACTGAGCCCGTGAACGAGACGCAAAGCCCCATATCCACCAGCAGCTCGGCGGTCTCGGGGCTGCCCGAATAGCAGTGCATCACACCGGTAATGCCGACATGCTCGTGCAGTATCGCGAGCGTATCCTGCGTGGCCTCGCGCATATGGATCGCGACGGGCAGGCTGAGGCGCTTTGCGAGCGCGAGCTGCGCCGAAAACACCTTTTGCTGCACATCCCTTGGGGAAAAGTCGTAGTGGTAGTCAAGGCCAATCTCGCCGATCGCGACGACCTTGGGCTGTGCGATGAGAGTCTCCAACTGATCAAGATAGTCCCCCGGCGCGTCCTTGGCCTCATGCGGATGCACGCCGACCGCCGCATAGATGTAATCCACGCTTGCGGCAAGCCGCGCCGCGGCGCGGCTGTCATCCACCGTCGTGCCGATCTCGATGAGCCCCTCCATACCGAGCGAAGGCAGCCGCTTAATCAGCGCCGCCCGGTCTTCATCGAACTGCTCGCTTAGCAGGTGCGCGTGTGTATCAAAAAGCGCCATCACGAAACGCCCGCGCCGCTCGGCAGGCTGCCGTCGATCGTGACGAGCTTCAAATCGCCGTCCTGCTCCGCCGCGAGCAGCATGCCCTGCGATTCCACGCCGAACAATTTCGCGGGCTTTAGGTTCGCAACCACGACCACGATCTTGCCGGTCATCTGCTCGGGGGTGTACCACTTGCGGATACCCGAGACGATCTGCCTTGTCTCACTGCCGATTTCCACCTGCAGCTTTAAGAGCTTCTCGCTGCCCTCGATGGTCTCGGCCTGCTTCACAAGGCCGAGCTTCAGCTGCACCTTTTTAAAGTCGTCGTATGTGATCACGCCCACAGGCGCGTCGTCCTTTTGTTCCTTGGCGGGCAGCTTCTTCTGCTTTTGCAGCGTGCGGTTGTCCGCGATCTCCTCGAGCGCCTCGAGCTCCTTTTTGATGTCGATGCGCGGGAACAGCGGCGCGGTCTGCGTCACATGAAGGCCGCACACCTTGGGCCCGAATTCGGCGATGCTCTCCCACGAGATCAGCGCCTCGTCTTTGACGCCGAGTATATCCTGTATGCGCTTCGCGGTGTCCGTGAGGAACGGTATCAGCAGCACCGAGACGATGCGCAGCCCCTCCGCGAGATGGATCATCACGCTCGCGAGTTTGCCCTTGTTCGCTTCGTCCTTGGCGAGCACCCACGGCGCGGTCAAGTCGATGTATTTGTTGAGTGCGCCGATATAGCCCCAGATATCCATCAGCGCTTCGGGCAGCCGCAGCTCATCCATATGCTGCTCCACCTGCGTGTGCAGTGCCGAGCCCTGCGCGCGTATATCCGCGTCGAACTCCGTCGCCTCATACTCGGACGGTATCACGCCGCCGAAATATTTGACGATCATCGCGGCGGTGCGCGACACGAAATTGCCAAGGTCGTTCGCTAGGTCGCTGTTGGTGCGCGTTAAGAGCGCTTCACTCGAATAGAGCCCATCCGATCCAAAAGGCACCTCGCGCAGCAGGAAATAGCGCACGGCGTCCACGCCGTACCGGTCGATCAGCTTCACGGGGTCTACCACGTTGCCCTTCGATTTGCTCATCTTGCCGCCCTCGAGCATGAGCCAGCCGTGGCCGTACACCTGCTTGGGAATCGGCAGACCAAGCGCCATTAAGAGTATCGGCCAAATGATCGTATGGAACCGCATGATTTCCTTGCCGACAAGATGCACGTCCGCGGGCCAGAATTTTTTAAACAAAGTATCGTCGCCCGAAAGGTATCCGAGCGCCGAGATATAGTTCGAAAGCGCGTCGATCCATACATACACCACATGGCCCGGATCAAAATCGACCGGAATGCCCCATTTGAACGATGTGCGCGAGACGCAAAGGTCTTCAAGGCCCGGCAGCAGGAAGTTGTTGAGCATCTCATTGCGGCGGCTTTCGGGCTGTATGAATTCGGGGTGATCGTTGATATGCTGGATCAGCCGGTCCGCGTACTTGCTCATATTAAAAAAGTACGCCTCTTCCTTCGCGAGCTCGACGGGGCGCCCGCAATCGGGGCATTTGCCGTCCACAAGCTGCCGCTCGAGCCAGTACGCCTCGCACGGCGTGCAGTACCAGCCCTCGTAATGGCCTTTATAAATATCGCCCTGATCGTAGAGCTTTTTGAAAATCTTCTGCACGGTGGCCACATGGCGCTCGTCCGTGGTGCGGATAAAGTCGTCGTGGCTGATGTCCATCAGCTTCCAGAGCTTTTGGATGCCGTCCACAATGCCGTCCACATATTCCTTGGGCTCAAGCCCTGCGTTCTTCGCGACGCGCTCTATTTTCTGGCCGTGCTCGTCGGTGCCCGTTAAGAACATGACGTCGTAGCCGGTCTGGCGCTTGAAGCGCGCGAGCGCGTCCGCCGCGACGGTGGTATAGGAATGCCCGATGTGCAGCTTGTCGCTCGGGTAGTAAATGGGCGTTGTGATGTAGTACTTTTTCATAAAGCTCTCCTGCGTTTATTCGTCTTTTTACTATTTATTAAGGATAGTTTTAGGCGATAGTTTTGTCAAGTCAAGGAGAAGGAAATTGAGATGACTTCATTTCTTTCTCCCGATATAGTAAAATAAGGTATCTCTCTTCAGGAGGAACCAATGAAGATCATCGATTTAAACACATGGGATCGCACCACGCACTATCACTTTTTCCGTCGCATGGATTACCCGCAATACCTGATTTGCGCCAATGTGGATATCACGCACTTTCTGTCGGTAATGAAACAAAGGCACATTCCTTTTTATTATGCGATGATTTACGCCGCCACATATGCGGTCAACCACGTCGAAGCGTTTAGATACCGAATTCACGGCGATGATGTGGTGCTGCACGACGCCGTCCATCCATCCTTCACGGATATGTCCACCGGTTCCGAGCTTTTCAAGATGGTCACTGTAAGCATGCAGGACGACATCGCAGATTTCGTGCGTCTCGCAAAAGAAAAGTCCGAAAAGCAGACCGCCTATTTTGTTCGTGAAGATGTCGAAGGGCGCGATGACCTCATCTATATCACCTGCATCCCTTGGGTTTCATTCACGAATCTCTCGCATACGATTTCGTTCAACAAAGACGACTCGGTACCGCGGCTCGCTTGGGGCAAATATTTTGTGGAGAATGGAAAAACCCTGCTTCCGTTTTCCGTACAGGCCCACCATTCGTTTGTGGACGGCATCCACATGGGGCGCTATTATGATTGTCTCCGGCAGTATCTCAATGACATAACGTGACATGCATCTTTCCGGTGAATTGTAATCTTTTTCCGATATTGTTGAAATGATTTATAGAAAAAGCAAGGAATTTTGACTATACGTGTCGAATAATATGACGTCTGCCGTTAAATAAAGCGGCTCTATTTATATAATGGACTTTTGGCTTATTTAGGTAAATAAAAACAAAATATATATAACGTATCAAAGTGGATACATAGTCTTATATGATTTCTTTTTGGGGGGCTTAAATGACTGAGCAGGAATTGATTGCAGCCATTAGGGAAGACTACGACAATGATGCGCTCCGTTTATCTCTTGCCGACTGGTATGAGGCAAACGGACAGAGTGACCGTGCCGACTTCATACGTGCTTGTTTGATCACCAAAAGATATCCGTTTAACAGCCCGGAATATGAACAGGCGATCATCAAGCGGCGCAGCGCTTGGATGCATTGCCGCCCGCCTTTCTGGGACGACATGGGCGCAGGCAGCGCGATGAGCCTTTTTGGGGACCTCGGTATGTACACGGTGTCCTTTGCGGAAGGCAAAGGAACCTTCGCCTGCACGCCCAAGGCCATAAAAGCCGTGGGCAGCCAGAAATGGCTCGGCAAGGCGTACGACTCGGGCTGGCTGCTGCGCATGGATATGCGTTTTGACGACGGTTCCCTCGGAAAATACGTGAAAAGGTGGCGGTCTCCCGTCGGCGATATCCCGCTGTGGGTAAAGCCCGCGCCGACCATTACGGACGACGGGCTTGCAGCCGTCTTCAAGCTGCCGCAGCTTTGCGGCGTATCGTTTTTCAGCGAGACTTTAAGCCAATCGAGAGCCGTGCTCAATCTGGGGCAGGTGAAAAAGCTGCGGCGTCTCAAAATGGATATCCGCTTTTTGAGCGCGGAAAGATGGGCGGCGCTGATGGATCAGATACTGCTGCTCGACAACCTTTACGAGCTCATGCTCGAAGCGGAGTGGAACGAACCGTTTGGCCTCAAGCCCACCGACGAAGACGTGCTGCGTTTCGCCTCGCTGAAACATTTAAAAAAGCTCGACCTTGTGAAGGCGACCGCGGTCACCGACGATGCGATCAAGAAGCTCAAAGCGTTGAGGCCGGACCTGAGAATCTCGCGCACCACGTAAGAAATCCGGGGGGATTCTCCCCTTTATTTTGTCCGGAAAGAGTGACGCCATGAACGTTCATATTGTCAGGCGGGACGGGTTTGCCGTCTGCGGATACGCCGCGGAAACCACGCTCGAAAACAACGACGAGGATATTCAAAAGCTGTTCGGCGATTTTTTTGATACGGGCAAGGAAAACGTTTTGCTGGCCTTAAAAGGCGCGCAGCCGGGTTTCTATGGCGTTGAGTGGTATACGCAGGGGCACAAAAGCTTTTTTTATCTTCTCGGCCTCGCCGTGGATAAAAGCATCCGTGTTCCCGAGGGCGCAACGCTCAAGGTCATTCCGGCGGCGGAATATGCCGTCACGAAAATTCCGGCGGGGAAAAGCCTTGTTGACGCGTGGACGGAATTCTTCTACACCGCGATACCGGAATCCGGATTTGCTCCCGACGACGCGCACGGCTGCTATTTTGAATATTATCCGGGGCTCACGGACGGCGACTGCGAGCTGTGGGTGCCCGTTGTGAAAAGCTGACTCTTCCCTTCATTTTTTATCCGATTTTTTTTAACAATTTATTCTTAATATTGTTGTAGCGTTTGATTTGGGCGCGTCGTCTAAGTCTATGGAAATAAAACATAGACGAAGGAGGATTTTTCAGCTATGCATATGGCAAAACGAATCAAACAGGCAACTATTTTTCTTTGTGTCCTCTCCTGTATGGCGGCTCTCGTGTTTACCGCAATGCCCACCGTGGCGCGCGCGGACGGAGGCCTTAACCTCAGCACCACATTCCCCGGGCTTTCGGTCAACGCGGGCAAAGACGTCACCTTTACGGTCGCAGTGGCAAACGACAGCGCCGAAGCGCAGAATATCGGCCTGTCCGTCGCGTCGATCCCCGACGGCTGGGCTGGCAAATTTGTGGGCAACAGCAGCCCGATCACGCGCGTGTATGTGGACGGCGGCGACAGCGTGAACGTCAGCTTCACCGCGTCCGTGCCCGCCGATACGGCTGAAGGCGCGTATAAGATCGATCTGCTCGCAACGGCGGACAGCGGCGCAACCGATACATTTGAGCTTGAGCTCAACGTGACGAGACAGGAAATCACACAGGGCAAGTTATCCTCTCAGTATCCCACGCTTCAGGGCCCCAGCTCTGCCGACTTCTCATTCCCCGTTGATTTGGTGAACAACAGCGCCGAAGCGCAGTCTTACAGCCTCAGCGCGTCCGCGCCCGAAGGCTGGCAATCGTCGTTCATGGCGGCCAGCAAACAGATCGCGAGCCTGAGCCTTGACCCGGGCAGCACGCAAAACCTCACTTTGAATTTAACCCCGCCGCAGAACGTGACGGCCGGCGAATACAAGATCTCCTGCTCTGCCGTGTCTGCCAATGAAACGCTCAAGACCGACTTGACCGTGGTCATCACCGGCACATACAGCATGACGCTGTCCACGCCGACGGGCCTGTTAAGCGCGGACGCGCACGCGGGACAGACAAGCGATGTGACGCTCAGCGTGGCCAACACGGGCAGCGCCGATCTTGACAACATCGTGCTCACCGCCACGGCGCCCACCGACTGGTCGGTCACGTTCGACGAAAAATCGATCGATGTGCTCGCAGCCGGTGAGACAAAGCAGGTCATCGCGCATATCAAGGCGTCTTCGGACGCCATCGCGGGCGATTACGTCGTCTCGACGTCCGCCAAGACCAACGAAACCAGCAGCCAGGCCGACTTCCGCGTGGCTGTGAAAACCTCGACGGTCTGGGGCATCGTCGGCGTGATCATCATACTCGCCCTGATCGCAGGACTCGTGTTCCTGTTCAGAAAATTCGGGAGACGATAATTATGGGCCTAATAAAAACGGAGAACCTGACCAAGAAATATGGGAGTCTGGCCGCCGTTGACCGTTTGAATCTGCAGATCGAGAAAGGCGAGGTGTTCGGTCTGCTGGGGCCCAACGGCGCGGGCAAAACGACCACGATTCTGATGCTGCTGGGGCTCACGGAGCCGTCCGGCGGCAAAGCCGTGATCGACGGGCACGACTGCACGCGCAATCCGATCGCGGTCAAGCGCATCGTCGGCTATTTGCCCGATAACGTCGCGTTTTACAACGACATGACGGGCCGCGAAAACCTGCGGTTTGTGGGTGAGCTCAACGCGCTTCCCGCCGCGGAAACGGAGGAGCGCATCGACAAGCTCTTAAAACGCACCGGCATGGCCTATGCCGCCGACAAAAAGGTGCGCACCTACTCGCGCGGCATGCGTCAACGGCTCGGCATCGCGGATGTGCTGATGAAAGACCCGCGCGTGGTGATACTCGACGAGCCCACGCTCGGCATCGACCCCGAGGGCATGCATGAGCTGCTCGATCTGATCGGCGAGCTCGCGCACGAGGACGGCCGCACCGTGCTGATCTCGTCGCATCAGCTGTATCAGGTGCAGCAGATCTGCGACCGGGTGGGCATATTCGTCAAGGGCAGCCTCGTGGCCTGCGGCGATATCGCGACGCTGCGCGATACTGTGAGCGGCGAAGACATGTCCATCGAATTTGCCGCGAGCCCCGATAACGAAAAGCTTGTCAAAATATTGCTCAGCGTCCCGGAGGTCAGCGATGTGACGCGCGACCACGATGTGTACATCGTCAAAGCAAAAAAAGACGTGCGCAGCCGCCTCGCGGATGAGGCGCTGAAAAACGGGTTTTCGCTGCTGCATTTAAAGCAGCGCGGCGGCGATCTTGACGACATCTACAGGCGCTATTTTGCCAAGGAAGGAGTGATTTAAATGCAGGCAAACGCCATCGCTGTTCCGGCAGCCAAAACGGAAGAACAACGCCGTTTCCGGCGTACCGGTTTGAAAGCGCTGTATTTTAAGGAGCTGCGGGACTATTTTCGCAGCAAACGCTTTTTGATACTGCTCATTCTCGTGGCAGTCGTCGGCCTCGCGAGCGTTTACAGCGCGACACAGGGCATACAAAGCGCGATCGACTCGGGCGATTCGAGTTTCATTTTCTTAAAGCTATTCACGAGCAGCGGCGACACGATGCTCTCGTTTGTCACGTTCATGTCGCTGCTTGGGCCCATTGTCGGGCTTGCGCTCGGGTTCGACGCGATCAACGGCGAACGCTCCCACCGCACATTAAGCCGCCTGCTCGCCCAGCCGATTTACCGCGACGCGGTGATCAACGGCAAGTTTCTCGCGGGCGTCACGGTGATCGGGATCATGGTGTTCGCGCTCGGGTTCATCATCAGCGGCATCGGCATACTCGTGACGGGCATCGCGCCGCTTGCCGAAGAGCTCGGGCGCATTATCGTGTTCCTGTTCTTCACGACAGTGTACATCTCGTTCTGGCTCGGCATATCGATGCTGTTCTCGCTCGTGTTCCGGCATTCGGCCACATCGGCGCTGACAAGCATCGCGGTGTGGCTGTTCTTCGCGATATTCTTAAGCCTGCTCGCGGGGCTTATTGCGAACGCGCTGTTCCCGGCCACGGCGGATTCCGCGGTGGACGCGCAGATCGCCAACTACAAGTGCAATATGACGATCAACAGGATATCGCCGACGACACTTTATAACGAGTCGGTCTCGACGATACTCGACCCCAATGTGCGCACAACCGAGCTCGTTTTATCCGCACAGCTCTCAGGCGCGGTGACCGGGCCTTTGCCGTTTGGGCAAAGCCTGCTGCTCGTATGGCCGCATCTGACAGGGTTGCTCGCGTTCACGCTCGTTTGCTTCGCGGTTTCCTATGTTGTCTTTATGCGGCAGGAGATTCGCGCGGATTAGTAGAATAATCAACGTTAAAGAAGGCGTTTTTAAGATGGTACTGCAACCGGAAAAAATCAAAACGGCATGCAATGCGGAAGAAACACTCGATTACCTTGTGAGGCGGTTCGGCCCGCAGGTGGTGAGGCTTGCCTACTATCACCTGCGCGACAGGTATCTCGCGGAGGATATTTCGCAGGAGGTTTTTTGCCGGGCATACAAAAATCTTGACAAGTTCCGCAACGAGAGCTCGTATTACACATGGCTTTACAGAATCACGGTAAACCTTTGCCGCGATATGAAAACCTCCGCTTATTTCCGGCACATGCTCCCGCTTCGCAGCGCGGAGGAAAAAGAGCAGGCGCAGGACTATGAGCAAAAGCAGGGCGGCGAGGTGTTTTCGGCGGTGATGGAGCTGCCCGAAAAATACCGCACCGTGATATCGCTTTACTATTTTGACGACATGCCTACGCCGGAGATCGCGCGGACGCTGGGCCTCAAGGAGGCCACCGTCCGCACCCGGCTCACGCGCGCGCGGGAGTTGCTGCGCACCGCGTTTTCGGAGGAAAAGCCGTGAACGACCACGAGCTCGACCAGCTGCTGGCGAAAGGAAAAACTGAATCGAAGCGGTTCTTTTCGGGGCTGCAAACGTGGCACAGGCGCATCGTGAACGAAGCGGTGGCACCGACGCGCAGACACCGGCTGCGCTGGAAGGCGGCTCTCGCCGCAACGGGCGTGCTTGCCGCAGCTGCGGTTGCCGTTATCGTGCTGACCGTTCCCCCGGCCGCCGTCAGGCAGGAGCAGAGGCTCTCGCACCAGACCGTGGCGCTCGACGATACGAGCCGCGAATATGAGGTCAGCTTCGTGCCGGTGAGTATGCCCAAAAAAGAGGACACGGGCTTCATGATGATGCTCTGGCAGATCGAGGGGGACGGCGCCTCGCAAATGGTTTACAGCGGGCTGTTTTCCGAGTGCGACAAGCTCTATCCTGTGGCGACAATGAACCTGCCGGGCACGAGCCGCAGCATGCTGCTCGTGGCGTCGGGCGACAGCGAAAAGGATTATCTGCATTACCGGCTGCTAAGCCTTGAGGGCGACCTCGCGATCATCTGGCGGTCTCAGGATTATGTGCCGTGCGGTGCGGTGGAGGTGCGGGACGGCGTGCTCATAGAGCAGCGCCAGCGGCGCGCCGATATGAAGGACACTGAGCCCGAGACGGTGATCACGTATATCGTGCCTTATGGCGTTTCGCCGGCCGGCAGCATCGTGCTGCCGGTTGACACGCTGCACCTGCATGTGGGTGAGCAGATACTGCTGACAGGCGGCGATGATAGCGGCTTGCCCGAGGTTAAAAGCGTGTGCGGGCTATTAAGCGCGCTCGAGGCGGACGCGCCGCTGCCGGTGTTTCAGGCGTCGGGCGCAGGCAGCGATGTGATTTCGGTGACGAACGCGAACGGAGAGACGGCGCAACTCAATGTACAGATAGAAGAATAGGGAGATGGAAAACGGGAGAAGATGTCGCAGGGCATCTTCTTTTGTGTAGGCGATTATATGGAAAACTGAAGGTTAATCCATATAAAAAATTGTATCCATTGTGCTCAGTTATTCAGCCCCGTCACTGTCTATAGCAGCGCAAAATGCGGACTCTCAAAAACTTGTTTCATATCACACAAGCAAAAAGAATGCCCGGCGGGGTCGAACATAACCGTCCACCTGTCAGAAAATTGTTGACCTGCAATTGTTGCCCCGCATTGAACTGCGTATTTAACCGCTTTTTCCAAATCATTCACCGCGAAATCGATATGCGCCATTTGCTGCTGCGCTTCAGGCTCCTCCGGCCACACTGGCGGTATATACTCAGGGTTCCGCTGAAACGTGATACCCGGATACTCGCCCTGATTTGCCCCGGGGGCACCCACGATCGCATAGTCTTCATCATAGAACGGTATTTCCCACTTGAGCAGCGCCGCATAGAATTTCGCCAATTCAAGCGGGTCTTTGCAGTCCAGTGTCAATGCGCTCATTTTGATTTTCAGCTCTTCGTCCAAAGCATTAACCCTCCGAAAAAATTTCCGTATTTTTTGAAGCTATTCTATCAAACATTGGTAAAATTGCCTATTGGCTTTTATGCTTTCATTTACCACAATTCAATCCTTGCCGTCAAAGAAGCTGAGCTGGCTATCCCTGTTAGAAACCACTTTTCTTTCGGTGATCACATCATCACCGTGGGCCTGCCCCGAAATCAGCGGAGAGCTGGCATCATGCGCCCGCCAGTTGCTTTCCACAGCCCGCTCGTTGTAATTCGCGTAGCAGTACCTGCAGCCGTTTTTGCACGTGTTGTACATGCCGATATCGACGCTGCTCACACAGCCGCACTCAAGGCGCTGGCTCCTGTCCTTCTCTATCTTCAGGGGAACCCCCGATATCCGCTCGATCAGCCTGTCATCAATGCAGCGCGCGCGCCCAATCCCGTATTGACTGAAGTCAAACGGCTCAGCGCAGGCCTCCAGCTTGAGCCCGCAGCCATGTGCGATGTCCGCCAAAGCTTTGGCCAGTTCATACTGAGATCGTTCCGAAACCTCCGCGAACTCCATGTCTTTTGCGTTTTTCATCGTATTTCGGTACATATCTATGAAGCTGATCGTGCACTTCTCGGTGCAGCCCCGCAGCCTTCGCGCCAGCTTTTCGAAGGACTCAATATGATAGTCTTTCGTGTATTTTGCGTTGATCAGTATCGGGTCGTACCGCCATATCACGCGCTCGGGGCCGATTTGATCGGCCAGCCTCTGAAACGCGGGAATCAGCTCATCGCTTTTGGACGGCAGCCCTGCCTCCACATCGCTTGCGTACGAGGTCAGCGTATATTGAAAGTAATACGGATAGTCTTTGAGCCCGTCGAGCCTTTCAAGCATCGGCGCCGGGTTCTTCGTCCAAAAAACGATGCCGTCCACAACATCCGGGCTTAACGAGACTTTGCTGATGCGATGAAAACTCACGGGATTGCGGACATACACAGACCCTTCCCTGATCCGGCTGAAAAACCAGTCGGTATAGTATGATGGGATATCCGTACGTCTGCTTGCGCTGATGATCATAGCCGCCTCACTTTGTTTACTCCCTTTCAGTCTGCTTCACATCATTAATTCTATATTTATAGCCAAATCCCTGCGGATATTGCATTGCGAGGCATGCACACGCAGCGAGCCTGTCACATATTTTGTACCAAGTGAATCTATGAGGAGAAGCATAGCTATGCCTGCAAGAAATACCAGCCGTCCCTCGGGGATGGTTTACATTATGACGAATTCGAGCGAAAACAACGCGGTCGCCGCGTTCCGCAGAAAAGGCGACGGCACACTCTCGCTGATGAATCTTTACAGCACACGCGGCCAAGGGACCGGCACTCACGAGGTCTCCGACGCCACGCCCGACGACGGCGTCGATACGCTCGCGTCCCAAGGGTCGCTCGTGCTTTCGGGCGACAGAAATCTGCTGTTTGCGGTCAATGCGGGCAGCCACAGCATTTCGAGCTTTAAGGTCGCCGAAGACGGTACTCTGGCGCTCGTGGATACCGTTCTCTCGGGCGGTCTGCAGCCCAACTGCCTCGGTGTTCACCGCGATGTGCTGTACGTGGCGAACGTGGGCGGCCCGGCCAACGGCTTTGCTTCCAATATCTCGGGCTATTACGTGAGCCGCGAAGGGCGGCTGGCCGGTATCATGGCGTCGTCGCGCCTGCTCAGCACCCAAACCGCCCAGCCCGCGTGCGTGGTTTTCAGCCCGGACGGCAGCCAACTGGCCGTCACCGAGCTCACGACCAACCACATCAGCGTGTACCGCATTAACCGCGACGGCACGGCCGCGGGGCCAATGGTGAACGATTCGAGCGGGTCCGCGCCGTTCGGCGCCGTCTTTCTGCCTTCGGGGCTGCTGCTGGTGGCCGAGGCGGGCGCCAACGCGCTCACGTCTTATTCCCTGTTCTCAAACGGCATGCTGCGCGTGATCAGCGGCTCGGTGCGCAACGGCCAGATGGCCACCTGCTGGGTCGCACATACGCCAAACGGATCGTTCGCGTACACGTCGAATGCCGGGAGCGGCACGATCTCGGCGTACCGCCTTGGGGCAAACGGGGAACTCAGCTATTTGGACAGCGTCGGCAGCACGCCGTCCGGCACCGTGATGGGCGTGCCTATCGATATCGGCGTCAGCCGGGACGGACAGAATTTGTACGCGCTCAACGGCAATCAGGGCTCGATTTCCGTGTTCAGCATCGGCGCGAACGGGCGGCTGTCGCGCATACAGGTGATCGACCGCATAGAGATACCGAACCTCGGCGCACAGGGGCTCGCGGTGCTGTAGGATTGAACATGTAATAAGGGCGGCTGACGGCATGGTTCCGGCGGCTGCCTTTTTTATACCAAATAAATATTGACGTATAGTTCTGTAGCGATCGACCCCCGTGTCGATCCGCTTTATGTCCGTAAGGGGCATGCCCCTTACATTTATGTTGTATAAGTCATTTTTTATAGATCTCCCCTGTTTGTACCCGTATGCGGTGTGTCGATCCGTTCTGCGGGAATAACATTTTCAAAATGATCGACACAGGGGTTGATCACTACATAATGCCACATAGAATAACAAACACAAACAAAAAATCATGCCCCTTCGGAGTAGAGAGCAAATCGACATATCCCATTCGGGACACAGGCAGGGGTCTATCGCTGCAAAATGCCATCCCTCGCCCGCTTTATTTTTTTGCGCAAATCCTTTATAATGGGCTTTGAGTTTTTCGGGAGGACATTTCATGATCGCTCTTTCGCTAAAAGACATTGCCAAAAGCTTCAGCGCCGAATCGGTGCTGAGCGGCGTGACGCTCACGCTCACCGACGAGATGCGCATGGGGCTCGTCGGCCCCAACGGTGCGGGCAAAACTACGCTGCTGCGCATTATCTGCGGCGAAATCCCCGCCGATTCGGGCACGGTCAGTTTGGGCAGCGGCGCGGGGTATTTGCGTCAGGAGGTTTCGGAAGGTACGCAGGAGTCCGTTTGGGACACGATGCTGGCCGTTTTTTCTCATGCCTTTGCGCTCGAAAGCCGCCTTAGAGAGCTTGAGCACGCAATGGAAGACGCCTCGGGCGACGACGCCGCGTGGCAGCGCATATCGCGCGAGTACGAACGCGTCACGCAGGCGTTTGAAGAGGCGGACGGCTACGGCTACAAGAGCGCTATCAACGGTGTATTAAAGGGCCTCGGCCTTGGCGAAGATGTGTACGGCCGGGCGGTCTGCACGCTCTCGGGCGGCCAGCGCGCGCGGCTTATGCTCGCAAAGCTGCTGCTCGAAAAGCCGAAGCTCCTGCTGCTCGACGAACCGACCAACCATCTCGATACCGACGCGGTCACATGGCTTGAAGGCTACCTTCGCGCTTGGCAGGGCGCTGTGCTGATCGTTTCGCACGACCGCTGGTTTCTCGACCAGACATGCACGCACATTGCCGACCTGCACGGCGGCGTGACGGATATATACATCGGCAACTACACGTCATTCGTGGCGCAGCGCGACGAGAAGCGCCGTTTGGCGCAGAAAGCGTACGAGCATAACCAGCGCGAAATCGCGCGCCAGAAAAAGGTGATCGAGCAATACAGAACCTGGGGCAACTCTGGCGGCGGCAAAAACTTCATCAAGATGCACGCGCGCGAAACGCTGCTCAATAAAATGGAGAAGGTGGACCGTCCCGAGGGCGACCGTGAAAAGATATCGCTGCGTTTGAACACCTCCGCGCGCGGTAGCAGCGATGTGCTCGTGATGGAGGATATCGCGCTTCAGTGGCCGGACTCCCTCTCTGCGCTGTTCAGCGGCGTCAATATGCATCTTTACAAGGGCGAACGCGCTGCGCTCGTCGGCCCGAACGGTATCGGTAAAACCACGCTGCTGCGTATCGCGGCGGACCGGCTGTCTCCCACGGACGGAAGCGTTTCAGTCGGTACGGGCGTATCCGCCGGGTATTACGATCAGCTGCAGGAGAACCTTGATACAAAGCTGACCGTGATCGAAGAGATGCGCGGCGACTATCCGGGGCTGTCTGACGGCGAGCTCAGAAACATTCTCGCGTCTTTTCTGTTCTTAGGAGACGATGTCTTCAAGCCGGTCCCGGCGCTTTCGGGCGGTGAGAAAGGGCGGCTCTCGCTGTTAAAACTGATGCTCGGGCAGGACAATCTGCTGCTGCTCGACGAGCCGACGAACCATCTCGATATGGACAGCCGCGAAATGCTCGAAGACGCGCTGTGCAGCTTCGACGGCACCGTGCTCTTTGTGAGCCACGACCGCTATTTCATCAATAAGATCGCCACACGCGTGCTCGAGCTCAAAGATAACGCGCTGTCTTCGTTTGCCGGCAACTGGAGCGATTATCTGGCCGCGCTCGAAAAAATGAACGCGCCGCAGCCTGCCGAAGACCCGGGCATCACCAAAACCGCTGCGGCAAAACAGAAAAGGGCCGAAAAGGAAAAGGAGTTGTCTGCGCGGGAAGCAAAAAAGCGCATCGCTCAACTTGAGAGCAGCATCGAAGACGCCGAACGGCGCCTCGCTGAAATTGAAGCGCAGTTGGCCGATTCAACAGCGCTGGATTCGGAGCGCATCGCCGTGCTCTCGGAGGACTACGCACGGCAGCAGGAAGCGGTGGAAGCGCTGATGAATGAGTGGGAAAGCGCCCATGATCACGCCATAACAATCCAGTAATTCTTTATATTACTAAATGTCATACAAATTTAATATTTATTTTTTTGTAACGTCATAAGTTTTTTTTTAAAATTATTCATGACTATTCACTTTTTCTGCATATTCCGACAGAATCGGTTGATTATTTTTCTTTTTCGGTTGATTATTTTTTGATCATCCAAAAAAAATTTTGCAAACCGTCACGCTGGTCAAGAGTCCCGCGAGCTCAGAAATAAGCGCCACAGGTATGGTATAGCGTGTCTTCTTAATACCCACGCTTCCGAAATAGAGCGCCGTGGTGTAAAAGAGCGTTTCGGACGATCCCATCATGGTGCTGGAAACCCGGCCGATAAAGCTGTCCGGCCCGTAGCGCGAGAGCATGGTTGTGAGCATGCCGAGGGAAGCGCTGCCCGAAAACGGGCGCATCAGCGCGAGCGGCAATACCTCGGGCGGAATACCGATCGGTTTGAGCAGCGGCGATAAAGCAGCCGCGATATAATCAAAGCTTCCCGAAGCGGTAAAAATCTGAATCGCAAATATAAAGCCGACCACATACGGCAAAATACGTATCACCGTTGTCAATCCCTGTTTCGCGCCGCGGATAAACGCTTCATATACGGGTACCTTTTTGGCAAGCCCAAAAACCACGATAGCCGCGATGAATAGCGGCACAAACAGCGCCGATATGCTTGTCATCAACTCCATCGCTTTATCCTCTGCCATATCTTCCCGACGATCACAGCCAACGCTGTGGTCGAGGCGGTCGTTATCAGCGACGTCAGCACGATCTCGGCGGGCGCGACGCTGCCCGCCGCGCTCCGAAGCGCGATCACCGTCAGCGGCAGCAGCTGCACAGACGCCGCATTGATGATCAGCAGCATGCACATCGCGTCAGACGCCACATTTTTGTTCTTATTCAATTCCTGCAGTTCTTTCATCGCTTTGAGCCCAAAAGGCGTGGCCGCATTGCCCATACCGAGCACATTCGCAACGATGTTGAGCGTGATATAGCCGCTTGCTTCGCTGTCCGGCGGCACATGAGGAAACAGCCAGCGGATCACGCCGCGCATGCGTTTGGCAAGCGCTTCAATAAGCCCCGCTTCCTTGGCGACATTGAGTATGCCGAGCCACAGCGCGTACGCGCCGATGAGGCTGATGCAGAGCAGCCCCGCCTCTTTGGCCCCCTCAATCGCCGCGTCTCCTACAGCCTGCGCATGCCCTGTCGCGACCCCTACCACCGTACCGATAACAATCAAAAACGCCCATATATAATTGATCATTTCTTTACTCCGATAGCTATATCATGTATACTTATATCATATATATTCAATTGTGAACGTTTTATTAATGGTGTAATTTTTATTGCAAAAAGGTTGACATATGGACGCTATATTTGTTATATTTTGATATATTGTAACACTAAATATATTATATTAAATCAATTGGGAGATGAAAAAAATGAAATCAACAGGAATCGTCAGAAAAGTGGACTCGCTTGGCCGTATTGTGCTGCCGATCGAACTCAGAAGAGTCATGGGAATCGACATCAAAGATCCTATCGAGATCTTTGTGGACGACAGCCACATCGTGCTTGGCAAATACCAGCCCGCCTGTATTTTCTGTGAAAGCGTCACTGGCGTCACAGAATTCAAGGGCGCAAAGGTTTGCAACGAGTGCATGTCGAAGCTCGGCCTTAAGTAAGTCAAAAAAACTTACAAAGACAATCGGTAAGCTCTGTTCTTACTGATACCAAATTTCTCGGATGCCGCTTTCGCGGCATCTTTTTTTGTCATTCCGGAGGCGAGCAGCTTTGCGATCTCTTTTTCGATATCACCGTCGCTGATTTCGTCTGTCAGTTCTTCTTCGGCTGCGTCCACAACGAGCACATACTCGCCCTTGATGTCGCCGTTGAATTCACGGACAGCCTGATCGATCGTTCCGCTGAAAACGCGCTCATGAAGCTTTGTGAGCTCTTTTGCGACCACGATGTGCCGTTGCTCCCCCAACAGGTCAAGCATGGCACTGAGCGTCTCGTGCAGCGCGTGAGGGCTTTCATAAATCACGGCGGGCATTGTGAGGTCCTTTAGCTGCTCAATCTGCTTTTTGCGCTCCCCCGCTTTTTTGGAAAAGAACCCGAGGAAGCAAAACGGCCCGCCAATGCCCGAGAGCGTCACGGCGGTCACGGCCGCGCACGGGCCCGGCACCGACGTGACGGGCAGCCCCATCTCGACCGCTTCCCTCACGAGCACCGCGCCGGGGTCGGATATGAGCGGAGTGCCCGCGTCCGACACGAGCGCGATATTGCGCCCCTCTTTGAGCTCGCTTAATATGAACGCGCGCTTTTCCTCGCTGCTGTGCTCATGAAAGCTCACGCACCGCGTTTTGATATCATAGTGTGTGAGCAGCTTCCGCGTATGGCGCGTGTCTTCCGCCGCGATAGTGTCCGCTTCTTTGAGCACGCGCAGCGCGCGCAGCGTGATGTCCTCCAGGTTGCCTATGGGCGTGGCGACGATATAGAGCAAGGTTTTTCCTCCCCGATGCGGTAGATTTTCTTAAGCTCCTGCGTGTATGTGCCGTCCTTTTCATAGACGGCGAGCGTCGGCGCGAACTTGACGCCCGTATGCGCGCCCGCGCGCCCTTCCACAAGCGCGAAATTGGGTGCTTTGTCGATCTGCGGCGCCACGAGACGGATGCGCTTGGGCTCGATTCTTTTGGCCCGCATACAGTCCATCAGCTCCGCAAACCGCTCGACGCGGTAAATCATGAACATGCGGCCGCCCGTGCGCAGCAGCTTCGCCGCCGCGCCCACCGCGTCGTCGAGCGTGCACTTGATCTCGCGCTTGGCGATGCTCACATGCTCGCTGCCGTTATCCTTGCCCGCATCGGCCTTTTCATACGGTGGGTTGCACACCACCGCATCCACGCCGTGCGGCACGTATTTTCTTGCGTCTTTCAAATCGCCGCAGATGATGTTGATGCGGTCCTGCAGCTTGTTGACCGCGACGCTCCTTTGCGCCATGTCCGCGATCTCGCGCTGTATCTCGATACCGGTCACATGGATATCGGGCCGCCGCGCGCACATCAGCAGCGGGATGATGCCGCAGCCCGTGCCGAAATCCACCACATGCTGCCCCGCCGACACGTCCGCGAAATCTGCGAGCAGCACCGCGTCCGTTCCAAACGAGAAGTACTCCGGGTTTTGTATGATCATATAACCGTTTTGCAGATCTTCGATTCTTTCACCGGGCTTTAACTGCATAAAAACCCTCCGGCGCTTTTTGGTTCATTATACCACGGATGCCGCCGCACTAAAAAGTGTCCCGCGCAGGTTTGTTCTTGCCGCATCTTCTTCAATCAGCGGTTCTCAGTTAATTAACTCTTTACTATTTTAGCGCGCTAAATTATAATTTGCTGTGTACAACAATTTTATTATATCTATAGGAGGAAAACCAATGAAAAAGTTACTGACAGCCGTATTGGCTTTGATGCTGGTCCTGAGCTTTGCGGCGTGCGCTGCGCCCGCGCCTTCGGCTACTACTTCCGCATCCGAATCGCCTTCGGTTTCGCAGGAACCGTCCGAATCGCCCTCGGAATCCGCACCGGCTGAAACGTCGGAAGCTGCCGATCAGTCCTGGCAGGCCATTGAAGACAAGGGATCGTTCACTCTCGGTTTCGATCAGGCTTTCCCGCCCATGGGCTTCAAAGATGAAAACGGCGATTTTGTCGGTTTCGACATCGATATGGCCAAAGAAGTCGCTTCGCGCCTCGGCTTAGAGCTCAATCTCCAGCCGGTCAATTGGGACACAAAATCGGTGGAGCTCAGCGGCGGCAACATCGACGTCATATGGAACGGCCTGACGATCAACGACGACAATAAAAAGGACATGCTGTTCTCCGACCCGTACATGAACAACCGCCAGATCATTGTGGTCGCTGCGGATTCGGATATCAACACAATCGCCGATCTCGCGGGCAAGGTTGTCGCGGCGCAGATTGATTCAAGCGGACTCGCGGCTATCGAAGCGCAGCCCGACGTGAAAGCGACGTTTGCCGACCTGATTCAGGCACCCGATTACGTGGAAGCGTTCATGGAGCTTAAACAGGGGACTATTGACGCGGTTGTTGTGGACGAAATCTTCGGACGGTATCACATTGCACAGGAAAACGCGGCTGATACCTACAGAGTGCTCGATGAGAGCTTGGGCGATGAGCAGTACGGCATCGGCTTCAGAACAGGAGACCAGGCTTTCAGAGACAAGATTCAGGAGACCCTCAATGCGATGATCGCTGACGGCAAAGCCGCTGAGATCTCTCAGAAATGGTTTGGCGAAAACATCGTTATCGGCGGCTAATTGAGGCGTTAAGCAGGCAGGATTTTAAGTCTGCCTCCAGATGCTAGCAAAATTACTATTGTCATTTCGAGTGAGCGTTAGCGATTGACTACGCAGTGGAGCGAAATCCCATGTTTAAAGCGTTTTACCATGGGATGCGATCCACTTTCGTAGTCTCGTCGCTACGCTCCTCAGCATGACAGATATGGGTGTTAAGTTTAGGCAGACTTTCTAAGCCTATCTGCCTTTATTGATTTTGCAGACGTTTTTCTATGGAGAAGCGTCTGCAAAACCATTAACGGGAGCTGCATATGGAATTTTTTCAGGACTTCAACAAATTGGGAAGTCTGCTGACGCAGATGTTCAGCGGTTCATTGGTGACGCTTGAAATATGGGCGCTGACGCTGCTGTTTGCTCTTCCCTTGGGGCTGCTTATTTGCCAGATGCGCCTCTCTAAAAACATAGTGCTCCGGGGAATTTCCAAAGCATATATCTTCTATTTCCGGGGAACACCTTTAATGCTTCAGCTGCTGTTCATGTTTTTTGGCGTTCCGCTGCTGCTGCACATCAAGTTCGACAGAACGTTTGCGGCTGTGCTGGCATTTTTATTGAACTATGCCGCCTATTTCGCGGAAATATACCGCGGGGGCATACAGTCTATCCCCAAAGGGCAGTACGAAGCCGCGCATGTGCTCGGCCTTTCGGGCAAAGTAACGTTTACGAAAATCATACTGCCGCAGGTGGTTAAGCGCATACTGCCGCCCATGGGCAACGAAATTATCACGCTGGTGAAAGACACAGCGCTTGTGTATGCCATCGCGATCAACGAGCTTTTGATGGAAGCCAAGATCGTCGTGATGCGCGAAAGCACGATCATCCCGTTCGTCGTCGCCGCGATATTCTATCTGATCATGACGGGGCTGCTCACAAAGCTTTTGAGTGTCCTAGAACGCAAATTCGCTTATTACAGGTAGGTATAAGATATGCTGAAAGCCACAAACATCAAAAAGAAATTCGGCAAGCTCGAGGTATTAAAAGGTGTTGACCTTGAGGTGAATAAAGGCGACGTGATCGCGATCATCGGACCGTCCGGCTCCGGTAAGAGCACGTTCCTGCGCTGCGTCAATCTGCTCGAGACCGTGGACGGCGGCAGCCTCGAGATCGACGGCGAGTACCTTTTCCATGAGGAAGGCGGCAAGGTGCATATCGCCGAGCCTGTAAAAAAGCGCGCGCTGCGCAAGCGTCTCGGCATGGTGTTTCAGGATTTCAATCTGTTTCCGCATCTCTCGGTGATGCAGAACCTGATGCTGGCGCCCCTGCAAGAGGAGAACGCGGACAAAGACGCGATTGAATTGAGCTGCCGCGAGCTGCTGCGCAAGGTGGGGCTTTCCGAAAAGGAAAAAAGCTATCCGTGCGAACTGTCCGGCGGGCAGCAGCAGCGCGTCGCGATTGCGCGCGCGCTTGCGCTCAAGCCCGATATACTCTGTTTTGACGAGCCGACATCGGCCCTTGACCCTGAGCTGACCGGCGAGGTGCTGGCTGTGATGAAGCAGCTCGCGAAAGAGCATATGACCATGGTTGTGGTGACGCACGAGATGGGGTTTGCGGGCGAGGTGGCCAACGAGGTGCTGTTTATGGACGACGGCGTGGTGGTGGAGCAAGGAACACCCGCGCAGGTGCTTAAGAATCCGTCACAGCAGCGCACACGCGATTTTATGAGCAAGCTGCTCACGGTTTAGGCTGTGGCGTGTTTTATGCCCTATCCCGTTACAGAAACTGTGGAAATCCTAAAAGCGCCCTGTCTCTACAAGACAGGGCGCTTCATTCTTCGTGTCTATCGTTCCTTAATCGGCATCAGCAGATCGAGCTGCATATCCTCAGGCGCTGTGTGGCCTTGCATAACGTGGCTGACATAATTAAGCTGCTCCTCAAGCAGGCCACACATATGCTCCTGATCGTGCATGTCACCGGCAAACGTATATTTTTCATGATCTGACACCCAATCAAACAACCACTCCCATTCATGGAAATTGCCCATTTGAATCATATGGACAGCATACAGCCCGCCCTCGAACTTTTTCTTTGTTAAAGGCTCCGGCACCTCCATATCTTCGGGTATCGTTACCCACATTTCGTACCCGTGATAACCGCTGTCGTCCTTGGGGTTAGGATGGTTAAACCCGTAATTGCGCAGATCGGGCTTGATTTTACACAGGTTATTTTCACTTACAAAGCTGTCAATCATTTCGCTTACATGGGCCTCCGGCTCATCTCCGATAAAATGTGCCGAGGCCACTGCCGACGGCGGCAATCGGATAATACGCACATCCGTGAGCCTGGAGAGACTTTTATCCGCTTTCTTCAAATCGTCCATTGTCTTATCCTCCAAATTGTTCAAATTCGCGTAAGACAGTGATTCTATAGATGCCAGTATAGCATCATCGGATGTCAGCAGATTATGAACAGAAACTTGGGCCGTTTGCTTAAGCTCGTCAAGAAAGCGGCTGAGTATGCTCTTGATTGTGGTCAGCGCCGTGATCTGCTCATCAATTTCAGCTATGTTCTGTCTGAACACCTCAACAGCCGTCACGGCCTCGGGTTTTTGCAGTATCACTCTGATCTGCTTGAGCGGTATCCTCAACTTGCGCAGTATCACGATCTGCCTTAAGCGCATGAGCGTCGCTTCATCGTACATACGGTAGGCATAGTTCTCGCGCCGGTAGCTCTCGATAAGCCCAAACTGCTCGTAATAGCGCAGCATGCGCGTGGATACCCGGTATCGTTTTGAAACCTCGCTGATTGTCATCCCTTGCATATCCTCACTCCTTACCTGACTGAAGTATAAACGGCGACACGGTGTCAAAGTCAATGGCTTATATCGTATTTTTTATGACCCTAATCAGCAGCAGCCTTCCCCTGCTCCGCCGCGTATCCGGCTGTCATCTTGCTCATGAGCCGCCCCATCTTGACCGGGAAAAGATAACACCCCATCGTCTGAACCTTCTGCATAAAGCTGTGGCAGATGATGAGCCGCTTCGAACCGATGTGCTTCGCAAGCCCCCGCCCCACCTTTTCGGGGTCTGCCTTGAACTCCTTGGGCACGGGCAGCGGCGCTGCCGAGGCCGTGCGCGTGAGCGGCGGATGAAACAGATGAAACGTGATGCCGTCGCTGCGGTACTCGATCCCTAGGCATTTCGCGAGGCTCTCGATCGCCCCTTTGCTCGACGCGTACGGGCTGATATTGACAAAGCCCATCACGCCGACGCCCGAGCTCGTGAAAATCACGCGTCCCTGCCGTTGCTTTTGCATATAAGGCGCCACGGCCTTCGCGAGCCGCAGCGCACCGAAGTAATTCACATCCAGCACGTCGCGGTAGATATCCTCGGCAATTTCGCTTGCAGGCGCAAACGTGCACACGCACGCGTTGTGAACCGCAATATCAACCGTCTGAAAAGCATCCGCGATTTGGGCAACGCTCTTTTCAACGCTTTGCGCATCGCGCATATCGCAGACGAGCGGCAGCAGCCTTGGTCCGTGCTTCTCCTTCAGCGGCGCTAAATTTGCAACGTCGATATCGAGCACGGCTGCCGAGTGCCCGTCCTCCAGCAGCTTTTTAACCATGTAATAGCCTATTCCCTGATTGCCACCCGTCACGATAATGTTTGACATGCTATTGTACTCCGCTTTCCATAAAGAATTTGAATATATGGCGGTTCACCTTCTCGCGAAAGTCCCGTTTCTTTCCCTCTGTCAATGTCCCGCTTAATAGATAGCGCTGTGTATAAAGATAAATCGGCGAATAATATTTGACCGCGAGATAATCGCTGTCCGCGGATGTGAGGATACCGATTCCCGTCAGCCGGACAAATACCCTGCTTTGAAACCGCAGCGGCTCATCAAACATCCACCTGATATAAATCCGCCGGACTTCCTCGTTACCCATTTGTTCAAGCGACATCACGCGCAAAAACCGGTTGCAGAAATCATCCATGAGATACGCTTCAAAAAAGGTATCCGACACGGCCTGCATCGCGTTTTGATCGATACCGTCTATGTCGGCCATCTCACGGTCGAGCCGGGCCATCATATCCGTTGCGATCGTTTGGAACTTGAGCGACAACGCCTCAAATATCGCGCGCTTGTTTTCAAAATGGTAGTAAACGGTGCTTTCTTTGATGCCGATCTGCCCGCATATATCCCGGATCGATACGGCGGTGTACCCGTCTTTGGAAAACAGATCAAGCGCGGCATCCATTATTCTTTGCTTTGTTGTTTCTTCAGCCATGGCTTCCCTCTCTAACACTTGTTAGACTCATTTTATCTAACAAGTGTTAGAATGTCAACAAAAAAATAGGCCATACCTAAAATCAGTATGGCTTATATGAGTTTTTTGCTTCTTTTCTTCAAACAAACCAGAGAAAAGGTGCCCTTAGCCTCCTTTTGAAAGGAGGTGGCACACGCAGTGTGACGGAGGATTGCGGCTAAGACCGTCCAGACATTACATCAATCCTCAGTCAGCTCACGCTAACAGTAACCAACACCTATTCGTATCTCAACGCGTCGATCGGCTTTAATGTCGCGGCTTTGTTCGCGGGATAGATGCCGAACACCACGCCCACAAACGCCGAGAACCCGAGCGCAAGCGCGATGGTTCCCGCCGACATGCCCATTGCGATACCCATTGCCGTGCCGATCACCTGCAGGCCGATATAACTGAGGCCGATGCCGATGATGCCGCCCGAAACGGACAGCACGACCGCTTCAATGAGAAACTGCGATAGGATGTCCGTGCGCTGCGCGCCGATGGCCTTTCTGATGCCGATCTCGCGCGTGCGCTCCGTCACGGAGACGAGCATGATATTCATAATGCCGATGCCGCCGACCAGCAGCGATATCGCCGCGATGCCCGAGAGCAGAATCGTCATCACGCTCATCACGTCGTTCATCACGTCGATGATCGCGCTCTGGTTGATGATCATATAATCCTCGTCGCTGCCGAGCTCACGCGTCAGAAAATCGTCCGTCGCGTCCTCCGCCGCGTCCACCGTGTCGGGCGACATCGCGGACACATACAACGTGTCAAACTCCTTGTCGGTGAACAGCCGCTGCGCCGTCGTCAGCGGAATGATGATCGTCGTATCCTTGTTGGCAAGCATCGTATCCGACGGCTCTAAAAGCCCCACAACCGTAAAATCGTAGCCTTGTATCTCAAATGTGTTGCCGATGCAGTCCTTCGTACCAAACAGCTCATCCGCCACATCCGTGCCCACCACGGCATTGTAGCTGTGCGCTTCCACATCCACATCGCAGATGAACCGCCCATACTCGATTTTCTGGCCCGTGATCTGCTGGTAGCTGCTGGCCGCGCCTTCCACCTTATAGTCGCCGTCCTCCACGCCCGCCGTCACATTGACCGTGCGCGAGACGATCCCCGTCACGCCGTATATGGACGGGTCTTCCTTGAGCCTGTTTAAATCGGTCATCGTCAGGTAGGTGGGCTCCTGGCCCGTCATCGAGACCTGCAGCAGATTGGACCCGAGGCTCTCGATCTGTCCGGTGATCTCGCCCGTCGCGCCCTGCACCACAGAAATCAGCAGCGTCACGGCGACCACGCCGATGATGATGCCGAGCATTGTGAGGAACGAACGCATCTTGTTGCCCTTAAGAGCCACAAACGCCATTTTCAGAGCCTGAGAGAACTTCATACGGCCTCACCTCCGCTCTCGTCCTGAACCACGCGTCCGTCGCGTATATGCAGCCTGCGGCTCGCAAGCTTCGCGACATCGTTGTCGTGCGTGATCAGCAGTATTCCGCGCCCCTCGCGGTGCAGATTCATCAGCATGCCCATGATCTCGCGTCCCGACTGCGAATCGAGGTTGCCCGTCGGCTCGTCGGCAAGTATCAGCGTCGGGTGCGTCGAAAGCGCCCGCGCGATTGCGACACGCTGCTGCTGGCCGCCCGAAAGCTCGGTCGGCTTGTGATTCATTCTGTCTGACAGCCCCACCTTCGCAAGCGAATCGGTCACGCGCTTTTTGCGCTCGGACACCGGCAGCCCCTGATAAATCAGCGGCAGTTCGACATTCTCGTACGCCGTGAGCTTGCTTAAAAGGTTAAACTGCTGAAAAATGAACCCGATCTCCTTGTTTCTGATTTCGCCGAGCTGGCGCTCGGTATATTCGTCTATGAGCTGGTCGTTGAGCCAGTACTCGCCCTCGTCCGCGAGGTCGAGACAGCCGATGATGTTCATCAGCGTCGATTTGCCGCTGCCCGAAGGCCCGATCACCGCGACGAACTCACCGTCATGGATCTTCAGCGACACGTCGTCGAGCGCGTGCACCTCCGATTCGCCCATTTGGTATGTTTTTTTCACATTGCGCAGTTCTATCATATCCGCGCCCTCATTATTCCGCCGAAGAGCCGGGAGTGGCGCTGCTGTTATTGCTGCCGCCGTTATTACCGCCGGTCATATCACGGTTCATGCCGCCGCCCCACATTCTCTCCTGCAGGCTCGCTTCCTTCACCTGCGGCACCGCCACGCGGTCTCCCTCAATGAGCCCTTCCTTCACTTCGATGTTCACGCCGTCCGTGATGCCGGTGACCACCTTGTGCGTCGCAGGCGTATAATTGAGATCCTTGTTGATGTCGCCTTCAAACACCACAAACTTTTCGCCGTTGATCGTCTGTATCGCTTCCACGGGAATCAGCAGCACATCCTGCGCGCGCTCAGAGACGATCTGCACATCCGCGCTCATGCCGAGCAGCACATCCTGCGCGTTCTCCAGCGTCAGCGTCACGGTGTATTTTGTCACATTGTTCTGCGCCGTGCCGACAGGATTGATCTTCAGTATGTTGGCCGTATATGTCTTGTCAGGCAGCGCGTCAAACGTCACCGTCGCTGCGTCGCCCGTTTCGATCGACGCGATATCCAGCTCGTCGATCTCGACATCGATCTTGACCGCGCCCGCGTTCTGTACCGTAAACAGCGCCGCGCCCTGCTGAACGGGCTGCCCCTTTTTCAGAGAAAGCCCCGTCACCACGCCGTCTGAGCCTGCACGAACGCTCAGATTATCGATATCGGCCGTCACGTCATCGAGGTCCTGCTGCAGGCTCTCGCGCTGCTCCAGCAGCGAATAGAGCGTGCTCGAGAGTATCTCTCCTTCGAGCGTCATGAGCTTGCCGCCGCGCGACACATCGTCGCCCGCTTCCACGCGCACATCGTCCACCGTACCGCCCTTCGCCGATACATACACCGGATTCGCCACGTCCACCGTGCCGCTGCCGATCTCGGCGCCGTTTGCGTCCGCCACCACCGTGCTGTCACCGATGGCAAAACCGTCGTCCTCAAACTGCACGGTCGCCTTGCCGCCCGATACGCTCAGCACCACGCCGTCCACGCTTGCCGTTCCCACCGTCACCGTCACGGCATCCCCGGGAACCGGCTTATCCTTGAACAGCACCTCCGTCTTCATCAGATCGTCCGGGCAGATGACGGCCAGCGCGCCGTCCCGCTCGACAACCGCGTCCACGGTATCGCCTTCCTTGGCGTAAACGGCTTTGACGACACCCTCCACGGGCGACATCACGCTTTTGCTGCCCGTCGTGGAACGCGCCGTCAGTATGGACATATCCACGTCGTCAAGCTGCTGCTCCAGGCTGCTCTTTTGCGAATCGAGCGCATCGCTTGTGAGCACCGCGACCACGTCTCCCGCGCTCACGGTGTCTCCGTTTTCGTGCAGCACGTCAGCTACCTGGCTGGCCGCATCCGCATACACAGTCTCATCCTCGAGCGGCTCCACGGTACCCGCGCCCTTCACCTTCACCTCGATCGTGCCCTTGGTCACATTAACAATGTCGTATGTGGTTTTAGCCAGCTCCGCCTGGTTCGCGCGCATGCGCAGATATCCGAATACCCCGAGCGCCACAATCACAAGAACGATCACGAGAATCACGATTCTTTTCTTCGACTTCTTTTTCTTGCTCATCGAGCCTGTCCCTCCAAATTTATAATAAATCAATTATTTTACGGAAAATCATCTTTCAGCTATTTTACCAAGGAATAATGTTTGTAAACAGTGCAAAAAGGCATGCTTAACAGATTATTCACATTGCTGATAGTTGAATATGGGTTTACTTAAAGAATGTACGGGAAAAACGTCCTGTATGGCAAAATAAGCGGCCCGCTGTCATCAAGAAATCGCCGGTGGATGAGGAAAGGCTATATCAGTATCTCGAGCGCGTCAAACACATGCCGCACGCCGAAAACCTCGATGCCGTCCGGAATTTTAAGCCCGGCAAGATTGGATTTTGGAATCACGGCCTTTTTAAACCCCATCTTGCTGCTTTCCATCAGCCGCTTTTCGACCTGCCCCACGGCGCGCACTTCGCCGGTGAGGCCCACCTCGCCCATCGCCACCGCGTCGCTGATCGGCGCGTCGCGAAAGCTCGAGACAATGCTGGCCGCCATCGCGAGGTCTGCCGCGGGCTGATTGAGCTTCATGCCGCCCGCCACATTGAGATACACGTCCTGATTATAAAGCTTTAAGCCCATGCGCTTTTCGAGCACGGCGACCATCAGCGCCATGCGCCCGAAATCGAGCCCCGCCGCCATGCGGCGCGGCATCTGAAACGATGTGAGACTCACGAGCGCCTGCAGCTCGAGCAGCACCGGCCGTGTGCCCTCAATCGCGGGATACACGCACGAGCCGGACGCCTCCTTCGCGCGCTCGCCGAGCAGCAGCCCCGAGGGGTTCTCCACCTCGTGCATGCCGTCGTCGCGCATATCAAAAACGCCGATCTCGTTGGTGGACCCGAAGCGGTTTTTCACGGCGCGCAGTATACGAAAAGTCCCCTGCCGCTCGCCCTCGAAATACAGCACGGTATCGACCATGTGCTCCACCACGCGCGGCCCCGCGATCGCGCCCTCCTTGGTGACATGCCCGATGATGAATATGGCTGTGCCGCTCGTCTTGGCCTCGCGCGTTAAAAGCGCGGCGCATTCCTTGATCTGGCTCAGGCTGCCCGCCGCGGGCCCGAGGCGCGATGAGTACATGGTCTGTATCGAATCCACCACCACAAAATCCGGCGCGTTTTCGTGTATGCGCGAGACGCAGCTGTTGACCTCCGTCTCGGCCAGCAGCTTGATATCACTCTTGATGCCAAGCCTTTGCGCGCGCAGACGGATCTGCCGCAACGATTCCTCGCCCGATATGTACAGCACGCGCTTGCCGCCGCGCGCAAGCGAATCCGCCACCTGCAGAAACAGCGTGGATTTGCCGATGCCCGGCTCGCCGCCCGCGAGCACCACCGAGCCTTCCACCACGCCCGCGCCGAGCACTCTGTCGAGCTCCAAATACCCGGTGGACCAGCGCGCGGTGTCTTCCATCGACACGTCCTTTAAGAGCACCGCCTGCTCACCGAGCGGCGCGCTCTGAATACCCTTGACGGGCGCGGCAACCATCATTTCCTCGAGTGTGTTCCATTCCTTGCACGCCGGGCACTGCCCCAGCCATTTCGCGCACTGATAACCGCATTCACTGCAGACGTACGCCGTCTTTTCCTTTGCCATTCGGGCCTCCCTGATCGCGTTCATATCATTGTTTCTGACAGTTATTATATATGCTTTTGCTACTCAAGGCAAAAGAAATAAGGCCCCCGCCATTTGGAGGCCGTCTGACAGTATATGAAGTGATGCTGTGTTGCCTATATTGAAAGATCGATATGATGAATGGTCCCGACCGTACCGTTTTCGTTCAGGAAAATCGAGCTGCTTTTCATCTCGCCGTACTCATTCGCCATATCCTTTATCTCGAACTGCGTGCTGACGTCGTGTAAGTAGATCGCGCCGATGCCCGCATCGCCGAGCTTGAACAGCGTTCTTTCACCGTCCTGCGTCATGGTCAGCACCGAGAGCTTGCCGTAAACCTCGTCCGCCTCGTCGATCCAGCCGTTGTTGTCACTGTCAAACGCGCGCAGCTCCGAAAATCCGTTGCCGCTCGACGGCCCGAACAGCTCGTTGCCGTTATTGATCACGCCGTCTCCGTTCTTGTCAAACGCGAGAAACCCGCTGCCGCCCGTCGCGAACGATATGTTTTCGGTTTTGCCGTCCCCGTCGAGGTCGAACGCCTGCTTTGTGGCGCTCAGCGTGGGCGCGCCGCCGTTCATCACCACGACGAGCGGGTCCATCTTGGCGTTGCCAAGCCGCAGGCTGATGCTTGATTCTTCGTAGTATTCACGCGACATCGCAAACGACATGTCAAACGCGAATGTGCGCCCGTCGGCTGTTTTCACATAGCCGCCGGAATTGAAGCTCACGCTTTCCTTTTCCGACCTGACTTCCCGGTAATCATACGCGAGGCCCCAGTTGCCCTGAGCACCGCCGCTGCCTGTCACGGTGATATTGAGGTTTTGATCCTGACCATGAGTCAGCGCCTCAGCCGGATCCCTGAATTTGATCCGCTTTCCGGTCAGCGCATACACGAGCGATTCGAGCAGCCTGATACGCGAATCATAAGACTGCTGCCTGACCGAATCAAGATCGCCTCTCAGATATGTCTTTTCCGTGTTGAATTGAAACCTCTTCATGTTGATGTCAACAGCAAAGGCAGGTTCATCCCCGCTGTCTGGATTTCCGATCCATGCGTTAAATGTCTCGCTCGTGCTTTCCTCTTTCACAAGACTGTGCGCACTGCTTTGCGATACGCTGTAACTATCAATTTTCATGTTTTCGGCCTCCTTGCCAATAAACTCCTAGATTGAGATACCTCCACTTATTATATCGATATTTGCAGACAAATCTTAACAGCGCATCGGGTATAAGGAAAAAATAAATAAGCCGAAGTCACGAAGACAGTATCATGTCATCCATTTTCTTTATCGCGCGTTCCACAGCTTCTTCGCGCTCCGAGTCGGTCGTTCCCGTGCCGTCCACCAGCAGCTCTTCAAACCGGCTGATGCCGATAAAGCGCATCACATCGTGTACATAATTAAGCCCCTTGTTGAGCGCAGGCCGCACGATCCACGGGATATGAGCGCCCGAAGACTGCACATAGACAAAGAGCCTTGCATGGGTGTCCAGCAGCCCTTTTGGCCTGTCGTCTTCAAATTCGATCGTCTTGCCCGCCTGTATCACACAATCGATGTACTCCTTGACGGGCGCAGGAAAAGAAAGGCTCCACATCGGCGCCGCGAGCACATACACATCGGCACTGCAAAACTGGTCGCATAGAGCAACGATTCTCTCGACTTCCTTTTGCTCATCCGGCGGCAGCTTTTTGCGTTCTTCCTCGCTGATGATCGCGCTTCTTCCCGCGAAATAGCTGTGCTTGAGCTGCGGTATATGATCGGTATACAAATCCAATTCCTCGAACTCAATCTCTTTGTATTCATCGAGAATGCGGTTCACCAGCTTTCTTGCCACCGTTTTGCTCGCCGACAGGTTCTCCGGCTTTGGATTGGCGCTGATGTATAAAAGCTTATTCATTCAAATATGCCTCCTGAATCATTTTGATTAGTATCTGCATTTGCTCACCATTCTATCTTTTGGGCATAAAAAAAGAGCCGCGAATCCGCAGCTCTTCTTTTGCTCTTTATTCGATATTGATGTGTTTTTCCTGCGCCTTTTGCTTGGGCAGCGTCACATAGAGTATGCCGTTTTCGAGCCTGGCCGAGATGTTTTCCTCATCGATATCGCTCAGTGCGAACCGCCTGATAAGCTCCCCCTCGGTTCTCTCCTTGCGGATGTAGCGACCATCTTCGGTGTCCTTTGCCTCGTCCGCTTTCGCGGTGATCGTGAGCACGCCTTTCTCGCAGATCAGCGCAACATCCTCTTTTTTTATGCCCGGCAACTCCGCCTCAACGATATAAGCTTCGGCCGCATCCTTCACGTTGGCTCTGATTCCGGACGCTGCACCGTCAAAGATATCCTTCCACAGTCTCCCTGGTACCAATTGTCCCTGGTAAGGTATAAAAGTCATCGTCCCGTTCCTCCTCATTTGTTTGTATATGCATCATAACACTATAGTCAAGGTTGGTCAAAGTCTATATCGCTTTATTTTTATCTGCCGTGTTTGAAATTCGATCACTCCGTTTGATTATTATCAAAAACTTTTTGAATACGCGCTATTTCTCGCAGATTGATATCCATGCGTGCCTGTATAAAAAAACGGCCTTGTCAGCCGTTTTCAAATTGGTTATTTAAGATTTTCCACAAAGCTCTTGATGCGGGCTAGCGCCTCCTTGAGGTTCTCAAACGATGTGGCGTATGAGCAGCGCATAAAATTGCCCATCGTATCGCCGAAAGCGGTACCCGGCACGCAAGCCACCTTCTTCTCAAACAGCAGCCGCTTGCAGAACTCGTCGGATTTGAGCCCCGTTGAGCTGATGTTGGGGAAAATGTAGAACGCGCCGAGCGGTTCGAAGCACTTTAAGCCCATTTCGTTGAACGACGCGTACATCAAGCGTCTGCGGCGGTTGTATTCGCCTACCATCTGCTTCACCTGCACAAAGCCATGGCTGCATTCGTAGCGCATCGCTTCGGCCCCGGCGTCCTGGCTCATGGCCGACGCGCACAGCATCGAATACTGATGGATTTTCACCATGGCATCGATCAGCGGCTTTGGCCCCGCGGCGTACCCAAGCCGGAAACCCGTCATCGCAAAGGCTTTGGAGAAACCGCTCACAATGATGGTACGCTCCTGCATACCCGGCAGCTGTGCGATCGAGTAATGCTGCTTGCCATATGTCAGCTCCGCATACACCTCGTCCGCAATCACGATCAAATCGTGCTCAATGATGATGTCCGCGATTTTCTCATAATCCTCTTTTGTCATAATCGCGCCGGTCGGATTGTTCGGAAACGCCACGATCACCGCTTTCGATTTGGGTGTGATCGCGTTTAGCAGGCTTTCCGGCGTAATACGAAAATCATCCTCTTCCGTTAATATCATAGGCACAGGCGTGCCGCCTGCGAGCGTCACACCGGGCATGTAAGCCACATAAGACGGCGCGGGCACAATCACCTCGTCTCCGGGGTTCATAAGCGCACGAAATGCGAGATCAAGGCCCTCGCTCGCGCCCACAGTGGCGACGATCTGGTCTATATCATAGCTCAGCCCAAACCGCATTTCGAAATAATCGCGTATGGCCTTGCGCAGCTCGGTGCTTCCATGGTTGGAGGTGTAATGCGTCCGTCCGGCCTCAATCGCGTATATGGCGCTTTCACGGATATTCCACGGCGTGTCGAAATCCGGCTCCCCCACGCCGAGCGAAATACAGTCCTTCATTTCGCTGGCGATGTCAAAGAACTTGCGAATGCCCGACGGCGGCATATCTTTAACCACGGTCGATATCTTCTGTTCCATCGTCACGGCGAGATCACCAGCCTTTCCTCCTGCTCTTTCGCAGTGAGAATCACACCCTGTTCTTTGTATTTTCTCATAATAAAATGCGTCACCGTGCTCGAAACGCCTTCAAGCACCGCGAGCTTTTCAAACACAAACTGCGATATCTGCTTCATGCTGTCCGCGCGCACCACCACCGAAAGATCGTATGTGCCCGACATCAGGTAAACGGATTTGACCTCCGTAAAACCATAAATGCGCTCTGCGAGATCGTCGTAGCCAAGCCCGCGCTTGGGGACAACCTTTACCTCGATCAGTGCCTCGGCTTCCTCCGAAGCCACTTTCTCTCTATTGACAATCGCCGTATATTTGACGATGATCTTTTCCTCTTCCAGATTCGAAATGGCTTCTTTAATCTGCTCCGCCGACGCACCCGTCATCAAGGCCATATCTTCTATGCTGGCCCTTGCGTCCTGCTCCAGCATATCGAGAATTTCGCAATATAAAGTATTCCTCATTGATATACCCTCCGTGCTCTGCGTTATTCTTGGTATTGTACCACCGCGGCATAGGACGCGTCAAACACAAAAAAACGGTCTAACTCTGCCTAAGCACTGAATTTTCCGCACCACTTCCATTAAAATCGTATTGTCATTGCGATAAAAAGGCGTTTATGCTGATTTGAAATCGAGTAGGGGCTAACCGTATCAGGTTTCGCCCCTCTCACACCACCGTACGTACGGTTTTCCGTATACGGCGGTTCAATTCGTAACTAAGTGTACTTTGTTGAAGTGGTCTAATAGTGATATTA
>JAEYLC010000041.1 GCA_023461435.1 Bacillota bacterium
CAGGGCTAAACAATTGAAAAGAGTGGGTTTTTCCCACTCTCCTGTAAATCAAGCTTGCTTTCGAAAATTATCCTATCATATTTCACAAAAATGTGCAAGCATGGGATAATTATTTTTATCCGAGCTCCGTATTTCTTTCCAGCGGAAGCGATACGGTGAAAACGCTGCCTTTTCCAACCTCGCTGCTGACAGTGATATGCCCGCCGAACAGCTTGACGATGTGCTTGACGATTGCAAGCCCGAGGCCCGTGCCTCCAAGCGCACGTGAACGGCTCTTATCAACGCGGTAAAAGCGCTCAAACAGCCGCGGAATGTTGCCCTGCGGAATACCGATGCCCGTATCTTCCACACGCAATATGCCAAAGCCCTCTTCGCGAATCACCGTCACGCTGACCCTGCCGCCCGAAGGTGTGTATTTGATGGCGTTGTCTATCAAATTGATCGCCATCTGCTTGATTCTGTCCTTCTCGGCAGCCGCCATGACCGCTTTTTTATCCAAATTGACAATGACGTCGATTTTTTTGCCCTTCGCCTTTGCATCGAGCAGCGCGACCGCTTCGTTCACACCCTCGCGCAGATCGGTCACCGACGCGGGTATATACGAAGAGTTTTCAATATCCGAAAGCAGCAGTATGTCGTCAATCAGCCGCGACAGGCGCTCGGATTCTATGGAAATAATATCGATGAACCTGTCAGCATCCTCTTTGGATATCGCAGAATCCTTGAGCGTATCGGTAAAGCCGCGGATCACCGTCAGCGGCGTTTTGAGCTCATGCGAGACATTAGCCGCGAAATCGCTGCGCAATGTTTCGAGCTTTCTCAGCCTTGTGATATCCTGAACAAGCAAAATGACACCGTATGCATGCCCTTCGCTGAACACGCACACCGCGAAGACCTGCAGCGTAATATCCTCAAGCCCCCTGACGACCGTCATCTCTCTTTCGATCACACCCTGCGACATTGCCGCTTCGCGGATGACAGATTCGAGCTGGGTGTGCTGTGTCACCTCCAGAAAATGCCTGCCCTCCGGCGCCGCCGACATCGAAAACATACCGCGCGCCGCCGGATTGGCCATGATCACATGAAGATCGTTGTCCACGGCGACGATGCCGCCCGGGACGGCGCGGAAGACCGCCTCGAGCCGCGAGTTGTTCTCCGTGATTTCGTATATATTTCTCTTCAGCTTCCCTGCCATGTCGTTGAGCGACTGGGACAGCTCTTCGATTTCGTCGCCGGATTTAATGATCTCGAGCTCGCTGTATTCACCCTTCGCGATGCGCGCCATATCTTCCTGCAATTCGATGATCGGTTTGGTGATGCGCCTCGAAATGAAAAGCGCAATGCCAAGACATAACAGGAACGCAACGACGAGCACCATGATCAGCGGAATCCAAAGCTCCGCCGAATAAGACGAGACGCCTTCAAGCATCAGCGAGACACGGATAATCATGTCAAGGCCGTCCGACCGCAGCGCCAGATACATCATATCCTGCCGGAGCGTATCGCTGTACCGGATATTTGATCCGACCCCATCTTTCATTGCGGTCATAATCTCCGGCCTATCCCCGTGATTTTCGAGCGTCCCCGCATCCGCGCGCGTATCAAAAACAACCACGCCGCCATAATCGACCAGCGTAATACGCATATCCCTGATTTCATCGATGCTGCTCAGCGTTTCGCGATAATCGCCCGTTTTATTTATGATGCTCTCGATGACCCTGGCATTTTTCAAGAGCGCGTCGCGCGTATCATTTTTGTACGTATCATCGAGCTCTATTGCCGTGAAAATACTTGCGGCGGCGATCACGATCAAAAACAACGCCGTGATTCGAAGCGCAACTTTTTTAAATATCCTGTTCATTCTGCGTATTAAAACGGTAACCGACGCCCCGGACGGTTTCGATATTGTCTCCGTATTCTAACAGCTTGCGCCTTAGGTTCGTGATGTGAACATCGACGGTGCGCGTTTCTCCGAAATAGTCGTAACCCCACACCTTGTTCAATATCGCGTCGCGCGTAAACACCTGAGAGGTATTCGACATCAGCAGCACGAGCAGATCGAATTCCTTGAGCGTGAGCAGCAGCTTTTTGTCTCCGATGCTCGCGATGTAGCCCACCGTATCGACCTTGAGCTGCTTAAAGCTCAGTATCACAGGCACCGGCGTATCCGGCCGTTTGGTACGCCGGAGCAAGGCCTTAACGCGCGCCAGAAGCTCGCGCATGCTGAACGGCTTCGTAATGTAATCATCCGCTCCGAGCTCAAGCCCGATGATTTTGTCGATCTCCTCGGAACGCGCCGTCACCATAATCACGGGGATATCCGACATCGATTCGTTTGCGCGCATCTTTTTCAGCACGCCGAGACCGTCAAGCCCCGGAAGCATCTGGTCGAGCAGCACGATATCGGGCCGGATCTGATCGAGCAAGGCCACAGCCTTTTCCCCGCTGTCGGCGCGCATCACTTCATAGCCCTCTTTTTTCAGATTAAAATCGAGGAGTTCTAAAATGTTGAGTTCATCGTCAACGATCAATACTTTCTCGTTCATATCAATAGTCCTTTATCAAAATCATGGCGGCCATGGCGCCTGTTTTTCCTTTGTCTCTGCGGTGCGAATAGAACAGTTCCTCATTCTCATATGTGCAAAGCGCCGCGTCCGTCACCTGTGAGGGGTCTATCCCGGCGTCCGCCATATCGATAAGGCACGCTTTATTAAGATCCACATAAAGGCTGCCTCCCCGCTCCTGCACCACCGAACCGCCGAACGTACCGGCAAACACGTCTCTGACTTCTTCCCCCACCTCAAAATTCTTGATGCTGATGCACGGGCCGACCGCCGCGAGAATGTCTGCTTTTTTACAGCCCAAGCCGACCAGCGCATTGACGGCATTGGCGGCCATATGCGCCGCCACACCGCGCCACCCCGCATGGCACACAGCCGCGGCGCGTTTCACCGGATCATAAAAAAACAGCGGCGTACAGTCCGCATGAAACGAGAGTATCGGGATGCCGGGCTCATCGGTATAAAGCCCGTCGCAGATTTCCGGCAATGCCTCGCGAAATATTCCTTTTCCAATATCCTCTCGCCCGACACGGTAAACCTCCGCGCTGTGGGCGTAGTTGATTCCCACCGAAATATCCGCATCAAATCCCACGGCTTTCGCAAAACGGCGGAAATTTTCTTCAAAGTTCTCGTCGCTCTGTTCACGCTTTCGGCTGAAATTGAGTGTATCAAAGGGTTTGGGGCTCACGCCCCCGATTCTTGTGGAAAACGCGCAGATGACGCCGCCTGCCCGTTCAAAAGACGGTATCGTTAAAAACCTGACGCCATTGCTTTCTCTGAGTATCATTCCTTCTCTTGGCTGCTCCATTCGTTATTTCTCTTCCAGCAATCTTTGCAGCTCTTTCATAAACGTATCCACATCCTTAAACTCCTTGTAGACGGACGCAAACCGGACATAGGCCACGTCGTCAAGGTCCTTAAGGCCGCGCATCACAAGCTCGCCGATTTCCTTGGAGGATATCTCCTGACGGAGCGAGTTGAATATGCTTTTTTCGACGTTGGACACGAGTTCTTCGATTTCTTGCACGGGTACGGGCCGTTTTTCGCAGGCTTTGATAATACCGATTTTGATTTTGTCTGAATCAAACGGAACTCTTTCGCCGTTCTTTTTCACAACGAGCAGCGGCAGGCTGTCGATCTTCTCGTATGTGGTAAAACGTTTCTTGCACGAGAGGCATTCCCGGCGGCGCCTGATGGAGCTGCCTTCTTCAGTCGGCCTTGAATCGACAACCTTGCTCTCCGGATATCCGCAAAACACGCATTTCATACCACAACCCCCAAGCTTTTGTTATTATTATAACATAATCTTGGATAATTACAATTGCGGCGTATGATACCGGGCGCGGTTTCAGCCCTGAAAGCTCGGCATCGAATTGACATCGACCTCCACAAGTATCACATCCTCGCCGAATTTGCGGATGTTCTGCCACGGAATCACGGTGTCCTTTTGTCCTCTGAATAAAAACGACAATCTCGATGGCCCCGGCACAGCGATGCCAATGATTTTTCCTGAGCTCATGTCGATCACGAGATCGCATAAATACCCGAGGCGCGCGCCGTCTAAAACGTTGACCACTTCCATCTGCCGGAGTTTGGTATACCGAGTCATAAATATCACCTCTATTTAGTCTATGACCCGCATAATAAAAAAAAGACCGCCTGATTCTGTTGCCGGCGGTCTTTATCAATTTCAGTAAATCAAGTGCTATTTCTTTTATTAAACTTATTCATCAAAGCAATAGCCGATATCAAAGCCGCTGCTGTACAGATAATATGGATCAGGTTTATAAGCAGCAGCGGGGAATTCGCTAAACTTAATACCACGCCCGTGACAAGCAGCGCGATCAGGGAAACGGCTGCCGTGACAACCAAAGCAGTCAGGTTCTTCTTCACCTGTTTTGACTTAATCAAGTGAACAGTAAAAATGCCCAAGCAAACCAAAGCCGCGAAACCGGCGAGCTTATGAACCGTAAACAGCATCGTGCCATACGGTTTGCCTGATATGGCCAGCCAGATTCCAAAAGCGATTGCGAGCAATATCAGTATTATAGACGCAATCATGAATTTCCTCGTATTTTCCGTTTTCAACTATCAGCCCTCCAAATATTTATAATGATTGATCATTTCTTCCGCCTTAACATGGGGATGGTGATATCTCGGGCCGTTTTTTGTCCCCTCCCCAAACTGAACCGCCTGCTTTGGGCACCACTGAAGGCAGGCAAAGCATTGCTCGCAGCGATGCAGCCATTCCGGCGCCTGCCATGAATTATTCGGATATTGCCGACCGGGCAGATTCTCTCGCAGGTGCCGCATCCTGCGCACTTTTCATCAACGAAGAAACCGTGGTCCATCAATGTGACGCATTCGATATACGGAAGCTTTGTCTTTTCCTTGTATCCCGCGATTTTAAGCCAGACATTCTTTTGCAGCGTATTCCTCAGATTGAGAAAATCAATGAGGTGCTCAAGCTCTTTACAGCGAATATCAATTTCTGCCTTGTCTCTTTTGCCGACAGTGTTGATAATTTCGACCATTTTATTTTCGCAATCTTCAAGCAGACCTGCTGTTTGATCAGGCGTATTTTCCTTTAGCACGAACGGCCGGAAAACGCTCCGAAACCTCGACGCGGGGCTGATATAGTTATATGGCATCTTCAGCGCAAAACCGGCAGACAAAAAGCTTCCCTGTTTTTTGATAATTTTATCGAGGAGCTCCAATGACGCGCAAGGGTTGTCGCCGTATGTGCATGCCGCAAAAACATACTTCCCTTTGGGCAAGTCAAGCCGCTCGACGAACCTTTTTATAATAAAGGGAACGATGTGGTTATAAACCGGATAGACGATACCGATCAAATCTCCTTCACCGGCAATTCTCCCTTGGCTCATGACGGCGGGTATACATATAAGCTTTTCATGAAGCGCTTCGCTTAATCTTCGCGCAACAGCCAGTGAATTCCCTGTGCCTGAAAAGTAATAGACGGACATTATGGCCTCCTATATTTCCAGAGATTTTACAAAATAGTCGATGAGAGAAAGTATCTTATTTGTAACAGCCCCCGTATCTTGCTCCCACGTTTCGAGCAGCAGGAATTCATCCAATAGCCCTTTGAGCGCATAGTAATATGCCGCCGTGACATCGCTGACGCTGCATTCTTTGATATGTCCCTCGGCCATCAATCGGCGGAGCACTTCTTCGGTATAACCTCGCCGAAAATAATACAGATTGTGCATTGCTATTTTTGCCGCTTCTTCATTGACATAGCTTTCTGTGAGAATGATTTGCAATATGGCATGATATATCGGGCCTGAAGTCTGTTCGGAGAATTTTTTCATATTCTCCAAGAAAAAATTGCGTACGCTGCCCGCCTTGACAACACTGTCAATTTCCTGCTCAGTAAATACAACCTGTTCGTTTCGTTCTTCAAAAAATCCGAGAATGACGCGAAACAGTTCTTCTTTGCTGCTGTAATGATTGTAAAAAGCGCTCTCCTTCACATTCACGGAACGGCATAGCTCGCGTATGCCCACATTGGCGTAGCCTTTGGATGCAAACAGATAAACTGCGGAATAAAAGAGCTTTCTTTTTGTGGCCTTTTCTTCTTCGATCATTTTCTCGAAAACTTGCTTTCTGTTCATAAACCACCTGCTATATGTACTAACGTTTGTTAACATTATAACAAAACATTATATTCTGTCAAGCTAAATTTTCCAAATATATAATCGACACTAAAAATGAGCACAAAAAAACGTCTTTCGACGTTTTTTACAGACTGTCGATAAACCCTATCAGGTCATTCCGAGCTTGCCGACTACGAAGTGGAATGGAATCCCATGAAAAGTGCTTTGCAGAAGGGGATTCTTCAGTCGCGTACGCTCCATCAGAATGACATAAGGAACTTTTTTGACAC
>JAEYLC010000042.1 GCA_023461435.1 Bacillota bacterium
GTGTCAAAAAAGTTCCTTATGTCATTCTGATGGAGCGTACGCGACTGAAGAATCCCCTTCTGCAAAGCACTTTTCATGGGATTCCATTCCACTTCGTAGTCGGCAAGCTCGGAATGACCTGATAGGGGTTATCGACAGTCTGGAGGCTGCCTGTGCAGCCTCTTTTGAGATCAAATAAAGTCACCGTAAATTATTCCAAATCCTGAATGTTCATTTTGTCCATTTCCCTGTGCTTCTTTCCGCGTCTGTTGCCGATATAGAGCGTAACGGCATAGACGATCATAAGTATGACCGCCAAATATAAAAATTCAATACCAAAGAACACAGCGGCAATCACCGCCATCGTCGGCAATATCAACCCGAGCCGCCAGTCCTTTTTCGTCAGTAAAACTTCCGCAATGCCCAGCACAACCGTGATCATCACCGAAATGATGACGTTTGGAATATTAATCATCTGTCTTCTCCCTGTTGATCTTCTTATATTCTGAAATTAAAATTTTCGCCGTATCAAAATCGATTTTTTCATTGACCGCCATCCGCTTGATCAGCGCGATATACGGCTCGCTCGCGCTCGTCTCGCTGATGCTTATTTTTTGTATGAGCCTGTCCAGTCGGAGCCGAACGGTCGGGTAGGTCACATTATATAAACCCGCGATTTCCTTGAGTGAGCCAGACGCCAGTATGAATTTTTTCACGAAGGATATATCCTCTTCATCGAGCGAAACCATCCACTCAGGAACATGATCCATTGCTGTTCACCCCTGGCACTTTAATTTTATTTAGTATATACTTTAATTTTATTGAAATCAATATTTATATAATATTTATTTTTCTGATCTTGGCGCACAGCAAAGAGACGACCCCTTGGCCGCCTCTTTACCTCTATGTCAACGACCGGCCAGCTCGCGCACCGCGCGGACCAGCGCATCGATATCCTCATACGTGTTGTAAAGCCCGAGCGACGCGCGCGACGCGCTTGTGAGGCCATAATGCGCGAGCGCGGGCTGCGCGCAGTGATGCCCCGCGCGTATCGCGATGCCATGGTTGTTAAGCTGCTGCGCGATCGTCACCGGCTCCGCCGTGTCCATCACGAATGTGGCAACGCTCATTTTATTCATTGAAGTGCCGATGAGCGTAAGGCCCGGTACGCGTGAAAGACCTTCCATCATGTATTGTGTGAGCGTGCGCTCAAATGCCTCGATTCTCTCCATGCCCACTTCGCTCAAATAATCGATCGCCGCCCCGAGCCCCACCGCGTCGGCGATATTGCCCGTGCCCGCCTCAAACTTCGCGGGCAGCGGCTGATACTGCGCCTGCTCAAAGCTCACGCTTTGTATCATACCCCCGCCGCTTTGATACGGCGGCATCGCTTCGAGCAGCGCTTTTTTGCCGTACAGCACGCCGATACCCGTCGGCGCGTACACCTTATGCCCCGAAAACACGAAGAAATCCGCATCCATCTCCTGCATGTTAATCGGCATGTGCGGCGCGGACTGCGCGCCGTCCACGAGTATCAGCGCGCCGCGCCGGTGAGCCATGTCCGCGAGCTGCCGGACCGGATTCACCGTCCCCAGCACGTTCGACACGTGCGCCACGGCCACGAGCTTCGTCCGCGGGGTGAAAAGCTGCTCAAACGCGAACGGCTTTAAGTCGCCTCTTGAATCCATCGGCGCCGCTTTTAGCACCGCGCCCGTCTTCTCGGCCACGCGCTGCCACGGCACGATATTCGAGTGATGCTCCATCTCGGTCAATATGATCTCGTCGCCCGGCATGAGATTGGCCATTCCCCAGCTCGCCGCCACGAGATTGATTCCCTCGGTCGCGCCGCGCACGAATATGATCTCCTCGTTTGACGATGCGCCAATAAAACCGCGCACCTTGCCGCGCGCCTCCTCATAGCACTGCGTCGCCTGCTGCGCGAGCGTATGCGCACCGCGGTGCACATTTGAGTTGCACGCGCTATAATACCGGCTCACCGCGTCGATCACACACTGCGGCTTTTGCGTCGTGGCCGCGTTATCGAGCCACACGAGCGGCTTGCCGTTCACCTTGTTTTTTAAAATAGGAAAATCATCGCGCACAAAAAGCGCCGTATGAGAAGGCGCATTTGGAGCCGCATCATGTGCCGCCATTCGCGGACGAATGAAGTAATAAGGCGTCTCAGCCGGCATTTCGGGCTGCCCCGCTTCTCCGCGGTAAAGCCGGTTCGCCATCGCCTTAAGTTCTGTCTGTGTTTGCATATTTCGGCCAAACCATGGCGTATTATTTGTAATCATAATAGTTTCCCACCTCGACATTCTCGAGAACGCCCAAAGCGTCGTCCGCGAGCACAGCGATAGAGAAATACAGGCTTAAAATATATGAGGCAATGCCCCGGTTGTCGATGCCGCCGAGCTTCATCGAAAGGCTGGGCACGTGCGTCTCGTCGGGAATGCCCGGCTGATGCAAGCCCACCACGCCCTGCTCCTTTTCACCCACGCGAAGCAGCAATATGTTCGTGCGTCCCCCCTGCGCGTTCGTATAAGCACGATTGCCCACCAGCAGCTTGTCGCACGGCACCATCGGCACGCCGCGCCACGTGATAAAAGGAGACCCAAAGATATTGACGGCTACCGGCGGTACGCCGCGCCGTGTACACTCACGCCCGAACGCCGCGATCGCGCGCGGGTGCGCAAGAAAGAACGCGGGCTTTTTCCATACCTTTGTGAGCAGCTCATCAAGATCGTCCGGCATGGGCGAGCCGCGCCTTGCCTTCACGCGCATATCGGGCGAAGCCGCGTTTAACAAACCGAACTCCATATTGTTGATGAGCTCCCATTCCTGCCGTTCCTTCATCGTTTCAATCGTCAGCCGCATTTGCTCCTGCTTCTGATCGATGGGACTGTTGAAAATATCCGTCACATTGGTATTGAGCCTTAATATCGTCTGGATCATGCTCAGCATGTATTCTCTGGGTTCGTCTTCGTAATCGGGGTATGTCTCGCTGATGCTGTCTTCATTGATCGACCTGTGGTTGGCTGCGATCATCTTCTCTCCGTATTCATTCACGGAATCTTGCATTTCCTGGGCCCGTTTGATACGGTTCACACGGTAAATACCGGCTTCCACGCTCATCCACGGCAAAAAATCCAAAAACCAGCGGGGTGTGATGCTGTCCATCATCGGTATGGTTTTTGTTGTATTGGAAAGCCTTCGGGCGGCGCTCGGATACAGGCTCATATGCGTCATAGACGGGTCATATTGATTCATGTTATTTCACCTTCTTCAATGTCTGAGACCATACTGGTCTTCCTATACTATATGAATGTATCCTTTGCACTGTGCCGCATACAAAAGCCGCTCCGGCTCATTCGCTGAGAGCCTCGGCAAATCTTGAACGTCTGCAAAACAAAACAGAGAGAGGCTTAAGCGGCTTCGCATCGTTTTTCAGCGCGTGATATTTGATAATTGAACCTGCATAAATTATATCAAGCGATGACAGTGCAGGTGTTGTATGGAGCGGAACGACGAAAATAATAATATCGAGAAAAAAGCAGAACGGCCACAGCAGAAAATCACAGCTTTTATCGGGCTCCAAAATGAGCCTCTCGGCGAAGAGCCCAATATCTCAATCTCATTCGCAATCAGTATGCGGCTTTTTTGCGTTGCTTTTGCAATATCGCGCATGGAAAAAGACAGAGACGACTGAACGTTTTTTAAGCCACCCGCCAAAATTCGGTCCGTTATATTTCATAGAGCAAAAAAAGAAGGGTGAGAACCCTTAATGTGAAGAATGTAGGGCTCGCCATAAAGGCGAGCCTTTTGGGCCTTTAAAGACCGCAGGTCTTTAAAAAATGAGCCTCTGAGACGCTGTTACCAACGCCAGCCGCCCCAGCCGCCGCAGCCACGACCCCAGCCGCAGCCACCCCAGCCGCCGCAGCCACCCCAGCCGCCGCAGCCGCCGCCCCAATTCCAACGGTTACAACACATTTTTCTCACCCCCTAACTATATATATTCGATAACCTCGATGATGTCACAATCCCGTGTGTCATGAAGCGGCGTATATTTTTGATGATTCAATTAAAAATAAGCAAAGATACATAAGGGAGAATGCCATGTTTCGCTCATCCTCGAAAAAAAAGCAGGCTGTCATTGACGAAGCGGTCAAAGAAATAAATCAGGATTTTGAAGAGACTCCTTTTTCAAAATCACTCGAAACCAATGTGGCTTTGATCAAAGAGCTGTTTAAGGACGTTGACATCATCGTCACGAAATATATCGAAAGCGCCGGGCCGGACGCCCAACGCTACTGCATCATCTACACTCAGGGTATGACTGACGACAGCAGGATCAACGACAACATTATCAAACCGCTGCTATTGTCTCCTCCGCCCGAGGGCGGGAAAAATATCATCCAAGCCTTTATGGAAAAGGTGATTCAGATTGACGATGTTGAGCAGACGGACAGCGTTCAAAGCGTCGTGGAAGCCGTCAGCAGCGGCAGTACCGTACTGTTTGCCGAAAATGAAAAGGACGCGCTGATACTCGGCACCAAGAGCTATTCTTCGCGCGCCATCACTGAGCCGGAGAACGAACGGACACTGAGCGGCCCGCGCGAGGGGTTTACCGAGGCAATGATGACGAACCTGTCGTTGCTGCGCCGCAGAGTGCGAACGAACAAGCTGAAAATGAAATTCTATACAATCGGCAAGCGCACCAAAACACAAACCTGTATCTGTTATTTGGACGGCATCGTGAACGAAAAGATACTGGCTGAGCTTTATAAACGCCTTGCAAAGATCGATATCGACACTGTTCTCGACAGCAACTATATATCCGAACTGGTCAGGGATGGTCCGTCTTCACCTTTTCGCACCACCGGTTATACCGAAAGGCCGGATACGGTGATTTCGCGCTTGCTCGAAGGCCGTATCGCGCTCGTCGTGGACGGCAGCCCATCCGTGCTGACGCTGCCGTTTCTTTTCGTGGAGAATTTTCAGAGCAGTGAAGACTATTACATGAACTACTACTATGCTTCGTTCTCCCGAATGCTGCGTATTTTCGGATTCATTCTGACCCTTATCGTACCGGGGCTTTATATCGCGATCGTCGCCTACCATCACGAAATGCTGCCCACGCAGCTGCTGCTCAATATCGCCGCCGAGCGGTCGAGCGTTCCGCTGCCCGCTTCCGTCGAAGCGTTTATGATGCTGATTGTATTCGATATTCTTCGTGAAACGGGCGTCAGAATGCCGTCGAACATCGGCCAGGCACTCAGCATTGTGGGGGCTCTTGTCATCGGGCAGTCCGCCGTGGAAGCCAGGATGGTGGCGGCGCCGATGATCATCATCGTAGCGCTCACCGGCATTACAAATTTGCTGGTGCCGAAGCTCAGCGGTCCTGTGATATATATTCGATACTTATTTCTTATTGCCAGTTCGCTGCTTGGTTTTTACGGCCTCGTCCTGGCGATCATTGCGGTTGTCATTCATCTGCTCAATCTGCGTTCCTTCGGGATACCGCAGATCACCGCCGCGGGCAATGTACGGTTCCAGGAGGTCAAGGATACGGCATTCCGTGCCCCGTGGTGGAAAATGCGGCTGCGCCCCAAGGGTCTCACAAAAAACAAAAACCGTACAAAGACGGACGGTGATCCAACATGATAAAAAGAGCGTTGTGCTGCGTTATGCTCTTGCTTGTGGCCCTTTGCGGCGGCTGCTGGAATTACCGCAGTCTCAGCGAAATGGCCATCGTGTCCGGATTCGCTTTTGATATAGACAAGGAGACCGGGCTTTATAAAGTCTCTTTCCAAATCGTTGATTTATCGGGAAATGTCAAGGTGGAGGGCATCAATGCCAAGCTGCTGGAATCCCAAGGCGCGACGCTGTTTGATGCCTGCAGAAACGCCAAGAAGGCTATTGTGGGAAAGCTCTATTTCGGCCATACGCAGCTGGTGGTGATCAGCGACGAACTTGCACGTGAACAGGATTTAAGAAGCCTTATCGACTGGATGCTGCACGATGCGGAAATACGTGAAACATTAAAAATTGTCATTTCCACTGAGAAGACGGCACAAGACATTTTAAAAAACGAAACGCTGATTGGGCCGATTATCGCATTTGAAGTCAGCAAATACATTGAAGACGATAACGAAGTGACCTTATCGACATCAAATAAACAGCTTTATGAAGTCTATAACACGCTTGAATCCGAAGGCGTTAATTTGACGCTGCCCGCAATCTGTAATACGGAAAGCGGCGGCAGGACCTTCCCGAAGATATGCGGTACGGCGATATTTAAAGGGCAAAGGTTGGTGGGATATTTAAGCCCGGATGAGTCAAAGTACTTCCTGTTCGCTGTTAATAAGGTGAACGGCGGTCTGCTGACCTTCCCCGCCAGTGGTGAAGGCAAAGACAATGTGTCGCTGGAGATCAGTGACAACAAAACAGAATGCTCGTTTTCCTACCAGGATGGGAGGCTTGTAATGAAACTCTCGCCCGAAACAGATGTTTTTTTGGACGAATGCGAAGTCTCTTTGGACGTGATGGATAAGCAGCAGATCAAAGAGCTCGAAAAAAACGCTGCAAAAATACTCGCGCAGAGGATGGTGCAGACCATCCAAACCGTACAGTCCAAATTCGGTTCAGATATATTCGGCTTTGGCAGCCAGATCCACAAATCGGATAATGCACTATGGACGAAGCTTAGCAAGGACTGGGACACGATTTTTAAAACGCTGGAGGTTCAGGTGATCGCGAAAGTGAACATTATTAACTCGGCTTTAATAAAGGAGTGAACCGTTATGATTGCCGGTATTGTGATTGTCTTATTCACTGGAATTGTGTTTTTCGACTACATCCCGCGCCGAAAAAACCGCAAGAAAAAAGAAAATATTTTCTATGCCGCCGTGCTTGCAGTCAGCTTCTTTATACTGATGCTTTACAGTTTGGGCTTCGACCTCCCGAGCCCCACAAAGGCGATTGAAAGCATCGTCAAAGCCGTTGTCCCCATTAAATGATAAAGGAGAGAAAGTTTGAAACAAACAGATAGTAACGTACCCTGAAGGCGCAGAGAAAGAAGCTGCTGAAGAAAGAAGCTGCTGAAGAAAGAAGCTTGAAAAAAGAATATGGCACATAGTGCTAAGAGGCTATAACGC
>JAEYLC010000043.1 GCA_023461435.1 Bacillota bacterium
GATATCCGTCCGCCCGAACCGTACAAGGGCAAGGGCATCAGATATCAGGGCGAAGAAGTGCTCCGCAAAGTCGGCAAGACCGGAATGTAGAGAGGTGGCTTAAAGTGATTAACAAGGTTGATAAAAACGCTATCAGGCAGGCCCGCCACTTAAGGGTACGCAACAAGATTTCCGGCACGGCGCAGAGGCCGAGGCTCAACGTGTTTCGCAGCACGAGCCACATTTATGCCCAGATCATCGATGATGTGAAGGGTGTGACGCTGGTAAGCGCATCCACACTGAGCAGCGATTTGAAGAAAGATATCGAAGGAAAGACCAAGAAGGAAGCGGCAAAGGCCGTCGGCATGGCGATAGGCAAAAAGGCGCTCGCGCGCGGAATCGATTCGGTTGTTTTCGACCGCGGCGGATATATCTATATGGGCAGAGTTGAGCAGCTGGCAGAAGGCGCCAGAGAAGCCGGACTCAAGTTTTAAAAGGAGGTTTGTCTGGTGCAGAGGAACGATTCATTCCAAAAGGGCGACAGAAAGAACGATAAAGGCGCACCGCGCGGCGGCCGCAAAAACTTCAAGAGGGAAGAAGAGCAGGAGTTCAAGGAAAAGCTCGTCTATGTCAACCGTGTTGCCAAGGTTGTCAAGGGCGGCCGTAACTTCAGATTTACGGCGCTGGTCGTCGTCGGTGATGAAAAGGGCCGCGTTGGCGCGGGCCTTGGTAAGGCGGCCGAAATTCCGGACGCGATCTCCAAGGCTGTGCAGAAGGCGAAACGCAGCCTGATACAGGTTCCCATCGTGGGAACAACGATCCCCCACGAGTCGGTGGGCATATTCGGAAGAGGCCGTGTGCTGTTGTTCCCGGCGTCCGAAGGTACCGGCGTTATCGCGGGCGGACCGGCCAGAGCGGTGCTCGAACTCGCGGGCGTCAAGGACATCAAGACGAAGTCTCAGGGGTCCAACACGCCGGTGAACTGTGTGAAGGCCACGCTCGAAGGCTTAAAGGCGCTTAAGACGGCGGAGGAGTACGCAAGACTTCGCGGTATCAGTGTCGATCAGCTTAAATAAGGAGGCCACGAAACATGGCAAAGAAAGCGGCAAAGATTAAGGTTCAGCTTGTGAAAAGCCCGATCGGCTACCCGAAGGATCAGAAGGCCACAGTGGAAGCTCTTGGTCTTCGCAAGATGAACTCAGTCGCGGAGCATGATGACAACGCTTGCATTCGCGGAATGATCAATAAAGTGACGCACCTTGTTAAGGTGCTTGACGCTTAAAAGGAGGCAGAGTTGTGAATATCTATGAATTAAAGCCGGCTCCGGGCTCCAAAAAGAAAAGGAAACGCGTGGGCAGAGGCGTTGGCTCCGGCCACGGTAAGACGTCGACACGCGGCCAGGGCGGCCAGTGGTCCAGAAGCGGCGGCGGTGTGCGCCCCGGTTTCGAAGGCGGACAGATGCCGCTTTCAAGAAGACTCCCCAAGAGAGGCTTCACGAATATATTTGCCAAAGTTTACGCGACCGTCAACGTGAGCGAGCTCAATGTGCTTGACGACGGCACGGAAGTGACGGCAGAGCTTTTGAAGAACAAGAAAATCATCAAAAAGACATATGACGGCTTGAAAGTGCTTGGCAACGGAGAGATAACCAAAAAACTTACCGTCAAAGCGGCTAAGTTCACTCAAACGGCTGCGGAAAAGATTGCCGCTGCCGGAGGAACGGCAGAGGTGATTGAATAATGTTTAGTACGCTCCGTAATGCATGGAAGGTTCCGGATATCAGGAAGAAGATGCTCTATACGATCTTGATGTTGATCGTCTACAGAATCGGTTCGCATGTGCCGGCACCGGGTGTCAACGCCGCAGAGGTTTCGAAGATTATTACAAACAGCACGCTTGGCAATTTTATTGACCTGTTTGCAGGCGGCGGTTTGGCTAAGCTTTCGCTGTTTGCCTTGGGCATTATTCCCTATGTCACAGGTTCTATCATCATGAACCTGCTCACAATGGCGATTCCGCCGCTGGAGCGTATGAGCAAGGAAGGCCCGGAAGGCCGCAAAAAGATTGCGTCGATCACGCGGTATGTGGGTGTGGCGCTTGGTCTTATTCAAGCGATTGGCATTCTGATCACGCTGAATGCGAGCAGCCCGAATGTGTTTCTGAATACGGGAACGCCGGCGATCCTTAACTATATCACGATCGTGCTATGCCTGACGGCCGGTACGGCGCTGATCATGTGGATCGGTGAGCACATCACCGAAAACGGCGTGGGCAACGGCATCTCGCTGCTGATCTTCGTCAGCATCGTGTCGCGGTTCCCCAGCGCTGTGATGCAATTTGTTAACAACATCGCGCTTGGGACAACGTCGATCATCACGCTCATCATCGTGGTTGTCGGAGCTCTTGCGATCGTGACGGGTATTACGTTCATCGATCTCGGCGAACGCCGGATACCGGTGCAATATGCAAAACGCGTGATCGGGCGCAAGATATACGGCGGACAGTCTACGCATATTCCGATGAAGATCAACTCGTCCGGCGTGATGCCGCTGATTTTCGCGATGACGCTCGTGCAGTTCCCCGGCATGATCATGGGCTTTATGTCCAAAGAAGCACAGGCTTCTTATAGCGCCGTGATGGGTTCGACCCAGCCGCTTTATCTCGTGTTGTTTGCGCTGCTGATATTCTTCTTCACATTCTTCTATTCGCAGGTGACATTCAATCCTGTGGATGTGTCGAAGAACCTCCAGCAGAACGGCGGATTTATCCCCGGCATACGCGCAGGAAAACCGACGTCGGATCATTTACAGAAGATACTTGTCCGCGTGACGCTGTTCGGCGCGATATTCCTCGCGCTGGTGGCCACAGTGCCCACAGTGTTTATGGCGATCGCAGGCTTTTCTTCGCCGTTTGGCGCGACGAGCCTGCTCATCATGGTCAGCGTATCTCTCGAGACAACACGGCAGCTTGAATCCCATATGATGATGCGTCATTATAAAGGGTTCTTAAAGTAGAGGTAGGCTTATGAGACTGATGTTTGTAGGACCTCCGGGTGCCGGCAAAGGCACACAGGCGGTTCGTATAGCTGAAAAATATAAAATTCCCCATATATCCACAGGCGATATGCTGCGCGAGGAGATCAAGAGCGGCACGACGCTTGGCAAGCAGGCCAAATCGTATATCGATGCGGGCGAGCTTGTTCCGGATGAGGTAATTATCGGAATGGTCAAAGAGCGCGTTTCAAAGCCGGATGCAAAGGACGGGTTTCTGCTTGACGGATTCCCGCGTACAAGGCAGCAGGCAGAGGCGCTCGGCACCTTCGCGAAGCTCGACGCGGTGATCAATATCAACGTGCCGGACGACAAGCTGATCCACCGGATCTGCGGACGGCGCGTCTGCTCCGACTGCGGAGCCACTTACCACGAATCAATGCTTGAGAACCCGAAGACATGCCCGAAGTGCGGCGGCAAACTGTATGTGCGCGACGATGACAAAGAGGAAACCGTCAAACAGCGCTTAGCGGTTTACAAGGACAAAACGCAGCCGCTCATCGAGTATTACACGGGCCTTGGCATCCTTCATGATGTGGTGGGCAGCGGCGGTATCGACGATATCACCGAAACGATCGTGGAAGTGCTGGAAAGACGATGATCACGCTCAAATCCTCCAGGGAAATTGAATTCATGCGCGATGCCGGCAAGATTGCAGGCGAGGCTCATGAACTGGTGGGCAAGGAGATCCGCCCCGGTGTGACCACAAAGCACCTGGACGAGATCGTCAGACGGCATATTGAAAAATGCGGCGCAGTCCCTTCGTTTCTTGGTTACAGCGGATATCCCGCGACGATCAACGCGTCGGTCAACGACGAGATCGTGCACGGCATACCGGGCGACCGTGTCCTCAAAGACGGCGACATTGTCAGTATTGATCTTGGCGCCAAATACAAGGGTTTTCACAGCGATTGCGCCAAAACATACGCTGTGGGTCAGATCAGCGCTGAGGCCGCAAGGCTGGTCAGCGTGACGGAGCAGGCCTTTTATGCCGGTATGAATGCCTTCAAAGACGGCGACCATCTGGTCAGCATTTCCGCCGCCGTGCAAAAAACGGCGGAGGATGCGGGATTCTCGGTGGTGCGTGAGCTCGTGGGGCATGGCATCGGACGGGATCTGCACGAGGAGCCTAACGTTCCGAACTTTGTGAGCGTCGGCCGCGGCCCGAGGCTTCGGGTGGGCATGGTGCTCGCGATTGAGCCCATGATCAACTACGGGGCCAAGGAGACAGTGACCATGCCGGACGGCTGGACGGTGCGCACCAAGGACGGCAGTTTGTCCGCCCATTATGAGCACACGGTGGCACTGACGGACAACGGGCCTTTGATCCTCACTCAGATGTAGGCAAAGGAGGGCAAGATATGGTTGAGTATCCCGTGGAAATCGGAAGGGTTGCCGTATCGACCGCCGGCCGCGATAAAGACAGATATTTTGTGATTACAGACATCATCGACAGCAATTATGTATATATTGCAGATGGTGACCTGAGAACAAAGGATCATCCCAAGAAGAAAAAGCTTAAGCACTTGAAGCTCAGTCCCTGTGTGCTTGACGGGATTGCGGGCAAGCTGAAAGGGGGCACCAGAGTATTTGATGCAGAGATACGTAGCGCGATACGATCGTGCAAGAGCGACAGTGACGCTTAGAAGGGGGAAGCGATTTGTCTAAAAGCGACGTCATTGAGATGGAAGGCAAAGTGACGGAAGCCTTCCCGAACGCAGTGTTCGAAGTTGAGCTGGAAAACGGCCACAAGGTCTTGGCGCATATATCGGGAAAACTGCGGATGCATTACATCCGTATACTCCCCGGCGATAAAGTGACAGTGGAAATATCGCCATATGATTTAACGCGTGGACGTATAACTTGGCGCGGCAAGGGCTAACATCAAAGGAGGAAATAGAAATGAAAGTCAGACCGTCGGTGAAACCGATCTGTGAAAAATGCAAGGTCATCAAGCGCAAGGGCAAAGTCATGGTGATCTGTGTGAATCCCAAGCATAAACAAACACAAGGATGAATGTTTGTACGGAGCGGCTGCGAAGGGTTATCTTCGATCCGTATGGCTTCTATATAACAAATTTCGGAGGTGTAATTAAGTGGCACGTATATCAGGTGTTGACCTGCCAAAGGAAAAAAGGGTTGAAATCGGCCTGACCTATATCTACGGTATCGGGCTCAAGACATCCCGTGATATTTTAGCGGCGACAGGCGTTGACCCCGATACCCGGATCAAGGACTTGTCCGAATCGGATGTCAGCAAGTTAAGAGAATATATCGACAAAAACCTCAAAGTGGAAGGCGATCTGCGGCGCGATGTGACCTTAAGCATCAAGCGCTTAATGGAAATCGGCTGCTACAGAGGCATCCGCCACCGCAAGGGTTTGCCGGTAAGGGGACAGAGTTCCAAACAGAACGCGCGCACAAGAAAAGGCCCGAAGCGGACCGCGAGCGCAAAGAGAAAGTGAGGATAGTCAATGGCTAAGCCAAAGAAAGTCGTAAGAAAGCGCAGAGAGAAAAAGAACATTGAGCGCGGTC
>JAEYLC010000044.1 GCA_023461435.1 Bacillota bacterium
CCCTTGCATAAGAGATAATGGGCACCGTCGTACCATTTCACTGTGCCAAACGGGTGCTCCGACAGGCACATTCGTTCATGGATCTCTTGTTTTTCCGGACAGTATCAGGTCAGCAGCATGTTTTGCATGGGGCAGGCATCTGTTGAAAGAAAATAAAAACGCGGGGCCGGACGGCAAAATACTCTGCCGCCCCGGCTCCGCTTAGGTGCACATTCCAAAAGGCTTTTGTCTCTTTGGAGACCCGTATTAATCTTTACAGTATTATTTTACGGGATTTATACCGCCTCTGTTTATAACCCGTATACAGCCATGCGGCGGCGATATATGCCGCCATAATTGCCGCCGAAACATAGTACCCCACATAGTTTCTGAGCCAGCAAAGTATCAGGCATGCGAGCACGCTGATGACAATGTAGAGGATCGTCCTTGCCTTTTTCTCGCGGAAATAATCCCTGTGGCGTAGGTAGTTGAGTGTGAGCAGCACCGCAGCGACTACCCAGCCGATCACACACCATATTGAAACCAGCGGCTGGCCGCTTTCCACATTGAACGTCGCGGCGTAGGGCACCTGCTCGTCGCCCACACTGATTATGAAGACAACCGCGTCGAGACCGCTGAAACCTTCGGACGGACTGTAAACGAGATATCCGTTCTCAATTCTGACGTTGCCGTTCAAAGGCTGTCCGTCTATTGTTATCTGCGCATTCTCGTCAAAATTCTCCCCGAGGTACTCCGCAAGAGGTATTCTTATCTCGTTTCCTTGGGATGTAAACCCTTCATCCGACAGCGGTACGCCATAGCCGAGTGTCGTCGTCTCGCCCGTTTCAGCGCTGGTGTTTGTGATCACCTGGTATTCGACCTGGCCGTTTTCCGTATCCAATATGACCCGGTATGTATCGATACCGCTGGTTCCCGCGCCGGGCGTATAGTATGCGCTTCCGCCCGCCATGGTCACAGTGCCGCCCGAGGGCTGAGATGCGATCCTCATCTCTCCGTCGGCAAGGCCCGTGGTGCTGCCGCCGGTGTCATTGGCTCCCGTCCCCGTGTTTTCACCGTTGCCGGAGCCCTGGTTCGAGTTGCCGGGGCTGAATACGGCGGTGTTATCTCCGGCGAATTCCGGATACGCAACCTTCACCGTGACAGCCGCATCCGCTTTGACCTTCCCGTCCGTCATTGTGTATGAGAATGTATCCGTCCCGGTAAAGCCATCGGCCGGAGTATACGTGAGTTTGTTGTTCTGTACCGCCGCCTTGCCATGCGCGGGGGCAGAGGCTGCGGTGATGCTGAGCTTATCGCCGTCAATATCCGAATCGTTCGCAAGAGCGTCTATCGATACAGCCTGCATGTAATACGTATCGGCACTGTCGGCAGACGCTGAAGGCGCATCGTTGACGCTTTTTACTGTTATTTGTACGGTCGCGGTCGAGTCGTACTGCCCGTCCGTGACGGTATATGTAAAGGAATCGGAACCGTTAAAGTTTGCGGCGGGCGTATATTTCAGACTGCTGCCAGCCTTCGCAACCGTCCCGTTTGACGCGTTGCCGACTGATCCGATCGAGAGCGAACTGTCCACATCGTTGTCGTTGGCGAGGACGTTGATCATCACTTCTTTGTCCTCGTCGGTCGATGCGCTGTCGGCAGAGGCCGTCGGCGCGTCGTTGACCGCGGTAACGGTGATTGTTACAGGCGCTGTGCTCACCGCGCCCTTGCTGTCCGCCGCCGAATACATAAACGATACGGTGCCGTTAAAATTCGAGGCTGGCGTAAAGGTGATGACCCCGGCTTCCAGCGAGAGCCGTCCGGCTGTGAGCTTCGAGAGAGGCGATACCGATGTAACACTTAAGGCATCGCTGTCCGCCCGGCCTGTATCGGCGTCCGTGTCGTTTGAGAGCACGGAGAGAGCCGTTTTCGCAGCGTCTTCCTTCATCGTAAATGCATCTTCCGCACAAACGGGCGCTGTGTTTTGCATCGTTGACAGCGTGACCTCGGCGGACCGCACGTTGCCCGCCGTATCCAGCGCTTCCACTTTAATCGTCACCAGCTGGCCGCGCGCGTAACCGCCCAGCGTTTCGTTCACAGCCGTCTTCCAGTCGGACCAGCTTGTCCCATTGAATATGCGATATGCCGCCATCCCAGACTCGGCATCGGTCGTTGAGGCTGAAATATTGATGGAATCGATCGTTGTTGAGCTTGCCGTTATCGCGAACGGCTTCGGCGCATCCACGTCCACCTTAACAACCTTTGAGCCGGATTCCGATATGTTGCCCGCGCCGTCAAGGGCGCGGTAATAAATCGTATACACGCCCGACGCGCTGAACATATAGGTGCTGCCGTTTTTCCATTCACCTGAACCGACTTTGTATTGGTAACCGTTAAGCCCGCTTGCCGCATCCGCTGAACCGCTCAAAGTGATCTCAACGCTGCTTGTGGCCCAGGTGCCTTCGGTATAAGCCTTGGCACTGGACACCATGGCTATGTCGGGCTTTGCGGGGGCCGTCTTGTCGATCTTAACCGTTCTGCTGACGGTGGTCGTGTTGCCGCTCTCGTCCGTCACCCTGAACCACCCGGTGTGCGTTCCTTCGTCGCTGAACGTCAGGCTGTCGCCATCCGAGAACGCCGTGCCGTCTTCGGACACTTCGTAAATGATATTGTCTCCTTCGGTCAGGTTGTCGTCCGAGAGGCTTGCCGTCAATGTCACTGTTTTGTTCGTCCAGTCGGTCGTGTAGCCGGGCGAAATCTCAACGGTGGGCTCGCCGGGCGCTTCAAGATCAACCTTGATTAATTCTGAACCTTCGGCGGACACGTTCCCCGCGTTATCGACCGAGCGGTAATGCAGCGTGTGAACGCCCGAAACGTTGAATGTGTATGCGCTGCCGTCCTGCCAGGTTCCGTCGTCTATTTTATACTGGTAACCCGCAAAACCGCTGTGTGCATCCGTAGCACCGGACAGCGTGACGGAAACGTTCTGCGCCGACCATGTTCCCCCCGTATAATCACCGGAAGACGTGCTCATTGATATCTCCGGCGTTGAAGGCGCCGTATTATCCAATTTGACCGTTTTGGATGCAACCGTGCTGTTGCCGCTTACATCGCTGACCTTGAAGTGAACCGTAAATGTCCCAGTCTCTCCGGCCAGCGTCCGCACGTTGCCCGACGAATAATCCGTATCGTCATCGGAGACTTCATAGATAAGGCTTGCGCCTGCTGTAAAGTCGTCCGTCGAGCCCGATGCCGTCAGCGTCAGATCCCCTTTTGCCCAGGTCCCGTCCGTATACGCCGGCGTTACCGCTATGGCTGGGGTACTGGGCGCGGAAGTGTCCGTAAGCGTGAAGGGCCCGAAATAACCTGTCTTCACATTGTTTGCGTAGTCGCGCGCCTGATAATGTATATAGTTCGCGCCGAGATTGTGGAGCGTCACGCTGTATACATTGTTTGTGCCCATCGAGCCCCATTCCGCCGGCGTTGCCGTCGTGGAGGTCACCACCGCGAACCTGTGGCTGAACCCGCTTCCCCCCTCTTCATCATCGAAGGTCAGCTGCACGGTTTTCGGCTCGTTGTAGTTGCCGCCATCCGGCGTATTGGACGCGGCGGTCGGGGCGGTCGCGTCGCGGACGACGGTGAGATAACGCGCCACCTCTTCAGACCATACATTGCTCGCATTGCGAACCTTCAGCGTAATTTTGTACGTTCCCGAGCCCGCGTCCGCAAAGTTTTCCAAAGGTGTGGCGGCGGTGCCGGAAACCGGATAGATCTGCGCGCCATCCTTGGATACCGTCCACGCCCTTGCGGTAATTGTTTTGCCCTGCGGGTCGTAGGATGTGTCGTCATAGGCAACGTCTTCCGTAATGTACGTCAGCAGCTTGCTTGGCGATACCTTGAATTCCGCCACGGGCACCGAATCAGTCGTCGCCTCGGTGGACACATATCGGTAGTAAGGGTCGCTCTCCACGTTGTACCCGTCGGTGACGACCTGACGGACGATATAGTTTTTATTCGCTGCGAACGACGAAGGCTGCCCGGATATCCACGTTGATGAGTTTGTTTCCCTGTACTGCCAAGTTTCGGAGGCGATGCCCTTGCCCGGTGCGTTCTCGAAATCGGGGTCATAGGCGTTGTCCGTGATGGAAACCGTGTATCCTCCGCTTCCGTCAGAAGCCGTACTCAGCGAAAATCCCGCAACAGGCTTTCTGTGCACATAGACCGTTTTGACAAGCGTATCCTGATAATAGATATCGTATTTTCCTGCCTCGGAAAACGAAATGTCAAGGTTGTTAAGGTACATGTTATGATATGGTACAGTTCCCGTCGAATTATCATAAATTTGGCTCTGTACCACCTTCCATTTGCCGTTCGGCCAATTTTCATCCGCCGTGTTGGTCTTCTCAGAATCGGGTGAGATGGCAAGAGCGCTCGGTTTGCCGTAAATCAGGTATTCCGCATCGGGGTCCACATCCTCGCTATACTCGTTATAAATGTAATCGGCTATCGCCGCGATCTGTTCCGCATATGTATCGGTGGCCGTTACATCCTTGTCAACGAATGTTCCCTTGCCGTCATTCTTCGTTATGAACGCATTACCGTCTGAATCATTCCTGCCCCAGCCAATATAGTGTATGTTCTCGTTGCCAAGGCGCGAGAGGATCTCACCGAGCGCCTTATCGTTTGAGAAATCAGCCACCGCGCCGTCTTCGGCGTTGATGATGAAGCGCTTGGACTCGCCGCGCCATTCAGGCTCGCGGATAACCTCCGAAAAGCGCTTGGTCGATTCGGTAGTCATTTTGACATCGAAGAATGTAAAATGTGTGTGTTGTGCGCATCCGTGGGACAGGTAACCGACGAGCGGCCCAAAGCCGTATGCACCAAAATCAGAGGGAAGCGTCACTTCGGCGGCATGTCCACCCGCATCCAGTGACCAGTCTATAAGACCGCCGTTATACCACATTTTAATCGAGGTAGACGTCGCTTCAATCTTACCCCCCCTTGTCCTCTCGCTTCCCACGGTTTTCGAAGCAATTCTTGTAAAACCACTGTACGATTCTATATTGGTGCCTGCCGAATTATGAAATGCGTTGACGTCAACGTTAGAAAATCTGTAGATTTCTACCGTGGGCGGCGGCGCGCTGCCTGGATAACGGAAAAATATCAGGTATCCCGACATGGTCCTGCTCGCGAGGTTGGTATTCGATGTCATCGACGTGTTAAACAAAAATCCGGCGCCGTTCAGGGCGTCGTAGAACTCGCCTTCCTGTATCGTAAAGTCGAATATCTTTTTGCCGTACTGCGTGTTGGGCATATACATGAAATCTTTATATCCCGGCGCGCCGTAGCCGTAAAAATCGATGTCAGCCGTATCACCGTCAACGACCGGCGAAATATGCTGTGTGAGCGTATAGTTGCCGTTTCCCTCCGCATAGTATGGCCGGTAATAAGGAATCACACTTGAATCGTTGTAATTGGTATGGTCATAAGTCTCCCAGCCGGAGGTTGTGTTGCCCGCGCTGACTGCGCTTGATTCGACAGCCGTTATCTTTATCTTGTCAGCGGGAACACCTCTTGCGGTTAGCGCCGCCTCAAGGTCTTCCTGCACATCGGACACCTCGGAGTCGGTCTGCCCCAGTGTCAGCACCACATCCAACAGATCGTCCTGTGACACGCTGATGCTGATATCGTGAACATCAGCCGCAAATACAGCGCCGCCGAAGCTCATACCCAAAAGCATTGCTGCGATCACAATAATTGACGATACCCGTTTAACAGAATCACGCATATTTCATTCTCCATCCTTCTCTGATAGGCTTTTGTCGTCAGTACACAGTTTTTTGATACCTATTTAAATAACTATAAACATCTGATTTCACCAAAGTTTCATCAAAAAAGGACAATTGATAATAAAACGGGCTTTTTAGCCCGTTTCAGCCTGATATCAGCGTGATATTTTTAGCATTTACTTAAGGCGCACGAATGAAAAGCTTACAACCAGTCCATGAGCCGGTAGACAGACTCGGAAGGTTCAAGGTCAAGCTCTTTTTTTAGAAACGAACAGTATGAAGAATAGTGCCGGGCTGCGGCTGATTTGTTCTGTGTTTTGCGGTACAGCATGAGCAAATGCCTTGTCACGCTTTCCGACAGCGGATCGTGCCTGTACGCTTTCAGCAAAGTTTCGGCCGCATCGCCGTCCCTGTCACGGCTCATGTAAAGCGTCGAGAGTTCGGTGGCGCTTTGAATGTACATATCCAGTATACGCTGGCGTTCAAAGGCCGCCCAATCGTAAGGCAGCGTGCCAAGATAGTCTCCGGTATACAGGGCCTCCATACGGGCCAGCGCTTCGATGCGTCTGTCTTCCTGTTTGTGCAGTTTATAGAATTGATCCACGTCGTAATCCGCATTGATAATTTGTAGATGATATTTCCCGTCGATGGATATTTGACCGCGGTCTATTCCGTAGTCAACGAGCGCCTTGCGGATATAGTAAATACCGTTATAAAGCTGTTTGACGGCTCTGTCAGGATTGTCCTGGCGCCAGAGCGCATCCAGTATTTTATCTTTGGTTAGATCCCGCTGCATATTGTGCAATAAAAATGCAAACAGTTCTTTGGTCTTTTCGGCACGCCATTTGATCGGTGCAGCTCCTTGCTCGACTTCAAAGCCGCCAAGGCAGCGGATCTTCAGCTTATTTGTGTTTTTAGTTGTCTGTCCGGCATTTTTTTCGGTATGCTTCTTTCGCACCTTTTCCAGCGTCATTTCGAGTCTCGCTTGATCCACGGGCTTCAGTAAATAATCAAGAGCGCTCAATTCAAACGCTTTTACAGCGAATTCATCATAAGCCGTTACAAAAACAACATCCGTGTCAGGGCTTTCATTATATATCAGCGACGCGGCATCAATACCGCTTAACTGCGGGATGTTGATATCCAGAAAAACGATGTCGGGAGCTGCTTCCTTAAACTGGCGTATGCCTTCGTATGGATCGGTATACATGCCCAGGATTTCGATATCCGGGTATTTGTTCAGCATTGCCTGAAGCCCGCGCAGCGCCGGACGTTCATCGTCAATCAGTATGGCTTTCATCAATCTTTTTCCCCTTCCCCGGCAACGGTATGCACCAGCTTACGCTGGTACCCTCTCCGTTTGCGCTTGTTATGGTAAGCCCTTTGCCATATAACCTCTGCAGCCTTTTGTGGATATTAAGGAGCGCCACACCTTTTTGCTGCGCGCCCGCTAAAATGGCCCTGACTTCCCGTTCTTCCATGCCGATTCCGTCATCGCTGACGCTGAACCTGATCTGTCTGTCGTCTTCTTTAATACTGACGAACAGATGGCCGGGTCCTGATTTGGGCAGCAGGCCGTGGTGGATCGCATTTTCAATGACGGGCTGCAGCATGAGCACCGGCACGCTGGCGGATGTATTCGCGTTAATATCGAAATGTATGATAAGACGGTCCTCAAAGCGGGCTTTTTCAATATCCACATAGGATTTCGCAAGCTCCATCTCTTTTTCGAGCGTCACCATATGTCCGGGGGTGAAATCAAAGCTTCTTCGCAGATAACTCGAAAAAGCCACCAGCAGTTCTCTGACCTTCGTTGAATCGTAATGCGAAGCGGCGACGATGGTATTGAGTGTGTTATACACGAAATGGGGCTTGATCTGCGCCTGCCTGAAAGCAAGCTCGGCCGCCATCATTTCATTAAAATAGCGTCTGATTCTTTGCGCCTGAACGATCATCTGCATCAAAAGGAAAAACAAAAGCCCGAAATGATAGAGCTCTCCGTAGGCCGGATTGATAATATTCATCCAAAACAGATCGTCATGAACATATGTGGCGGCGGCCACAACGATACCGCACAGGTTCAGCCAGCCGCCTTCCCGTTTGTTTTTAATACCGATGCTGATAGCCAGTACGGTACCCAAAACAATGATGATGTTGAGAATGCTGGAAGGCGTCGCCGTATATTCGGAATAAAAATAAACGGGCGTAATCAAATAGATCAGCTGCCTTAATGAGGCGACGGACAGTGAGAACCAAAACAGTACGCGCGAAAGCTTTGATTTAAAAAGCATGTGAATGAACAGCGGCAGAAAGAAGAACAGCCAGGCATCCGAGCTGTACCAAATCAAGGCCATCGTATCAAAGGACATCGGTATGAACCGCAGCAATGTCAGCTGCCCCACCATATTGGCGGCAATGAGAATAACGACGCAGAAACAGGAGAAGACAAGCAAATAACGAAGCTCTCTGCGCATCAGATACAATGCAAAGAAAAACAGCATGACGATGACCAGCGCGCCGCATAGGAAAGCCTCCCTTTGCATAATGCCGTCCTGCATGGCCGCCATCTGCTTCGAACCGCCCAAAAACGCGCTATACCAAAAGCCGCCTCTCGCGTATGTGTGATTGGATACGTATATTGTTATTGTAAAATCTTTATCGGGTATATCAAAATAAACTGTTTGGGGACGGTATTCGCCTTGCTCGTCGTCCGCCGTTTCTGCGGGAACACCGTTCTGGGCTATCAGCTCGTTATCAATATAAATTTGATATGCACTTGAGAATGTAAAAAGCCTGAGGCCAAGCTGTGTGCCCGGAGATAACGACGTTTTCACCGTGGCTCTGTATGATGCGAAGCCTATGCCGGGAATCGGCTGTCCGTCAACAATTGTGCCATTCCAGACACTTGGGACCCGGACGCAGGCATCCGGACTCAGGGAGACTTCAGACGGGTCAATAAACCGGTTCCAGTAAAATTCCCAGCTGCCGTCAAGGCGCACGCTGCCGTCCCGGTCAAAATCCCAGCCGGAAAGGTCTATGGCGCCTTCTGCGACCGTTTGAGCACCGGCCACTGTTCTGGTACAGCCTGAAAGGGGTATTATAATTATAATACAAAGCAATAGGGCAATTCGTTTTATCATCGTTGTTATATTTTTCTGTTTCTGCTCTCTGCAAGTTATATATTGATTAGCTATACTGAAAATCCCGATGACTATTTCCGAGATAGTGGATAAGGAATCATTACTATGATAAATTATAGTCTATTTCTTTTCATTATTAAAGAGCCATTGCTAAAATAATAATTGTATAGGGGAAGCCTGTTATGGTCTCAACGGCGACGTTTTTCAAAGGCTCCGCTTAATATGACAAAGCAGCTAATTAACTAGATAACTGTATGCTTTGAATATGCATTTGCTTTTATTTTCTGTCGACAAGAAAATATCGCCTTTTCGATCACGTCCGTCAAGATAATGTCATAAGCCTTTGTTTTGACATAGTGCTGATGGGACGGATGAGAAAACCGGCGGTTCAAAAGGAATAAAAACGTCCTGCCGGGCATTATTACCGCAGCAGGACGCTATCATTTTTCCTCAGGAGAACGGGGACTGTTCGTAATAGTAGCCAGATTAGTATGATGGAATGAACGTTTCGCCGGTCGCGGTGTTGATATATTCATGGTCGGCTTTCCAACCAATGAGATACGACCGGAAGCAGTCTTCATCCGCAAAGTACATGACCTCACGGAGCTTGCCGTCCGCAAACTCAAACTCATAGATGGAGCCATCGGCCATCCACGCGTCCTCGGTGCAGAAATGGTCATCATAAACGGCGTTGACGCCGGCATACAGGAAACCTTCACCATAGATACTGCTCATAATGCTGGCGACGTAGTTTTCGTATTCGCGCCCGCCCATACCGATTTCATCGATCTTCGTCAGGTCGAGCCCGGAGTTCCATAAGTCGTCGCACGTGAGAGAAATGATCCATTTGCTCTTGGAGGCGATGTCCATTGTGAGTTTTTTACTTTCCATATGCCAGTAGTTCTCGCGTGTTTCCGAATTGTCAATAAAGAAAGTCATCTTGGGCTGGTCATATTGCCCGTCGCCGTTGGCCTGCTTCAGGAATGTCTGAAAGATGCTTTGCGCCTGCTCCTGCGTCATGTCGCCCGCGCCCGGCTCGCCCTGTGCAAAGCTTTGTTCCGAGGCCAGCTTCACAATGGAGGCGTCGCTTTGCACGTCCGCTTCGAAGTAGACACCTTCCATCAGACATGCTTCGGACGGATAGATCGCAACGGCATACAAAGCGCCGTTCATCACCGCGAACTTTGCCAGCTTGCCATTCGCCATCTTCAGCGTGTAGTTAAGGCGCCAGATTCCGCTTCCGCCGCCGCCGCTCGTATGGGTTACTTCCGCTACGGTGGTGTTAAATACGGCGGCGATCTTATCGGCAATCTCACGGTCGTTGTCCGGAACTTCTGAATAATCGATATCCTTCTCTGCCTGTTCGCCGTCCGGAATGAAATAATAGTCGATGTTGATGAGATCCAGCGTGTCCGCCGCCAGCGTGCAGATGATAGCCTCGTCTGTGGTGGTAGCCTTGATGAAATCGCCGCGATGGCCGCTGGTATCTGTATAATAGCAAAAGTCCGCAGCGCCGTCAGCCATGTCATACCCAAAGAAAGTTTTGGCGTAATCGGCGGCCTTTTCCTGCGCTTTTTGCTTGAGCGCTTCAAAATTATCCGGCTCGATCATTTTCCAGGTATCGGCCTCGCTGCCCCCGGAGTTGTCCAAACGCGGGATGACATTCTCGCGCCGCATTTCCTTGCGCCCCACCACAATGCGTAGCGCCTCCGCGCTCAGCGTGGTGTTTGCCGTGGTCGGCTGCGGTACCGCTGTGGGTTCGGAGGTGGGGTTGGGCTCCTCGGCGGCAACGGATTCAGCCGCTTCGGCCTCAGCGGTTTCGATTTTCTCAGCGGCCATGGCAACCTGAGTCTGGCTGATCAGCACCAGGGTCAGACAGATTCCGCCCGCCAGCACGATGGCGACGGCCAGAAAAAGGACTTTATTCCTCTTTATTATGTTTTTCATGGTAAACACCTCTTTTCGAGAAGAACGTACTATGGGACATGTCACAGAGTCTTCACGAAGACGTTACCGACTTGTAAAAGTGATCGTAGCCTGTGTTCCTTTGCCCGTTTCGGATGTGAAATGCAGCGTGGCTTTGTGAAGCTTTGCGATTTCATGGCACAGAGGAATGCCGAAGCCGTTTCGCTTTTGTGGGTTTCCGGTGAGGCTGGGGCGGTTGGCGTATTGCAATTGCTCTTGGCTCATGCCTTTTCCGTGGTCGCTGACGATGATCTGCCTGTCCTGCGCGGTTAGCTCGATGCAGCCGCCCTCGGGCGAAGCCTTGATCGCGTTGGCCACCAGATTATTGATTAGGCTTTGCAGCAGCATCCGGTCACCCGTCAACCGTTTCCAGCTGACAATGCAGGTCACTTGGCCGTACGTTCTTTGTGTGTGTTTGAACAGATCGTCAATATCCACGTTCTCGCGCTTTGCGCCGCGCTCACGCAGGTTGGATATGGTCAGCAGCTTTTCCGAAATCCCGGCGAGGCGTTTGCTCTCGTCGAGTATGTATTGAAGCGCGTTATACCGCTGCTCCTCCGTCAGCCTGGATATCAGCAGCGCCTCCGCATAGCCGCCGATGGCTGTGAGCGGCGTACGCAGCTCGTGCGCGAGCCTGTCCACCGGCTGGTTGATCTTTTTTAATGTGAAATAGAGCAGCACGCACAGCGCGAGTATCACGCCTGTCCCGGAAACGGACGATACGACGGACTGCCGGATGCTCGTGCTGACCGCGTCGGATACGGATTTTACAAGCACAAAATAATATCCGCTGGTCAGTTGGTCCGAAATACAGATGTACGTATCCTGACCGTATGTGCTCCATGTCAGCCTGCCGGGGTCGGAGGCGTATGTGTACGGCAGATTGCTGAAAAGCACACTTTCTTCGCTGCCCACCTCGATATAAACGTCGTTATCCTCGTAGTAATCGGCGAACGAAGCCGCCGCGTTTCGATGGCTGCCCGGTTTGATGCTGTTGAAGGTTCTGTCCAGCGCGCGGGAGATGGCGTATTCCTCACTGACGGCTGCGGCCTTTGTGCTCTTCAGCAGAGAGGTGACCGAGGGGACGGCGAGGAAAAACAGATAGATGTAGAATATCGCCATAATCAGCAGCACGGCATATAAATAGTTCTTCTGCCACAGCTTCATCGCTTAGTCCTCAAACCTGTAGCCGACCTTGAACACGGTGTTGATACGGTCTTCAAGCTCCAGCTTTTTGCGCAGCTTCTGAATATGCACGTCTACCGTGCGGCTTTCGCCCATGAAGTTAATGCCCCATGCTTCGGCCAGCAGCCGTGAGCGCGAGAGCGCAACATTCCTGTTTTCGATGAGTATTTGCAGCAGGTTGAATTCCTGCAGCGTCAGATCCACAGGCGCACCGCGCAGGAACGCCTGCCGGGAATCAAAACGGACGGTCAGATCGCCCGAGCAGTAAGAGACTTCTGTTTTCTGGGTGCGTCTCAGCACCGCCTGAACGCGCATCAGCAGCTCCGTGATTTCGAAGGGTTTGGTGATGTAATCGTCCGCGCCCAGCGTGAAGCCGTGCACCTTGTCGGCTGTGTCGTGACGGGCGGTTAAAAATATCGCCGGAGTATCCCTGATCCTTTCCATCACATTGAAGCCGTCGATGTCCGGCAGCATGATATCGAGCAGCATCAGGTCATAAACGCTGTCGCGCGCCAGCGCGACGGCATTTTTGCCGCAGTATGCCTGAATGCAGCGGTGTCCGGTCATTCGAAGATTGATCGCGATGAGGTCGCTGATGGGCTTTTCGTCTTCGACGATCAGTATGTTTGCCATGCGCTGCGCCTCCTTCTGCTGCTATTATAGCAGAAAAGATGTTATCAATATGTAAATATGTACATGATATTGCCTGAAAAGGGCTTAATGCCCTGCGTGGCGGGATTTTGGATATACAGTAAACCCGTATAACCGAAAACGTCTTCGCTCGTTTTATGCCGTCTGCCCGGATGGGCAAAACCGGCAGACTTGCCCATTACAAAACGGGAGCGCCATTAATTGAAAGACATACGGCTGCGCAGATTTAAAAGTGATCTTATATCTGCGCAGCCGCACCGTGTTCTCTTTATTGACCACCTAGGGATGTCTGTCAAACGTTTTCTAATCTTGGTATGCTTTCAGCATATCCAAAACAGCTGTATTGACTTCATACTGCGGCAATTCTTTAACATTCTGGAACTCCATAAAATCCGAATTATCCGCATTCAGATACATCACTTGATTTGGTGCAAAAATATTGTGTATGCAATTATACATCCAAGGAATTTTGTTCTTTTCGAGTGCTTTCAGCCATTCTGAATGGTAGGCTGTATATTCTTCGGGTGTCAGATCGGTTGTATCCGTTCCTATCTCTGTCATCAGGAATGAGACGTTGTTTTCTTTCGCACAATCCATAAACGTTTTCAGATACGCGTTTTCAAAATAATCGGCATTTAACACCTTTTGCGGTTCATCGATATTTCCGAGCGAACCGTCTTCATGAACCTCTATGGATGGCAGAGGCTCTGTGCCCGCGTAAACGCCATAAAGAGAATGTGTCGGTATGGTGATTTCTTCTTTGCCCTCTTGGCATATGGAAACGGCAAGCCAATTTCCCCAGCCGCCCGGTTTAAGCTTAATTTCTTTCGTTCCTTCCGCTATGTCCACATCTTTTTCAAAGAGGTCTTCACCCACGTCGTAAGATTCGTTCGGGCTCACTTTTTTCCCGTCTTCCAACACATCGGCTGTATTTCCACTGTATTCATAATATACTTTCAGCACACCCGCGCCGAATCCCTTTTCACTCGTCAGGGTCAATACGCCACTTTCTTCTTTCGAATAGCTTTCCGGCAGATATTGAAGAGGCCATGTTCCTTTGAAATCAATACCCTTGTCTTTTAAACGATTTCCGTCCACGGTGTATATATGCGTATGAAGGGAAATGCAGCAGCCGATTTCCGCCATTTTGTCAGGAAGCTGCTTCCAGACGTCATTCACAATGACAATCCGATCCGGATTATATGTCCATATGTCCGTCGCGACAGGAGCCAAAACTTCATAATACCTGTCAAGGCTGCCGTCCGGAACCTGCGGTTCCGCCAAAAGCTCAAAACTAAGCACATTTGCCGGAATCTCAGCATAGCGTTTGGCAAGCATGTCCCAATAATCTGAAAATAGACGCTGCATGGCTTCGTCTTCAAAGATTTGCGGGTTGTTCTGTACGCCTTCTTCTTCCCATGAGGTCTTCTGTTTTCCGGGCATTCCGGTGATAGAAAGCATGATATGGACGTTATATTTCAGTCCCCAGGATATCAATTCGTCCAATTGCTCAAGTTCCGCGACATTGGCCTGATTTATATCATCAGGGTCGGTTAAAAATGACATGCTGTACACGACTCTGGCACAATTAAAGCCGTTTTGTGCCATCCACGCAATTTCCTGCTCCGTAAAATAATAAGTTCCATTTACGGCTTCTCTGTATCCATTCCAATACTCATTCTGATAATTTACAGAAATTTTATTTTCCAGTATAAATCCGGTCCAATATGGTATGTTCGCGGCAGTCGCTTCCGGAAGGTCCGTTCCGGACAGCAGTTCGTCTGTTATGATCTCTTTATTATAGGTTCCTGCATCGCTTATAGACACATAACTGGCATTTTCTTTTTGAATATCAGTAAGTGGTATTGTTGTGATTTCTTCTTCAGCCGGGGTTTGTGTGGCTGTTGCCTGGGCAGATTGCGTTGGGCCGCTTTCCGAAGCTATGCTTATATCCTGAGCCGTATTTTGCCCGCAGCCGGAAAATATAATAATGACAGTCAACATCAGAAGAAGAATTTGTTTTTTCGCTCTCATTTAGATCTCTCCTTACTTATAAAAAATGCATAATATATACAATATTTATTCTATATTTAAATTTAATACATACTATCATATACTTCTTGAAAGCTCAATATGTTGCCGATACTCTCAAAAAAGGACAATACGTGTATGGTATTCGATGATATAATGAGCTGAAAATGAGGCGGCTGAACAAGTAACGGCGTGCTGCCGGACGCTGCCGCGCCCGTTGGTTTATCTTCTCATAAATTTAAAAAATAACGGAGCATGATGTTATGGAGAAGCTTCTGCCCATCGCGCTTGACGCGGTGGTGCTCGAATGCGCGGATGTGAACGCGCTCGCCGATTTTTATTGCCGTCTGCTCGGCTGGGAAAAGCGTTATGACGAAGGCGACGAATGGGTGGATATCTGCGCTGCGTCCGGCGGCGTGAAATCGCGTTCCAGAGAAATGAGGAGTATGTGCCGCCTGTCTGGCCGGACGAACCCGGCACGCAGCAGCAGATGGCGCATCTTGATTTCGTCGTCAAGGATCAGCGGCAGATGGCGCTGGCCGCGGCTCATGCGGTTTCCTGCGGCGCGGTGAAGGCGAAAACTCAGTTTTGTGAGGAAAAATGGATTACCTTGCTGGACCCGGCGGGGCATCCGTTCTGCTTTGTGATCTCGGAATCAGCGTATCGATGACAGCTTCGAATGCGCGGCAAAAGCGCTCATCGTCTTCGCGGGTTCGTCTGCCGGGGCCTTTGGTTCTCCCGCCGCTTCGGCGGATTTTTTGGCCCATATGTCGGCTCATCAGCAAGCCGTCGATATTCTCATTTGTGTAAACAAGCCCGTTTTGATTCAGTACCTTTGCGTCTTTTTCGAGCGCCATCGCCGCCAGCCCATAATCCTGCGTGACGACGATGTCCCCGCTTTTCACCCTGTTGATCAGCGCCATGTCCACGCTGTCTTTGGCCTTTTCGACGGTGATGACCGTGCTGTATCCGTCATTCAATACATGGCTTGTGTCAATCAGCATTGTGACGGGAATGTTTTTCTGCTTTGCGATGTGAACGATGATATCCTTCACCGGACAGGCATCGGCATCAACAAAAATTCGCATATTCATCCTTTGGATTATATTTTTTGCTTATCTTCAATTGGCGCGGACATTTTCTCCGCGATATCATTCAGATAGAGCCATCTTTCCATTTTCTCATGCAGCTGCGCTTCCAGCGCGGCTTCTTGTTTCAGCAGCTCCTCCAGACGAATATAGTTGCTGGCTTGCGCTTCAATCTCCTTTTTAGCCAAAGCGAGCTGGCTTTCCAAATCCGCGATGATCCCGTCAATCACCAGATATTCCTGCTGTTCCTTAAATGTGAATTTCACCTTTTTGGGTCTCGCAGCTTCCGGCCGCTCTATGACAGCCGCAGGCTTGCTTGGTTCCTTCGGCTTTAAAGCAGCCGTTTCTTCTTGTTCCTGAGTGTAGTCGGCATAGCCGCCAAGGTATTGCTTCAGCGTGCCGTCATTTTGAAACACGAAAACTTTATCGGCAACCTTGTTTAAAAAATACCGGTCGTGGGATACCACCACCACAGCTCCGTTAAAGCCTTCCAGATAATCCTCGAGTATCATCAGCGTCATGATATCAAGATCGTTTGTGGGCTCATCCAGCAACAGAATGTTGGGCGCCTCCATGATCGTTCTTAAAAGAAACAGCCTTCTTCTCTCACCGCCGGACAGGCGGTCGATCGGTTTCCATTGCTGTTCCGCCGGGAAAAGAAACGTCTCCAGCATCTGCGAGGCCGACAGCACACCGTCAGCCGTGACAATATTTTCAGAGATGTCTCTGATGTAATCGATGACCCGCAGCGAAGAATCCATCTGCTCGCATTCCTGAGAGAAATACCCGATCTTCACGGTATCACCCGTTTCAACCGTTCCTGTGTCAGGAGCCAGCTCTTTGCATATCAGCTTGAGCAATGTCGATTTGCCGCAGCCGTTTTTGCCGATGATCCCGATACGGTCGTCACGCAGCAGGTTATATTCAAAATCCTTGATGAGTTGTCTGCCGCCAAAGCTTTTTGATATGCCATGGATATGCACGGTTTTTTTGCCAAGGCGTGTCGAAACAGAATTGATGTCCAGCTTTCGTGCAGCTGTTGGCCCTTCCCGCTCACTAAGCTCCTCAAACCGTTCGATTCTTGCTTTGCTTTTGGTGCCGCGCGCCCTCGCTCCGCGGCTGATCCATTCAAGCTCCTTCCTTAAAAAGCTTTTGCGTTTTCGTTCAGTGCCTGCTTCCATCTCCTCGCGCAGCGCCTTCAATTCCAAAAACTTTGAATAATTCGCGTCATAACCATAAAGAGAGCCGTTATCAATTTCAACAATCCTGTTTGTGATCCTGTCAAGAAAATAGCGGTCGTGTGTGACCATTAAAATCGCGCCCGTGTATTTTTTTAGATAATTTTCGAGCCATTGTACCATTTCATCATCGAGATGATTGGTCGGTTCATCTAAGATCAACAGATCGCTCGGATGAATCAAGGCGCTGGCTATGGCCGCGCGCTTTTTTTCTCCGCCGGAAAGCAGGCTCACATCTTTTTCAAAGTCAGATAATCCAAGCTTGGTCAATATCGTTTTGGCTTCATAGACCTTTAACTCTTCAAGCTGTTCGGACGCGCCTTTAAGCACCTGCTCCAGTATCGTGATGTTCTCTTCAAAAACGGGGTTTTGAGGAAGGTAGCCGATCTTAATACCGGCAGCTTTTGAGACCGCGCCGGAATCCGGAGTTTCCGCTCCGGCGATGATCTTTAAAAATGTTGACTTGCCGGTACCGTTGATACCGACAATACCGATTCTGTCCCCTTCTTTTATATACAGAGACATATTTTCGAGCAGTGCTTTTTCGCTATAGCTTTTGGTTATATTGACGGCGGAACATAATATCAAATCAGGCTACCCCTTGTTATGGTGACTTACTGTGGTTTTATTTCTTTAACCCTGCCAACAGTATCGTCCTCGAGCATGACTTTAATACCATGAGGATGTGTGGCCGAGTTCGTTAATATTCTCTTCACAATACCTTCGGTGAGCTTTCCGGTGCCTTGATCTTGTTTTTGTACAATCTTCACAACTGCGCCTATTTTGATATGGCTTCTTATTGTCCCATCCATACGATAAAAGCACTCCCCGCAAACCCGTTAGATTTTGCCGGTCGTGTACAGTTTCCCTTCCTTTGATTTGCTGAATAAATTTCTTCTTCTTGATAAAACATAGCTGTCTTCAGTTTCATCAAGTATACGGTATTTCACATTTTTAATATACCGATCTCTGTTGCCGGGACATGATACGTCCTCAAAAAATTCAATATATTTCTTCTCTCTCATTTCATTTCACTTTCATAATTTTTTAGAATCAATGATTTTTTATGTGTATTTTATACTATCATATCAAAAACAAATTATTTCTACAATAACTGTATAGCTGGGCTCGCTTTTATGCAACGAAATTGCGCCGTTTGGAAAGAACGGTGCGCCGGAGACGTGCAATTGTGAAAATATGCATTGTACAGTTATGGAATGATGATAAAATATAACCAAAAGAATCAAAACGTGCGGCCCGACAGCCGCAAAAAAAGGAAGGCAGCGGCAATGAGAGATTTTCCCGATTTTATGAAGAATGAAAAAAACCGGGTCCCGACGGACGCGCAGAACACGCAGGATGTGGCGGGTTATTACTATGAGGGGCCGGGGGGCGGACAGATGGCGTTCTGGACATGTTACGCCGACAGGGAATCCAAAAAGCACCGGCACGATTTTGATGAATATACCGTCGTTGTCTCCGGTCAGTACACAGCCTGCTTTGAGGACGGAGAGGTCGTGCTGAACCCCGGGGACGAGCTGCTGGTGCCGGCAGGCACTTTGCAGTGGGGCATATGCGCCGCCGGGACAAGGACGATACACGCGTTCGGCGGCAAAAGGATAAAAGCGGAATAACGAAATGCAACAAAACATCAAATCAACGTATCGTTTTGGACTCACAGATAAGCAAAAACAGCGACAAAAATAAACAGCTTCGGAGACAGTCATGATCGTTAAGGGTTTTCGGTTTGGAATGCTGCTGCAGCTCGCAGTTGGGCCCATGTGCCTGCTCGTCTTTAGAACATCCGCATCAGACGGCTTTTTTTCGGGTCTTATGCTCGTCTTGGCGATCGCTCTGGTCGATATTATTTATATGGCGTTATCGGGGCTCGGCGTGGCGGCGTTGATCAACAATGCTAAAGCCAAGCTGGCCATGAAGCTGATCGGCGCCGCGGTGCTTGTGCTTTTTGGCGTGAATCTGGTTCTCGGTGAATTTGATATCCATTTGCTGCCCACGATTTCATTGTTTTCGGATCCTAATAATCAAAACATATTTATTCAGGGCCTTTTGCTTACGGCCTCAAATCCGCTCACGATCATTTTCTGGAGCAGCGTGTTTTCGGCTCAGGTGATTGAGAACAGCTTAAGCCGGTCACAGCTCGTTTTGTTCGGCGTCGGGTGTGTGCTGTCGACGCTCGGGTTTATGACAGCCGTCGATATTTTGGGGCTTGTTTTTAACACATTTTTGCCAGCGCTTGTCATACGGATTCTCAATGTGATTGTCGGGTTCGTTCTTGGCTATTTCGGTATCCGGCTGTTGGTGAAGAAAGAGGCAACCAGTGAATAAAAAGGAGAGATCGATACATCGGGAATTTATTGATATACTTAACAAGCTTATCGGGGATGTCGGCGAAGAGCTGGCGCGGCAAATGCGCGATAACCTCGAATGCTTTTTGCACCCCGAGCTCAGTCTGTTCATACCGTCAAGAGGACACTGCGGCTACGCGGTGATGCCGAGCCACACGCATCCCGCATACACCTTTATCTATTACTTCCAGCCGGTCAGTGATTTTGTTGTGGAGGGCAGGCACGTGGCATACGATCTTGCGGGCGGGAAATGCTTTGCGGCCATGTCGCCCGGAGTCCCGCATCAGGAAATTGAGGAAGAGTATTTTCAAAGCTATATCGCCATAGCGGTTGCCAAAGACTTGTTTGAAGATACGTTGCGTCAGTACCAGAAGCCTGTTCCTGTTTTTAAGGGGGAGATTTTCGTTCCGCATCCGGAGCTGCTCAATCTGCTGCGCTGCTTCATGCTCGAATCGGGCAAGGAGGGCAACGCGTCGCTGCTGGATAATCTCGTCGGGGTGATCGCTCATCTCATCGTGAAATCGATGATGACAGATACGCGGCAGACCGTCCCCTTGTACGACCGCTTTGAAGTGGATCGAGCGATCGTCTACATGAACAGCCATATCGCGGAAAAGATCACGGTGGGAGATCTGGCCGGGCGGGTTAATCTCTCGGCGGGCCATTTCTCGAAGGTGTTTAAGGTCGTGACGGGGGAGACGCCGATCGATTTTTTAGGTAAGCTGCGCCTGCAAAAAGCGCGCAGTCTGCTGATAAACGGCGAAAAGACCATCACGGAGATCGCTCTTTGCTGCGGGTTTCATAGCTCGTCCTATTTTTCGTCCTGCTTCCTCGAAAAATACAGTATGACGCCGTCGCTTTACCGCCAGCAGGTCTCAAAGCTCGAAAGAAGAGAATATTGATAGTTTTTGCGGCTATTGTGAAAGCCGCAATGGAGCCGGCTCTGTATCATTTGGCTATCAAGGTTTTTTAGGGAGGCAGTCAAATGGACGAGAGCTTGGTCAATGTCTTAAAGTTTGCGAACGAAAATCCATCCTGCTGGCTCGCAACCAGCGAAGACGATCTGCCGCATGTGCGCGGTATGCTGATGTGGTTTGCCGATGAGACCGGGTTTTATTTTCACACCGCGAAAGCAAAAAGGCTTTATCGGCAAATGCAGAAAAACCCTCGGGTGGAGGCGGCATTCATCAGGAACCCGACGGACCCGGTGAATTTTGAAACGCTTCATGTGACCGGCGTGGCTGAGGTGGTGGCAGACGAAATGCTTGAAAAGAGGCTTTTCCAGGAACGGCCGTGGCTGTGGGGCAATATCGAGCGGGCCGGGGTCAATACCGAAGCCGTGATCTTCCGTATCGTGAAAGGCTCGGCGTACATCTGGAATATGTCGTGGAACATCAAAGAGGATCAGGTGCCGAGAGTCAGTTTTTAAAACTATGAGAGAAAAACGATGAAGAGCCGTGAAGCCGACTTGCTTTGCGGTTTTTTTGTTTTATAATATCCGTAACGGGTATCAATGAGGCAACCCAAGGAGGATGCGTATGGCTTCGCTGATAGGCAGACTTAAAAACGGCAGACCAAAAAACAAGCGGCCCTACAACGCGAAGGAGATATTGAAGTATATCGGCCCCGGGCTGCTCGTGACCGTGGGGTTCATCGATCCCGGAAACTGGGCATCGAACCTCACCGCGGGTTCCGACTACGGGTATACGCTGCTTTGGATGGTGACGCTTTCGACCATCATGCTGATCATCCTCCAGCATAACGTGGCGCATCTCGGCATCGCGACGGGCGACTGCCTCGCGGAAGCGGCATCGAAGCATTTGAAACCGGCCGTATCAAGGGTGCTGCTCTCCACGGCGGTGCTCGCGTCCGTGTCCACGGCGCTGGCCGAGATACTCGGCGGCGCGATCGCGCTTGAGCTGCTTTTCGGGCTGCCGATACGCATCGGCTCGGTGCTGCTGCTGATCTTGATTCTCTGGCTGCTGTTCACCAATTCATACAAACGGCTCGAGAAGTTCATCATCGGGTTTGTGTCCATCATCGGGTTTTCGTTCATCTACGAGCTCAGCATCGTTCAGGTTGACTGGGGTCAGGCGGCGGCGGGGTGGGTGACGCCGTCGATACCGCAAGGGTCTATGCCCATCATCATGGCCGTGCTCGGCGCGGTGGTGATGCCGCATAATTTGTTTCTGCACTCGGAGATCATACAGAGCCGCGAATGGAACAAGGAAGACCCCGCGGTCATCAAAAAGCAGCTTAAATACGAGTTTGCAGATACGCTTTTTTCGATGATCATCGGGTGGTGCATCAACAGCGCGATGATCATACTTGCGGCAGCGACGTTTTTTAACAGCCATACCGCCGTGACGGAGCTGGAGCAGGCGCAAAAGCTCTTGGAGCCCATGCTCGGGACCGGAGCGGCCATCGTGTTTGGAATCGCGCTGCTGTTCTCGGGCATATCGTCCACCACGACGGCCGGCATGGCGGGCGGTTCAATTGTGGCGGGCTTTTTCAAGCAGCCGTATGACATCCGTCAGAAGCACACGAAATACGGCGTGGCCGCGATACTCGCGGCGGCGGTGATCGCGATATTTCTGATCCCCGATCCGTTTCAGGGGCTGATCTATTCGCAGATGTTTTTAAGCATACAGCTGCCGTTCACGGTGTTTTTGCAGATATATCTCACATCCTCCAAAAAGGTGATGGGGGAGTATCGCAATTCGGTGGCGCATCAGGCGGTGCTGGTCGTGATTGCGGCGCTTGTGACCGTGCTCAATGTGATGCTGTTTTTAAGCTATTGATTCACAGCGGGAGGGAACGAAATTTGGGCTTTTGGGTTTTCATGTTCATTATGGACATACTGATTCCTTTGGTCATGATTGTCGGCGGCAAGCTTATGGCCAAAGTGCCGAAAAAAATCAACTATTTCTACGGATACCGCACAGCGATGTCCATGAAGAATCAGGACACATGGACTTTTGCGCATCAGCATTGCGGCCGGAATTGGTTTCGCGTGGGATTGGCGCTGCTGCCGTTGTCCGTCATCGTGATGCTGCTGCTTATTGGTCAGGATACGGATACGGTGGGCCTCGCGGGGGGCGTACTGTGCGGCGTACAAGCGCTGGTGCTGATACTATCGATTATCCCCACGGAAAAAGCGCTCAGGCGGAAGTTTGACAAAGACGGGAATTTAAGATGAAGAAAAGAGGCGCTGATAAAGGCGCCTCTGAGCTTGATGATAAACCCCTCAATATGTCATGCTGAGGAGCGAAGCGACGTGACTACGAAGTGGAAAGCATCCCATGGCAAAACGCTTTTAAACATGGGATTTCAATCCACTATGTAGTCGACTCGCTATCGCTCACTCGAAATGACACGAAGAAACTTTGTCAGTGCTGACAAAAGCGCTCTTAAACTATTACTTGAGCAAAAACACGATTTTGGTCAGCAGCTCGTCTTCGCTCACTTCGCCCGGCGCATTGTAGTAATACTCGTAGCTGATGCCCGAAGGCTCATACCCCTGCTCGGCAGCCCACGTGGTGAGCGCTGTGTATATGGGCTCCATCTTCGCGTACGGCCCTTTGTACATCGCGACCGCCTGCTTGCCCGCGGGAACCGCGCCCGGTTTGATGTTTCCCTTTTCGGGATAGGCTTTGGAGACGGGGAAGCCCATCTCGACATCGAGGTTTTCCATATCCATGTTGAAATACGCGGTATAAGGCGCTTCCTTGGGCGTTTCGCCGAGCTCTTCCATATACGCGACGATCGCCATATACGCTTTGCCGATCTCCTGCGGCAGATTATTAACCGCTGTGCGCGTGCGTATCGCAAGCACGGGCTGTTCTTTTGCATCAATGATTTCAAACTGTTCGTTCATGTTTGCCTCCTCAATAATTTTTCCTGAGTATAGCACAATGAACCTGACAGCTATATGTCATGTTCGGCGGAATATATTTTAAAAATATCTTCGGCGATGTCCCTAATCAGCGCGCGGATATGCGGCGGCGAGATGACCTCGACCTGATTGCAAAAGCTCAATAAAAAGCCGACCGTCTGGTAGTTGTCCGGCAGTGTGACCGTCGCCATCAGACGCCCGTCTTCGGCTTCTTCGAGGTGCCACCACTCCGAAATGATGTCTTCCATCTGACGCGTGAACAGCAGCTTTAAAGTCACCATGCCGGAATCGCTTTGCCACTGCGCCTGCTCCGCCGCCTGCGGGGCGGGCACCTCGCGCGGCGCAAACGTTTCGCCGCTCAGCCCAAGCTCTTTGATGCGCGCGACCTTGAAATACCGAAAGCTCTCGCGGAGGGAGCACCATGCGTAAAGGTACCACTTCTGGGCTTTGAGCATCAGCGAATACGGCTCCGCTGTACGCGCCGTTTTTTGCCCCTGAGAATCGGTGTAGGTAAAGGTGAGCTTTTTGCAGGTCTCGATCGCTTCGCGGATCAGCGCGAGCTTTGCCTTGGCCGCCGCATCTTCGTGCCATGGGCTAAGGTCGATCACGAACTGGCGCATCTTCGTATCGAGGCTATTCAGCTGCGCGGTATTGAGCGTGTTTTTGAGCTTTTCCATGAGCACCTCGCGGCTGCTCCCGCTGATGGTGCCTTCAAGGCCCCTGAGCGCGGAGAGAACCGCGGCCATTTCGTCGCTGCTGAGTACGCTTTTATCGATGCGGTAGCCGGGCGCGATACCGATGCCGCCGCCGCTGCCCTGATAGGTGACGATAGGGATGCCCGCTAAGTTGATCGCGTCCACGTCGCGCAGTATGGTGCGCACAGAGACATCGAACTTTTCAGCGAGCTCCTTGGCGGAGACGCGTTCGCGGCGCAGCAGCATGACGATGATGGCGACGAGCCGGTCCGTCTTCACAGCGACGCCGCCTGAAAGAAAATAGACATGAGTAACCTCCGCTTTCTGATGGGATTATTATACTGTAATAAAAGGCGGGTGACCATTGGAATTCATAAAATAATGCGAAATGACCTATTGCGCAGGACAAGAAAATACGTTATAATACGGTTCTGGATATGGGGCATTGGCTCAGCTGGTAGAGCGCTGCGTTCGCAATGCAGAGGTCAGCGGTTCGATCCCGCTATGCTCCACCAAAGGACTTAAAGTCCGAACCGTTTAAAACGCTGTCGAGATCTGCATCGGCGGCGTTTTTATTTACGGCGTCCATCGCGTCGATATATGAGATCTGTTTGCCGTCCCGGATGTTGTAGAAGATCACCGTGCGGTCATCGTATAGGTAAATAGAATTTATGAAGGTATCAATAATCCGCTTTTGAAAGGCTTCGTCCATGGCATCACCGTTGCAGAACTGCCGCAACCAGGCTGATATCTCGTTTTTGGTATATCTGATTTTATTTGCAATCTTGAGCTTGGACAGATCGATTTCCATATCGGTTTTTTGCGCGTCGGCCGCCTCTATCTTCGCGTATATAGCGGCACGGCCGCCTTTCGGGACATCAAGAAGCGCATCTGTGAATTTATCAATATCTCGGTTCAGTTTGGCTATGCGGCGCTCGAGCTCCTTGATCTTGCTGTCGTTGAACTCGCTGTCGTACTGCGCCACCACGGCAGCGGCTATGGTATCAATACGATCCGGTGTAAGGACATACTGGACCGTTTGCTCAACCGCATACCATTCCAAAAACGCTTTTTTCTCGTGTGCCTTATTGCAGGTGCGTTCCTTTTTTCTGCCGGCACAAGAATAATAGTAAAACTGGCCGTTCCGTCCGCTGCCGGAAACGCCAAACATGCAGCCGCCACAATAACCGCAGTATATCTTCCCGCTGAGTAGATAGTCTACCTTCGCGCCGTTCCTCGCTCCTGTGCGCCTGTTTTGGGCTAGGCGTGCTTGCACCTTATCAAATGTAGCCTTGTCGATCAGCGCCGGGCAGCCGTTTTCTATGTCGATACCGCCTTGGGATAATACGCCGATATATTTTTCGTTTTTGAAAGCTGTCAGAAAAGCCGTGTTGCTGAAGGGCTTCCCGTTGTTGTTCCGATAGCCGCGCGCGTTGAGCTCGGCAATGATATCTTTTTTCGGAATACCGGCAGCGTACCGTTCAAAGGCGTATTGAATCGCCGGGGCTTTTGCCTCATCGATGACGAGCTGGCCGCCAATTGACTTATACCCCAGAGGAATAATGCCACCTATGAATTTTCCCTTGGTGGCGCTCTCACGCCTGCCGCGCGTGATTTTTTGACTCAGATCAACGCTGTAATATTCCGCGAACGATTCGAGCACCGCCTCGAGTATTATGCTTTCGGGGTTGTCGCCGATCTGCTCCATGGCGGACATAACCTTCACGCCACACTGCTTCAGCTTATAACGATTGTTTGCGCTGTCATATCGGTTACGGGCAAAACGATCCAGCTTATATACAATGACGGCTTGAAAGGCATGTTTTTTCGCATCATTTATCATGCGCTGGAAATCTGGACGGTCATCATTGCGCCCGGTCAACGCCCGGTCTATATATTCACCAACGACTGTAAACCCTTGGCGCTCCGCGTATTCATGACAGACGTGCAGCTGTCCTTCAATTGACTGTTCGGTTTGGCCGTGGGAGCTGTAACGTGCATAAATTACGGCGTTCACAAGAGGCCTCCTCTCTTATATGTCACTCAACCAATCGTTGTCTTCAGATGGGGTTTCTTTCTTCTTTTCTATTACGTCGACCATCAGGCTTAGCGATTCTTCATTTTTTAAGAGAAATTCCATGACTTTTTTGATTTTTTCTGGATTCCAGATTTGCGTAAACCTTCCCGATGCAACATCCTTTGAAATACTAAAGTAGCTCATGCCACAAATACGGCGAACAACAGCGAGCAATTCTTCTTCTGCTTCTTCAAGCTTTTCTTCAAATCCATCCAATTCTGGTAATTCCCTTCGGTGAGGGATACTCAAAATATGTGCATGTGGGCTATCAGTAAATCCTAAAAGATAATCTAGAGACACACACATTTTATCGGCTATAGTATAAGCAAGCCCCAAAGTTAATGGAACTGTTCCCTCAAGGACATTTTCGTATGGTTTAGGAGTCCCAAACTCAGCTTCTAAATTAGCGCTATCATGGAGTAAAATTTCAGCGGCTAAGCGCTTCCGAAAAACTTCAATTAATCTGGGATCCATTGGGTAGGGATCGTCTGTCAGGCATAACAAATATTCGGGCGTTGTCCCTAAGACAGCAGCTATTGCATTAATGCGATCTTGGGGGATATTTTCAACAACTCCATGCTCATATTTATATATTGTCTGTTTAATAGTACCAGCCGCTTTTGCAACATCCTCAAGGGTTAATCCTTTTGAAGTGCGAAGTGATCTTATCCTATCACCAGTATTCATCCTTTCGCCCTCCTCGAATTCAATTATAACAAATAGCTTCTGAGTTTACAATAATATAAATATGACTACTAAATATATAAATGTTGCTATCAAAAGTAGCTTGACTGGCTACATTCTTTATGATACTATACATTCGACAAGAGCAGATAACTTTATTGGAGGGATGGTAACAGAATGCTTGATGTTCGTGAGTTGAGAGCTGAAATGGCCCGAATGGATATTAATCAAAAGAAGTTGGCGCAGTCTATTGGAATGTCTGAGCAAACATTTATCCGCAAAATTAAGACTGGTGGTTTCTCTATCTTAGAGGCTGAAAAGATGGTGAAAATTCTTCACTGTGATCCTGTGAGAATTTTTTTTGCAAGCTAAGTAGCTTAATCAGCTACTTAGGGGACGCATCGCTGCATAACGCATTGAAACAGATATATAGGTGTGTCGAGGCGGAAGACAAGAGATAGGGATTGCTGAAAATGTAGGCACTTAGAAAAGCAAACAGAGGTTCATGGGGTGTGATGGATTTTTGGAAGGAGAGGGCATGGCGGAGCGGAGTTCTTCGGGAGGATATTTTGTGCAATGCGGCGTGACGGCACTTCGCGACGCGAAGGGGCGCTTCCTTCCAGCTGTTCCGATTTACATTAGAGTGCCGGATAATGAAGTCGACCAAAATACAGGTCTCGCGAAGAGCGAGAAATATCTACTCGATGATATCGGCGGCATTTTGGCTCAGCGCTTCAAGCAGTATACCGAATTGTGTGAAAAGTTAGGGTTGACGGTCTAATTGATTTTTGAATTATGCTCCCACAGCGGGCGAAAAAGGAGAATAGCAATGAAAAATTCAGAAAATTTATCTCAAAAGCCAGATGGAAGGTCCGAGGAGTTGAACGCTTCGTTCGCGGCATCGATGTTTAGACCTCTGGGTGCCGTCGAGATCGAGGCCGTTCTCATCACTATGAAGGCCATGATCAGCGGAGCAACTAACGCGCAGGCGCTGGCAGCAGGCGATGATGTCCTCATCGCCCATGGTCGAAAGCCGGTTATGCTCATGCAACTGGCGCATATGAGGTGATCGGTGTGAAAGCAGACGACAGGAAAAGGTTTCGCGCCTTGGGGAAAGTCGCCCGACATTTGGGGCTGGGAGTCACCAAACGGGATGGTGGATTTATGGTTTTTCGGCTCGTAGATAGCGCCCTTGTTTTTGGGCATGAGCCCGTCCCGTATTCTCTGAGCCTGGGCGATGCCGAACAATATATCTTGCGGCTTAAAGAACGATTTGACCGGGGCATCAGGTTCCCTTGGCGAGAAGTCGTCGATAATGGTAAAGAAGTTTAATTATAGTATCATCCGAACGCTGTACGCGCCCCGGTTCGAGTACATCACGAAAGACCAGCAGGGCAGGACGCAGCACTACACCGGCCTGCACTTCCCGACAGAGCCGAAAGCGCGGGACGCGGCCGAGGACATTATGACTTATTTCCCTGGACAGTTCAGCGGGTACATTGAGGAGCTTTTATGGCACAGCGAAGAATGTTCAGCCTTGATATCGTGGACACCGACCTTTTTTTAGACATGCCCGCCTCCACGCAAAACCTATACTTCCATCTTGGAATGCGAGCTGACGACGATGGTTTTGTTTCATCTCCGAAACGCATTACGTCCCTTGTGAATTGTTCGAGCGATGATCTAAAACTGCTTATTGCCAAGGGCCTTATCATCCCATTCGATAGCGGCGTGTGTGTCGTCCGGGACTGGAAAATCAATAATTACATCCAACGAGATCGTTACCATGAAACCAAGTATCTTGTTGAAAAATCTACTCTTAAAGTCACCGATAACGGCTCATATTCAGTATTGGATACAGATTGTATACATAATGTGTCCAATTTGGATACTCAGTCTAGTCTAGTCAAGTCTAGTCTAGAGCCAGTTAAGGGTATACACAAAGAGCGTTCCCGGGATGTAGCACCCTATCCAATTGAAATAGAACTTCATGATAATAAATCACAACAGACAATCCAAGATGAACGTTTCGCTGAATTTTGGACAGCGTATCCCCGGAAAGTCGGGAAAGGCGCAGCGCTCAAGGCCTGGATGAAACTCAAACCGTCCGCAGAGTTGCTGGCCAAGATTCTGACTGCCATTGAGCAACAAAAAAAGACAGCACAATGGCAGCGCGACGATGGGCAGTATATCCCACACCCCTTGACGTGGATTAATCAAGGCCGATGGGACGACGCGCCCATGACCGTAGGCAGGGCGCGTGAAGAATCGCCGAGGCATCGGTATACCACGGATATTTGAGACGGGAGGGTTTCAAATGGATATCGAGTATGAAAAGATTTTGCACTGCGAGCTGTGTAACAACACGGGGTTAAGGCTTGCCAAGGTTGACGGAAACGTTGAGTATGTGCGGTGCAGTTGTCATAACAAGAGGAAGTCGTTAATCGCGCTGCATAAATCGGGCTTGGCTGACAGCATAACAAATATGCGCTTTGACAACTTTAAGCAGGATCACGATTATCAGCGGCAGATGTTCGATCTTTGCCAGCGGTTCATCGCGCAGGCTGACAGCCGGTTCCTATATCTCAGCGGTCAGTCCGGCTGCGGGAAAACGCACTTGGGTACTGCGGTATGTACGCACTTCATCAACAGCGGCGCCGACACGATATATGCCACGTTCAAAACTGTAATGATTGAGTTTAAATCCAACGTGAACGACGACTTGGCGTATAGCGAGGTGCTTCTCAGATACGGAACCGTCGAGGTGCTATACATTGACGATTTCATGAAGTTTCCACCGTCCAAAGCGGATATTGACCATGCATTTGAATTGATCAATCTTCGGATGGTAGGAGGCAAAACGACGATCATCACGTCGGAGCGTTCTTTGGATGAAATCATACAGATAGACGAGGCTCTCGGGGGGCGTATCAAGCAGATGTGCGGTATCTTCACGGTCAATATCGTTAGAAAGGACGGGCGCAACTTCCGAACGCGCTGAGTTGGAAATACGGCTCGAGCGATTTCCGGCGACTAATAGTCAACGTCGGATACCGGAAAAGAGATCAGGGAGTAAATTCTGATTTTATACGAAAGCAGGAACACATATGTCGCTTGAACCCACAGGAGCTGCTGCTGAAAAGAAAAGCAGCCCCCGAGAGAGCCACCAGCACAGGCTCATTATATCGTACTTTCGGGGGGTGATGCAACTGACAAACGAGGAATTGGTTAAACTGATCCGCGCGGGCCAGCATGATCGCATGGGCGAACTGTATGAGCAAAATAGAGGCATGATACGCCGGGAGGCCAGACGTTTCGCAAGAATCGGAGTTTCTCCTGCGGTTGACTTCGAGGATTTTATGCAGACAGGGTATTTCGCTTTAGCAGCAGCTGTGGCAACGTTTGATGAGAGCAGGGGTGCGAAGTTTCTCACTATACTGATTTGGTGCCTAAAAAGGCACATGAAGCTGTTGTGTGGGCTCTGGAAAGGGTACCACAAAGCACACAACTACGCGATTTCTCTGGATGAGCCTTTGCCGGGGCTGGAGAGCGAAATTACGCGAGCTGAGATGCTCATCGATATGGACGCGGTTGACCCGTATGAAGCGGCAGAGCTGGATGACTTGCGGCGAATCGTTCGGACGGCTGTCGGCAGACTACCGGATATGCAACGCATGGCGATAGAGCGCTACTATTTTCACGGGCGGCCACACTACAGGGATATTTCAGAGGCAAATGTGGAGTCAGCTCGTAGAGACGCTGCCTATATAAGGCTTCGTCGAGACAGAAGGCTGAAGCAGCTTATGATGGCCAGAGATACAATAATCTATCAACATGTAGGTCTAAAAAATTATAAGTCATCATGGGATAGTGCGGTGGAGCTGGCGGCGATAAAGAGAGAAGAGCTACTAAAAGAAATCAAGGCATTATCGCCGGGGCACTTTTCGATCGATGCCGCAGTGGACAATCGAATAATATAACAGGGGGTGCAGGAATGCCAAATCATGAAGTGTCAGACGATCTCGTGAGTTCGGTGGCCACAGCTGCCGCGACAAAGGCTCTAGAAGTTTTCAGAGAGGAACGACGGAAGGAGGCGCAGCAGCGTCGCAAACGGTGTTTGAAGGACACCCAGTATCTCTTGCGTAATTATCGCCAGATCAAGACTCAAGCAGAGGAAGTATTAGCCCTTCTGCCAGAGACCGAAAACGAAGACTTTGAATTCTTTGAGAACCTCATGCAAAGGGGAGATGTGCCAAAAGAGGACAGGCTTGGCGTTATAGCGTCCATCCGGGCGAACGCCAAGTCTACGGTCATACTGATGAAGTACGTCGATAGGGCGATCCAAGCATACCAGAAGATAAGCTTAAGTTCAAAGAAGCCTGAAGATGCGCGCCGGTATCGGGTGCTGGAAGCAATGTGTCTGATTGAAGAGCCGCTATTGGTGATAGACGTCGCCGATGTAGAGAACATCGATAAGGGAACGGTATTTAGGGACTTCAGAACAGCGTGTGAGAATATATCTGAGATGCTGTTCGGGATCCGGTGGACAGATCGCGACAAAGGCCGCGTTTGAAAGCGGCGGAAAAGAACAGGCACGGTACGCCTGAAGAGTATTTTAAAAACTATTTTCACGGAGGAAGGGTAATGACATTCACGGTATTGAGTCCTGAGGAACAGGAACGGAAACGGCTTCAGGAGATTGACGAAATCGCGCCGATAATCAAACACAAAGAGCTGATCAACGAGGCCAAGAACGGAGACGCCCGGCGTGGAATTATTCCGTACTCGGCTGCGGAGCTTGCATTCAAGGATGCGCAGGCACGGGCTGAAGACCTGCCATATGCGAATGTCGATGCAGCTGTGAGAACGGTCAAGAGCGGGCGGGGAGGTAATGCCTTCCCTGTCGCTTAGAGTGTATATGGTAAGGGCTTCATAAGCCGAACAACTTCCACTGCCTTAAAATGCTGTTTAAACTCGGCAGAGAGGTAAAAAGAGCAATGGGTAACGGGAAGTCCAACGGGCTTCACATTGCAGCCGATTATAATCAAAGAGGATGGCCCCAAAAAATAAACAAACTGGAGGAAAAAATCATGATGATTGATGAAACATTGAAGAAGTTCAAATCTGAGGGGAACCCGCAGGTCGTTCTGGATGCACTGGAGCAACTGAAGCAGGAAAGCGAGGATGCCTGGCGCGTTGCGAGTGACGCCCATAAGGCATATTTTGCAGACGCGGATGAGAAGAAGGAAAAGGTTGACGCACGGATTGCCGATCTGACAAAACAGCGCGACCAGCTTCAGGCGAAAATCGAGACATTTAAGCAACCGCTCGTTAAAGCAACGGCATCAGGCGACTCGAAGAAGCTGGCCGAAATCAAGAACAGCATGAAAGACATCGAGGCTGAGAGGTCTCAGGTCTCGGAGGAGATCGGGCTATTGCAATCAGCCCACATCAGCGGCGAACCCGAGCTTTACGAGACCGCATTGAAAAAGGCTGAGGAATTTTGTTCAAAACGAGAATCATACTGGGCAGCCAAAGACAAGGTTCATTCATTTGCTTTAGAGATGATCAATGTTTATGAGAATATCTCTAAAAACGTCCAGAGATTAAGTTACAACGGCCGTCATTCCGGCGGCGGATATGACATCCCTGTGGATGAACTCAAAAGGCATTTTCATTATGAGGAGTACGCAAAGGCTGAAGAGCTGGCTGCCAAAGAGAAGGCTGACCGTGAAGCGGAAGCTGAAAAAAGTCAGCATACTCAAATCTGTGATGGCGAGAGGCGCATCGTGCAAATCATTTGAGGGTGAGGTTTATGAACGTGAATAGTGGTTTTAAATCGCAAACTGCGAGAATGGCAATGCCTAAATTGATGATAAAACCGGGGGCCACGATAGCAGCAAGGATGCATCAGGGGATGTCGTTTCTTATGAACCCCAACGCCATTGCCGCTCAAAGAAGGCAGGGTAGCGAAGCGCACGTGGCCGCCAGTACCGGACACCTGGCAGAACCCAAGGCAAGCGCTGCCGCTCCATCAATAAAGACACCAGCAGTAGCGCCTCAGGCGTTGAGTCCTGAAGAACAGGAACGACAACGCCTGCAGGAGATCAGTGAGATTGCACCGGTGATCAAAGATGATGAACTGGTCAGTGAAGCCAAGTATGGTGATGCGCAGCGCAGCATATCTCCGTATTCTGCGCAGGAGCTGGCATTCAAGGCGGCACAGAAGCGGGTTGAGAACTTAGCCTATGAGGACATTGATGCTGCGATACGTGCGGCAAAAGGATGTGCCCATGATTCTGAAGCTAAAATGGCAGCTGGTCGCCGCATTGTTCGTACTGTGCTTGAAGCTGATGTGGATGCCGGCGTGCAGGCGGTGAAGGGGATCGCGAGCAATCAACGGGCGCGTGTCGAAGAGGGCCGACGCATTGCCTTTGCATATGCAAATAGTGAACACTGAGCACGGCGAGGCAACGGAAGAAACGAAGCGGCCAATCAACATTCCTGCGATAGCAAGCATGATGGCGCACTCTTCAAAGAATCCAGCCACTCGAAGGCTCACGAATAAGCTGGGGCCCTTGAGTTTTGCAGCGCATGTATTCGCAAACAGAATTGGCGACCGGGGATATACCTCACCGCCTATACTGTCATCGCATAAAGGTATGGATGCACCGAAACAGAATCAAGGTACTGGGAACGGGGGGCACCATCTCATGCGGGCTCGCTGACCCCAATTTTCGCGTATACAGCAGAATTTTTTTTTGGGAAGGTTTAATTGGAAAAATGGGGAGGAGGATACCGATGGCAGCACAGAAAAACAACGCCGTAGTGGAAGATGGTGCGGTCTATATACTCCGTGTCGGTACATCCATATTTATAAAGATGTCCGACCTCTGCGCCATAACGGGAAAAAGCAACCAATGGCTTGGACAGCTCGTAAGTCAGGGGACACTCAGTAGGCGCTCCACGCCACACGGTGCGTTGTTCGATGCGATGGCCACCATTCGTGCTTACTGTGACATGCTCGAAGCTCGTGCGGAGAAATCTGTGAAATCGGATGATGAAATTAAGCAGGAGACCAATCTAAGAGCCGCCGACAAAACATACAAAGTAGCGAAGGCTACGATTGCAAAACTGGAAGCCCGAGAGCTACGAAATAAAATGCACCGTGCCGAGGACGTAAAGGCCATTACCGAGGATTTGCACTATACCATCAAAGAAGCGTTGTTGGCGCTGCCCGGCAGACTGGCGGCAGATACAGCCGGCACCAAGACAGCGGCTGAAGCAGCCGAGATTATCCGCAAAGAGGTTTATAGGACTATGGAAGAGATTTCACGCTACCACTATGATTCTGAGAAATACGAGAAGCGCATCAGAGAAGGTTTAATTGAGTCATAAAGCCTTGCATATGCAGGGTCAAATAATAACGCCATAACCGGCGAGAAAGGGAGTAAATCATGGACAAAACTGAAAACAACCCCATCATGAACCCGGAGGAATTCTCTGCCGCCTCTTCCGCTGCGGAGTTGGCCGGAAATTCTTACACCTTGGTGTTCCGCAAGCCGTTCGAGCATGACGGAAAAACCTTTACGGAACTGACTTTTGATTGGGACGGGCTCTCCGGCCGCGACGCTCTCTCCATCGAGAACGAGATGCAGCGCCTCGGTAAAGCGCTGGTCGTACCGGCGCTCTCTGGTGAGTACCTGATACGCATGGCAGCTAAGGCGTGCAAAGAGACGATCGGCGCCGATGCCTTCGAGCGTATGCCGATTGTTGAGCATAACATGGTCAGGAATGCTGCACGCTCTTTTTTACTCAAAACGGAATTGTAACGGGCAACGGCGGGAAATGGCTTCGGGAGCAGTGCCTGGTGATGGCTCAGACAAACTATACGCCGGTCGGGTACTGGCTATCAATACCGCTTAGAGAGCTGCCCGACTGGATCGTTTCCAGCAACGGCATCGTGAAAGTCCGTAACGAAAAAATCCGGAATGAGCATGGGAAGAAAAGGCGGCGGTAAGAGAAATCGGCCTCATCGAGAGGTGACAGAGAGGATTATGTTTTATGGCAAGCAGAAAAGAATATGAGCTAATGTTTCGATTGGCCGCGTCTTCCAGCTCCGGATTCAATTCGACATTCGGCAGCGCGAAGAGTACCATCCTCCAGCTGCAGAATCAAATCAACGCGCTGAACAAGACGCAGGGCGACATCGCCGCTTACCAGCGGCAGCAGGCCGCCATTGAGAACACGCGCAAGAAGATGGATCTGTATCAGCAGCAGCTGGCCAACGTCCAAAAGGAAATGGCCGGGTCGCAGGAGTTCTCCTCTGCACTGGCCAATAAGGAGGTCGATCTTCAGGCCAAGATCGACAAAACCGGCAGCACGCTTTCAGGGCAAACGGACAAGCTGAACCAGATGACTACGGCGCTGTCGAAGGCTGGCGTGGACACCAATAACCTTTCAGGGGCCAATGAGCGGTTAACGGCCAAAATCAACGGCGTTAAAAATGCGCAGGAAGAGGCGGCGGATGAAGCCATGAAACATGGTTCCGCCGTCTCTCAATCCTTCAGTGCGATGGAGCAGGCTATTGCATCAGCTGGCGTAGTTAAAATGCTTCAGGAAATTTATCAGTGGTATGCGGCGTGCGCAGATGCATCAATGCAGTTTGAATCTGCGATGACGGGCGTCGCCAAGACCACGGATTTGACGGACGAAGAATTCGCGGCCATGTCGCAAAGTATGAAGGACATGTCCACGGAGATACCCGCCACAACAACCGAGCTTGGAGCCATTGCTGAGACGGCCGGCCAGCTCGGTATCGCCAAAAACTCGCTCATTGATTTTACGGAAATTATGGCCGAGCTCGGCACGGCCACGAATATGACATCGGATGAAGCGGCGACCATGTTGGCGCAATTTGCATCCATCACCGGCATGGACCCGTCGCTTTATTCGAACCTCGGGTCGACAATTGTTGCCCTTGGTAACAACTATGCGACGACCGAGAAAAACGTCGCGGACATGAGCCAGCGGATCGCGGCGGCTGGTTCTATCGCTGGTATGTCTGAGGCTGAAATATTGGCTGTTTCCGCTGCCGTGGCATCTCTCGGTATCAACACGGAGGCTGGTGGCACAGCGTTAATGTCACTTATATCCGATATAAACTCCGCCGTATCATCCGGTGAAGGATTAACGACGTGGGCAAGCGCTGCAGGAATGACAGCTAATGATTTTGCGGACGCATGGGGTGATAATGCTGCCAGTGCGCTCAATATGTTCATCGAAGGGTTGCACGATACGTACGCGGCGGGTGGCGATGTGTATGGTGTACTCAATGACCTGGGGATTACCGAAAAGCGTATGGTAACAACGATCACATCGCTTGCAAAATCCGGTGATCGGTTGAGTGATACACTCCAGACCGCAAATACTGCGTGGGCCGATAACACCGCCCTCTCTGCTGAAGCGGAAAAGCGATATGCAACCACGCAAAGCAAGCTCATTTTACTACAGAACGCCTACAACAATCTCAAGATTGCAGTTGGTGATGGACTAAATCCCACGCTAAGCGAACTATACACAGTTGGGGCCGACGTGCTTAATTGGGCCGCTGAATTCGCTCAGCAGAACCCCGAGTTAGTCAAGGGTATTTCGGTATTTATCGGTGTGCTCGGAACCGCAACCGGCGCTCTCGCAGCCTATACCTTGGCGGCAAAGATAGCAAACGCCATGAACGCAGCTCTCGGGATGTCTCTTGGTCCTATAATGGCAGCGGTTGTCGCATATTCAGCCATTGCGGGCATATTTGTTGCTCTCTCCGACGCTATGAATCAGCAACTTGATGAATCGTGGGATTTGACGGTAGCATCCCGGGCTCAATACAAAGAGATTCAGCAGCTTAACGAAGAATATGAAACCCTTGTAGAGGCAAATCAAGAAGCATCTGCTGAAGCTGTGCTCCTTAAAGACAAAATTGAAGAGTTGACCGATGAGTATGAAAAAAGCAAACAAACAATGGAGGAATACAACGCTGCGCATCAGGAACTCATGGACAACTACGAAGAAATGTCTTCCTCGCACGAAGAAGCATATAAAACTATTGATATCGAGGAGCGCAGCGTGTTGGCGCTCACTGCAAGGCTCAAAGAACTCACAGTCACCACTGCTAGCGCAAAAGAGAATCAACAGGAAATACTGGCTATAATCAATGCTTTAAATGATGCCGTTCCTGATTTGGCTCTATCGTACGATGATGTCGTAAAAAACGCCGGTGGAGTTGTCGATGCTCTTGTTTCGGCGGCAGAATCACTGGCTGCAAAAAAACTTCTTGAAGAGCAGGTTAATGATTATGCGGATCGCTATGCAAATCGGGCAGGTTTATTGGCTGAAAAAGAGGATGCTGAGTTTCAAGCTCAACTTGCACAGGATGAATATGACACCGCGAAAAGGCTCTACAATGAAGCACTCGGTTATTATGAGCAATCGGATCCATTATCTTCGATGTTCGGCACAAAAGAAGAAGGTGCTGCCATGGATGCTGCAAAAGAGAGTCTGGATTTTTGGAATGCAAAAGTAGACGAAACTACCGATGCGTATGAAGAAAATGAAGACAAGCTTGCCGGGCTCCGAGTGGAATGGCAAGCCTTTCAGGAGCAACAGGAAGCGGCGGCGGAGAGCGGCGGAAACTTCAATGATGTTGTCAGTGAAACAAACAAGAGAATCGGCGAGTTGGTAACCGCGTATCAGGAGGCCTATACTGCCGCGTTTAACAGCATATCTGGGCAATATTCTCTTTGGGATGAGGCGGCAGATGTCGTTGTGACAAAAACGAGCGATATAAATTCTGCTATGGAAGGCCAAATCTCATACTGGCAGGATTACAATACCGATCTAGCGTCTCTTTCGGCCCGTACGAGCGAAATTCAAGGGCTTTCTGATGTTATTGCGAGCTTCGCAGACGGCAGTGAAGAAAGCGTAAACGCCATAGCCGGTATGGCCACCGCCAGCGACGATGAACTTAAAGCGCTGGTTGATAACTGGAAGACGCTGCAGGATGAACAAAAAGCAGCATCAGATAGTCTGGGAGAATTAGCGGTTAACCTTCCCGGCCAAATGGATCAGATCCTTCAAGAGTTTGCTAACGCTGCAGCTGAAATGGATCTTTCTTCTGAGGCGTACGAATCGGGTGCAGCAACAGTGACGGCATACATCGACAGCATAGAGGATCAAACCTCAGAAGCGTATCAGGCAGCCAGAGCAGTTGCTAGGGCTGCTGCCAACGGCTTCGCGTCTGTGACGGGCGGCGGCGTAAACGTCACTGTAAACGGGAAGAGCACTAACGGCTATGCGTCCGGCACGCTCAATGCTGCGTCGGGCTGGTCATGGGTCGGTGAGCTGGGCCCCGAGCTGATGTACATGGGTGGTGGCGAAGCCATACTGCCGTCAAACGTGTCGATGCTGATGGCCGATATAGCCGGTACAAGAGAAGGAAGCAAAGCTATATATGCGGATGTCGGAGATCGTAGTGGTATGGGCAGCATTACCATAAAGCCCGTATACAATATTGCGGTAGGCTCGGATGCAGATGCTGAAGGGTTGAAGGATGCCTTATCCAGAATAAACGACGATCTCGTAGATAAGGTGATTGAAAAAATCGATGAGCGCAATATGGACGGTATGCGAATGGCATATAGGTGATACTCGCTGTACACCCGGTTTCCTGCGACTGGCCATATATGAAATATATTATCAAGGAGGAATTACCTTAAACCCTTGACGAGGGGACTTTCATAGGGGCAGCCGCAGGTTTATATAGCAAATCAAAGAAAAGGAGAAATATTATTATGACACGCATGGTATACAATTATAGCAAACTCAACGATAAAATCATGGAGACGTTCGGCACATGGAAAAAGTTCGCTTTGGCTATGGGAATGTCGGAGAGGAAGCTTTCCCGCAGACTTAATGGCAAAGCTGATTTTAGGGCAAGCGAGGTCCAAAAGGCCGTTGATTTATTGGGGATTTCACCCATCGAAACAGCAGCATATTTTTTTATGCTCAAAAACGATGAATACAGAGCCAAAGTGCAGGCCGACTTTTGTTTAAGGTGTAAAGGTGACGGGATGAAAAACGCGCGCATACTGGACGGCGACATCGTGTTCATCCGCAAGCAGCCGACGGTGAAGAACCGCGAGATTGCTGCGGTGCTGTTTGACGGCGAAGACGAAGCCACGCTGAGGCGGATTTATATCGACGACGATGGAATGACGCTCGTTTCCGACAATTCTGCATACGCGCCCATTCGCATTTCTGGCGCTGATGACATAAACTTTAAGATACTCGGAAAGGTGGTTGCTTTCCAAAGTGAAATCGGATAGAAGGAAAGTCCAATACGAAGGTAACCTTTTTAATGAATCAAAGAAGCCTGGTGCACTTCACAACGGCATCAGGCTTTTTTACTATCGGTATGTTGATGCGAGGCGGACAGGTATAAGAAATCGTCGAAGTGAATCAAGGTACTGGGACGGAGTTGAAAAGTCATGCGGGCTCGCTGACCCCAATTTTCGCGTGTACAGCAGAAATTTTTTTAAGACATTTCGCTTCGCTTTTGAAGGTGAACTATGAAATATGATGTAAAAATTATGGATGCATTGTGGGTGCAAGACTGAAATATGGCATTTATACTTTACAAGATATGGGTACATATTGTATAATTCAAATAGGTGAGACACACCGCTTGTCAATGATTTTGAGCGGTGTGTCTTTTCTGTTTTTGGAGTAAACGAAAGCCCCGGCAGAAAGGATGAACACAAGTATGAGTGCAATGGAGATATTGCTCAGCCTAAATGAAAAGAGCCAGAGAAATGCCAGAATTACAGCTGGGCTCGCGGAGGTGTTTGAGCGGGCGGGGTGTACGCATAAAACAACCCAAGACGTGTACTCGGAGTTAATTGATCTGCTTTATAAGGTTGAAAGCCAGGCAGAACTGGTACGGGATTTCATACGATCCCTGCCGATATTAGACGCACATAGCATTGTCAGAGAGGCCGTGGTCAGAACTGCCGAACAACATAGATATAAGATTGAAACCACCCCGGAAGCATGGCTGCGCGTTGTGCTGCCTCCGGCTCTTGTCAGATGCAAATATAATAAGCGTGGCCACCGCGAATATCTCCGCAATACACTTTACTACATGATGCAGGCGTACCAAAAAGAAAACGATGATTACGGGCACCGTACAGCTCAGACGGTGGTCTTTAAGCATATTTACACGAGCGATTCGCAATCAAGAGATTATGACAATATGGAATCGAAATTGGTGATGGATGCCATATGCATTCACTTTCTGCGCGACGATTCCATGCAGCACATTAACAGATATGAGTGTGCTCTCGCAGGCAACAGTGATCTGCTCATAGTGTATGTCGTTCCGAAAAGTGAGTTTATCAGCTGGCAAGAAAGGTATGAAAACGTGCCGGAAGAATAGCACGATGAGCGTGCTGAAGGAGTTATAAAAATCGGGGTTTTGTCATGGATGCAAAATTATACATCACCCAAAGTTAGAAAACCCGATGAAACAGGGGTAAATCGGATAGGGCAGGAGGGCATTTGAACCCAACCTATAGTGCAGGAGGATAAAAGGTAGATGAATAACGCGCAAAAAGACATGCCACTGAGGCCGGCCGCAGTCAAAGCCCACGCGGTCCAGGCTCGCGCAGCCAAAGCTGTTGCAGTCAAGAAAACAACCGATACCGTAAGTGTGATGTTGCTGAAAATGATCTGTCTGACGGTTGAGTATCCAAAATCAGCGATACCTCTTATACCGGCTAAAACCAGAATAGCAGTGTACAAGGCCATTGAGCGATTAAAAGCCGATGGCATACTGGCAGAGGTCGGCAAGGGCAGTGAAAAACGGTTACGCTTTAACGCAATGTATAAAGGTGAGAGTGGCGAACCAAAAGCTTTCGAATTGGTTAAGGAACAGCTGGGGCAAGACTATTATGAGCACTACATAGGTATGGTCGGCGAGCACCAAAAAATTAGCACCGATAAGCAGAAGGTTGACCGGCGGCTGCGGATGGCAGAAGTGCGCGCGCTGATGAACCATGCCCGTATAGAGCACAGGGAGTGGATGCTGCCGCAATTATCCTATGAGAGCAAAGAAAAAGGCGCCAACTTTGTAGGCACCGGATATTACGACTCAAGGTATCTGAAGAGGATGCCCGGCACAGAGCCGGAAGTTGTTGGATACTCACGAATGTGCGGATTGTTGATATCGCACGGAGGCGGGTATATGGTGTACAATACCCAAAAATGTGTTCAAAAAGACGCCCCCGGCGGTGAGGGGAAAATGCGCTCTTTCATAAGCTATGTCCTAAATAGAAACTGGACGCCCCCGCGGTCGATTACGCGAGACTGGCTGTCCTATGGAAAAGATAGTATCGTCATCGGCAAGAGCTACGACACTGCAAAGCTGGTATTAGAAGCGGAACGCAAGAAATACGAAAAAGCAACACTACGTCAAAAATGGGATAAACGAGATGATGATACATATTTCATCCCGCTTAGCAGGTATGGCGGATATATGCTGTGGGTAATGACGCGCGAGCGCTGGCGCGAGCGCATCAACGAAGCGCTCTTAGATAATGAACTGCTGGGGCATCCCGGCAGAGCCTACGACATATATACACCGGGTGATGAAAAGCATTATCTGGCTTGGTTCGATAGTAACATAGTAACAATCAGGATGGTCAAAGAAAGTGTTGCCGCAGGTGATGACTATACCATCCTGTGTTATGAATGGCAAAAAGAATTTTTACACAAATACATCGGTGATAACGTTACTATAATACCGTACAGTGCCGAAACGATTAAAAAAATATTCATCCAGCAGAGAGTGGATGAATAAATAAAAAAGTTCTCAACCATAGTCTGGGAGCCTTTTTGTTCTAAAAGGGGCTGGTAGTATACCCTACCGTGCCGAGCAAAGTTTAAACTCGCGGTAGCGCCTCATAGGGGCAAAGATTCAACCCTGCTATCCTTACTATCAGGAACGAACATATTGACTGATGGGCCACAATATTGACAATGCGCATTTCAACAATCCATTCCAGCTATGTTCAGTCTCGGTTGTGTTGACTGCTTCCAGCATCCGCCCGCCAGCCACTGTCAAAAGAACCGAGTTTCCCGAATGCGGGCTATGTACATAATACAGGCTTTACCATTCAGGCCGTGTACAAAAATCAGTGCGTGATTGCACATAACCCGAAACCTGACGTGCCGGAGTTATGTCTTCTAGCCTCTGGATCAGGACGGGGATATTTGCGGCGGTAACTATTTCATGCCGAACGCACCGAACGTGAGTTCAATGACAGGTGCTTCATGTGGTCCCAGAGAGACAAATACGCGTATGCGCCGTCTGCAGAATATGAGCCATCTGATGTAATGATTAATAGCAGGAGAATGATTCAAAATACTACTCATCAGAAGGATCGTCCATAGGCGGACCTATATCAATACCCTGCTTTAGTAGCCTATCCCTGAGATCATTATGGTAGCAAATAAGTGCTGATGCAGTGGTTGCTTGGATCAGAGCCATAAGGATATTATGACCAAGAATGACATCATCGGGTAATGGCTTACGGAGATCAATACCATAAAGACGTTCGACCTCATCATAGGCTACTCGGAAGACTTCGTTGATAAAAACATCATTCATCATTATCCGTGCCTCCTTCTCAAAAGAATATATCACACAAATGAACAAGCCGAAACCGGCTCTGGGCGGTCTGACCGGAGTTAACCCTCCGGCCTTGATGATGGCAGGTAAAACGATTGGCGACCTATTGACAGTAAAACAGATGAGCGATCTTTTCGGATACCCCGAACGCCAACAAATTCAGAATAGCAAGCTTTTGGTAGACAGCAACGTCGAAGCGCACAGCGTTCCGTAGAATAGGAAAAAATGCGACACCGAAGCCCCGAAATGTTGGCGATACCCACGGTGATGGACAGCAGTGCTGCCATGAAGATGCGGGCTGTTGGTATTGTATCTGATCAGCAAGGCCGCGAAGCACAGTTCGCCGATCACCGGCAATCTAGCGATCACCATGAACAGAAATGGTATGAACTCCCACTTGGAGAGGATGTCCGAAAAAGTTCCCGATATTGCCGTAACGGCTCCGAGCCGGTGAAAGAGTATATCGACGCTCTTTCGGCCAGAAGTGACAAGGACAGCCGTATTAAGCTCAACAAGATACTGGACTACATGAAAATCTTGTCTGCTTATGGCACACGCGCCGGTGAGCCTTATATAAAGCATATCGAAGGAGACATCTGGGAACTTCGCCCTCTGCGCGATCGGATTTTCTTTTTTGGCTGGAATGGCAACCGCTTCATCCTCCTTCACAGTTTCACAAAGAAGTCCCAGAAGACCCCACAACGTGAGATCGAGCAGGCCCGGAAGTGGATAGGCGATTTCATCGAAAGGAGCATCAATAATGAGTAGAAATCAGTCCTCTCGGCACAAACTGGAGCGAATATGAACAGACTGTATTTACGCCCGAGGAGATTGCCGCGAGCAATCTGCGGGTGGCCCTTGTTGAGGAGATCATTAACTCCCGCCAGGAGCATGGTTTGACGCAGAAGCAGTTGGAGGAGATGAGCGGTGTCAAGCAGCCTATCATTGCCCGGCTGGAGAAAGGCACAACAGACCCGCAGCTCTCTACACTGCTTAAAGTGCTTGCCCCTCTCGGGAAGACTCTTGCAATAGTTCCGCTTGAACCGAAACATCAATGAGGTAACGGAAGCGAAACCCATCACCGAGGTGATCAAATTTGACTTCGGCTTATGGGCACAGGTTTATCTTGGCCGACGCATCATAGGCTTTTTTATAGCTTATAACGCGGAATACCTCTCGCGAACATGAAAGAAAAACATCACCATTAAGCAATATAGCTGCCCTTTTCTCGGGGTGGCTATTCTATTATACTCGCCAATGATAAACTTGAAATACATCAAAATACCGGAATAATACTTTGGAGGTGTCCCATGTCAACGAGAAGCAGAAAGCAATCAAAATCATCAGTAGAACATTTACCGGTTACATTATACCAGAAAGTAGCTGATTATTTGTATGATGAGAAGCAACTAAGAACACTGGAGAAATCCAGCGAGATCACTATTCTCCAAGAAGAGATATATGAGCGAGTTGCTTCGGAAGATATTGTGGTAAATATAGATTCAATTCCGGTACATGTTTGGGATGATCTCGCCGCGGTTGTATTGGAAGCAGTCAGAGAATCTATCAGGAAGCAGAAAGAGCAGGAAAAGCTGGACGCGGAAAAGCGAGAAGCTTTTTTTGAATCAAAGATGAATGAACCAACCCCGGTGGAATCAGGGTCACCCGTTCAGCAGATGTCCTTGCCGCAATTTATCAAAGAATACAATATGCCAAGGGTGAGTGTAGACCGTCTGATTCATACGCATGGTTTCCCGGCATACAAGCTTGGCGGAAGATGGTACATAGATATTCCGGCTTTTGAGAAGTGGAGAGAACAGGAGCACCGAAGACAATATAAATACGCAAAATGAGTGACAAAATGTCGATTTTGAAAGGAGCTCTACCAATGCCAAAACTTACTATTTATAATTCAAAAAAAGAAAAATTGTTTCGCCTATTACGCAGCGAGATGCTTGCAAAAGGTCTGCAAAACGCTGATATTGCCCGTATTATAAACCGTACCCCTGAGTTTGTGAGTCGATGTCTGAATAACAGAGGGCAATTTTCATTGTCAGATCAGTACGCTATACTGAAAGCTATCAAGCGTCCAGCATCAGAAATGCATTTAATTTTCCCGGAAGGTGGAGTGCAAATCGAAGAACCAACACCCACCGATAACGGTACATCCCCAAACCAAAACAAAAAGCCACGGAAGACCGATCAGTCCGAATCCCCCATCGATCAAATACTCCATACAACAGCCGAAACATTGCGTCTGCAGGCTGACCTTTTAGATAAGCTGGCAGAGGCGAGAAGCCAAGTATAAGCATAACCTCTGCACCATTAAGTTGATCGATCAAGAACGATACCAAAGAGGCCGTTAATAAATAAAAAGCGTGGTGATTCGTATTTCGCATCGAATGCTCCACCAAAGGCACTGAAGTGATTCGGTGCTTTTTTGTTGCTGGAAGTTATATGCTTTGTAGAGTTTATCTCTTCTTGAGACACTTTGACAGTATAAGGATAATCCTTCTTAAATGGATAAGATGTTGTCTTTCGTAATACTATACTCCTTTTATCGTTTATCGATATTTGTATAGTATTATATGAAGATAATATATAATGTAAATATTAGACGGAATATTGCTTGAAGTATATGGGTTGAAATGTGACAATATTATTTAAAAAACGCAATAGATATCTAAATGTGATATAATATAAAACATAAAATTGATATCAATTTTCTTGCAGGAGTAGATATGAATTTTCAAGCGTTATTTGATCCCGCAACAACCTTAGGTGCATTTTTAATCAGTATATCTTCAAGTTTAATAGTTGGTTTGATACTAGGCTTTTTTTCAGGAAAAAGATACAAAAAGGTCAATAAGATTAAAGCTAGAGATATACAAGCTCCTGTTAATCAGGATGTGAAATATGACAAATCGCACTAAAAAGAATAAAATCAAATCCCGTGATATTTATGCTCCGGTAAATCAGAACTGTAAGTTTAATTTGTATTTTTCTAATAATCAGCCGGAATATAATTTCATCTTTACTGTTCCTGTCGATACCTATCCTACAAACCATTTTATTGGAAGAGAAAAAGAACTTAGCGACATTCAACAGCATATTAAATCTGGAGACAAATTAGTTTTAGTTAGTGGTATTGGCGGAATTGGAAAAACACATTTGTGTCGCTATTTATTTAGAGATTTTATTAAGCAAATAAAAGAATCTGGAGACTCTGAAATAAAAGAATTGGGTTATATGGTATATAGTAACTCAATGGATGAGACGGTTCTTAATAGTTTGCATTTCTCAAGAACCGATGATAGAGACGCGGATATAAAAGCCGCATGGTTTTATATCGCTGATCTTGCTATTAAGAATAAAATCGTTATTTTCATCGATAATATATATAAAACGCCAAGTGAAGATTCGAGTATAAAAAAGCTATTTTCTCTTAACTGTAGTGTAGTTGCAACATCAAGAAAAAGGGAATTTGAACGTTTTGTTTCTTATGAATTAGATTGCTTAGAAAAAGAAGAGTGCAAACAACTATTTGAAAATATTTATGGGATTGTCCAAGATCAAGAAGAGCTAGAATTTATAGTTGAAGTTTTAGCAGCAAGGCATACCAAGACAATAGATCTATTAGCTCGTTTGGCTAAATCAAAGAACTGGAGCGTGAAAGAATTATCTCAAAGCTTAAAAATAAATAAATTTAATTTATCCTTAATCGTAGATGGTGAACAAATTAACATACAGGCGGAATATAAAAAACTATTCGATTTAGCAAACTTATCTAAAACAGAACTCAATATACTTGAAGCTTTTTCACTATTTTCTCCGCTTCAAGTGCCTAGAGGATTATGTCACACATGGATGGATGCAGATGCTCGAGTTATAAAAGATGATGAAATATATGACGTACTTTATCTAAGTGGTTGGTTAGAAAAGGACGAACTTGGATACTATATGCATCCGATAATTGCAGAAACAATTAAGACAAATCTTAAAGCGATTTCAATTAAGACTCATAAAAATTTAATAAGTACCTCTGTGAGGATGATAGATATTGAACATGCCGATAATATAAAGCATAGAAGAGATATCATTCCTTTTGTTAATTCTATTGTTGAAAATATATGGGAAGCTAATGCAAATAAGCTTTTTCTGATCGCAAATATGATTAGTGATTGCTATAATTATCTGAATGATACAAATAGAGCTTTAGTCTGGAAGAAAAGAGCTTTGTCAATATGTAGTGTTAGAAAAAAGAAAGATACAGTTACTATTATCATTTTATCAAACGAAATTGGACAGCTATTTTATGGCTTGGGAAATTTTGATGAGGCATTTAAATGGCATAAGGATGCATTGAAATTATGTGCAAGATTAATAAAAGAAAAGAAATTGCATATTGCAAAGACATGTGAATATTTATCGAGTATTTGCATTTCGCAATGTAAATATCCAAAAGCAAAGGTGCTTATCGAAAAAGCTTACAATTTAATAAAGGAGCTATATGGTGAGAACTCCTTAAAGATGTCAGGGATATACAATCAAATCGCAGATATTTATATGTTTTCTGGAGAATTTGATGCTGCTATAGAAAATATGAAAAAGTCTTTAATGATTGTGAAGCAACGTTATGGGAGGTTTGGTTTGGCAGTATCCCATACATATAATAATTTAGCTTCTATATATAAAACCAAAGGAGATTTCGACAAAGCTCAAATTCTTTTTTATAAAGCTCTTATAATAAACAAGAGATTTCTCGAAGAAGATAATTTAGAAATTGGAATTAATTATAACAACATTGCTCTAATATATTATTATCAGTTTAGTTTGGATAAAGCATTTGAGTATCACGCAAAGGCTCTTATGATAAAAACTAAGCATCTTGGAGAAAACCACCCATTTACAGCAACTACTTTGAATAATATTGGCTTAGTATTCGCTGCGAAGACCGACTATGAAAATGCAATCGAATGGTTAGAGAGCTCTTTAAAAATACGAGAAGCTGTATTTGGAAAAAATCATGAGCTTACAATTGAATCTATTCTTAATATTGCAGAAGTTTATATAAGAATGGGTGATTATGATGCTGCGCTTCAATATGCCGAAGCTGCTCAACCAGCAATGAATAAAATATATGCTAAAAGTCATCATATTCATGTTGTGCTTAAAAATATTATGTCTGATATTTATATGGATAAGAAAGACTATAGTAAGGCATTAACTTATTTAAAAGAAGCTACAGAAGTCATAAACCAATTATCCACTAAGGATCATCCGAAAAATTGTGAAATATATAATAATTTATCACGCATTTACGTTGAGTGGGGTCAATATAGACAAGCTGCAAAATGGGTCATTGAAGCCTATGACTTAGCAAAGAGTAAATATGGGCAAGGGCATATTCAGACCCAAACCGCATTAAGAAATGCAATAGGTATTTTCGATCAACTAGGGAAAAGTGCAAGTGACTGTTTAACGTTTATTAACAGTCCTCTCAGAAATTACTCAATGCTATAAGTGACTTAATTTTCGATTAGTAAAGTCACTTGTACAAAAATCACATCACATCAAATGTAGCTCTGTATTTTCAAAAGTTGCATCTTTAAACATGACTAAATTAGTTTCGTTAGCTGATTTGTTATTTGTCTGAAGCCGTTTGTAAAACAAAAATAACACGCCAACGAAAGCGTCGAATGTTTAAAATGAATTTTATCAAAACCTAGGCTATCCTATTTCCCGAAAAAATTCAGCGCTTCGTAAACGAGAAACACCGGCCAGACGATGGCCTTCAAAAACCCCAGCACGCCCACCCAAAACGTCGTCGCGACGGAAATATAGTATATGGCTGCCCCCACAAACCCCAGCCCGTAAACCGCGCTGGATTGCACATAGTTTTTTCCGCATTTCTTTTCGTTATCAGACATAAATCTAGCCCCCCAATTCTTTATATTCCTTTAAATACCATGCTAACATATGCAAGCCGGTCTATCAATATACCAAAGGCCATAAGGCCAAGGTTGACAAAGATTTTACATGAAAAGAGCAGAAAACAGCCTTTTGGCATTGCATTCTCCCACTTCTTTTGATATTAGTAAAATATACATATATTTTATAGGAGCATATATATTATGGAAAGCCAAAAGCTGCAACGGCGGTACGATATCGACTGGCTGCGCATCCTCGCGGTGCTGCTGCTCATCCCGTTTCACTCGGCGCTGATATTCGTCATGGACCCGAATTCCATCATGTACGTGAAAGACACCGTATACAGCCCGTTTCTCGATACCATGGCTTCCGTCATCCATCAGTTCCACATGCCGCTCTTTTTTGTGCTGGCCGGCATGGCAAGCCACATGGCGCTTGGCTTTAGGTCCGCGGGAAAATACCTAAAGGAAAGAGTGCTGCGCCTTTTGGTTCCGGCCGTGTTTGGCATCGCGACACTGATCCCCGCGATGACATACTTAACGCAATTATCGCAAGGCAAAACGCCCTCGTTTATCGATCATTACCTCGGATTCTTCCGATTGAACGGCAGCGATCTCGCGGGGTACAACGGCACGCTGACGCCCGCGCACCTATGGTTCATCCTGTTCCTGTTCGTCTTCTCGCTGATCGGACTGCCGCTGTTCATCTGGCTCAGAAAGCCGCTCGAAAGAAGAGGAGGCCGGTTTTTCGGCAAGCCTTTTGCGCTGCTTCTTTGGGGCGTTCCGCTCACATTGGCGTCGGGGCTCGATATCCTCGGCGACAAAAATCCGATTGTCTATTTTCTGTTCTTCTTTGTCGGCTTCGTGATCATGACGGGGGGAGGCTGTCAAAAGGCCATCAACAGAGACTGGGTTTATTATCTGCCGCTCGCGGTGCTGTTCGAGGCGCTGCGCCATCTGCTGCCCGATTACCCGGACGGAACGGCGCTCTGGGCTGTAACAGGGCTGATGCAGACCACCAACCGGCTCATCATGGTGCTGGTGCTGCTTGGTCTCGGCCACCGCTTTTTGAACGGAAACGGCAAAGCGCACAAGTATCTCACCGAAGCCGCGTTCCCGGTATATCTGCTGCATCTGCCCGTCGCGACGTTCGTGGCTTTTTTCGTGATTCGCATGCAGACCACCGTAGCGGTCAAATACATACTGATCATCACCGCAGCGACGCTTTTGAGCTTTGCGCTGTATGAGCTTTTCAGCCGCGTGGGCTTTTTGAGATTCCTGATGGGCATGAAAAAGAAAAGCCGTCAGGGTGCGGCTGCCGGGCTTAAAGGGAACACCCCGACCATCGATACTTAAGATTTATGCGGGAGCGCTGCCATTTCGGGCTGGCATCGCGAATTGCAATATTTTATTGGATTTACAAAAATGCATCATTCGCATATAATATAAGTAACATATATTTTGAGTGGGTCTGATTATTAAGAATCAAGCGGAAATCTCATTGAATATGAGTTTTCGCTTTTTTTGTTTTGATCAGAAGAAAGGATAGTGTCATGATTCAAAAGAGTGCGAAAAACAGGGGAAAGTATTTCATCCGGGTGATGCTGAACAGCGGGACCAGAATGAATCCAATGGGCGACGAAGAATTGGCTATATTCTGCCAATGCGACACTGAAGAACCGTCAGTCATCGATGTGGATAAAAAGGGCCTTTTAAGATGGGTCAATAGTAATCCGACATGCAAAAGAAATCATAGCAACGAGCAGTATAAGATATCCGGGCACGAGGACGCGATGTCTGTCGTTTTTCTGACCGATCGTGAAATTCAGGCTTGTCATACTGCCAACCGAATATTTTTGTGTCAATGAGAAAACCGGAGAATCCTTCGATCAGGGGCTCTTAGAGCTGCTGATCGAAGCGCTTCAATCGAAGTGCTGCTTTAAAGATATGTCTTGACACTTTGAGTGAGAATATGGTAATGTAAACGAGTATTCTAAATGTACCGAATGAGTTCACATGTTATGTAAACCATTGTTTCATTTAATGGCTTACACAACATGTGTTTTTTATTTGTACAGGATATATAAAAATAACAGGAGGTACCAAAATGTTTAATGGTACAGTCAAATGGTTTAACGCGGAAAAAGGATTTGGTTTTATTTCGAAAGATGGCGGCGGAGAGGATTTCTTCGTGCATTTCTCGGCAATCATGACGCAGGGCTTTAAATCTCTGAACGAAGGGCAAAGAGTCACCTTTGATACCGAAGCAGATCCGAAAAACAGAAACAGGATGAGAGCCGTCAATGTTTTTCTGGCGTAGCTAGTAAAACCGAAATGGCCGGTCTGCTCAGCAGCCCGGCTATTTTTCTATATTTGCTCATGTTTTATTGCCTTCATGTAACAGGACGCACGCCTATTTTTTCAGTATTGCACCGTGCCGGCTCCCAGCGGCTAGGCTTTTGCTGTACAGCCAATACCCGATCATATAGATCGCGATATAAATCGGCAGAGAAAAATAGTGCTCCCAGCCGCCCTGCTCATAAAAGCCGAGCCACATGAATATGGGCTCGGCGATAAACGCGCCGACCACGCCGAACGCCGCTCCTTTGATCCACGCGTTGATCTTCGGGAAAAACTGATAGAACAGCATCGCCGTGACCGGCATCACAGCCAGATCCCACGGCATATACTCGGGGAAATACGGCAGCAGCGTGGTGTCGTAGTTCCATCCGCTCTGCGATACGCCGACCACATCGAGTATCGTCGCGATCAGCATCGTAAAAAGCGCCGCGTACAGCAGGTTGTGCGTCCGTTTTCTGTCTCGTATGATGAGCCAGAGTATCCACGGCAGCACAGCAAGTCCGAGGTCGATCCACCAGTGCCATGTGAACACGATTTTTTGCGCCCATACGCGTTCCAGCTCGTCGTGCAGTTTTACATACTGATCGATAATGCGGTCCATATCCTCGAGCAGGCTTTGATCAACACCCATGTGATCCACCTCATTTTCGGCCGATTTTTTAGAAGCTGTGCTTAAGATAATATGGGCTTTTTATGAGCTTGTTATGCTTCGTTCGGGTGGTATATCAGGGCTTTTTGTATCATGCGGATTAAACGGCTTAAAAAGTGTGATTATAAAAAAGAACGGCAGAAATGCGGGTCATTTCCATGCGGGATTTGTCTTGTACGGCGCCGGCGCCGGCGCCGTGCCGGCCCAATCAGGCTTTAAGCGCATTCAGGTTAGCCGTCAGTGCGCGGTCCACGCTGAAATAATAAGCGTCTTCACCGATAAGCTCCGTGACGCCCGCGAGATCGAGACGTCGGCGAACGTCCTGTCTGAGCCCGCAGATGATCACGCAGACCTGCGCGGATGCGCATTCTTTGACAACGTCGAGCAGCACTTCCGCGCCGGTGGAATCGATAGCCGAAACGCCGCGCATTGAGAATATGATTTTTTCAGAGCTTTCGATGTCGGCGCGCACCTGCGCAAACAGCTTTTCCGCGTTGCCGAAAAACAGCGGGCCGGTCAGGTAAATCACCGTGGTGCCCGCATGCTTATGCTCTACGTTTTGCGGGCAGTTGTGCAGCAGTTCGTTTTTGACTTTAGACGATGCCACCTCGAGCCTCGAAGAGATCACCACAAAAACGAACGCCGAGACAATGATGCCGATAATGATGGCGATCGTTAAATCGAACGTCACCGTTGCGGCAAGTGTGATCAGGTATTTGAGAATCGCGCCGCGGTTGCGCTTTGAAAACATGTGCTTAATCGCCGGCCATTCGTTCATGCGCCATGCCGTTACCATCAGCACGCCCGCAAGCGCCGCATATGGGATTTTGGCCATGACGCCGCCCAGCAGAAACATGGAGGCAAGCAGCATGAGGGCATGAACAATGCCCGTTAAGCGCGTTTCGCTTCCGGATTTTATCGCGACGCTCGTGCGGGCAATCGCCGCCGTCGCCGGTATGCCGCCGAAGAAGGGGATGATCATATTGCCAATGCCCTGCGCGACAAGCTCCTGATCCGCGTCAAAAGTGCCGTTCTGCTTCATTCTTAAAGCGCTGGTGCCGCACAGAAGGCTTTCCACCATGCCGAGCGCCGCGATCGAAATGGCGGGAGAAATAAACGACGGCAGATCGGAGAGCTGCAGCGCCGCGGCGTCGAAACGGACGTCCGGCAGCAGCGTTGTGGGGATGGCGCCGATTGTGCTGACCGGGAAATGAAACAGCGAGCTGATCAGCGTCGCGGCAGCGATGCCCGCCAGCGAAGACGGGACGAGAGCGCCAAGCTTCCGTGGCCAGAGTATCATAATGCCGATTACAACGGCGCCGATTAAAACCGGCTGCCATTCAATATGAAATCCGAGTTCACCGTAAGATATCAGCTTTTGAACAACATTTTCACCTGCTGAGGCGGTTCCGAAGAAATGATCGATCTGTCCGAGCGCGATGATCACCGCAATGCCCGATGTGAAGCCCGTTATCACCGGGCGCGGAATCACCGTGACAAACCGGCCAAGCTTGAATATGCCGGCGAGCAGCAGCAATATGCCCGCTATTATGCTGACGACAAACACGCCCTGCAGCGTGTATTTGGAGACAATAGGAATGAGAATCGCCGCCATTGCGCCGGTGGGGCCTGATATCTGGTAGGAGGCACCGGACAGCAGACTGATCACAAAACCGGCGATAACCGCCGTGATTAAACCGGCAGCCGCGTCGGCGCCGCTGCTGATGCCGAAAGCCAAAGCCAAGGGCAAGGCCACTGCCGCTGCCGTCAGCCCCGCCATGATATCCTTTGTCAACCGTTTGAAATTGTATCCGTGAAACTCTGATTTTAGAATGTGTTTGTATCGACTCAGCAAAACTCTACGTCCTATTCCGGGTGAAAAATACGCATCATCTTACAACACATCGGTAAGATTGTCAATACACGCAGCACAGACTCAGGTATGAAGATTATCGGGGGCACGGGTTTTGATTTTTTATCATCCGGTAATGGCACTTGCTTGACTTTATTCTCGAAATACTAGCTGCCTCTCAGAGGGAACTGTCGCCGCAGGCGACTGAGGGAGAAAGTGCTTTAAGCGCGGCAGCTCCCTTCGTCAATTACCGGACAGTCACTTCCTCCGGCACTTCGTGTTCACCTCCCGGTCCATCCCATTGGGATAGTCATCTGAGGGAGGCTTAAATGCACTTCATCGACAACCTGACGCAGCCGCGTATACAGTGCGGTATCTGTTGCCGCTGCCAAATAAATGGTATAATAGAAAAAACGTCTGTTGGAGCGTTTATGAATTTAAACGATATTTTGCCCATCATCGTGCCGGGTATTCTGCTACAGCTTTTTATACAGGCTTATTACGTCAGGCACTGCTGGCACAATCCGGATTTAACACCGAAGCGGAAAGCCTTGTACATTATCGCCATTGTGCTGCTCAATATCCCCGCGGTGGCGGCCTATCTGTTTCTGACGCGCAAAAAAGAGACGATGGACTCGCGTTATCGTGATGACGACAATAGCGACGCGCATATCCGGCAGGGCATATTCGTGATACTTGTGATCACCTACGAGATATTCAGCTTTCGAATTATCACACAGAGCGCGGGGCACAACTATTATTCTCTGATCATTGGCCTGCTCGGCACCTGTTTCGTGCTGATGATAGGCAATGGCCTGCTCGTGAGCAAACGGCAGAGAATTCTCTATTATCTGCTGCCCTCTTTAGAGATCTCGCTGATCATGGCGGTCGCATATTTTGACAGCACGCACAGCGCGGAGTTTCTCGTACTTACCGTCACTGCGGGCATCATCAACGGATATCCGCTAAAACCCGCCAAATATTTCTCCCTGATTTCCTTCCTGATCTATTTCATTTTAAGTTTTGTGAAAGCATATGTGAACTATGGAACGATTCCGCCTGACGAGTTCGTGGGCTATATCTATGGATATCTGCTTATTTTCGTACTCGTGTTTCTCGCGTTCTACACGCTCAAAAAGCAGCTGATATCAAACGCGAAGCTCGGCGACGCGCTTAAAACGCTCAAAGAGCAGTCGTTAAAGCTTGAGGAAATGGGCGCCGTGGCCGAAAGGAACCGCATCGCGGGAGAGATTCACGATACGGTCGGCCATACGCTGACCACCGCGATCATCTCGATAAAGGCAGGCGAGCAGCTGATGGAGACAGATTCAGCGGCCGCGCTCAAAAAGTTTCATCTTGCGGGCGACCAGATCGAGCGCGGTCTCAATGATATCAGAAGCTCGGTCAAGATGATACAGTCGGGCGGACAGAAGACGTTTTTGCCCGAGCTCAACCGCCTGCTCGATGAGATACGCGAGAACACCGATTTGAAGCTGACCCAAATCGTGGACATCAGCTCTGAGCTGCTGTCGGTTCAGCAGAGCGTGCTGCTGCGCGTGGTCAGAGAATGCGCCACCAACAGCCTAAAGCACGGGCGCAGTACCGAAGCCGACCTGCTGATTCAGGAGTTTAAGGGCACGATTCACCTCACGTTCAGCGACAACGGCGCGGGGGCGAAGATCATCCATTTCGGTTTCGGCCTGAATGGCATGCGGGAGCGCGTGAAAAGCATCGGCGGCGTGCTCGATGTCAGCAGTACGCCGGGCGAAGGTTTTACTGTGCAAATCACGATACCGACTGGGGGGCAGGCCAATGATTAAAGTGTTGCTGGCGGACGACCAGACTATCATCCGTGACGGACTGCGCGCGCTGCTTTCATTGCAGGCCGATATTGAGGTTGTCGGCGAAGCGGGCAACGGCAAGGAGGCGGTTGAGCAGGTGCGGGCGCTGAGGCCCGATGTGGTGCTGACGGATATCCGCATGCCCGGGATGGACGGTGTGGAGGCCACGCAGCGCATCAAAAAGGAATTCCCGGATACCGTGGTGATCGTGCTGACGACGTTTGACGACGACGAATACATCATCAACGCGATGACGTACGGCGCGGCGGGCTATTTGCTCAAAGACATTAGTGCCGATAAGCTGATCGAAGCGGTTCACGATGGGCTTCGCGGCAATATCATACTGCCCGGCCGGGTCGCCGCCAAAATCACGTCAAGGCTGGTCGGCGGCTCGTCATCCGCTGATATTGCTCCCGGCGATTTTTCCGAACGCGAGACTGAGATCATCCGGCTGATGATGCAGGGCAAGGGCAACCGCGATATCGCCGAGACGCTTTATCTGTCCACCGGTACGGTCAAAAACTATATCAGCCAGATCTATTTGAAAATCAACGTGAACGACCGCGCGAACGCCGTGCTCGTTTTTAAGCAGCTCGGGTTTTAGCGCAAATAGTGACGCCGTAGGGCGAACTGAGGATGCTTCTTATACAGAGCATCTTTTTTTATTCGCAATAACATGACCGGATTCATGACCCGGGTCACTTATCATATGACCCGTCAGGCCGGTATAGTGAAGCCATCAAATGAATGGAGGAAAAATAAATGGATATCTCGAACATTTCTAATCTTCTGCTGATGCTGCTGCCGCTGGCGGCGATACAGATCGGTCTTGCGATATTCTGCATCGTCAAGATATTCAGGGAGGGCGTCGCGAATTTAAATAAGGCCGCCTGGACGTTGATCTGCCTGATCGTCAACCTGATCGGCCCCATCGTGTTCCTGATCGTCGGCAGAAAGAAGGCATACTAAATGATCACCGTTACGAATCTGCACAAGTCATTCAAAACGTATCATGCGCTCAACGGCATCAACCTGCATGTGAAAAAAGCGGAGATCTACGGCTTTATCGGGCAGAACGGCGCGGGGAAATCGACCACGATGAACATACTGGCCGGTCTCTCCGCGCCCTCGGCGGGCGTCTGCACCGTGAACGGCATAGACGTGACAAAGGTTGCGCACCCGAGTGACCTCAAAATCGGCTATCTGCCCGAGGACCCGAAGTTTTACCCGTGGATGACGGCATACGAGACGCTTGACTACCTTGGCAGCAGCCCCGCTTACAGGGCTGGCAAAGCGAGAATCGACGAGATGCTGAAGTGGGTGGGTCTCAGCGACGCCGCCCGCAGGCGTGTCGGCGGATTCTCAAGAGGCATGAAGCAGCGGCTCGGCATCGGCGCGGCGCTCATACACGATCCGGAGCTCGTGATACTCGACGAGCCGTCCTCCGCGCTGGACCCGGAAGGCCGCAGCGATGTGCTGCGGCTGATCACCGACTTAAAGCAGATGGGTAAAACGGTGTTCTTCTCGACGCATATACTGAGCGATGTGGAGCGCGTTTGCGATACGGTCGGCATCATTGCGGCGGGCAGGATGGTTATGGAGAAGCCGCTGACCGAAATTTTGAAGGACAACATCGTCCCGGTCTATGATGTGGCGCTGGCAGAGGCTGTGAGCGCGCATATGCTTGAGGACCTTAAAAAGGTTGACGGCGTGTTGACGGCAAAGGCCCATGGCGAGACGCTTTCCGTGACGCTGAAGAGTGCGGACTCCAAAAGGTTAATGCGGTTCCTGGCCGATCATGATCTGTCCGTTCGCGAGCTCGTACTGAGAAAAAACGATCTTGAAGACATATTCATTAAGGAGGTCAATGGGAAATGAGTCAGGACATGAAAAAGGAAATCCGTTTTGGATTTCGCAGCTACCGCTTTTTGATTCTTTTCGTCGCGTTCCTGTTCTTTGCGCTGATGGACCCGGTAATGACCAAATTCATCGTTCCTGAGATCATGAAGAGCCAGATGCCGGGGCTCACCTCCGAAATGATGGCGCAGCTCGTGGATACCACGCAGGCGGGCGTGATGCGCATGTATATGGGCGACATATTTGAGCTGATTTCGATCGTGCTCGTGTTTTCGCTCTGCGGCCTCATGGCGCAGGAGATCAAGGAGAACACGCTCGTGCTGCCCCTGTGCTCGGGCAAGCGCTTTGGCAGCATCGCGGGCGCAAAGATCGCTGTATTCGGAGCCGTGCTCATGCTGGCGTCCGTGCTTGCCGTTTTGATCAACTATGCGTATTCGGGCATGCTGTTTGCGTTTGAGGTTTCGCTTGGATCGGCGGTCTGTGCGGGGCTTTTGGTGGGCGTGTACATGGTGTTCTTGCTCGCGATGATCGTGATGTGGGGAGCCGTATTCAAAAAGCTGCTCGTCGCCGGGTTTGCTTCGCTCGCATCTTCGTATGGACTGCATCTGACCGGCGGAGCCCTCGGGATTCAGACCTATTTGCCGTCTGCGCTGTTTGGTGAAGCCGAGCTTTTAGGCGCACCGTCCGACACGCTTATCCAAACGCTGATTATCACGCTGCTTTGTATCATCGCTTTCGTGGTGATCACAGTAATACGGCTCAAAAAGATGGAATGGAACGAGAGGCAGTAACAAATTTTTTAAACTCTTGCAAAATATATTGCAAACAAAAGCAAAAACAAGTCAAACAGCCTTGACGTGATGTCGAGGCTTTTTAGTTAATAAGCGGATGTGACGCCTGTCATTGTAAATGACTTCAAGTCTGAAATTAAATTGTATTTATTTACGCAAAATTTGTTTAAATAAATCGAATTTTGTCTATTAAAGTGTTACGAAAGAAATCACGTGAAAGGCAGGCGGCGTTTTTTATGGATGAAATCAGAATCGTCATTGTCGACGACTCCTCTTTTTCAATTGCATTTTTAAGAGATATCTTTGAGCGGAACGGGCTCAAGGTTGTGGGGGAAGCGGGAACGCTCGAAGAAGTCAAAGAGGTGGTGAAGGAGCAAAAACCAACGTTGGTTACGATGGATATGACGCTGCCCGGTACGGACGGCCTTGAATGCACGCGCGCTGTCCACGAGATCGACGAAAACATCAAGGTGATCGTGGTCAGCTCGATGATGGATGAAGAGATCGTCAAAGAAGCCAAGAGAAACAAAGTGTCCGCCTACGTCCAAAAGCCGGTGGACGCCGACGAACTGATGACCACCATAGGCAGGGTGATGGCGTCTGAAGAGCTTTTTCAGTTCCTCGAAGCCGAATATTTTACGGTCTTCAAAGAAGCGCTGATGGACAGCCTGAACCGGATGACGAAGACCATTCCGACATTTGAAAAAGAATACGAATCGGCAAGCGAGTTTGAATCGCAGGGCATGACGATCATTATCGGCATTATCGGCAAGTTCTCGGGAAGGATGCTGCTCGATCTGCCCACCAAGACCGCTCACAGCCTCGTCACTGCCGTATTGAAGAGGGAACCGAAGGGCAAGGACGAAGTGACGGCCGTTCTCGGAGAGTTTGCGAACATCATTTCCGGCAATGCGTGCTCTTTGCTGAACAGAAAGAAAAAAGAGCTTGGACTGCGTGTGGCGCCGCCCGCGATGCTGCATGGTGATAGCGTTCTGATATCCGCTCCCAATTTTACCACAACCAATGTCATCGCGCAGACGGACTTTGGCAAAGTGATGCTGAATGTCGGATTTCAAAGGGGTGAGGAAAAGTGGATGTAAAATACGTCAATCCATTTTTGGAATCGTTCATGTCCGTCATGCCTCAGCTTGGCTACAGCGATGTTCAAAAGGGGAATTTAAGCGTTAAGGGTCAAGAGCTCGTCAATTCAGGCGTCAATATCATCATCGGCATTGTGGGCAAGATGAGGGGCAATGTCGTGTACAGCATCGAGACCGAAAGTGCGAAAAGAATCGCGTCCACAATGATGATGGGCATGCCCATCGAGGAATTGGATGAAATGTCGAAGAGCGCGCTGTCGGAGCTTGCCAATATGCTGACAGCCAGCGCGGCGACGCACTTTTACAACCTCGGACTGCCCATCGATATTTCAACGCCGACTCTGCTTCAGGGCGAGAACATGTCCATCAAGATGAGCTCCAACCAGGTGCTGTGTGTGGAGCTGATGGCGGACGACAACATGATAGAAGTGAATGTGGCTTTTGAAAAATAAACGAAGCAAAACATCTGTATTCCGAAGCTCTGGCTTGCGTCAGAGCTTTTTTATATTACCGGGAGTGGCCAAGACCGCCGTGTTGACACCGTGTGCTATGATAGAGGGACAACGAAAGGCAGGCATAATATGAACTGGATAAAAACGAACGCAAGAGGCATTGCGCTGTGTCTGATCATCGCGGGAGCGGCATGGTTTTTGGGTGAACTGGTCCCGGTGGTGGGCGGCCCCGTGTTTTCCATACTGATCGGTATGCTGATCACTATGTTTTTTAAAGACAAGACAAAAGTGAAGTCGGGAATCGCTTTCACCTCAAAAAAGATACTGCAGTTTGCGGTGGTGCTGCTTGGGTTTGGCATGAACCTCTCGGTGATCGTGGCCACGGGGGTGCAGTCTCTGCCGATTATTCTGGCCACGATCAGCGTCTCGCTGCTGATTTCTTTCAGTCTTTATAAGGCGATGAGAATGCCGTCCAAGATATCAACGCTGGTCGGCGTGGGGTCGGCGATATGCGGCGGTTCGGCTATCGCGGCGACCGCGCCCGTGATCGGCGCGAGCGACGAGGAGATCGCACAGTCGATTTCCGTCGTGTTTTTGTTCAACGTGGTCGCGGCGTTGATTTTCCCCACGTTAGGGTCGCTGCTCGGGCTTTCCGACTTGGGTTTTGGCATATTTGCGGGGACGGCTGTGAACGACACCTCTTCCGTCACGGCGGCGGCCGCCGCGTGGGACGCGATACACGGCTCGAACACGCTTGATACGGCTGCGGTGGTCAAGCTCACGCGTACGCTCGCCATCATCCCGATCACGCTCGCCATCGCGCTGGTCCGGTCGAAAAAGGCCACGGGTGCGGACACGAAAGTGAAAATGAGAAAGATATTTCCGCATTTCATACTGTTTTTTATACTGGCTTCGCTGGTGACCACCATTTGTGTGTCGCTCGGTGTGCCGGTCAGCGCGTTTGCGCCGCTCAAAATCTTGAGCAAATTCTTCATCGTGATGGCGATGGCCGCGATCGGCCTCAATACGGATTTAGTTAAGCTCGTGAAAAACGGAGGCAAGCCGATACTCGCGGGCCTTTGCTGCTGGGCCGGCATTGCGGCGGTGAGCCTTTTGATGCAGCATGTGATGGGAATCTGGTAGAGCTATATATCGATCCCAAACACGCTTTTGACGAGCAGGCCGATACCGAACGAAATCGCCGATACCCCGAGGCTGATGATCACCATTTCGAAGAAACGGCGCTTGAACCGCGTGCCCTTGGCAACGGATGTGTAGAAGTTGAACAGCAGTATGATGAGCACGGCGGCGGCAAGGCACACGCCAAGGCTCACAAACGGATTTGCAATCAGCAGGTACGGCAGAATCAGCGCGATGACGGTGAACACGTAAGCGGCACCCGTATACATCGCGGATCGGCCGGCTTCCCTGCGGTCTCCCGTTTCGTTGACGGTCGAGAGGTATTCGCTGGCCGCCATGGAAAACGACGCGCTGATGCCCGTGATCAGGCCGGTGACGGCGATGAGCTGCGTGTTCTGGAACGCGAACGTGAAGCCCGCGAGTGCGCCGGTGAGCTCGACGAGCGCGTCGTTGAGCCCCAATACGATAGAGCCGATGTAGTTGAGCTTTTGCTCGTTGATCATCTCGATCAGCACCTGCTCATGCCTCTCTTCGTCTTTCACAAACTCGGCGACCTCGGGATAATCGCCGCTCAGCAGCGCATACGTCTGTGATGCGTCCGTTTCATTCATCTCAAGCAGCTTGATGCCGAACGTGAGTCCGAGCAGCTTTGAAATCAGAAAGAAAAAGAGTGCGAAACCGCGCCGCGGCTTCACATCGGTTTTTGTGAGGCTTTTGAGCCTGTTGTAGTGCTCGAGCTCGTTGTCGCTGATGGCTTTGAGCGTCTTTTTGTTGTCCCGGTCTTTCACAGTCTCACTGAGCTTTTTGTATATCACATACGATGTGATCTCTTTTTTCTGCTCAATCAACAGGACGTTTTTCATTATTGTCACCTCACTGCCTTTTTGACTCAAGTCAAGTCTACCATGTAATTGACTAAAAACAAATCGGAAAACATTAAAAAAGGATTAAATCGAAATAGATAGAATAGTACCAAAGACGAAAAGTCGTGGTATAATGGTGAAAATTCAGCCACGAAAAACTATTTCGCCAAAGGGGGCGTCACCATGGACGATAATCTGCGTCAGATTTCCAGCCGGATCAAGGAGCTCAGAGAGATTCTTGATATAACCACAGCGGATATGGCCGCCGGCATTGCTGTACCCGAAAACACGTATATCGGCTATGAAAGCGGCAATCTCGATATTCCGATCAGCGTGCTCTATAAAATTGCCGCCGAGCTCAAGACCGACCCGACGGTGCTGCTCACCGGGGAAGCGCCGCGCATGGATACGCACAGCATCGTGCGCGCGGGCCACGGCGTGGACATCGAACGGTATCCGGGATACCGGTATTCGAGCCTTGCCTACAATTTCATCGGGCGCGATATGGAGCCGCTGCTGGTGTCACTGGAGCCGGGCGATAAACCGCCGGCCATGGTGGTGCACGGCGGCCAGGAATTCAACTATGTGCTCGAAGGCAAAATGCGCATCACACTCGGCAAGCATGCGTATGATCTCAGCGCGGGCGACTGCATTTATTTTGACCCGCAGCTTCCGCATTCTCAGGCGGCGGTGGGCGGCGCCGCGAAATTTATTACGATCATCAACGAAAAATAATTGGGGATAAAATATGAGTGAGATAATGAGCCGGTACTGCCCGCGCATCAAATTCGACTCCTATGAGGATTTCAAAGAAAACTATATCTGCAACGAGCCTGAGAGTTTTAACTTTGCTTACGACGTCGTGGACGAATGGGCAAAAATCGATTCCGAGAAGCCCGCGCTTGTGTGGACAAACGACTTAGCCGAGATGAAGCGCTATACGTTTGCCGACATCAAAGCCCTGAGCGACCGCGCCGCGAACGTGATCGCGTCGTTCGGCATCAAAAAGGGCGATGTCGTGATGCTGATTTTAAAGCAGCGCCCCGAAGTGTGGGTGTGCATGACGGCGCTGATGAAGCTCGGCGCGATCTGCATTCCTGCAAGCTATCAATTAACGCCGAAGGATATCGTTTACCGCTGCAACATCGCGAACGTCAAGATGCTGATCAGCGTGGATGAAGAAGAGGTGGTTCGCCACATCGGTATCGCGCGGCCCGAGTGCGAAACGCTGCAGACGCTGATCAGCGTGGGGACTGCCGTTCCCGAGGGTTTTATCAGCTTTGAAAGCGAGATGCAAAAGGCGGACGCTGTGTTTGCGTGCCCGGCCGGCAACGAAGCCGTGGTGAATACCGACCCGATGCTGATCTATTTCTCGTCGGGCACGACGGGGATGCCCAAGATGGTCTGGCATGATTTCGCGTTCCCGCTCGGTCATATCGTGACGGCGAAATACTGGCAGTGCGTGCAGGACTACCGCGTGCATATGACGCAGACGGATTCGGGCTGGGCGAAATTCGCTTGGGGCAAGATATTCGGCCAATGGATATGCGGCGCGGCGATCGGCGCGTACGACACCGAAAAATTCGTGCCGCACAAGCTGCTCGAGGCGCTGATGCGCATTCAGCCGACAACCTTTTGCGCGCCCGCGACGATATACCGCTATCTGATAAAGGAAGACCTCTCGGGCTACGATTTAAGCTTCATCGAGCACGCGAGCCTCGCGGGCGAGCCGCTGAACCCCGAGGTTTTCAGAAAGATCGAGGAACTGACCGGCCTCACGGTGCACGAAGGGTTCGGGCAGACGGAATCGTCCGTGCTGCTCGCGAACTTTCCGTGGGTCGATATCAAGCCCGGTTCCATGGGCAAGCCGTCGCCGCTGTACAATATCGATCTGATCGATACGGACGGCAGCTCGTGCGAGGACGGCGTAGTCGGGTCGATCGTCGTGAAGGACACCGACAAAAAGCATCCGCTCGGGCTGTTTCACGGCTACTGGCAGGACCTTCAGACCACTTTGAAAAGCTGGCGGGACGGCATCTACAACACGGGCGATATGGCGTGGCGCGACGCGGACGGGTATTTCTGGTTCGTGGGGCGCAACGACGACGTGATCAAATGCTCGGGCTACCGCATCGGGCCGTTTGAGGTGGAGAGCGTGCTGATCGAGCATCCGTCGGTGCTTGAATGCGCGGTGACGGCTGCGCCCGATCCCGTGCGCGGGCAGGTCGTGAAGGCGACCATTGTGCTCGCCAAAGGATATGAGCCGAGCGACGCGCTGGTGAAGGAGCTGCAGAACCATGTGAAAAAGACGACCGCGCCGTATAAATACCCGCGCATCGTGGAGTTTGTGGCGGCGCTGCCCAAAACCACGAGCGACAAGATACAGCGCAACGTGATCCGCCAGAGGGACAGCGAGAAAAACAATCAGGATAGTTGATTTAAGGCGGCTGAAAGCCGCCTTTTCACATCCGCGACAGGGGAGGGGTTCATCTGAGATCAAAGCTTATTATGTTATTTACCGTGCTGCTGTTCGTAGGGATATCTGGCTGCGCGCCCGCCGCCGAAACCAAGCCGCTGCCGAGTCCTCCCGCGCCCACTGTGCAAACAGCAACGCCGACGCCGACATCGGTATCCGCGCCGATTCCGACGACGCCGCCCGACGTGACGGAGACAATCTCGGCGACACCTGAACCGACAGCTACACCAAAGCCTTCGCCGTCGGCGACACCCGCCGACACAAAGACTGACGACACGGTGACGATTGCCGAAGGGTTTTATTATATGAAGCTAAGCGACGGGATAAAAAAGCGCATCACGGGCATGAGCTATCCGGCTGACGACAAGGATATCGCCATCAGCTATGACGACCTGCGCTATATCAAAATCAGGCACTACGATTTTGAGGGCAATGTCAAAGAGGGAGAGCTCATTGTCAATAAAAAGCTCGCCAAAGAGGTCACGCAGATTTTTTACGAGCTCTATCAGGCGAAGTATCCGCTCGAATCGGTGCGGCTGGTGGATGATTTCGGCGAGCCGGGGGACGATAACCTTTCGATGGCGGCAACAACACCTCCGCGTTTAACTACCGCAGGGTGACGGGCAGCAAGACGCTGTCGCGGCACAGTTACGGGGCCGCGATCGACATCAACCCGAGGCTCAATCCATACATGGACGGAGACCGCATTGCGCCCGAAAACGGCGCGCAATACGCGGACCGCACCAAGGAATTTGCGGGCAAGATCGATCACGGCGACGCGTGCTACAAAATATTCATCGCGCACGGCTGGACGTGGGGCGGCGACTGGGACGGCGACAAGGACTATCAGCATTTCTCGAAGGATATCGGATTTTAATAAAAAGTCAGCCGCAGTTGCTATTACGGCTGACTTCTCTTATTTCTAAAATAAATCCCTGTCTGTTAAATGCTCCTGTATTTTCTCAGCGCGCGGATATTGAGCGCGAGGAACAGCGCGATAAACCCGAGCATGACGAGCAAATCCGGATAGATATCCGCAAAGCCCTGACTTTTCAGCATCACATTTCTCAGCGCGTCCGCGCCGTAAGAGAGCGGAAATATCTTCGCGAGATATTGCAGCACCACCGGCGTTTCACGCAGATTGAACAATCCGCAGAACAGCACCTGCGGAATGATCACGATCGGTATAAACTGAAACAGCTGAAACTCATTGCGCGCGAAGGCCGAGAACAGCGTGCCCATTGAGAGCGACGTGGCCGCGATGATGAGGTTGATCAGCAGCACGAGAAAGAAATCGGTGCTCGTATGGATGCCGAGCACATACGTGAGAAACACCTGTATGATGATCGTCTGCAGCGCGGCGAACGCGCCGAACCCAAAGAAATACCCGAGCACGAGCTGGCTTCTGTGAATCGACGTTGCCATCACGCGCTCGAGCGTGCCGCTGATGCGCTCGCGCAAAAACGCGATACCGGCCAGCAGGAATATCAAAAAGAAGACGATGAAGCCCATCATGCTCGGCGCGAGATAATCGAACTGCTCATAATCGTCACTGCCGTAGTAAAGCGTGATATCCGGCGATTCCTCAAATTTTCCGATCAGGCTCTCTGCGGCGGGAGGCAGCGAGGAGAGGTTCTTCTGCATAGCGTACACAGAAAACGCCCGCTGCACGAGCGATGAAACGGACGCGTCAGAGCCCTCCGCGACGTATTTATCACCGCTGATGTACCCGTCGCAGTCGCCCGACAGCAGTCGCTCGACTGCCTCGTCTTCGGTCGGCACGAGCGTGACGGCTGCGTAATCGCTGATCGCGTCAATCCCCGAATCGTCAGTGCCGACAATATCGATATTCACGGTGGATATGCCGGAGGCGAGCAGATAATAGAGCAGCGTCAGTATCAGCACAGGCGCCACAATCATGATCGCAAGCGTGCGCTTGTCTCCGTTGATCTGCCGGATCAAACGTCCCGCAACGATAAAGCTTTTCATGACGGCAGACCTCCTTTCGCGGCGGCTTCAATAAATGCCGCTTCGATGGTTCCCTGCGCGGTCAAAGCTCTGATGGCCTGCGGGGCGCCGTTCTGAATCATCCTGCCGTCCCGTAAAAGTATCAGCCGGTCGCATTTATCCGCTTCATCCATCACATGTGTGGTGACGATGATCACCTTGCCAAGGCTTTTAAGCCGTTGGAACTCGGCCCAGAACAGCTCGCGCAGCACGGGATCGATGCCGACGGTGGGCTCGTCGAGCACGATCACATCCGGGTCGCCGATCAGCGCGGCGGACAGCGAAAGCCGCCGCTTCATGCCGCCCGAATAATGCGCCGTCTTTTTGTTCTTGTCTTTAGAAAGATCGACGAGACCGAGCAGTGCGTGGGCCTGAGCGAGCGCGTCAGGCTTTGACAGACCCTTAAGCCGCCCGAAGAACACGAGGTTTTGCAAACCGGTGAGATCCTCGTAGAGCGCGTCCTGCTGGGCCATATAGCCGATGCTGTCCATCAGCTGCAGGTTCGGTATCCTCGTCCCCTTGATATCAACCTGGCCGCCGCTGAGCCCGATGGCGCCGATCAGGCATTTGACGAGCGTGGTTTTGCCCGACCCGGAAGGGCCGAGCACGCCGAGTATTTCGCCCGGATCGACGCTTAAATCGATACCCTTTAATACCGGCTCGCTGCCAAATTGCTTTGTGACGCTTTTTGCCTCAATGATGTGCATCATTCTTCCATCCTTTCATTGCGAAGTTTAAAAACATTCTCACGTCGTTTTGGGCATTGTCCATGCTGCCGGTGAACAGGCTGTATGAAATGATAAACCCGAACAGCTGGTTAAACAGTATATCGGCGGTCATGTCGTTTGATATCTCACCGCGCCGCTGGGCAGCCACGAGCAATTGCGACACATACATTTTGATTGCGGGCACGAGGCTGTCATTGAGCTGTTTCAACAGCTTGGGGCGGTGTACCACCTCGGGCAGCACCGATTTAAAAAACAGCCTGTTTTTGTGCATGATCGAAAGCCTGTCGAGCAGTATGACAGACAGTATTTCATCAACGGTTGAATCCTTCTTTTCCTCGAGTATATCGCGGATGGGCTTTTCAAGCTTGGGCTGAATCACCTTGATCATGAGCGGCACCATTTTTTCGAGTATCGCGCCTTTGCTGGGGAAATACCGGAATATTGTTCCTTCGGCGATACCGGCCTTTTCCGCGATCTCCTTTGTCTTCGTGCTTTCGAAGCCCTTTTCAGAAAATATCTGTATCGCCGCGTTGATGATCCGAACCTCTTTGTCCGGGCAGTTTTCCGTATAGTCGCTTATATTCTGCCGAAAATCGTAGTCGTTATTCTGATCCATGAATTCACCTCCAGAAATGAGTGAGCACTCAGTCATTATTATAATCCGCAACGTATGTTTGTCAATACTTGAAATAAAGAATCGTTATCGCGAAATTCTGTGGTATAATGCTTTTGTTTGATCCGAAAAAAGTCCGCAAAAAACAAAGCATTTTATATAGCTGAAAATGGAGGCTTTTATGCGATTTGAACTGCTTCATCCCGCCGATCAGCTCGTCATGATGATGAACCGTATCTATTACCGCGGCATGACCACGACGTCGGGCGGCAACCTGTCGATCAGGGACGAAAACGGCGATCTTTGGATCACGCCGGGCGGTATCGATAAGGGAACGCTCACGCACGACGACATCATGCAGGTGAAGCCGGACGGCACCATCATCGGACGCCACCGCCCGTCGGTGGAATACCCGTTCCACCAGTCGGTATACCGCCGCCGCAGCGATATCAAAGCGGTGCTGCACGCGCACTCGCCCGGCCTTGTGTCTTACAGCATTGTGCGCCAGATACCGCCCGTGAACCTGATTCCGAATATCAGATTGATCTGCGGCAATATATCCATCGCGCCGTACGCGGTGCCGGGCAGCGAGCAGCTGGGCGAGAATATCTCCGCCGAGTTCGACAAGGGCGCTGACGTGGTGATGATGGAGAACCACGGCGTGGTGATCGGGGCGAAGGATATTTTTAAGGCGTTTATGGCGTTTGAAACGCTCGAATCGTGCGCGCTGCTCAGCACCAATGCACTGAGGCTCGGGGCGCTCAAAACGCTGAGCCCTGAGCTGATGGATGTATCGACAAAGAAGAACGCCGAGATGGATGAGTTCGCGCCGGATGTGCATACGAGCGAGGAAAACGCGCAGCGCCGTGATTTGATCAAGCTGATTCACCGCTCTTACGAACAGGGGCTGTTTACAAGCACCCAAGGGACGTATTCCGCGCGTCTGAGCGACGGTTCGTTTCTGATCACGCCGTACGGCATGGACAGGAAGTATCTTGAGCCGGAGAATCTTGTGCTGATCAGGGACGGCAAAAAGGAAACGGGCAAGCTGCCGAGCCGTTCGGTGCAGCTGCATCAGGAGATTTACGAGCGCCGCAGCGATATCGGCTCCGTGCTGATGGCCCATCCGCCGAATATCATGTCGTTCGCTGTGACGGAGACGGTGTTTGATCCGCGTACGATTCCGGAGAGCTACATTTTGCTGCGGGAAACGGTGAAGGTGCCTTTCGGCATGAGTTACCGCCAGCCCAAAAAGACGGCGGGGCTGCTTAGCGCCAAAACGCCTGTTCTCATCTGCGAGAACGACTGCGTGATCGTGACGGGCAGCAGCCTCTTAAACGCCTTCGACAGGCTCGAGGTCGCCGAGTTTACCGCGAAATCCGTCATCGCGTCGCGCAGCCTTGGCAATATCGTGCATATCGGTGATGCGGAAATCGGGGAAATCAATGAAGCGTTTCATTTGGAATGATGGGATATGAACATAGGTGACAACGAAAGACAGCCGCGGGCTGTCTTTTTTTGTCTCCGTTTAAAGAGTCGATTACGCCGCGTTTACATTTTGAAAACAGAACGATGCGGCTTTGATAACCGTTTTGTGATACAATCGATTCAGGAATAATATGTTATGAGGGATCCGCATGACGAGAATTTTGATCATCGAGGATAACAAAGCGATATCAAATCTGATCTGCATGAATCTGTCGGTTGTGGGATACGATACGCGGCCCTTGCTCGATGGGCTCGAAGCGGCAGACGTCATTCACAGCGAGGAGCGTTTTGATTTGGCCATTGTGGATGTGATGCTGCCCGGCTGCGATGGTTTCGATTTGCTGCCGCTGCTGAGTGAGCGCGGTATCCCCGCGATATTTCTGACCGCAAAAAACGACATCGAATCCAAGGTGCGCGGGCTTAGGAGCGGTGCTGAGGATTACATCGTGAAGCCGTTTGAAATACTTGAGCTGCTTGTGCGCATCGAAAAGGTGTTGGCGCGGCGCGGCTGCGCCCAAGACGTGCTGTTGCTCGGAAAAATTGAAATATATATTGAGGAAAGAGTGGTTACGCTCGAAGGACAGCCGATCTATTTAAAGCCGCAGGAGTTTGATCTGCTGGTGGCGCTCGCCAAGAACAAGAATATCGCGATGTCGCGCGAGAAGCTGCTGGCGCAGGCATGGGGAATCGATTTTATGGGCGAAACACGCACAGTGGACGTGCATATTGCCCAACTGCGCAAAAAAACGGGGCTCGCCATCACCACGGTACCGAAAATCGGCTACCGGCTGGAGTCGGAATCATGAAGCTGTCTAAAAAGTTGCCGCTCTATTCCGTGGCGCTGACGGCGCTCGCCGTCATTCTCTGCTGCACAATACTGCTTGTGACAACCGCAAACAATTCAATAGAAGGTGCTGTAAAAAGCGGCATCACCGAGCTCAAGATGCTCGATAACGCGTTTAACGCGGAGATGAAAGCGATGGCGGAAAATAATTCGTCTCTTTCGGATACCGCAAAGCGCGCTCTTATTTTGTATGTGTTCCGAAAATACACGGATACCTCGGTGAGCGGTTCGAGCTATATTTTGACGGACACAGTTCAGACGATGTACAACGAGAGCCCGATAGACCCAAAGCCCTTGCTCCCAAAGCTGAAAACCGGCAGCGCCAGCGGTGTTAACGGAAAAAACAGCGAGAATGAGCTTTGGCCCGGCGTGGTTGCGGAGCTGGATGGAAGGTTGTTTGCGGTGGCCGGTCATTGGAGCGACGATTTCGGCAAAATTGACTTTGATCATGAAATTTTTCTTGTGCGGGATATCACGGATGTTTACATTGGCATCACGCAAATGGCTGTGCGCTTTGCGGGCATTGCGCTGGCGACGGTTTTCTTTAGCGCTCTGCTCATGATTATGCTTGTACGGCGCATGCTGCGCCCGCTCGGTTTGCTGCGGGAAAGCGCCGCCGCTCTTGCAAACGGGCGATATGACAGCCGGATCGATGTGAAGGGCAGGGATGAAATCGCGGCGCTGGCGCAGAGCTTTAACATGATGACGGACGCGATCGTCGGGCACATTGACGCCTTGAAGGACACGGCGGAGCAGCGCATGCTGCTGCTCGCGGCATTGACACACGAGCTCAAAACGCCGATGACGGCGATCATCGGCTATTCGGAAGCGCTGATGCGCGTGCGCCTCAGCAAAGCGCAGCGGGAGGAGTCTGTCCGGTATATTCACAGCGAGTGCAAACGCATCGAACGGTTGGCGCAAAAGATGATGCAGCTCATCGTGCTGCACGGCGGACAGCCCGCCGAATTCACGCTGCAGCCCGTTCAAAGGCTGTTTGAAGCCGTGGAAAAGACGTTGCGCGCCATCGCGGAGGAAAGCGGCATCGCGCTTGCGTTTTCTGCGGATAAGGCGTCCGGGCATGTCATGGATATCGATATGATGGCGAGCGTGCTGATCAATCTGTTTGACAACGCGCGCAAAGCGGGCGCAAAGCGCATTGACATTTCGGCGGGCAGAGACAGCCTCCGCGTCAGCGACGACGGGACGGGTATCGCGCCGCACGAGATTAAAAAGATTACGCAGCCGTTTTACATGGCTGACAAATCGCACAGCCGGTCGGAAGGCGGCAGCGGGCTCGGGCTCACGCTCTGCGAGATGATAACCGCTGCGCACCACGCCGTTTTGCATATTGAGAGCGAGATCGGCAAGGGCACAACTGTGACCATCATTTTTAGCAAATTACATTTTGATAACAGCGTGAAGAATACTTGAAAACGGCGTCGGAGGTATGATACGGGAAAATGGAAGGGGAATGAATATGAAACGGTTCTTGATGTATGCACTCGGACTGATCCTCGTCATATCGATGGCCGCCTGTGAGCCCACGCCGCAAAAAGCCGTGGTCGCTCAAAAGAATCAGGAATCGATGCTGGGACAGGCCGAGAAGGAAACCGCCGATACCGCAGGAAGTGATACGCCGGATGCTTCACAAAGCCGGGCAATCGGCAGTCTGGCTGACCAATATGGCATACCCAATGTGTATACCTATGAGACGCAGGGAGCCGACGGCAAGCTGACCATTCATGTGGACGCTCAGGTCACCGCGCCAGAGGCCGCCGCGTTGCCGATTGTCCGTGTGAAAAGAACGGCGTTTTCACAAGAGACGGTGAGTGCTTTTTTTGACGCACTTTGCGGCGATGCACAGATGTATATCAATTCAGGTCAGCGGACGAAGGAGCAGATTGAAGACCAGATTGTCAATGTGAAAAAACGCATGACCGAAATCAAAGATGATCCATATGAGCTGAATACTGCAAAGGACGCGCTGAAAAGCCTCGAAACGCTGCTCGAAACGGCCCCCGAGTCTGTGACGGAGCAGCGCGCGGACGGCACATTGCAGCAGATGTCTGAAACGATTCCGAAGAATAACACAGCGGTTGAGGGGGAGGGAGTCGAACCGGAGCAGGCCGAGCCGCCGGAGACGGTATATTACACAGGGCTTAGCGCCTATGAGCGCGATGAAAACGGCGTGGACGGAAGGGGAAAAACTTTTAATGTGCAGAACAGAGACTCTACACCTAACATCTTCTTTGCGGATTTAGGCAACCCTGCCGGAGGCATTAATTTTGGTATGTCGCCTTCGCTTGCAATACTGGATGACAGTGATGTGGATGAAGATATGACAGACAAGATGGGCTTGAAGCCGAGCGAAGCGAGGCAGACGGTACAGGAACTGCTCGACAAGACGCATTCGGGAATGGTTGTGGACAGCATCTATTTGCAGGACGATGAACAAAAGGGCAATTACGACGGTATTGTGCGCGACGCCGAGCGGTACGCATATAAGATCTACTGCGTGCGGACGGTTGACGGGATGCCGTGTTCGAGCGTGCTGGACGCGAGCGAGCCGGTGAGCGGCGATATGATGGCGCCATACTGGATGTATGAGCAGCTCGTTTTCATGGTCAACAGCGAGGGTATTGTGAGCATGGAATGGCTGGGCCCCATCACGGTGGTTGAAACACTCAACGAAGACGCACAATTGAAGCCGTTTTCAGAAATCAAAGAGATATTCGAGACCATGATGCGCATTAAATACGAACCGCAGGCTGAATATACCGAGCTGAATTTCGAGATCAACCGCGTGACGCTCTCGCTGCACAGGGTCGTGGAGCAGAACGACAATGAGACCGGCCTGTTGATTCCCGCCTGGAACTTTTACGGCAAACTGACCAACAAAACAAGCGACGGGCAATTTGAAGAGCTGGGCGGAAGCTTCATGACGATCAACGCTGTTGACGGCAGTGTGATCGATACTCAGAAAGGCTATTAATATCAATTTAAAAATACGGAATGAAGGCGGCTCATGGCCGCCTTTAAAAACCTGTCCGCTTACAATCCGTTTGCATATTGATGAATATTTGTTTACCAAATTTGTGGTAAAATAAATAAACGGAGGTAGCGGCATGGCTAGAAACAGAATACTGGTTGCGGAGGATGACGAATCCATAGCGAAAGTGATACAAAAGAATCTTATTTCGGCCGGTTATGCGGCAGTCGTATATTTTGATGGCGCTGAGGCCGCGAAAATATTGGCGACCGACACGGATTTTGATCTGGCGCTTCTTGATATCATGCTGCCCGGTATGAACGGCTTTGAGCTGATGGGCTATTTGAAGCACTATGATATTCCTGTTATATATTTAACGGCAAAGGCTGACCTGAACTCTAAAATACAGGGCTTGCGGGATGGTGCGGAGGATTATATCGTCAAGCCCTTTGAGATTTTAGAGCTGCTTGTCCGCATCGAAAAGGTTTTGGAACGGACAGGCAAGGTGCAACAGGTGCTTGAAGTCGCTGACCTTATAATTAATCTTCTCGAACGTTCCGTCCGCAAGAACGGCGAAGAAATCATACTGAAGCCGATGGAATTTGACCTGCTCGTTATGCTTGCCAAGAATAAAAACATTGCCCTTTCGCGCGAACGGCTGCTTCATGGCGTTTGGGGCGTGGATTTTGTGGGTGAAACGCGTACTGTGGATGTTCATATCGGGCAGCTTCGTAAGAAGCTGGAGCTTGCCGATAAAATTAAGACCATATCTAAGATAGGCTACCGTCTGGAGGACTGAAATGAAACTGTGGCTGAAAATATCCCTCATTGCCATCATTATGGTGACGCTGGCGACAAGTGGTTTCAGCCTGATCATGCTTTTGCGTTCTGGCCAAAGCAATCTTGAGCTGGCAGTTAACAACGTGCTGACGGAGCAACAGATGCGTGCGGCTTCGTGGAACGCCGCGATGGAGAACGCCATCGACATTGAATACAGCGTGACCGCGCAGCGCAGCCTGGCCCGCTACCTCATAGCTAAATTCGCAGATGAAAATACGATACTCATTTCAGGCAGTGATGACATCTATAACGCCACAAGCATCGACCTCAAAAAAATTCTGCCGGTGGAAGGCGATGCGCAGCAGTACATCGTAAAAGACATGGACGGAAGCTCTATGCTGATCACAGGGACCAATCTTCAAATTAACGATATGCCTTATACCCTTTATGTTATCAAAGATTTAAGCTCCGTATACGCAGGCATTGAAGAACTGGCCTACCAATTCGCTTTCATCAATTTGGCTGTTATATTGGTTGCCGGCGCTGTTATTATTCTATTGGTTCGCTGGGTGTTGCGCCCGATATTAACGCTGAAACAGAATACCGGCCTCGTTGCGGCAGGCATATATGACAAGCGTGCCATTATCGCCGAAAACGATGAAATCGGGGAGCTGGCGCGGGACTTCAATCTAATGGCGGCGGCTGTCGAGCATCATGTGGACGAACTGCGGGGTGAGGCGTACAGGAGCACCCTATTCATGTCGGCGCTCACACATGAGCTGAAAACACCCCTGACTTCCATTTCCGGCAACGCGCAAACATTGCTCCGTACCAAAATGGACGACGACGAGCGCGAGGACGCGCTGATCCGTATAGACGACGAATGCACCCGCATTGAACGTCTCTCTCAAAAGCTTATGCAGCTTATCGTGCTCCGGCAGAACGAAAGCATCCGTCTGGAAACACACAGCGTCGCCGCACTGCTGGAAAGCGTCCGTCTTTTGTGTGCCGAACAAATAATTCAGCGCAGCCTGACGCTGACCATTAAGAACAGTATGGATACGCTGGCGATGGACAAGGACTTGCTTTCGAGCCTGCTTCTCAATCTGATAGACAACGCGGGCAAGGCATCATGCCCGGGAAGTACAATCGAGCTTTCGGCACAGGGCCATACGATTGCCGTGAAAGATTTCGGCAAAGGCATACCTGAAAATGAAATCGATAAAATCACGCAGCCTTTTTATATGGTGGACAAATCGCGCAGCAAAAAGGCAGGCGGTATCGGCCTCGGGCTGGCGCTTGCGGACGAGATCGCACGGCTACACGGTGCAAGGCTGGTATTTGAAAGCACAGTTGAAATAGGGACAACCGTAAAGGTGGTGTTTGAGAATGTTTAAAACGGCATCCCCAAAAAGCCGCAAGACTTTTTGGGGTGTGGGCAAATGGAGGATGTTATATCTCGTACTGGCTATGCTTCTGCTTTTTTCTCTTTTCGTTGTGCCGAAAATCGCCGTCGGTGTGATGAACGAAACCAAGGGGCAGATCATAACCGTGCCATCGGATTAAATCTGAGGCCCCAAAATACCAAAGGTCTTTAGGGGTGGAAATTACAATCCGTTTACGACCCGTTGAATACTTGTTGTATTTCCTGCGTTTATACTGACGGCAGCAATGAGAAATGAGGTTGTGAAACATGAAAAAGACATTTGCCATGTCGCTGGCTGTTATAATGGCTGCTGCCTTCTTTACAGGCTGTCAGGCGACGCCGGAAAAGGAAATAGTCGGACAAAAGGACATGGAGCAATTGATAGAAAAGGCGGTAGCGGAAGACGATACGCAAAAAGGCGCTACCCTCGCGGAATGCCTGAATCCGCCCGATAAATATACGGCTTCCTTCGAAGGGTATGACGGGGATTTGACTGTTAACGCAAACGCAACCGTAACAGTTCCCGATTCAAACAGCATTTCCGCCATGCGTATAAGCAGACATTACTTTACGCAGGAGGAAGCGGACAATATGATGGAGGTCTTTTTACAGGGCGGAACGTTATATAAGGCTGACCATCCGCTGACAAAGGCGGAAATTCAGGATAAGCTGGTTCAGCTTTACGCGATGCGCGACTTACCCGAAGCGGCTGCGGCTGCAGGAGCAGACTCTCATGCTGCCCAGTTTAAGGAAAAATTACAGGAAGACATCGAATACTACGAAGGTCTGCTTGCCGACGCACCCGAAACAATAGAGCTGATTCCGGCGGAAACAACGCTTCATCCATCCGATGCGGCGAACAACCCGAATGCGCGGGTAATCGAGGGCGTTTCAACCGTTAACGGGAAAACTTACTATTTGCTTATCAACAACGGTTTTTATAATGAAAACAACGTTGAAGCGGTCTTTATGACCGCCGGGCAATCTCTGGATGGGAGCTACAACTCCGCCACACCATACTACACCATTCTATACGAGGATGATTTGTCCGAGGTGCAGCCTCCCGAAACCTTCACATTAACCGAAGCGGATGCCCAAAGCATTGCGGAAAATTTGCTTGCGGAGCTTGGCATGACGTATATGGTATGCGTTGATACCAATTACGCGGCTATAGAGAAATTCACATCCGGAACGGAACCGCAATATGAAAAGTGGGCATACAGCCTGCAGTTCCAGCGAACCATAAATGAAATCCCCGTCACTCTGACGAACCATACGGGCGTAGTAACGGAAAACGAAGTGTCTGTGCCCTGGCCGTATGAGCGCTTGAATATCATTGTGGATGAAACGGGCGTGGTATCTTTTAATTATATATCGCCCTACTCTATTGAAGATACTGTGACGGATAGCGCGTCCCTATTGGATTTTTCTGAGATCACGTCCGTATTTGAAAAAATGTTTCCTATCACATACGGATATCTGGCCGAAGAGGCGGATTACCGTTTGCGGGCCGATATCACGGAAGTACGCCTGGGGCTCATGCGTATTACAGAACAAAACAGCCGTGATACCGGCTTACTGATTCCGGTTTGGGATTTCTACGGAGAATTGACCGCTGTTCCTGACGAAGGAGAACCTCATATAATTGACGGATCAGGCGCACTGTTGACGATCAACGCCATTGACGGCGCTGTCATCGACCGGGATTTGGGTTACTAAACGAATTGAAGCGAAGATGAGCAGGCATGTAAAATGGCCCATGCCTGCTTTCTTAATGATATCTGGTGCTATTCCGCCCGGTAAGGCGTCGCGTAAAGGTCCCGTTTTTTGAGCCCGTTTTTCTTGGCCAGCTGCCCCCACCCGAGATTGCCGCCAAGGAAATACATCCATCTTGGGAACTTAACGCCCGTATACACCGTATCTGAGGCTGATTTTGTATTTTGCGTGATATCCGCCGCCATACGGTCAACAGCGCTGCTTAGCGTCTCCATCGGTTTTTTCATGAACGGCGCGTCTTTTGCGCCCAGCACCATGCCGCCGCTGCCCAGGCACACGCCGAAGCCGAATTCGCCGCCGATATGGCGCGCAAAGCTTTGAATCACGCGGACGGCCTCTTCGTTGATTTCAGACTCCGGAAAACCGCAATTGACGATTGTATAAATCCTTTGTCCGGCGGGTTTTTGTCCGGCGGACGCCGCGTAATCCTCGAGGAAGCGCGTCAGCATGCCGGGCATGCAGAAGATATACAGCGGAAAGACGATGAGCAATGCATCGGCGCTGCGCATCGCTTCAAAGGCGGGTTCGCTGTTTTTCAGCGCTTTGCTGACGTCGATGATATCCGCCTGCAGTCCGGCGCTGACAAACCGCCCTTTCGCAAGCTCGCAGAGCAGAGCGGACACCGACGGCTCTCCTTTTTTGGGGCTCGCGCTGAGTATTGTCACTGCCTTCATAACACGCCTCCCGCCACGCGCTTGACCGCGATCGAATTCAAAGCGTTCTTGATCTGGCTGTCTGTGCCGTCGTCGATCCATAGGTCCACGTTGCTGCGGTGCTTCTGCGTGATGTCGGTGAAAAGCTGCGCGTCCTCGGCGCTTAAGTTCTCGCCGTAGCCGATCATGATTTGCTTTGGGTAGCTCTTATACCGGCGCGGGTGCATTGTGGAGCCGTCTTTTCTTGTTTCGAAGAACGGCAGCATGTTGGGCAGCCAACGGTCGAGCGCGTATTTGATATTGGCGCTGAACTGGCCGAAAACCACAGGGATAAGGTATACCACCACGTCGCTGTTCATCATGGCGCGGTTAATGTTTGCCATATCGTCGCTGATCACGCATTCGCCGGGCTTTTTTATCCAGCAGCCAAAGCAGCCCACGCAATGGTGGATATCGCCGCGCCCGAGCTGTTTTTCCTCGATGTCATGACCCGAAAGCGCGTCCTTTACCTGTGCCAGCAGCCGCGCGCAGGCGCCTGACTGGTAGTCCTTGTCGGACAGGATATAAGCTTTCATGTTTTAAAACTCCTTAATGTTTACGTTGTAAACATAATATCAGCCGATGTTTACTTTGTCAACATTGTATGCTACAATTTTTAAGAAAAGATCGGCAGAGGAGAAGGATATGACAAAAGACAGCTATCATCATGGAGATCTGAAGACAGAACTGATCCGAAAAGGGCTCAAGATTCTCGATGAAGACGGGTATGAAGGCTTTTCGATGAGAAAGGTGGCAAAAGCCTGCAACGTGAGCCAAACTGCGCCATACCGCCACTTCAGAGACAAGAACGAGCTGATCAAGGCCATCGCGCTTAACGCGCTGCGCGAGTTCGATGAAAGCCTCGAGCGGGCGTTTTCTGAAGAAGGCGATCCCAAAGCCCAGCTTAAAGCGATGGGGCGTTACTATATTCAGTTTTTTGTGGACAACCCCGAAACCATGCGGCTGCTTTTTTTCAGCAATGTACAGGCGTGGATGCGCGAGGCGGTGGAGGATGAATACCATAGCGGTGACGAGCATCCATATTCGGCGCTTGAAAGAGCCGTGAAGAATTACAAGGCCGCTAACCCGGATGATGAGAGGTCCGAGGACGAGCTGATCGTTTACTGCTGGGGCTTTGTGCACGGCATTGCCGCGCTGATTGTGAACGGTGAGCTGCCGGACGGTGAGGGTGTTATGGCATTGGTGGATAAGGTGATTCAAAGCGACAAGTTTTTATAAACCGGCACCAGTTGCCGGAAGGCCCGGCTTCATGTTGATAACGATGGGCCCGATCTCAAGATAATGTTCATATGTGCGCGGCTCAATGACTTCCAAATAGAAAGCCATGTTTTCAAGTTCGCCCGCATCCAGTTGATTCATCTCTATGGTCACGAGCGTAACCGTGGCATAGGCTTTGGTATTCGGGAGCATGTCGCACCATAAAAGCGGCGAGTACTCACATTTCCCATCGTTCAGGTAAAACTCGCTTGTGGATATGGCAACGGGTTTATGATAATTATTTTCTACATAGAAATGAAGTGTGGGATCAAACCCGTGTGTGTCGGATATGCCCTGATAAATCACTTTAAAGTTATCATCTTCAAAGACAATGTCTCCGCTCGAATCGTAGCTTTGCTCATACATACCGGATAAAGAGGTCTTGATTTCGACAACATCTGACGTGTAATAAGGATCAAGTGTTTCCGGTTCAAGCAAATTGAAAATAACTTGTATATCTGCAATGGTATCGATGCCGTAAGCAGCAAACGGATCATCCATAAACGAAATAAATGCGTCTGCTGTGCTTTTTGCATCCACATGGCCTACGATATCCCCAGACACCATGATGCCGTTAATAACGACATATTCGCTTGTCAGAATAATTTCTTCATCATTGGTATTTTCGATGCTGAGCCAGATAGAGGGGCCGAAGTACTCGTCATTTTCGAATCTTTGGGTTTTAACGGTTACGCCTTTTGCATCGAGCAATTTCTGATCTTTTTCAATTTCGCAGTTCACGGAAGTTGGCGGCGGGTCTTCAATTTTCACCAACGAGCTGCCGTCATAATGCGTAAAGGCTTCGGGTGTTGGCAACGGCTCCGGCGTGGGCGTTTCAACGGGCGTATTAGTGGGATCTGGGGTTATCTCTGCCTGCGAGACAACAGGTCTGGTGGTGCAGGCAGCCAGCATCAGGACAGATAGAAGCATGCATATGAAACAACAAATCTTACGCATTGAAAAACCCCAATCCTTGATAAGATATAATATATTTCCACTATTTTAACATAAATACAGGAAATATGGAACAAATAAAGATTAAAGCTTTATTATGGCATTCGGCTTTTATAGAAGGTGTCGGGTTGGATCAAACGATGTTGATCCAATAGTTTATTTATTCTTCCGCCTTGGCTGTGCAGCAGTGGCGGATATCGTGCAAAAACTGCAGCAGCGCATCGAGCGCGTTTTTGGGCGCCTTGAACGTGATATAGGGCGGCTCCGCGCTACGCAGCCTCGCCGTATTCCTGTATTTCTGCAGAACATCGAGCAGCCTTTGTCCGTCGATCGTGCAGCCGTCAGGATATTTAAGCGTAAACGCATTCGCGTTGCGCGTGACCGAAACGAGCCCCGCGCGCGCGGCATACCGCTTGATCAGCGATATCAGCATGAGGTTCTCCACGCTGCGCGGCATCTTACCGTAGCGGTCAACAATCTCCTCTTTGAGCAGTTTGGCGCTGCCGACGCTCTCGATCGCGGCGATCTTTTTATACACCTCAATGCGTTGTATCTCATCGTCGATGTACGCGGCGGGTACATGGGCATTGAGGCCGATCTCCACGGCCGTGTCGGCGGGGCGCTCGATGCGGTCCCCCCGTATCTCGGCGACAGCCTCGCGCATCATACGGCAGTACATATCGTACCCCACGGCCGCCATCTGGCCGGACTGCTCCCCGCCCAGAAGGTTGCCCGCGCCTCTGATCTCGAGATCGCGCATGGCGATTTTGAAGCCCGCACCGAGCTCTGTGAACTCGGCGATGGTGGCGAGCCGTTTTTCGGCGTCCGGCGTCATGTGCGTGCCGGGCAGATATGTGAGATACGCGTAGGACGTTTTGGCCGCGCGGCCCACGCGCCCTTTGATTTGGTAGAGCTGGGCGAGGCCAAATTTGTCCGCCTCGTAGACGATCACCGTGTTCACATTTGGAATATCGATGCCCGATTCGATGATCGTGGTGCAAAGCAGCACGTCGTACATGTCATTGAGAAAATCCACCATCACGTCTTCCATCGCCGTTTCGCCCATGCGCCCGTGCGCCATCGCGACGCGCGCCTCGGGCACGTAGCGGCGCAGCTCGGCCGCGAGGCGGTCCAGCAGCGCGATCTGACGGCACACGAGATAAGCCTGTCCGCCGCGGTTCATTTCCCGGGTGATCGCATCGCGCAGCAACTGGCCCGAATATTCCATCACATAGCTTTCGGGCGCTTTGCGTTCTTCGGGCGGCGTATCGAGCACGCTCATATCGCGTATACCCGTGAGCGCCATCTGAAGCGTGCGCGGAATCGGCGTGGCCGAAAGCGTGAGCACGTCCACACTGCGTTTAATATCCTTGATGCGCTCCTTGTGCGACACGCCGAAGCGCTGTTCCTCGTCGATCACGAGCAGGCCTAAGTCTTTATACTTGACATCGCCCGAAAGCAGGCGGTGTGTGCCGATCACGATGTCCACGGTGCCCGCTTTGAGCCCCTTGATGATGCGCGTCTGGTCGCCCGTGGAGACATAGCGCGATACCATTTCAATGGATACCGCGAACTCCTTGAAGCGCTCGCAAAACGTATGATAATGCTGTCGCGCGAGCAGCGTGGTCGGCACGAGCACGGCGCACTGCCGCCCTTCCATCACGGCCTTGAAGCACGCGCGCATCGCGACCTCGGTTTTGCCGTAGCCCACGTCGCCGAGCAGCAGCCGGTCCATCACCTTCTCCAGCTGCATGTCCTTTTTGATCTCTTCGATGCTTTGCAGCTGGCCTTCTGTTTCGTCGTAAGGAAAGCTGTCCTCAAACTGCCGCTGCCAGAGTGTATCCTCGCCGTATTTGTAGCCTTTTTTCGTGAGACGCTCGCTGTATATCGAGACGAGGTCTTCGGCGAGCTCCTTGACGGCCTTTTTGACGCGCGCTTTTGTCTGGCTCCATTCGCGCCCGCCGAGCTTACTGAGCCGTTCGTTGTCGCCGCCCATATATTTTTGCACGCGGTCGATCTGATCGGTCGGAATAAACAGCTTGTCACCGTCGCGGTATTCGAGCTCCATGTAGTCACGCGACACATCCTGCACGGTGCGCGTGACGAGCCCTAAGAACCGCCCCTTGCCATGAATATCGTGCACGATGATGTCGCCCGGCTTTAAGTCGGTGAATATGTCCATGCGCTGGCGCGACGATGTGCGTCGGTGCTTGCGCGCAAAGCCGTAGAGCTCGTGCTCGCCGAGCACATATGTTTTTTCGATCGTCAGCTCAAAGCCCGAAAGCAGCCTTTCGGGGTAAACGCCCGCTTCGCCGCGGTCGAGCAGCCGCCCGTCTTTGATGCATGGAACACTGAAAGATGCATCGGAGAGCTCGGACGAAAGGCGCTCCGCGCGCGCGAGGCTGCCGCTCATCAGGTAAACGCGCCAGCCTGCGTTCACGCGCCCTTTCACGTCCTCCTGCAGCAGCTCGAGCTTGCGGTGATACGAGAGCGCGCTTCTGGCTTTCATATGCAGCGTGGTTCTGGCTTTGAGATCTGGGGACTCCGATATCGTGCAAAGGTCAATGATGTCGCCGACTCGGCGCGTCAGTTCGGGCAGCGAGAGATAAAGCGACTGCTGGTCCGGCAGCGCCGTGCCCGTCTGCAGCAGTGTGTCGAGCCGATCGGAAAACTCGGCGATGCGCTGCTGCTCGGTGTCCGTCACACGCCGGTGGTCGTCGAACAGCACCAGTGCGCCCGGCACGTAATCAAGCAGACTGCTTTCACCGAGCAGATACGCGTAGTTTTCAAGATCGTCGAAGTAATGGTGCTTTCGTAAATGCTGCGCATAGTCTTCAAACCGCTGCGCGAGCACGGTATTTTTCGGTTTGGCGGATTCAAAATAATCGGCGCTGCTTTTGGCCGCGGCTTCGCTGAGCACGAGCTCCACGGCGGGAGGCAGCGTGATTTCTTCAAGGCTCTCGCGGCTGCGCCTTTGTGTGCCCGGATCAAACGCGTGGATGCTCTCCACCACGGTATCGAAAAAGTCGATGCGGTACGGCGCGACCGCGCCGGGGCAGAACACGTCGAGTATCTCGCCGCGCCGCGCGGCCTGGCCTGCCGTTTCCACGGCGCCCACACGCTCATAGCCCGAAAGCACGAGCCGCTGGATCAGTTGCTCGGGGTCGTAAGCGGCATCTTTGCGCAGCGTGAGATGCGCGCCCGAAAAGGTCTCTGCCGGAACGAGACGCGCGAGCAGTGCTTCCTCGCTTAAAAAAGCGATGTTTTTTTCACCGAGAAGCATCTTCGATATGCCGTCGATGCGGCGGAACATCACCTCGCGGCTGCGCGCCACCGCAGCCCGGAGCTGGAGCGGGCGGCGGGGGATGAAAACAGCTTCTTCGAGCGCGTCGGCATAGCCTTCCGCGCTGCCCTCATCCGGGCAGACCACGATCACGCCGCGCCCCGTCTGCTGGGCGAGCGCGAGCGCGAGATGCGGCTTTAAGCTGTCGGGAACGCCAAAAAGCGAGCAGGGAACCCGTCCCGCCCGCAGCGATTCGATAAGCTGTGAAAACACCTCTGATTCGGTGAGGTGCGCCGTGATATGCATTTTCTTATCCTTAACTGTCAGTTATACCGGCTCTGCGCCTGAGCCACGCCGTCACTCAGTATCGCTTCCACCGCGTCGGCGGCCTTGGTCAGCGTCTCATAGGCGGCCTGCTGGTCGGCGTATTCGCCGAGCACATGGTCGATAATATCGCCCTCGGGCTTGCCGATGCCCACGCGCACGCGCACGAACTCGTCCGTCTGCAGATGATAGATCACCGATTTCATGCCGTTGTGCGTGCCCGCGCTGCCGCGCTCCTTGACGCGCACCATACCTGTTTTTAAATCCACATCGTCATACACGAGAATCAGCTGGTCCGCCTTGACGCCGAGCGCTTTGGCCATTTCTTTAACGCTTTCACCCGAATTGTTCATGTACGTCTGCGGCATGCCGAGCACCACGCGCTTCCCCTTGATATCGCCCTTGCCGATGCGCGCGCTGAATTCATGCATGCGCACGGAAATGCCGTGGCGCTGGGAGAGGATACCGATCACGTCGAAGCCCGCGTTGTGGCGCGTGTGCGCGTATTTTCCGCCCGGATTGCCAAGCCCGATGATATAATAATCGGCGTTTAAACCGGCGGGAGACTTTTTGCGAAGCTTAGCAGATCCGAATAATTTCCCTGCACGCATGACGGCACCTTTCCTAAATCCCCGATCACATTGTCGAGCACCAAAAACCCTTCGAAGCCGAGTGCGGTCGCGCCCATATCCTCCAGCACGTCGTTGCCGACGACATAGCAATCCTCGGCCTTGAGTTCTGTGCGATCGAGTATCTCTTTAAAGTATTCCAGATTCGGTTTGCAATAATGCGAATTATCGTAATAGCTCACATACTCAAAATCATCGGGACTCAGCCCCGCCCATTCGATGCGCACATTTGTGGCTGCGGAAGGGAATATCGGGTTGGTTGAGAGTATGAGACGGTAGCCTTTTTCCCTGAGTAAGCGGACGGTCTCTATGGCGCGTTCGTCGCTGCGGGAACAGGCTTTGATTTTGGGAAACTCGGTCGCATAAAACGCGTCCATAGACTCAAGGATGACATCAGGATCAGCGCCCGACGCTTCCGAGACCACCTTTAAGAATATATCCCTGTTGAGCATGGCGCCGGTGTTGTTGAGTATCGCATAAATGCCGCTGCCGAACACCTTTCGGCCGTCCTCGCCGAACAGATCATAAAAGCCGCAGCCCTCAACGAGAGAGAAATACATCTTCGTGAACTGCTCCATATCGAGCGAAAGCAGCGTGCCATCGAGATCGAAGAAGACAGCCTTTCTCATTCTTCTCTCCTTCGTTTGGCCCACCCTTCAATGTTGGTCTGGCGGCTTCTTGCAACGCAGAGCGCGTCTTCCTCAACGTCCTTCGTGACGGTGGAGCCCGCCGCGATGTAAGCGCCGTCCCCGACGGTAACGGGCGCGACGAGGTTGACATTGCAGCCGATGAACGCGTTTTTACCGACGATCGTCCGGCTCTTTTTCTTGCCGTCGTAATTCACGAACACGACGCCGCAGCCGATGTTGGTTTTCTCGCCGATCTCGCCGTCGCCGACGTAGGTTAAGTGCGACACCTTCGCGCCGTCCTTGATCTGCGCATTCTTGATCTCGACGAAATCGCCCACGCGGCATTCGTTGCCGACGGTGCTGTTGGGACGCAAATAGGCATACGGCCCGATGGTGGAACGGTCGCCCACGGTGGAGCTCAAAACCACCGAGTTCTGGACCGTGGTCCCCGCGCCGATCGCGCTGTCCGCGATGCGGCTGCCCGGGTATAGCACCGCGCCCGTTTTGATATGGGTTTGGCCCTCGAGCGTAACGCCCGGGTAGACGGTGACGTCCGGCTCGACGGTCACGGTTGCGTCGATATACGCGGTATCCGGGTCGATCATCGTGACGCCGGAAAGCATGAGCTCATGGTTGATGCGTCTGCGCAGCTTTTTCGCCGCCTCCGCGAGCTGACTGCGGTCGTTGACGCCCATCCACTCGTCGTCATCCACGCACTCAACCGCTTCGACGACGTGGCCTTGGCCTGAGAGATATTCGATGCAGTCAGTCAGATAATACTCGCCCTGCACGTTGTTGGGCTTTAAAGATCCGAGCGCTTCTCTGAGCAGCGCCCTTTCAAAGCAGTATATCGAGAGGTTGATCTCTCGGATAGCCTTTTGCTCCTCCGTCGCGTCGCGGTGCTCCACGACGCGCGTCACGCCGCCGTTCTCGCCGCGCAATATGCGCCCGTAACCTGTCGCATCACCGACGGTGGCTGTCAGCAGGCATGCGCCCAAGGCCCGCGCTGCGGCGGTTTCGGTGAGACGCTTCAGCGTTTCGGGGCGTATCAGCGGCATATCTCCCGCCACGATGATCGCATAGCCGTCTCCCTTAAGGTAGTCGCCGGCGGCCATCACCGCATGCCCGGTCCCGAGCGGTTCGCTTTGACAGGCGTAATGTACGCGCCCGCCGAAATACTCTTTCACCGTTTCGGTCGTTTTTCCGATCACAAGCACAGGGGCTTCACCGGTGGCCTGCGCGGCGGCATCCACCACCCATTCGCAGAGCGCCTTTCCGGCAGCCTTATGTAAAATTTTAGGAATATCCGATTTCATTCTCTTGCCTTCACCGGCAGCAAGGACGATGGCGATTGTATTGCTCATAGTGCGTCTCCTATCGAAAGTCTTGTTTGACTATATAGATATTAGTAGATGAAAGCAGGCATGTCAACAAACAGACAAGAAGTCATCAATTCATGGGAAAATATAAAAGCGGCCGGTAGCTCGGCCGCCTCCGTTAAAAGCCTTATTTGTCTCCGAAATTGAGGCCGATCTCGCGGCCTACGCGCAGCAATTCGGAATCGAGCGGTATCGTCTTTGTTTTGCCGGCCACATCCTTCATGAGGTTGGAGGTGACGCGGCCGTTTTTCACAGCCACTGTGTGGCCGAACTGGCGCTTTTCAATGAGCTTCGCGGCATAAACGCCCATCTCCGTGGCGAGCACCCTGTCGTACGGGCACGGCGGGCCGCCGCGCTGATAGTGACCGGGAACGACCACGCGCGTATCGATGTCGATCACACTGTTAAGCTCATCAGCGAGCTTGTAGCCGATGGAATAATGCTTGCCCTTGAGGTCCTGATCCTCCGCGTCGGTGATGCTGCGCGCGCCCTCTGCCACGGCGATGATGGAAAAATGCTTGCCGCGCTCATAACGTTCGTTGATGGCGTCGGCCACGACGTTGATATCGTACGGAATTTCGGGCAGCAGTATCACGTCGGCGCCGCTCGCCATGCCCGCGTTCAGCGTCAGCCAACCCGCCGTGTTGCCCATGAGCTCCACAATGATCACGCGCGAGTGGGAATAGGCGGTGGTATGCACCTTGTCGATCACGTCCGACGCGATATCGACGGCGCTCTGGAAGCCGAAGGTGACGTCGGTATCCCAGATGTCGTTGTCGATTGTTTTGGGCAGGCCGATCACGTTGAGGCCATGCTGCTCAAGTATGCCCGCCGCCGTATGCGTGCCGTTGCCGCCGAGCGTCACGAGGCAGTCGAGCTCCATTTTTTCATAGTTTTTGGCCATCATTTTGAAGGCGTCGAGATACTTGCCGGTGTTCTGGCGCATTGTCTGGTCTCTGTGGCGCGATGTGCGCAGTATCGTGCCGCCGAGGGTTAATATGCCCGAGAACTCATCTTTGCTCATCGTGCGGTAATTCGCATCGATCAGCCCGCCGAAGCCGTCCATGATGCCGACGATCTCGGCGTCCTCAAAAAACTGGTACGACGCCTTGGCAACGCCGCGGATAGCGGCGTTAAGCCCGGGGCAATCCCCGCCGCTTGTCAGTATTCCAATTCGCTTGGACATGGGTTTTCCTCCGTTTTATATAAAATTTTTAAAATAATAGCGTTGTTAATTCCTTGAGTATACACCAAGCGCAAACGGCTTTCAACATGAAAGAATGGCTCTTTTTGTAACGGAAAAGCGAGGCCAAATCATCCGGCCTCGCTTTAAGCAAATACTCTTTTAAAATGCATTGATCAGTCTGTCAGAGGGGGCAGGGCCTGATTGGCACCGAGGCCGAATATTTCATTTAAATCGACAATATTGGCGTTGCCTGTATCGATTGCAAAACGGCTGTCGTTTTCCACGGCCTCCGAGGGCATGCCGATTTTGACCGTTTCGTCGACAGTCATGGTTATTTTCTGTCCTCCCATCGTGATATCGATCGTACCGGACACACTGTTGCTGTCGATCACCTCGGTGCCGCTCAGTGTGATTTCGTCAGCGCCGGGAACGCTGAGCGTTCCGTCAAAATTGATACCGCCCGCTGTTTTGATGATGTTGAAATCCAGCGACATGATCTGGCCGTCGGGAGTCGTCACATCGAGCGTCATTGTCTTGCCGTTAGTTGTATTTTCATACCCAAATGCGGCATTGAAAAGCTGACTGCCCGCCTCCTCAAAAGCGATTTCCAATCCGGCCGGGCGGCCATTGTCATATGATACGGCCATTGTCATCTCAAAATCAGCCTGTTCAAGCATCGGAGCAGCCAATGAGATGGCACTTGGCAGATCAAGCGGGTATCCGCTCATTTCTTCTATCATGTCGGTCAGGGCATCGCTTAACTCCTTGTTGTCCTTAAGCTTATCCGCAAATGTGCTCAAGGTATCGGCAAGCTCTTTGCCGTTCAGCGTCAGCGTGTTGTTTTCAGCGTTCTTGTCAAAGCAGCTTTCGTCAATGCTGTTTAAGAACATTTCGGTCAGTTGCAGAAAATCGACTTTCGAGAGCTTGTTGCTTTCAAAAAGCGCGGCGACCCTGTCTTTGAGAGACATCGGTTTTGACATATCGGCTTGAGTATCAAATTTGATGCCGCTCACGCTGCCGTCCTGATCGATATAGAGGGTATTTTCGAGGAGCAGCACCTTCGTTGTGCTGTCCATTGGGGCTGTGTCTCCCAAAACATCGGCGAGCTCGCTGCCGCTGTAATCGGCGGAGGATGTCGAATTGAGGCCAAAAGCCTTTTCATCATATGCATAAGCGATGTCTGAATTGGTTTTGACGCCGGATATCTCGGAGGTGCTGCTCATAGTCAGTTCGAAAGGCTGCTCCAAAATCTTTTTCATGTCATTTTCGGTTTCAAGCCCATTAAAAGCGCCCGTAAACACGCCCACGACTTCGTTTGCATACCGCGTCTGCACCGTGTTTCCGCTGAACGGCCCCGCAGCGCCGGGCGCAAACACCACAAAAATAAGCACGGCGGCTAAAATGAGAGCAGCGCCGACGCCGATCAGCGTCCAAAGCAAAGCCTTGCTTTTCTTCTTAGGCGGCTGGCCGTAAGCAAAAGGCTGCGCCATGGCGGGCGGCGCGATCGGCTCCACATTCGGCTTAACCGGAGCATTTTCCAATTTCGCGCCGCAGACTGTGCAGAACTGGCTGTCCGGCGGAAGCTGTGCGCCACATTTAATACAATACATATGACCCTCCTGGAATATGAAATATTATAACATGGGAACGTTGCCCCACTATCACCATCATACACGATATTTCTTTGTTTTGCCATACCTGCCAAGAATAAAACGCCGGTTTACAGGCTTCATGCGGATGTGGGAAGCGTATTGCCGATCAATAATTATTGACCGCACCTTGCTCTTATGTTATGCTGGCCTCAACAGAATATTGACCATCCGGTGCCTTTAGAGGAGCCTTGAAAAGCGAAAGCTGTTTCGGGCGGCTATAAAGGATAATAGGGAAAACGGTGAAAAACCGTTGCAGCCCCCGCTACCGTAAGGCAGACTGCTTATGACACAAATGCCACTGAAGCCGAGCGCTTTGGGAAGGCGTCTTAAGCGGAATGAAGCCGAGCCGGTAAACCTGCCCGATGAGTTGAGTCAGATTTCTTCGGAGGGAAGGATGCAGACGGCCGCTTTTATGACGGATCGACGCCCAAAGCATCAGCGCTTCAGGCGTTTTTTAATTGCCGGGCAGGCATCCAAAGGGACGGTTACTTTCTTCTTTCCGGGGGAGAATTTTAAACGGAGGAAAGACAAATGAAAAGATGGATGCATGTTTTGATCGTTATTGTGATGATCGCGGGACTGTTTGGCGGATGCACTGCGGGCGGCGGCGCACCCGAGGCGTCCGGTACGCCTGTCCCCAAGGACATCCTCAGTGAAAATGTGGACGCGATGGGCAACGAGGTGACGGCTTCGGCGATACCCGAGGAGCAGCTCACGATCGTATCGACAGCGCCGAGCGCGACGGAGATACTCTTTGCGCTTGGCTGCGGCGACAGCATCGTCGGCGTGGACGTGTGGTCGACATACCCCGAACAGACGGCGGATATTGAAAAAGTCGGCGATTTCAACGGCTTTGATGTGGAAAAGGTGATCGCGCTGAACCCGAGCGTCGTGTTCGCGGGCAACGGCCTGCAGCACGAGGACATCGCGGCGCTGGAAAACGCGGGGCTCAATGTGGTATCGGTGGAAGCCACATATTATGACGATATCGCAAAAAGCATCACGATGATCGGCGGCGTGGTCGGCAAGGAAGCGGAAGCCGAGGCGCTGATTAAGCAGATCGCCGATGCGGAGACAGCCGTAAAAGAAAAGGCGGCGGCGATCACCGAAAAGCCATCTGTGTATTATGTGATGGGCATCGGGGAGTACGGCAACTGGACGTCCGGTGAGGGAAGCTATATCAACAGCGTCATCGATCTGACGGGCGGCGTTCCGACGACCGCGGGCACCGCTTCCGAGTGGCTTGAATACCCGGTGGAGGATCTTGTGAAGAACGATCCTGACATATTGATCGTATCGAGCAATGTGACAGAAGCCGATCTTTTGGCGGAAACGGGCTATAAGGATCTAACCGCCGTTAAGGAAGGCCATTATTACTTGATCACTTCCGATATCATTGAGCGGCCGGGCCCGCGCATCATCGAAGCGCTGCAGACCATTCAGGGCGATATCGAAGCTTTTCTTGCGGGAGAATAACCGTTGAACGAAATCCGGCGAAAAAAAACAAAGCTGATCTGGGCCGCGATGGTGCCTCTTGGTATCATCGCGGTCTTTTCCGCGTTTTTGTTCGGCAGCAGCGGCGTGAGCTTATCGGAGCTTTTTGCGCTGTTCCAGGGCACGGCGCAGCCGGGCACCGCGATCATATTCTTCAGCATCCGGCTGCCAAGGGCTTTACTCGCGCTGATATCGGGCGGTGCGCTCGGCATTTCGGGCGCGTGCCTGCAGGGCATGTTCAAAAATCCGATGGCGGATTCTTATGTGATCGGCGTGAGCAGCGGGGCGGCGCTCGGCGCGACGGTCGCGCTGGCTTTTAGCTCGGCCGTCGCTTTCCTCGGGTTCAGCGCGGTGAGCCTGTTTGCGTTTTTAAGCGCGCTCGCTGCGGTATCAGTTGTCTACCGCCTTGCCAGAATTCACGGCAAGGTCTCCACATTTTCGCTGCTGCTTGCGGGCGTGGCGGTGAGCACGTTGTGCTCGGCGCTCGTGTACTGCATCATGATACTGTTCCGCGACAAAATGGAGCATATCGTGATGTGGACGATGGGTAGCTTTTCCTCGGCTTCGTGGGACAAGGTGATCGTCGGCGTGCCTGCGATGCTCATATCATCCGTGCTGTGCCTGTTTTTCACGCGTGACCTCAACATCATGCTGCAGGGCGACGAAGCCGCGAGGCATCTTGGTGTGGATGCGGGGAAGGTGCGCCGCAGTCTGATCGTGCTGACCACGGTCGCGACGGCGAGCGCGGTATCCGTGAGCGGTATCATCGGGTTTGTGGGGCTCATCGTGCCGCACATCATGCGGCTGATGCTCGGCCCCGATCACCGGCTGCTGTTGCCCGTATCGTTTGCGGGCGGCGGCGTGTTCCTGCTGATCGCGGATACGCTGTCGCGCGTGGTGGTCGAGAGCCAGGAGATACCCGTGGGCGTGATCACGGCGTTGATCGGCGTGCCGTTCTTTTTGTTTTTGCTGCGGCGGGGCAGGGGTGTGAAACGATGAGCGAACTGAAGATATGCGACATCCACTACAGCTATGAGCCGCCGGACTGGGCGCTTAAAAAAGTGAGCTTTGAGATCCCTTCGGGATGTTTTTGCGGCATCATCGGGCCGAACGGCTCCGGCAAATCTACGCTGCTCGGGTGTATTTCGGGGCATCTGAAACCCAATCACGGCGCTGTGACCATCGGAGAGCGCAATGTGGCGGACTTAAGCGTGCGCGAGATCGCGCGGCGCATGGCGCTTGTGCAGCAGCAGACCTCGCTAGAGTATGATTTCACAGTGGGTGATATCGTGCTGACGGGGCGCAATCCTTATATGAAACGGTGGCGCAGCGAAACGCCTGAGGATTACGCGATGATGAACGGGGCGCTGCGGACGGCGGGCATTGCGCATTTGAAGGACAGGCTGATCACCTCGCTGTCGGGCGGCGAGTGGCAGATGATGGTGCTCGCGCGGGCGCTGTGCCAGCAGGCGGATATCATGCTGCTCGACGAGCCGGTGACGGGGCTGGATATCTCGCATCAGGTCAGCATCATGGGCACGGTGAAACGGCTCGCGAAGGAACGCGGCATTTCCGTGGTGTGCGTGCTGCACGATTTGAACCTCGCGCTTGCCTACTGCGACGAGCTTGTGCTGTTAAAAAAGGGCGAGATTTTTGCACAGGGCATGCCCGGGGACGTACTCACGAAAGCGAACATCGAGAGCGTTTACGGCACAGCCGTGAACACGTTTGAGCAGGATGGGAAGACGTACATACTGCCCGTGATGGGGTGATAACGCTAAGGTGCTTGGCTGGTGCGATAAGCCGTGGGATGCTTCGGTTCGCTTCACTCGCTCAGCATGACATAAGCCGAAAATGCGATTCTCCTTGCATTGTACAGCTTGCTTGAATGTGGTATACTGTGCAGGCGAACTGACTTTGAAGGAGTTTTTTTCATGAGACTATCACAGATGTTGTTTTCCACGCAGCGCGAGGTGCCCTCAGAAGCCGAGGCCGACAGCCATGTGCTGCTGTTAAAGGCGGGCATGATCCGCCGTCTCGCGGCGGGCGTTTACGCGCTGATGCCGCTTGGCTTTAAGGTGTTTAAGAAGATCGAAAATATCATCCGCGAGGAGATGGACGCGGCGGGTGCGCAGGAGCTCATCATGTCGGCGTTTCTGCCCGCGGAATATTACCAGCAGTCGGGTCGGTGGGACGTATTCGGCACCGAGATGATCAAGTTTAAAGACCGCAACAATCGCGATTTTTGCTTAGGGCCTACGCACGAGGAGATATTTGCGCATGTGTTAAAGCCCGAGCTGCAGTCGTATAAAGCCATGCCGAAAACACTCTATCAGATACAGAACAAATACCGCGACGAGCGGCGTCCGCGCTTTGGCATGATCCGCTGCCGCGAGTTCGTGATGAAGGACGCGTATTCGTTCGACGTCGATGAAGCGGGCCTTGATGTGTCATACCGGAAGATGTATGACGCGTACTGCAAGATATTCGACCGCTGCGGGCTTGATTATGTCGTGGTGCACGCGGACAGCGGCGCGATGGGCGGCTCCGGGTCTCAGGAGTTCATGATAAAATCGGACATCGGCGACGACACGATTGTTTCGTGCGATAGCTGCGGCTACGCGGCCAACGCAGAGAAGGCCGCTTGTCCCGAGCCGACCGAGAGCACAGAAGAGATGGTCGCCGTGGAAAAGGTGCATACGCCGAACGCCGGAACGATTGAGGAGCTCGTGGGCTTTTTTGGCACCACGCCCGATAAATTCGCGAAAACGCTGCTGTACAACGCGGACGGCAAGATCGTCGCCGCGATGGTGCGCGGTGACCGCGAGCTCAACGAAACGAAGCTTAAGAATTATTTAAGGTGCGCGCATCTTGACCTTGCGTCGTATGACGAAGTGCGGAAAAGCACGGGCGCCGAGGTCGGGTTTGCGGGGCCGATCGGCCTTGATGTGGACCGGCTCATCGTGGATAAGGAGATTCCCGCGATGCGCAACTTCCTGGTGGGCGCGAACCAGACAGATTACCACTATTCAGGCGTCAACTACGACCGCGATTTTATTTCCGCGGACGTGTGCGATATCCGTCTCATCGAGTCGGGCGATCCGTGTCCGGTGTGCGGAGCCAAAGCGCAGCTTGCCAAGACCATTGAGGTCGGGCATATATTCAAGCTCGGCACCAAGTACAGCGTCGCGATGGAGTGCATGTTCCTTGATCAGGAAGCGAAGCAAAAGCCGTGCATTATGGGCAGCTACGGCATCGGGCTCAACCGCACGATGCAGGCGATCATCGAGCAGTCTCACGACGACGACGGCATCATCTGGCCGGACAGCGTCGCGCCGTATAACGCGATTGTCGTGCCGGTGAGCGCCGCGAACGAGGCGCAGATGGCGCTGGCCGAGACGATCTACGAGCAGCTTAAAAATCAGGGCATTGAAACGTTACTCGATGACCGCGACGAGCGTGCGGGCGTGAAGTTTAAGGATGCCGATCTGATCGGCGTTCCACACCGCATCAATGTGGGCCGCCGCGCGGCTGAGGGCTTTGTGGAATACAAGCCGCGCCGCGATAAGGAAGCGAAGGAACTGACCGTGGACGAAGCGGTTAAGCTGATTGTTAAGGCGGTTAAAGGATAACAAGCTATATGGCGGCTCTCCGTATCGGGGAGCCGCTGTATCTAAACTTGGGTGTTGACAGACAAGCGTTAAGCCGTTACAATTGTGTTTGTCCGTTTCAGGAGAATTTCATATATGGGGGATTAGCTCAGTTGGCTAGAGCGCTTGACTGGCAGTCAAGAGGTCACGAGTTCGAGTCTCGTATTCTCCACCAAAAAACCGCGCACACAGCATGTGAACGCGGTTTTTTTTATACCTCAATATAAATTGCGTCGAAATTTACCCGCCTGCCTTTAAGCGGACTGCGGCTTCTTTGCGCCGTTCAAAGAAAAATACCGAACGAGCAGGAAACACACGGGGGCGAAGACGACGCACCATCCCAACAGCGCGAACGCGCCGCCGAGGTTGGCGCTTTGCACAGCCTGTTCTCCGCCGAAAAGCGGCAGCGCGGGAAAAAGGCAGGTCGGTATCCCGAGCGCGCCGTGTATGATCATCATCACGCGTATCTTCCGTTCCAGCCCTTTTTTGCTGAAAAGAATCGCCGCAAAGACGGTGGATAACGCGAGGAAGGTGTACCCGAGCATATCCACCGCAAACAGCCAGGCGCCGGGTGTCATTTTAATCAAAGCAAGAGAGTCCGCGGGAACGAGATCCAGGCGGACGACGGTCAGCTGCGAGTAGTAAACGAAGCAGATAAAGACCGCGTACATCACCGCAAACGAAGCGGTCAACCGCCCCCAGATCTTCATCTCCGGGTCGGCGGCGGAACTTATCGCATTTGCGGCGACGACGTACGAGATGGCGAGTACAAAGCAGACGAGAAACTGATACATAATGGTATCCGCTGTGAAGTCGAGTAGGATCAAAAGAGCAAAAAGCACTGTGCAGATACCGGCAATCAGCGATGAAACCTTGCCGGTCTTAAAGGTGACTTCATTTCCCTGAGTCATGAGTGATTCCTCCATTCTTTTCGATTAAAATATCGATATATTTTTCGAGAAGCCTGTTCCGGTCGCTCTCATTGAAATAATTCGCGCCCGTCAGCGCAGAAAAGCTTTGGTTCCTTAAAAAAGACGTCTGTATCAGCGAAACGAGGCTCCATAATTCCACGGCGATATCCTTTTCATCCCTGCCGGAAAGCGCCGCTTTGGCTGCGGGCATTAAGTAGCTGACGGTCTGCTCGGTTAAATCGTTTCCGATCGGGGCCGTCATGTCGGACAGTATTGATATTCTTGCGATATTCGGGTTTTCCGCAAGGTATCTCGCCGGAATCTTGACCGCCTCCTTGAACGTTTTTACGGGATCGCCGCCGTATTTCTCATACGGGTTGCCCGCCGCCATCAGGAATTCGATGATCGGCCTTCTGATCACTTCGTTGATCAGCTTTTCCTTGCTCCCGAAATGGTAATTGACGGCGCTCAGGCTCACGCCCGCAGCGCATATAATTTTCCTGACAGTGATTTTGGAATAATCCGTTTCGCTTTTAATCAGCTCCAGAGTACATTTCATTATTTTTTCGCGCGTTTCAATATCATTGTCTTTCATTAACGCCGCAATCTCCTCCTCTAGAACACTGTATAGAACAATGTATCAAACTATGTTCTAATTATAACGTCTATGGCAATATAAAGCAATACTTTTTATATCACAATATGGATCTCTTTGTTATTAAAAGGAGGGATCAAAAAACAGCATGGGGTGCATCGAAGTTTAGTTCCGGCTGTATAAGAAAAAAACCCTTGGCAGAGCCGTTTGCATGGTCTGCCAAGGGGTATACATTCGGAATGTCAGTATTTATCTCAATCAATATAGCTGACGGTGTTCTCTTTTCTCGGCGGAGCGATCGCGGCTTCGGTTCTATATCCGAATACCGCCGTTCCGACCACGATGTTTCCGGGAGGTACGATTCCTTCCTCGGTCAGCATCTTTTGGCCTTCGGGCAGGGCACACACGTGACCAAGCGCATGAATCCAGCATGAGCCGATCCGCAGAGATTCGGCAGCCAGGAACATGTTTTCAATGGCGAGCGCGCAGTCGATTTGCGGCGCAATCGTGTTCGCCTCGCCCGAGACGACGATGACGACAGGCGCATGATAAAAAAGATCAACTTCCTCCGGAGTTCTGCCGCCGAGCCTTTTTTTGAGCGCTTCATTGCCCGAGTTGATAAAGATTTCGGCGCTCGCCTTGCTGAGCCTTTTCATGGTGTCCTGATTTGTGATGACGGTAAAATGCCAGGGCTGCTCGTTCATGGCCGAGGGGGCATACAGGCCCGCCTCCAAAATCTGCGATATTTGCTCATCCGTAACGGCATCCCTTTTAAAGCTTCGAATGCTGCGTCTGTTTTTGATCACCGATAATGTTTCGTTCATAATAAATACCTGCTTTCTTCCTTCATACTTGAAATTCTTCCACAAAAATTATATGTTATTCATAGATATATACAAGTACTTAAAATTAATGGACTTAGTACAGAAAATAGACTAATGGAGGAAATTATGGAGAGAACGAATGAACTGTGCCTGATAGATTGCCCGGTTTCGCTGGCACAGAATATTCTGGCCGGAAAGTGGAAACTCATTGTGGTTTGGCGGCTCAAAGAGGGCGCCATGCGGTTTGGCGAGCTGCAAAGAAGCATACCGGGCATCAAGCAGAGCTCGCTGACCCAGCAATTAAGGGAACTGGAGCGCGACGGGATTATCCACCGGGAAATCTACAAGCAGATTCCGCCCAAGGTGGAATATTCGTTGACCGATATCGGAACAGCGCTGATCAAGGTGCTCTATTCGTTCGGCGCGTGGGGAAGGGAATATAAGAAAAACTTTCTGGGCGGCCATTAGTCGATGACAGCCTTGGTATGCTGCTGAGCGCTTATTGTATAAAAAGGCTGGTTTCGGCAGTATATGTATTGTATAATAACATCTAATCCGGTTTTAAGAATGAATATACAAAAGAAAGCAGGGGTATCGATTTATGAATAAAAGGGTGAAGATTGTTCTGATCGCGATCGTGGCGGTGCTGGTGATCATCGTAGCCGCTTCGAGCTTTACGGTTGTGCAGCCCGGGCACACGGGCGTTCTTGTGACATTGGGCGCCGTGAGCGACAATATGCTCCCGGAGGGCGTTCATGTGGTCGCGCCGTTCTTCCAGAGCGTTGTACAGATCGACAACCGCACACACAAGGTGGAGAGCTCGGGTAGCGCTGCATCCAAGGATTTGCAGACGGTGACGTGCGACGTAGCGGTGAACTACCGCGTGCTTGGCAGCTCGTCGGCCAGTCTTTATAAAAACGTCGGCGTTGACTATGAGTCCATCATCATCTCGCCCGCGATACAGGAAAGCATCAAGGCGATCACGGCGCAGTATACCGCGGAGCAGCTGATCACGAAGCGTGCGGAGGTGGGAGATCAGATCAAGGATTCTTTGCAGAGCAAGATCACAATGTATGGTCTGAGCATAGAGATATTCAATATCGTGAACTTCAATTTCTCCGATGAGTTCAACATGGCGGTGGAAGCCAAGCAGACGGCGGAACAGCAGGCGCTCAAGGCCCAACAGGACCTCGCGAGGATTGAGGTGGAAGCGAAGCAGAAGGTGGCGCAGGCGCAGGCCGAGGCTGAGAGCATCAAGCTGATACAGGAGACGCTTGCGATGGCGCCTGAGTACATTGAATACATCAAGTGGAACAAATGGGACGGCAAGCTGCCGACGTTCATGGGCGACACGAGCGACGTCATGATCAATGCGGACAGTCTGGTGGGCGATACTACACCCCCTGCCACCAGTGGCACACCATAAGAAGACATATTCAATAGATGAAAGGGTCGCGAATCGCATGGTTCGCGGCCTTTTTTGCATCAGTCTGTCATATTTCGTATTATGGATCACTTATGCTATACTCAAGAAAAAGACAAGGGAGGACTGTCGTGGACCGCGTTCAGCGCCACTTTGAAGAAGAAGCGAAAGAGTATGATACGATCATTCAAAATCTGATTCCGAATTACAAAGCGATGGTCGATATCCTTGTTTCCATACTGCCGTTTACGGGGCAGCAAGCCTTTGAGATGATCGACCTTGGGTGCGGAACGGGCACCGTCTCCAAAGCGGTGAAGGACGCTTTTCCCGCGGTTAAGGTCACATGCGTCGATATCGCGGCCAACATGCTCGATATCGCCGGGCAGAAGGTCGGTGCGGAGACAACGCTGATACAGGCGGATTTCAACTCGTTTGAATTCCCGCAAAAATATGATGCCGTCGTTTCGTCGCTCGCGCTGCACCACCTTGAGACCGACGACGACAAGCTCAAATTCTACGAAAAAATATACGGCGCGCTGAACCCTGGCGGCATCTTCATCAACATCGACGTTGTGCAGGGCAGCGGCGACGTGCTGCAGGATGTCTATATGCAAAAATGGAAGGCGTTTATGCTCACGAACGTTTCGGCGCAAGAGGTGGAGCACAAGTGGATACCCTCTTATTATGCGGAGGATCACCCGACGGCGCTGCTCTCGCATTTTGACATGCTCGCGCAGTGCGGCTTTACGGATATCGACGTGGTGTATAAGCATTATAACTACGCCGTTTATTGCGGCAGAAAATAATAGCTCATATAAAAACCCCTTCAAAAAAAGCTCAATATGCCCCTCCTGATCCCTTTGGGCCTCGGCAGAGTACGAATAAATAGTTGCACATACAACTAAATGACGATATAATCAGTGCTGAACCAAAGGCGGGAATGAGCATGGCGGATTTCGGGCGATGGATATCCATACTGTACCGGTATGGACAAAGCTACATGAATAAGCAGGTGGAACCCTTGGGGCTTGGCAAGGGGCAGCTTCCTGTTCTGCTTTTTTTGTACCGGTATGGCGGCAGCAGCCAGCAGCAGCTTACGGACTATCTGCGGGTGGATAAGGGTTGCATTGCCAAAACGATAAAGAAGCTGGAACAGGATGGGTACGTGACGCGCGAGACCGATTCAAACGACAAGCGCGCTTTCAGCGTCCACCTGACGCAAAAGGCCAAAGACGCGGTGCCCACGATCCGCCGGGCGATTGACAGCTGGGAGGATGTGGTCACAGCGGGGCTTAACGATGAAGAAAAAGCCGTTGCCGGGCAGATCATATACAAAATGGCTAAAAACGCATACAACTATAAGGACAGGACTTAAAAGCATGAAGAAAATTCAATACAAATGGATTGCGCTCTCCTGCACCACACTCGGTGCTCTTTTTTCTGTGTTAAGCGGCAGCACGCTGATCATTGCGCTGCCGGCAATCATGAAGGACTTAAACGCGAGCATGGACATCATCATATGGACGGTGATGATCTATATGCTTTCGCTGACGATACTCGTGCCCTCCATCGGGCGCATGGCCGATATGATCGGCCGCAAGAAGCTTTTTTTAAGTGGTTTTGTGGTGTTCACCGTCGGTTCCATACTCTGCGGGCTCAGCGCGACAGGCACGCAGCTGCTGCTGTTCCGGTTTGTGCAGTCGATCGGCGGATCGTTGCTTGTGGCGAACAGCACGCCGATTGTGGCCGACGCGTTTCCGAAGAACGAGTTCGGCAAAGCGATGGGCATCAACGGCATGGTGATCAGCGTCGCGTCGGTGATCGGGCCGATACTCGGCGGCGCGTTCATCAACATCGGCTGGCGCTACATATTCTATATCAACGTGCCCATCGGCATCATCGGCACGATCTGGGGCGCGCTGAAGCTCAAAGAGCTCGATGTGCTGCCCGAAAAGCAAAAGTTCGACTGGGCGGGCACGCTTGTGTTCACCTTAGGCATCACGATGCTGCTGCTTGGGCTCACGATGGGCGGCTTTTACGGCTGGCTGCGCTTTGATGTGATCGCGTTTTTTGTGGGAGCGGTGGTGCTGCTGGCGGCGTTTGTCGTCATCGAGTCAAAGGTGTCTCAGCCGATGCTCGATCTGAACCTGTTTAAAACGCGTGTGCTCGCGTTTGCGTATACGAGCAACCTGCTAAACGGCATCGCGCGCGGCGCCGTGACGTTCATGCTTGTGTTTTATTTCCAGGGCATCAAGGCGTACGACCCCGTGATCGCGGGCGTTCTGCTTGCGCCGTTCGCCGTGTCCATGATGATTATGGCGCCCATCAGCGGGTGGCTGTCCGACAGAATCGGCTCGCGCGGCATCAGCTCCCTGGGGCTGCTGATTTCGGCGGTGGGGCTGTTGGGGCTCGTCGGCATCACGCAGGATTCGTCGGTTTTTGAGCTGTCCGTCTGGATGTTCATCTCGGGGCTTGGCTCCGGCATGTTCTTCTCACCGAACACGAGCGCGATCATGAGCGCCGTGGCATCGCGGCGGGCGTGCGCACCATGATGAACAACGCGGGCAGCGTGATCAGCATCGCGTTTGCGATGGCAATTGTGTCGTCGAGCATTGACCCCGAGGCGCTACAGGGCCTCTTTGCGGGGACGCAGGTCGGCTCGCAGGGCATCGCTGTTGATCTGTTTATCGGCGGTCTCAAGTCCGTATTTTTGGTATCCACAGTTATCAGCCTTTTCGCGGCGTTTATTTCATTCTTAAGAGGAAAAGAGACAGTGGACGGCGAAAATATGCTTAAGAGAGCTAAAGTATAAGATTTGAAACGGAGCCGTGTATGAATAAAGAAAAGAATTTGAAATCGGTCAAAGCGGGGGTCATCATCGCCGCCGTCGCGGTGCTGATCGCGACGGCCAATCTGATTGTGGCCAGCGCCATGGGCCCATCGGTTTTATTGTGGTCGGGCATCGCGATATTTTTCAGCACGCTGACGATATTGTTTTCGAACTTAAGCTCATACCGCAAAAAGAAAAAGCAGCTTGATGAAGAAGGCGCCGAAAAAAATTAAAAAGTGGTTGATTAACGGTGAAGGTTATATTATAATAGCTTACGCACTAAAAAGCGGAGGTATGGCTCAGCCGGTTAGAGCGCTCGCTTCACATGCGAGAGGTCGCTGGTTCGAATCCAGCTATCTCCACCAAAATAAAACAGCACCTCTTGTGGGTGCTGTTTTATTTTGACGTAGCTGGATTCGAAGGGCGGATTAAGAAAACGTGCCCGGTGGCACGTTTTCCCGCCCCGGTTCTGCGACAAAAGCAACGGATATCATGTGGCAACGGTGCGGACGAGTAGCGACGATTTACACGAATCCAGCTATCTCCGCAACAATATTACCGGATTCGAAGGCGGATTAAGAAAATTGTCAGACAATTTTCCCACCCCGGCTTTGCGAGCTTGCTCGCGTTTAAGTCAAAAACGTTCTGATCGCTCGATGAGGCTTGGCTTAAAAGCAAAGGGGCCGTACGGAGAGAACACCGCACGATTTTTTAATAGATCAATCGCAGAAAAGCATTGAAAAAATTGGACGATTATTATTTGATAATAAACCCGCGTTTGTGTATAATCATGACAATATTAAACGAAAAGTGGAGATGAGCAGCGTGGCTTTGACATATGCGAAACGCATGAGCAATTTAAAGGCATCGGAAATCAGGGAGATACTCAAGGTGACGGAGTCGCCCGATATCATATCGTTTGCGGGCGGGCTGCCCGCGCCGGAGCTTTTTCCTGCCAGGGAAATCATCGAGGTGAACCGCATCGTGCTTGAGGAAGCCGCCGAATCGGCGTTGCAATATTCCACGACGGAGGGGTTTAAGCCGCTGCGCCAATGGATCGCCACGCGCATGAACACGCATCAGGGCACCGCGTTTGACGCGGACAATATACTGATCACGCACGGCTCGCAGCAATCGCTCGATCTCTCGGGGAAGGTGTTTTTAGACGAGGGCGACGCGGTGCTCTGCGAAAGCCCCACATATCTTGCGGCCATCACGGCATTCCGCGCATACGGCGTCCATTTTATAAGCGTGCCGACTGACGACGACGGCATGAAAACGGACGAGCTTGAGAAAATACTCAAAGAAACGGACCGCGCCAAAGCGATTTACGTAATTCCCAATTTCCAGAACCCGACGGGCCGGACATGGAGCCTTGAGAGAAGGCAAGCGCTCGCGCGGCTCTCCGCCGAATATGAGACGGCCGTAATCGAGGACAACCCGTACGGAGAGCTGCGGTTTGCGGGAGAGGCGCTGCCATCCGTCAAATCATTTGACGCGGCAGGCAATGTGCTTTTGACAGGGACGTTCTCGAAAATATTCTGCCCCGGATACCGCATCGGCTGGATCGCGGGAGACAAGGACATCATCAGAAAATACGTGCTCGTCAAGCAGGGGACCGATCTGCAGTGCAACACGCTCGCGCAAATGGAGATTGCGAAATACCTGGAGCTTTATGATATCGACGCGCACATCCGGACGATACGCGCCGTATATAAGCTGCGCCGCGACCTGATGGTGAAAATGATGGAAAGCGAGTTCCCGCAGGGCATTGCGTTCACGCGTCCGCAGGGCGGGCTGTTCGCATGGGTAGAGCTGCCGGCTCATGTCAACGCGCGCGATGTGCTGATAAAAAGCCTTGAAGAAAAGGTGGCGTTTGTGCCGGGCGGCTCGTTCTTCCCGAACGGCGGCCATGAGAACACGCTGCGCCTTAATTTTTCGAATATGCCCGAGAACAGGATCGAAGAGGGCATGCGGCGGTTGGCCAAGGTGCTGCGTACGTTTATTTAGAAGGAGAAGAGCGATGAAAAAGGTCACGTTTTACGACACGAAGCCGTACGACAGGGTGTGGATGGACGCGCTCAAACGCGAATACGGCCTGCAGATCAAGTATTTTGACAGCAAGCTCAACGCCGATACCGTGTCGCTCGCGCGCGGCAGCGATGCCGTCTGCGTGTTTGTCAACGACACGGTGGACTTAGAGGTGATCGACGCGCTTTATGAATATGGCATTCGCATACTTGCGCTGCGTTGCGCGGGCTTTAACAATGTGAACTTCAAAGCGGCGTTTGAGAAGCTGCATGTGGTGCGCGTGCCCGCCTATTCGCCGTACGCGGTGGCGGAGCATGCCATGGCGCTGCTGCTGGCTGTCAACCGCAAGGTGCACCGCGCTTACAACCGCACGCGTGATTTCAACTTCAACATCAACGGCCTCACGGGCTTCGATCTGCACGGCAAAACCGTGGGCGTGATCGGCACGGGCAAGATCGGCCGCGTGTTTATCGACATTTGCAAGGGCTTTGGCATGAACGTGATCGCGTACGATCCGTATCCCGCGAAGGCCGCGGACTTTGAATACGTCTCGTGCAAAGACCTGATGCGCCGCGCCGATGTGATCTCGCTGCACTGCCCGTTAACGCCCGATACCCGGCATATCATCAACGAGGAGTCGTTGTCGCTTGCCAAGCATGGCGTGACGGTTATCAACACGTCGCGCGGCGGCCTCATCGATACCATGGCGCTGCTCACTGCCATCAAAGACGGCCGTGTGCGCGGCGCGGGGCTCGATGTGTATGAGGAGGAATCCGAGCTGTTCTTCGAGGACTTCTCGAATACCATCGTGCAGGACGATATACTTGCGCGCCTTGTGTCGCTGCCCAACGTGATACTGACGTCGCATCAGGCGTTTTTGACCGACGAGGCGCTTGAGAAGATCGCGCATGTCACGCTGGACAACATAAAACGCTTCTTTGACGACGGCAGCCTGCCGAATGAAATTTGCTATCAGTGCGATAAACAGCCGGGCTGTCCAAAGGACCATGTGAAGCCGTGTTTTTAAATGTGCGGATTTGATTCCGCGCGTTATTCGTTGTGACGCAATGTTGATATATGTGCCCAAAAGTCAGCAAGGAACATTAAAAGTTCTTTGCTTTTTTTTATTAAAAAGATACTTGACAGGAAGGCAAAAAGCGGTTATATTTTGACTGACTGATAAGTCAATCAAAAAAAGGAGGCGGCTATGAGTCCGAGGAATGAAGAACAAAACGCGCTGATAAAAGATGAGAGGCGCGAGCAGATATTATCGGCGGCGCTCAAGGTGTTTGCGCGGCGCGGCTTTGCGGCGACGAAAATCAGTGACATCGTCGCACAGGGCGGCATGAGCCACGGCCTTGTATACCATTACTTCAAATCGAAGGAAGAGATATTCTATGAGCTGCTGCACCGGGCGCTTTCCACCTCGGGCGAATCGCTGCTGATGGTGGAGGCCATGCCATTAAGCCCGCTGCAGAAAGTGTATGAGACGGCAAAATATATACTCAATGGCATTGACCAATGGGAAGACACCTCGTATTACTTCCTGATCGTGATACACGCCGCCATGATGGATACAAAGGAAAACGAAAGGGTATTTTCGGATTCCGAGGTTCCCGTCGAGTCACTGATGAGAATATTGAAGCAGGGGCAGGAGCTCGGTGAGGTCAGAGACGGCGATACACGCGAGATGGCCATACTGTTTTTCGCGGCGATACAGGGCGTCGCGTTCTACAAGCTCAGCATGCCGAATTTCAGGCTGCCAAACCCGGAACTGCTGGTTTCCATGGTGAAAGAATAATTTATGAATAAACGGAGGGCACAAATATGACAAAGGTGGTTATCATCGGGGCGGGTATCTCGGGGCTTACCTGCGGTATCTACGCGCAAATTAACGGATTTGATACGCGCATCTACGAGATGAACAGCATTCCGGGCGGAGAATGCACGGGATGGGACAGGGGCGGCTATCACTTTGACGGCTGCATTCACTGGCTGATGGGTTCCAAGCCCGGCACATCGCTTCATGACATCTGGCGTACGGCCGGCGCGCTGGATGACAGCGTGAGGATCGTCAATCACGATGTTTTTGCGCGGTATGAGGAGGGCGGGCGCGCCGTGAACCTTTACACCAATACCGACAAGCTTGAAAAGCACCTGCTTGAGATTTCCCCGCAGGACAAAAAGGAGATCAAACGGCTTTGCAAGGCGCTGCGCTCGCTGGGCGAAGTCAGTATGCCCCTCGACAAGCCGATGGATCAGATGACGATGGGCGACGGACTCAAGTTCGTCGGCAAAAACATCACAAAGCTGGGACAGCTTAATTTCTTCAACAATATAAAAATGGACGACTATGTGATGCTTTTCAAAGAGCCTCTGCTGCAGCATGCGCTCAGGAGCGCAATTCCCGGCGATTATAACGCCAATGCGCTTGTGATGTCGATGGCTGGTATGAATATCGGCGATTCGGGCTATCCGGTGGGCGGTTCGCGCGCGCTCGCGAAGCGCATGGAACAGCGGTATCTTGGCTTGGGCGGGCAGATATCGTACAAGAGCCGTGTCGAAAAGGTCATCATCGAAAACGGCAAAGCCAAGGGTATCAGATTGGCAAACGGCGAAGAGGTGTTCGGCGATACCGTGGTATCGTGCGCGGACGCTTACGCCACGCTTTATAAGATGCTCGATAACAAATACACGCCCGAAATTTACCGCAATCTGTTTGAGAACCCGGAGAAGCACTTCGCGCCGACCTGCTCGCTCGTATTTTTGGGTATTGACTGCGAAATCAAGGAGAACTGGCGATGCGTCAATATCCGGCGGGATCAGCCAGTCAGCATCGGCGGACAAACAATGCAGGATATCATGCTGATGAATTATTCGTTTGACGGTACGCTCGCGCCCCAGGGCAAAACGGTGATCAGTGCATTTTACGACGGGGATTACGACTACTGGAAAACCGTGCATGAAGACAAAGAAAAGTATAAGCAGGAAAAGGAACGCTTAAAGCAGGACGCGATCGATGTGATTTTAAAGCGGTATCCGCAGGCGGAAGGAAAGATTGAAGCGACGGATGTGGTGACGCCGATGACGTATGTGCGCTATTGCGACGCGTGGCGCGGCTCGTGGATGAGCTGGGGCGACAGCGGCAAGGATATCCCGCGCTATTTCCCCGGCAAGCTCGAGGGGCTTGAAAACTTCGTGCTCTCGGGCATGTGGACGCTGCCGCCGGGCGGCTTGCCGGGCGCGGCGGCTTCCGGCCGGTTTACGGCCCACCGCCTGACGGAAGCGCAGGGGCGAGAATTTAAAACGAAGTAACAAAACGGGCGGCCTGTGGCCGCCCTCATTTATCATGTCAGTATTTGTCCCGGTGCACCATATGCGTGTGGAACGTATTGTGCGGCTGTGAGACGTTGTCCGGATATCCGAGCGATACGACGGAAAACGGGAGGATGTCTTCGGGGATTTCGTAGATCTCGCGCACCTTGCTCATCCTGTCTTCATGCGGATACAGCCCCAAATACACGCCGCCGAGCCTCTGCGCGTGCGCCGCGAGCAAAATGCATGTCGTGCTGTTTGCGCAGTCCTGAATGAAAAACTCATCGGGTTTGGCGTGGTAGCCGCTGACACGCGCCAGCACGAGTATTGCGAGCGGCGCTTTTTTGAGCATGCTCCAGTAAGAGACGATATGCGAGACCGCCTCCTTCTTCTCGGCGTCCTGCATCACGAGAAATTCCCACGGCTGTGAGTTCATGGCGGACGGCGCGTACATGCCCGCTTTCAAAAGGTTATGGATCACATCCTCGCTGACCGGTTTATCCTGATACACACGGCAGCTGCGTCTCTCAAGTATCGTGGTTAAGGCATCCATAAGCTTATTCTCCTTTAAACTGTTTTTCGTATGTCCAAACCGCGTCGGCGGGCGGATCACTTCAGATAATAATTAAATATGATACCCTCAAACATTCGGGTCGGCAATATCCTTTTCAGGAAGACCGACAGCTTCTGGTCAAGCTTGCCGACCTTGTAACGCAAGGCGGGCTTTTTTGTCTGAAGTATTTTGTAAACCAGCCTGCCCACATCGGCCGGGTCGCTGCCTGTTTCCTCGTCATGGGCAATTTTATCGGTGACCTTCTTGCAGTCCTCATAGTAGGGAGAGCTTTTGTCAAAAGCACGCAATGCGTGCTTGCGGCTTGCCTTGGAACCATTCCGATGATCGGACGGTTCTATCAGTGTGACGTGGATTCCCCACTTTTTGATTTCCAGGCTCAAGGCTTCCGAGAAGCCTTCAATCGCATGTTTTGAGCCGACATAGGCGCTGGTGAAGGGTGTGGCCAGAAGACCGTTGATTGAGCTTAAATTGATGATGTTCCCGCTTCTTTGTTTCCTCATCGCAGGCAATACGGCCTGGCATGAACGAATGACGCCAAGGTAATTGATATTCATGATATCATTAAATTCGTCAATGGACAAATCTTCCGCGGCGCCAAGGCATATCTGGGCAGCGCAGTTGACCAGCACGTCAAGCCTCCCTTCGGCTGACAGTATAGCCGCAACGGCGCGTTGAAGCGTCTCTGAATCAGTGACATCGACAAAGAGCTTGTGGTAGCCGGTGCCGTCCTCAAATGTGCTTTTTCCTTCCCCGCCCTTAAACGACCGGGCCCCGGCATAAACCGTCATTCCGTTGGCGGCCAGATGTCTGGCAATATATAACCCAATACCGCTTGACCCGCCGACGACAAAAACCACCTTTTTCTTCTGCATAACTGCGTTCCTTCCTGTCGCATTAGTAATCAATAATAATTCTTATTATCATATATTATACAAGTCTTTTTTTAAATTCAATATTCGGTACTGAAAACGGCCATATAGAGTTAAAAAGCGGCGCAGGAGGAAGCAGCGCTGAAACCATGGAAAAAGCTCTGTCAAAGCGGACCGCCTCAGGAATAAAAAGCGGATGCTGTCATCCGCTTGATTATAATCATAATAGCCGGTTTTTCATACTTGAGATGTCTTGGCTTGGTGCTTAATTTATTCCTGTAAGCTCATTCTATACAAATTCGTTTCGAAACACAATATGCTGAGCGCGAATATGTGGCGAAAATCGCTAAACTGCAAACATGGATAATGTGTTTAGTGCGAAAAGCCCCGCGCAGCCGGCGAAGAACAGCAGCACGCCCGGGTTTAGATACACGGCAGCTTTTCCGTTTGGCTGCCCAAACAGACCGCGGCTCATCTTTGTTCGCTTGATATTGACGAAGAACAAAACGATGCCCGCAATGACCAGGCAGATCACGAGCAGGCCAAAGAGTCCTGCCGTGACGATGCTCGCATCGATCAACAGCAGCGATATCACGCTGCCGATGAGGTTGATGAACATGTGCAGTATGATCGTGTAGGCTAATTTGCCCGTCTTCACAAAAATGAAACCGAACGCGATGCCGAGCCCGAAGGCATAGAAGAATTGCGTGAAGTTTCCGTGAATCAGCCCGAATATGAGCCCGCTGACGATCACGGCGGGCTTTTCACCGAACGGCAGGAGCCTTGGAATCAGCAGCTTTCGGAAGAACAGCTCTTCCGCGATTGGCGCGAGAATCACGACAAACATCAGATTCGCCCAAATGCCCGAATCCGTAATCAGGCTGAAAAGCGGCTGCGACATTTCCTTGCCTGCGATGGCCTGCAGCATAAGATTAAGCAGCGTTCCCACCAGATTCCCCGCGTACATGACGGCAAAGCACACGATCATGATGATCACAAAGCGCCCGGCTCCGAGCTTTCTTTGCACAGCGGGCAGTGACGGCATCCGCCGGATCAGCATCGCGGCCAGCGGCATCGCGATCAGATATTGCGGCAAGACCATGATAATATACCGAATCCACTCATTTTCGAGGTATTGCGCAAACAGCCACGCGAGCAGGAATTGCAGCGCCACAGTTGCGGAAACCATAAGCAGCATCGCAAAACCAACGCGCGTAAACGCACGCCTTGAGCGATTAAGAGCGAGTTTCTCCATGATCATACCCCCTTATGATAAAAAACGGGATGCGGTGCCCGCTGTAAAGTCTTCTGAAATAGAAATCATATGATGACTAGACCTTTTTTCTATTTTATACAAATATTATTCCAAGCACAATAAAATAATCCCAAAAAGCGAGGTTTGGCAGTTTATCGAGCATCGGAGCCGCCTGAATCTTTGCCGTATTTGATCACGCTGACATCCGCCACGGTGATAAGGCCCTCGCCCACAATTTCTTCCACCGCCGGTATCGCTTTTATGCTCTCCTTTTTTATAAAAGCTTGCCGATCTCCAGACCGGCGGCATATCCAAGAACCCCCAAGAGAAGAGAGCCTAAAATATATGCAAACGCATTGAGCTTCTCGTTCTCGCGAAAAAGGTGAAAGCCTTCGTACATGAACGTTGAAAACGTTGTATAAGCTCCCAAAAAGCCCTCACCCAGCAGAAGATATCCGTTTTCCGTAACGGCTATGCCGGAAACGATCCCCAAAAGCAGAGCGCCGGTGATATTGATGATCAATGTGGCGATTGGGAAGGCTGTTTGGGCCCGCTGCGATATGATCTTCCCGAGATGAAACCGGGCCACGCCGCCGAATACTCCGCCTATGCCAACCAGTAGGATGTTCAATTATAATCACATTCCTTTCTGTATTATTCTTCTTTTCTTTTTGCGATTCTGGAGCCGAGCTCGCGGGCAAGGACGATTCCCAGATACGCCGCGCCAAGCCCGAGCATCACGGAGACGGTGACGTATGCCACTGCGGAAAAGTAGTTTCCGCCGGTCATCAATCCGACGGTTTCCTTGCATAGTGTCGAAAACGTCGTGAAGGCACCAAGCAGGCCGACAGTGATGCCTGTTCGGATATCCGGGCTGAATTCCCATATCTCAAAAGCGACAGTCAGAACAAAGGCGAGTATCAAAGCGCCACTCAGATTGATGATCAGCGTATTGATCGGGATGCCTTCTTGATTGCCGGATAGCTGTATGCCTTTTACCAGATATCTTAAAGCGGCTCCGAAGAAGCTGCCAATACCCACAAAAACATATTTCCTCATGACATATAGTTTGCCTTTCTTATAATGAACAGATGATATTGCTTCTTCAGAATCTTGAATATTATGGGATTAAAAAAGCTGATCACATCTGTTATACAGAAGTCATCAGCTTATCAGCGTTTCTGGTATTCACCAAGGGAGAACTTCATTCCCGATATTATCATTCTAAAGCTATGTGTATATTAAGTCAAGCCATGTTCTGTTTAACCAAAAAAGCGGATGCTTGCACCCGCTTCAGCCTGATGAAAAACCCCATTCTGTCATGCTGAACAGAACGTGAGTGAAGTGAAACATCCCATGTTAAAAACGCTGTTAACATGGGATGTTAATCCACTGCGTCGTCGATCGTGATCGCTCACTCAAAATGACATTTAAAGTTCTTTCACTAAGTTTAGCGGATGCCGCCATCCGTCTTATCATTTATATTTTCTGAACGCTCAGCGTGGCCGGCTCGCCGTTGATGTCCCAGTCCTTCGTGTAACCCGCGGGCGCGCCCGAAATCTCGTCCGCCATGACCTCGGCTTTGATCTCGTCCGCATTGCGCTCCACCACGCCGGTCAGCCGTGCGCTGCCCGTCACAGCAAAACGGATATGATCCATCACTTCGAAGCCCGCTTCCTTGCGCATCGTCTGTATCTTGCTGATCAGCTCGCGCACAAAGCCTTCCTCAATCAGCGCTTCTGTGAGCGTGGTGTCGAGTATCACGCTTAAGGACCCTTGCGTTTCCACCACAAAGCCTTCCTTGTGAACGGGTTCAATCAGCAGGTCTTCCTCCACGAGCGATACCGTCTGACCGTCCGCCTCGAACGAATACGTTTCCCCCGCACGCACGGTATTCACGATAGCCACAGTATCGGCTTCAGCGAGGTGTGTCTTGATCGCGCCGAGCAGCTTGCCGTAGCGCGGCCCGAGCGTTTTGAGCTGCGGCTTCAAATTGTATGAAATGAATGCCGAGACGTCCGCGCCGAGCGACACCTTTTTCACATTGAGCTCGCCTTCCACGAGTTCCACATACATATCGCCGAGCGCATCGACGCCCGCGACGTACATGTTCGCGATCGGCTGGCGGTTTTTGATCACCGCCGTATTGCGCGCGCTGCGTCCGAGCACCACGATACCCAGCACGGCGTCCATGCTCTTCTCAAGCTCCTTGTCGATCATGCTCTGATCGGCCTTGGGGTATTCGCAAAGATGCACGCTCTCGGGCGCGGCTTTATCCACGCTGCGCACGATGTTCTGGTACATCGTCTCCGTCATGAACGGGATGAAAGGCGCGGCTAGGCGGCACAGCGTTTCGAGCACCGTATACAGCGTTAAAAACGCGTCCGATTTGTCCTGCTCCATGCCAGGCGCCCAGAAACGGCCGCGGCAGCGGCGCACATACCAGTTCGAGAGCTCGTCAACGAATTTATCCATTTCGCGCGCGGGCTCGGTGAGGCGGTATTCATCAAGGTTTCGGCTCACCGTTTGAATCAGCGTGTGCAGACGCGAGAGTATCCATTTGTCCATCACGTTATCTAGCCTCAGCGTGTGCTTTGTCGGGTCGAAATCGTCGATATCCGCATAGAGCACGTAGAACGCATACGTGTTCCAAAGCGTGCCCATAAACTTGCGCTGCGCTTCCGAGACGGCTTCAGAATAGAAACGGCTCGGAAGCCACGGCATGCTGCCCACATAGAAATACCAGCGCACCGCGTCGGCGCCCTGATTGTCGAGCACGGTCCAGGGGTCCACCACGTTGCCCTTGTGCTTGCTCATCTTCTGGCCGTCTTTATCCTGCACGTGCCCAAGCACGATGCAGTTTTCAAACGGATTGCGGCCGAACACGAGTGTGCCGATGGCGAGCAGCGTATAGAACCAGCCGCGCGTCTGGTCGACCGCTTCGCTGATGAAATCGGCCGGGAAGCGCTTCTCGAATTCTTCCTTGTTTTCAAACGGGTAATGCCATTGAGCGAACGGCATTGAGCCCGAATCGTACCAGCAGTCGATCACCTCGGGCACGCGCTTCATCGTGCCGCCGCACTGCTCGCATTTGATCGTGACCGCGTCGATAAACGGCTTGTGCAGCTCAAGCTCCTCGGGCACGTTCCGTCCCTTTTCTCTAAGCTCCGCGACCGAGCCGATCACGGTATGATGGCCGCACTTGCACTGCCACACGGGCAGCGGCGTGCCCCAGTAGCGCTCACGCGAGAGGCCCCAGTCGATCACGTTTTCCAGGAAGTTGCCCATGCGGCCTTCCTTGATGTTCTCGGGCAGCCAGTTGACCGCGCGGTTATTCTCCATCAGAATGTCTTTCACGGCGGTCATCTTGATGAACCAGGTGCTGCGCGCGTAATAAAGCAGCGGCGTGTCGCAGCGCCAGCAGAACGGATAGCTGTGCGAATACGCCTTGGTGTAGAGCAGAAGCCCGCGCTCCTTTAAGTCCGCGATGATCTTCGGGTCGCCGTCCTTCACGAACACGCCCGCCCACGGCGTTTGTGCCTTGAACCGGCCCTGCTCGTTGACCATCTGCACGAAAGGCAGATCGTATTTGCGGCCCACGCGCGCGTCGTCTTCACCGAAAGCGGGGGCGGTATGCACGATACCCGAGCCGTCCGTCAGCGTCACATAATCGTCGGCGGTTAAATACCACGCCTTTTTGTCCGCCGTACCGAAATCGTAGAGCGGTTCATATTCCTTGTGTTCAAGGTCTTTGCCTTTGTATTCTCCTATAGCCTGCTTGGCTTCGCCGAGCACCGTCTCCACGAGCGCCGCCGCCATGATGAGGTAAGAGCCTTCGTGTTCCACCTTGACGTAGGTCTCGCGCGGGTTCACGCAGAGCGCCACGTTCGACGGCAGCGTCCACGGCGTCGTCGTCCAGGCGAGAAAATAGGTATTCTCTTCGCCCTTGGCCTTGAACTTGACGAATACCGAATCTTCCTCGACGTCCTTGTAGCCTTGCGCCACCTCGTGCGACGAGAGCGCGGTTCCGCAGCGCGGGCAGTACGGCACAACCTTGTGGCCTTTATACAAAAGCCCCTTGTCCGCCACCTGCTTTAAAGACCACCAGACCGACTCGATGTAGTTGTTGTCGTAGGTGATGTATGGGTGCTCCATGTCCGCCCAGAAGCCCACGCGTTCGCTCATGCGTTCCCATTCGCCCTTGTATTTCCAGACGCTCTTCTTGCATTCCGCGATGAACGGCTCCACGCCGTATTGCTCGATCTGCTCCTTGCCGTCGAGTCCGAGCATTTTTTCCACCTCGAGCTCCACGGGCAGGCCGTGCGTATCCCAGCCCGCTTTGCGCAGCACATCGTAGCCCTGCATCGTGCGGTAGCGCGGAATCAGGTCTTTAATGCAGCGCGTCAATATATGGCCGATGTGCGGCTTGCCGTTCGCCGTCGGCGGTCCGTCGTAAAACGTGTAAGCCTTGGCTCCCTTGTTTTTATCGACAGTCTTTTTGAATATCTCATTTTGTTCCCAGAACTTAAGGACCTCAACTTCCCTGTCTTTAAAATTAAGGTTCTTATCGACCTGTTTGTAAAGCATAGATTACTCCTCTTATCGTTTCGCTGTTGCCTGTTCACACAATAAAAAACGTCCTGCCCATGGGGCAAAAGACGCATATCTTCTACGGTACCACCCAAATGACGCCATCAAGGCGTCTCTTTTGTGCGCGGTAACGGGCGCAAAACCGTTTTTGCTTACATCCCTTCGGCAAAAAAGCGTAGCGGGTGATGGCGCGTCTGCCGCATTGGCCGGGGCTTTCACCGTTTCCCCGTCGCTTGCCGCCAATGGAATGGCACCGCCGTGTCCCGCATCATGGCATTTTCATGATACCCGAATACAATATTCCTTATTATAAAGGTAACGAAAAGATTTGTAAAGAACGCGATTGTGCCTATTCGCGGGCTGTCTATTCGTCGGGATCTATGGGCTTAACAGGGCTGAATTTTATAATGAACTGTTCAATATCGTTAAATTGCTTGAATTCGGATGTGAAGCGGATTTTACTGCCGTCGCTGCTATGTATAGTGAGCGTGTCCATCTTTGCATATCGGTGGGTGATTAACTGAATGTCGCGCCACTTGATTTCGGTTTTGCCACGGAACAGGCTTGATCTGACGATTCGGTCTGAGTCTACATAAAGCTTGTCAAAATAATACCCCTTAATGAAATAGAGACTCAATCCCGGACAGCCGACAGCCGCCATCAGCTTTTCAAACGGATTATCAAAATGATAGTTCGATAGTATCAAGACGAGAGCAAGAACCAGTAAGGAAAATCCGAAGACCGCCAGAAACTTTGACTTTCTGAACGTCTTGCCCATTGCGTCGTTGATCTTTCTTTTCTTCAGGGTCACATCATTGCCGATTTCTATCGGCGCATATTGCTCAACCAGCTCGATCATCCTTCCGAACTCGTCAAACGCAGAGCCGACGGTAATCTTTTTCCCATTCCCGTAAATCATGGCGCACCGCCGCTTGGCTATGATATAGATTTGCTCGGCGTCCTGCCAGCGGATATAGGTTTTTTTGATACCGCGGTATTCAATGCCGTGATAATCGATGCGGACACGCACCACCATGCACGGAATAAACGCCATCAGGCTGAATATAAGGCAGAGCCCCCCAATCGACAGCCAGCAAACAAAATGCGGCGGAACGTTAAGCAAGGCCAGCACGCCGAGTACCATCGCGGCAGCCAAGAACCCGATGCCAAGCTTTATATTCGATTTATCCAGGTGAAATGTTGCTGAGCCCTTCAACGCGTTCCTCCTATCTTCATCTTTGTGGGTCAAAGCACATGTTATTATATACCGGATGATTCAATCTGTCATTCTCCAATGCCTTGACGACAGACAGAGGCCATATGGCGACCGTTCCAAGCCTCTCTTTTCGTTATGCCGGGACAACCGGCGGGATTTATGGTATAATGCCCGTATCAACAACAAGGAATACTTTATGACACACTTGCTCTACATTTTGTGCGACATTTCGCTGCCCATATTAATTCTGATACTGACCGGTTATATATTTCAGAAGATATTCAAGGCGGATGTGCGCTCGTTCACAAAGCTGTTTATTTACGTGCTGACGCCTGCGATCATATTCGTTAAGATTTTGGACGTTAAATTCACAGCGGAGCTGTTAGCAATCGCAGGGGCTTTCATCATCATGCTGCAGGTTTCCATGTTCGTGATCAGCATGTTAATTTGCCGTCTGTTCCGCTATCCCAAAAGCATGAGAAATGCCGCGATCAATTCACTGACGCTTTTTAACACCGGCAATTACGGTATCCCGCTGATCGATCTCGCGTTCAACGGCAATCCCATTGCGGTCACATCGCAGATACTGATCGTCGTCATACAGAATATTACGACCAATACGATCGGCGTCTATCTGGCAGGCTCGGGCGGCGGCGATGGAAAAAAGGCGCTCAAAAGCATTGTCAGGATGCCCGCAATTTATGTGATCGTTCTTGGTATAATCGTGAATCTGGTACAAATCAAAATTCCGGATACGATAATGGTGCCGCTTGACTATCTGGCTGACGGTTTTTTTGCGATGGCGCTGATCGGTCTCGGTGTTCAGCTGGCTGAAGTATCCGTCAGGATCGGCGGTTTGAAAAAGGTGCTGAGCATCAGCATCATCAAAGTTGTGTCCGCACCTGTGCTGGGTTTTTTGTTCGTGCTGCTGCTCGGGGTGAAAGGCTTGCTCGCACAGGCGCTCATCATCGGCATCTCCACGCCGACCGCCGTCAATTCGGCCATACTGGCAAGGGAGTTTAACAACGAGCCCGCATTCGCGGCGCAGATCGTGGTGGTGACCACCGTGCTGTGCACGCTGACGCTGCCGATCGTGATCTATCTTGCGGGGCAGTACTTCGTTTAAGGCGGTTTTTAAGGGCAATCATTGTTGTTGACATTATCATGCGACTTCAATATAATATATCCGTCTTGCTATAGAGATTTGGCCAGTATTGGCTCATAATATGAAGGAGAGTTTTGATCCACATGAAAATGACATTACAGCCCAAGAAGAGGCAGCGCAAGAAGGAACACGGTTTCAGGAAAAGAATGCAGACCAAGTCTGGGAGAAATGTTTTGAAGCGCAGACGCGCAAAGGGCAGGAAAGAGCTGACTGCATAATTGCTGGATGCCGAGCATGTTTCGGCAATTTTTTTCGGTACCAAAGTTATATGGCCGTACGAATGGAAGGTATAGTTGAGGCGTGAATATTCGTTAAAGCGCAATAAAGAATTCAGATATGTGTACAGAAGGGGCAAATCCGTATCTGACAGAGCCATGGTGCTCGTGTATGTACCGACCAAAACGCCGCATCTGAAAGTCGGTTTTTCCGTTTCCAAGAAGCTTGGAAACAGCGTGGTGAGAAACCGGATCAAACGCAGAATGAAAGAAGCTTTCTTCTCGGTACTTGACAATGTCAATCCAAGCTGTCTGCTCATTTTTACGCCGCGTATAGAAATCCGGGACATGACGTATCAGCAGATTCTGTTCTCCATGTGCAAGCTGCTTAAAAGAGCGGGGCAATTTAAAGAATGAAACGCGTATTACTTGGTATAATATGGTTTTATAAAAAAGCCATTTCGCCATACACGCGGCGGTCATGCCGGTTCACGCCGACGTGCTCGGATTACGCGGTGGAAGCGATTAAAAAGCACGGCGCACTCAAAGGTTTGGGCCTGAGTATCTGGCGCATACTGCGGTGCAATCCGTTTTGCAAAGGCGGGTATGATCCCGTTCCTTGAAGCGTTTTCAAATGATGATGGAGGACCAATCGATTGGAATTTCTAAGCAATAACTTTATCTCCGACTTTTTCGTTCTTGTGCTGAAATGGGTATACGGCATGGTTCAGAACTATTCTGTCGCCATTATTATTGTGACGATTCTGGTCAGGCTGCTCATACTGCCGCTTGATCTGAGGCAAAAGAAAAGCGCGCGGAAGATGGCTCTGATTCAGCCGATGATCGATTCGATGAAGAAGCGCTACGCGAACAATCCACAGCAGCTGCAGAAAAAGCAGCAGGAGCTTTTCAAAAAGGAAGGCGTGCGGCCGCTTGCAGGATGCTTGCCGATGCTGATCACAATGCCGATATTCTTCGCGTTTTTCGGCGCGATGCGCGTTCTCGCCGCGGAACAGACGGTGGCGCTGCTGTTAAACGCTCAGCACTTTGGCGAAGCTGCTTACACTCTGCCGAACTGGCTCTGGGTGCATAACTTCTGGCAGCCGGATTCGATGCTTGAGCCCATTTTGCCGACCTCTGCGAGTTTCGCGACGTTTGTGCAGACAAACGCGTCGTATATCACGCCGCAGTCGCTGCATATGCTGGCTCATACAAACCTTCTGAATTTCAACCTGACGGCCGGTTTGCAGGGTGGATTGGGATACGATGCGTTAACCACCAACATACTTCAGTTCAACAATCTCGCGGACGCGAACGGCCCGCTTTACACAAACGGCTGGTTCATATTGCCGATACTTGCGGGCGCATCTTTATTCGTACAGCAAAAGCTTACGATGGGGCAGACGCCTCAGGCGGGCAACAGCAAATTCATGCTGTGGTTCTTCCCGCTGTTTTCTATATGGATCTGTGCGTCGGCCAATACCGCGTTTTCGATTTACTGGCTGTTCGCCAACCTTTACGCGCTGGGTCAGTCGCTGATCGTGAACTGGTATTACAAGCGGCGTGATGCGAAGCAAAAGCAGGGTGTCACCCAGGAGGCAACTTAATGGACATGTTAGAATGCAAGGGCAAAACGGTTGATGAAGCCGTATTCAGCGGTCTCATCAAGATGGATCTGTCCATAGACGAAGTCAATATAGAAATTCTCGATGAAGGCGGCAGCCTCTTTAAAAGTGCGAAGGTCCGCCTCACCAAGAAGACGGAAGACGATATCAGAGAGGCGATCACAAGGCAGCAGGAAGAAATAAAGGTTCAGGACAGCTTCGATTATTCCCGTCCGCGCGATTATCACGACAGGCGTGACCAGAGCGGGCCGCGCAGAGACCGCAGCGGCGGTTCATATTCAAAGGACAGGCGCGATAACGGCCCCCGGCGGGATCACGGCCAACGCCGGGATCATGGTCAGCGAAGCGAGTATCAGCGGAGAGAACCGCGCGAGGATATGGCGCCGGACCCGAACTTTGTGCCGCAGGAACCCGAGAATGAAGCGGAGAAGTTTTTGCTCGGACTGTTCGAAAAGATGGGCATCAACGTCCGCTTAAAATCGCTGACGGAAGACGGTATGCTCAAAATCGATATGTCCGGACGCGGTATGGGCATGCTGATCGGGCGGCGCGGAGAAACGCTGGACGCTTTGCAGTACCTGACGAGCCTCGTGCTCAACAACGGCAAAGAGGATTACACCAAGGTGATGCTCGATACCGAGGATTACCGCAAAAAGCGCGAAGAGACGCTGCGGCGGCTCGCGGCAAGACTGGCCGAAAAGGTGCAGAAAACGGGCAAGCGCGTGGTGCTGGAGCCGATGAATCCGTATGAGCGGCGTATACTGCATTCGACGCTGCAGGATTATGAAAACGTCTATACCTACAGCGAAGGCGAAGACCCGTTCAGAAGTGTGGTCGTGGCGCTGAAAGGTGCGGAAGATGAGCCGCAGCAGGCGCAAAGCAAATAACGGACTTTAAGAGGAGCGGAAACGCTCCTTTTTTGTATGCGGCAGGAAGACGGCGCGTATTCATAGAAGATAAGAGTGTAATTTGTGTTTTGAAAGGAAGCAGGCATGAAAAGAGCGGTCATCATCGGCGCAAGCAGCGGCATCGGCGCTGAACTAACTAGGCAGCTTTCGGCGGATTATGAGATCATCGGACTTGCCGCCAGGCGCACACCGCTTTTGGAGAAGCTGGCGGCGGAGCTCAATCGCAAAACGCATATCGTGCCCATGGATGTATCGCGGCCCGAGGAAGCGCTTCAGCGCCTCAACGCTTTGATCGAAGAGATGGGCGGCGTCGATCTCGCCGTGCTCTGTGCCGGAACGGGCCATTTGAATCCCGAACTCGACTGGAGCCTTGAACGGCAGACAATCGATGTGAATGTTATTGGGTTTACCTGTCTTGCGGACAGACTCATGAACCATTTTATTGAGCAGGGGGCGGGCCATCTTGTCGGCATTTCGTCCGTGGCCGCGCTGCGCGGCAGCGGCCTCTGCCCGGCTTACAACGCGAGCAAAGCGTATGTATCGAACTATCTCGAAGGGCTGCGATTGAAAGCAAGACATGCCAATAAGAAAATCGTCGTGACGGATATCAAGCCCGGCTTTGTCGATACGCCGATGGCGCAGGGCGACGGGCTGTTCTGGGTGGCGTCGGCACAGAAAGCCGCGCGGCAAATCTGCCGGCTGATCAGGCGGCGCAAAGCCCACGGCTATGTGATCAGACGGTGGCGCATCGTGGCTTGGATTTTGAAGCTGATGCCGGGATGGCTGTACGCGCGACTGGTCAGGTAAATGCATCAGCTGCGAACGCAATAAAAGGCTTTTTCGAATCGCTTCAAGCCGCCACAAAAGGACGCTGCTTGTCACATTGAAAAAATTACATATGAAAATCCTTGTACACCAGCTGCTCGTATATTTTTTTTATCGGATCATAATTTTCAATTGGATTGCCAGACAAGTGTAAATTCGTCAGATTTACAAGGCTGGACAACGCGGCGATATCGCTGATTTGATTATCAAATATATGCAGAGTTTCAAGGTTCACAAGGCCGGACAACGCGCCGATGTCGCTGATTTGGTTACCAGCCAGTTCTAAAAAAATCAGATTCACAAATCCTGATAACACGCTGATGTCGCTGATTTGGTTAACTTCTAAATTCAAATGCGTCAGATTGACAAACCCGGACAATGCGCTGATGTTACTGATTTGGTTAGCAGCCAAATCCAAATACGTTAGCTTCACATGCCCGGATAACGCGCTGATATCACCAATTCTATAATTGCATGACAGATCGAGATATGCAAGCTTCACAAGCCCTGACAACGCGCTGATATCGCTGATTTGGTTATTTGATAAAGTCAAAGATTCAAGATTCGCGAGCCCGGATAACGCGCTGATATCGCCAATCTGATTATAGATAAATGATAAATGCGTCAGATTTGTAAGTTCGGACAGCACACTGATGTCGCTGATCTGGTTAAAATCCGAATCCAAACACGTCAGATTGAGTAACCCTGACAATGCGCTGATGTCGCTGATCTGGTTATTACTTAAATTTAAATTTATCAGATTGACAAGCCCGGACAATGCGCTGGTGTCACCGATTTGGTTTTCATGCAAATCCAAATTCGCTAGCTTGACAAGCCCGGATAATGCGCTGATGTCGCTGATTTTATTGCCATACAAGTTTAAATCGGACAGATTGACAAGCCCTGACAATACACTGATATCGCTGATTCGGTTAAAAGCCAAATCTAAACTCTCAAGGTCTTTAAAGTGCTTTAGCGCGCTGATATTCATGATTGTTTGGGAACCGAGATCCAATTCCGTGACGCCCTGTGTATCGGCTATTGTGACGGGCCGGTTCTGTATGCCAAGCTGTCTCCGAATCGCGAACTCAAGATATTCATCATCGAAGATGATTTCTTGCGATGGGTCAGCTTGGGCGGCTGAAGGCGTTTCAGAACTGTTATTTGATTCTGGTACAGCTTGTGAAACGGGAGTTGCACTGGGGCGGTTCTGGCTGTCGTTGCTGATGCCGACAGTTTGCGACGGCGCCGCTTGGCTAACCGAAAGCGTACCGGAGGTTGTGCATCCTGCCGCCGCGCTAAGTATGAGCAGCACAGCCAGCACCGTAAACAATATGGATTTTATTTTTATGATCATGGAAATTCTCCTCTTGATATTTGCTTTTCTCATAAATAGAGTGGCAACCAGATTCGGCGTGCAAAGACAAGCCCGCCGTTTATTTTGTTTTATTTCCAAGCAGTTTTATTGACCGGCCATTTTATTCTTCCAGTATGTACCTGTCATGTTTCGACAAGATTTTATGCCGAAAGCATTGATCTGTCAATGACAAAGATGTGTATAATCATTAAGCATTTATAAAAAAAGGCTGCGGTTCCCCGCAGCCTCAGAGTGTCAAAAAAGCATCTTACCATGCCCCCCTCTGACAACTACCCTATAAGGGTGGATTGGGAGCTGGTCAAATGGCGGATTTCAATCCGGCATTTGACTGAGGGAGTATAATTAGCACAGCTTTGACTGATCCTCCCTCAGTCGCCTGCGGCGACAGCTCCCTCCAGAGGGAGCTAGTATTTCGAGCAAAAAGTACCGTAGTGCAAGTTATATGTGTATGCTCGTAACTTTGTCTCCCGCACTGAGTGAGGCTTACTACACTTTATCGACAAACTGAGGCTGCGGTTCCCCGCAGCCCCAGCCGTCAGTAATCCGTTACATGCCCGCCAGTATTTCCTGAAATTCGCGGTAATTCTGCTTGAGCAGCACAGGCGTATCGAGCCCGTAGGGGCACTGGGCGGCGCACTGTCCGCAATCCACGCAGTCCTCGATCTTTTTCATCATGTCCTTTCCGCTTTGAGACAGCATCATCTCTGCGGGCGCGCGCTTGACCATCAGCGTCGCTCTCGCGCACATATTGATCACAATACCCTGCGGACAGGGCATACAGTAGCCGCAGCCCCGGCAGAAATTTCCCTGCAGCTCAGCGCGGTCTTTCTCGATGACAGCGTTTAACTCATCGGACAGCACCGGCGGCTCGGGTATGTAAGATAAGAATTCATCGAGCTCCCACTCACGCTGAACGCCCCAAATGGGGATCACATTATCAAATTGGGTCAGCCACGCGCAGGCGGCGGCGGAATTCGTGATGAGCCCGCCGGACAGCGCTTTCATCGCGATAAAGCCGACCTGTTTTTCCTTGCAGGCATGAATAAGCGCGATGTCCTTCTGCGTGGAGAGGTAGCTGAACGGGAATTGAAGCGTGTCGTAAAGGCCGGACCCGGCAGCCACGCTCGCCACATCCAGGCGATGGTTGGTAAAGCCGATGTAGCGGATCTTGCCCTGCTGCCTGGCCTCGAGCATCGCGTCATACAGCCCGCTCTCATCGCCCGATTTGGGACAGAACTCGGGGTTGTGAAGCTGATAGACGTCGATATAATCGGTTTTCAGCGTTTTCAGGCTTGTTTCGAGATCGGTCCAGAAGCCTTGGACAGTTTTGGACATTGTCTTTGTGGCGATGATCACCTTATCGCGCATGCCGCTAAAGGCTTTCGCGAGCTTTTCCTCGCTGTCGGTATAAGCGCGGGCGGTGTCGAAATAGGTCATGCCGCCGTCGTAAGCTTTGTTCAGCAGATACGCCGCATCATTCAGCGATATTCTTTGTATCGGCAGGGCGCCGAAACCGTTCTGTTCCACGCGCAGCGCGGTTTTTCCGATTGTCACTTGAGCCATGTTTATGTTCCTTTCGATGCTTAAGATAAAAGTATTTAAAAAGCGGGAGGTTTTCCTCCCGCTTGTATCATGCTTTACAGTGAGTCCATGAACTCCTTGTACTGTGCGAACGCGATCCCCGGTTCTTCAAGCGACAGATCCCAGCGCTTGACCCACTCAAGCGAATAGAACCCTTCATAGCCCGCCTTTTCGAGCAGCTTGATGGTTTTCGCGACGGGCAGGTCGCCTTCGCCGACCATCTTGTAGCGCACATGCTTGCCTTCCATCACGGAATCCTTGATATGCACATGCTTGATGAACGACCCCAAGTTGTCGATGGTGTAGGCAGGTTCCTCGCCGAAAAAGCGGTAAGGATGGTTGATATCGTAGAGGATGCCCACATTGGGATGATCAAGCGCCTTGAGCATGGCGCCGAGGGACTTTGTTTTTGCGAAGAAGCCATTGGTTTCAATCAGCGGTATCACGTTTTTGCCTTTTGCATATTCGACGATCTCCTCAAGGTTGGAGGTGATCTCCTTGAGACTCACATCGGCGGACGGCGCGGGAGACAGGTCGCCGAGTACCCGGATATACGGTGTACCCAGAATGTTTGCGGTATCTATATAGGCTTTGGCTTTTTCAATGTCGGCTTCATCATTGAGATTGCATGCGGACGTGAGGCACGGTATTTCAAGCGAAAGACGCTTAAGCGTTTTCTTTGTTTCTTCCAAATGAGCCTGCGAGAACGGTTCCATGGTGGGGGCGTAAAGCTCGTGCTGTATGCCTCTGATTTCTATGCCGTTATATCCCAGATCGGATGCAACGGATACGATTTCCGAAAAAGACCATTCGGGGCATCCGAGTGTGGAAAAACAGATCTTCATGTACGTCCTCCTTTATTAACTGCGATCGCCTCTGGCACAGGTGTATTATAGCGTATTCGGGCGAAAAAGGAAATGATAAACTTTTCACACGCCCATGACGTCCTTGAATTCAGCGAGCGCTTTGCGAAAAGCTTCCATCGCGGCTTTGATCGGCGCGCCGTCCGTAAAATCGACGCCCGCCTTTTTCAGGAGCTCGAGCGGGTAATCGCTGCCGCCGCTCTTCAGGAATTCAAGGTAAGCCTCGCGGACGCCGGGCCGTCCCTCGAAGATGCCGGTCGCGATCATCACCGCCGAGCTGAAGCCTGTCGCGTATTTGTACACATAAAACGCGTTGTAGAAATGCGGGATGCGCGCCCATTCGATCGCGATGGTGTCACAGGTTTTGATACCGTCGCCGTAATAGAGCTTGTTGAGCTCCGCGTATTTTTGAGACAGCGCCTCGCCCGTGAGCGGCTCGCCCGATTCGCACATCGCGTGGGAAATACGCTCGAACTCCGCGAACATCGTCTGCCTTAAAACGGTGGTGCGGAACTGGTCGAGATAATGATTGAGCACATATTTTTTGAGCGCGTCGTCACCGTTTTTAAGCAGATGCCGGGTGAGCAGCACCTCGTTGACGGTGGACGCGACCTCGGCCACGAATATCGTATAAGACGCGAGCGGGAACGGCTGGCTCTCATCCGAGAAATACGAATGCAGCGCGTGCCCAAGCTCATGCGCGATGGTATACACGCTGTCAAGATCGCTGCGGTGGTTGAGCAGCACGTAAGGATGCGTGCCGTATGCGCCCCATGAATAGGCGCCGCTCGTTTTACCTTCGTTCTCAAACACATCGATCCAGTTTTCGTTATAGGCGCGCTTTAACAGCGCGATGTAATCGTTGCCCATCGGCGCCAGCGCCTCAAACACGATGTCCATCGCTTCTTCATAGCTGTATTTTTTGCCCGTATCGGGCACGAGTGGCACATACACGTCGTACATGGCGATGTCATCGAGCCCGAGTATCCTGCGGCGCGCGTCGATGTAATCGTACATGATATCAAGATTGTCATGTATCGCGCCGAGTAGGCCGTCGTAGAGCGAGACGGGCACGTTGTCGCCGAACAGCGCCTTGTTAAGCGCGCTTTCGTAGTTGCGCACGCGCGCGTAGTACACGTCCTTTTTGACGCTCGTGGCGTAGGTGGTCGCGATCGTGTTGATCATGCCCTGAAACGCGCTGTAATACGTCTCAAACACATCCTTGCGCACCTGCCGGTCGCGGTGCTGCATCAGCTCGATAAACTTGGCGTGCGTCAATTGCACGGGCCCTTCGGGCGTGTTCACGGTGCCGAATTTTAAATCGACATTATCAAGCATTGTGAAAATGTCGCGGATGCCCGACGCGAAATCGCCGCTCATCGAGAGCAGCTTTTCCTCGCCTTCGCTGAGCACATGCTGTTTCTGGCGCATCACATCGCGGATCATGAACGCGTACGGTGCCAGCGCTTGATCCTCTTTGATATAACTTTCAAGCGTGTCTTCACTCTGCTGGAGCAATGCGGGCGCGACAAACGAGGCTTCTCCCGATACCGCCACATACAGCGACATCGCGCGGTCGGTCATCGCCTGATATTGCGAATTGGAGTTGTCCTCGTCGCGATGCATCTTGGCGTAAACGTACAGCCGTTCGCACATCAGCGAGAGCTCGTCGATGCGCTGCAGCGCGCTTGCAAGGCTGCCTGCGCTGTCCGCGAAGCCCTGCTTCAAATCCTTTACAGCGGGCAGCAGCTGCTGGAGCTTTGCAAAATCCTTTTCCCATTCTTCATTCGAGGAATAAATATCGTTTAGATTCCATTTGTACTTGTCGTCAATTTCATTGCGTTTCATCGCATCCTCCGAACTTAAGCTTATGACTATCATTATGCCCCATTTGTGAGCCTAATAACGGATATCCTTGCCCTTGAAAAGTATCTTTTGGGAAAAACGGGCGTCCATCAGACGCGAGAAAATACGCTCGCCATAGCGTTCGTCGAGGTCGTGAAACGGCAGATTGGTCACGATCACCGTTTTGCGCCGCGCCGCGCCGCGTTCGTTGATAAGATCGAAGAAATATTCTTTTGTGACGTTCTTGGTCATGGGCTCGGTGCCGATATCGTCGATGATAAGCAGCGGCACTTCGAGAATGGGATCGAGGTCCACGTCCTCGCCAAGCCGATGCTGGTGAAACAGCGAGAAGAGACGGTAAGCCGTAAAGCTCGCCGCGGTGTGTCCGCGTTCGATCACCCGGCGCATGATGCATTTGGAAACATAGGTTTTGCCAAGGCCGACGCTGCCCGAGAGCAGCAGCAGCGATGAGCAGCCGGGGAAGCTGTCCGCATATCCGGCGCAGACGTCGCGAATGCGCGCCATGATGTCGCGCTGGGATTTTCCATTATCGACCGGTTCCGTATCGAACCGGCCAAGGTCGAACTTTTCAAAGCTCACATCGTCGTCGGTCAGGCGCGCGGCATCGAGCTTGTCCTCTAAAACGCGTTTTTTAAAGCAATCGCAGTGCGTGGCGTCGTCGAGCAGCCCTGTGTCGCGGCATTGCGCGCACGAATACACAGGGCCCAGATAATCCGCGCCGTAGCCCGCGCGGCTGAGCAGCGCGGCGCTTTGCGCTCGCAGCGCTTCAATCTGCCCACTGCCGTCCGGTTCACCCTTCAGGCGCAGCTTTGGACGCGCGATCAGCAGCGTTTCGAGCTGCTCATGCAGCGCTACGAGCCCCGGCACCCGGTCGAATGCCTCGTTTCTGCGGCGGTCCATTTCGAGTTCGTTTTGCTGTTGGATGCGGCTGTATTCCGCCAGCACATCGGATATGCTCATTATGCTCCTTCGTCCTCAAACAGATTGACGGCGAGATGGTCGTAATTTTCCACCGGGCGTTCGAACGACTCACGCACGGCGGTATGGCTTTCGCTGTGCTTTTTCATTTCGCTCTGTGCGTCTTCCAGCGTTTTCACGCCCTTGTTATGCCAGTTGGTCAGTATCGAATTGAGATACGAATACGGCTTATCGGAGAGCGTGCTGACATCGGCGGCCAGCAGTATCGCGTCGTGCGCGATGCTCCATTCGCCGTTCCAGCGCTCATATATCTTTCGGTGCGCGTCCGTCGGCGTTTTCGCGATTCCCGCCATTTCAAACACCGCTGAGATGCGCTCATCGAGCTCCTTTTGCCGTGTGATGTGCGCCTTGGCCGCGGTGACCGTGGTAATCCGGTTGTTGTACCAATCGGTGAGCAGGCTGTCAAGCAGCGCAAAAGGCCGTTTGCCGCGCGCGCCCACGTGCTTGGCGGCAAGTATCAGCATCGGCTTGTCATAGCCGTATACGGTTGTCCACTTTTGGTACAGGCTTTCGTGCTCGAACGAGGGCTTGAGCGACGGTTCGCCCAAGAGGTGCATAACCTCCTTGAGTACGCCGGATTCCTGCTCGTTTTTCAGATGAGATTCGGCGATCGTCCTTGAGGTCGTCAGGCCGCGGCTTTTCAGCCGTTCGAGTATTTTATCGAGATATTTGAAGCTCGGCTCGCGCGCGGCGGTGGTCTGTGCGCACGCGGTCAGCACCGCTTCCACTGTGAAGCCCCATTCCTGCGTCCATTTCCTGAACAGCGCATATTCATCCTTCGTCGGTCTGCGGCCGGAGAGGGAGAGCTGCTTGAGTACGTCCATCACGCCGGACGTCTCCATCTGCTGCCACTCGATGTATTCATTGGCCTTTTCTTCCGTATCGATCTTTTCTTCCGCCCACGTTTTGGCGACGGTGTCGATATAGGCGATGGACACGCGGCGGCCTTTGAGCAGCAGGCAATATTCCACGAGCCTCAGAACCACCTTTTTTGAAAGTCCGAAGGTATCGGTATAGTCGTATATTTTCAGGTAATCGTGCGGCGAGAGCTGCCGCGAACCGAAAAGATTCTGCAGCATCTGGTTGAACTCGCGCTCGGTATAAAGGTCTTCTTCGGTATATGCGTCCGGCATCGAAAAATCGCCGAACTCGATGCACATCGTTTTGCCGTTGACGACGCGCGCCACGCCTTGCTTCTGCCAGTATTCAAACGCGTCGAGCACCTCTTCCATGCTCATTTTGAGGCGTGTGCAAAGCTGACCGAAGTCGACAGCGCTGTTTGCGGCGCTGTGTTTTAAAAACAACAAATAAGCCTGCGTGAATCTGTCGGGCGCGCCAATGCAGCATTCAATGAAGCGGCCCGGCACGAGTGTTTGGGTGGTATGGTTTTTAAGCTGCAGCTGCATTTGGGCTTCCTTTCGCTTATTTGAGTGAAAAGCGCAAAAACAGCTTGTCCCAGGGCCAGGCGGCTTTTACGCATCGGTTGTCTATGAATATATTACACATGTTTCATCTTTGATAGTATACGACAGCCACGGAAAGAGGTCAAACGGTCCGTCAAAAAAAGATAATCGCTGTGTCAGAAAAACAGCCCTTGTGGAATAAAGCAGCACCCGACCGAGCGGTCAGGCGCTGCTGTTGTTCATTTTATTAAAGCCTCCGGACGCATTTCCATTTGTGGCGGTACTTTGCTTGTGCGTATTGACAAAAAATAAGCGGTACAATTACAATGTTTTCATTATAATAAGAGAATAAGGCGCTTGCGCCAAAAATACCTTTTTGGAGTGAATATGATGAAACAGGAAACGCCCCATGTGATGAGTGAAGAGCAGCTTTTAGCTGCTTATGCCACTTCGATGGACGGGTTGTCGGCTGATGAAGCCGCCCAAAGACTCGTCGAGCATGGTGCCAACGTATTAAAAGAAGGAAGCAAAAAAACGCTGGCCGGGATCATCTTAAGCCAGTTTAAGAATTTGATGATCATCGTGCTGCTGGCTGCCGCGGTGGTCAGCGCGTTTTTGGATGAAGTGCCGGATGCGATCATCATATTTGCCGTGATACTGCTGAACGCTGTGATGGGCACCGTGCAGGAGGCGCGCGCCGAGGCCGCGCTTGATGCGCTCAAGAAAATGGCAGCCCCGGGCGCCAATGTGATACGCGGCGGCGCCGTCGTGTTCGTGAAAGCGATTGAGCTCGTGCCGGGTGATGTCGTGCTGCTCGAAGCGGGCGACCATGTGCCCGCCGATATCCGGCTGATTGAAACCGCGTCGCTCAAAATAGAGGAAGCGCCGCTCACGGGCGAATCCGTCCCCGTGGAGAAGGACGCGAAAGCCAAACTCAGCGATGACGCGCCGCTGGCCGACCGCATCAACATGGCCTATTCGGGCACCAGCGTCACATACGGACGCGGCAAAGGCCTGATATGCATGACGGGAATGGACACAGAGATCGGTAAGATCGCGAGCGCGCTCGGCGCCGCAAAAGAAAGCGAAACGCCGCTTCAAAGACGGCTCAATTCGCTCTCCAAGGTGCTGTCTATCGCGGTGCTTGCCGTGGCCGCCGTGGTGTTTGTCGTCGGCGTGCTGACGGGGCGCAGCGCGTTTGATATGTTCCTCGTGGCGGTCAGCCTCGCCGTGGCGGCGATTCCCGAGGGCCTCGCAACCGTGGTGACGCTGCAGCTGACGATGGGCGTTCAGAAGATGTCACGCAACGGCGCGATCGTGCGCAAGCTGCCCGCCGTGGAGACGCTGGGGAGCACGAGCGTGATCTGCTCGGACAAAACCGGCACGCTGACGCAAAACAAAATGACGGTGCAGAAAGCCTATTATAATGATGAAGAATACGACGCCGTTTCGGTGAGCGGCGCGGCGGAGCTGGATCTGATTGACAAGGCGTTCCTGCTCTGCAACGACACCAAGGAATCGGAGGATAAGCTGCTCGGCGACCCGACCGAGACGGCGCTTTACGCTTTTTCTGCCGCGAGGCTTCAGCCGGACGGCCTTAAGCAGTCGATGCCGCGCTTGTTCGAGATTCCGTTTGATTCGGAGCGTAAGCTCATGAGCACCGTAAACGGGACCGAAGATACGGTGCTGCTTGTGAAAGGCGCACCCGATGAGCTGCTCGCGCGCTGCTCGCACATCTCGCTTCACGGTGCGGCTGTGCCGCTCACGGAAGAGCTGAAGGCAAAGGTACACAGCGCCAACGAACGGTTCGCGCAAAACGCGCTGCGCGTGCTCGGTGCGGCGTACAAGCCGCTCGAATCGGTGCCCGCAGCATCCGAAGGGCTCGAAAGCGATTTGGTGTTCATCGGCCTTGCGGGCATGATCGATCCGCCGCGCGAGGAAGCCGCCGTGGCCGTATCCGTCTGCCGACAGGCGGGCATCAAGCCCGTTATGATCACGGGCGATCATAAAATCACCGCGGTCGCCATCGCGCAGCGCCTCGGCATACTGTCGGATAGGCACAAAGCCGTGACGGGCCGCGAGCTCGACACGATGGACGATGCCGCGCTGCAAAACGAGATCGACAACATCCGCGTTTACGCGCGCGTTGCGCCCGAGCACAAGGTGCGCATCGTCAAGGCGTTTCAATCGAGAAACAATGTCGTCGCGATGACGGGCGACGGCGTGAACGACGCTCCCGCGCTCAAAACCGCCGATATCGGCGTCGGCATGGGCATCACGGGCACCGAAGTATCCAAAAACGCGTCCGACATGGTGCTGACCGACGACAATTTCGCGACCATCGTGAAGGCCGTCAAGGAAGGCCGCCGCATATACCGCAACATTAAAAAAGCCGTCCAGTTTTTGCTCTCGGCCAACCTCTCCGAGGTGATCACGCTGTTTGTCGGCACGATGATCGGCATCACAGTGCTGTCTCCGGTGCAGATACTCTGGGTGAATCTCGTGACGGATACGTTCCCGGCACTTGCCATCGGCATGGAGGGCGCGCCCGCCAATATCATGCACCGCAAGCCGCGGGACGCCAAGCAAAGCTTTTTTGCCGAAGGCATGGCGGCCAATCTCGTGTTTTACGGCGTTGTGATGAGCCTTTTAACGCTGGGCGCGTATTTTATCGGCGACAGGGTATACGGCAATCCGCTCGTGGGTGAAACGATGGCGTTTTTAACGCTGGGCCTCGTGCAGCTGTTCCATGTGTTCAACATCCGTTCATCGAATCAAAGCGTGATTCACCGCTTCTTCACGAACAAGTGGATGCATCTGTCGTTCATACTCTCGGCACTGCTGCAAACTGCCGTGGTTTGGGTGAAGCCACTCAATACGTTCTTCGGCGTCGCACCGCTTTCGGCAGAGCAGTGGCTTTATACCGCGCTGCTTGCCTTCGCGATCATCCCTGTCTGTGAGATCGTCAAGAGCGTCAAAAGAATATTTGCAAAAAGGGTCAAAGCATGATTGATTATCACATTCATACGAGCATTTCGGCAGACTGCAAAGTTCCCATGATGGCTATGGCGCAGGCTGCCGTGGATGCCGGATTAAAACAAATCTGTTTCACGGAGCATATCGACCTCAATCTTGTGGAAGGCCCCGATTTCTCGGTGGATTTTGAGGCGTATGCCGCTGCGATCGCAGCCGTGCGTGCCGCATTTCCGGCGTTGACGATCAGAATGGGGATTGAGGCAGGCCTTGACATTGATTCCGCGCCGCAGATGCAGGCCATGCTGGCGGCGCAGCCGCTCGATTACGTGATCGGCTCCCAGCATGTCGTGTTCGGTCTGGACCCGTTTTATGAACAGGTATGGAAGCGGTACGATAAGGCTGAGATATTCGGCGAGTATCTGCGCGTTTCCAACGAATCTGCGATGCGGCTCGACTATTACGACGTGATGGGCCATATCGGCTATATATCGAAGTTCTGCCCGTTCGACGATAAAATAATGCGCTACGCGGATTACACTGACGCCGTGGACGCGCTGTTAAAAACGCTGGTCGGCAAGGGTAAGGGCATCGAAATCAACACCAACGGGCTTTATATGACCCCGTCCACGATGCCCGAAACTCACATCATCAAGCGCTATTTTGAGCTGGGCGGAGAGATTGTGACGGTCGGTTCGGACGCGCATTACGAAACGGTTGTCGGCCACGCCGTCTCCGATACGCTGGATTTGCTTAAATCGATCGGTTTTCGTTATATTTGCTCCTTTGCAAAACGCCAGCCCCTTTTTTTGCCGCTTTAATCGGGTAAAATTGTGCGCGCTCACGCTTATAATATTTGACACGTTTATCGTGTATGCTATAATGGGCGGATAAAGGTGGACGTAAAAGGTGGTCTCATGAATATTCTCCGTGCTGTTAAACTGCAGCCAGCCCAAATCATCATAATTGGCTTCCTCGTTCTTATATTGCTGGGCTCGGTTCTGCTCGCAACGCCGTTTGCCACACGCTCCGGCCACCCCGTTCCTTATCTTGACGCATTGTTTACCTCCACATCGGCCGTGTGCGTCACGGGCCTGGTGGTGGTGGACACGGGAACCGTTTATTCCCTGTTCGGCCAGATCGTCGTTATTCTATTGATACAATCGGGAGGCCTCGGCGTCATGACTGTGATGTCGCTGGCTTTTTTGCTTGTGAAAAAACGCATCACTTTAAGTGAGCGTATGGTAATTAAGGAATCGTTCAACGAGTTCGATCTGTCCGGGCTTGTCAAAGTGATATTGAAAGTTATTAAAGTTACATTGGCAGCCGAAGTGCTCGGCGCAATGTTGCTTGCTATTCGTTTTATCCCTCTTTTTGGGTTTCAAAAGGGCATTTTCTTCAGCCTTTTCCATGCCATTTCCGCTTTTTGCAACGCGGGCTTTGATGTGCTTGGCCCTGTATCGGCGCCGTATGCCAGCTTAGGTATGTTCGCAAACGAACCTCTAGTGATTCTGACGATCGCATTTCTGATCATATCGGGCGGCCTTGGGTTTGTGGTCATCAGCCATATCGTGAGCCCCGCGCGCATCCGCAGCAGGCAGGGCATTTCGCGGTATGCGCGCCTCGTATTAATGACGACTGCGGCGCTGATCGTTGTCGGCATGGTCTCCGTGTTTTTATTCGAACAAAGCAACCCCAAAACTTTGGGAAACATGAGTTTTGGACAAAAATTATTAAACTCGCTTTTCCAATCGGTCACACCGCGTACTGCGGGTTATGCAACTTTTGACCAGGGAGCGTTGCTGCCCGCCACGAAATTTATCGTCACCATACTGATGTTTATCGGCGCATCGCCTGCCGGTACGGGCGGCGGTATCAAGACGACCACGTTTGTCATCGTGCTTATGTTTTTGGCATCCAGCATGCTAGACAAGCGCGATGTGACAACAAAAGACAGAAGGATCGCTACGGATACAGTGCGGCGCGCGGTGACCATTACGCTGATGGCGCTGCTGCTGGTGATTGCCGCATCGCTGGCTCTGATGGGTATTGAAGGGCATCGCGGCGGTCTGTTCACATCTGAAAATATCGTATTTGAAGTGGTATCCGCTTTTGGCACAGTCGGTCTTACCACCGGGATTACACCTCTGTTAAGCTCGGCAAGCCGGCTCATATTGATTTTTGTGATGTATGTGGGGCGCGTAGGATTATTAACACTGGTTGTGGCGCTCTCGCTGCGTTCGCGCAAAGACGATGCCAATATCCGGTATCCTGAAGAAAGGTTTATGGTTGGATAATATGTCAAAAAAACAGTTTATTGTGATCGGAATGGGGCGCTTTGGCCAGGCGGTGGCCAAATGCCTCACGAATCTTGGCAAAGAAGTTCTCGCGGTGGACAGCAGCGCCGACCTCATCAATGATGTTGCGCCATACGTCACCCACGCCATACAGGCGGACGCCACTGACGAAAAGGCATTGGTGGCGCTTGGTATTAAGAATTTCGATGTGGCTGTTGTGACAATGGGTGAAAATATACAAGCCAGCATACTCATTACGATGATGTGCAAGGAAATGGGTGTAAATTTTGTGCTTGCCAAAGCGCAGACTGAGCTGCATGCTAAGGTGCTGCGCAAAACGGGGGCCGATAAGGTTGTTTTCCCGGAGCGCGACATGGGCATGCGCGTGGCGCATAAGCTTGCGGATTCCAGAGTGATCGATTATGTCGAAATTGCGGACGATCTTCGGATCATGGATATTGATGTGATTGACGCGTGGGTCGGCAAGAACCTGAGCGAGCTTAACTTCCGCCAGAAATATGATGTCAATGTGATCGCGATCAAAAAGAACGAGAAGGAGATCAACACCTCACCGTACGGCGCGGATATTCTGGAAAAGGGCGATATGCTGATTGTCGCGGGGAATAAGGAAAGCATTTCAAGGCTCGAGGTCATTATTGGCTGATAGGGAGTCAATACAACAACAGCGCGGTATTTTTGTACCGCGCCGCTGCTTTGTGTCAGTAAAACCTTCGATTGCCGCTGCTTATTGTGTATCCATTTTGAAAGGGCATTTGCGGAAGTCCCGCGTTCGGATTCTGGCATCAATGCGGACAACCGGTTCCGCCGCCAAAAAGCGCATTATTCCCTCGCGCAAAAAGCGCATATCCTTGTGTCATCCCATTCGCCGTCAGCAAGCCGCAGGCTCGCCTCATCGGCTTTTTGCTCAAGTATTCTTCGGATACACATTAAACTCCGGCTGCAAGCGGTTCTCATTTCGTTTTACAGCTTTATTTTGTTCATCGGGCGCAAAAGTTATTAATGTATTTTTTACCATTATTAAAATGCATACTTTTGGTTATAAAAAGATAAATGCAGGATTGATATCATCACATATTCACGAGATCGTTAAAATATGCACAAATAACTCCCGAAACAATGCATAATTGCAATTAACAATTTTAAATGTTGCAGAATAACCGCGTTTTTACTATTGATTTTTTATATGGCATTTAGTATAATGATACAGCTAACGTGGGGAATGGTAAGTTCCTATCTTTATATTGAGAATGATCGAACATTTCTTGCGACTTGTTCATACAAGTCTTGTTGGCGTCTTTATTTTATCGCAGGCGTTTTCTGACATTAATAAGACGCACCTGCCCAAAATCCGAGGGGGAGAGTAAATGGTAAAAGAGGGGCAAGTAAGGATCCCGTCTGGTTGCGCCATCAGCGGTATACTGAACCGTAAGGGCGAAAGATTTACAGGGGAAGCTATAATTAAATCCATAGAATTAATGCACGACAGAAGCAATGGCTTGGGCGGAGGTTTTGCCGGCTATGGGATATATCCCGAGTATGCCGATATTTACGCGTTGCATCTGTTCTATGATGATATGCCTTCAAAGGAAGCCGTTGACGAGGTTATTGAGCGTCACTTTGAAATAGAAAAAGCGGAAGTCATACCCACAAGGAAAAGCAAAGAGATTCCATCAAGCCCCTTGATATGGCGATATTTTGTGTATCCGCGTAAGCAACGCCTTCAACGGTCCGGGCTTGACGAGCAAGAGTTTGTCGCCCAATTTGTTTTTAACATCAATGAGAACTATGAAGGCGCTTATGTTTTTTCTTCGGGGAAAAACATGGGCGTTTTTAAAGGTGTGGGATATCCGGAAGATATCGGGCGCTTTTTCAAGCTCGAAACATATAACGCATATCTTTGGACATCTCATGGCCGTTTTCCGACAAACACGCCCGGCTGGTGGGGAGGGGCGCATCCTTTCACGCTGCTGAACTGGTCTGTGGTGCATAACGGGGAAATCTCCTCTTACGATGCCAACAGGCGTTTCGTGGAGATGTTTGGCTACAAATGCACGCTGATGACAGACACAGAGGTCATTACATATCTGTTTGACCTGCTGGTGCGCAAGCACGGCATGTCGCTTCAAGAAGCTGTGAATATTGTGGCGGCACCGTTCTGGCGTGAGATCGATCTGATGGACGAAGAAAAGAAACGCAAGTTTGAGGCGGTCCGGGCGGTTTACAGCTCGGCGCTGATCAACGGCCCGTTTTCGATTATACTGGGCTTTCAGGGCGGCTTTCTGGCGTTGAACGACAGAATAAAACTAAGATCTCTCGTGGCTGCGGAGAAGGGCGACATGCTCTACGTGGCCAGTGAGGAAGCCGCGATACGCATTATCTGTGATTCGCCTGACCGCATCTGGTCGCCGTCGGGCGGAGAGCCAATTATAGGACTGGTGGAGGGTAACCAATGAGTTTGCAACTTGGCTGGCCGGATTATCTGGTCGAAAGAGATGAAAATAAATGCATACAATGCGAAGTGTGTGCGAAGCAGTGCGCCAACGAGGTGCACAGGCTTGACCCCGATACGGGAAAGATGGTTGCGGATGACGCAAAGTGTGTGGATTGCCACCGCTGTGTGGCGCTGTGCCCCACACGCGCGCTTAAAATCCGCGTGAACGATCTTGAGTTTAAGCCCAACAAGAACTGGACGAGTAACGCGATCAAGGAGATTTACAAGCAGGCGGCGACAGGCAGTGTGCTGCTGACAGGTATGGGCAACCCGAACGATTATCCGATCTATTGGGACAAAATGCTTATCAATGCGTCGCAGGTCACGAACCCGTCGATCGACCCGTTGCGTGAACCCATGGAAACGGGCGTTATATTGGGGCGTAAGCCGGCTAAGCTCGAATTTGACAAGCACGGAAAACTGTTAACCAAAATGCCGCCGCAGGTCAAGCTGTCGGTACCGGTCATGTTCTCCGCGATGTCGTTCGGGTCTATTTCGCGCAACGCGCACGAGGCGCTTGCGCGCGCGGCCACGGAGCTCGGCATACTCTATAATACGGGTGAGGGCGGCCTTGCCAAGGAATTTTATAAATACGGGCCCAACACCATTGTACAGGTGGCGTCGGGACGTTTCGGCGTGCATGCCGAGTACTTAAACGCGGGCGCGATGCTCGAAATCAAGATCGGCCAGGGCGCAAAGCCCGGCATCGGCGGCCATTTGCCCGGCGAAAAAGTGGGCGAAGCCGTTTCGCAGGCACGTATGATTCCGCAGGGCAGCGATGCGATCTCGCCTGCGCCGCACCACGATATCTATTCGATTGAGGATCTTCGTCAGCTGATTTACTCGCTGAAGGAAGCGACGAACTATTCAAAGCCGGTATCTGTGAAAATCGCGGCTGTGCACAACGCACCCGCCATTGCGTCGGGTATCGCGCGCGCGGGTGCCGATATCATCACGATCGACGGCTTCCGCGGCGGCACTGGCGCAGCGCCGCAGCGTGTGCGCGACAATGTGGGTATCCCGATCGAAATGGCGCTTGCTGCGGTTGACCAGCGTCTCCGTGAAGAAAGCATTCGAAATGAGGTTTCTCTTGTCGTTGCGGGCAGCGTGCGCAACAGCGCCGACATCGTCAAGGCGATCGCGCTTGGCGCCGACGCGTGCTACATCGGTTCGTCCGCTTTGATCGCGATCGGATGCCATATGTGCCAGAACTGCTACAGCGGAAAATGCAACTGGGGTATCGCGACACAGCGCGACGATCTTGTAAAGCGCCTGAACCCCGATATCGCTTATCAGCGCCTCGTGAACCTCATCAGCGCTTGGAAGCACGAGATTGAGGAGATGCTCGGAGGCATGGGCATCAACGCCATCGAGAGCCTGAAGGGCAATCGGCTGATGCTGCGCGGTGTGGGCCTGAACCAAAAAGAACTTGATATTCTCGGCATCAAGCATGCCGGTGAATAAACGGGGGTTTTAGAATGAAAAAAGTTTACGCTGACGAAAAATGGTGTCTTGCGTGCGGGCTGTGTAAGGTATACTGCCGCACATCGCACTCGCAGACTCTTGATATTATCAAAGCGCACAAGCTCGAAAGCCCGCGCCCCGTGGAGCGGCTGCACATCGAGACGGGCGACAAGGTCAACTTCGCGCTTCAGTGCCGCCACTGCGACGATCCCAAATGCGTGCAGGCGTGCATCACGGGCGCGATGCAGAAGGACCCCGAGACGGGTCTCGTATTAAACGAGACCGAGCGCTGCGTGGGTTGCTGGACGTGCGTGCTCGCGTGTCCGTTCGGCGCGATCGTGCGCGACGAGGGTAAGAAAAAAGTGGCCGCCAAATGCGACCTGTGCGCCGCGATGGGCGAGCCCGAGTGCGTGAAGCACTGCCCGAACAACGCGCTCAAATACGAAGACAGGGGGGAATGAGCATGAAATATGTGATTATCGGCAATTCCGCCGCTGCCGTGGGGTGCATAGAGGGCCTGCGAAAATGTGACAAGAACGGTTCGATCACCGTGATTTCGGATGAAGAGCACCATGTGTATTCGCGTCCGCTGATATCGTATTATCTCGCGGGCAAGGTGAAGCCGGAAAACATGGTGTACCGCAAGAAGGATTTTTACGAGAAGAACAACGTGACCACGCTGTTTGACTTAAAGGCGGTCTCGATTGACCCCAAGAAGAAGTCCGTGGCGCTCAGCGACGGCGCTAGCGTGCCTTACGATAAGCTGTTGATCGCGACGGGGTCGTCCCCGTTTGTGCCGCCCACCCAGGGCCTCGGCACACAGAGCAACGTATTCACATTCTTAAAATACGACGACGCGCTCGGCATTGAGAAGCTGATCGATAAGCAGAGCCGCGTGGTGGTGGTGGGCGCCGGTCTCATCGGCCTCAAGGCCGCCGAGGGCCTCGCGCCTGTGACGGGCAGCGTACATGTTGTGGAGCTCGCTCCGCGCGTGCTGCCGATGATACTCGATGAGCAGGCGGCAGCGCCTGTGCAGCAGCGCCTTGAGGAGAACGGCATTACGTTCCACCTCGGGATCACGGTGGAGAATGTGGTCGGCAGCGACAAGGTTGAGAAGGTGATTCTCAAGGACGGCACCGAGCTTCCCTGCGACGTGCTCGTGATGGGCGTGGGTGTGAGGCCGAACGTGGCGGAAGCGAAAGCGGCGGGCGTGGAAGTGAACCGCGGCATTATCGTGGACGAGGCGATGCGCACCAATGTGAAGGACATCTACGCGGCGGGCGACGTGACCGAGGGCACCGATATCATCACGGGTGAGCGCAAGATCATGGCGCTGTGGCCGAACGCTTATGCTCAAGGGCGTGCGGCGGCATATGATATGTGCGGCGGCAAGGACGATTTTGACGGAGTGTTCCCGATGAACGCGGTTGGGTTTTTCGGCCTCTCGATGATCACGGCGGGCGTGCAGGGCGGCGAAGGCGTTGAGGTGCTGGTGAAGCGCAACGAGAGGACGGGCGCGACGCGGCGGTTCTTCGTGAAGGACGACAGGCTCGTCGGCATGATACTCGTGGGCGACGTGGACCGCGCGGGCATCTACACGTATCTGATCAGCGAGAAGATTCCGCTTTCCTCGCTGGATAAGGCGTTGACGGACGACAACTTCGGTTTGAACGCGCTCGGGTACGAGAGAATGAAAGAGAGAATTTCTTCTTAAGAAAGAGGTTTGCAATAATGGATTTGATCGCTGGCAACACATATTACAGCATTCTGAATAAGCAGATAAAGACGCTGGCTCAGGAACCGCGCGAGATCACGGTGCGCGAGGTTTACGGGCAGCGCTATATCGGCTGCGGCCTTTCAAACCACACTAAGCTGAATATTTATGGCACGCTTGGCAACGACAGCGCGTGTTATATGGACGGCGCGACGGTTGAGGTGTTTGGCAACGCGCAGGATGGCATTGCGAACACGATGAACGACGGCAAGCTGATCGTTCACGGCAACTGCGGCGACATTATGGGGTATGCGATGCGCGGCGGCGAGCTATTTATAAAGGGCTATGCGGGATACCGCAGCGGCATTCACATGAAGGAATACATGGACAAGATTCCGAAGATCGTGATCGGCAGCAAGGCGGGCGATTTCCTCGGGGAATACATGGCGGGCGGCCGCGTGGTGGTGCTGGGTATTGGGCTTCAAGAGGGTGAATATGCCGCAGGCAAGTTTTTCGGGACGGGCATGCACGGCGGGCGGATGTATATCCGCGGGCCGGTGAGAGAGGCGCTGATGGGCCGGGAGATTTCGGCACAGCCGCTGGATGATGAGGACAGCGCGTATCTCACACAGGTGCTTAAGGACTATTCGTCGTACTTCGGGGTGGATGTTTCGAAGATCAAGCTAAACCAGTTTGTGAAGTATGCGCCCAAAAGCAAGCGGCCGTACGGGAATATGTACGTGGGCAACTAGGGCAAGGATAGAAATGACAAAGTCCGGAGGGAAATCTTCGGACTTTTTTGAATTAAGTAATGATATCTAAGCGTTCTTTAATAAAACATGCTAATTGGTTCGAGTCAAATTTCGTTCCATCAATATACCCATCTGTTTTAAAAACTCCATCTACATTTCCATCATCTAATCTAATATACATTATTTTAAATTCTTCTTTTTCCATTATCATCTCTCGTACAGCTTTGAATTCAAGACCACACCATTTCTTATCTTGATATTGCTTACATATAAAAACAACAATTAACTTTGATCGACTTCTATAAATATCTTGTAGAAGAGTGTCCAAAGATGGTCTTGCAAGTTGACTTAAGAAATTATTATCATAGAAAATCTTATTTTTATCAATGATTTGTTCTAGCTCTCGTACTACTTGTTCAACAATAATTCTAGATTCACCAGCAAACGTAAAGGAAACATCAAAAAAGTGTTTCGTTATATCTATTGGAACTGATAATTTAGTTGATTTTAGGTTTGTTTTTTCAAGGTTTAATTCCTTATATAGATTAACTTTTTTTATAGCCCAATGTGTCCTATTATACTCCCAATCCTTTATATCCAGCTCAAATTGAAGTTTATGTAAATTTTCAAATGAAAGTACTTCTGTTTTATCAAAAACAATTTTCACTCCAGTCTGCCTCACAGTAATTTCCTTTATAAAACCAAGACTTGCATCTTTTTTGCAATAATCTTCATACGCAAAAATACAGATTGATTTTTTGATTTCATTAATTTCATTTTCTCCAAGTTTAGAAAATCTGGCGATTAAATCTTTATCTGTATATTCAACAATGCAACGATCACGTTCAAATATTTTAGTATCACTTTCCCATGCGTTCTCATCGCCTGAAATTAGAAGATTGTATATTTCATCAGAATTGAAATCTTCATTCGACTGTGCAACACCAAATAAATCTAAAAAAACTTCAGCTTCATTTAATAAATCGACATACATTTTATATTGCTCGCTATTATATTGCGTATCGGATGTTAATCCATTTATATGTGAAAAGGAGGATGGTACAATGTATCCATGTCGAATTTGCCGAGCTTTTTTTGTTAGTTCATTTTGCTCGCCTAATTCACGTGATAACACCTGAATTATTGTGGACTCTAATGATTTATATCCAATGACCCCTTTATTTAATAATAGCTGATTTAAATTTTTGATGGCGAAATTATTTCTATTGTCATTCATCTTTACATCCTCAATAAAATCATTTATTATGCACAAATAGACTAGTACCTTTATTGTATATTATAACATATCAGACCAAATATTAATAAATAAAATGCACAAATACCTTATTGAACTACTAATCATCGAGAGAGAGTAAATTTGACTATTCATGATAATTGATAGAATTTATATGCTTATTAAACATAAAAAACGCACCGCTGAGCGGTGCGCCATATCCTATTTATCCTGCCTATTTTAAAGCCTCTTCCACGAGCTTATTGATCATCTTCCCATCCGCCTTGCCCTTCACCAGCGGCATCAGCACCTTCATAATGCCGCCCTTGTCCGTCGGCGCGGGCTTCTCAATCCCCAGCTGCCCCAGCACACCCGCAATCACCGCCTTAACCTCATCCTCGCTCATCAGCTTGGGCGCAAACTCGCTATACACGGCGATCTTGAACTTGTTCTCGTCTATTATGTCCGCGCGGCTCGCGGGCGCCGTATCAATCGCCTCCTGCGCGCTCTTGATTTCCTTAAACACCACCGCGTTTTCTTCGTCTTCGGTGAGCTCACTGCGCTTGTCGATCTGCTTTGACTTAAGCGCGGCGAGCAGCAGCGAAAGCGCGTCCTTGCGCGGCGTATCCTTCGCCTTTAAGGCGTCCATCATTTCTTTTCTGACCACATCGATCTTAGACATTGCGAATCTCCTTTTATCTCAATCTTGCTGATATATTAAATCCATATGTCTATACTATAGCACATGTTTCCAAAAGCAGACAAACATTTATCCGCGAAATTCATTAAACTGCATAAAGGAGCTGAGTCGATTGACCGATGCTGTCAGCATATAGCAAGGGATTCCTCTGATCGCTGCGCTCTATCGGAATGACATGCAGGTTACAGGCGCAGTGCAAAAAACCGCCTCGGCGGTTTTTTGCGTCCCGTTATTCAATCCCCCAGATTAAAGATAAAGTAAGATAATTGAGTCTCCCGAATGCGCTGGCGCATTCTATTTCAGGCGGCTTTGCGCCCGTTTTACAGTTTCAAGGCAAAACAAAAAGCCTCACTTCGGTAACTGGCTGCCATAGACTCGATGGTCGTTAGGCCCTGTAGCTTTGCGCCGCAGCCTTTCGGCTGTTTTGCCATTATCGGCGGGACAATTTGTCGCACACGATTAATTCATCTAAAAATGAGTATAGAAACATATTGCGCTTTTGTCAACCGGAAATATACAAAATATTGTGGTTTTTTATCATAATATGCAGAAAAGGGGGAGAAAATGTCGAGTGAAGGGAACGGTCTTAGCCGTTCCGCATAAAAAAACTTCATTTCTCATCCCAATCGAGCTTGTTGCCGCAGTACGGACAATATGGGGTCTTGGGGATGTTGAGATTGAGCCTGCTGTTGCAATGCGGGCACCTGAAGTGTATCACCGCAATGATGAGCCCAACAAGATAAATTCCCACAGCAAGCACAACAAACAAGATGTATTGAACTTTGAAAATCAGCGGCGCAATCATAAGACCGAGTGCAATAAAAGCGGTGATTTTAGCGAACTTAAGCGCTAACTTGTAATTCATAGCATCCTCCGTATCAGACGTTTTAAATCGCTAAGTATTCATTGACACCGACATTTTTAAAGCGGGTGTGCTTCGATCGGTCGTTATCTCTGCCAAGTCGTAATCGGGAAAAGGCATGAGCGTTTGTGAAAAGCCGCGTACCCGATAATCACAACCGGTCCCCTGAATCAAGCCTTTTGCCGCAGCTTGGGCAGCATTCCACTTTAGTCTCGCTTCTGATGGGGAGCATGCGATGACAGTGCGGGCAGCGATAGTAACGCCGCGTGATCACAACGCCGACCACACCTAAAATGACACCAATGATTCCGAAAATAAGCGATTGGCCGTCGTTATCCTTGGTAAGCATCATTGCAAAGATAAAAATGAAAACAAATACAGCGAGGGTATTGCTTAAGACACGGGCGTTTTTGTAGTTCATTTTCGCTCCTTTAAAGAGTCCTATCTCAAGGAACTGATTCAGTCGCCTGAATCGAGCTTATTGCCGCAGCTTGGGCAATACGTAGGGATTGATATGGTTCTGGTGGGGAGCAGACTATGGCAATGCGGGCACCGGTAACGCTGATACATGATGACCAAACCCACCCCGATCAGTATGAGCCCGGCGGTACCGAAAATAATCAGTAAAGCAGTAGTTTCCTCTAAAAGCAGCGTCAGAAATGCGAAGCCGGCGCCTGTTAAAGCGAAGATATTGCTCAGTTTTCGGGCTTTTTTGTAATTCATATCTTTCCTCCGGTTGGTCTTGAGATAGCCATTCAATATGCTTATTCGAGCCTTTTGCCGCAGCTCGGGCAAAACGTCGGGATGGGGGCTCTGAAAGGCAGCCCGGCTTGGCAGTGCGGGCACCGGTAATACAGACACATAACCACGCCGATCACGACCAAGGTAAGAATAACGGCACAGAATAATATCAACAGGACAGTGGTATCCTTGAAAAAAAGCATCAAGAAAATAAGAACGATGATCATTACAAATAGAATATTTCTCAATTTGCTGGCTTTTTTATAATCCATTTCTCACTCCGGTTCTAGATCTGCCGATCGCCAAGGTTGACATAATTGCGCTTTACGTGTATCCTTGCGCTATTTTTCCTCGATATCTGTGCCGCAGTTTGGGCAAAACGTGGGCCGATTCAGCGCTTTTAAAGGAAGCAGGCTGCGGCATTTCGGGCAGCGGAAGAATAGCGCAAACACAAGCAGGCCCAAAAGGATCAGCACAGATCCGGAAATGAAAAGTAATCTTGTGATGAAATCATAGCTGAGAAATGCCAGTATCATCAATAAGAGGCCAAGGCCGACAGTGACGGAAAAGACGCTGACTCTGCGTGCTGCCCTATAACTCATACCAATTCTCCTTTTTTATAGCCTGTGTTTTATTGACGGTGTTTTTCGGCTTTATTCCGATTCTAAATCTGCTGGTCATCAAGGTTGATATAATAGCGCTTCACGTTGTCCGCGCCGGTCACCACGCGCATGCGCGTCTCGTGCTCGGCCTGCAGCAGCGTGTCCTCGGTGGTCTCGCCGCGGTACGCGTGAATATAGCCGTTCAGGCGGTAGCGAAGTCCGTCGCTCTGGCGGACTGTCTCAGACAGGCGCTTGAGCGCTTTCTGTGCGGGAAATCTGTCCGTCTCAATCAGCAGCACGCAAAGCTGGTTTTCCGCAATGCGCGCGGCGCTGTCGATATCGCGCAGCACATCATTAAGCTGTGCGGCCGCGTCGGCCACGCACATCTGCACATAATCCTTCGCGGCCACGCCCGGAACGGCGCCCTGCGGCTCGATCGTGAACAGCAGCAGGCAGAAGGTTTTCTTAAAGCGCCGGGCGCGCGCGATCTCCTTTTCCATCACGTCGAGCAGCCCCTTGCGGCTCAGGTACCCGGTGAGCTTGTCGTATTTCAAGAGCGTCTCGCGGTAAACGCGCTCGGGGTCCATCGCGGGCGCCTGCGTCGCAAGATACTTGAGCTTGTAGATGATCGGCTTTAACTGCGCGTACCCGAGGCACACGTACCACCGGCCCTTTTCCCTGACGACATATTTGGTATACGTCTCCTCGTTGATTTTGCCGGTGCGGTTGTCGCGGTCGGTCAGGAAAACGGAGAAGATATGCACGCAATCGTACTCCACGTCGTTGACCACGCATTTGTCGTACATGCGGAACGGCTTGATGACATACGAGCCCATCTGATAGAGCTCCTTGACGGCGATTTTCCACTCGCAGAATTCGCCGAGCGTGAACATGCTGCGGTCTTTGCCCGACAAGCGGTCGTACGCGGACGCCCAGTTTTCATAGAGCAGGCTGCGAAAATAGCCGTCCAGCGCCTTTTGCGCCTCCATATGCGGTTCGGCAGGCGGAGCGGCGGGCCGGGGCTGAGGCGGTTGCGGGCGGTGGCTGAGCCACTGCCGGTGATAGCTTTTGCGCTTGACCGGGTCGGAGATGACCGCGTAGGCTTGGTTGATGAGCTGCATGCGCTCAGTGGCTCTTGAGTCTGCGCTGATATCGGGATGATTCATCTGCGCGAGCCGTTTATACGCGCTCTTGACGATCTCGGGCTCGGCGTCCTGATGAACCTGCAGTATCATATAGTAGTCCTTGAATTCCGGAACGAACATCTGTTTTGAATCCCTTCCCCATATGCTGTATATAAGATGAAAATATATAGACTATATATACCACATTTCATCAATATTAACAATTCAATTTTATCATTTGACGCCAAGCACACCGAAAAGCAGCAGGCCGACAACGCCCGCGATGAGTATGATGAGTATGGGGGAGCGTTTGAATTTGATGATCGCGACGCCGGAGAGCAGCGCGATGATGACAGACGGAATATCCAGCTTTGAGAGCAGTGACGCCCACTGCAGCTCTTGTATGCTTTCCGCGCCCAGCAGAGCGGGCAGAGCGGCCAGCACGGCGGCGGAGGCGATGAGCCCCGTGACCACGGGCCTTAAGCCCCACATGGCGCGCCGGACGATGATGTTGTCCTCAAATTTGAAAAAATACCGCGCGAGCAGCGTTGTGATGATCAGCGAGGGCAGCACGACGGCCACGGTGGCAACCACACCGCCGAGCAGACCTGTCGTTTTCACACCCGCGAAGGTGGCCGCGTTGATTGCGAACGTGCCGGGTGTGATCTGTGAGACAGCCACAATATCGGTGACCTCAAGCGGCGTCATGAGACCGTATCCCACGAGCTCGCTGTTGATGAGCGGCAGCATCGCGTAGCCGCCGCCTATAGAAAACAGACCGATCTTGAAGAAAATCCATCCAAGCAGCAGATAGTGCATCATGGCTGATCCTCCTTCGGCGGAGGTTCCTTTTTGACGCGGAAAATACCCGCCGTGATGCCGAAGACGATCGCGCCGAGTATGATGTAGATGCTGCTGATATCGAATGCAACGGACAGCAAAAACGCGATGAAAAACGCCGTCATCGAGACGGCGTCCTTGTAAAACGGTTTCATGAACGTGAGGAACGCGGAGACAAGCAGCGCCACCACTGCGGCGCGGATGCCGCGCAGCGCGCCCGCGACATAGACGTTGTCGCGCACGGCAGCATACAAGTAGGTGACTGCGGTCAGCACGATGAGAGAGGGAAGCACGACGCCCGCGAGCGCGACTAGCGCGCCGCGGAACTTATGAAGCCGGTAGCCGATCAGTATGCTGCAGTTCACGGCGATCGCGCCGGGAACCGATTGCCCGAGTGCGATCATGTTGAGCATGTCGTCGTCGCTGATCCAGCCGTTCTTGTTCACGAATTCGTCCCGGAACAGCGGCACCATCGCGTAGCCGCCGCCGAACGTTAACGCGCCGATTTTCATCATTGTAAGAAAAATACGAAGGAGGCTCGAGTTCTTAGTCATTACCGCCACATCTTTTTGTATGGTTCAAAAGCCCGCCGTCCGCCAGCACGGTTTTGAGTCTGTCCGAGACTTCCAGGCGCACGGTGAACGTATAGCCCTTTGTCTGGTTTTCCACGGTGAATTCAGTCTGTCCGCCCACCTTGGCAGGCGCGCCGGAAATCACGAGCGTATCGCCCATGCCGATTTTGTCGTAGTCGCTTTCATCCGCGAACACGAGCGGCAGTATGCCTGAGTTCACGAGGTTCGCCATGTGGATGCGCGCGAACGACTTCGCGATCACGCCGCGGATACCGAGATACAGCGGCACGAGCGCCGCATGCTCGCGCGAGGAGCCCTGCCCGTAGTTATGCCCCGCGACGAGGAACCCGCCGCCCTTCTGCTTGGCTCTTGCCGGGAACTGCTCGTCCACAGGCGTCAAACAAAAGTCGCTCAGATAAGGGATATTTGAGCGGTAAGGCAGCAGCTTCGCGCCCGACGGCATGATATGGTCGGTCGTGATATTGTCTTCCATTTTGAGCAGCACCTCGCCCGAAACGGTGTCTTCGAGCGCCTTGCCGAGCGGGAACGGTTTGATGTTAGGGCCGCGCACCACATCGGTCTCGCCGTTTGCGTCGGGAGGCGCCACGAGATTGTCGTTGATTAAAAAAGCATCGGGCATATTTATGGTCAATGCATCCGCCGCAAGGCCGATATCGCGCGGATCGGTCAACACACCCATAAGGGCGGTGGCCGCGGCGGTTTCGGGGCTCACGAGATAAACGCCCGCGCTCGCCGTTCCCGAGCGGTTGTAGAAGTTGCGGTTGAAGGTGCGCACCGATACCGCATTGGTACGCGGCGCCTGTCCCATGCCGATGCACGGGCCGCATGCGCATTCGAGTATGCGCGCGCCCGCGGCGATCATGTCTGAAAGCGCGCCGTTCTGCGCGAGCATGGTCATCACCTGCTTGGAGCCGGGCGATATCACAAGGCTGATGTCGGGCGATATGCTCTTGCCCTTGAGTATCGAGGCGACCCGCATGAGGTCGAGATAAGACGCGTTGGTGCAGCTGCCGATGCACACCTGATCTACCGTGATCGGCCCGATCTCGTGAACGGTCTTCACGTTGTCGGGGCTGTGCGGCATGGCGGCCATTGGCTCGAGCGCCGAAAGGTCGATCGTGATGGTTTGCTCGTACTGCGCGCCTGCGTCCGCATTGAGCGGCGTGTAATCCGCCTCACGGCCTTGGGCCGCGAGAAACGCGCGCGTGACGTCGTCACTCGGAAACACCGAGGTGGTCGCGCCGAGCTCCGCGCCCATATTGGTAATCGTGGCGCGTTCGGGCACCGAGAGCGATCCCACGCCCTCGCCGAAGTATTCGACGATTCTGCCGACGCCGCCCTTCACGCCGAGGCGCCGCAGCATCTCCAATATCACGTCCTTGGCGGAAACACCGAACGCGAGTTTGCCGGTCAGCTCCACGCCGAGAATTTTTGGCATCGGGATGTAATACGCGCCGCCGCCCATCGCGACAGCCACGTCAAGGCCGCCCGCGCCGATCGCGATCATGCCGATGCCGCCGCCCGTGGGCGTATGGCTGTCCGAGCCTAAGAGCGTTGCGCCGGGCACGCCGAAGCGTTCGAGATTCACCTGATGGCAGATGCCGTTGCCCGGACGGCTGAAATAGATGCCGTGCTTTTTGGCCACAGTCTCGATGAACTTGTGATCGTCCGCGTTCTCAAAGCCGGACTGCAGCATGTTATGGTCGATATAGGCGACCGACTTTTTGGTCTTCACGCGCGGCACGCCCATCGCCTCAAACTGCAGATAAGCCATTGTGCCCGTGGAATCCTGAGTCAGCGTATAATCAATTTTGATAGAGATCTCTTCTCCGGCCGTCATTTCGCCGGATACCAAATGGTTCTGTATGATCTTTTCCGCCAGTGTCTTGCTCACAAACGCCCCTCCAAAGATAGTTTGTTTCAATTCTACCCGCTGATGCAAAAAAAATCAACTTGAAACGCGATTTGCGCCTCAAGTTGATTTTATTAAGCTATGTGTTACTGGGCCATCTGGCGTCCTAAAAAGGCCGCCGCCGCTTCCGCGGCTTTTTGCTCCGATTCTCCGAGCGCGCCGCTGCGCGAGACGAGCACGACCGCGCCGATGGGCTGGCCGTCCATCGAAATCGGGGCGATCACCTGTGAGGTGGTCAGCGCCTGATTTTCGCCGCTTACAAGCGGAATCACATCCGTCCCCGTGGTTTTCTTTACACTTCTGGCGTTGATCGCGTCTTCAAAGGCACCACTGACCGGACGCTCCGCGTACTCTCTTTTGTGCTCGCCGCTGGCCGCAAGAATCGTATCCCTGTCGCTGATGACTGCGGTCAGACCGAGTGTGGAAGAAAGCGCTTCCGCGAAATCGAGCGCGAATGATGCGAGTTCCCCGATGGGCGAGTATTTCTTTAATATGATGCCGCCTTCTCTGTCGGTATATATTTCGAGCGGATCGCCCTCGCGGATACGCAAGGTACGCCGAATCTCCTTGGGTATCACGATTCTGCCAAGCTCATCGATGCGTCTGACTATACCTGTTGCTTTCATAAAGATTCCTCCTTAAAAATATCGGTGGTTATGCTGTTATTGTTTGTTAGATCGGTCAAATTATGCGCTGACCCGCAAATTAGACGTAGAGCATTAAGTCAAGGCAGATGAGCAAGCATTTCTTGCGTCCTATGGGCGGTCAGCTCTTCCTCAAGCAGAGGAACCAGTCAAGGCAGTACATGCCGTCAGCCGGCGCCTCCATGCGCTGCTGAGCCACACCGCACGAACCGGCGGGCGGTATGATCACGTCGTCACCGGGCTGCCAGTTGGCTGGAGTCGCAATGCTCTCGGCATCGGCTTTTTGCAGCGCGATGATGATGCGCTTGATCTCGTCGAAATTCCGGCCTGTCGAAGACGGGTAGTAAAGGATGCACCTGACGACCCCTTTGGGATCAATGATGAATACGGCGCGGACCGCCTGCGTGTCCGATGCGCCCGGCTGTATCATACCGAACTTCTTTGCCACATCCATTTTAATGTCTTCGATGAGCGGGAATTTGACTTCGACGTTTTTCATTCCCTTGTATTCTATTTTGTCCTTAATCGTACGAAGCCATGCGATGTGAGAGTACAGTCCGTCCACGGAAAGACCGATCAATTCCGTGTTCAGCGCTTTGAACTCCTCAGCCATTGTCGCAAACGTCATAAACTCCGTCGTGCAGACGGGTGTGAAGTCGGCCGGATGGCTGAAAAGGATGACCCATTTGCCCTCAAAGTCCTCCGGGAAATGAATCTCTCCCTGTGTCGATTTGGCGACAAACGATGGCGCTTTGTCGCCAATCAGAGGCATTGTGACGGTAATATTATCTTCCATGATCAAAATCTCCTTTCAAATTTCTTATTTCGTGATTCCATATTAAACCAATTTTGAGGTTAAGACTGTGATTTTGTCACATAAATAAGAATTATTACGAATAAGAGATTAAAATATTTCCATGAAAGACATATTTATTTTATAACATACTTCATTACTAATGTATTGTAATATCAAGTAAACATTGGGTTCTGTGACTTTGTCACATAACGAGAAAAAAACCAACCGATCGGTTGATAATTTTTATGGATTTTCGCTTTACTGCTCTTTGTTCGTGCGTTTTTTCAGCCTGCCCGCAAGAACGGACAGCACAAATGAGGAGATCAGCACCGCAACGGCGGTAAAATACAAAGGGCGGTTGTTGTCGATCGGACAGACGCCGGGCGGCAGGCTCGCTCTGATGGTGATGGTCAGAACGATCGCAAGCGCGCTCAGCCCGGCCCCAAGGTAGAAAAGAATATTTGAAATAAGGGACAGAACTTTTTTATGATTCATAACGGCTCCCAAGCACATGAGTTTTGCTGATATTAGGATATCACAAGCCGGAAGAATTATATGGGACATTGTCACCGACGCGGCGATGATGGCCCAACAATATTATGGCGGTAGAAAGAGGTATTATAGATCATACAGATGCGTTAGTTGAAAAAAGCGAGCTCGTAGTTGAGATACAGCGCAAAACAGAGCCAAATTAAATATGGAATCAGCAGGTAAGCAGCGGTTTTATGAATGCGGTGAACATCCGCAAACAGCGCGACACCGGCGATGATGGTCGCAATCAGCACGAAAACCGCACCGCCCGGATTTTGCATTTCAAAAAACGTATATGTCCACAGCACGTTCAAAACGCCTGTGACAGCGTATAAGCCCAGCGTCTTTTTTTGCACATCCGGCATGACGGAGACCAGCGCCAGCGACGCGGCCAGCAGCGCGTAGAGCACCGTCCAGACGACGGTGAACACGAGAGGCGGCGGCTGCAGAGCGGGCTTGATGAGCGATTGGTACCACTCGCCCGACGTGTTCACAAACATCGTGCCGAGCGCTGCGACGGCCGCGAAGAACAGCACCGCACAGACGATCCGTATGATTTTGTCCTGTTTGCGCATATTTTTATCCCCCGCCTAAGTATATTCTTGTGACGGATATGATATGTGAGGGGTTGAGCCATGCTCCGAAGAATCGCTTTTGGTGCGGTTGTGCTGATTTTGCTTTTTGTGGCGGCGGGCGGCGGCTTAAAAGGCAGGCTGACGCCGTTTGTTGCCGTGTTGCCGCGGCAGGCCAGGATAGAGGAAGTGCTGGTCAACAAGGGCGTGGGGAACATCGTGTTTGATATCGAGTATCCCGAAATTTCCGGCTTCGGCGATCGGACGTTTGAAAAAGAAATGAATGCGAAGATAAGCGCTCAGGTGAACTATGCGATCGCCGATGCGTTTTATCGGGCCAAGGGCAACGAAGACTGGGTATTCGTGCTGCGCGTCAGCGATGATGTGAAGAATAACCTTGGCATATTGTGCGTTCGCGTGACGGATGATCTCGATAACGGCGGAACAGGCTTTCCGCATACCGTTTACTACAACGCAGATATACAGAAAAGCGACCCGCTGACGCTTGACGATCTATTCGTATCAAATGACTATCGCATGGTGATTGACGGCTTCATCCGCGAAATTGTCAGAAACGACTCGCATTATTTCGCGGACGCGTTCACGGGCGTATCCGAAAGCACGGCGTTTTATCTGTCGGAGGGGCAGCTGCATATCGCTTATGCGAAATACGAGATTGCTTCGGGGTTTACAGGGGAGCCGGATTTTGAGATTCCGACGCTGCTGATACGAAAATGGCTGAAGTCTGTATATGCGCCGCTGTTTTGGTAGTAGTCGCTTCGTTCCCCGCGAAGGATAAGCGTTATGCGGTGAGTGCTCGAGTCACAAAAACGGGCGGCTATTGTGCCGCCCGTCGTTATTAAATGATTAAACCAGATTCTCTTCGTTAAGCACGGCGAGGTCACCCAAAAACTTGCCGTCCTTGCGTATCACTTCGCCGTCGAAGCTGATCTCGCCGCCGCCGTAATCGGGACGCTGTATCAGCACGAGATCCCAGTGGACCGCGCTTTCGTTGCCGTTGTCGGCATCCTCATAGCACGAGCCGGGCGTCAGATGGATCGAGCCCGCGATCTTCTCGTCGAACAGCGTGTCGCACATCGGGTGTAGTATATACGGGTTGACCCCGAACGAGAATTCGCCGAGATACCGCGCGCCCTCATCTGTATCGAGTATCTTATTGATACGTTCGGTGTTGTTCGCCTTCGCGTCGATGATCTTGCCGTTCTTGAACTCAAAAGAGATGTTCTCGAACTTGAAGCCCTGCGAGAATGACGGCGTGTTGTACGTGATGCGGCCGTTCGCGCTGTCTCGAACGGGTGCGGTGTAGATCTCGCCGTCCGGGATGTTCATATGGCCGCTGCATTTCTTCGAGGGTATGCCCTTCACCGAAAAACGAAGATCGGTACCCGGGCCGGTTAAATGCACCTCGTCCACGCTTTTGAGCCGTTCGGCCATCGTGTCCATGGCCTTATCCATCTTCGAATAGTCAAGGTTGCAGACCTTGAAATAAAAGTTTTCAAATTGCTCGGTGCTCATGCCCGCAAGCTGCGCCATCGAGCCGTTGGGGTAACGCAGCACCACCCATTTTGTTTTCTTCACGCGCAGCTCGTGATGCACGCGCTTGGAATAGATGGAGCGGTAAAGGCTGAGCTTCTCCTCGTCCACGTCGGCAAGCTCCGAGGTATTGAGCGAGCCGCGGAACGCGACGTATGCGTCCATGTCCTGCATCAGCATCGCGTCGTAGCGCGTCATCTCTTCAATCTGCTCCTTGGTGGCACCCAGCAGCAGCGAGCGCTGTATGCGCTGATCGCGTATCCAGCTGAACGGCATGCCGCCCGCGTCGTAAACCTCTTTGATAAGCTGCGACGAGAGTTCCTCGGGGCAGTCGAAATTCTCTATCAGTACGTGTTCGCCCTGCTTGACAGCCATGGAATAGTTGACAAGCGAATGGCAAAGCTGTTTTAGTCTCGGATCGATCATGATTCCTCCAGATTGATTTGTTCATCGATGATATATATCGGCCGTGCCTTGGCCTCGTCGTATATTCTGCCCAAATAGAGCCCGAAAATCCCTATGACGATGAAAAGGCACGAAATGAGGCCGAACAGCAGCGAGAAAACGATATGCAGATACGGCCAAGCGCCCGTGCAGTAAAACACGATTGAGAGCACGAAATACACAAAGGCGGCTAACGACAAAATGGCCCCAAAAATCAACGGGAACTTAAGCGGCCTGTTGGAAAACGACGTGATGCCGTCGCCCGCCAGCTTAAGCATTTTTTTGAAAGAGTATTTTGTTTCGCCCGCGGCGCGCTCGTCGCGCACGTAATCGATAGGCACCGCCTTGAAGCCCGACCATGCGGACATGCCGCGAAGGAACCGGTTGCGTTCGGGCATGGCGTTCAGCGTATCGCAGACCTTTGCGTCGATGAGCCGAAAATCGCCCGTGTTAGAGGGAATGAACTGACCGCCCAAGGCTTTTAATACGCGGTAATAGGCCCACGCGGTGAGCTTTTTAAACGCTGTCTCGCCCTTGCGCTTGACGCGGCGCCCGTAGACGATGTCCGCGCCGTCCTTCCACATTTTAATCATGTCGGGAATCAATTCGGGCGGATCCTGCAGGTCGCAGTCGATGATGACGACCGCCTGACCGGAGGCTTTGGCCATGCCGGCCGAAACGGCCTCCTGATGGCCGAAATTTCTCGAAAAGCTCAGCACCTTGACGCTTTTGTCCTCCGCCGCAATCTGCCGCAGCATTTTAAGCGTATCATCACGTGACCCATCGTTCACGAAAATCAGCTCGTAATCTCCAAGTGTGTCCATCACCTTTTTAAGCCGTTCATAAGAGAGATGCAGCACGGCCTCTTCGTTGTAGGCCGGTATCACGACAGAGTATTTCATTCGTTACGCCTCCAGTTTCGATTACGATTATATAACACCGTGGGAAATAATACAAAAGAAAAGCGGCGCGAAATATGTAAAAAAATGATGACAAAAACGGGCGGCGGCTATTGCCGCGGTATGCCGGGGCTGATAAAATGGAATGGAATATAAAACCATAACGAAAGGGATTCGGCTATGCTGGCAATCATTGCGGTATTCGACGCGGCGGGCTTCAAGGATAGTTACCGGCTTTATGGCACTGCGCTTGCGCAGGCCCGTGAGGCTTGTCCGAAGCTTGATGAAACGCTGCAAAGCGTAAAGACGGTGATCGCTTATCAGGCGGGCCGTGAGGGCGAAAAAAGCAAAGCGCTTGCGCTGTCTATGGAGAGCTTCGAGTTGGAGAAAGACAGCCTGACACTGCATCTGGGAGCGGCAAAAAAGCTCAGCGTGAAAAGTGCGTCCGTCGGCGGCGAGATTTACCGAGGCTCGGTTCAGAACGGCTGCCTTGGCGATAAGGGGCATGCGCCGCTGCTTTACTTTATGACAAGGGAAAACTTTGCGGCACTCTGCAAAAGGCTCAAAAAGGACGGGCAGGCGCAAAAGCTGATGGACAGCAGCGATTATAAGGCGGTGTGCATGCTGTACGCGCCGCTCAGCAAAGCCAAGGCCAATCCTGATGTGTGGAATAATCCGGATGCGCTTTATAACCTCGGGCTCGCGTGCAGCAAGCTGGCCGTGACGCTGCTCATCAAAGCATCCGAGACGAAAAAGCTCAAAGAGGCGGCGCAGTACCGGAGCTATTGCGTCGTGTTTTTGCAGCGCGGGGCGGAGCTGGAGCCGGATAACGCGCGGTGCGCGACGGCGCTCGGTTACCGGTATTACTCCAACGTGCATGAGCTGATGCGCCAAGGAGAGCGGCGCGATCAGGACCTCGGGGAGCAGATTGACAGCGCGAATGAGTGGCTGAGCCGCGCGCTTGAGATATATCCGCAGAGCATACGCAACAACTACCGCAAGGGCAAGCTCATCATCGAAAAGCAGGCGCCTTATCTGCTGTTCGGCAAGCGCGCGTTCGGCGCGCGGGAGGCCGAGCTGCTGCGCGAGATACGCGAGGTGGGCGAGGAGCACCTGGCCACCTCGGTTGCGCTCTATGAAGCGCTCGACAGCGAGGAAGAACGGCAAAAGAACAGGCGCGAATACGCAAAGGCGCTGTTCGTGCTCGGAGGCTATTATCTCGACGACGCGTATCTGCCGGTGCACGATTATTATCTGCGCATCATCGCGGGCGTGAAGGAGCCGTGCCGCGTGCAGACGATCTCGAAGCTCGATCTGCAAAGCGCCGTGGAGCTGCTCGAAAAGTGCTATGCCGCGGAGACCGATCTGCCGCTTGAGAAAACAGACGCCAAAGAGCTCTCGGCGCTGCAAAAGGAATGGACGCGCGCGCCGTCCGAAAAGCTGTACCGGCTCGGCTGTGCGCACAGCGGCATGGCGTTTGTCGCGAGAGCTTTGGGGCAGGACGCAAAGCCGCACGCGATGAAGGCGGTCCAATATCTCGAAGCGGCCAAGCGCGTGACCGAAAGCTACACGGACAGGAAGCACAACACTTGGCATATCAGCGAGAAGATCGCGTGGACATACATTTATATGGGCCAGTATGAGCACGCGGCAAAGCTGCTGCAAAGAGCAAGCCTTGGGTACATCGTCAACACGTATGCGTTTGCGCTGATGCTTCTTGGCACGCCGGACGCTTTTGAGAAAGCGCGGCTCAAGCTGCAGGGCGCCGCGCGGGACAGGCGTAATCTGGCTTCGGGGCTGTCGTCGCTGCTTTATGCGTATGCGTGCCAAAGAACGGGCCATCCGCTGTCGCCGCTTCCCGCAACGCTGTCCGTGAAAAATACGCGGCTCGCGGCGCTTCTTGGGCTGGAAACGAAGGATAAATAAACAAAGTTATTTATTAGCAGAATAAAAATTATATTCATTTCTTTAAGATGTATATCTATTGTTAAAACGCGAATATTAGCATATAATGTAATTATTTATTGGCAAGAATATTTTTAAGGAGATAAAAATGAATATAATCTTTAAGTCAGCATTTTTAATTAATAGAGAAGAAAAACAAGCTGAACGGAAAGAAATTGATGAAAGTGCAAAAGGCTTTGGCAATTATGTTCAGCGATTAGTTAATAAAATAGAAACCCATTCAAAAACTCGAGCTTTTAAAATCAGGAGAAGAACTTCAGAAGTCATTAGCAATGTTTACAAAATAGCAAACAAAACTATAAATGGTGATTTGGACTGCCATGATTACTGTAAAGCCATAGCTGATAAGTTCGTTGATTGTGAAGTACACGCACAAGAAAAAAATCATATGGTTGATATGCAGAATGGGAGTTTAGTAATAGTTGTTTTCGAAAGTGAAGAAAATTTTAGTTTACTCATCGCAAAAGTCGCTCATAACATTTTCGTTGCCGAGGATGATTACTCAACAAGAAATGGGTTTGAAATAGATAATGTATCACATTGGAAAACATGCATTTTTGATTTAATTGAAAGCGAGGGTAATTGGGAGATCGAGGGTATAAGTGTCTTTATTAATCACGCGGCTTCTTACTGGCATGACTCCTTTCTTGATTTAGATGAATTAAATACTAACGAGAATAATACTAAAATAGTTTTTGATGAAGTAATGAAAATAATAACAAACAGCACCAAAGAATCACCATGTGATCGATTTGATTTAAAGAATTCTCTAATTGGGTATATGAAACAGGATAGATTGTTTAATTATCCCGATCTTGTTAATCATCTGGTCCATAATTATGATAGTAGTTATCTGGGACAAGAAAAAATAAAAAAAATGGAGGAGAATCTCATAAGATTGGGAGAAACAAATAAGTTTGACAAGCAATTTCGCACTGTACCAGCTATGATAAAAAGCAGAGTGAGGACCTCCAAATTTAATATAAATGCAAATGTAGAATTATTAATTAAAGATTATGTTGAGAAAAAAGAAGATATAAAAGCTTATGAGAAATCAGGAAAATGGTATTTGGTGATTCGTACAAATGATGATAATACATATAACACATTCAAAACAAAGGATACACTAGATGATATTTATAGATGAGTTTATAAGATGTATGAATGATTGCTCTTGTATATATAAGGAAAAGCGAGAGACAATATCAGAATATGAAATTAAATTTCTAATAAAATATTGCAATTTAAAATCTGAGATTGATAAGTATAAACATGCATTTAAATTAAACCAAAGCTTCGATTTCCGGATAAATTTTGATTTGGATGGCGAAGCTTTTTCACTGGCTTATGGCTATAACTTTGATGAAATATTAGATGACATGGATAATTATTTAACGGATACAGATGAAGTAGATGCTAAGTTAGTATTTAGAAAAGATAAAGTAGTTGAGTACATACCAATAATTGAAATTGAACTTTTCTTTAGATGGTTAAATAGTTTGACTGTTTTTGAATTATTAGAGAATTTCTCAAAAATAATCTCCAGTGATAAAAAATTAGTCTTTTGGGTTAATGGGTTAGAAACACCATTTAGCACTCCGAGTTTCTCTTTTATAAATGAATCCGGATTTAAGGAGCAAGTTCAAGAACCTTTAAATAGAAAAAAACTTGTAGAGCAGCGACATCAAATTGCTCAAATTGATTTTTTTAACAACTGTAATTTGATGCCTCAAGATTTTGATATTAATATCGGAGCAGATTCAATCCCGTCCATAATAACAGAAGTTTTCGGTAACATTAAAAACTTTCTTTCTTTATGCTATATTTGCGACTTTGCTTATCTAAGTAAAAAAGGGTGTGAAATAAAAATATATGGAAAAAAGTTTGTTTATTTTGAAACAGAGGATATAAACGAAATTATATTTAGCTCAAATGAGTATTTGTTTAAAATATACAAATGGGTATACGAAGATGGTAATTTTATAGATAAAGCGATTCTTGTTAAGACTGTTATTAGTAATACCTGTGGCAAAAAGAATATTGAAAGTCTAATAGGTAGCATTAACGAAGAATTATATAATGATATCTTATCAAATTTTAAATTATACCTTCAAAAAAACTTGGATGAATATTTAAAATTAAAGCATGATGCCGCAGATAAAATAAATACGGTGTATACATCAATAATACAAACAAAAAGAGAAATTAATAGAAACTTTACGAGCTCAATGTTTAGTTTATTGGCTTTTTTAGTAACTGCATTTATAACAAATACAGCGACAGTTAATATAAATATTTTTAGCAAAAATATAGCCTTGCTATTTTATATAATTATATTAATAAATATCCTATACAGTGTGATTGTTCTAAAAACTACTTTTTTTGAGTTCAAAAATATCAACGAGAATATAAGAGAATTAACTAAGCATTATTCTGATGTAGTAGTTATAACTGAGAAAAATTTAGAAAGCATCCTCATTAAAGAAACAAAAACAAAGAAATATATTTGGTCAGTGTGGCTAATAAATCTCAGCATTTTTATTATTTTAGCATTAATTCTTAATAATTTTTCTGAATTAACAATCGTAGAGTTTCTTGATTTTTTTAAATAGAGTTTGTTATTTTACCAATATTCTTTAATTCAATAGATATGGTTCCATCGGCATTACTTTGAACATTAATAAATTTTCCATCTTCAATATAATTTGAAGGGAATATAACCTCGATACCAGTGTCCGTTTTTATTTTATGTTTTTTAATCTTTTGATTTGTAAATATAGGACTTTGAGCAATTTCGCAATTTAGGTCTTTTTCTATAATAGAAGAACTATATTTCTCTAAACATTGTTGATTATTAGCGAATACTTTTTTTCCGACTTCTAAAGGTTGAATTAAATAATTATCCGTAATTTGGTTGTCGATAATACTTTTTGCTTTTGTAATCGTTTTTATTGGGTCCATTCCGAATTCTTCGGAAATATCTTTTATTATGTTCGCTGTAGCTTTTATGGCATTATTTGGTGATAATTGCTGTTTACATTTGAAAACTAATTCTGAATATATATTACGTTTTTCGCCATTAAAAAATTTTGCTTTTTCTTTTATTCTAATATTCATATTATCTAAATTAATAATTATTATGTCAGATAATTTGCAATTTGTATTTGGAAGTATCGCGAGATGGTTTTCAATGTTGATCTGTACAGAATCTCCATCTGTTAATATATTATGAATGTACTCGGTCTTATGAGCGAGTTTTAAAAAGCACAGAAACCTATGATTGTCATGTGAAAAATCACATACCAAAATATCAAAAGAATCTCCAACATCACATTTAAGATGCACTTCAAATATTTCTTTTGAAAATTTAACTGATACTTGATAAAAACGCTCTATATCATTACCGATATTGTCCAAATTCGAAATAACATCGTCGTTATCTAAAGCCGATGTGAAGAAATCACAATCAGAAAACAGCTTCTCAATATGTTTTGTAATAAACGTGTTAACTATATTATTGTTTATATCTAAAAGCTTGTTAGAGATAATGCTAAGATTGTTATTGCTGTTAAAAGTATGTATTATTGCAAACTTTATATTCATTCTCGTTCCCCTTCGAGTTATATTAGCATGCGCCTTTTACAAACACAATACTGTTCTCGTATTATTGACGAAATGCAACAGGTGTGTTATATTCTAGTGGATACATAAGGTGTATCAGTAATAAAAAAAGGAGGCTATGTATGAAGATTAAAAACATCAACGAACCTCAGAAGTTTTTCGAAGTTCTCAAGAATTGCAAAGGCAAAATTGAGCTCGTGACCTCTGAAGGCGACAGGCTGAATCTGAAATCGACACTCTGCCAGTACATCATGCTGACACAGATGTTCTCGGAAGCCAAGATCGATGAGCTTGAGCTGCTGGTTTCGGAGCCTGAAGATTTGAACCTCCTTCTTAACTATCTTGTGAGAGGATAGTCTCAAATCTTACAACAAGAGCCGCTTATGGGCGGCTTTTTTAATGCAAAAAACAAAGCCTTCTCCTTTGAGGAGAAGGTGGCGCGAAGCACCGGATGACGTGTCAAGAAAAGGCTCTAAGGCGCTGTCTTGTCATTCCGAGGTGAAGGCCGACTTGTTAAAAACCTCTTCCGTTTGAAGAGGGGGCTGTCACCGTTAGGTGAGAGCTGAATTCATGAAAACTCGTCGGCGCGTCATACCCCTTCGGGGCACAGGTGGATGCCGCGCCCTACAGTGCAACGAATTGTAGGGAACGACCTCCGTGTCGTTCCCTCCGGTACTTCATGACATCTTCCGGCACACTCCTTTGGAGTAGTCATCTGAGAAAGGCATAATAAAGACTTATAAAACAGGGGCAATAGTCCCGTTTTTCGAACAATGATTGATATACCATGATGGCAGCAAGGAGGCGGCTATGGGCGTTACAGTGGTGACCGGGCGCGCGGGCAGCGGAAAAAGCCGGTATTTAATGAATCATATCAGAGACCTGATCAAGGACCCGTTTGAAAAGGTCATCGTGATCGTGCCGGGCGCGCTCACCTTCGAGACGGAAAAAAGCATAATGCTGTCGTGCGAGGTCGAAGGCATACTCGGGCTTGAGGTACTTAGCATACAGCGCCTCTGCTACCGCATACTCGATTGCGCGGGCCATTTTGAATTCATGACGCACGCCGAGAAGGCCGTGTATTGCCGGCGCGCGCTCGATTCTCTTGAAAGCCCGTTCAGCGGCGTATCGAGACTGCCTGATTTTGATACGTGCGTGGCCGATTTGATCACACGCCTTAAGAGCCACTGCCAGACGCCAGGGAGCCTGCGCGACGCCGCGAAACAGACAGGCGACGCCGCACTGGCTAAGAAGCTTGTTGACATCGCGGATGTGTATGAAGCCTTTAATACTCTCAGTGCGGGGCGGCTCGACAGCGCGGACATGTACATGATTGCCGCCGAAAATGCGGACAAGGCTGCGTTTCTGCGCGGCGCGCATATCGTGATCGACGGGCTCGACAGCGCGTCGCCCGCGGTGATGCAGCTGCTCGAAAAGGTGATGTCGCTCGCGTCCGATACGGTCGCGGCGTTTCGCGGAGCGGACGGCGGCAGCGACGCCGAGATTTTTGAATCAGAGCGGCGCGATATGCAGCGGTTTATCCGCGCGGCTGAAAACGGCGGGCAGAAGGCAGACAGAATCCCACCCGAGCAGAAAGGCCGTCATGTCACAAATGCGTTATCATTTCTGGAAGCCAATTTATACAGCTATCCGTATCGGCCTTATGAGGGCGAGCCGGAGGGCATCGGCATCGTGGAGGCGCAGACGCTCGAACAGGAGGTCAAGGCGCTCGCGGCGGGCATACTCAGCGAAGTGCGGCGCGGCAAACGTTTCCGTGACATCGCCGTGGCGGGCAGCGGCCTTAACCCGTATCTGCCTGTGATCAAATCCACATTCGCGCAGTGCGGCATTCCCGTGTTTATCGACGAGAGGCGAAAACTCTCCGATAACGCGTTTTTTGATTTTTTGTACAAGGCGCTGCTGGCTGCCTCGGGGGAGCTGATTGCGGTCACCGGCTATGTGTACAGCGTGTTTTCACCGCTTAACGAAAACGAGCGCAACATGCTTTATAAATACGCGCAGCGCTACGCGTATATGGGCTGGCATTACATGAATCCGTTCTGGCGCGGCGACGACGCGGCGGAGGCGGAACGCTTTCGCTTTGCCGTGATGCAGCCGCTTAAGCGCCTCATGGATGCGGTGAAGCAAAGCGACGCACAGGCGTCGGTTGAGGCTGTGAAGCAGTTCCTCACGGACTGCGGCGCGGCGCAGCGGCTCGCGGCTTTTATTGAATCGATCGGCAGTGCGCAGACGCGCGGCGAATGCGCCTATTTTAAGCAGGTGCTTGAAAAGAGCCTTGAGGTACTCGATGGCATCGCGCGCGTGTACGGCGAAGCGCCGCTCGACGCGCCGACGCTCTGCGCGATGGTGAAAACGGGCTTTGAGGCGGTTAAAATCGCGGTGATTCCGCCCGCGACCGACGAGGTAGGCGTGTTTGATATGACGCTCTCGCGGCTGTCGGGCATCAATGTGTTGTTTGCCGTGGGCGTGCACGACGGCGTGTGGCCCGCGCGGGACGACGGCCCGGGCATACTCTCGGCGGCGGAGCGCGACGCGTTGCTCGCGTGCGGCCTCGATACGGGCGTGTATGACCTCAGCGCCGAGAAGCTCAAGGTGTACACGGCGCTCGCGAAACCCAAAGAAAAGCTGGTGTTAAGCTATAATATTCAGACCGGGCAGCCGTCCGTGCTGATCGACCGATTAAAGCGCCTGTATCCGGGGCTTGCGGTGCAAAAGGCGGGGGATGGTGTGATGTCACTGCGCGGCATGGAGGCGGATGTGCTCGGCGCGGTGTCGGATGTGCTGCGCGGCCGCACAGCGGACGACGGTCTGCTTAAGGTTTGCGCGCGATACTTGAGCCAAAACGGCTGGCGTGAACGCACGGAAGGTCTGCTGCTGCGCGACAACGCGGCGGCAAGGCTCAGTGCGAACGATGCCGAAGCACTGTACGGCGGCATAAGGTGCAGCGCGACGCGCATTGAAAACTACTACAAATGTCCGTTCCGGCATTTTCTCGATCACGGCATCAAGGCGCAGACGCCGCGCGATTACGTGAACGACCGCCTCGATATCGGTACGTTCATGCACCTCGCGCTCGACATGTTTGTGCGCGGCCTTCTCGAAGAACAGACGGACATCAAAGCGCTGAGCGAGGCGCAGGCGGCCGAGCGTATGCGGCAGGCCGTGAGCCGGGCAATGACAGAGCACGACAACGGCAAGCTGCTCGAGGACGAGCGCTTTGCGATGCAGGCGTCGATACTGACGCGCGAGCTCATCGATACGGCGCTGCGCATACGGCTGCATTTTGTCGGCAGCGAGGCGTCGCTGCTCGCGTGCGAGCAAACGTTTTCGTTCGACGTTCCTACCGCGTTCGGCAGCGTGCAGATCACAGGCAAGATCGACCGTATCGATACGGCGGCAGGGTATTACCGCGTGGTCGATTACAAATCCTCCGCGGTCAAATTCTCTTTGAACGATTTTGAAATGGGGCTGTCGCTGCAGCTGCCCGTTTACATCGAGGCGGCGCGGCGCATGCTTGAGGGCAGCGGCCTTAAACCCGCGGGCGGCTATTACATGCGCATCGGTGAAAGGTACTGCGAGAGCGTGGAGGAAGCGGCGAAGGACGCGCGCATGTCGGGCCTAACGCTCTGGGATGCGGATGTGCAAAGTGTTTTCTCCGATACCCTGCCAAGCGGCAGTCTTATGGCGGTGGATCAGGCGTTGACCGCGACGGGAAGCCTCAACGCGCGCGGCGCGTCGCGGCTGTTCGATGCGGACGAGCTAAATGCGCTGCTCGATAAGAGCACGGGGCTCATCAAGGATGCGGCGCAGAATATTTACGGCGGAGATACGTCGATCTGCCCCGCTAACGCGCAGGTTTGCGACTACTGCGGCTATGGGGCGGTCTGCCGGATCAATGCCGAATATGAGGGAAACCGCATACGCGAGCCCAAGGCGTTTGACAGGGGAAGCCTCAAAGGGGAGGTGCTCAAATGAGCGGGCGGCAGTGGAACGAGCGCCAGCGCATGGCGATCGACGTGCGGGGCAAAAGCGTGGTGGTGTCCGCCGCGGCGGGCAGCGGCAAAACGAGCGTGCTGACCGAACGCGTGCTGCGCCTCATCGAAGAGGGCGAAGACATCGAGAATATGCTGATCGTCACGTTCACGAATCTCGCGGCGAGCGAGATGCGCGAGCGCATCTATAAACGGCTGCAGGACGCGGGCACGGCTTCGCCGCGGCTCGCGGCTCAGGCGGAGAAATGCGCCTTCGCGGATATTTCCACGCTGCACGCGTTTTGCGGGCGGCTGATACGCGACAATTTTGAGTACGCAGGCACGTCGCCGTCGTTCGCGATCGCGAGCGAGGCTGAGACGGCAAGGCTGAAACAGGAGGCGCTGGAGCAGGCCATTGAGCAGGCCAAAGCGGACGCGGCGATGCGGCCTGCGGTGGAGAAGTATTCAAGCCGCGGCGATACGGATCAGCTTAAGCACATTGTGAGCGCCATATACAACCGTGCTGTGAGTCTTAAAGACCCTCAAGAGTGGCTCGATGCTTCGTATGCGCATTTTGACGGCGGCCTCTTTGTGGACACGCTGTTCGAGGAATTCAAGGCCATGGTCAAAGCGGCGGCAGCCGAAGCGTCCGCGCAGCTTGCGCAGCGGAGCGAGGTCTGGTGCGAAGGCGGCTTTGACGACGAGGCGGATGAAAGCGAGACCGACCGCCTGTTATTCATGCGCGCGGCGCAGGAGGTTCGCAAGAACTGCGTGATACTGCCCGAGGCAAAAGATCTAACCAGCAAGCAAAAGGGCGCGCCGAACCGGTTGAGCGCAACGCTCACAAACCGCGCCAACAGATGCTTTGACAGCCTGCGCAGCTGCGCGGGCGATTTTGAGGCAAAGGTGGCTGACGAGCTGCGGCAGACCGTGCGGGACGGGCGGTTTTTCATCGAGCTCACGCGGCTGTTCATGAAGCTTTACGCGAAGGCCAAGCGCGCGAAGAACCTGATCGATCACGACGACACGATGCACTTTGCGTTAAAAGCGCTCGGCGTTGCCGATGTGGCCGCGCGGTACCGCGCCAAATATGCGCATGTGTTTGTGGACGAATATCAGGACATCAACGAAGCGCAGCACGCGATCATCACGAGCGTTCAGCGCGACGGCAACGATTTTCTCGTGGGCGATGTGAAGCAGTGTATTTACACGTTCCGCGAATCGAGCCCGGAGCTGCTGATCAAACGCTGCCGCGAGTTGGCAGCGGACGGGCTCATCGAGATGAACACCAATTACCGCAGCTGCCCCGAGGTGATCCGGTTCATCAACGGCGTGATGGCGCACATGATGACGGAGGACGCGGGCGGTGTGGACTACACGGGCGGCCAGCGGCTGGACCCGGGCGCGCAGGGGCAGGGCAAGGCGGAGATCATCATCGCGCACCGCGAGGACGAGGAAAACGTGGAAGCCGAGGCGCGCGAGATCGGCGCACAGATCAGGCGTCTGCTTGCCGACGGCCTTAAGTACGGCGAAATCGCTGTGCTGCGGCCCGAGATCACGCAATCGGGCAAGCACATCGCCAAAGCGCTCACCGATATGAACATACCCGTGGCGGGCGGCGCGGGCGGCGCGGACGAGGGAACGGGTGAGCTCGCCGTGCTGAAAAACGCTCTGAGGCTGATACAGAGCGAAACGGACGATATCGCGATGTTGAGCGTGATGCGCTATCCGCATTTCGGGTTCACGGAGCCGGAGCTCGCGCAGGTCCGTCTCGCGGTGCCCGAAGCGGAGAGCTTCTGTGAGGCGGTCAGAGCATTTGAGCAGCCGTCGGCGCTGGGCGCTAAGGTCAGCGCGTTTCGCGAGTCGCTCGCAAACTACCGGCGCCTTGCGGCGTGCATGACGCTGTCGGATTTTCTGATGCACCTGCGGCTTGATTTGCGCCTGCGCGACTATGCGCTGACGTCGCCGGGCAGCGCGGCCTCGGAGGCCGCCGTCGCTGCATTCCTGAGCGAAGCGTCCTCTTTGGGCTTTTCTTCTCTTTCCGACCTGCTGGCCGTGGCTGACAGACTCGGGAGAACAAAAGACACTCAGCAGAATCCCGCCGGCTCGGACGGCGTTTATCTGACGACGATACACAAATCGAAGGGACTCGAGTTCCGCGCCGTGATACTCTCGGGGCTGCACAAGAAGATCGACCAGCGCGACACCTACGGCAGCGTGCTCGTGGGGCGCGGCCTCGGGCTTGCGCTCGACAGTCTCGACGAAGCGGCGCATATCCGCAAGCCCACGCTGCACCGGCTTGCCGTGGCGCAGGGGCTGCGGCGCGAGAAGATAGCCGAAACGGTACGGCTTTTGTACGTGGGCATGACGCGCGCGATCGAGCGCCTCATCATACTCGGCGCGGGCTGCGAGATCAAAGAAGCGTGGAGCGAACCAAAAGGCGCGCTCTGGCAACACAGTGCGTCCACACATTTTGATCTGCTGATGCCCGCCGTCGCGATGATGTGCCGCGACGAGGGAAAAGACCTTGGCAGCATCGTGCGCATAGAGCGGGACGAGACCGCGAAACAGATCGCGGCGGCGAAGGCCGAACGGCTCGCCGCGTTCTGGCAGCAGGCGCAGGCGCAGCCGCCGGAGGCGCTTTTTGAAGCGTACGCGCATGAGCGCGATACCGGCGTGCCGTCCAAGGTCAGCGTGTCGGCACTCAAAAGGATGCAGGAAAAAGAGGTTTTCCGCCCCGTGCCGATGCCGTCTTCGGACGATACGATGGATGCCGCGCAGCGCGGCACGCTGATGCACCGCGTGATGGAGCACATCGGCTTTGAAGCGCTGGACGAAACGCAGGTGCAGACGCGCATTGACGATATGGCGAAAAGGGGTCTCATTGAATCCGCTTTGACGGCGGCGGTCGATGCGGCGGCGGTTTCGCGTTTTCTGCTCAGCGATCTCGCGCGGCGCGCCAAAGACGCGCCGGTGCGGCGCGCCGAGCAGCCGTTTTGCCTGCGCATGAGCGCGCGGGAAGCGGGGCTTGGCGAGGCGGATGAGAGCGTGATTGTGCAGGGTGTGATCGATCTGTGCTTCATTGAGGAAAATAAGTGGGTGATCGTCGATTACAAGACGGATCGCGTGAGCAAGGGAGATGCGTCAAAGGCGGCGCAGAAATACGCCGTTCAGCTCGATCTTTACGTCGAGGCGCTGCAGCGCATCACTCATATTGATGTAAAAGAGAGGCATATCTACTATCTGGCGCTCGGAGAGGCTGTTCGGCTCTGACATTTTGCTTTGTGATCCTCGGCAAAGATGCTATAATATTTTGTAATAATATATCGGATTTTGGAGGATTTCTGCGATGATAATCATGACAGTGGAAAACGTCGGCAAGCCGTACGAGGTGCTGGGGCTTGTGAGGGGCTCGATGATTCAGAGCAAGCATATCGGCAAGGACATGATGGCTGGATTCAAAACGATTGTGGGCGGGGAGCTCAAGGGCTACACGGAGATGATGGAGGAATCACGCGAGATCGCGCTCAAGCGCATGGTGGATCAGGCTGTGATGCTGGGCGCGGATGCCGTCATCGCCACGCGCTTCACCTCAAGCTCGGTGATGCAGGGCGCCGCCGAGGTCACTGCTTACGGCACGGCTGTCAAATTCAAATAGATTTTAAGGTAATCAAAAAGCACGCCTGAGGCTCATTCCCCGGCGTGCTTTGTTTTTGCGATTTTATTGAATATTGACGATTTCCTTGATTGTGATATTGAGGAGCGAACGGTCATGCGCGAGGTCCATAAAAGTGTCTGTCGGCTTGCCGTCAACGACGACCTTGACGACAGGGCGCAGGCTCGCGGTTTCATGGTTTTTGGTGACGATGGCTGTTTCGCCGGAGCTCAAACGCACGCATGTGCCCACCGGATACGGCGCGACCTTACGTGTGAGCGCGTTGACGATGCTCGGATCAAACATCGTGTTGTATCCGCCCATGATGTATTCGATGGCGTCGGAGGGCAGCATGGCTTTCCGGTACGGCCTGTCCGCGGTCAACGCATCGAAAACGTCCACCACGCCGACAATGCGGCCGAACAGGTGGATCGACTCGCCCGAAAGCCCCTGCGGATAACCCTTGCCGTTGAACTGCTCATGGTGCTGCAGCGCCGTGTTACGGGCCGCGTCAGGTATGTCCATATAATCGCAGAGATACGCGTAACCGCGCTCGCTGTGTTTCTTGATCTCCTCGAATTCTTCGGGCGTCAGTCTCGACGGTTTATTGAGTATTTCCTTTTCAATGAACATTTTTCCCGTATCGTGAAGCAGCGCGCCGAGAGCCAGCTGGTGAAGCATCTTTTTATTGAGCCCGAGCGTGATCCCGATCACGATGGACAGTATGGCGACGTTGAGGCTGTGGCTGTAGGTGTAGTCGTCGTAGGTTCGAAGGTCTATCATATTGACCATGACCTGACTCGAGTGCAGTATCTCCTCCACCGTACACTGCAGCAGCTTGTTGATCGTCTGCATGCGGGACCGGAACGCCGACGGGCGGTTGAGCTTCGTGTTGTCGAGCAGCGCCTGAAGCTCGTTTTTCATCGTCATTTTAAGCTCCGCGCTCACCACATCGTTCACATAAAGCCCTTCGGACAATTCATCGTCGATATACAACCCCTGATAGCCAAGCTCTGAGATTTTCTTGATGAACGAATCAGTCAATAAGCGCCCTTTGCGTAGCAAAATGCGGTTTCTCGAAAGCACCAGATCGGATGCCAGTTTATAGCCGGGGCGCAGATGGCTAATCGGGATATATCTCATTCGTCAGCTCATCAGTCCATTCACGTCAAGAATAAGACTGACACTCCCATCTCCCAATATCGTACAGCCCGCAATACTCTTTGTTAAACCGAGTATCTTTGAGATATACACGGGCAGAGGCTTCACGACCGTCTGCTGCTCGCCGATTAAGTCGTCGACAAACAGGCAGTAAGTCAATGTCTGCGTTTCCAGAATGACCAGTATGCCGTCTTCAAAAGCTGTGATATCGGTGTCAATATTGAACACCTTGTGCAGCCTGAGTATCGGGTAACAGTTGCCGCGCATGGTGATCATTTCGTTGCCGTCGGGATCTTTGGCGATGTCTTTTAGGTTCTTGGGTTTAAACGATTCCTTGATGGACAGCAGAGGCAGTATGAACACTCTTCCGCCGACGCTCACCTGCATGCCCTCGATGATCGCGAGCGTAAGCGGGATGCGAATCTGAACGGTCATGCCTTTGCCGGGGGTGCTGTCAACCGTCAGCGTGCCGCCGAGCTTTTGGATGTTCTTTTGTGCCACGTCCATGCCGACGCCGCGGCCCGAGAACTCGGTCACCTGCTCCTTGGTGGAAAAACCGGGAGCGAATATCAGCGAGTAGATCTCTTTGTCAGACATATCGACGGGGTTCTTTTTCACAAGACCCTTGCTGACGCCCTTATTGAGAATCGCTTCCCTGTTAAGCCCGCGTCCGTCGTCGGATATGCTGATCAAAACGTCGCTGCCCGAGTTGTGCGCTTCCAGAGTGACCCGGCCCGTGGGGCTTTTGCCGAGCTTCACGCGCTCCTCGGTGGTTTCAAGCCCGTGGTCCATCGAGTTGCGGATGATATGCATGAGCGGATCGGACAGATTGTCGATCACGTTCTTGTCAAGCTCCGTATCCTCACCGATGATCACAAGCTCCGATTGCTTGCCGAATTTTACCGCCATGTCGCGCACGATGCGCTCCATCTTGTGGAACGTCGCCGAAACGGGGATCATGCGGATAGCCATCACGATATCCTGCAGCTCGTCCGTCAGCTTGCGAAGCTGGCGCGATGCCTTATCAAAGCTGTCAAGACCGAGCTTTAACACCTCGGGGTTCTTGGTCACGGTGGATTCCGTGATGACGATCTCGCCGACGATATCCATGAGTGTATCGAGCTTGCCTAAGTTCACGCTCATATAATTCTGCTGCTTGAGATTATGAGAAGCATCGGCGCTTGGAGCCAGGCTTTCGGGAACCTTGGAGCTGACATTAGGGGCAGGCGCAGCTTCCTCCGCCTTTGTTTCGGATATGACTTCAAAATGCAGCTCGTTGATAAAGAATGCTTCTTTGATTTTGCTGTGGATGACATTGGAAGGCTGATCGGATTCGATATAAAGATCAAAGCCGTTGGCCGTGATCTCATCATCGCTGTGTTCGCCGAGGAGGTCGCTCGGGACTGTTTCGATTTTTTGGCACAGCGTTTCGAGTGATTTCACGATGCCAAGAGCCCGGATGTTTTCCATTTTGCTGTCTCTTTGAAACGTGACATGAGCCTTATAGCGGTGCATCCCCGGCGCAGCAGCGGAAAGCGAAATGGTGGCTGGCGCTTCATCGGCTGCCGCTTCATCTTCCTTTGGATCATGGACCCTGTCGGAGGAAGTGAGAACTTTGTAAAACTTGCGGACATCTTCGGTGATATGCGTCAAATCACCGTCGGGAAGGCCGCTGTTTTGTATTTTGCCGAACTCGGCTTTCATCGCATCCACGGATGAAAAAACGAGATCGCTGATTTTGCGGTAGTCTCTTTTGCGGGCCTGATGTTCGCGCAGGAATCCGAAAAGGTCTTCAAGTGCGTGTGAAAGGCCGGTGATGTTATCAAAATTCATCATCGCCGAAGACCCTTTTATCGTATGCAGTATGCGAAATATATCGCCAATTTGTTCAGATGTAAAGGTGCCGCTTTTTTCACAGACCAAAAGCAAAGACTCAAGGCTGTCGAGAAGCTGACCGTTTTCATACAGATATACATCCAATATCGAATCGTTCGCTGACATGAAAAGTTCCCTTCTTTCCTTATAATTAGCTCAAGGTGAAACAGTGCTCCTTTACGGCAGATTATTAAGCGCTGCAACGATCACGTCTTCTTTGAAAGGCTTGACGATAAAGCCTTTGGCACCCGAAAGAACGGCTTCTCTTACCATGCTTTCCTGGCCCATTGCGCTGATCATGACAATATTGGCGCCGGGGTCTGCCTCAAGGATTTTTTTAAGGCAGGTCAGTCCGTCCATTTCCGGCATTGTGATATCCATTGTCACGATATCAGGCCCAAGCTCCTGATATTTCTGCACGCCAACCTTTCCGTTTTCGGCTTCGCCGATGACTTCGTAGCCGTTTTTCACAAGCATATTTTTTATGGAAACCCTCATGAATGCTGCGTCGTCGACGATTAGTACTTTCTTCATTGTTTTAAGTGACCTCCTGTTTAACGGTTTAAATTTCTGCTCTTTATGACCGGTTTAAATGATTTTTACGGCTTTAGGTGACACGGTGCGAATCGAAAGCGTGCAGCTTTCACAGCAGAATTCTATAGAGCGTCCGCTGCTGCCTCCGGTATCCTCACCATCAAGGACAATATGGTTTTCGTCCAATACTTTGCGGCACATCGCAATGTTGCGCTGGCCGACATTCATGATATCTATCGTTCCCGTGGTCTGGAACATATGAGCACCGCCCGCGATTTTGGCGCGAAGCCTCGGACGCGCAGCCCCCTCCTTTGTGACTAGGTTAATCATGTCCGCAATGGCTGTGTCGGCAAACTTAAACCTGTTTGTCACTTCGGAGCGAATGGACGCGGTGGGCAGCATGATGTGGACCATCCCGCCGATTTTCGCAACGGGATCATACAGCACGAGCCCGATACACGAACCAAGCCCCAGCGTCACGAGCTTATCCGGGGATTTTGCTATTTTCTGTTCTGCCACGCCTATTGTAAATATTCTCATACCAGCCCCATCTGCGCCATCAAACGGTTGTAAGACTCAACATCCGGGATCAAAAAGAAATGTCCGAATATGCTGTGCTCGTTCTCTACGAATTCCGTTTCCATAAACAGCACGTTGTCACCGTATTCCCCGTAGGCGGATACGAGAAGATTGAGCACCGCGCCCGCCATATCCATCACAAGCTCCGGCACGGAAGCGTCAATCCGCAGCCCTGTCAGGGACGAGATGGCGGAGATGTATGAACCGATGAGTATATTGGACAGCTCTTTGAGCGCGCTTAACTGCATCTCGTTGAATTCGCCGCTTTCGTCAACCTCTGCGCCCATCTGCGTGATGATGTTTTTGGTCAGCTCATACGCGTCGTCGCGGTTGAGCACGAGAAGGATATAGCCGTCGAGATCATCAGAGATGCCGACAAGCAGCCCGGCAACAACATTTTCGGGGCCGTCAAGTATATCGCAGATCTGCTCGTATTCGCAGAACTGAGCATGCGGCACCTGAATATTCACTTCATGCCCGAGCATGGAAGCTAGCGCCGTTGCCGCATGCCCGGCGCCGATGTTTTCGAGTTCTTTTAGAAAATCAAGCTGGTCGCTTGGAACTCCTCCCAAATTAAACATAGTGGCTCCATTCATTGATGAAATTTCCCAGCACATAAAACAAAACCAGTGCGCCAAAGTAAGCGCCCCGATATCTCGCCACATATATCATATCGAACTCCATGATAAAACTGTTTAAGCTTTTTTAAAAAATCCGATATATCATATAGAAAGCGATACGTTTTAACGCATTAAACATATAACCCGAATTGAATCAACAGAAACGCAAAATCAGCGAAAATTTATCAAAAAAGGCGAAAGATATGCGAGTAGATAACATTGGGACGCCAAGAAATATACCGGACAGCCCGCAGCGCCCCGGATTGGCCGAAGGGGATGTGCTGATTGCGGAGGTTACGGATATCAAGGGCGACAAGGTATTTTTAAAGAATCAGGACGGCGGCGCGGTTTTGACCGCCAAGCTGCTCGGCGATATCGGCGTGGCTGTGGGTGACTATGTGGAGACCGTGGTGGATGAAGCCAGCGGCGGGCGGTATGTGCTGCGCGTTGTCGATATTTCACGGCAGGCCCCTTTTGCGACGGGACCGGAGATGGCGGCGGATATGCAGGCTCTGAGCCAAGCCGCCAAAACGCAGGCGCTTTTGAGCACGCTTAATATGCTGAGGAACAACCCGGGTGCAGACCCCAAGGCTGCGGCGTTTTTATCGAGGCACGGCATCGCCGGAACAGCGGAGAATATCGACGTGCTCTCGCAAATGGCCAAAGGTCCGTCGCCCGTGACGGCGCTGCTGACGCAGATCATCGAGAGCCTCGGAGCAAGCCCGAAGATTTTTGCGCAAAGCGGTCAGCCGCTGCCCTTGAACGGTGAGGCATCGCAGAATGCGCAGCCGCAGACCGCAGCGGTTCTAAACGGCGGTGCTGATGCGGTGCCCGCCGAAACGGCACCGCCTGAAGGGAGTACACCTGTCAAAGAAGGCGCCGTGAGACAAACGCCGGGACAAAGCCAGGAGCTGTCCGGCGTCTTGCAGAATCGGATTCAAAGTGATGCCGCACCAGGCAGGGCGACGTCGGCCGAGCCGGGACAGACGAACCAAATGCAAGCCGGGCCGGTTTCCGGCAGCGCTGCTCAAAATACATCTCAGCAGATTCTTTCTGATCAGACGAAGCTTCCTGATACCAATACACAGACAGCCGCGCAGCCCATGCCCGCCGGGGTAATGCCGTCAGCGCCCGCGGCCCAAAGCCAGCATCCGGTTCAAACTCAAGCCGGTTTAACGGTGATTCCCGAACCGGACGCGCCCATACCGCAAAGCGCAGCTCAAACGGCATTGCCGGCTGAGCTGGTGCCCGCCGCCCCAAACGGACAGCCGCAGCCTTTCGCGCAACCTCCGGCGGTTCCGAATGTGCCGGTTGACGCACAGGCGGGCGTTTGGCCGCAGGCGAGCGAAACAGCGGCCGCCCCGCAGCCCAAGCCAAGCGTGGGCTCCAGCTCAAGCGAGGGAAAACCGGTTTTCGTCCCCAACGCGGAGACGGCGGAAAACACCGGCAGCGTGAGCCACAAAGGCGCGGAAATCGTCCAAAAAGCGCTCGATATGTTTGTCCCGATGGACGACGCGGAAAAGCTTGCCGTGCATCTGAAAAAGGCTGTGCACGAGATGCCGGAGCAGTTAAAAGAGCTAAAGCTTTTGGCAGATCATGCCGATAATACAGTCAGAGAAGCTGTTGCCTCCAAACTGGATCAGGCCGAAAAGCAGATGTCACTGATGAGCGAGGTCAAGCGGTTCGACTGCTACCAGATCCCGCTGCAGACGGGGACGCAGCGGCAAACCACGGCGGAACTGTTTGTTTACCGGTACCGCGGCGGCAAGAAATCTGTCGATCCCGATAATATACTGATACTGCTCGGACTCGATACGCAGTATATGGGCCGTGTGGAAACACTCGTGAAAACGAGCGGAAAGAACTTAAACATAGAATTCAATATGGAGAATATGCGGCTGGCAGACGAAATGCTGTCGGACGCGACGCAGCTCAAAAGCGTGGTGCAGCAGACCGGATACACGCTTGCGGGAATCAGCGTCAAGCAGCTCAGCGCGCGCACGACGGTGCTGAACGCCGAGGAACGCTTCGAAAAGGAAGCGGACGGCAGCGCGGGGAATGTGGATATAAGAATATGATGGATGATAAAGACAAAACGGCCGAAGCGGCGGCGCTCAAGTACGATGCGCAGGATGACAGCGCACCGTATATCGTGGCGCTGGGCAAGGGGTATGTCGCCCGGCGGATGGTGGAGGAAGCGCGTGAACATCATGTTCAGGTGGTTCAGGATCAAAAGCTTTCCGCCGTGCTTCAGAAGCTGAGCGTCGGCGATGAGATACCCGAGGAGCTTTATAAAGTGGTTGCGGAAATACTCATATTTGTGAACAACATGGATTCAAAATACGGCAAAAGGTTTGGGCTCGACAAAACGCGTTGATTATAGTTGGAAAGAATAAATAAAGGGGAACAAAATGGCCGTCAACGGTGTGGACCTCGTTAAACAGACGATGCTGGAACAACTTAATAATAAGAGTGTCACGGAAAGCAGCGAAACCAGCCTGTTTTCCAGTTTGCTGTCGGCTCAGATGCTGGAGGGCCTCAGTGATTCGGCTGATTCATCGGACGCACTCTCCAGCCTCGGAAACGGAATGACGACCTTGATGCTGCTGTCGATGCTCGGCGGAAGCTCGGATCTCGCAATGATCAGTCTCGGTAACGCGCTGGCAAACAAGGGGACGCTGTCGTCGTCGTCGCTTTTCAAAGCCGTGTCAGCCGCCTATGGTGTGCCGGTAACGACGGGGACGGGCGAGGCGGTCACGCCGATCGCGGCCTCCAAACCGTGCACACCCGGAATCACGAGCAGCGAAGGAAACAGGTCCGCGTCGCTATACCGCCAGGTGATCGACCAGTTTGATGTGGAGAGCAACGGGCGCTACGAGGTCAACAAAAAGGGGCGCGGGGACACTTACTGCAACATCTTTATGTGGGACGTGACGAGCGCGATGGGTGCCGAGATACCGCACTACATCGATGCGCAGACGGGCGCGCCAAGGACTTACCCCGATGTGCAGGGGGCGAGGCAGCTGTCGGCCAACGGCATATACAACTGGCTGCATCAGCATGGCGGCGACTACGGATGGTTTGAGGTGACGCCGGAGCAGGCGCAAACGCTCGCCAACGCGGGCAGACCCGTGGTGACGGCCTGGCAGAACTCGGGCGGGCACGGGCATGTGCAGGTGGTCTGTCCCTCAAAGGACGGCGTGTATGATGAAAAACGCGGCGTCACGGTGGCGCAGGCCGGCCGTAAGCTCTCAAGTTATACGCCGATCACGTCGATATATAATAAGAGTTTATCAAAAGTTTCTTACTTTGCCCATGCATAAGGTTTTCAGGGTAAAAGGAGGTATGTAAAAATGGCAATTACACCAGTGGCAACGAACCGCGTCACCGGACTGGCTTCCGGGATGGATACGGATTCTGTTGTAAAGAGCATGCTGGCGACATATCAGGCGAAGCTGGACAAACAAAATCAAGCCACCACAAAAATGCAATGGAAGGCTGATGCGTTGCGCTCCGTCAATTCGCTGATCAAGGCATTTCGGGATAACAATATAAGCACAGGCAAATCGACAAACATGTATGACCCTGCAAATTACAGCGCGTTTGATGTGACGATGCTGACCACCACCAACGCGGTCACGGTAAAAGCCGGCTCTGGCGCCACAGAAGGCAAGGTGACCATCAACAGAATCACGCAGCTGGCTGAGGCGGCAAAGCTATCCAGTGAGGATGTTTTTTCAACTGAAATTAATATGAACACGGCACTTAAGGATTTGAGCTTCAAGACCGAGCTTGATTTTGAGCCGAATGGGGAAGTTAATGAAGTCAAGTTTTCGATCAATGGCGTTGACTTTACGTTTGCCGATGACACGCTGCTCAACGATATGATGAGCCAAATCAACGCGTCGGATGCGGGCGTGAAGATCAGCTACAGCAGCTTAAAGGACGGCTTTACAATCACCTCCAAAACAACCGGCAGAGCCAGCGAGATCAAGATCGAAAACAAGGCGGGAAACATGTTCTCATACGTGGACGCAGAGGGCCACACCGTTGCGGGCGCGATCGGCATTGAGCAGCAAACCAAAAACGGACAGGACGCGAAGCTCAAGATCGACGGCTATGATGTGGTGAAGTCCAGCAACACGTTTACAATCGATGGCATCACCTATACACTCAACAACGAATATGAACCCGTCGATGAAAATGACATGGGAATTTCGTTTACGGTTACCAAGAACGTCGATGCCATCGTCGACAAGATATCCAAATTCGTTGACTCATATAACGAACTCGTCGGCAAGCTTCAGGATATGATCGGCGAGGATGTTTATCGGGCTTACACGCCGCTGACGGACGCTCAAAAGGAAGAAATGTCGGACAGCGATGTCGAGAAATGGGAGGAAAAGGCGAAAAGCGGTATGCTCCGCAACGATGCGGGCATTGAGGGGCTGCTGGCGACGGTCAGGAAAGCGCTTTATACCACCGTAGAAGGAACGGGCATGAAGCTTTCGGATATCGGGCTCGCGACGGGGGCGTATTACGACGGTGCCAAAATCACGCTCAACAAGGACAAGCTGAGGACCGCGCTTGAAACCAATCCGGACGCCGTCACGAGTCTTTTTACGAAATCGTCAAAATCAGCGGATGCCAACACGAAATTTAATGAATCGGGCTTTGTGGCCCGCGTGTCGACCGCATTGCTCAGCTATACGGACCGGGCGACGGATGTTTCGCTTGCAGCTCTTGAGGACAGCATATCGGATTCCAAGGATACGGTGGATACGCTCGAAGAGAAGATGAGCGCCAAATCGGAAGCGTTGTATCTGAAATTCAGCGCAATGGAAGCCGCCCTCGCGAAGCTGAACAGCCAGTCGAGTTGGCTGGCCCAAATGTTCTCCTCGGGCAGCTCATCATAACACAACACGGAACATACAAAGGAGAGGATAAAAAATGAGCGCTATGATTAATTCGTACCAACAGTATAAAAAACACAGCGTGATGATGGCAAACCCGATGGAGCTCGTGATCATGCTGTTTAACGGGGCCGTCAAGCAGCTGCATCTGGCCGAAATCACAATCGGTGATAAGAATATGGAAGCGGCCAACGATCATCTGAAAGCCTCTCAGGATATCCTTATGGAACTCATGATGGGCCTTGATCTAAGCTATGGCATCGCTCAGGACCTGTTAAAGCTTTATGAGTATGTGCATCATGAAATCGTCAACATTAACGCTTCAAAAGATGCGGCCGGCATTGCGCCGCTGATCAGTATCATGTCCAGTCTGCGCGACGCGTGGGAGCAGGTTCACAGAGAATATAAGGGCGGTCTTTATACGGCCGGACAGGAAGCCGCCGGACAGGAAACAGAATGAGCCCCAATGACGGCGACCAGCTGCTTTTAATTTTGAAACAAAAAAAAGAATGGCTGACGAAAATGCGCGACTTGACCGAGCAATGCGGTGTCCAGCTCGAAAACGATGATATCGACGCATTTTCCAAAAGCCTTGAGGCGCGTGAAGGCATCATCAGTAAGATTGATGCCTTTTCGAAAATGGAAAAACAGATGCCGGATGTGAAGGACGCTCAAATTGTTGTTTTAAAGCAAGAGATTCGTGGTATTATTCTTAAGATCATACAGCTTGACGAGCACAACACAGACCTTGCTCAGAGCAAAATTGAGCTGTATAAGGAAGAACTTAAAAATCTGAACCGGAAGAAGAAAGGAATCGGCACATACAAAAGCGCTTATCTGAAGAACGACGCCTTTTATTTCGATGAGAAAAAGTAAGCTGCCTAAAGTGGAGACAGTCAATGAAAGTTTCGGATGTAAACCACATCGTCACCGATAATGTGGAGCGTTATACGGCAGTTGACAGACAGGCCGCCCCGGATTCGGGCATGGCTTTTTTTCGCCAATTGACCACGCTCAATGAGGCGCAGTATCAGCAGTATCTCGCGGAGCTTCAGGAGAAGATTTATAAGCAGGGAGAGAAGATAAAAGGAAAAGCCGATATCAAGGCATTTGCCGAATACAGGATGCTGATCGGCGAGCTGCTGGGCGAAGCGGCCAGCAACGCGTTCGCCTGTGTCAAATCCAGCGTATTCGACGCGAGAGGGCGGCACAAGGTTTTTCTGGTGATCCGAAATGTCAATTTGAAGCTGGAGGAACTCGCAAGAGAGATTCTTTCCGATCAGCAGGACAACTTAAAGCTGCTGCAAATGGTGGACGACATTCGGGGAATGTTGGTGGATCTGTTTTTGTAACAACAAAGAAGAGTCTATATTGAGGGAGGAAAACATGATGAACATGGAAAACGAATTGTTTGAGCAGGAAGAGGATACTCAGCACGGCCGGTTTTTAACATTCAATCTCGGTGAAGAGATCTACGGTATTGAAATTGAATATGTCACCGAGATTATCGGCCTGCAGCAGATAACCAAGATACCCGAAGTTGCCGAATATATCAAAGGCATCATCAACCTCCGCGGTAAAATCATTCCTGTCATCGATATGCGCCTTAAATTCAATAAAGAAGCGATCGAATACGATGACCGGACATGTATCGTCGTGGTGGATACAGAGGAAATGGTCGTCGGCCTGATCGTGGACAAGGTGGCCGAAGTCTTAAGCATAGAGGACGAGGACATTGCGCCCCCGCCGAGCTACAAATCGGGCATTCGTAACCGGTACATCCGCGGAATCGGAAAGATCGGCGACGAGGTCACGCTGCTGCTTGACTGCAAAAAGCTCTTCGACGATCAGGAAACGCAGGAGATCGGCGAAATCGAATAGCAAACAAAAAACCGGCATAACCTGCCGTGTTTTTTATACGGAAAAAAGGCTCTTTTGCGGGCTTTAAAAAATATTTCAGGTGAAAAGGGAGAGATGTCCCCCCTCTTTGCACCCGTGGTCAATTATGATAACGATTAACGATAAAGAGTTTTATACGCTGGTTGATTACATGCAGAAGAACTATGGAATCAACCTCATTAAAAAACGGACGCTGATTGAGAGCCGGCTTAACAATTATTTGATGGCGGGCGGATTCAGCGACTATTCGTCTTTTCTGGATTGTGCGCTCAATGACCCCACGGGAGAGCAGCTCAATCAGATATTAAACCGGCTGACCACGAACTACTCGTATTTCATGCGGGAGTGGGATCATTTTCAGTACTTCAAAGACGAGGTGCTGAATGAACTGAGCGCAACCGTCAAGGACCGCGATCTTCGAACCTGGAGCGCCGGATGCTCGACCGGACAGGAGCCCTATACGCTTGCGATGCTGTTGGCGGATCATTTCGGCAGTGAGAAAAGCAAATGGGACACCAAGGTTCTGGCGACGGATATATCTTTAAAGGCGCTGGACGCGGCAATTCTTGGTGTCTACGACGACGAATGCTTAAAAAACGTGCCGGCAAACTGGAAGATGAACTTTTTTAACAAGATGCAGGATGGCAACTGGCAGGTTAACGGTACGCTGAAAAACGAGGTGATATTCAGGCGGTTCAATCTCATCGAGGGGCAGTTCCCGTTCAGGAAGAAGTTTCATGTGATTTTCTGCCGGAATGTGATGATCTACTTTAACGATCAGACCAAAAGGACGCTGATACAAAAGTTTTACAACGCGCTTGAACCGGGCGGCTATCTGTTTGTCGGGCAGTCTGAAACGGTTGACAGGGCAGAGTTCCAATTCAAGAGTCTGATTCCATCCGTATATAAGAAGGTAGGGTGACGCGTATGGCCACAAGAGCAGTCAGAGTTTTGGTTGTGGATGATTCCATGTTCATGAGGGAGTATATTTCGTCTGCTCTTTCGGGCGATCCCGGGATAGAAATTGTCGGTAAAGCGGGCGACCCTTTTGAAGCAAGGGACAAGATATTAGAGCTTAAGCCCGACGTGATGACGCTTGATATCAATATGCCAAAAATGAACGGCATTGAGTTCTTAAGAAAGCTGATGCCGCAGTATCCGCTGCCGGTCGTGGTCATCAGCGCGGTCAGCAGCAGCGTTTTCGATGCGCTTGATGCGGGCGCCGTTGATTTCATCACCAAACCCGAGCTCAAAACGGAGCGCGATAAGCTGCAGTTCATTTCCGAGATGACGGTTAAAATCAAAATTGCGTCGATCGCCAAGGTGGGACAGTATAAGCACAGCCCGGCAAGAAGCGCCGCGCTGGAAAAAACGGGTGGCCCGCTAAAAAACTGCATCATCGCCATCGGCGCGTCCACGGGCGGAACGGAAGCCACGCTCAGCATATTAAGGGAGCTCGGGAGCGACCTTCCGGGCATCGTGATCGTACAGCATATGCCGCCTGTGTTCACAAGGCTTTATGCGGAACGCCTTAACAACATTTGCGCGATGGAGGTCAAAGAGGCCAAGGACAGGGATGAGGTGAGGCCCGGCACCGTGCTGATTGCGGAGGGCGGGCTGCACATGGGCGTGGTCAAGCGCGGCGGCGGTCTTGTGGTGGAATGCCGGGAAGGCGAGAAAATCAGCGGCCACTGTCCTTCTGTCGATTATTTGTTTAATTCGGTTGCCAAATTGCAGGGTATTAATCGTTTAGGCATCATTATGACGGGTATGGGCAGCGACGGCGCCAAGGGGCTGCTCGCCATGAGGCAAAGCGGAGCGTCCACGATCGGGCAGGACCAGAAAACGTGCGTGGTTTACGGCATGCCCGCTGTGGCCAACAAGATCGGCGCGGTGGAAAAGGAGATGCCGCTCGGCGCGATTGCCCGCGGTATCTACGACTGGCACAGCCGGTGTTGCCGTGCCCACGAAAAACGCTAAAGAAAAGACATAAAGAAACGATAGATAGAATGTATGAACAGCGTTGAAGGGATTTATATTCAAAAACTCAGCAAGTTCCAGAGCGTGCTCGAAGCGAAAGCCGCGAAAGTCGGCGGCGCATCGGGGGCCTTTGAGGATATATTAAACGAAGTGGAACAGCGCATGGGGCTCGGCAGCACGGAAACTGCCGGTGTGCCGGGCGCTTACAGCGCCTATGCGGGCTATAAGGGCAGCGGCTCGCCGCTTCCGGTATCGGCTTCCACAAGCGAAATCGAATCGGCGGTCAGTCAGGCGGCCCGGCAGACGGGGCTTGACCCGGCGCTGATCAAAGCGGTGATACAGGTGGAGTCCTCATTCCGCACCGATGCGGTGTCGGGCTGCGGCGCGCAGGGGCTCATGCAGCTGATGCCGGGGACGGCTAGGTCGCTCGGCGTGACGGATTCGTTCGACGCTTATCAAAATGTGATGGGCGGCAGCACATATTTGAAGCAGCAGCTCGACCGTTTCGGGGATGTGCGTCTGGCGCTCGCGGCATACAACACGGGGCCGGGACGCATCGGCGGGCTTGACATCACGAACGCGGACGATCCGGCACAGTACGCAAGGATTTCCGAGGGCGTGCGCGGCTATGTGGACAAGGTGCTGAAGTATTATAACCAGTATGCGGCTTTATAGGGGGCGCGGAACCGATGATCGATAAGTTGTTTAACAATGTGAATATGCTCCAAAACGGGCTGGATGCGGCCTGGCTCAAAAACCAGGTGATCACCAACAACATCGCCAACGTGGATACGCCGAATTTCAAAAGCTCGTCCGTGAATTTCGAGGAGGCTTTTAAAGCGGCGATGAACGAAGACCGCTTTGCCGGAGAGGCCGCGCAAGAGGGAGAAGCCAAATTTTCCTCGCAGGGTATGACGTCCGCCATTCATACGAATACGGATACATCCGAGGGGCTGGACGGCAACAATGTGGATATCGATTATGAGAACGCCGAACTCGCAAAGAATTCGATTCTATACAATACGCTGGTTGAGCAGGTCTCCAGTGAGTTTCGAAAGCTCAGCGCGGCGATTAACAACGTGGAGTAATGGATCATGGGATTTTTATCATCGTTTGATATCAGCGCTTCGGCCTTGACGGCCCAGCGCATGCGCATGAATGTGATCAGCGAAAACATCGCCAACGCGGATACCACGCGCACCGCGGACGGCGAGCCGTATCGCAGACGGGTGGTTACAATGGGTGAAAGGCCCGCCACGTTCTCGGACGCGCTGCATTCAGCCACGGGCGGCGGCGTGATGATCACAGGCATTGTGGAGGACGCCTCCGATTTTGAGTATGAATACAATCCGTCGCATCCCGACGCGAACGCGGAAGGGTATGTGGCCTATCCCAATGTGGATGAAACCGAAGAGATCATCGACATGATGTCCGCGACACGGTCATACGAAGCGAATGTCACGGCGCTCAACGCGACCAAGAGCATGGCAATAAAGGCGCTGGAGATCAGCGGCTAGAAAGAGGTGATGACGCATGCAGATCAGTGGGATCGGCAACGGTCTGGCCGGCATCGATTCGGTCGGCAGCACCGGCAAAACGCAGAGTGAAAGCAGCTTTACAGACATATTGAGCGACGCGATCAACAGCGCGAGAGAGGCGGAAAGCACGGCGGAGACTGAAAACGCCGCACTGCTGACGGGTGAGACGGACGACCTGCACACGCCGCTGATCGAGGCTCAGAAAGCCGAGATTGCGCTGGACCTCGCGATACAGATCAGGAATAAAGTGATCAACGCCTACAATCAAGTGATGAACATGCAGGTGTAATTTCTGGCAGTATAAAATCTGTTTCACACAATTCAATTATGGTTATTAAAGTGTAGACTGAAGGGGGATCTCTATGGGGGGCAATATCTGGTCTACGCTTTTTTATATTATCGTCATGGTAGCCGTTCTTTTGGCGGCTTATTTTACGACAAAATATCTGTCCGGAAAAGCAAGGCGCATCGTAAAAAGCAGGCATATCGTGGTTCTTGACCGCATGGGCATCGCGAAGGATAAGATGCTGATGCTGGTCAGAGTCGGAGACAAAAGCATGCTGATCGGCGTCACCAATCAAAGCATCAATTCGCTCGGAGAAGTGGATGTCGGCGAAGCGGCGGAAGCTGAGGACGAGCCCCCAAACACCAAAGGTTCACTTTCTAAATTTGCCGAGATCTTATCAAACGCGCGAAAAGCACCCGGTGAGCTCGCGAAAGCAAGGCGAGAGGCGAGGATAAGCAAAAACAAACCGCCGGAGCCGCGGGATGCCGTCGAGAGCGATTATATCGATCAGATTACGCGTGCAATAGAAAGACGAAAAAACTCAAAAACCCATGACAAAGAGGGAATGGATGAATAATCTTGTCACACAGCCGCCGTCTCAAAAACGGCGGCGTCGTCGGTTTAAAATAAAAATCATGATTGCCGTCGTCCTTTGCCTGTCTCTCGTTTTTTTAATGGCGGGCTGCTCGGCGATTTCGGGCTCGGACGAAACGGGAACGGATTCCGGTTCCAATGACGGCAGCGGTGTTCTTGGCGGGCTGCTCGGAGACCGCGGCGACACGGTGGACATCGTGCTGCTGCTTACGATACTGTCTTTGCTGCCGTCCATACTCATCATGCTGACGTGCTTTCCAAGGATCATCATCGTGCTGTCTTTGGTCAGAAACGGCCTCGGGCTGCAGCAGATGCCGCCCAATCAGGTGCTGATCGGCCTCGCGCTGTTTTTAACGTTTTTCGTGATGTCTCCTGTGATCAACGACATCAACGTGAACGCTTACCAGCCGTATATTGCGAACGAGATCACCGAGGACGAAGCGTTCGAGAAAGCGATGGAGCCCGTCAGGGATTTCATGTTCAGGCAGACATTCAAAGGCGATCTGAATTACTTTATATCCGTTTCCGATGCGGACAAGGACCTCGTAGACGTGGAGAAGGTGTCCAACACGGCGCTGATTCCCGCCTTTATCACAAGCGAGATCAAACGCGGGTTTGAGATCGGGTTTTTGCTGTATATTCCGTTTATCGTGCTCGATATGATTGTGGCGAGCGTGCTGATGTCAATGGGCATGATGATGCTGCCGCCCATCGTAATATCACTGCCCTTTAAGGTGTTGCTTTTTGTGCTCGTGGACGGGTGGACGCTGACGGTACAAACGCTCATTGCCAGCTTCAACTAGCGGCGCATCGGCGGTCACTGATAGTTAAAAGTAAGGGAGGTCATGAAGGGTGGATCAAGCGGAGATTATCACCGTTATGCAGGACGGCGTGATGACGATCATTACGGTTTCCGCGCCGATACTGATCGTGGCGATGGTGGTGGGCGTTATCATTTCGATATTTCAGGCAACGACGCAGATCAACGAGCAGACGCTTGCCTTTGTGCCCAAAATCGTGGCCATTTTGATCGTGATGCTCATTTTCGGAGGCATGATGCTGACCAATCTGACGGATTTCACCCACCGTATGTACGGCTATGTGGATACGATGCTGAAATAGAAGGCACAGATGGAACAGGTACTCGGCTCGGTGACGGCCAACATCGATTATTTTGTACTGATATTGATCAGGGTGAGCTCGCTGCTGATGGCCTCGCCCATTTTCGGCAGAAAGGCGCTGCCCAATATCGTGAAGATCGCTTTTTGCATCACGATCACCTACGCCGTTTTTGCGGCCAGCCCGGCGGCTGCGCCGGTCGCTTACAGCGGGGTGGTCGAGTTTGGGCTGATGTGTGTCAAGGAGCTGCTCTTCGGGCTGGTGCTCGGGTATGTGACCACGCTGTTCTTCTCGGCGGTGCAGACGGCCGGGCAGATTATGGACATGCAGATGGGCTTTGGTATGGTGAACGTGTTCGATGTGAACTCGAACATCAGCGTGCCGGTGAGCGGCAACCTTTTTAACATCATACTGCTGGTATCGTTCTTCGGCGTCAATGGCCATTTGCATCTGATCAGGATACTGGTTGCCAGCTTCGGCCATATACCGGTGGGACAGGTGGCGCTGAATCCTCTTGTGGGGCTGACTGCGGTCGAGGTGTTCGCGCTCTCGTTTGTTCTCGCGATCAGTGTGGCGCTGCCGCTTATCGCGTCGGGGCTGCTCGGCGAGGTGGCGCTTGGGTTCATTGTGCGGGCCATCCCGCAGATGAACATATTTGTGGTGGGTATACCGCTGAAAATCGTGCTGGGGCTGATGATGCTGCTCATAATACTGCCGGTGTTCGTGTCTTTTTCCGATGTGCTGTTTGAGCGCATGTTCGCGTCCATCGATCAGATGATCGCGGGGCTTGCGCCATGAGCGCGCAGTCAGCCGGGGAAAAGACAGAAAAAGCCACTCCGAAGCGAAAGCGGGAAGCGAGGGAGAAGGGGCAGATATTTAAAAGCGTCGAGGTCAACACGGCCTTGACGCTGCTCGTGATGTTCGGAGTGCTGGCCATTTTCGGGCAAACGATCGTTGAAAACATAAAAGATCTGCTGCGGTATTTTTTCACCATGGATGCGCCCGACAAATTTGATGTGGCGGCGATTACGAAAATGTTCGGCGATGCTGTTTGGATGTTTATCGGCATTATGGCGCCGATACTGATCGCGGCGTTTGCGGCAGGGCTGGTGACCAACGTGGTTCAGTCGGGGTTTATATTTTCCACCAAGGCGCTGTCACCCAAATTCGACCGCATCAATCCGCTCTCGGGTCTCAAGCGCATTTTCTCTACAAGAACGCTGCTCGATCTTGTCAAGGCGATCATCAAGATCGCGATACTCGGGATGGTCGCGTACAACGAGTATCAGGCGCACATGGAAGACTTCAAAGGTTTGATGGGACAGGATATCGCGGTGGCCGTGGCGGATTTTGTGGATATCATCATCTCGGTCGCGTTCAACCTCGCAATCGCGTTTGCGATATTTGCGCCGTTTGATTATATGTATCAGCGGTGGAAATACAACAAAGATTTGATGATGACGAAGCAGGAGATCAAAGACGAATATAAGCTGACCGAAGGCAATCCGCAGATTAAAGGCAGAATCGCGCAGAAGCAGCGGCAGATGAGCCGCATGCGCATGGTGCAGGCCGTGAAGGACGCGGACGTGGTGATCACGAACCCGACGCATTATGCGGTTGCGCTCGAATACAAAGAAGGAAAGAACACCGCGCCGGTGGTCGTTGCCAAGGGTAAGGACTATCTCGCGCAGAGAATAAAGGAAAGAGCAAAGGAAGAGAACGTGGAGATCGTGGAAAATAAACCGCTGGCTCAGGCGCTGTACTTCTTTTGCGAGGTGGGGGACGAGGTTCCCGAGGACATGTATAAGGCTGTGGCGGAAGTGCTGGCATACGTGTTCCGAATGAAGAAAAAGGGAGGACGAGCGTGAAGATCACAGATATTCTCGTGGCTGTACTGGTATTGGCCATCATATTGCTGATCATCATTCCGTTGCCGCCGGGCGTTATGGACTTACTGCTGATCACAAACATCACAATTTCGCTGATGATTCTGCTGATCACATTGTATACTAAGCGCACGCTCGATTTTTCCACATATCCCACCATGCTGCTCATCGTCACGCTGTTCCGATTGTCGCTCAACATTTCGTCCACGAGGCTGATTCTCGGGAACGGCGGCGACGCGGGCAACGTGATCAAAGCGTTCGGCACGTTTGTGGTGGGCGGCAATCTCGTTGTCGGGTTTGTCGTTTTTCTTATCATCGTCATCGTGCAGTTTGTGGTTATCACCAAAGGCGCCGAGCGTGTCTCGGAAGTGGCCGCAAGGTTCACGCTCGATGCGATGCCGGGCAAGCAGATGGCTATCGATGCGGATTTGAGCTCAGGCATCATCAATGAAGACCAGGCGCGCGAGCGGCGCGGTGATATTCAGCGCGAAGCGGATTTTTACGGCGCGATGGACGGCGCGTCCAAGTTTGTGAAGGGTGACGCCATCGTGGGCATCATCATCACGATCATCAACGTGGTGGGCGGCATACTCGTCGGCGTGCTCGGCGTGGGCGGCAAAACGATGGATTTCGACCAGGTGATTCAGGTCTATACGCTGGCCACCGTGGGCGACGGCCTTTGCAGCCAGATACCCGCGCTGCTTGTTTCAACCGCGACGGGCATCATCGTGACGCGCGCGGCCACCAAGACAAGCTTCGGACAGGATTTATCAAAGCAGCTTTTCAGCCAGCCGTATGTGTTTTACATACTCGGCGCCATGCTGCTGTTCATCTCCTTTATACCGGGTCTGCCGAAGATTCCGCTGTTTCTTCTGGCTGCGGCGCTGCCGATTATCGGCTACATCAGAAACCGCAACGAGAAGAGGAAGCAGGAGGCGGAGCTGCAGTCGGAGGCGGAAATCAGCGCGTCCGAGAAGCGCAAGCCCGAGAACGTCACGGCACTGCTGCATGTGGATCTCATTGAGATGGAATTCGGGTACGGGCTCATTTCGCTCGTGGATGCGTCGCAGGGCGGCGACCTGCTCGACCGCGTCGTGATGATCCGGCGGCAATGCGCGCTCGATCTTGGCATCATCGTGCCCATCGTGCGGCTGCGGGATAACATTCAGCTCGGGACCAAGGAATATGTGATCAAGATCAAAGGGCTTGAGGTGGCGCACGGTGAAGTCATGCTGGGGCGGTATCTCGCGCTCAAGCCGGAGGAAGTGGACGAGCCCATCGACGGCATTGAAACCGTGGAGCCGACGTTTGGCCTGCCCGCGCTCTGGATCGCCGAAAAGGACCGCGAAAAGGCCGAGATCAAAGGATATACGACGATCGATGTGCCCTCCGTGATCTCCACACATCTGATGGAGATCATCAAGCGGCACGCGGATGAGCTGCTCGGACGCCAGCAGGTCCAGACGATTATCGACAATCTGAAAAAGACGCAGCCCGCGCTCGTGGAAGAAGTGGTGCCGAAAATGTTCTCAGTCGGCGAGGTGCAAAAGGTGCTCGCCAATCTGCTGCGTGAAAATGTGTCGATTCGTGACATCGCTTCCATATTGGAAATATTGGGCGATTATGGTACGATAACAAGAGACACAGATGTGTTAACTGAATATGTGCGCCAGAAATTAAAGCGCGCGATTACGAGAAACTTCATTCCGGACGGCAGAGCCCGCGTGATCACGCTGAATCCTGACACCGAGAAGGCTATATCGGGCAGCCTCAGGCAGTCGGACAAGGGGGTCAACACGGCGATGGAGCCCTCTCAGATTCAGCTGCTGCTGGCCAGCTTAAAGAAGGGGGTCGACCATTTCTTGAGCCTCGGAATCGCGCCTATAATGATCACGTCGCCGCAGATACGCAGGCACTTAAAGAATTTATCGGCGCAGGTCTATCCTGAGCTGGTGGTGCTCTCATATAACGAAATCGAGTCAAACGTAGAAATTTTTTCGGACTGGACGGTGAGTATATAGGTGTTTGTAAAAAGATTTACCGCGCGAGACATGCAGGATGCGATGAAGAAAATAAAAAAAGAGTTCGGCCCCGACGCGGTGATTCTCGACAGCAAGGTGGTGCGCGGAAAAGGGATCGCGGGGCTTTTTAAAAAGGGCCTCGAGGTGGTGGCCGCCTATGAGCCCAAGAAAAGCTTTGAACCGAACCCGACGAAATACCAGCCGGAGGCTGCGCCCGCACCCGAAGCGCCTGTGGAAACCGATGCCGCTCCGGCTCCCGAAGCCGATAGCAAGATCGCGCCGCTTGCGGCCCAGATCGAGTCGCTCAAAGGGTTGGTGACGGATATATCCAACCGTATCCGTACGGTTTCTAAAGAAGACAATACCCCGCTGCCCGCAGAGGTGCTGGGGCTTTATAACGAATTGGTGGATCGGGACGTGAGCGACGGTATCGCAAAGGAAATCGCGATGCTGACCCACAGCGTATCCCAAAAGCAGCTGGTGGAAATGAAAGCGGTGGCGCAGCAGCTTGTGATCGACAGACTCGGAGAGCCCATGCCGATCAAGCTGAAAAAATATGCGCAGACCGTGCTGCTCTTTGCGGGCCCCACGGGAGCCGGCAAAACGACAACGCTTGTGAAGCTTGCGGGCCGGCTCGCGCTCGATCAGAACATGAGCATCGGCCTTGTGAATATGGATACGTACCGCGTCGGCGCGATGGAGCATATGCGCATTTATGCGGAGATCATGGATATACCGATGAGAACAGCGTACAATGTCGGCGATTTAAAGGACGCGGTGGAGGAGATGGCGGACCGGGATGTGATACTCATCGACACCGCGGGGCGCAGCGTCACAGACCCTTCTTACCGCAAGGAGCTCGAAGAGTATATCGCCGCCGCCCACGTGGACGAGGTGTATCTTGTGATCAGCGTCGTCACCGGCTGCAAGGTCTGCCGGGAGATCATCAACCACTATTCGTTCATACCCAATTACAAGCTGATCGTCACGAAGCTTGATGAAGTGGGCGTGTGGGGCAACATTTTAAACATTGCGGATTACGCGAAAAAGCCGCTGTCATATATGACGATGGGACAGAACGTCCCGGATGACATCAGCCAGGTGGATCCCGCGATGCTGGCGGAAAATATCGTGGGCAGCCATGAGGTCGTGCTATGAAGGATCAGGCGGAAAGGCTTCGCGTGCTGATGGGCATGCAGAAAAAGCAGATGAAGATCGTCACCGTGACAAGCGGCAAGGGCGGCGTTGGAAAATCCAGCCTCGCATTGAATATAGGGATCGCTTTAAATCGGCTCGGGCGGCGGGCGCTGATCATCGATACCGACTTTGGGTTTTCGAATATTGATGTGATGCTCGGTGTGAGAACGCAGTACGACCTCACGGATGTGATCGCGGGCCATAAGGAAATTGAGGAGATCATTGAAACGGGACTCGAAGGCGTGCAGTTTATTGCGGGCGGGTCGGGCGTTTATGAGCTGACAAAGCTCGGGCCGTCTCAGTTGATGGGCATTGTGGAAAAGGTGCTTTCGCTCGAAAGCGTATGCGACACGATCATTTTCGATACGGGCGCGGGCATCAACGACAACACGCTGCGGCTGATTCACGCGGGTGACGATACGATTTTGGTGACCACGCCGGAGCCAACCTCAGTGGTGGACGCCTATGCGCTTTTAAAGATCGTCAATGAACAGGGCGTTCACCCGAATGTCAGCCTTGTGCTCAACAAGGTTGAGGATAAAAGAGAAGCTTCCTCCGTGATAGACGGTTTGATACGCATTGTGGAAAAGAACACGCAGATCAAGGTAAAAAAGCTTGGCGTGATAACGCGGGACCCCAACATGCTGAGCGCTGTGAAAAAGCAGGTTCCGATACTCGTCAGCCATCCGTCGTGCGCGGCTTCGGCAGACATCAATGAAATAGTCAGTGTGTTCCTTGATATTCCGGTACCCGAGCGCAGGAAGCCCGGACTTGCCGGATTTTTAGACAGATTTATTATGAGAAGCGATTTGACGAAGGAGTAGTGACTGTGCATTTTGACGAAATTGTGACAGTTGGTGAACTCATGGAGTTGCAGGTCGGTGATCTCACCGTCAAGACTAAGCTTCAGGATTTCTCGGAGAATCATCAGTTTACGGTGTTTCATCCGACGTTAAAAGGGGTACCTATCCCTTTAACAAGATATGATATCGTGAAGATTTGTTTCTACCGCTCCAACGGTATATTCTCGTTTGAGGCGAAGATTATCGACTGGTATAACAAGAACCATATTCAGCTGTGTGAGCTCGAAGCGGTCACCGAGGTGACGAAATTTCAAAGACGCAAGAGCTTCCGTTTGCCCATTATGCTGACGGTGACGCTCAGACGGCTGGATGGTGATGAGGAAGAACAAACCAAAACGTATAAAGCCAAGACGGTTGATATTTCCGAAGACGGTATGCTGCTAAGCTGTTTTCAGAGCTTTCCGAACGGAACGCCGATCAGTGCTGAAATCAAGCTGCCGGATATGCAAACCCGTGTTTTTAAAACCGAAGTCTTAAGATGTGAAAGACCGTTTAACGACAATGATCCGCATAACATGGTGCTGCTGTTTCTGAACTGTTCGCAGCACGACCGCACGTACCTGGCCCGTTTCATCATGCGCCAGCAGATTATCGCCAGGAAAAAAAGAGGACCCGGGAAGTGAGAAAATGAACGTAGGCTCCGATGTGCACCAGGTTTGGGAACGGTACGCAAAAGAAAAAACGATCGACCTGAAAAATCAGCTGGTCCTGCACTATCTGCCGCAGGTGAGAAGCATTGTGCTGCGTCTGATGCCCACGTACAAGGCGTACAGCAACTACGATGATATGTTAAGCTGCGGTATTTTGGGGCTGATGGACGCCATCGAAAAATACGATCTGCGGCGGGACGTCAAATTCGAATACTATGCGGCGATGCGTATCAAGGGCGAGATCATCGACAGCATACGCAAACAGGATTGGGCTCCGACGAGCCTGCGGCGCAAGATCAAGGCCATCAGCAACGCATACTACGAGCTCGAGAACAGGTACGGCCGGGAACCGTCAGAGGGGGAAGTGGCCCGGCATCTGGAAATGGACGAAGAGGAAATTCAAAGCACACTCGGTAAGTCTCAGATGTTCAACATCATTCATTTTGAGGAAATGATACAGAACGACATGTGGGAGCAGACGATACAGACGCAGTCCGGTTCGCTCGAGGAAGAGGTAGAGAGCAAGGAAATGGTCGAGATACTCGGCGGAATTATTGACAACCTGCCGGAAAAAGAGAAACTGGTCATCACGCTCTATTATTATGAAGAAATGACGTTGAAGGAAATCGCCGCCGTGCTTGGCGTGTCGGAATCGAGAGTTTCGCAGATCCATTCCAAGGCGGTGATGAAAATGAGAACAAAGATGCAGTTTGCGGGCATGTATGAGGGGGCCGGCATGAATACCGAAAAAAAGATAATGGAGAATTGAAAAATGGATTTATCGGCTTATTTGTTTGCGACGTATGTATTTATGCTGTTGACTGTGACGATCTGGCTGCTGGGCAGGGTGCTGAAAAAGAGCAGAAAAGCCGGTGAAGATAAAGCCGACTTCGACAAGGAACAAAAGCTCTTTACACTCTACCAGAACGTGGAGGATATGCTTGCCAGCTTTGAGGAGTACGTGGAGGAGACGCAAAGCGAAGCGGATAAAAACTTAAGCGACATGAGAGAAATGCTGGGTGAGGTCAAGAGGCTCGCCGGTGCGTTAGCGGCAGGCAGTATGCCCGCCGAAATAAAGGAACCGGCGGCAGCGGTTTGCGAGAAGCATGAGGAGCCGGCGGCTGAGCGTACCGAAAGCCTGCATCTCGTGGTGCCGGTGCCCATAAGCATGCCGGACGAAACCAAACGGCCTGTGCCGGTGCTTAAAATGTCGAAGACAGGCAGCAAGGTGATTGAGCTTCGGGCCAACGGTATGGATCAAAGCCAGATTGCCAAGCATCTCGGGATTTCTTTAAGAGAAGTGTCGCTCGCGATGAAAATAGCCGGAGCGGGAGAAGATAAATAAAACCTCTAAAGTGCGATGCCATATGTACCGATAAATAGTATGAAGGGTCATCACCGGCGTGCTTGCCGGTTGGAGTTCCGGAATACTGTAAGGAGGCCGTATGATTCGCAGCTTCTATATTGCCGGTTCGGCAATGGCAACTCAGGCTGACAGGATGGATGTCCTGACCAACAATATTACAAATGTCGATACAACGGGATACAAGAAAGACATGCTGATTTCCCGTTCGTTTTCGGATGTGCTGATGGAACGGCTGAACGATCCGTATGTGATCAGCGCAACAAACCAGATCGGGCTGCAGAATAACGGTATACATATTGACGAAGTCGTGACGGATTTCAGCCAGAGCGGTTTTGAAGAAACAGCACGCCCTTTCGATTTGGCGCTGGAAGGAACGGGCTTTTTTGTGATTGAGACGCCCGAGGGGCAGATGTATACGCGAGACGGCAACTTTTTTGTGAATGACCAGGGCGACCTCATGACGAGTGACGGCTATTATGTGGCCGGAACGAACGGGCACATACGCGTGGGCACCGGGGATTTCTCGATCAACACGGCGGGTGAAGTGATTGTGGACGGACGGATCGTCAATACGGTCAGGGTCGCCTCGTTTGACGATTTAAACGGCCTTCGCAAAAACGCAAACAATCTATATACCAACGCCACGAATCAGCCGGTGAGAACACCTGCCGAAACAATCGTCAAGCAGGGGTATCTTGAAACCTCCAATGTGGATACCGCGGAAGAAATGGTTCGCATGATGGAGCTGACGCGTTCGTTCAGTTTCAACCAGCGCGTTCTGACAATGGTGGACCAGTCGCTTGAGAAAACGGTCAACGAAGTAGGAAGGGTTTAAACAATGCAGGCGTTATATACGGCCAAACTTGGCCTTCAGGCACAGCAGCAGCGTGTGAACATCATCGGAAGCAACATCGCCAACAGCCAGACGGTCGCGTATAAAGGACAGCGCGCCGATTTCAAGGAAGCGCTGTATACCGCGATGATCGACCCGGCCAATACGCAGAGCACCGCGAATCTGCAGCAGGGCTGCGGCACGCTGATTTCGTCCACACCGAGGGATTTTACGCTGGGCGAGCCGGAGATGACGGGCTATTCGCTCGATTTCTTCATTGACGGAGACGGGTTTTTTACGGTCTCGGACGGCAATGGCGGGGTTATGTATACGCGCAGCGGCGATTTCACGGTCTCGGGAGAAGGAGACAACGCCTATCTCACCACACCGTCCGGCAACTATGTGCTGGACGTGAATATGAACCGCATCAATCTTCCGCCTGATATTTCGGCGGTGAAGCTGAGCCCGCAGGGCGTGCTCTCCGCGAACGGCGTGGAGCTTGGCACACTGAATCTTGCGGATTTTCCGAACAAGGATGGCTTGCTGCTTTTGGGTGAAGGGTGTTATATTGAATCTGCATCCTCCGGAGCGGCGGTCAAATCGACGGCTGCTGTTCGTCAGGGCGTTCTGGAAGCATCCAATGTGGACCTGTCGGTGGAGACGACACGGCTGATACGCGCACAGCGGGCTTTTACGCTGGCATCGCGTGCGATTACTTCATGGAACGATATGACTGAAAAAGTCTATAATTTGCGATAGAACAGGAGTTCATGAATGGGAGTAGCAATTAGCCAATGTAAAAAATGCGCGAGGCTGTACCAATCGATGAGCAACGCGCCATATTGCCCGACATGCATGGAAGAGCTCGAGAATAATTTTGATTTGGTGAAGGAATACATTTACGAGCATCCTATGGCAAACGCGGTGGAGATATCGCAGGAGACGGGCGTACCTGAGAAGGATATATTCTATTTTTTGAAGGAAGGCCGTCTTTCAATCACGGATGGCAATGGTATGCTGCTCTGTGAAAGCTGCGGGCGCTCGATCATGACCGGAAGGTATTGCGAGTCTTGCAAGAAACAGCTGGAAAGAGAACTGAGTTCTTCGCTCAGTGACGCAATGCAGAAAAAGAGCCACCCGACAGGGCTTGGGAAAATGCACGTCAATGTTCATGACAGGTAATTAAATTCTGAGGTGATGATATATGAAAGTCAATTCTATTGGCCCGAGCGAGCTTATCAGACAGTATGTCGTTCGGCCGAAAATGGCGGCGGAGGAGAGGCCATCCGTATCGGACAAAACGGAGCTGACAGACGGCGCAAAGACGTTTTCGGCAGCGCTTAAGGCAGCTCAGGAGCTGATGGATACGCGGACGTCGCAGCAGGTTGAGCACATCAATGAGGTGACGGAGCAGATCAAGAATGGGACTTACTCCGTTTCGGGCATTAAGGTGGCTCAAAAGATTATCGGACAGTAACCGGGGAGGCTATTGAGTGATCAGAGTATTGGGTGCGCTCAAATCGGTGCTTGAGCTGGAGACAGTCGAATATAAGCAGATGCTGGCTTTAGCCGCCGAAAAAAAAGAAGTGCTGTTCAAAAGCGATGTGCAGGGTCTGGAGCTTATTGTGGCCCGGGAACTGACCGCACTCAAAAAAATAAAACAGCTGGAAGCCGAGCGCGAGGCTTTGATCGGCAAGGCGGCGGCTTTGAGCCACAGACCCAAAAATACGATGCGTCTATCCGACATGATCGAACTGCTTGATGGAGAGCTGCGCGCTGATTTTATTAATATCCGCGACGAACTCTCAAATGTCGTTGCGCAGCTGAAAAGCAGCAACAAGGCGAACAAGGGACTCATTGAGACGCAGCTTCAATATGCGAGCTTTTGCGTGAACCTGCTGGCGGGGCATGCCGGCCCGCTAAGCACATACTCGAATGTCGGGCAAATGAACGACAAAGAAGAATTGACCTATTTGATTGACCGGTCGATATGAAGGTGAAATAGATGTCGAGCTTATTTTACGGTTTGGAAATTGCGAAAACGGGACTCAGCGTGAGCCAGCAGGGCATCAGCCTGACAGGCCACAATATTGCCAATGCCAACACTGTCGGATACACGCGCCAGCGCATCATACAGAACAGCATTGATCCGAGCAATGGGTTGACCCGTATCTCCAAGGTCAACAAAGGGACGATCGGCGGCGGCGTTGAGATCACCATGATCGACCAGATCCGCAGCGATTATCTTGACAGGCAGTACCGCCATGAGAACGCGACGCTCGGCAATTACACCACAAAGGCAGAGGAACTTGATTACATTGAAACGGTGATAAACGAGCTCTCCAATAATGGCCTTAAAACATCGATGGCGGACTTTTTTAAAAGTCTCAGTGAGTTTTCGGGCGATCCGGTCAACGATGAGTTCCGCACGAGTGTGCAGCAGAATGCGCAAAAAATGATCGAATCATTTCATCACTATTATAATCAGTTGACCGGTCTGCAGGATACGTACAATGAGAATATGAGAGTCACAGTCACCGATGTCAACGATTTGTTAAAGTCGATTGCGAGCTACAACGAGCAGATATCCAGTTACGAGCTTTCAGGCGAGCAGGCCAACGATTTGCGGGACAAACGCAACCTGCTGCTCGACGATTTATCTCAGCTCATCAATATCGATTACCATGTGGATGCGGACAACCACTTGATTGTGGAGTGCGAGGGTGTCCAATTGGTTAACCATACCAACACCAAGCTGCTGACAACCTCTGCCGATCCCACGACGGGTCTTTACGATATATACTATGAAGGGACAACAACTGATTTTAACTATACCGACGGCAAGCTGATGGGTTACAAAAACTTACGGGACGGCAGCACAAGCAGCAACATCGGCATACCGTATATTATTAATAATTTGAACAGGCTCGCCAGAAGCCTTGCCGAAGAGTTTAACGCCATACATGAGACGGGCCATACCAAGCCGATTGACACGGCGCCCTCAAAGACAGGTGTTGATTTCTTTGAGGTGCCCCCGGGCGGATACGACGATATCACAGCGGGAAACCTGTCGTTGTCTGCCGCGGTGCTTACGAGCGTCAGAAACATCGCCGCATCGAGTGTGACGGTGACGGCGACGAATTCGGGCAACAATGAAATTGCGCTCACACTTGCCGAGCTGTCCTCCCGGACGGATATGGCCGATGTCGGCAACTTTGAAGAGTATTTGCACAGCGTGGCAGTGGAGCTCGGAATCGCGAGTTCCACGGCAGAGACGCTGAGCACGAGCCAGCAGGCCATTGTGGATAATCTGGCGGAAAGAAAGGAATCGATCTCCGGCGTGTCGCTCGATGAAGAGATGGTTCAGATGATGACATACCAGCATGCGTACAGTGCAGCATCGCGTGTGCTGTCGGCGCTGGATGAGGCGCTTGAGATATTGATCAACCGTACGGGCAAGGTCGGCTTGTAAGCGTAGAAAGGAGAAACGGCAATGCGAGTCACGAATAGCATGCTGCTCAGCAACTACTTAAAGAATATCAACAACAACTTGGGTTCTGTGGGCGATATGCAGCAGCAGATGGCCACGGGCAAACGGATCAACAAGATTTCGGACGACCCGATCGGTGCGATTTCGAGCATGCAGATACGCACAAAATTATATAAGACTGAGCAATATCAGAAGAATGTGGATAAAGCGATTTCGTGGCTTGACGAAACGGAATCTTCGGTGCTTGAGCTTAATGAGGTGCTCAAATCCGCCTATGAGACCGCGGTCAACCAGTCAACGGGCACGATGGATCCTAAGGATAAGGCTGCGGCGGCAGAGCTGATTGGCCAGCTTCGTGATCACCTGATGACCATCGGCAACGCAAAATCGGGTGACAAGTACATCTTTGGCGGCTACAACGTGACCAACGCGCCTTTTGAAGTGGATGCGTCAGGAAATATTCTGTATAATGGGGTTGATTTGACAGACGAAGCGAATGCAACGCTTGTTGACATGGCGGATGACAGCATCAATTATTCAGTGGGCTTTAACATCACGCTCGGCATATCGATCAACGGCGCAAAGCTTTTCGGTACAGGCGATGACAACCTTTACACCGTGCTCGATAATTTCTACAACGCGCTGAACAGCGATGCGTCGCCCGATGAATTGAGCGGATATATCACGAAAATTCAGGATGCGCAAAGCAATGTGCTGTCGATTGAAGCGGAAATCGGCGGCAAGACAAACCGGCTTGAGCTCATACAGAACCGATTTGAGGATGATGTTTTGACGTATACCGACCGTAAATCCAAGATTGAAGACGTGGATGAGGCCGATGCCATCATGAACTATAAAATGGCGGAGATGGTGTATCAGGCATCGCTGCAGGTCGGCAGCGATATTATCCAGCTTTCGCTGATGGATTTTCTAAAATAGGCAGGAGAAAAGGAGGGCTTTCCAGTGCTGATTGATACGGACCGTTTTGGGACTTTTGACACAAAGGACAGCAAGTTGATTGAATTTCCGCAGGGGCTTCCGGGCTTTGAGGATCTGCATAATTTTATTATTCTTGAGGTGGGGCAGACCAAGCCGATTTACTGGCTTCAGTCTACGGAGAACAAGTATATCGCGCTGCCGGTTATCCTCACGTTTGAGATATTGGATGATTACTATATCGACATCCGTGATAACGAGCTCGACGAGCTTTTTGTACAGAGCCAGAACGACCTGCTCATTATGAACGTGGTTGTGATTCCCGAGCCGATTGATAAAATGACGGTGAACCTCGCGGCGCCCATTGTGATCAACGCAGTCAAAGGGATCGGCAAGCAGATCATCGTGGATGCAAAGACGATGCCCATACGCATGCCGATTTATGAAGCGATTATGAAGAACTTAGCCAAGGAGGGCGAAGATAATGCTGGTGCTGTCGAGAAAAACGGGTGAGGGGATCGCGCTTGACCAGAATATTGAGATTGAGGTGCTCGCGATAGAGGGAGATCGCGTGCGTATCGGCATCAAAGCGCCCAAGGAAATGCGCATCTACCGCAAGGAGTTGCTCGTGGAGACCATCGATTTGAACCGCGAAGCCTCGAAGACGCCCGCTATATCATTTGCCAAACCAAAACAAGCTGAACAGGAGCCTTGAAGCCAGGGCTCTTTTTTTGTTGTCCTTGGAAACAAGGAATGACGAGTCTCAGCTTGTGCCCCGAATGGGGTATGGCTGCCCGCGAAACCTCAAGCTGAAGAGCAAGGCAGGCGCGCCTACCCAAAGAGGCAGGCTCTGGACACGCGCCCTAACGCGATACATGATTATACCGTGAAAGCACAAAAAAGCCGCCGAGATGGTCTCGGCGGCTGATTGTTTGTTTTGATGTCTGCCGGGCAGTCTTACTGCTTAAGCAGCGAGAGCACGTTCTGGGGCGCGGAATTCGCCTGAGCCAGCATCGCCGTCGCGGCCTGCACCAGTATGTTCTGAGTTGTGAACTCAGTCATCTGCTGAGCCATGTCGATGTCGCGGATGCGGCTTTCGGCAGCCTGCAGGTTTTCGGCCGAGGTATCGAGGTTGTTGATCTTGTGCTCAAGACGGTTCTGAATGGCACCGAGCTTGGAACGCGTTGAGGAAACCTGATTAATCGCGCCCTGAACCGTGGTGATTGCCTGAGCTGCGCCCGCCTGCGTGGAGATGCTGGCACCATCAATGCCAAGCCCATCAACACTCATATCGAGGATTGAGATGCTGAGTGTTTCGCCTTCGTTTGCACCCGTTTGAACCGAAGCGCTTGTACCGCTCACAGTGAATGCCAAATCACCAACGAGAGCACCGGCTGCATAACCACTGCCTTTTTGGATCGTCACAGTACCTGCGACATCACCGGCGGCGTTCTGCAGGCTGAAAGTGTATGATCCGGAACCAGCGGCATCAGTTACCGTAGCCGTATAAGTATTGTCGGAACCCAATGTGGCCGTGATGTTGCCTCCTAAGGCTGTGAAGGCAATCGCATTGCCTGCGGAAAAACCTTCAATAGCTATATTGGTGACTCCGAGAACTCCTTCGTACACATCAGATGCAGGTGACGTGTCAATAGAATACGTGTAGCCAAATGTGCCGTCGAGCAGCTTCTTGTTGTTGAACGTGGTCTTGGTGGCAATGTCGTCAATTTCACTGCGCAGCGCGTCAAACTCATCCTGCAGCGCGTTACGGTCAATGTTCTCGTTGGTGTCGGAAGCCGACTGGACAGACAGCTCGTTCATACGCTGAAGAATGGAGTGCGTTTCTGTGAGCGCGCCTTCAGCGGTCTGCACGAGCGAGATCGCGTCTTCACTGTTCTTGGAAGCCATGTTGAGGCCGCGGATCTGAGCTCTCATTTTCTCGGAAATCGCGAGACCGGCAGCGTCGTCACCGGCACGGTTGATCTTGAGGCCCGAAGAAAGTCTTTCAGTCGATTTCGCCACTTTGTTGTTATTGGTGGCGTACTGACGATGCGTGTTCATCGCCATAATGTTGTTGTTGATTCTCATTTATAAATCTCCTCCATGATACTGTTATTGAGGCTTCTGTACCCTTGTGAGCCGCTGCGATAACGGCACCAGCATAATAAACATCTTGACACTTATTATATCGTCAGTTTCAAACAAAACTTTACAAAAAAGTTTATATGCATGAAAGGTCCGTTGTGTCTGTGAAATACAAACAGCCGCCGGGATACCCCGGCGGCTGTTTTGGCGCCTGTTTTTTTCAAGAGCCCGAAGGCCCGTTTGAATGAGATTACTTAAGCAGCGAGAGCACGTTCTGCGGCGCGGAATTCGCCTGAGCCAACATTGCCGTCGCGGCCTGAACCAGTATGTTCTGAGTTGTGAACTCAGTCATCTGCTTGGCCATGTCGATGTCGCGGATGCGGCTTTCGGCAGCCTGCAGGTTCTCGGCCGAGGTGTCGAGGTTGTTGATCTTGTGCTCAAGACGGTTCTGAATGGCGCCGAGCTTGGAACGCGTTGTGGAAACCGAATTGATTGCGCCCTGAATCGTGGTGATTGCCTGAGCTGCACCCGTCTGCGTGGAGATGTTGGCTCCATCAATGCCAAGACCTTCGGCACTCATATCGAGGATTGAGATGCTGAGTGTTTCGCCTTCGTTTGAACCCGTTTGAACCGAAGCGCTTGTGCCGCTCACGGTGAATGCAAAATCACCAACGAGAGTACCTTCTGCATAACCACTGCCTTTTTGGATCGTCACAGTACCAGCGACATCACCGGCGGCGTTCTGCAGGCTGAAGGTGTATGTTCCGGAACCATCGGCATCAGTTACCGTAGCCGTATAAGTAGGGTCGGAACCCAATGTGGCTATGATGCTGTCTGTTCCGGCCGTGAAGGCAATCGCATTGCCTGCGGAAAAACCTTCAATAGCTATATTGGTGATTCCGAGAACTCCTTCGTACACATCAGATGCAGCTGACGTGTCAACAGAATACGTGTAGCCAAATGTGCCGTCGAGCAGCTTCTTGTTGTTGAACGTGGTCTTGGTGGCAATGTCGTCAATTTCACTGCGCAGCGCGTCGAACTCATCCTGCAGAGCGTTACGGTCAATACCTTCGTTGGTGTCGGAAGCCGACTGGACAGACAGCTCGTTCATACGCTGAAGAATGGAGTGCGTTTCTGTGAGCGCGCCTTCAGCGGTCTGCACAAGCGAGATCGCGTCTTCACTGTTCTTGGAAGCCATGTTGAGGCCGCGGATCTGAGCTCTCATTTTCTCGGAAATCGCGAGACCGGCAGCATCGTCACCGGCGCGGTTGATCTTGAGGCCCGAAGAAAGTCTTTCAGTCGATTTCGCAACGTTGCTGTTGTTGATCGCGTACTGACGATGAGTGTTCATCGCCATAATGTTGTTGTTGATTCTCATTATTATTTCCTCCATGAAATTTTTTATTGAGCATCCATGCTCTTTGCGCAACAACCGTGCCGGTTTTACGGCGCCAATGTATTACCAGCTTAGTTATTACACTTGATATATCGTCACATTTCGCGTAGACTTAACAAAAAAATGATTCATCGGCACGAAAAAGTTTATTAATAAGTTGGCTTCCCCTATATAATATATATTTTTTTATGGTTTAGGAAGAAATATGGCAAACGCACTAACAAAAATACCCGCAAAGATCGCAGAAGCATTCAAAAAAATGAACAAAGGGCAAAAGGTACGTTTGTTCGTGCTGATTGCCATACTCATTGCCATTCTTATCGTTGTTTCCGTTGTGTTAAATCAGAAAAATTATGTGGTCGTCTTTTCCGGCAGCGCCGCGGAAGCGGGCGAAGTGATGACGGCTCTGGATGAGATGGGCGCGGACTACAAACCGCAGGGCACCGGCACGATACTCGTGGAAGAGAGTGCGGCATCGAGCGTGAAAATGGAGCTTGCGGCCCAAGGATACCCGAGCAGCGGCTACAACAACGAAATCTTCCAGAACGCGTCGGGTCTCGGCGTGACGGATATGGAAAAACGCAAATACTGGCAGATGCAGCTGCAGGAATATATCAAGCAGAACATTTTGCAGATGGACAAAGTGGAAAATGCAATGGTGCTGCTTGATCTCGGGGAAGACAGCTCGTATGTGCTGTCTGATGACGAGACCAAGCCGACGGCCTCGGTGACGCTCACGCTGAAAAACAACCAAAAGCTGACCAACAGCGAAGCAAAGGCGGTGGCCGAAACGGTCACGGGCGCCGTTTCAGGCATGTCTGCCGAGGATGTGCGCATCGTGGACTCGCAAATGAATGTGTATTCAAGTAACGGCGACGATGTCATGAGCGGGGTGGATACACAGATGGGGCTGCAGGATGCCTATCAGAGCCAGATGCAAGCGCAAGTCATCAATTTGCTGTCGGCGGTTGTCGGAGAGCAAAACGTCAAGGCCACGGTCAACGTTAAGCTCAATTTCGATTCAAAGACCACCGAATCCGTGGAGTTCTCGCCGCCTGCCGGCAGTACGGAAGGGCTCGAGGAAAATGTGAACGAGCTTGTTGAGGAAATCAAGAACAACGCAAACGGCAATGTCGCCGGTATTGATGCGAACGGCACCGCGTCTCAGTATCTGGATGCTCTTAAAGAAGATGCTGATAATTCGGCATATTATCAGGCCTCGCGTGAGGCCAACTACGCACTCAATAAAACCACACAGCAGATTGTAGAAGCCAAGGGGAAATTCGAGGAATTATCCATATCGGTTATTATCAACAGCGACGCGGTGGACGATTTTTCGGAGGAGTTCAAGCAGCTGGTGTCCACAGCCATCGGTGTGGATCAGGAGCACATCACGGTGATGTCGCTGCCGTTTGCGCCGGTTGACGACACGGCAGTGCAGGATGCCCTGAGTGAGCAGCAGAGCATGCTTGACAGCATGCAAAGCGCGGAGACGACGCGCCTGATGATCATATTCGTGACAGTGCTGATCGTGATGATATTCCTCTTCATGATTTTCCGCATGTTCAAAAAGAAGCCGGAGCCCGTGCCGGTCGAGGGCGGGTTTGAGTATATCGCCGACGAAGAGATCATTCCGGGCCAGGAAAGAGTGCCGCAGGCTTCGTTCGATGACATTAGGCTGGAGGACTTTGAAAAAACGGACAACAAGCTTTCGATACTCGAAGATTATATCGGCATGAACCCGGAATCCGTGGCAAATCTGCTGCGAAACTGGCTGAACGAGGATTAGGAGAACAGCTATGGCGCGTGAAAAGCTCACCACAAAAGAAAAAGCGGCTGTTCTCATGATCACGATGGGCAAGGACTATGCCGCAAAAATATTTAAATATCTATCCGAAGACGAGGTGGAACAGCTCACCTTGAGCATCACTAGCATGAGACGCGTGGACCCCGAGGTCAAGGAGTCGGTGGTCGATGAGTTCATGCAGATGTGCATCGCGCGCAAGTATATTTCCGAGGGCGGTATCGACTACGCGCGCGACATTTTAAACAAAGCGTTCGGACAGAGCCGTACCGACGATTTGATCGGCAGGCTTTCCGCGTCACTTCGCGTGAAGCCTTTTGATTTTATACGCAAGGCAGACACCACGCAGGTGCTAAACTTCATACAGGGGGAGCATCCGCAGACGATCGCGCTGATACTCTCGTATGTGGACCCCAAGAACGCGGCGCAGATACTCTCTGCGCTGCCGCTTGAGAAACAGACGAGCGTGATTGCGCGCATCGCGAATATGGGTATCACATCGCCGGAATACATCAAAGAAACCGAACGCGTGCTTGAGAAAAAGCTGTCGACGCTGAGCGTCGGCGATCAGACCATCACGGGCGGCATCGACAGCCTCGTGAGCATTTTGAACAGCGTGGACCGCGGCACAGAGCGGCATCTGCTTGAGGCGCTCGAAGAATCGGACGCTGATTTGGTGGAAGAGATCAGAAAACGCATGTTCATATTCGAGGATATCGTCAAGCTTGGCAACCAGTCGATACAGCGCGTGCTCAAGGAGATCGACAACCGCGATCTCGCCATTGCGCTTAAGGGCGCCACCAACGAGGTGGCCAAGGTGATATTCGACAACATCAGCAAGCGTCTGCAGGAAATGATAAAGGAAGATATGGAATACATGGGGCCGGTCAGAGTCAGAGATGTGGAAGAGGCGCAGCAGAAGATCGTCAATGTCATCAGAAGGCTGGATGACACAGGTGAAATTATCATTGCACGCAATTCGGGGGATGAGCTGATTGTATAAGATAGATAAAACGCTGATTGACAATATGAATCTTAACCGGTCGTTTATCGTCATTACACCGAAGGAGACGATTCGGCGCGAAGAAAAGATCCTCGGGAAAATTCTCAGTGTGGAGGATGAGGAACAGCTTCCGCCGGCCGTGCGGGAGCTCGCGCGCGAGCACATACAAGCCGCCAACGAAAAGGCGCAGCAGATACTGTACAACGCGCGTGTTGAGGCGGAGCAGATCAAAGAGGCGGCGCAAAGCGAAGGCTATGAACGGGGGCTTGCGGAGGGCAGACAGATGGCGGCGGCTGAGCTTAAGGCCAAAAACGAGGAGGTCAAAGGTGTGCTGTCGCGCGTGGAAAGCTATCGGCAGAACCTTTATCAGACGCTCGAATCCGATATTCTGTCGCTGGCTATGGATGTTGCCGAAAAAATTGTGAATCTGCAAATGGACGCAGACGATAATGTGTTTAAAGATATTGTCAAAAGGGCGGTCGCCAGTATCCGGCATGCGGATGATTTTTCGCTGTATGTGAGCAAGGAAGATTGCAAGAAATACTTCAGTGACGACGGGCAGTGGCTTCGTGATGAAGCACAGCTTGCGTCCGTGGAAGTGGTCGCCGACCTAAGCCTGCCCAAAGGAAGCTGCATCATTGAGGCCGACAGCGAGATCGTCGACGCGGGCGTACCGATGCAGCTTAATAAGATCGGCCAGTTTTTAAGCGAGCAGGTTGAGTGATATGTTCGCAAAAACGCAGCGCTTAAAAAGCGCGCTTAGCGATAAGGATTTTTTTGAATACGGCGGCAGGGTCAGCCAGATTTACGGTCTGACGGTAGAGGCCATAGGCCTTTCCGCTCGGCTCGGCGATATATGCCGCATCTATACCGACGACAAGTCGAAGTTCATACTGTCCGAGGTGGTCGGCTTTAAGGAAAAAAAGGTGCTGCTGATGCCCTTCGGCGATTTGTCGGGCGTGGGGCCCAGCAGCTATGTGGTTTCCGACAACAGGGCGCTTAAAGTTCCGGTGGGCAACGCTTTCCTGGGCCGCGTGCTCGACGGCCTTGGCAACCCGATGGACGAGCTTGGCCCGATTAAACCGGACGACTATTATCCGATTATGAACAACCCGCCAAGCCCCTTGGAGCGAAGGCGCATCACGGAAAAGCTGCCGCTCGGCATCAAGGCGATCGATTCCATGCTGACGCTCGGCAAGGGGCAGAGAATCGGCATATTCGCGGGCAGCGGCGTCGGAAAGAGCACGCTGCTCGGCATGATCGCGAGAAACACCTCGGCGGACATCAACGTGATCGTGCTGATCGGCGAAAGAGGGCGCGAGGTTCGCGATTTTATTGAAAAAGACCTCAAAGAAGAGGGGCTCAAGCGCTCGATACTTGTGATTGCCACCTCGGACCAGCCCGCACTTGTGCGTCTCAAATCCGCGATGGTGGGGACGGCGATTGCGGAGTACTTTCGCAGTCAGGGCCTTGATGTGATGCTGATGATGGACTCGCTGACGCGATTTGCGATGGCTCAGCGCGAGATTGGCATGGCGATCGGCGAGCCGCCCGTATCGCGCGGGTTTACGCCTTCGGTGTACGCGATTCTGCCCAAGCTGCTTGAGCGTGCGGGCATGTGCAGCACCGGGTCCATTACCGGTCTTTACACCGTGCTGGTGGAAGGCGACGATCTGGATGAGCCCATATCCGATACGGTAAGGGGCATACTCGACGGGCACATCGTGCTCACACGCAAGCTCGCCAACGGCAACCACTATCCGGCGATCGATGTGCTGCAGAGCGTCAGCAGGCTGATGCCGGATGTGCTCGAAAGGGACGCGCTCGGCAAGGTGTCGTACTTAAAGGGCGTGATGTCCACGTATAAGGATGCGCAGGATCTCATCTCAATCGGCGCTTATAAGGCCGGTTCCAGCGCAAAAATCGACGAGGCGATCGCGCTCAACGATTCAATCACCGGTCTTTTACGGCAGCAGGTTCAAGAGAGATTTTCATTTGAGCAGACGATGGATATCGTGAGCAAAATTTACGACAGGCGAAGTGAGAGAGAATGAAGCGATTTGTGTTTTCGCTACAGTCGTGGTACGGCATGCAGCTAAGTCTGGAAAAACAGCACAAGCTTCAAATCGGCATGATTGAAGCCAGGATCAACGCGGGCAAAGACCAGCTTGCGGCGCTGAATGGCTGCTTTGACAGGACGAAATATGAGTTTACGGGCGAGGTGTCGCAAGGCATGGTTGTGCACCGCGCGTGTCATTACGGCTCCTATTTCGAGAGCGCCAAAACATCGATGACCGCTTTGCAGATGCACATTGCGCAGCTGGAGGAGGAGAAGGAAGAGTGGATGCAAAAGCTTGTGCATGTCCGCAGGGAAATCAAGCTGCTCGATAATCTGCGTGAAAACCAGTACCGGGAGTATCTTGACGAGGCTAAAAAGCAGCAGGATAAGTTCATCGATGATCTGGTTTCATATAAAGTATCAATAACGTAAGGAATTAATTATGGATATTCAAGACAGAGACGACAGGCCGGACTTAGAGGAAGGCAAGCAAGGCGCAAGAAAAGAAAAGGCCCCAAGGCCACCCAAACCTGCCCCCCCTTCCAAGCCGCAAAAAACGCCGACGCCCGCCAAACCCGCCAAACCGCCCAAGCAAAAGAAAAAAATATCGGGAGCTGCTGTGTTCAGCATTTTTTTAATTTTGCTGATCGTGGCTGGGGCTGCGTGCGTTTATTTTGATGTGGGCGGTATTAAACAGCTGGTTATCGACTTTTTACAGGCGAGCCAACCCAAGGTGGAAGGCAAGCTGACCGACGCCGAGCTGGCCGCGCTGCAGGCCGACCTTGAAACGCAGCAGGCGGATCTGGATGCCGAAAAAACAAAATTTGACGATCAAAAAGCTAAGCTTAAGGAAAAGCAGCAAACGCTCGATAATACAAAAGGAGAGTTAGATAAGCGCGAACAGGAACTGGCGGACAGGGAAGCTGCGGTTGCGGAAAAGGAACAGTCTCAGCAGCAGCAGGCTGATACGCAGGTTCAGGCGGAGCAGGCAAAAGCGGATACGCAGGCCGCCGCCAAAATGTTCGAACAGATGGACGCGGCGGCGGCGGCCAAGATGATTGCGCCGCTTGATACGCAGTACATCGTGGATCTGCTGCTCAATATGAGCAGTGAGAGCGCGTCTAAAATACTCTCCAATATGAACTCAAAGACTGCGACAAAAGTTTTATCGGAAATGGTGAAACAAAGCAGTTAAGAAGGAGGCGTTTGATGCGACCACAACTAAATAGGAAGGAGGAAGGTTATTGCCAAACTTACCGATGGTATCAATCGAGATACCGATAAGTGCCGGTGCTGATATCAGCAGACAGCCGGGAATGGTGCAGAAAAACGATGGCAGCAGGAAGGAACCTCTGGCATTCAAGAAAAAGCTTGAAGACTGCATCAAGGCTGACGATACGCCGTACGGCGTTCCCTCAGCGGCTGTGAATCAGACCGGCGGCAACACTCAGGATAACAGCATGGCCGCCAATTTGACGGACGAACAGGCGAAACCTCAAATTGTTGGCATTCTCGAAGGATTCGGTTTGCTGGATTATCTATCTGACCTCCCTCTCGTTTCTCCCACGGACGGCCAAACGGCGGACAGTCAGACCGTCGGCCAGGCTGCCCTGAAATTGCTTCAAGGATTGACTCAGAATACGGAGCAAACAGGAGCGTTAGAGAAATATGCAAGGATGCTGTCCAACGACCAACTGGCAAAGCTGCCCCCGGAGCTGCAGCAGGCCTTAGCGCAAGCAGTTGGCGAGTATTTGGGCTCGTTCGAGAGTACCAATAATGCACCGGTGAAAGAGGCTTTGCCCCAAGGCACAGGCGTCATACCGGCTGTCACTCAGGCCGCCGAAGCGGCGGCGGACATATCGTCATTGCCGGATAAGATTGCAAGCCTGCTCATCAAATTGAAATCAATGCAGCAGGATGCGAGGCCGGCGGAGGCTGTACCGGAAAAAGTTCAAACACCCGGTCTTGGGACGGCGGCGGCCACAGAGAAACCGCAAGCGGAACCGGCGGCGAAACCGGTATCCGCAGTATCGGCACCCGTAGAACCGGCAGCCAAGCCGGAGACGGTTAAGCCGGAAGCGGTGAAACCGATGACGGCACAGTCCGCGGATCAATCTGCCGATAACAAGCCGGTGGCAAGCGCCCCGGAGCCCGCGGTTAAACCCGAGGTCAAAACGCTTTCGTCCGATGAACCGGCGGTGCAGACTCAAAGGCCCGATGCGCCCGTCAATCCGCAGCCGGCTTCCACGCTCAAAACGGATGCAAGCGCTGTGCAGCAAGCGGCGAAAGCGCCCGAGGCCAAAGGGGCTGACTTCGTGAAAGACAATGTGATGCGCATTGTGGACAAGATGAGCGCGCAAGCTGTCGGCGGCAAGTACGATTTTGACGTGGAACTCAAGCCCGATTTTCTCGGCAAGGTCAATATCAAGCTCTCGATGGAAAACGGCGAAATCCGCATGCAGATCAAAACGGATGATGTGAATGTGAAGAGCATGTTTGCCGACCAGGTTTCATCCATGCAGGCGGCGCTCAAAGACAAGGGCATCGCCGTGACCAACATCGATGTGACCTATCAGAGCCAGATGCAAACAGGTGCGGACCCGCGTTCTTACAGCCAAAACGGCAGCGGAAAGCAGCAGAGCGGCCGGGTTCACGCATCATTGGAACAGATTGCGGGAGGCGGTGTTTTTGAGACAATGTCTCAGATAACCGGATTTACTCACAGCGGCAGTTCCGTTGAGTATCTTGCCTAAAAGGAGAGATCATTATGGCAACAGTAGACGCGACAACGTCGTCATCGGCGGCAAGGTCGCTGGAGGAATATCAGAAAAGTCAGCGCACAACGGGTTCAAAGCTTGATCAAGAGGACTTTTTGAAGATACTTGTGGCCCAGATGTCGAATCAGGACCCGATGGAGCCGACGAGCAACGAGGATTTCTTGGCCCAGATGGCCCAGTTCTCGGCGCTTGAGGCGATGACCGCTATGAGCGCAAGCTTTGCGACCACACAGGCTTACAGCATGATCGGCAAAATCGCATACGTGCAGGACGGTTCCGATGTGGTGTACGGTAAAGTCAGCGGCGTGGTCAACGAGGACGGAATCAACTATATACTGATCGGCGATAAGTACTATGATGCCAAAAAGGTGACAGGTGTGATGGAAATCCCGACGTCGGAACTGGAGCAGCAATTATTGCAGAGCGCGAGCCTGATCGGCAAAGCCGTAACAGCGCAGATAACAGGCACCGACAACCAGACGACGACGATCACCGGTATCGTCGATAAGCTGGTCGTGAAGGACGGCGCTCTGTATGCCGTGGTCAACGGGACGAATGTTCCGATTTCAAAGATCACGGAAATTGCAACGGAAGTCACAACCCCGGTTGATCCGCCGGAAACCGAAGATCCGGGTGAAACCGAGAATCCGCCGGAAACCGAAAATCCAACCGAAAATGAGGAGGAATAACCACTATGATGCGTTCATTATATTCCGGTGTGACCGGACTTAGAAACCATCAGACAAAGATGGATGTGATCGGCAATAACATTGCCAACGTCAACACAATCGGCTACAAATCGAGCCGTGTGATATTTCAGGATATTTACAGCCAGACGATCAAACCGGCATCCACATCGGGCGGTGCCACCGGCGGCACAAACCCGCAGCAGATCGGCCTTGGCGTGCAGGTCGCCACAATCGACGTGATGCACACGAAGGGAACGCCGCAGTACACGGGCTACGCGCTGGATCTTTCGATCGACGGCGACGGCTATTTCGTGATTTCGGACGGTTCGGAAATGACCTACACGCGTGCGGGCAATTTGTATACGGATTCACAGAACTGCCTTGTCGATGCGAACGGCAATTATATCATGTGCGTGGATCCAAACATGACCATCCCCAATCCTGCTTACCCGGTTCCGCCACTTCCCAATCCTGATAACATTCCCGAGACGCTTCCGGACACCCAGTATGTGGCCGGCGATCTGCATAAACTCGAAATTCCGGCGGGGTATACCGATATCTCCATCAATAAGGACGGTCAGGTGGTGGGTCTCGATTCCACCAATACGAGCCATGTGCTCGGCGTTGTCGCGGTCGCCACATTTGCTAACCCGAACGGTCTTGAGAAGAGCGGTGAGAACTCGTACAGGCTGACGGTCAACTCCGGCGCGCCAACTTACGTACAGCCCGCCACCAACGGCTCGGGCAAGCTGAATCCGGGCACGCTCGAAATGGCGAATGTGGATTTAACGGCTGAATTCGCGGACATGATCGTCACGCAGAGAGGCTTCCAGGCCAACTCAAGAATCATCACCACGACAGACCAGATGCTTGAAGAGCTGGTGAACATGGTCAGATAATTGACCCGCAGATGAGGCGGGGGAGCTTTTCCTCCGCCTTATAAAAATAAATTAAGGGGGATGATGGACTTGATTCGTGTTCATCGCTTAAACGATCAGGAATTTCTGATAAACTGTGAATTGATCGAATTTGTGGAGGAAACACCGAACACTGTCATTTCAATGGTATCGGGGCGCAAGATCGTGGTTGCGGAAAGCAGCGAGGCAATACAAACTCTGATTATCGAATACAAGCGAAAAATCTTTTCTTCAAATAAAGTAAAGGCAAAAGAGTGATAGAGGTGTTCTGATTGGAAAAAACGACAATAATTGGTATAGCTGCGGGCTTGGGATGTATTGTTATTTCAATAATGATGAGCGGAAATGTGATGTCATTTCTTGATCTCCCATCGGTTTTTATCGTGATTGGCGGGGTCATTGCGTCAACGGTCGTATCCTATCCGGGTAAAACATTAAAATCACTGAAGGTCGTCATGCAGAATGCTTTCAGAGCCAAAAAAATCGATCTGAATGATGACATCGAATTGATCATAAAAATTGCCAACATTGCCCGCCGCGAAGGATTGCTGGCTCTTGAAGATTCTATTCAGGATATTGACAACCCGTTTTTACAAAAGGGCGTGATGCTGATTGTCGACGGCGCCGATGCGGAGCTGGTCAAAAACGTGCTCGAAACGGAGATCGCATTCATCGAAGACAGGCACGGGCAGGGCCAGGCGATCGTTCTGAGCATGTCGTCTTATTCTCCTGCCTATGGAATGATCGGCACGCTGATCGGTCTTATCAATATGCTCAAAGAGCTTGACAATATGGATTCGCTCGCGCCGAATATGGCTGTCGCGCTGGTCACCACGTTTTACGGTGTGGTGCTCGCGAATCTTGTTTTTACGCCGATTGCAAAAAAGCTTAAAGTTCACAGCGATATGGAAAGCCTGCAAAAAGAGCTGTATCTCGAGGGTCTGCTGTCCATACAGGACGGAGAAAATCCGCGTATCATTAAGGACAAGCTGACAGCCTTCATAGCGCGCCGTGATCAGCGGCGGGATGCAGAGGACACGACAAATCCCGAGGTCAAGGAACTGTAGTTTTCGGAGGGGGCCTATGAGAAAAAGGAAGAAGGAAGATGCCGGAGAGGGCGCTTACTGGATGGACACCTATGGAGACATGGTGACTTTGCTGCTAACGTTTTTTGTTTTTTTGTACTCATTTTCTACTATTGATGCGGCCAAATGGGAAGAGCTTGCCAATGCGCTGTCCGGTACGCCGATTGTCGCCGTGGAAGCGCTGAGCGCTTCGGATGTCAAGGCACCCGCCATTGAAGGCCAGAACACCACGGATGCAGAACCTTCACCGACGCCCGCGCCGACCGGAACGCAAGCCATGAGTGCAGCACAGGTCGCCGAGGCCAAAGAACAGTTTAACGAGCTTTACGATAAAATGAAGATGCATATCGAGACAAACGGTCTGCAGGATAAGCTTAATGTGGAAATGCAGGACGGTGAGATATTAATGACGATGAACGAAACCGCCCTGTTTGATTCCGGAAGTGATGTGTTGAAGCCGGATGCAAGGGAGATATTGCCTACTATTTGTGATCTTCTCAATCAGTACGATCCGCTGCTCAGATGGATACGCATTGAAGGGCATACCGATGATGTACCGATACAGAACAGCAAGTTCAGAGACAACTGGGAATTGTCCAACGCAAGAGCGTACAGTGTGCTGGATTATGTGCTGTCTCTTGGTATCAATCCGTACAAGGTCGGCTCGACGGGCCTTGGAGAGTATCATCCGGTTGTCCCCAACGACAGCAAGGAAAACCAGGCGCGTAACCGCCGCGTTGATTTTGTGATAGAGAGCATTTTGAAAGATAATGAGGAATAAGCGATGAAAAAGATATTGATTATTATTGTCTTAGCTTTGGTGGTTGCGGGTGCAGCCGTCTATTTTCTTTTTTTAACGCCGCCGCCGAAAGCGGAAACCATTTATTATACGCCGGGCGACTATTTTGTGACAAACATCAAAGACAGCGATGCGCTGATTAAAGTCACCATCGTGCTGGAGCTCAGCACGACGGATCCTGAAAGCGCAACGGAATACCTGACGCAAAACAACCATATTATACGGGATGTCATTGTCTTTACATTGAGAAGCAAAACCGAAGAGGAATTACGGAGCCAAGGTATCGAAGATCAGCTGCGGACCGAAATTGTGAATAATTTGAAAAGCAAGATGGGGCTTGACTATATTACGACGATCTATTTTAATGATTATGTGATACAATAATTTTAAAGGCTGCTTGCGAAGGAGTATGAATTTTGGCGAATATCTTATCGCAAAATGAAATAGATGAGCTGTTGAGCGTATTGACCTCAGGGAAAGAATCCCATGTGGAGGAAGCGCCCGTTGAAGATACTCAGGCAGTCAAAAAGTACGATTTTCGCACCGCCAATAAATTCTCCAAAGAACAGATGAGGACGCTGCATTTTATCTACGATACTTACGCGAGCCGTCTTTCTACTTATCTCTCGGGTACTTTGCGGGCTATATGCGAAGTGGATGTCATCTCGATTGAGGAACAGTCGTTTTCCGAGCTCAGCAACTCGATGCCCTCGCCGGTCGTGGTATCCATCATCAGCATGCCGCCGCTTCAGGGCAATTCGCTTTATGTGATCTCGTCGGCGGTCTCCTATGAAATCATCAGCCGCCTGCTCGGCGGGTCGGGAGAGCTTCAGGCGCTTGATAAGCCGTTTACCGAGATTGAGTTGTCTTTAATGGAGCGCATCATCAGAAAGATGCTCAACCTGATGAACGAGGCATGGGAAAAGATCAACAAAGTGGATGTGCGTCTTGACAGAATCGAGACAAGCTCTCAGTATGTGCAGATCGTTTCCGCCAACGAGCCGATTGCCATCATCACGATGAATGTGAAGATCGGCGGCGTATCGGATATCATCAACATCTGTATACCCAACGTGGCGGTTCAGCCCATTGCCAAAAAGCTCGTGATGAAAACCTGGTATTCCGAGCAGGATTTTAACAAGCGCACGCTCAATGTGAACGATTTAAAGCAGGGGCTTTCAGGCGTCACACTGACATTAAGCGCAGTTTTCAACAATATAGAAGCCACCGTTCGTGATATATTGAACACGCAGGTTGGCGACGTCATTAAAGTGGATCATTGCATTCATACCCCGGTGACCGTGAAGGTTGAGCATATCCCCAAGTTCAAAGGCTTTGTGGGTATGCAGGGATCAAACTACGCGGTTAAAATCGCGGACATTTTGGAGGAGGGTACAGTTGATGAGTCAGACGCCGGCGAACGATAACGAGCCCATCAGCAACTTTGATGATACGACTCTTTCTGAACTTGAAAAGGATACGCTCGGAGAAATCGGCAATATCTGCATGGGAACGTCGGCCACGACGTTATCGACATTGCTCGGAAAACGTGTGAATATCACCACGCCGCGGGTGAGCACCTGCAGAGGCGACGAGTATCTCGACGATTATGACAAGCCCATGGTCGCCACCGAGGTATCGTATACCCAGGGCGTTGACGGCACCAATGTTTTTCTTTTAAAGAAGGAAGACGCGCTTTCAATCACACAGGTGCTGGTTGGTTCCGATACCGATGTTGAAGAGCTTTATTTAAGCGCGATCAGTGAAGTGATGAACCAGATGGTGGGATCATCCTCCACATCGCTCGCGGATCTATTGCATGTGAGCATCAATATTTCGCCGCCGGTGGTCCGCGAAATCACGCGCGAAACCGTATCGAATTCGGATGGCGAGCTGCTCATTAAAACAAGTTTTCGTCTGGAGATTGAGGATCTGCTGGTCAGCAATCTGGTGCAGATTATGCCTTTTGCGTTTGGCAGAAATCTGGTCCGCAAGCTGATCGGCGAGGAACCAAAGGAAACAATACCGGCGCCGCCGGTTCCCCCGCAGGCGCCGCCAACAAGGCCCGTCCAGGCGGCACCGCCGGTTTCTCCGCCGGCACCGAGAGCAAAGGAAAAGGATGATATACGGATGCGCAACGAAGAGAAGGTTGAATTAAAAGCAGTAAAATTCGAATCGTTTGACAACAAAGGCAGTGACTTTTTTATGGAGCATCCCGAGATGGGCAAGAATATCGATCTGATCATCGATGTGCCGCTCCATGTGACGGTGGTTCTTGGCAAAACACGCAAAAGCATAAAAGAAATACTGGATTTCAACCGCGGGTCGATCATCGTTCTGGACAGGCTGGCCGGTGAAATGGTGGATGTGCTCGTAAACGGCAAGCTGTTTGCCAAAGGCGAGGTCGTGGTCATTGACGATAATTACGGCGTCCGCATCACGGAGATCACCTCCGAACAGAACAAGGAAGGCTAAAAAAACACCCCGCATGGGGTGATTTTAAAATTTGCATGTCAGACTTAAGGGCTTTGATCAAATGCCCTTTTGTTTTTCAGCCATTTGTATCATACGCTTCACCATTTCGCCGCCGATGGGGCCGCCCTGAGCACCGTTCACTTTGGCGGGCAGGTCGCCTTTATATTCGTCGTTGTTTTCCTTGCAATACTGCGATATGCCCAGTTCCGTCGCACATTCCATTTTAAATTGGGTCCACGGATGATCGGGTCCGTATTTTCTTTTTCCAGATGCCATTACTCTCATTCCTTTCTGTTTAGCCATTTATATGTATTGCTGTTTCTTGAGTTTAGTTTTTGCAGAAGCGGAATAAAAAAACCTGTTAAAAAATACGCAGGTTAAGTATTTTCGCTGGCAATTCTAAAAATTAGTATTTTCAATGTGTTTTGTGTTATATAAACATCGTCGCGATATTAGACCATTTGCGTTTGCTTATGGAAGCCGATATAAATACATATGTAGATAAAAGTATATAATAATAAAAAATGTATTAATGATATTGCGTGATAAAGTCACGGAAAAACGCATGGATTTACTCTAAATTAAAGCTGTGAAAAAAATATCGATTCTTCTGCTGTCCCAAGGAGACGTTTTATGAAATTGGAAATCAATCAGCGCAGATGTCCGCAAAACCATCCGTGTCCGTCCGTCAGAGTTTGCCCGGCAGAGGCGTTGTCGCAGCAGGGCTTTAATGCGCCCGCTGTCGACCAGGATAAATGCATCGAGTGCGGAAAGTGCGTACGTTTTTGCCCGATGGGTGCGCTGTCATTACAGGAAGAGAGGTAGTCATATGAAAGTCATTATTATCGGCGGAGTGGCCGGCGGAGCCAGCTGCGCGGCGCGCCTCCGGAGGCTCGATGAGTCGGCTGAGATCATCATGATCGAAAAAGGGCCGTATATCTCGTTTGCAAACTGCGGTCTTCCTTATCATGTCGGCGGCGTGATTGATAACCGCGATAAGCTGCTGCTTCAAACGCCCGAGTCTTTCCACGCGCGGTTCAACGTGGACGTGCGCGTGAACAGCGAAGTGATGAGCATCGACAGAACGGCGAAAAAGGTCACGGTGGTGCGGGACGGGCATACTTACGACGAAGGCTACGATGTGCTCGTGCTGTCGCCGGGCTCCACGCCGATTGTGCCGAATCTGCCCGGCATAGGCAGTGAGAAGATCAAGTCGCTTTGGAATATACCCGATATGGACGCGATCATGGCTCTGATGAAGCAGTCGGAGGCCAAAACAGCCGTTGTGGTGGGCGGCGGTTTTATCGGCATCGAGATGGCGGAGAATTTAAAGCATGCGGGCCTTTCGGTGACTCTGGTCGAAATGCTCGATCAGGTGATGCCGCCCATCGATTTTGAGATGGCGCAGGTACTGCATAAGCATCTCGTGGACAGCGGCGTAGCGCTCGCGCTCGGAGAACGCGTGGAGCGCTTTGAAGAAACCGCGGGCGGCGTCAGTGTGGTGACGGATAAGCATAGCATACCGGCGGATATCGTGATTCTTGCCATTGGCGTGAAGCCGAATTCGTCGTTGGCTGTGCAGAGCGGCCTAAAAACAAACGCGCGCGGCGGCATTGTGGTGGATGAATTCTTAAAAACCTCCGATGAGAACATATACGCCGTGGGCGACGCGGTGGAGATAGAGAACTATGTGACGCATGAAAGAGCGCTGATCCCTCTGGCGGGCCCGGCCAACAAGATGGGGCGCATGGCGGCGGACAACATCTGCGGTATGAACAGAAAATACAAGGGAACGCTCGGTTCTGCCGTGGCCAAGGTGTTTGATATGACCGTGGCTTCCACGGGCTTAAGCGAAAAGCAGCTTAAAAACGCGGGCAAGAAAATCGATGAAGACTTTGGCGTGACGGTGATCCACCCGCTGTCCCATGCGGGCTATTATCCGGGCGGCATGCCGCTGACGATGAAGCTTATATTCTCAAGGCCGGACGGACGCGTGCTCGGCGCACAGGCTGTGGGCTATAACGGCGTGGAAAAACGCATCGATATAATCGCGTCGGCGATGCATTTCAATGCGAGCGTTTACGATCTCGAAGAGCTCGAACTTTGCTACGCGCCGCCGTATTCGTCCGCAAAGGACCCCGTCAACATGGCAGGTTATTCGGCGGATAACATTTTGGCCGGCATCGTTAAAAACGTGACCTTCGGCGATTTGAAATCGCTCCCCGCTGATGCGCTATATCTCGATGTGCGCACGCACGCCGAAGTCTCGATGGGCGCGGTGCCCGGCAGCGTCAATATCCCTGTGGACAATCTGAGGGAGAGGATGCAGACGCTCGACAAGGATAAAACATACATCATTTATTGCGCGGTGGGTATTCGCGCCTACATCGCGGCGCGTATGCTCATGCAGAACGGCTTTAAGGATGTGCGCAATCTGGCGGGTGGATACACGACATACCGCGTGGCGAGCAAGAATTATACGATAAGCGCGGCCGACGGCCCAAAGGCCGTCAAGCCCGAAAAAAGCACCCCCAAAGCCGCGGCTGGCAGCGCCATCAAGGTGGACGCGTGCGGGCTGCAATGTCCCGGCCCCGTCATCAAGCTGTATGAAGCCATGCTCGAGGCCAAGGACGGCGATGTGATCAACATCACATCCACCGACCCCGGATTCTTTGCGGATGCGTCCTCATGGTGCTCGCGCACGCAGAACACCTACATGAAGGGTGAAAAGCTCGACGACAGCTTTTCGGTCTGGATCAAAAAGGGCTGTGAGGGTGAAGCCGCGACGGGCGGCGCGTGCATGACGGCTTCGGGCAACGACAAATCCATGGTGGTTTTCAGCGGAGATATGGATAAAGCGCTCGCAAGCTTTATCATCGCCAACGGCGCGGCTGCAATGGGCCGCCGCGTGACCATGTTCTTCACGTTCTGGGGCCTTAACATATTGCGCCGCCGCGAGAAGGTGAAGGTGAAAAAAACATTCATGGAAAAGATGTTCGGCGCAATGATGCCGCGTGGCACCTCTAAACTCAAGCTTTCCAAGATGAACATGATGGGCATGGGCTCCAAAATGATGAAGGGCATCATGAAAAAGAAAAACGTCGCGACGCTCGATGAGCTGATTGCCCAGGCCAGGAAAAACGGCGTGCGGCTTGTGGCCTGCACGATGTCGATGGACGTGATGGGCATACACAAGGAAGAGCTGATCGACGGCGTGGAGCTGGCCGGCGTGGCGTCTTATCTCGGCGCGGCGGAGAACAGCGATACCAACCTCTTCATCTAGCGGAGAATAGAAAACCGAAGTTATGCAATGAAATGGCCTGCACCGTTGGTGCAGGCCAGCTTGATTTTTACATATCCGTTGGGGTCTCGTCGCCTTGGTCAGGCGCCGGAGCCGTTTGCTGCGGCTGAGCGGGAGTCTGTACAGGCTGCGGCTGAGCGGGAGTCTGTACAGGCTGCGGCTGAGCATACCCCTGATTCGGCTGCTGGGGGTAGGGCTGATACGGCTGTCCGCCATAGCCCTGATAGGGTTGCTGTCTGCCATAGCCTTGATAGGGCGGCTGGTTATAGCCGGGATACGGCGGCTGCTGACCATAGCCCTGATACGGCTGATACGGCGGTTGACCGTAGCCGGGATACGGCTGAGCGCCCGCATAGCCCGTCTTTGGCCCGCTGAAAGCGACGATGGCGGCGATGACCGACAGCAGCTCAATGATGATCATGAATATGCCGACGATAAGCATCGTGCTATCATAGCCGTAGGAGTAGTAGCTGTAATCCGATATGGCGGCTGTGGCGCTGACTGTACCGATAATGAAAAGGATAAGCAGCGGCAGACCCGTGATCATCATCAGCACGCCGCCTGCAATGCGATTGCTGAGCACGACGCATCCGCCCACCAGATTGGATGATCGCAAATAAAAACATCAGGGCGAATACCCAGAACGAGGTGAAGATGCTTGCTCCGTACGAAGAAGCCATGGAAACGAGCGATGTGCCCACCAGAAGAACGATCAGACCGATAATAATGTTAAAAATGCCTGCAATGAGCCCCAAAACAAACGCGGACGTTTTACCTTTTTTATTCATATCAACCTCCTATAATAGATGTTATGATGAAAGCCGCCGGCTCGGCGGCAAAAAACACATATTAAACGCTTATTTCGACATTATTTACAAAAATATTCTACTCGATGATATCTTTTCCGTCAAACAGATTTCACTCCGGAAATCCTTAAATTTAACAATATGTAAATAATGGGACAACGAGGCTGAAGGACTTGGTTTGGCCGCATACTATATGGTATAATGAAAAAAAGGAGGGGCGTTTTTATGCAGGAAAACAGGATTTCAGACGCGGTTATACACAGACTGCCCAAGTACTACCGGTATCTATCTGAGCTGGAAGCTGCAGGGATCGAGCGTGTCTCGTCATCGCGGATGAGCCACGACATGAACCTCAATGCGTCCCAGATCAGACGGGACCTCAACTGCTTTGGCGGCTTCGGGCAGCAGGGCTATGGCTACCAGGTCGGCCGCTTAAGGCAGGAGATCATGAAGATACTCAGCATCGGCTCAGCGTATAAGGCCGTGATTGTGGGCGCGGGCAATATCGGACAAGCGTTATTGAAGTACCGCCATTTTGCCGACGAAGGCTATGATGTCATCGCGGTATTTGATGCCGACTCGCATCTGGTGGGCCGGGACGTGGGCGGCAAATTGATCCGTCCCATGAAAGAGCTTGCCGACTTTGTCAAAGAAAACAATGTGGACATCGGCATCATCACCGTTCCTAAATCGGTTGCCCAGAAAACCGCGGATACGCTGGTCAGTCTCGGCGTGAAAGGCATATGGAACTTTGCGCCCGTTGACGTGGAGGTCAGGCGCGGTGTCAGCGTGGAAAACGTGCACCTGAGCGACAGCTTATACATTCTTTCCTATCATATGAGGGATAAAAGTGAAAACAATTAACATACGCAGCACAAAAAGGTGTGAGTTTATCGACATCACGCCGGAGGTGCGGCAGGCCGTTAAAGAGAGCAATATGCCAAGCGGGCTTGTGTGCGTATTTGTTCCACATACCACGGCGGGTGTGTCGATCAACGAAAACGCCGATCCGGACGTGAAGCGCGACGTGCTTTTCGCGCTGGACCGCGCCGTGCCGAACAGCGGGTTTTATCACGGGGAGGGCAATTCGGATGCCCATACCAAGGCATTGATGACGGGATTTTCTCTGACCGTGATCGTGGAGGATGCCCGACCGGTGCTCGGGACCTGGCAGAGCATATACTTCTGTGAATACGATGGGCCGCGCCAGCGCAAGGCATATATTAAGATTATAAAAAGCATCGATTAATGGGACATGACAAAATTGTAAAATCAATGACAATATATGCTTTTGTATTTACAAAGGCTTGTATTTGTTGTATCTTAAGCTGAGTCGTTGCATGGCTGAAAGGGGTGACAAAGCAGTGCAGAAACGAAGAAAACAAAACGAGACTTATAAAATGCTTTTAATGGCATTTGGCATATTGATCGTGGCGCTGGTCGTGGTGCTGATACTGCTGCTGGCCGGGGTGGATACCACGGCGGAGCAGCGCGAGGCGAATCTTGTGAAGAGCGGCCATTTTATTGAGGGCGTATCAGTGGAAGGTGTGGACTTATCCGGCCAGACGATGGAACAGGCGCTGGAAAATGAGACGCTGCAGTCTAAAGCCCAGCAGCTCGAATCCGGTTTTACGTATACATTTACAGTTGGCTCCAACGAATACAGCTACAGCGCCGCAGAGCTGGGAATTACCTCGAGCCTTGAGCAGACGCTTGAGGAAGCGATGAAATACGGGCAGCTTGCGGACGGCGAGACGCTCCGTGAGCAGCAGCGGCAGGCCAAGCAGGGCGGCTACGATTTTAAGCTCGGCATGCACGCCGATGAAGCGGCCGTGCTCGAAAAGCTGACGGCATTGAAGCCTTCGATCGATACGCTGCCGCAGGACGCGGCGCTGAACATCCGTGACGATGTGCAGGGTGAGGGGCGTTTTGAGTATGTCGATGCCATGACGGGTGTGGATATCGATGTATCGAATTTTGCAAAGCTGCTTTGCGAAAGGATCAACAGCGGCGACTATGGTGTGGTGGAAGCACCCGCCATCATCACAAACCCGAAGATTGACATCGAGACGCTGAAAGCCAATTCCAAACTGATCAGCACCTATTTTTCGGAATTTAAAGGCAGTGGGCTCGACAACGCGGATCGTGTGACCAATATCCGCATCTTGGCGGGCATTGTGAACGGCGTGGTGATTGAGCCGGGCGAAACATGGTCGATCAACGACGCGGCGGGACCGAGAGACGAAAAAACCGCCAAAACAGTCGGCTGGGCATACGCCCCGGGCATCGCGGACGGCAATTACCGTATGGAAGTGGGCGGCGGCGTCTGCCAGGTATCAAGCACGCTTTACAACGCGGCGATACGCGCGGAACTGACCATTGTGGCCAGAAAGCCGCACAGCTGGCCGTCGGGCTACATTCCGAAGGGGATGGATGCGACGATCAGCACAGGCGGGCCGGATTTGAAGCTTTCCAATCCGTACAGCATGCCGATTTATCTGGAAGCGGTTATTGATGAAGAGAATAAAAAGCTGACGGTGAACATTTATGGGCCGCCGCTGACGCTTGGGTATTCGATTGATTTTGAAAATGTGCTTGTGGCAACCGACCCTGCCCCGGAAACGATATACCATTATAACGCAACGGCCACGCCGGACGGCGAACCGATTGCCGAGGGCAAAGAGATTCCCGTGAAATTAAAACACGACGGACAGACCTGGGATGTCTACAAACTTTATAAGGACTCTGGCGACAATGTTGTTAAGCGTGAACAGTTTACTCATAACGTTTATAAGGTGGTTCAAGGTGAAATCTACGCAAACAAGCCTGATCCCGAAGCTCCGCCGGTGGAATCTCCGGCTCAGTAACCGGTTGGCGCTGATTTCATAATGATTTTGGATTCGGTTTACAAACAGGCTTGTTTATTATATGATAGACGCAGCTTGACATAGCTAAACTGGAGGAAAGATGAATGGCCGAAGAGGCAAAAATTACTGTGGTAAAGAAAGGCTCAAAAAAGCCTGATAATAAACTGAAGATCATATTAATCGTCGCTGCGAGCGTTCTCGTCGTGGGCGTTGGCGTGGCTGCCGTGCTGTTGCTGGGAAATACGAGCGCCATGAATGTGGAGCGCATCATCGAGTATAACACGGTGATTAAGGGCGTGTCGGTTCACGGTATCGATATATCCGGCATGACGGAAGAGCAGGCGCGCGAAGCCACGAAGGATGTGGAAAGCGAGATCATGGGCGGCACGCAGCTTCAGTTTGATATCGGCGGCGAAACCACGGCGCTTGATGCGTCGGCCGTGGGGCTGACGACCGACTATGAAGATGTGATTGCCGGGGCGATAAACTTCGGCCGCACCGGTGATTTTGCTCAGCGCCAGGCGGATATTGAAGCCGCGCAAGGCGGAAAGGGCTTTGAAGTCAGCGTGAACGCCGATGAAGCCAGCGTGAAGGCGGCTCTTTCGGCGCTTGATACCACGTTCAACGTGGCGGCTCAGGATGCGTCTTATGTGTTTATGAAGGACGGTTATTTTGCGGATGGTACCGCATATGACCCGGCCACATATGACGCGGCGACGAAGGGCGAGCCGCAGCTTGTTATGCTTGACGATGCCAGCAAACCGAATCCGCTCCGGTATGAATATTGGAACAACAACAAATATGTTGAGAACTACATTCCCAAAGACGCGAATATTTCACGCTTCCTTTACACGCCTGAGAAGCGCGGCCTGAAAACCGATTTGGACGCATTGGCCGCACTGGTACTGCAGGCGGTGGAAAGCGGTGACTTGGGCAGCGTGATCACGGCGCCGACGACCGTCACCGAGCCGACTGTGACGCTGGATCAGGTGAAGGCGCAGACACAGCTGATCGCGTCGTGGTCGTCAAGCTATTCGCATCATAACAACGGGAACCGTATAAAGAACGTGGCCAAGATGCTCGGAATTGTGAACGGCACTGTTTTGCAGCCGGGTGTTGAATGGTCGATCAACGATACGGCGGGCCCGAGAAGGGTCTCCTTGGGCTGGTTTGAAGCAGCCGGCATCAACGGCGGCGCGTACGTGTCCGACCCGGGCGGCGGTGTCTGCCAGGTGTCGAGTACGCTTTACAACGCGTGCATCCGTTCGGGCATTGAGATTACGGACAAGAGCCATCATTCGATTATATCGGATTATATCCCGATCGGGCTTGATGCCACAATCAGCACGGGCAGCCCCGACTTGAAGCTAAAAAATAACAACCCCACACCGATGTTCATCGTCACGTATATCAACAGGGACGAGCAGAACGTCACAATAGAGGTTTACGGCACGCCTGTTGTGGATCCCAAACACGGTGATGTGATACTGACCTACTACTCCAAGAGAGGCGGAACGGGAGCGACACCGCCGAACGAGTTTTACTATAACTCTCCGACGGCGCCCGACGGCACGGTGATCGCGCCGGGCGCATCTTATGAATACAGAGTCGCACGCGGCGCCACGACGGCCACGTCGTATATTCGTATTCTTGATTTGCAGGGCAACGTACTGGAAGAAAATCAGTATGAGAAGGTGACGTACAGGTCTTATACGGGCCAGATATATGTGAACGGTCCAGATCCCGCTGCGCCGGTCGTGCCCGATCCGAACGCCCCGCCGGTGACGGACCCGAACGCAGCACCGCCGGCGGTATAAAAATTGTGCCAAATCGCTTAAAAACCGCTTGGGACAGGTGATTTTGGGCGCAGTAGTGTTGACGAATAAATATTTTGGTGATATGATACTATTAATAAGGTTTATGCGGCTGTGATATTGCCGCATATAAATCCTATGGTCGTCCGAAGCCGAAGAAAAGAGTTTCTAGCCGCGTGTTTGTTTCAAACATGAATCCGGAGTTAAGAAATGTCATCTCGTCTTTAAGTACCATGGTTACAAAAAAAGGAGAAGAAATGTTTGAAGACAAGACACTGACGTGTGCGGATTGCGGTTCCCCGTTTGTTTTTACCGCGTCTGAGCAGGAATTCTATCGGGAAAAGGGTTTTGAGAACGAGCCCAAGAGATGTCCTCAGTGCCGCCAGAGCAGAAAGCATCAGAAGAGAACGAGCGATCGTCCGATGTATGATGCGGTTTGCGCAGAATGCGGTACCACCACAAAGGTTCCGTTCCAGCCTACGGGCGAGAGACCTGTTTACTGCAGCGATTGCTTCAGAGCAAGAAGAGATCGCTACTAAGGTTAATCAGCACAAATGCGCTGTGTTCCAAGTGAACACGGCGCTTTTTGTTGTGTGCCGAGCATGGCACCAGTCTTAAGCGGTGGAAGTCCGCAGCGGGGGTACTCATAGCCAACCGCATAGCAAACCCCAAGGTGCGCACAGTGATGTGTGAGCTGAAGGAAGGGGAT
>JAEYLC010000045.1 GCA_023461435.1 Bacillota bacterium
TCCCCTTCCTTCAGCTCACACATCACTGTGCGCACCTTGGGGTTTGCTATGCGGTTGGCTATGAGTACCCCCGCTGCGGACTTCCACCGCTTAAGACTGGTGCCATGCTCGGCACACAACAAAAAGGAGACAGCCTTGGAGCCGTCTCCCTGATGAGGTCTCAGATTTGTCCTGATTGTCAGGGCATTACATAACCCTTTTCTTCCATGTAAGAGATCGCTTCGTCGCTCTTTGTGCACCATTCGATGAATGTCGCAACATCGCCGGCGGGAGCGCCCATTGTCAGAAGGTTGAACGGACGGGAGTATTTGTATTCGCCTGCCACAAGCTTCTCAACTGTGGCTTCTACGCCGTCAACCGTGATGGAGGTCACTTTGTAGCTCGGAGCGATACCGAGGGACATGTAGCCGATGCCTGTCTTGTCGCCTTCGATCGCTGTGCCCATCGCGCCGTTGGATTCCTGGATCACGCACATGGTGTCGTCGATCTCAATCTGCTCGCCTTTGTCGTCCTTGCCGAGGAACAGTGTCTGGAAAGCTTCACGCGTACCGGATGTGCCTTCTCTCGAATACAGCGTGATCGAGCCTTTGTCTCCGCCGACTTCGGACCAATCGGTGATCTCGCCGGTGAAGATGCCTTTGATCTGATCGACAGTGAGGTCTTTCACAGTATTCTCCGCGCTCACGACAACCGCCACACCGTCAACACACAGGATCGTCGACTGCATATCCGGATAAGTCGTTTTCTCTTCGTCCTTTAAGTCTCTGGACGCCATGCCGATATCCGCTGTGCCGTCTCCGCAAGCCGTCACGCCGGCGCCGGAGTCGATCTGCTCAACGTTGATGGTCCAGTTCGTGTTCTCACCCATATAGGTTTCAGCCAGAGCTTCAAGAACCGGGCCAACCGAGGTGGAACCAGCCGCTTTGATCAAAACGGGTTCAGCGGGAGCTTCCGTCGGAGCTTCTGTCGGGGCTTCCGTCGGGGCTTCTGTCGCTACGGGAGCCGAGCTCTCAGCCGACGGAGAGGGAGTGGCCTGTCCACAACCTACAAACGCCACAAGCATCATGGCCGCAAGTGTCACCAATAAAAGAACTTTCTTCATGTTTTCCTCCTTAAGGAATTTAAAATCTGGATTGAGTATACAAGAGCATTGTAAAAGACAAATCAAAGCGATGTTAAGCCCGTGTAAAATTCTTTAGATACAAAATAAAAGGGGGAAACAATAAAAGCCTATGAAAACAGTGGGTTAACACACACGACATGAGCAGATTATCTGCATAATACACATTGCGACACAATATCCGAATAGATCTGCAGGGCTTTCGTCTCACAGACAAATATGACTTCGGATAAGTTTTTGGAGTATGGACAAATGTCTTGGAGTATGTTTTTATTCGACATTATATATTGCGAGTTAAATACGACATCCTTTTCGCCGACAAAAACGGCCACATAAAATATCTGCATTTCCACAAGGTCCTGAAAAAAATGGCTTCCATAGGACAACTCCGGCAAAAATCCCAAGGCCTCGTCTGCCACCTCACAAATAACGGACATGTTGCATATCTCCGAGAAGTGCACCGGAACACCTATTGACGGTGTTGTGGTGCCCCACCGGCCCGGACCGATGAGCATAACGTTGCTGCCCTTGAGCTTGGCGTTTATTTTCCCTATATGTCTGGCAACCGAGTGCTTCTCCTGCTCGGGCAGCCCGAGGTAAGCCTTCGTATCAACCATGATAACGTAATCGATTGATAAACGAACATTTCCTCCCATGAAGTTCCCGTTCGTATAGAATAAGCATTCGTTCATATCATCAATCTTTGGAATACTCACCGATTTGCCAAGCCCTCTGGTTTGAAGAGGACGGCATTGAAGCAGATTGACCTTTAACCCATCCTGTGTGAAATTGCCGGTGAATTCGATATCAACCGGGTAATCATAAATCTTTGCCAGCAAAGTCATCATGTCTTTCATAAGTTTCGCAAAGCCCGTTTCCGCCAGCATCTTATTGAAGTCCAATATGTACGACGGCTTCACATCTGTATAGCCAAGCGAGCGCAGGCGATTCATGGTTTCTATGTCCAGCTTGAAAAGCAGATTATCAGCTGTTTTTAAATCTAAGTCATACAGTTCTTCAACTTTTCTTTCTGTTAAAATATTCTCGCCTAACGAAAGAACATCCGCTTGATGCTGTGTAAATCTCTTTTGATCCGAGGAATGCATCGGTGACCGCCGAAGGGGATCATCCAAACATACAATACGCACATGATCTCCCGATGTTCTGTCTACCGCTCTTGTTCCAAGCCCCAGCACCAGACGGAGCATACCCGCATCCACATCCATATTCCGGTCCCAAACATAAAGGTTCTTAGAGTTGCCGACTCCCGCGATATGGGGGAAAAAATAATCGTTGTAATAATCTCCCGATACGCGCTGAACCAATATCGCCATTTGCTCATCTTTATCAAACAAGCCCCTGTTCAAGCGATATGCCAGCGCATCCTGATCCATTGTGCTGGCGTAGACGACTCTGACAGCCTGTTCAAACGCATCGTACCTTTCTTCAGGCGTCCCCTGATTCACACAAAAAACGCTCTCGTATTTGCCCGAAAAAGCATTGCCGAAATTGTCTTCGAGCAATGAGCTTGAGCGAATAATGATGGGAGATTGCCCAAAGTACTCGAGCATCCGCATAAACTGAGCCTGAATATCTTCCGGGAATTTGCCGCGAAGCAGCTTTTCCTTGATCTCTTTGGCATATTTAAAATAGCCCTCTTTTGTTTTTTGTTTTGTTCTGAGCTTCCACCAGTCATTTTGCACAATGTACGTGTAAAAAACATCAGAGCCAATGAAAAACGAGTCGTGCGGTTCCATACATTCAGAACAGCGGTCGCTATCCTCAACCTCGAGAGCCTTGCGCGCCAGCAGCATGCCCACGCTCTTGCCTCCTATAAAACCGGTGCCAATTTGCCGCGAAGCAATTGCCAATATATCTTCGAGTGAAAAGTACTTATCACAAAGATCAAATATTCTTGACTGTTCGCCTATTAACATCGACATTAATCGTCTTTTTATCTCAGTCTTATTTTCGTCGGGTAATCCAAGCCCTTTTTCCGCTTCGGCGAACATAGAATACCAATAATCGTACCTTGTTTCCTTATGGACAAATTCTGAAAATAAGCTCGTTGCTTCCGCGCTGCTCGTGACGCTGTACACTTCTTCATTTTGCAGCAAATGCGGCAAAAACATGGTCGGGGAGTAGCGGTTATATACCTTTAAGGGATGGATATAGATCCTCTCCTGCGTTTGAAAAACATCAAACAGCACCTGAGTGGTCTCCCTGATGCCTGCAATGGTGCCGAGCGTATGAACATTGCGCATAAGCGCAAAATACGCAACCGTATCTAACTCATACAAAAACGGACAAACGATTTTAAAGAAGTTTTTCACCATCACATCGGAATGCCAGTAAGCCAGCAAATCAGTCAGGCAATCAAAAACATAGAAAGTTCTTCTCCCCTCCAAGCCAATCATGTTGTATACTACCGTTGTGAAATTCTCAAAGCCTTTGCCCGCCTCAACTTCATGAACCTTGATGCGTGCATCTTCATCCAGGAGCGCTTCATGGGTGCCAAACCGCACATATATCACCTTGCGGTTGTCCTTCAGCGCCGCAGACACATACAGCCGAACCAGCTTTTTATAATTGAGAACGGAGTCCACTTTCCAAACAACATTATCCCCCAAGCGGAGATTGTCGATCATCTTGTCTAGCCCTATACTTCCTGCGCTGACACGATCTTGTATACCCATTATTTCCTCCCGCATCTCTTGCCTATTAATTATTATCAGCCGAAATGACCAGTCCAATGTAAGGATAAAGCATCTTCCCCTTTGTCATAAAAGAGGAAGATGCTTCACTAGAGTCAAAAATAGAATCTGCCGCTTCAAAAGAATGCAATACTATGAAACAGAAGCTGCCGTTTAATAGGCAACACCTTGCGCATACATGGCATCGGCAACTTTGAGGAAGCCCGCAATATTGGCGCCCGCTACAAGATTATTATCAAGCCCATAGGCCTTTGCGGCTTCGCTGCTGGCCGTATAAATACCTTTCATGATATTCTTGAGCTTTTCATCAACTTCTTCAAATGTCCACGAGTAACGCATGCTGTTCTGGCACATTTCAAGCGCGGATGTCGCAACGCCTCCGGCGTTCGCTGCCTTTCCGGGAGCGAAAAGCACACCGTTATCCTGGAAAACCTTTATCGCTTCGGGTGTGCAGGGCATATTAGCTCCTTCGCCTACCGCATAGCATCCGTTAGCCAAAAGCGTTTTTGCCGCCTTTTCGTCCACTTCGTTCTGAGTTGCACATGGCAGGAATATATCACACTTGATGCCGTAGATACCTGTTCCTTCGGTATAAATGGAATCAACATGATAGCTCGTGTATTCTTTGATACGCTTTCTATCAACTTCTTTGATCTGCTTGACCGCATCCAAATCGATGCCGCAGGCATGGTGAATATATCCGGTTGAATCGCTTAAGGCCACGACTTTGCCGCCCAATTGCATCACCTTTTCGGCAGCATAAATGGCCACATTGCCCGAGCCCGAGATGACGACTGTCGCGCCTTTAAATGATTTCCCTTTGGCTTTGATCATCTCGTCGACAAAATAGCAAAGACCGTAACCGGTTGCTTCCTTTCTCACAAGGCTTCCGCCCCAAGTGAGGCCTTTTCCTGTCAGAACACCCGTAAAGGTATTCTTCAACCGTTTATACTGACCATATAAATAACCGATTTCACGTCCGCCGACACCAATATCGCCAGCGGGAACGTCAGTATCCTCACCGATGTGTTTGGAAAGCTCCGTCATAAAGCTTTGACAAAACGCCATGATTTCCCTGTCTGATTTGCCTTTTGGATCAAAGTCGCTGCCGCCTTTGCCGCCGCCAATGGGCAAACCGGTCAGTGAATTTTTGAAAATCTGTTCAAAGCCCAGGAATTTGATTATTCCCAGATAAACAGACGGATGGAAGCGCAGACCACCTTTATATGGTCCTATTGCACTGTTGAATTGGACTCTGAAGCCTCTGTTGACTTGCACTTTGCCGTTGTCGTCTACCCACGGAACCCTGAACATTATCTGGCGTTCCGGTTCGACGATTCTCTCAAAGATACCGGCTTCAACGTACTCCGGGTGTCTTTCTGCAACCATTTCCAGAGATTCAAGCACCTCTCTTACAGCTTGGTGGAATTCTGGTTCCGATGGGTTACGTTTAATAACGCTTTGCATCGTTTTTTCCAAGATCTTCATAAGTACTCCTATTCGATTATTTATTTTTATTTGTCTACATTGACAAAATTGTATTAATAATAAATTGTAATTTTCAGTTATTATTCTATCAAAGAAACAAGGATGAAGCAATTCGTTTTACACATATCGCTCCTGTTTCTTCCTGTTTGCACGGCAGGCCTGCAGACACCTGATTCTGCAGAATTGCCGCCTTTTTATCCTCAAGAACATCGTTTTTGGGATGCCGAACTTGCTGCAATTCTCTGTATATTTAGTTTTTCTGTGCGCCGTTGCACATACAGTTTATCCTACCATAATTGTGCTTTGGTTTATAGTATAAATTTATTGATTATGCCTTTGCACAATTTGCAGGGAAATGCAATTCGGCAAACGCAACTGGACAGCATGACATTAATCAAAATGATAAGCGCCCGCCGTCAGCCGGTCATGACCGATTAAAAAATGCCCCGTCCGTTGAAACATGACGCACTATTGTCATATTTCATGTGTTATGATGTACTTACAGGCAAGTGGAAAGGAGCCGTGAGCATGGACATCATCACAGTCACCGAAAGCAATATTGATACCGAGCATATCTGCTGCGCGATTTCGGACAAAAAGGGCGAAACCTGCGTTTCATCGAAAAAGGCATGGATGAAGGCCCGTTTTGCGGACGGTCTTGTGTTTAAAAAGCTCGATGCGCGCGGCAAAGTGTTCATCGAATATGTTCCCGCGGAAAAGGCGTGGTGCCCCCTCGCCGCGGACGGCTATATGCACATCAATTGTTTCTGGGTTTCGGGGCAGTACAAGGGCCAAGGCTATGCCAATCGGCTTCTGGCAGAGTGTATCGCGGACGCAAAGGCCAAAGGCAAATGCGGCCTGACTGTTCTCTCCTCCGCAAAGAAGATGCCCTTCCTCTCCGATCCGGGCTATTTGAAGCATAAAGGCTTTCAAACCGCCGACAAGGCGTCCCCTTACTATGAGCTTTTGTATCTTCCTTTTGAAGCTAATGCGCCCGTCCCCCGGTTCAAAGTCTGCATAAAACAGGGGGGAATCGACGAAGGCGGCATGGTTCTTTATTATTCAAACCAGTGCCCCCACACCGATAAATACGCGCCCATTGTTCAAAAAATCGCAGAGCGGCGCGGCACGTCGGTCACGCTGCATAAGATTGAAACGGCAGAACAGGCGCAAAACGCCCCGGCGCCGTTCACCACCTACAGCTTCTTTTTTAATGGCAAATTCATAACCAATGAGATTTTCTCGGAAAAGAAGTTTGAAAAGTTTCTGGACGAGCACGGATTATAAATCAATAGACCATGAATCACCATTTGGCTCCCTCCAGGGAAATCTGTCGCCGGCAGGCGACTTTTTAAATACCCGCTTTTCATAATGAAAAAGCCCCGGTTAAGGGGCTCAGACTGCTGACAAAGCTTCAATTGTCATTCCGATTGAGCGTAAGCGATTGACTACGCAGTGGAATGGGATCCCATGTTTAAAGCGTTTTAACATGGGATGCTCACGTCGCTCCGCTCCTCAGCATGACAGGTTGAGGGTTTGCATCAAGCTGAGCCCGGTTAAGGGGCTTTTGACTGCCTTTTTATTTATACAGCGGACGCTTGGCGCACAATGAGCGCACCTTGGCGCGAACGTCATCCACAGCGGCTTCACGCCGATGCACCACATCGGATATCCACGCGCCGATTTCCTTCATGTCGGCCTCGTCCATGCCGCGCGTTGTCACGGCGGGCGTGCCGATTCTCACGCCGCTCGTGATGAACGGGCTGCGTGTGTCAAAAGGTATCGCGTTCTTGTTGACCGTGATACCCGCGAGACCGAGCATAGCCTCAAGCTCCTTGCCCGTGATGCCCTGCGCCGTCAGGTCAAGCAGCATCAGATGGTTGTCGGTGCCGCCCGATACGAGCCGGATGCCGTTCGCCTGCAGACTGTCCGCCAGCGCCTTGGCATTGAGCACAATTTTGTGCTGGTAGCTCTTGAACGAATCAGAAAACGCCTCCTGAAAGCACACAGCCTTTGCGGCGATCACATGCATAAGCGGGCCGCCCTGCGTGCCGGGAAACACCGCTTTGTTGATCGCGGCGCCGTACTGCTCCTTGCACAGTATCATGCCGCCGCGCGGTCCGCGCAGCGTTTTGTGCGTCGTTGTGGTCACAAAATCCGCATATGGCACCGGGCTCTCGTGCTCGCCCGCGGCGATAAGGCCCGCGATGTGCGCGATATCCACCATCAGCAGCGCGCCGACTTCGTCCGCCACCTCACGGAACCGCTTGAAATCGAGCTTGCGCGGATAGGCGCTTGCGCCCGCGACGATCATCTTCGGCTTATGCTGCAAAGCGAGCTCACGCATCGCCTCATAATCGATCTGCTCCGTCTCCTGATTCACGCCGTACGGGACGATATTGAAATATTTGCCCGAAATATTGACCGGGCTGCCATGCGACAGGTGCCCGCCGTGCGCAAGGCTCATGCCGAGTATCGTATCGCCCGGTTCAAGCATCGCGAAATACACCGCTGTGTTCGCCTGCGCACCCGAATGCGGCTGCACGTTCGCAAATTCCGCGCCGAAAAGCTTCTTCGCGCGCTCAATCGCGAGAGTCTCGGCCACGTCGACAAACTCGCAGCCGCCGTAATACCGCTTTCCCGGATACCCTTCGGCATACTTGTTGGTCAGATGGGACCCCATCGCGTTCATCACGGCTTCCGATACGAAGTTCTCGGAAGCGATCAGCTCGATGTTGTTCTCCTGACGATCAAGCTCATCCATCATCGCCTTGTAGACCTCTTCATCTACCGCCTTAACCTTGGAATAATCCAGCATTGATAACCACCCCTATTTCACTGCATCCAGAAAGGCCGCTTTTGCCGCCTTCTGCTCCGCAAATTTTTTAGACCTTCCCTGTCCCTGCGCCACCTCGGTGCCGCTCACCACGAGCTTCACATAAAACACCCTGTCGTGCGGGGGGCCTTCTTCTTTATATACGATATACTTGATATCGCTGATTCCCTGTTTATGATAATATTCCTGAAGCCGCGTTTTAAAGTCGCGAAAGCCGCCGCCCGAGAGCACCGTCTCAAAGCTCTTTTCAAGCAGCCTGCTCACCAGCCGTTTGGCCTTTTCAAAGCCGCCGTCCACATAAACCGCGCCGATCAGCGCCTCCACCACATCGGCCTGTATCGAAGGTTTATCCATGCCGCCTGAGTTGCGTTCGCCGCGCCCAAGCGTAAAAAACTCACTCAAGTTAAGGCTGCGCGCCACCTCGGCCAGCGCCGTCTCATTCACAAGCGCCGCGCGGCATTTTGTCAGCTCGCCTTCCGGGTCTCCCGGCTTCTCAAAAAAAAGATGCTCGCTCACCGCAAGAGCAAGCACTGCGTCCCCTAAAAATTCGAGTCTCTCGTAGCTCTCGCCCGCATCCGCCGAAGCATGAATAAAAGCTCTTCGTAAAAGCTTTTTATCATGAAAGGTATAGCCTATGCTGTTTTCCAGTCCGGAAAAATCCACTTCCGTCATGCTTTAAACACCACACTTGTTCTGCGGCGGCCAAAGCAATACCCGGAGCAGCAGCTGCTCCGGGTATCAAACTGCCTTAGTAACCGCCAACGTTTTTCTCGATATAGGTCACAACGTCCTTCACCGTTACCACCTTGGGCAGTTCATCATCCGGAATATCAAGATCGAATTCCTGCTCCAGATCCATAATAAGCTCAACGATAGCCAG
>JAEYLC010000046.1 GCA_023461435.1 Bacillota bacterium
GGTATCGAGCGCGTATATCTGCGCGCACGGCCTGCCGCATACGCAGATTGAAAGCGCGAATGCCTACTTGAGCAATATTCGAAAGGCGCGGGAGAAGCGCAGCCGCGCCATGACAAGCCGTCTGAATTTCCTCCTGCAGCCGCACGGGATCGCGCTCAGCTACGACAGCGATGTGATTCCGCTTTCCTGTGCGGCTGACGGCGGCGAGGTGACCGAGCGGCATATCCTGTTCGCGCTGTCGAATAAGCTGATCGAGAGGTTTGGCAAAGGGCTGACTCTGGTTGGTTTTCTGGAGCGCACGCTGGGGCTGAAGCTCAGCGCGTCTCAGAAGACGCTGCTTGCTGATGAAGCGAGTGAAATATATGCTTACGATCTGCTCAACGTGTTCAAAGGCGGCTTTGTGTCGCAGATATTCATCAACGCGGCGCCGGACGAGCTTCCCGGTGTGCGGGACGCTGTGAAGACGATCAAAAGCCTGGGCGCGATACCGTCTTACTGCTATCTCGGCGACGTGGCCGCGTCCCCGACGGGCGATAAGAAGGCGCAGGCGTTTGAGGATGAGTACCTTGACGATGTGTTTGCGGCCGCGAAGGACATCGGTTTCGACGCGATCGCCTATATGCCGTCGAGAAACACGGCGGCGCAGTTGGACCGCGTGATGAAGCTTTGCGATGAATACGGGTTCATGCAGATCAGCGGCGAGGATATCAACCAGCCGCGTCAATCGTTCATATGCAAACAGCTTGGCGAGCCGCGGTACCGGCATCTGATCGATACGACATGGGCGCTGGTGGGGCATGAGAAGGCCGCGACCAGGGATTTAAATCAGGGGATGTTTGCGGGCGGTGCGCATCTTGATCCGCAGCAGCTCAAGGAGCGCATTGAGAAGTATAAAAACATAGGACGCGGTATGATTTGAGTTTCTGTTTGGTATGGGTACCAAAGTCGTTCAATATATCTGAATAAAAGACGCAGGGGGGACAGATGATGAGTAACCTTATGAGCGTAAACTTGCAAAATGTTTATCGGGCGTTGGAAAATGGAGAGCTTTTGAATGGCGGGGAAATGGAGACTTTTTTAAGGGAGGCCAACGAGCTGCTATCGTCGGTTCATGGCGATATTCAGCTGCTGGATTCGTATGCGGGTAAGATTCTTGCGACGTATGAGGAGCGGACGCAAGCGATCGGGTCCATCGCAGACGCAAATGCCGAGATCAACAAGCGCATTGAGCAGCAGGTGAAATCCACCGACCGGTGCGCGGAAATCGTGACCGTATTCGAACAGAATTTCGAAACGATGCGCGAATCATCGAGCGAGCTGGCGGACAGTTCGCTTAAAACCAGAGAGACGATCATAGACAGTGAAAATTCAATAAAGGACCTGCTCGAAGTAAACAAGAGAACGCAGGAGCAGTTTTTAAGCATCGTCGGCAAGGTGGCGACATTGGTGGAAAAAGCGGAGAATATCAACGGGATCATTTCGGTCATCATCCGCATCGCGAGACAGACCAACCTGTTATCCATCAACGCCACAATAGAAGCGGCCAGAGCGGGAGAGGCCGGCAAGGGTTTTGCGGTTGTCGCCAAAGAAATAAAGCGTCTGGCGGATGAAACCCAAAAGGAAGGCGAGGCCATCGCCCGTCTGATTACGAATATCACGACGGAGATCAACGATGTGCAGGTCCTCTCGGAAAACGCGAAAGCGGATTTCAATACCCAAAATGAATGCACCGTCAGCTCGAATAATGCGCTGAAGAATATCCATGAGACGCTGAGCGTATCGGTCGGCAAGCAAACGCAGGTCTGTGAAAATGTTGAGAATCTGCTTTTGTATAAAAATGAGCTTGTGGAGTCGATATCGGAAATTGTGAGGCTCACGGAACAGTCGGAAGCCATCAGCCAGATGGTTTCCTCGATCACCATGGAGACAGTCAGCAGGGATGGGCTCGGCCTGGATATGGTGCAGACACAGCAGGGGCTGATCCGTAATATTGAACAGCAGATGCACGGCATAGAGGCAAACGCAAAGCAGCAAAAGCGGCTGAAGATCGGCTTTACGTCGCTCGAACAGCAGGAGTTTTATAAAGACGTGGAAAACGCGGCCCGGATTACGGGAGAAAAGCTCAATATCGATGTGATATGCGAGTCGCCCAAACGCTTTAACATCGATGAGCAGGAGAGGATTTTCAATTCGTTTGTCGAGAGCGGCGTTGACGGCATCATTGTGGTGCCGAGCGATGCCAGACGTTTTGAGGGGCTCATCAATTCGGCCGTGGAAAAGGGAATCAAGGTTTGCTGTGTGGATATCGATGTGCCCCAAAGCCATCGGCAGATCTATATCACCTCAGACAGCTACGACGGCGGAAAGCTGGCGGGACAGGCCGCCATCCGGCATCTGAAAGGGAGCGGCAAGATACTGTCGCTGCTGTGCGCGGCATCCGTGCCGACCGTTCAGGAGCGGTATCGCGGTTTTTACGACGCCATATCACACTGCCCCAATATGACGGTACGGAAAGTGGAGCAGCAGGATACGGACATAGAAAAAACGAAGCGGATTATAGAAGAAATGTTGGGGACGAATGCGGATTTTGACTTGTTCTATCTGGTTAACAGCGACGCGGGAGAGATCGCTATAGACATTTGGAGAAGAAAGCATATCAACAAAAAGCTGATCATATTGAGCAAGAGCAAAAAAATAAGCGAAGGAATTCGAGACGGTTTTGTATCGAGCCAGATCATTCAGAGAAACACGCTTTGGGGAGAACAGGCGGTGATCAGCATCAACAAGCTGATCAGCGGCGAACAGGTCGCGCCGTATGAGAATACGGGCATGTACGAAACCAATCAGATCAATCTGCCGATTTTTGAAGCTTATGCGAATTATAATTAAGAAAAGTATTCGCGTACAAAAAGTCTGCTGGCTGTCTTGCGCCTGCCGTATTAGAGCAGTCCCAGTTCCCGGACCAGCCGGATGCACTGGGCGCGGTTTTTAAGGCCCAGCTTGCCGTAAATATTTCCGGTATGTGTTTTCACAGTTCTCAGGCTGATTCCGAGACTGTCGCTGATTTCTTGGTTTGTGGCTGCGTTGACCATGAGCTGGAGCACCTTTCGCTCCTGCGCCGTGAGCGGCTGTAAAATCCTCTCGGCCGTGCCTTCGGCAACCTCGTCCTGCGCGTCAAGCGTTGGCAGCAGGCTGCCGGGCATCTGTTTTAGCAGGCTCGCGGCAAAAGCCTTGCGCTCCTTTAATAAATGCTCATCGGACTGTTTGGTCCTCGATTTGGCATAAGCCCGAAGCATCTGCGCCATCGGAGCTAACTCGTCGATAAAGCTTCTTAAATACCCTTCCTTCAGCCCGATGCCGAGCGATTCGTCGATGTACTTTAAAGCCAGACGCGTATGATGCTCACCAAAAGCGAGCAAAGCCAAAATATTCAGCACTTCGACCCGGCTGTGCAGCCTTTTGCTGTCTGCGGTGTAGGCAAGGAGCCTTTGCAGAAGAAGCTGCGCATCCTGTTTACGGTCCAGCGCAATCAGTGCTCTTGCATACACAATCAGCTCAAATTCCCGGATGACGTTGATCTCAGCGAATATATTCAATCTGCCGGATGACAGCCAATCATGAGCCTTATCGATGTCTCCGATATCAATATAGAGCTTGCACCGGAACGCCTGCAGCAGATAGAGCCAGTGCGACTTTCCGCTGAGCTGAAGCAGCTTTTCACACTCATTAAGAACGGTGAAGGCACCGGTGATATCCCCGCCGGCCCTTTTTATCCGCGCGATGTCCACCATGGCCGGAACAAGAGCGCCGGGACAATTGGCTTTTCGCGCTTCTTCCAAGGCTTGGAGCAGATGGGGCAGGGCTATGTCGAGTCGGTTGCTTTCATACAGGTATTCGCCGACGCACAAAGGCGCATAACCGGGATTGTTTGAAATCATCCCGCGGTAGCTTTTTATCATCCTGTCAAATCTGCCTGAAGCTTCTTTTAATAATTCTACCAGTCTGTTGATGGGGCAGCGATAAAAGTAAATATCCGATGTGTTAAAATCGTTGTATTCGGGCATTTTGTAATATCGGCCGCCGTCTGTTTTGGCTGCGGTCAGCACCAGTGACATGAATGCTGTATTGCCTTCCAATATGAGGAGGTTGGCCTCAACCATTGTGCAAACCGTGCGGCCGTAGTTGTTCCATTCGGGGCCGGAGGCGTACCGGTAATTGTCCTTTAATGCCTTCATTTTGCCCAACCACTGTCTCGATAAATCAAATTGCCCAGTATCCGCATAATACACCGCGTAGATAGCGGCGATTTTAAAGCTGTTGTCCCTGTACTCGGCAGGGAGTCGCTCAACCCAGGAAAGCAGCCTGCCGAAATCCTTTTTATCGATGAAACGGTCAGTCTGGTGCTCGATCAACTCAAAGGCTTGCGGGTAAGCACCTCCGCTTAAAAAGTGTTCTATGGCCTCCGGCAGAAGACCCTGCCCCCGGAACCAGCATCCGGCTTTGCTGTATAGCTCCGGAATTTCTTCCGGACAGGTTTCCTCAAGCAGCTGCCGCAGAAAGCTTTTAAACAGATGGTGATATCTGTATGTTTTTTCCTGTCCGTCCATGTCCAGCAGGAAGCCGTTCTTTTCGTAGATTTCCTTCAACAGCCAGTGCTCGCTCTGATGCCCCGCCACGGCTTTGCACAGCTCTTCCGAAAGGGTGTCAAGGATAGAAGTTTTCATCGCAAAGGATAGCCTCTCGGGCAGCCAGGTACGAATCACTTCATCCTTAAGATACCTGCCGATGTCCCGGCTCGAATGCGATAACGCTGCGATCGCGTCCTGACTGCCGCCCTCCATGGAAAGCGTGACCGCGACCAGCGCCGCCGCCCACCCCTCGGTATAGCTTTCCACAGCTTTAAGTTCATGGGTTTCAAGCGCAATCCCGCGTGCCTGAAAAAACCGCAATATTTCTTCTTCTTCAAACCGCAGGTCCTCTTCATCCAGACGCTGTATCTGCCACTTGATCCTGCGCCCGGCCAGATCCAGCTCCGGTAAGGACCGGCTGATGAAAATCAGATGCATTTTTTCGGGCATATAGTCGATCAGATATGAGAGCCCGGTGAGTATAGAGGCAGAATCGATCAGATGCAGATCGTCCAGCACAAGCAGAAAGTCGGATGCAATGCGCGAAAGCCGGTCTATAAGAATGTCGATATGGATATTGGCTTTTATCAGCTCCTGTGAGGAAAAAACGTATTCCGTATCCTGAGTGATGCCGCCCGCAATGCTCTCCAGAGAGGCGCAGACATATCGCCAAAACGTGACGGGGTCGTTGTCCTTGTCGTCGAGCGATACCCAGGCCGATGTCAGATTGCATTTGCCCAGCCAGCCAAGGACGGCGGTGGTTTTCCCGTAACCCGCGGGCGCTGTCACGATCGTCAGCCGGTGATCCTGCACATGCCGGAGCTTTGTGAGAAGCTTTTCCCTGCTGATGACATTTTTATTGGTTGTCGGAACATGAAGCTTGGCTTTAAACAATTGACGTATGGCCCTCCTCAGTTGATGCGGATGCGATAACGTATAGCCTTATTATAGTTTGTTATCGTAAGAATTACAAATATTCGGCTGTAAAAGCGTATTGAATCATATCCGCATGTCGCTCGGGGGTCAGCGGCAATGAAACGGAATCCCGGCTGCTACAACATCTGTGTCTTAATTTCATATAAGCTCTATAGGAAAGATATAATAATCATATAAATCAATGAATTTTACAATCATTTTGGTGCGGACCGGATATATAGTGAAATAAGCGAAGAGGATACTGTCTGTTTTGAAAGAGCACTGTAGCCGGTCTGCGCAGACAAGAAAAAGCGATACCCAGACGCCGCGTGCTGCGCGGATATCAACGGATGAAATGCATCCTGTGTGAAAGGCTGGGTACTGCGATATGAATTATAAGCGAAAGGCTGAACATAGCGATGTCCCATATAAAAAACATTTCCGGCTTCCTGCAGATGGGCAGCGCGGGTTTGATCGAGAATGAAATTAAGCAGGCTATTGAAGAAGGGATTGGCGCAAAAGATATTCTGGATGACGGGCTGCTTGACGGTATGGGAAAGCTCGGAGCCAAATTTAAGCGAAACGAAGTGTATGTGCCGGAGGTGCTGATTGCCGCACGCGCGTTCGGCAAGGGTATCGATATTCTAAGGCCCTATCTGATCGATTTGGGTGTGATGCCTGTTGGCAAGGCGGTGCTCGCAACGGTGATGGGCGGCCAGTACGATCTTGGCAAGAATCTCGTTAAAATAACGCTCGAGGGTGCGGGCTTTGAGGTGATTGATCTCGGCTCAGACATCCCGGGCGAGAAAATCGTGGAGGCTGTGCGAGAACATAAGCCCAATATCGTGGCGTTTTCCGCACTGCCGAGGGCAGCCATGAGCGACCAAGGAGAGATGATAAAAGTGCTCAAGGAGGCCGGACTGCGCGAGTCTGTTAGGGTGATGGTTGGCGGTGTGCCGGTCACACAGGCTTTCTGTGACAGCATCGGCACCGGCGCCTACACATCCGACGCAGCCAACTATGCCGACGTGTCAAGATCGTTTATATAAGTAAAGCCTGACAGCGCCTGCAGATAGCACAGGCTTGAACAAAATCAGTATTGCGCATTCAGCGCTTCTGCAAGCTGCTCGAGCGCCTGCTTTAAGAGCGCGCGCGGGCAGGCAATGTTGATGCGCTGAAAGCCGCTGCCGCCCTGCCCGAACATCGTGCCCGCGTCGAGCCAGAGCTTCGCGCGGCTGACGATCAGTTCATCGAGCGCGCTGTCGCTGAAGCTCAGCGCCCTGCAATCGAGCCAGACGAGATAAGTGCCCTGCGGCTCCACGAGCTTGATTTTTGGTATATGTGCGTCAAGGAATGACCGCAAGAACGCAAGGTTCTCCGCCAGATAGCCTTTGAGCGCCTCAAGCCAGTCGTCCCCGTGTTTGTAGGCGGCTTTGCATGCCACAATGCCCATCACATTGAGCTGGCTGTAGCCGCAGCGGTTAATTTCCTGATGGATGCGGTTGCGCAGCGTCCTGTTCGCTATGAATATGTTGGATATCTGCAGCCCCGCCAGATTGAATGTTTTGGTGGGCGCGGTGCATGTGATCGTGATGCCTTCAAATTCGGGCTTCAAGCCCGCAAAAACCGAGTGCGTGTGGCCCGGATAGATAAAATCGGCATGGATCTCATCGGAAATCACGGTGACGCCGTGCTGCACGCAGATGTCGCCCATGCGGATAAGCTCGTTACGTGTCCAGACGCGCCCCACGGGATTGTGCGGGCTGCAGAGTATAAACAGCTTGACGCCGTGCTCGTCGATTTTCTGCTCGAAATCATCAAAGTCGATACGGTAGCCGCCACCGTCACAGATAAGCTCGTTAACGATGAGCTTGCGCCGGTTGATTTCGATGGCTTCGGTGAACGGATAATAGACGGGCTGCTGGATCAGCACCGCGTCGCCTTTCTGTGTGAGCGCACGTATCGCGGCGCAGATCGCGAACACCACGCCGGGCGTTTTTAACAGCCATTCGGGCTGTATCTGCCAGTAAAAGCGGCGGCTGAACCAGCCACGCAGCACATCGAAATAGTCCTCCCGGCTTTCACTGTAGCCGAATATGCCGTGGGCGCTTTTTTCGATGAGCGCGTCAACAACGCACGGTGGCGTGCGGAAGTCCATATCAGCCACCCAGAGCGGCAGCAGATCATCTGGCTTGCCGCGCCGTGCCGCAAAGTCGTACTTGAGAGAATCGGTGTTTTTGCGTTCGATCATCTCGTCAAAATTGTATGCCATGTCAGCCCTCCAAAGCTTGTCTCAAATCAGCAATCAAATCATCCGCGCTTTCGAGCCCCACCGACAGCCGCAGCAGCTTATCATTGATGCCCTTGGCTTCGCGCACCTCCGCCGGTACGTCGGCGTGCGTCTGCAGCATCGGGTAGGTGATCAGCGATTCGACGCCGCCCAGACTTTCCGCGTACTGAATGACACGGACGCGTCCGAGTATCCGTTCCGCGACAGCGGCGTTTTCCACCTCGAACGAAATCATCGCGCCGAAACCGGATGTCTGCTGTATGGAAACGGCATAGCCCGGATGAGATGGAAGGCCGCAATAATGGACGGCTTTTACGCTGGATTGCCCGCTTAAGAACTGCGCGATTTTCATCGCGCTGTCCTGCTGCCTAGTTAGGCGCACGGCGAGCGTCTTCAGGCCGCGGATCAGCAGCCAGCTGTCAAACGGGGAAAGGCACGCGCCTGTCGTTTTGTAAATGAAACGCAGCCTTTCGGACAGCACTGCATCATTGACCACGAGAAAACCCGCCAAAGTGTCGTTATGGCCGCCGAGGTATTTTGTGCCGCTGTGCACCACAACGTCCGCGCCGAGCTCGAGCGGGTGCTGGTTATACGGCGTTAAAAACGTGTTGTCCACGATCACGAGCAAACCGTGCCTTTTGGCGAGCGCGGCGGCTGCCGCGATGTCGGTCACCTGCATCATCGGATTGGTCGGCGTTTCGATGAACAGCGCTTTGGTATTCGCCGTGATTTTTTCCTCTATCAATGATACATCGGATGTATTGACAAGGTCAAACAGGAGCCCGTTCTTAAGTGAGATGTGGTGAAACAAACGGTGCGAGCCGCCATACAGGTCATCCGAGGCGATGATGTGGTCTCCGGGGGAAAACAGCTCCATGAGCGCCGATATGGCTGCCATGCCGGACGAAAAGGCCATGGCGTCGATGCCGTTTTCGAGCGCCGCCAATGTGATTTCGAGGTGCTCGCGCGTCGGGTTCTGCAGACGTGAATAGTCAAAGCCCGTGCTGACGCCAAGCCCCGGGTGGGCAAACGTCGCCGATTGAAATATCGGCACGCTGACTGCGCCCGTCACGTCGTATTTTTTGCTGCTTCCATGGATGCAAAGCGTTTCAAAATCCATATCGGTCTCCTTATATAAAGAACATCAGGCTGTTTTCGGCATTGTGTTTTTCAGCCTCGTGCACAAGATCGTCAAGCGTGATCTTCTCCAGCGTCGCTTTTAAGGCGCTATCGAGCGAATCAAACACGAGAGACTGCATCGCGGCATCGATCTGCGGCGCCTTTTGCGCCACGGTTTCTTCCGCGCTTTCCGTCAGTGAGCTTTCCACAGCGGTGAGCACCTGATAAGCGCTGATTTTGCCGGGCGTCCGCGTGAGCATGTAGCCGCCCTGCGCACCCTTCACGGAGGTCACGATGTCACCGCGCTTCAGCAGTGAGAAGACCTGCTCCAGATATATCTTTGAAATACCGAGCTTTTCGGATATACTGATGACTGTGATACATTCGCCTTTGCTATAATCCTGCGCCATGCTGATGGTGGCTGCGAGCGCGTAGCGTCCTTTCGCGGATATTCTCATGGCTTTACCTCATTTCATACTAATTATATATGCTTTTATCTTATGCGATCTGAGTATCCTTGTCAATAGCATACCAAACTGATAAGAAAAATATAAATTATTTTATATAACCTATTGACAAATAATAAACAACGGAATAAGATAAATTCATATAAAACATATATGAATAGCAAATAATTAAAATAAAACGTTGGAGGTAACAAAAATGTCAAAGGTGTATAAAAGCTTAACGGATCTGATCGGAAAGACGCCGCTGCTCGAGCTTTCCAATTATGAAAAGAAGCATGAGCTCAAAGCAACGGTGATCGGCAAGCTCGAATACTTTAATCCGGCGGGCAGCGTGAAGGACAGAATTGCCAAGGCGATGATCGAGGACGCGGAGAAAAAGGGCCTTTTGAAGCCCGGCAGCGTGATCATTGAGCCGACCAGCGGCAACACAGGCATCGGGCTGGCGTCGGTTGCCGCGGCAAGGGGTTACCGCATCATACTCACAATGCCCGAAACGATGAGCGTGGAACGCAGGAACCTGCTCAAAGCCTACGGCGCGGAGCTGGTGCTCACCGAAGGCGCGAAAGGCATGAAGGGCGCGATTGCCAAAGCGGATGAGCTCGCACAGGAAACGCCGAATTCGTTTATCCCGGGGCAGTTCGTGAACCCCGCCAATCCGGCCATTCACAGGAACACCACGGGCCCTGAAATCTGGGAGGATACGGACGGTAAAGTGGATATATTCGTGTCGGGAGCAGGGACGGGCGGCACGGTGACAGGCGTCGGCGAGTACCTAAAATACCAAAACCCGGACATCAAGGTGGTGGTGGTGGAGCCTGCGGATTCGCCCGTGCTTTCCGAAGGCAGGCCCGGCCCGCATAAAATTCAGGGCATCGGCGCGGGCTTCGTGCCGGAGGTGCTCAACACGGGCATTTACGACGAGATCATCACGGTGAAAAACGAAGACGCGTTTGCGGCAGGCAAGGAAGTTGCCAAAACCGAAGGCTTGCTCGTGGGGATTTCCTCGGGTGCGGCGGTATGGGCGGCGACCGAGCTGGCCAAGCGTCCCGAGAATGCCGGCAAAACGATCGTTGTGATTTTACCCGACACGGGTGAACGTTATCTGTCCACACCGCTGTTCTCGGAGTGATTTTATGCAAAGGCGGGGGCCTTTGAAGTAAGAACGGCAATACCCTCTTCATGCTTTATGAAGAGGGTTTATAAAAAATAACGTATCATATAAAATATATAAGAATTATTATAATTTAAGGAGCAAATGATATGGCAACCGATAAAAAGTATAAGTTTGAAACCCTCCAGCTGCATGTCGGGCAGGAATCGCCCGATCCGGCGACGGATGCCCGTGCCGTCCCGATTTATCAGACCACTTCGTATGTATTCCCGAGCTCGGCATCGGCGGCTGCGCGATTCGGCCTGACGGAACCCGGCAACATCTACACGCGCATCATGAACCCGACATCGGATGTGTTCGAAAAGCGTATCGCGGCGCTCGAAGGCGGCGTCGGCGCGCTCGCGGTATCGAGCGGCTCGGCAGCCGTGACGTACGCGATACAGAACATCGCCCATTCCGGCGATCATGTCGTATCGGCGAACACGATTTATGGCGGCACCTACAATCTGTTCGCGCATACTTTGAAGGATTTTGGCATCGACGTGACTTTTGTCGATCCGGACAAGGAAGGCAGCTTCGAGGCGGCGATCCGCCCCAACACCAAAGCGGTGTTCATTGAGAGCCTTGGCAACCCGAATTCGAGCGTCATCGATATCGAGAAGGTAGCGGGCATTGCCCACAGGCATGGCGTGCCGCTCATTATCGACAACACGTTTACCACTCCGTATCTGCTGCGTCCTTTCGAATACGGCGCGGATATCGTGGTGCACTCGGCCACCAAGTTCATCGGCGGGCATGGCACGTCGATCGGCGGCGTGATCGTGGACAGCGGCCAGTTCGACTGGGCCGCATCCGGGCGCTTTCCATATCTGACCGAGCCCGACCCGAGCTATCACGGCGTCCGGTTCACGGAAGCCGTCGGCGCGCTCGCGTACATCATCAAAGCGCGCGTCACATTGCTGCGCGATACCGGCTCGGCTTTAAGCCCGTTTAACTCGTTCCTGTTCCTGCAGGGGCTGGAGACACTGTCGCTGCGCGTGGAACGCCATGTGGAGAATGCGCTCAAGGTGGTGGAATATTTAAGCAAGCACCCGAAAGTGGAAAAGGTCAATCATCCGTCTCTGCCGGACAGTCCGTATAAAGCGCTGTACGACAAATACTTCCCGAACGGCGCGGGCTCGATATTCACATTTGAAATAAAGGGCAGCGCGGACGATGCGCGTAAGTTCACCGAAGACTTAGAGCTGTTCTCATTGCTGGCCAATGTGGCCGATGTGAAATCGCTCGTGATCCATCCGGCAAGCACGACGCATTCACAGCTCAGCGAAGGTGAGCTACTCGAGCAGGGCATCAGGCCGAATACGGTTCGTCTTTCTATCGGCACAGAGCATATCGACGATATCATCGACGACCTTGAGCAGGCGTTCAGCAAATAAAAGCGTAATGCTGCGATGAACTATTAACAGCGGCAGGCAGTCGGCTCACCACCGGCTGCCTGATTCGATTGTCTACAAAAGGCTTTAGATATGCTTTGCTTTAGATGAAAATAGTATGTTTTGTAAAAGCCTTCTCCTCGAGGAGAAGCCTAACAATGCGATTTAGTTATCATAGAGGCGTTTAATCATGACATCAGATGCTTTTGTATTATATGGCCTCTCATTGACACAAATGCGGTTTTGCAGTAGTGTTAGAATAGTTCAACAACAAAGGAGGTGTCTAATGAAAACGCAAAATCGCGCCCATATATCCGTCCAAGCTGCGGCTGCCGCGGTGGTTCTTGCATTTTTGCTGCTGCTGTCAGCGCCCTTCATCAGCGCGGATCTTTCAGCGTCCGGCGCATCCGGCGGTTCCGGCATGTCGTCCGGTGATGCGGTCAGCGCGGCGGTTTCGCTCGATATTATAAGCCCGCTGAATGCCACCTGCAAGTCGGCAGAGCAGAGCGGCCTGTCGCAGGCGCCGCGAAGCTTTAAGCACTGGCTTTACAGCCTGCAGCTGTCGCTCGTCATGGTGCTGTCTTTTGCCATTTTCAAAACACGCGGCCTGTCCTGTCATTTTTCCAAGGCCGTGATCCGCACAAGCCCAATCTCCATTTCCATCGGAGGGCATGCGCCTCCGTTTTTCTGCGCGTAAAATACACCGACAAACCGCATAAGCATCATTCAGGCACGGCTTCGAGGGACGAGTTTTTTTGAGCGGTTTTTGTTGTATTTTCATTGCGCGTTAATTTTTATGTCTTTTCAGGCTTTGTTTTGCTGTCCGTTCAAATGAATAAAATACGAAATTTTGCCGTCAGCGGCGTGTTTGCTGCGGCAATGGAAAGGGTACATGATGAAAAAGAGGAAATTTATTTTCCCTGTTGTGCTGATCATTGCGTTGATCATGGCGTACTGCGCGGTTTTCGGCGTCACAATTCCGTTCAGCATCTATATTTTTCACTTCCCGGGCGCGCAGGATATCAGGCTGGGTATTGATATCCGCGGCGGCGTGGATGCCGTTTATGAGCCGACGGGGCTTGACAGAAAGCCCACAACCGATGAGCTTGAGGCGGCGCGCAGCATCATCGAGACGCGGCTCGATAAAAACAACATACTCGACCGCGACGTGACGATTGACGAGACCAACGGCTATGTGCTGGTCCGCTTCCCGTGGAAGACGGGCGAGACCGATTTTGACCCGCAGAGCGCGTTGGCCGAGCTCGGGGAGACCGCGATGCTGACATTCCGCGACGATCAGGGCACGGTGCTCGTGGAGGGCCGCGATGTGGCCAACAGCTCGGTGCAGACCGATCCCAATACCGGTGAGATCATGGTGGGGCTCAAGTTCAACAGCGAGGGCGCCAAGCTGTTCAGCGACGCGACCAAACGCCTCGTTGGGCAAAGGATCAACATATTTATGGACGATACGATGATACAATCCGCCACCGTCCAGGAGCATATCGCGGGGGGAGAAGCGGTCATCAACAACATGAGGAGCCCCGAGGAGGCTAAGGCACTGTCGGATAAGATCAATTCGGGCGCGCTGCCTTTCTCCATGATCACCAAGAACCATTCGATCATCAGCCCCACGCTTGGAGCGAACGCGCTCAATATCATGCTCGAGGCGGGGCTCATTGCGTTTGGTCTCATATGCGTGCTGCTGGTCGTGTATTACCGGCTGAGCGGCTTCGTGGCCTGTATCGCGCTGCTCATACAAATAAGCGGGCAGGTGCTCGTGCTCTCGCTGACGCAGATCACGCTGACCATCACAGGCATCGCGGGCATCATACTCTCCATCGGCATGGGCGTGGACGCCAACGTGATCATTTCGGAGCGCATCAGCGACGAGCTCAGGTCCGGCAAGACGCTGCGCGCGGCAATCACAGCGGGTTTCAAGAACGCGTTTTCCTCGGTGTTCGACGGCAACATCACGGTGCTGATTGTGGCGGTGATACTGATGAGCATCGGGTCGGGCGCGCTGCTGTCGTTTGCCTATTCGCTGCTGATCGGCATCATATTCAACTTCATCGCGGGTGTGACGGCGTCGCGGCTGATGATCCGGTCGCTCAGCGATTATGAGATATTCAGAAAGCCGGGGCTGTATACGAGCCTTTCAAAGGGGGTGTCACTGTGAAAAAGGACAAGAAGGTCTTCAAGTTTTACGAAAAACGCCGCGTGTTTTTCATCATATCGGCGGTGATCATGCTGATCGGCATCGCTTTCATATTCATCAACGGCGTCCATCTCGATATACAGTTCAAGGGCGGTGCGCTGCTGAAATACACATACACGGGCGACGTGGATGCCCAGCAAGCCGCCGATATGGCGACCGGGCTGCTCGGGCGTCCCGTGACCACGCAAACGACGACCGATCTGCTGTCGAGCCAAAAACAGCTCGTGATCAATGTTGCCGGTGAATACGGTTTGGAAGCGCGGCAGCAGGAGGAGCTCGATGCCGCGCTGAAACAGGCTTATCCAGACAGCGCGCTGACGCTGTCCGAGGCCTCCATGGTGCAGCCGTTTTTCGGGCAGAAGTTTCTGACCTCCGGCATCACGGCGCTGCTGCTGGCCTGCGTGCTCGTGGTGCTGTACGTCTGGGTGCGCTTCCGCCGTATCGGCGGGCTGTCCGCAGGCATGATGGCGCTGGCCGCGCTGTTTCACGATCTGCTGGTGGTGTTCTTCACGTGCGTGATATTCCGCATACCGATCGGAGATTCGTTTGTGGCCGTCGCGCTCACCATCATCGGCTATTCCATTAACGACACGATCGTGATATACGACCGTATACGCGAAAACAGCAGGTTGCATGCGAAAATGCCTGTCGAGGGCATCACGAATCTGTCGATATCGCAGTCGTTCACGCGTTCCGTCAATACCAACGTCGCGGTGCTGATCAGCGTGAGCCTTGTGTACATACTCGCGTTCGCGCACAACCTCGACGCCGTGCAGAGCTTCGCGCTGCCCATGGCGATCGGAGCCATCAGCGGCTGCTATTCGACGATATGCATCGCGGGCCCGCTTTGGGTGATGTGGAAGAAACGCCGCGCCTGAAACCGGCAGGGCGAAGCGTCCGCGTTGTAATAGACGTGTAGAATGGAGCGGCAGAAGCAGGAACTCTTGCGTCTGCCGCTCTTGCTTTTTATACGCTTTACAAAACAACAGCGAAAGTGGTCGTTGCTATTAAAAGCAACTATTTTGGTCATCCTGAGGAGCGAAGCTTCGAAGGATCTGAAATGGATTCTTCACTTTGCGATGCCCGTTCAGAATGACAGTGGTCGCCACTTCTCGTTCACTGTGGTGAGGATTGCGTATAATGAATCCACAGCACCAGTGAATGAAGTGGATGAGAACTTCCTTGAACGGGAGCACTACGGTGCTTATCTGCCCCGGCTTGCATTGCCGGTGTGAACGTGTTATCATGACGGCGAAAAAACAGAACACACGAATTCATTTGATCAACGAAAGAGGAACGGTGATATGGCATTTCAGCCCGACAGAGAGACGGCTTTAAAGGTTTTACACAAGCATGTGAAGCAGGAGAGCCTGCTGCGCCACGCGCTGACGGTGGAAGCTGTGATGCGGCATTTTGCGGAATTCTATCATGAAGCGGACGCCGAGAAGTGGGCGGTGATCGGGCTGCTCCACGATATCGACTTTGAAAAGTACCCCGAGCAGCACTGCCATAAGGTGCGCGAGCTGCTCGAGCCTGAAGGGTATCCTGAGGACTATATGCGCGCGATAGAGAGCCACGGCTACAAGCTTGTCAACGATATAGAGCCCCGGCATGTGATGGAGAAGGCGCTTTACGCGGCGGACGAGCTGACGGGCCTTATTGCGGCAACGGCGCTCATGCGCCCGAGCAAAAGCATACTCGATTTGGAGGTCAGCTCCGTGAAAAAGAAATGGAAGCAGAAGGGCTTCGCGGCGAACGTGGACCGCGGCGTCATCGCCGACGGCGCCGATATGCTCGGCATGGGGCTCGACGAGCTGATCGCGCACACCATCGCGGGCATGCGCACGGTGGCTCAAGAGATCGGGCTCAAGGGCGATGCAGAGACCGTTTGATGAGAAACAAATGACTGACGCTGCAAGTATGAACAACAATAATCCTATGATATATCTCGATTACGCGGCGCATACGCCGACTGACGCGGCGGTGGCGGAAGCCTTTTTGCAGGCTTCGCGCGAGTTCACCGCGAACGCGAATTCGCCGTACCCGCCCGGGCGGGCCGCCAAGGCGCGGCTTCAGGAAGCCGCGGCGCATATCGCGTCGCTTTTGAATGTGAACCCCGAAGCGGTGATATTCACCTCCGGTGCGTCCGAATCCAATAACCTTGCGATCAAGGGCGTCGCGGAGAAGTACAGGAGATACGGGAAGCATATCATCTCCACGCCGCTTGAACACTCCTCGGTGAACGGGCCGCTTGCTTATTTGGCGCAGCAGGGGTTTGAGATCGACTATTGCGAATTAAAGCCTGACGGAACAGTGGATACAAGCCATTTAAACTCTCTGCTGCGTGCGGATACCATTCTCGTTTCGGTGTGCTGGGTAGACAGCGAGCTTGGCATCGTGCAGCCGGTCCGCGACATCGCGGCAATGCTTGTCGGCCGGCCGCATTGCTTTTTTCATACGGACGCCACGCAGGCGGTGGGCAAGATTCCCGTCCAGCTGGATGGCATCGGCCTTGCGTCGTTCGCGCCGCACAAGTTTTTTGGGCTTTGCGGCAGCGGCGTGCTGATCCGCGGTGAAAACGTGATGATAGAGCCGCAGATACACGGCGGCATCAGTTCAACGCCGTTTCGCAGCGGGACGCCCGCGCTCGAGCTGGCCGTCGCGGCGGAAGCGGCGCTCGACATCGCGGTATCCGAGCTGGAGGCGCGGTATCAGACCGTGAAAGCGTTGAATACGCGGCTCAAGGCAGCGCTGCAAGGCTTGCCGTATGTCCGTCTCAACAGTACGGCGGCGTCGGTGCCGCACATCGTGAATATCAGCGTTCCGGGCGTCAGGACGGATATGATACAGGAGTCTCTTGCCGCGCAAGGCATCTATGTTGCGACGCGGTCAGCCTGTTGCGCACCGGGCACCGTATCGCGCCCCGTGTATGCGCTTACGCATGACAAAAAGGCGGCGCTGTCCACGCTGCGCATCAGCCTAGGGCATTTAACGCGTGAAGAGGACGTTGACGCGTTTGCGCAAGCCCTCACAGAAAGCATTGAAAAACACAGAGGTAACTCATGAGCGACTGTCTTCAGGCGGAAAGAAGCATCGTAAAAAAATACAGGCGCGATATCTGGAAGAAATTCATATCGGCGATTGACGCGTACGGGCTGATACAGGAGGGCGATAAAATTGCCGTCTGCATGTCCGGCGGCAAGGATTCGATGCTGATGGCCAAGTGCATGCAGCAGCTTCACCGCTACAGCAAGTTTCCGTTCGAGGTCGTTTATATTGTGATGGACCCGGGCTATAACGACATGAACAGGCGGCTGATCGAGGAGAACGCGGAATTTTTGAATATCCCGATACAGGTGTTTCCCGCGCCGATTTTCGACTATGTCGCCAAGCTCGATAAATACCCTTGCTATATCTGCGCGCGCATGCGCCGCGGCTATCTCTATAAGCAGGCAAAAGAGCTCGGCTGCAACAAGATCGCGCTCGGGCATCATTTCGACGACGTGATTGAAACGGTGCTGATGAGCATGTTTTACAACGGCGAGTTCCGAACGATGATGCCGAAGCTCAAGAGCAAAAACTGGGACGGTATGGAGCTGATCCGCCCGATGTACCGCGTGAAGGAGAAGGATATTCTCGCGTGGAAAAATTATAACGACCTTAAGTTTATACAGTGCGCCTGCCGCCTGACGGAAAACTGTGTGCTCGATGACGGGGGGATGGGCTCCAAAAGGCAGGAGATCAAGCAGCTGATCAAAAAGCTGCGCCAAACGAACCCGAGCATCGACAGCAACATATTCGGCAGCGTTCACGACGTCAATCTGGATACCGTGATCGGCTTTCATTTCAAAGGCCGGAAGACGAGCTTTGCCGGGCAGTACGGGCAGACAATGGATTTTGAGGGCGCGGAAGACGACGATTGACCACCGTTATCTACGGCAGGAATATTGCGAGCATCCCAATGATTAAATCTTAGAAATACTGTCCCAACTGTTTTTGAAGACAACGGATTGGGGCATTCATCAATCTTGTTAACTCTTTTCTCAAATAACATTTTGTTTACATCTTGTTGACCCATAAAATCGCGTCCTCATGTTAAAATTAATAAGTATGCCGCGATCGATTTCTGGGAGGTAAAAAGCATGTCCGCAAAAATACTTGTGGTGGAAGATGATAAGGCCATTTCCGATTTTATTGCGATCAATCTCCAATACACGGGATATGAGTACGGTGTATTATCAAACGGAAACGAAGCGGAGGAGCTGCTCGAACATGACCATTCATTTGATCTTATACTGCTGGATGTCATGCTGCCCGGACTTGACGGCTTTGAACTGATGGAACGCATAAAAAAATACAACATCCCGATTATTTTCTTAACCGCTAAGGCCGACGTGGCGTCAAAGATACAGGGGCTTCGGGGCGGGGCGGAGGATTATATCGTCAAGCCCTTTGAGATTTTGGAGCTGTTGGTGCGCATAGAAAAGATACTCGAACGCACGGGAAAGCTCAATGATACTCTGTACTATAAAGATATCACCGTCAATTTAAGCGACCATAGCGTGATGCGGGCCGGAGAAGAGATTCTCTTAAAGCCGCTTGAATTCGAGTTGCTTGCGATGCTGATCAAATACAAAAACAGGACGATCCCCCGCGAACGGCTGCTCAATGAGATCTGGGGCGTCGATTTCGTAGGCGGAACGCGCACCGTGGATGTTCATATCGCGCAGCTTCGCAAAAAGCTCAATTTGCATGATGAAATCAAATCGGCATCCAAAATCGGCTACCGTCTGGAGGATGTATGAAGCTTTGGCTGAAAATTTCGCTGATCTGCATTTGTGTGCTGCTGCTGGTTGTCGGGCTGTGCAGCACTTTGCTGATCATCATTTCGAAGAACAATATACTTGAACTCACAACCAGCAGCGCGCTGGCTGAACAAACCAGCCTTCAGAAGTCCTTTCAGAGCATGGTTGAATTTTACGGAAAAGACGACATGTCACCCGTGGCAAAACACGCGCTCTCAAAGTATTGGTTCGCTCATTACGCGTCGAATACATCGGTGCTTGTTATGGGAGACGAAACGATATACTCCGATATCGCGATTCAGCCCGAGAAGATATTGCCGCTCGGAGGGGCAGAGGATCAGCGATCTGATATTGTCAACTTCGGCGGGGGAAAACTGCTCATTGCGGGCAGTAGAATCATTGTTCGCGACGACGAATATTCAATATACACAGTCAGCGATCTTACCAGTGTCTATAACAGCATTGACAATATGATCATCGAGTTTGGGGCCATCAGTCTGGTTTGCATTGTCGTGGGCATGGCTTTGATCATTGTGCTGGTGCGCTATGCGATTCGTCCGCTCAAAGCACTGGGGCTCTCGGCACGGCGCATCGCGAAAGGCGAGTACAGCGAACGGGCGCAGACCAGCAAAAAGGCCGATGAAATCGGCACATTGGCACAGGATTTTAACGTTATGGCGCATGCCGTGCAGTCTCATATCAATGAACTCAATGAAAACGCGCAAAAGCAGCAGCTTTTTATCGGCGGGCTCACGCATGAATTTAAAACACCGCTGACCTCGGTCATCGGGCATTCAGAAACGCTGCTGTTCACGAAGATGCCGGAAGACATCGTTCAAAACTCGTTGTCACACATATTGGAGGAGTGCAGAAGGCTGGAGAGGCTGACCCAAAAGATGCTGCGTTTGATCACGCTTCAGGAAAACGTGGAGCTTCATGAGGAGTCCGTCTCAGAGCTGCTGGATTCCGTGAAAAACAGCACGGACGAAGTGCTTCGGCAGCGCAATATCACACTCAACGTCTTATGCGATATCAAGACGCTTCCCATGGATTTCGATTTGCTGCAGAGCATGCTTATCAATCTTGTGGACAACGCCGCTAAAGCCTCTAAAGAGGGGCAAAGCATTGATTTGAAGGCGCATGGCAATACCATTACCGTGGCGGATCACGGGGCGGGGATACCAAAGGATGAGCTTCACCGGATTTTCGATCCTTTTTACAGGGTGGATAAATCGCGCAGCAGGCAATCGGGCGGGGCGGGACTCGGGCTAGCCCTGGTGCAAAGGATCGCGCAGGCGCATGGCGCCCAAATTGCTGTGGAAAGCAGTATCGGGAAAGGGACGGAGGTTCATGTCGTTTTTCCCGTTTACAAATGAATTACATCTTCATGATTTCTTTTTTTGCCGTCTGTAGCAAGATGAACAGGAAATCAAGTATGGAAGAGGTACCCGGAATGAAAAGAGTTTTAATCATTGCTGTTTCGGCCTTACTGCTGCTGAGCACGGCGGCATGCCAGGCCACACCCGATAAGGATATCGTGATCGGCAAAAGCCTTGACGAAATGATAGACAAGGCGACGGAAACACAAACAGCGGAAGAGACACAAATGGAGGGCAGCACCATTGCCGAAAAGGTGGGCGCAAAAGAGACTTATACGGCTGAGCTGGCGGACGCGCAGGGAAGAGTGAGCATTCACGTGAACGCCGACGTGCAGATCCCTGATGTTCCCGGTGTATCGGTCCAAAGGGTCGGCAAGGGTGAATTCAGCCAGGCGCAGGTGGATGTGCTTATGGATACGCTCATGAGGGGGGAACCGTTCTCCGGCGACGACTATAAGCTGACGAAAAGTGAAATTCAGCAGCAGATACTTGACCTGCAGGCGGCAGATTTCGACAACGCGCCGGATGGAGCAAAACGCAATGAAGCCATGCGGGACTCAATGCTGGCGCAATTACAAGAGCAGATTAAAACAGCCCCCGACACAAGCGAGCGCATACCGAGCACAGGCCAGCTTGAACCGATGGATCCGGAGATCGACTTTGACAGCGGGACCAAGCTTTATGCGCTGGCCCAGTCCGATCAGAGCGGTTATGAAAGCTTAACGATTTATAATTTTAAAGACAGCCCCGGCAACATGATTGATTACACCTCGGAAAAAAACGGTTTCTCAAAAAACATGGGCTATTTTTGGACACGGGAAGCTGTCGAGCAAAATTCGTATACCGGCATTGATTCGATAGAGAGCATCCCGGATACCACGATATCGCAGGAGGACGCTAAGGCTCAGGCAGAGGCGCTGATCAACGCGTTGGGCGCGGAAAATATGATGTGTTATTCGGCCGATAAAATGTATGGCGGCAGTTACGACATGACTGTGGATGGGTCGGAATACATCAATCCGCGTAAGTGCGTCTGGTTCCTCCGTTATATGCGCAGCGTTGACAACGTCCCCTTGACCTATACCGTGTATGATTGCATGAAGGTGGAGGATGATGCGCAGTCCGCACCGTGGGGGTATGAAGACATGACGTTTGCGATCGACGATACCGGTATTGTGGGCTTTACCTGGCGTTCGCCGTATGTGGCGACCGACACGGTCACCCAGAACGCGAACCTCATTTCCTTTGATGATGTGACAGATGTGTTTGAAACAATGTCCATGGCGGTGCACGCCTGGGATGGATATGCCCAAGGCAGCCCCAACCTTAAGGCTGTGGACATTAAAGTGGACCATATCAAGTTCGGTCTGACCAGAATCACGGAAGAGAACAAGCGGGATTCGGGGCTGCTGGTGCCCGCGTGGGACTTTTTCGGCACAACGACCCAAATTATAGAGGCTGACGGACAGACAAAAGAGTATCCTGACGGCCCCATACCGATACTGACGGTCAACGCGATTGACGGCAGTGTGATAAGCAGAAGCCTCGGATATTAAAACGGTCTAGAGCAGGCAGCAGGCTGAATCACGGAGGAATAAAGCCTCTGCCTGCTTTCACTCACCCTTTTTGCAGCAAAACGCGCTGTTCTTCAATAAAAAGCAGGTATTAGATGATGACATATTCGGTTTCTTCAGATATAAAACGCGCGCTGTGCGCCAAAGGGTTTTTGTTCGCAATGGCGGGCATGGTGGTGATGATGGCCATCGCATCCATCAACACGGTCACCTCCGCTCAGAGGGTGATGCCCAACGGATTTCATGCGCAGCTGATTCTTTCGGCGCTGACATCGGACGATGTGACGCTGGTGCTGCCGATACTCTGCACGCTTCCGTTTGCGGCGGTGTTTGTGGACGATTTAAAGAGCGGCTTTGTAAAGCAATATTTGCCCCGGTCGGGCATTCCGGCGTATATAAAAGGCAAGATTCTGGCGAGCGGCCTCTCCGGCGGGTTCGTGCTTGTGGCGGGGCTGTTTATCGCGTATGGCATTTCCGCGCTGGTGTTCACGCCGATGGAAACGGCGCTTGAGCCGGACCAGACGGCACCGCCGTATTTCGCGGAGATACTCACCAAAACGCTGACGCTCTTTCTTTCGGGTGCGTTCTGGTCTCTCACGGGCTTCACGCTGGCGTCTATGACGATGAGCCGCTACATGGCGTACGCATCGCCGTTCGTGCTTTATTATGTGCTGATCATATTGCACGAACGCTACTTCGCAGACTTTTTTGTGCTGTACCCCAAGGAATGGCTGGCGATGTCCGAGCCATGGGTGCTGGAGAACCTTGGAGTCTGGATTTTGCTGCTGGTGCTGTCTGCCATCATCAGCCTGTTGTTCAGTATGACCGCGAAAAGGAGGCTTGAAAATGTTTAGAATCGGACAGATGTTTTCCGTAGCCGCCTATAATTTTCGCAGCTGGCGCAGAAATCCGCGAATCATCATCACATTCGCGCTCGCATTTATACTCTGTTTTCTGCTGTCCGATAAGGTGGTCAAGTTCGCAAAGGAGTATAAAACGACGATGCAGATCGTTGAGGCGTTTGTTTGGACGTTTGAGGATGGCAACTCGGTGCTGCTCTCGTCGCTGCTGCTGATCCTTTTGTTTGCGGATATGCCGTTCATCACCACGGGCACGCCGCTATATCTGCTGCGTATTGACCGCAAGACGTGGCTCGCCGGACAGATGCTTTATATCACCGCCACAACGTGTCTTTACATGGTGTTTATACTCGTTTCCACATCGCTGATCTGCATGAGCAATTCGTTTATCGGCAACATGTGGAGCGAGACGGCGGCGATACTCGGGTATTCGGGCGCGGGACAAACGCTGCTGCTGCCCTCCGAGGTCAAAACAATGGAGATGAGCACACCGTATGAGTGCATGGTAACGATACTTCTGCTGATGCTGCTTTACTCGCTGCTGATGGCGTTCATCATGCTGATATTCAATATCCGCAAAGGGCAGCGAGCGGGCGCGGTCAGCGTGTTCATATTCAGCCTTTTGGGGCTGGTGCTGAACCCTAAGCTGATCAGCTCGGTGCTTGCGCTGCCGGAGCGGCTCATGTATAAGGCCAATGTGGCGTTTGGGTGGCTGTCCCCGCTGAATCAGGCGACCTACCACATGCACAACTTCGGGTACGATTTGCTCCCGAGACTCTGGCAGACATATGCGGTTTTCGGCTTTTTGATTCTGGTATGCTTTGCGGCGGCATTGCGGTCGGTACGCAGCTACAATTTCAACTTTACGGGGACTGAAGGCTAGCGTCGGAAAGTCCGGCTGAGCATGAGACAAAACAATTCGGGCAGCAGCTAAGGTCGCAACGCAGACGAGGAGGAGAATGGACAATGAACGTCGCAATCAGCGTACAGAATGTGACAAAAAAATTTGGTGAAGAAACCGTTTTGCAAACTGTGTCCCACGATTTTGAGGAAAGCCGCATCCACGGCATTGTGGGCAATAACGGCAGCGGCAAGACCGTGCTGATGAAGTGCATATGCGGATTTCTGCTGCCGACCCAAGGCAGGATATACGTGAATTGCAAACAGGTGGGAAAGGACTGCGATTTTCCTCAGGATATCGGCATTATCATTGAAACGCCGGGTTTTCTGCCCGGGCTGTCTGGTATGAAGAATCTTCAGATACTCGCGTCGCTCAAACGAAAGGTTTCAAGTGAGGTCATCCATGAGACCATCAAGCGCGTCGGGCTGGACCCGGCAATGAAAAAGCCCGTCAGCAAATATTCTCTCGGCATGCGGCAGCGCCTTGGCATCGCACAGGCGATCATGGAGAACCCGTCAATACTGATACTCGACGAGCCGTTCAACGGCCTTGACAAACACGGCGCCGCACAGATGCGCGAGCTGATTAAAGGGCTAAAAGAGCAGGGGAAGACGGTACTGCTCGCCAGCCACAATCAGGTGGACATCGACGAACTGTGCGACACCGTTTGCGAAATGGACGCTGGCGTCTTGGCGGTGGTGAGAGCATGAATGAGATCATTCGGCTGGAAAACGTGGTTTGGATGACGCAAGACTGGCGCGCCGTCAACGGCATCAGCTGCCGCATTCAGGAAAATGAGCGCGTGGCGTTCTGCGGCGGATCGGGCAGCGGCAAAGACGCGCTGATACGCCTCATCGCGGGGATGGATAAGCCAAGCTCAGGCTCGGTCTGGGTCCTGAATCAGGCGGTACATGAGATGAGCAGCGCCAAGGCCGCCGCTTTCAGGAACCGGTATATCGGTGTGATACAGCGCGATGCCGGTTTCATGGAGGGGATGAGCGTTGCGGAGAACATTTTGCTGCCGCTCGTCATTCGGGGCGCAAGGCGGAGCCAGCAAAGGAAAGCGGCTGACGACCTGCTTAAGATGCTCGGCATCTGTCATGTGGCGCAGGCTCTGCCTGCACAGCTGTCGGCTTATGAAGCAAGGGCCGCCTGCATTGCGCGGGCGCTGATCACAAAACCGAAGATACTGCTGCTTAATGAAATCACTTCGCGGCTCTCGGAAAGAGACGCCGAGAAAATCACCGGCACGATCCGCGTCGTCGCAGAATACGGCGACTTCACGATGCTCTGGTTCAGTGACAGCGCTGATAACACACATGACTCACACAGAACGATTTATCTGGAAAACGGGAAGATTCGGGAGGATATGAAATGAAAAAGCTAAGTATACTGCTTGCGGCTTTGATGACGATATTGATTTGGCCCGTCACGGCGCTGGCGGAGGGAGAAACGGAACAGCCTCAGCCGACCGAAACAGCAGCTTTGGCGAGTCTTGAGATAGACAACGCCCACATATATGACGGAATGGACAAGGCGTATAAAGACGGTTATACGCCGTCCGTCAAAGACGGAAAAGCGACGGTGGTGCTGCCGCTGATTTCAAAGGGCGACATAAAGGACAACACGATCAGTGTCACGCCGAGCCTTGGGGATACGACAATCTCGCCTTTTGTGTACAGCAATTATCAAATGACGGTCAGCCGTCAGGACAATCCGGTGTCGGGCGGCGGCACGGTGTCATCATTTCTGGTCAGGTTCGATTTTTCGCTGGTCTCGGGGCGGTATAACGGCGTTTACCCTGTGACGGTCGATGTGGCGGCACAGGCCGCGGACTCAAGCCCGATACAGCAGACGTTTACGGCATATATCACGATCACGGACGGCAAGGATCCGAACGCCGTGGAGCCGACGCCGGAGCCGGAAAAGCCGACCTCCGAGCCCAAGGTGATTGTGAGCGGCTACAGCATCAGCCCCGAGGCTGTGATGGCGGGGGAGGAGTTTGCCGCGACGGTCACACTGAAAAACACAAGCAGTACAAAATTCGTTCAAAATATGACGGTCACCGTTTCATGCGATTCTCCCGGCCTTCTGCTTAAGAACGAGAGCGACACAATATATATCAGCAAGCTTGGCAAGGGAGCGGAGACGAGCATTGAGCTGAAGTACAAAGCCGATCTCGAGATTGTGCCGCAGCTCTATAACATCACGCTGACGATGCAGTATGACAACAGCGACGCCACGGCGTTGTCTTCCCTGGGCACTGTCCCCGTCATTGTCGGCCAGCCGCTTAAGGTGCAGATGGATACGCCGCAGATACCAAAGGATGTAAATGCGGGCGATACGCTTCCGCTGTCTATCCAGGTCATGAACATGGGGCGCAGCAAGGTTTATAATGTGCGCTGTGAGCTTTCGGCCCCCGGCCTGTTCCCGTCATCGAGCGCGTTTATCGGAAACATGGAGGCCGGCACCGCCATGGCGGGCGAGATGAGCGTTTTTGTAGGAACCAAGGATATGAGCGAGGGGTATACAGGCTCAGATAAGTACGGCAAAACAAGCGGCAAAATCACGCTCATTTACGAGGATCAGAGCGGCCAGCAATTTACGCAGGAGACGCAAATTGCCACCACGATAGATGAGCCTGTTATGCCGCAGGCTGAGAAACCCAAGGAAGAGCCCGAGAAGGCCGGTCAGTGGTGGATATCGCTTGTTATCGGTGTTGCCGTGATCGGCGGACTGGCGGCCATGCTGATCGTCCGCGCGAAAAAGGTGAAAAAGCATGAGGATTTCTGATCTGCTTTGGATGGCGGTAAAAAGCCTCAAAGGCAGGCTGATGGTACTGCCCGCGGCGGCGATCGCGATCAGCACATTCTGCCTGTGCTATGCGGGCGCGGTGCTCTTGACCGTGCAGCAGGAAAAGTCGTTGCCGTATGAGCTGGAAGTGGTATCGGATACGGCAAAGCTTTCAGACAGCATCCTTGCCGGGATATCCGGCATTCCCGATGTCACAACGGTGACGCCAGTGCTTGAGGTGCCTGCGGGCATTGAGGCAGGCGGATATAAAGCGCAGCTGACCTTAACCGGAATTGACGCGTCGTATATCAATGAAACATTTACCCAAGGGGGCGTGTTTCCGGACAGCAGCGCGATGCCGTACATTGTGCTCAATGAAGCGGCCTGCAAGCTGTTCGAAAATGAAAGCGGCAGCGCGAGCACAGAAGAAACGGATGTACCTCAGATCGATTGGCTCAGCGCGGCCGTTTCCGTACAAGCGAGTGAAGGGGCAAAGCCCGTCGTTTCAAAAATCGTCGGCTTGTTATCCGGGGATGATAAAGACCAGGAGCCGATGGCCTATATCGGCGTGGCTTCCGCGAAGGGCCTGCTGCGCGGGGACGGGCAGAGTACGGATTACATAAGCGCAAAAGTGCGCGTCGAAAATGTCGGGTACGCGGCGGATGTGTCCGAAGAGATTAAAAAAACGGGGCTCAGCGTTTTGAATGCAAACGAGGATGCGGAGCTTAAATGGAGCATGGAACTGGAGGAAATGACCTATCTGATTGTAGTCGGAGCGTTTGGGCTGCTTTGCTCGGCGTTTTTGGCAGCAACCCGAAGAACGGCAGATGTATTGGCGCATAAACACACATTTTCGGCACTGCAATGGATCGGAATGAAGAAGAGCGATATCAAAAGGCTCTTTGCTCTGCAAGCCTTGCTGACGGCACTGCTTGGCATTGCGGTGGGCACCATCGTCAGCGTCTCTGTGCCGTCGTTCCTCGCGCCCGAGGCTGTGGGCACCTCGATATTCGCTCTGGCGATCCCCTTCGGAGCCGCAGCAACCAGCGCCGCCATTTGTCTTGTTTGCGACATGCTGCCCCAAATGCGGCGATTGCCGGAACCGGCGGCATTTAGTCGATAGTTGCATGGAATGCATCTGTGAATATATCGGACGAAAAAATTGAGCAATGAAAAAGCCGTCGAAGATTTTTCGACGGCTTTGATGCTTGTATCTTTATGGAACTGTCACCATACACGATGCGCTTAACCCATTGCTGGTTGCTGCCGTTATCGTGACGGCGCCGGACGATAGCGCTTTGATCTTCCCCTTAGCGTCAACGGTCACAACGGCGGGATTGCTACTGGACCAGGTGATTGTTTTAAAATCGGTGTTTTTGGGCGTAATTGTTGCTTTTAATGTGGCTGTTTTGCTCAACTTCAGCGTCAGCGAAGGCCTGGAAAGCTTCACGCCTGACGGGTAGACCGGCGTCACTGTCACGGTACAACTGGCCGAGACGTTGCTGCCGTCCTGCGCCCTGCATGTGATGACGGCGGTGCCGCCCGCTTTGCCGGTGACCACGCCGGAACTCGAAACGGCCGCGACCTTCGGGTTACTTGATATCCATTTAACTTTCTTGTTGGTCGCTGTGGCGGGATTGAATGATGCCGCCAGCTTAATTTTCTGGGTGCGCGCGACTGTCGCATTGGCCATGTTCAATGAAATGGACTGAACCGGCTGTATCACGGTGATCGCCTTTTTGATTGTCGTCACTTTGGTCTTGACGCGTCCTTTTTTGTCTACTGTCTGAGAAACGGTTTTGGTGATGATCGTCGCTTTGCCGCCCGCGAGGAACGTCATGTTGCCTTTTGCATCCACTGTCGCGACAGAAGGATTGGTCGATGAATAGGTGACGGATACGGTTGTGTAGCCCCTTGGCGCCGCAGGAGGAATCACGGTGACAGCGGTGCTGACGCTTGCTTTGGACGCAATCTTATTTGCCGGAACGCTGCCGATGTATGCCGGTTGGGCGATGCTGACCGTACATGATGCTGTCAGGCTGGGATAGTTTGCATCGCGTACGAGCGCCATATAAGACCCTGCGGAGAGGCCGCTGAAGTAACCTCCGCCCCAGCTCGTTCCGCCGTCGATGGAAAATTGATATGCGCCGCTGGTCCCGCCGGAGCCGGACAGTGAGATAGAGCCGTCAGAGCCGCCATATGCCGTTACGTCTCTTTTTGTGAAGCTTATGTGGACGGGCGGGAGCGCTGCAAATTCGGCTGTGAATGACGAATCGTTCTGAGCCGTGAAAGAATAGACTGGGTCTCTTGATATTTCAGTGTCGTTTTGCAGCCAGCGAACGAACCGGTGTCCCGGATTCGCATTGGCGGACAACGCGACATTATCGCCGATATTATAGGTGCCGCTGCCCGAAACGCTGCCGTAGGCGGTATTGTTCGGCGATGCAGAGACGGTGACCTGCCTCAGAGACACAGTAATTAGGCATGTATCACAGAATCCACCGTCTTCAGTTGTAACGATTATCTCAACGGTTCCGGGAGCTATCGCTTTGACAATACCTTCGCTGTTTATAGTGGCAACATTGTTGTTTGCCGACGACCAGCTCACGGTTGTGTTGCCAACACAATCTGTTGGCAACTGTACAACGGCTTTCAGTTTAATAGTATCATTAGTGTAAATATTGGCCGCTTTATTTAACAATTGTACACCAGTAACTTGCGAATACTGAGGTTTATATGTAACATCTATACTATCTTTCTGCAAGGCGTTGATAGCTGCGAGTTGTGTAGAACTAGCTGAGATATCGAGATAATTATAAGATACGTCTACGTTTTCAAGATGTTCAGAATTAAGTAGGGGTGTGATATCAGTAATCAAATTACCGCTCATATCAAAATCGGTAAGCCAAGGCACCTCTTCAATGGACGCTATACTTTTTACCTTGTTCCCTTTCATTTTAAGCGTCCTAATCTCACTGATTAGAGAGTAGTCATATACAAATCCCATATCTGATATCATATTGTTGCTTATGTCTAGATATTTTAGGTGATATAACGTAGCCAATTGGTTTGCGTTTTTTAGAGAATTATCACTCAAATCGAGCCAAGTGAGAGTAAAGGCATTCTCCAAACCTGTTAGATCGGTGATGTGTCTACCACTCAAATCAAGATGACCATCAAAGAAATATATCTCTCCCAACGTGATATTTCCGCTGCAATCCTTGTCAACTCCTCCGTCAAGCAAGCCCTGTCTTAAACCTGGGTCATTAAAATTAATTAAATCCGTATATTGTGTAGAATAATACACGTTTGTTTTTTTTGCTTTAAGGGTATCAATAACTGCTTTTTGCGGAGACGTGTTTGTAATGTCAATATAGTTATAATTGATATATAAAGAAGTTATATTTGTCCGTGAAGCAAAAGGTGTAATGTCCGTAATTTTATTATTTTGAAGATCTATAGATTGTAGAGATTGTAAACCTGCTATAGGACTGATGTCGCTGATATCATTTGACCCTAAATAAACAATAGTTAGCTTGTTCAGACTAGCCAGTGGGCTGAGATCTTTGATTCTATTTGAAGAAGCGGATAGGTGCGTTAAATTAGGTAAGGAGGACAGGCTGGAAATATCCAAAATATTATCACCGAATATATCGAGATATTCAAGCATGCCAAATGATGGCATTGTATTTATGTTTAAAGATATATTTTGATCAAGCGACAGTTCAATGAGATTTTGAAGCTTGCTTAAACTACTTAGATCTTTTATTTGATTATCATCCAGATGTAAGTATTTAATACTTAACAATTCAGAAAAAGCGCTTAAATCTTTTATTTGATTTGACAGAAGGTCAACATACGTAAGCGATTTTAAACCGGATATAGCACTGATGTCGTCAATTTTGTTAAAACGGAGCTGTAGTGACCTGAGCTTTTCTAAGTTTTCAATGCCGTCCAAGGTTGTTAAGTTGCTCCCTTGTGCTATTAATACTTCAAGATTGACAAGGTTGCTTATGAAGTTTAAATTGCTTACGTTACTATGGTTCATTTCTAGATTTGTTAGATTTACAAGCGATGAGACCGGAGTCATATCGCTTATTGGATTACCGCTTATAGCCAGCACCTTTAACTTTGTAAGCTCAGTTAAAGAGAATATATCGCTTATTGGATTACCGCTTATATCCAACTCGACTAATTGACCTAGTCTTGATAGTGCGGATATATCCTTTATGTTATTATTACTTATATCTAAAATTGATAATCTTTTGGCATACTCTAGGCCTGTTAAATCCGTTACCCCTTTTCCATTTAGGTCTAGCTTGCCTTGTATTGCGTTCATTTCGGATTCGGTGAGTTCACCATCTTTGTTTTTGTCAGTACCTTTTTGAAGCAGTACATTCTTCAAATTTGCATCAGGGATGGAAATATTAACGGGATCATTGGATACAACGACATTGCAGATATCTGAAAAACCGCCGTCCAATGATGTTAATGTTATTTGCGTTGTACCTTCTGAGACAGCGGTGACTTCTCCATCAAATACTCTTGCGATGCTCGGGTCTGACGATGTCCAGATTATATTCTTATTCGTCGCGCTATCTGGGTTAAATACAGCATGTAGTGTAATCGAACCTGTAAAATCAAGATAAAGAGTGTCTCTGTCTATATTGACTCCATTGGTGAAAACATAAGGCATATTTCTCAAATGTGGGAATCTTTCTCCCTCGCCCATTTCCCACATTGCATCAAAATCAAATCCGATGAATGTCTCCTGATGCCGCATCTGCTCTAAGGTTATCCCGCTTCCGGTGGGGTGTGATAAGCCATAATAATTAATGACTGTTCCTTCAGAATCTCCTGTCGCTGGATTGTTTAATGATCCGTTCATGTATCCGGCTGAATAGCAATTCTTAATTGAAGATGTCCTGCTTAAATATCCGGTTATTCCGCCCATATGGGCATATCCCGCAATATACCCAACATTATAGCAATTTCTGACTTCGCCACTATTTATATATGCCGCAATGCCTCCGGAGTAATCAGAGCTTGAAGGTCTCCCAGAATTGTAGCAACGGCTCAATGCGCAAGAACCATCAACAACGCCTGCGATTCCTCCAGCGTGCGCTTGGCTGTCGATCCTTCCTGTGTTTGAACATAAATCTATTAGTGATGCTCCTGTGACTTCGCCAACAATTCCGCCTGCTCTATATAGAATAGCAAGAACCTTGCCATTGAAATGGCAATTGATAACATTGCCTTTTAAATATCCTACGATACCGCCAACTAGGAATTTTGCCGTTATTGAGCAGTCTTCAAGGGTCAAATTTTTTACTATTGCGTTTGAGCCAATCACATGACCAAATAATCCGGCACCAGATAGATCCGTTCGTTCGATTAAAACACCAGTAATTTTATTCCCATTCCCATCGAATATACCGGTAAAAGGTTTGCTATAGTTACCGATAGGTAGCCATCCTTCGCCATTGTACCAATATTTACCGCCGCTACTCGTCGCTTCAGTCATGTCAATATCATTGGTCATGATGAAATGCGCATCCGGATAATACCGCACCGCGTTGAGCTGCTCGGGCGTGGATACCTGATACGGGTCGTCTTCCGTGCCGGAACCGATAAAATCCTTCCACAATGCAAACAGCGTCGAATCGCTTGTCACAGCAGTATCAAAATCCCACTCGTTTTCACAAGTGGCTTCCGTGTACCAGCCGCCGAAGTATTTCTCGCCGTTGGTCGGGTCGGCAGGGCAGACGAGCTTAACACCCTCATAAACGGTTTGGCTGTCGGGAGCGGTTCCCGACGCCCCGTTTAAATCAAAAGAGACGGTGAGTGTGACGCTCGGATTGAATACGGCGGTCGTATAGCCGTTCCATGGATTCGTGAATCCTGTGGCGGCATCCGTATGATAGATGGTCAATCCATCGGCGCAGTTGCTGAAAATATCGGTGCCCGCGGCAGGCGCGTTGCCCATAAAACAGGCGTCACGCAGAGCACCGCAGCCGTCAAACACATTGTTATCAAGATTGGCCACGCTGGCTGGCAGCATCACGCTTTTGAGGCCGGAACAGCATTGAAACGCGCCATATCCGAGCTTTTGAACGCTGCTGCCCAAATCAACGCTTGTCAAGCCGTCGCAATAGGCAAACGCGCAGCTCTCAATGTCGGTCACGTCGTCGCAAAGGCTGACGCTTGTCAGCTGGGTGCATCCGCGAAACGCTCCCGATTTGATTGATGTGACACCGTCGGGCACGGTGTAGCCGCCGGTTTTTCCTGCCGGGCATTGTATCAGAGACGTACCGCCGATATCAAACAGCACGCCGTCAATGCTTTGAAACGCTGTGTTGCCGACTTCCACCGTAATATCGGTGACGAGACTGCAGTTGGCAAACGGAGAATCCCCGATTATTGTGACGTTTTGGGGGATGGTGAAGCCCGTGAGCGCGTCGCAGCGCCAGAAAGAGCAGCTGCCGATCTGTGTCACATTTTCCGTGAGCGTGATGCTTTGCAGGTTTTGATTGTGGTCAAAAGCGGAATCGCCAATTGCCGTTACAGTATCGGGCACGGCGTACGCTGTTCCCGCTTTGGCGGCCGGGTAGTGGACCAGCACGGTTCTGTCTTTGCTGAAAAGAATGTCATCTTCGCTTTTGAAATTGGGGTTTTCAGCGTCAACACCGATGCTGAGAAGTGATCTGCATTCCCAAAAGGCGCCGCTGTCGATGGTTAAAACGCTTTTCGGGATTGATACTGAAGTGACGAACTGCTGTCGTGAACAAATCGCTGCCTATCGATGTGACTGTTTTGTCGCCGATCATTTCGGGTATCGCAATATCACCGCCTGTCCCTGCGTAGCCCGTGATCGTCGCTGTCGTACCATCCGGATTTACCATGTATTCAAAATCATTGAATGTGTCTGCCAAAGCAATGTGACTTGTGAGCGGCATGAATACGAATGTGAGCGCAATAGCCAATAATGCAAAAATGGCACCCTTCAGTGCGTTTTTTTCAGATGCGGCTATTGTCAATCGATTCATAATATGACCTCCGAAATTCAATTGGGACTTGCATATCAATTATACCATGTGTACATAAAATAGCCAATAATGTAAAACGAAAGAACATGAATTCGATATGTCCTGATTTCGGCTGTTTCATATCAGAGCCGACATGCTTCATCTCAGAATCAGCGTCCATCATAAAATCTTAAGATTCTCATAAGAAATATGCCGCTATACGATTCGGTATTTCATGATAAAATAACGATGGGTCTTTTTAACAATGAGGAGTAACGGATGACTGCAAATATACTTGTTGTGGATGACGAACAGGCCATAGCCGACTTGATTGAACTGTATTTGAAAAACGAAGACTACACGGTCTTCAAATATTACACAGGCAAGGACGCTCTGGGCTGCATTGAGAATGAAAGAATCGATCTCGCGATTTTGGATGTGATGCTGCCGGACGAAAACGGCTTTGCCATATGCCAGCGTATCCGCGAAAAGCACCACTTCCCCGTGATCATGCTGACGGCCAAATCCGAGGAGATCGACAAAATCACCGGGCTGACGCTCGGGGCGGATGATTACATCACCAAGCCGTTCCGGCCGCTCGAGATGGTGGCGCGCGTCAAGGCGCAGCTGCGGCGTTTTACGAAGTACAACACGGCGGAACCGTCCGGCGAGGAGCACATCATAGATTCTTCCGGGTTGGTCTTGAACAGAAACACGCGTGAATGCACGTTGAATGAGCGGCGTCTTGCGCTCACACCCACCGAATTTTCCATACTGTGGGTGCTTGCGGCCAACCATGGCCGTGTCGTGAGCTCGGAAGAGCTGTTTCAGGCGGTGTGGGGAGAAAAGTATTATACCAACAGCAACAATACGGTGATGGTGCATATTCGGCATCTGCGGGAAAAAATGAATGACAGCGCGGAGCACCCGAAATATATCAAAACGGTATGGGGGATCGGCTATAGATATGAAAAGTGAGAGATCGTTTAAATCAATATTGATGAGACGGATGCTCGGACGTTGCGTGGTTGCCTTAATCATCGCGGCTGGGGCGGTGGCTCTGTTTGCGTTATTGGCAAATATCATCGCGCACAGCACCATATGGCAGCCCAGCATCATATATGATTTTCTCTCGCTTATCAGGCAAAACGCTCTGGTTTTGCTCATCGGCCTTTATGTTTTTATCGCTTTCTTCATACTTTACCATTACTGGGGGGAAACGGCGGGATACATGGAAGAAATCGTGGGAGCAAGCAAAACGCTCGTATCTCCCGACGAAGAGCTTATTCATCTGTCACCGCTGCTGCGGCAGGTTGAAGACAGAATGAACCAAATCAAGCAGACAGCCTTAAGAAACGAGCGGGCGGCACGGGACGAGGTTCAGCGCAAGAACGACCTGATCGTTTACCTTGCACATGATATCAAAACGCCGCTGACTTCCGTCATCGGCTATTTGAGTCTGCTGGATGAGGCGCAGGACATGCCGCCGCAGCAAAGAGCAAAATATTTAGGGCTCACGCTCGAGAAAGCCTACCGCCTTGATCAGCTGGTTGACGAGTTCTTCGAAATCACGCGCTTCAACATCGCGCATATTTCGCTCAACAGAACAAGAATCAATCTGTCGATGATGCTCCACCAGATGGCGGACGAGTTTTATCCGATGCTTGCGCCGCAGCACAAAACGGCGGTGGTTCAGGCGCCCGAAGAGCTGATGCTCTGGGGCGACCCGGACAAGCTCTCGCGCGTGTTCAATAATATTCTTAAAAATGCTATGGTTTACAGCTATCATGATTGTGCGATCGAGATCAGCGCTGTGCAGCAAGGCGAAAATGCCGTCATCCGGTTCGCCAATCAGGGAGACCCGATCCCCAAGGAAAAGCTCGGCATGATATTCGAAAAGTTCTTCCGGCTCGACGCGGCGCGCTCCACGAACACGGGCGGCGCCGGGCTCGGTCTCGCGATCGCCAAGGAGATCGTTTCAGCCCATGACGGTACAATTTCTGTGACCAGCGACGCGCAAAAAACGGTGTTTACAGTGGTTTTGCCGATTGCGGCGCCATAAATAATAAGCTTTCCGTAAGAAAAACTTAAGCGGTTGATCATCAAGAATTCCCAAACGGCCTGTCCGGTTCTGATACCATTGTGTCAAAAGCCGGTCAGGCTTTTCATTTGGAAAGGGGATTATTTTGATTAAGCAACGCATATTTCAGCTTTTCCCATTTTTGGCGCTGCTTCGCAAGGCCCAGAGGAAGCTCTTCTTTTACGCGAAAATGCGTTTTGACGGCAGCCATTATGCCAAAACAAAATCGGCTGAAGTGCTGCCATTTTGTGCGTATGAAGCCGAAACAAATCTTATTAATCGTAATACGGGCTTTGATTTGAAATATCAGCAGAACAAGGTGTTCAATCTGCGGCTGGCCGCGGAGCAGATTGACGGAATCGTGATTCGGCCATGGGAGACCTTGTCTTTCTGGCAGCTGGTCAGAAAGGTGAAAAGATCACATTTCAAGGACGGGCTCTCTGTGGAATACGGCAAGCTCGTTACCGTTAAGGGCGGGGGGCTTTGTCACCTCAGCAATTTTCTCTACTGGATGCTGCTTCATACGCCGCTGACCATTGTGGAGCGGCATCCGCATCGGATCAAAGATTTTCCCTCGCCCGATGAGGACGACCTTGACGGTGTGGATGCCACCGTCAGCGAGGGCTGGCTCGACTTAAAGCTGACAAACAACACAGACATAACATTCCAGATCGAACTTAAATTCAACACTGATTATCTGAATGGCCGGATTCTCGCAAACAGGCTCATGACATACAGGTTCGAGTTGCTCAACAGCGATAAGACGTACTTCAAAGAAGGCCAAAAGCTTTTCGAGCAGGTCTCGGTATACCGGAAGAAGCTTGATGCTTTGAGTGGTTTCGTTTGCACAGAGGAACGTCTTTACACGGATGTGTTTGAGATTGGATATGCGCTGGCCGAATCTGAATTGCAGGAAGTGATGGTGCCATGATGATGAAAAAGAATACAGTAGCGGTACTGTTCGGCGGCTGTTCGACCGAATACGAGGTCTCTCTTCAATCGGCGTCAGCCGTGATACAGGGCATCGATGCGCAAAAATACGACATTGTGATGCTCGGAATCACGCGAGACGGAGCATGGTATAAATACGATGGGCCGATACAGCAAATTCAGGACAACACATGGATGCGTCATGCGTCCTGTGTGCGCGCCGTGATTTCTCCCGACAGGCGGACGCACGGCCTGCTCATTCTCGAAGACGGCGATGCGGTTTCCGTGAACATCAACGCGGCGTTTCCGGTGCTGCATGGAAAAAACGGTGAAGACGGCACGGTGCAGGGGCTCCTTGAGCTGGCGGGCATCCGATGCATCGGGTGCGGTACGCTGAGCTCGGCCGTCTGCATGGACAAGGATATTGCCCACAGACTCGTGCGGGGCGCAGGGATCAAGACGCCCGCTTCGGTGGTTGTGACTGCGTCGGCGGTTGGAAATGAGATATTGGAAGCTGCCAGGGCTTTGACGTATCCGCTGTTTGTCAAGCCTGCCAATGCGGGGTCATCGTTCGGCATATCGAAAGTGCCGGAATCATCGCTGCTGCTTCGGGCCGTTAAAAACGCGTTTGAGCACGACCGCAAAGTCGTGATCGAACAAGCAGTGGAAGGCTTTGAGGTGGGTTGCGCCATACTCGGCAGCGACAAGCTCATCGTCGGGGAGGTGGACGAGATCGAGCTTCAGGACGGCTTTTTTGATTATACCGAAAAATACACTTTGAAGACCTCCAAAATCCACATGCCCGCCCGCATCAGCGCGGATACGGCGGCACGCGTGAAACAGACTGCCGTGAGAATTTTCCGCACGCTTGAGTGCAGCGGCTTTGGACGCGTGGACATGTTTTTGACGCCACGTGGCGACATGGTATTCAATGAAGTCAACACGATCCCCGGTTTCACGGCACACAGCCGGTATCCCGGTATGCTGAAAGGCATCGGCATGAGCTTTTCGGATATCGTGAACACCTTGATCGAACAGACGGTGAACCCATGAAAGCGCTGAAGCTGCGCCCTGAGAACATTCATCATGGCAGCCTCGTTCTCGTCAACGCCGACTGGCCCGTCAAAGAAGAACCCAAGGCGGAGTTTCTGGCACCCGTCGAGAACGGTGGGGCTGTGCTGATGGACGCTCAGGCGGCGAGAATGCTCACAAAGCTGTTTTCGGTCGTTGAAAGCGGCGATCAGATCATTGCCGTCAGCGGCTTTCGCGCTTTGAGTGAGCAACGGGCGATCTACGAAAATTCGCTTGAGGAAAACGGAGCGGATTTTACGCGCCAGTATGTGGCGCTGCCGGGATGCAGCGAGCACCAGACCGGACTTGCGGTTGACCTCGCGGAGAATTCGGATGCAATCGATTTTCTGCGCCCGAGCTTTCCCTATGCGGGCGTCTGCGGGCGCTTTCGGGATAGAGCGCCGGATTACGGTTTTATTGAACGGTACCCTGAGGGGCGGGAAGCATCCACGCGTATCGCGTATGAGCCCTGGCATTTTCGCTTTGTGGGGTATCCGCATTCGAAAATCATCACAGCCGAAAAATTGACGCTTGAAGAATATACGGATGACCTGCGGGCATTTGATTTTGAAAAGAAGCGCTTTTTGTTCCGTGACAACGGTCTCCGATGCGAGATCGGCTTCATGCGTCCGGATGCCGTGACTGAAATCGAGATACCGCCGCGCATGGCATACCAGTTGTCCGGGAACAACGCGGACGGCGTTGTGGTGACGCTCTGGGAGCTTGCATAAATGGAAAGAACGATGGCATACGCAGGGCTTAACAGCTTCATTGCTGCCTCTCAGGGACACACGGACAGAGCCTGGGCGGAGATCAACCTGTCACATCTAGCGCATAACGCGCGCGTGCTGCAAAGCTTACTCGGTCAAGGCTCGAAAATAATGGCAGTGGTGAAAGCCAACGCATACGGACACGGCGATGTCGCGGTCGCCAAAGCGCTGAGCCGGGAAGGCATCCGCGCGTTTGCCGTTGCGACGATCGACGAAGGCATCCGCTTACGCAAGCATGGTATACGGGGGGAGATATTAATTTTGGGCCACACCGGCATCGAGCGGACTGCCGAGCTGACCAGGTACGGCCTGTCTCAGACGGTCGTCGATGCGCGGCATGCCGAAGCGCTGAGCCGTTTCGGAAAGCCGGTCAGGGTTCATGTCAAGGTGGATACGGGGATGCACCGGCTCGGCGAGAGCCATGACCATGCCGATGAGATCATAAGGATGTTCACTTATAAGTATTTAGAAATCGACGGCATCTACACGCATCTGTGCGTCTCGGACAGCCTCGAGCCGGAGGATGAGGCGTTTACAAAGCTGCAGATCGAGCGGTTTTATGAGCTCTTAGAAAAACTCAAGGAACAGCGGATACCCCTGCCGAAGTGCCACATACAGAGCAGCTACGGCGTGCTTAATTACCCCGAGGCTCGCGCCGATTACGCAAGGATCGGCCTTGCGCTCTATTGCGCGTTGAAAAACACGAGGCGGGAGACCGATTTTCAGCCGGTATTATCTCTCAGAACAAGGGTGATTCATGTGAGCCGGATCGCTGCCGGAGAAAGCGTGGGGTACGGGCGCGATTTTGTTACGCAGCGGGACACTGTGGCGGCCACACTCGCGATCGGCTATGCCGACGGCGTTCCCCGGAGTTTAAGCGGAAAAGGGGAGGTGCTGCTTCACGGACGCCGCGCCCCGATGATCGGCCGGGTATGCATGGATCAGCTTACCGTGGACGTGACGAATATTCCGGACGTGCAGGCGGGCGACATTGCGACGCTGATCGGCAATGACGGCGGCGATGAGATATCAGCCATGGAAGTCGCGCAAAAGGCCGGGACCATCCCGAATGAGCTTCTGAGCCGGCTGGGTGACCGGCTCGAACGGATAGGGGTGGAATAAAAAGGCGTTGCTCTTGAATAGTTCAATGTCATCGCTGGCTGCGCAGGCGTTTTTGCTCGTATAGATGGCTGTCCGCTTTGTCGATCATTTGCATGAGGGTCAGCTCTGCCTCCCATTGCTGCAGGCACCAGCCGTAGCTTGCGTTGACCGCATAGGGCTTGACGGAATGCTCGTTGTGCAGCATGCCGTAGGATTGCATGGAAAACAGTATGGAACGTAAGGAGTCTTCGTCCGGCACCATGCCCACGCAGACAAACTCATCGCCGCCCATTCGCGCGATGATATCGTCGGGACGGGAACAATGCCGCAGTATGTTCGCGACGACCTGTATGGCTTCGTCGCCCGCCGCATGACCGTAGGTGTCGTTGATGCGCTTTAATCCATCGAGATCCACGAAAATGACAAAAAGCATGCCCTGTGCACCGCCGCACAGCAGCGACTTCGCGCGCTTTTCCAGACCTCTGCGGTTCAGCACGCCGGTCAGAGGGTCGTGCAGGCTGATTTCTTCGAGCGCGACGGAATACTGCTTCAATTCGTCTTGAGCGCGCAGATTTTCGAGCGCGATGCGCACATTTTTCACCCAGATACGATGCATGAAGCTGCTCGAATGATTGAAATCAAAAGCAATATATCCGAATGTATTTTTCTTGAAATACAGCGGTGCGAAAACCAGCGCGGTCGTGTGGCTGTCCAGCGCGGGCAAAACATCCTTTGTTCGAAACTTTACACCTTCAAATTCGGTATCATCCACAATACCCAGCATCAGCGTCATCTCGCCGGGATACCCGGCTGAGATCCGCGTGTGATTCAAAAGGCTGTCTTCGTTGACGCAGAAAAACAAATGGCGGAAAGCCAGCACGCGTGCCAGAGACTTAAGCTCATTGACGATATCCTGCATGGTGTAGGTGCCTGTCAGCAGCTCCATCATGGATGTGCTGATGTTGTCGTAAATACGCAGCTCGTCAATATTCAGCACGAGCTCCTTCGCCAATTCCTTTTCATCCATCGGCGCTGCGTCTTTGCAGCCGCACGAGCCTGCCATGACGAGCTGCGCGTCATATCTGAATTCTTTTTCCACATGCCTTCCCGCATTCACATCGTGCACGATGTGTACGGCGCATTTGCCCATTTCAAAAAGAGGCTGCTTGGCTGTGGTGATGCGCGGCACATGGTGTTCCGCGTCGTAGACGCAGTCGTATCCGGACAGGGCGATGTCCTCCGGCACGCGAAGGCCGCGCCTTGTGAGTTCGGCATACGCGCCGAGCGCGATATTGTCATTGGCACATACGATGGCCTGCGGCAGTTCGCTGTTGTCCTGCAAAAGACGGGTGATGGCCTCGCGTCCGCATTCCCTGCTGAAATCTCCGATGAAGACGCGGCTGTCATCGTATTCGATGCCATATTCCGCCAGCATTTTTTTATATGTATTCAATCGATATTTTGCATCCGGATTGCCCGGAGGGCCGGAGATAAAATTGATGCGGGTAAACTGATGCGCCACAATAAAATGTCGGATCAAGACTTCCATACAGCCGTTATCCACCGAGTCCACGCTGTAGGAACCGTCGATGGACGGGCCGATGTTGACGACCGGAATACTGTTCACCGGCAGCGCTTTTCTGATATACTCCACGGTTTCATCGGAAGTGATGGTGTTGGTGGCGACGATAATGCCGTCAAAGCCGCGCATGTCCGGCAATGTGAACAGCTTTAATTCGCCTTCATTGCTTTCGTTGACAATATATCTGACTTTTGACGCAAAGAAAAGCACCGAATAACCGAGCTCTTCGGCTTGCCTGACGATGCCTTCACATATCGTATGCTGATAATAATCGCTGATGCCGTTGAGAAACACCGCGATTTTAGGTCTTTTTGCGGTGCTGCAGTCCGTTTGCTTCTGGGCATCGGTAAAACAAATCGACTCGGACATTTGATTCTCGATTCTCTTCCTAAAAATGATATTTCAATTCTTTTTCTGCCGGACTTAGACCAAACGGGCATTTGTATTATATAAAATATGATAAACTGTTATTGACCGCGCTAAACATGAAATGATATCCGGCCCGTGTTTTTTGCGGCCGCATCTAAGCATATCCCGCTCTGCAAACGCGGGTGATCTTTCGCTGCAACATGACAGTTCATCTTTTTTGGCGGACCGGAACGGGAGCATCCGTTTCAGTGTTCTGTTTTTTATACGAGGTGATAAGGGGCCAAGATATATATGGCATTACCCTTGTATTTCACAGAAGAATCGTTTAAACTGCTCTTCATTAGTGATTAAAAGGTATAAGGCATACATTTTTATTCAACAATAATTACAAATAAATACTTTGCGAATAAGCTCATATCATGTGTTTTAGGCGCATTTGCACAAAGCTCTGATGATGCTATAGTGTAAGCATGAAACAGCGACGGTTTTTGCCGGTTTAATAAAGACCGAACCGTAGCCCGCTTCTTTGTTTGAATGGTTAATGCTCAAGGCCTTAAGATATAACACTGCTGGGTTTGGCGCAATGTTATCGATCAGTTACGGGAGGGTGTTGTGACTGAGTTTGAAGAACTGGCATTAAAGAAAATTACAAAGGATTATTTGATTGACTGCGTCTATACCCGGCTGAACGTGATTGCCGGCCGATACGGCATCAGCAACGCGGAGATCAGCAAACACATCGGGTGGGACCCGGCGGGCTTTAATCAGAAATACAGCCGGAGCAACGATCTGCGCATCACGACGTTCATCAAGATCTATGTGGCGCTTATCGATCTGATCGCTGAGAAAGAAGCCGAAATGGGGCTCGAAGGGCTGGAGACTTCCGAGATCCGTCTCGACGAGCTGATTACCGAAAAGGAACTCGACGCAGCCGCTTTATTTAATCATATCAGCGCCGCTGCCGAAGGAAAATCGGATTTCTTGAACAGAAAGAAATACAGCCATACATATAAAATGATGAAGCCGTTTGTTTTTGTTGGCAAGAAAAGCAAAAAGTTCAGTGACAGAGAAATTGACGTTTATATCAGCTACTACAAGAAGGTCTCGGCAAGTTGATGAAAAGTAAAGGCCAAAGCGGAGGAAATATGCAAAAGCTGTATAACGATCCGGCGAGTATGGTGGACGAATCGATCGTCGGTTTTGTCAAATGCTATCATGATCAGGTTGCCCATACCGGCTGCAACCGGGCTCTTAAATATAAGGCTGCTCCCGTAGCGGGAAAAGTCGGCATTGTCAGCGGAGGCGGGTCCGGCCATGATCCCGCGTTTATGGGATACATCGGCAAGAATATGTTGGACGCCGTGGCGATCGGAAACATATTTACGCCGCCCTCGGTCGAGTCGTTCTATACGGCGTTCAAAGAAGCCGACGCAGGGCAGGGTGTTGTCTGCCTGTTCGGCAACTATCCGAAGGATATCGCCAATGTGCGCGCAGCCATTGAGCTTGCGCAAAAGGACGGCATCCGCGTGGAAATGGTGATCGCGAATGAGGATGTGGCGGGCAGCGATCCCCAATTTAGAAGAGGCATGACGGGCGAAGTGCTGCTCTGGAAAATCGGCGGTGCGGCCGCCGCGCTCGGGTATGGCCTTGATGAGGTTGTGGATGCTTCGAACAAGGCTCTCGGACGGATGCGCAGCATCGGCATCGGCCTTGCGAGCTGCATCATTCCCGAGGTCGGGCGTCCGAATTATGTGATCGAACTGGGGACGATGGAGATCGGCGTGGGACATCACGGCTTTTCGAGCATGGATACCTGCAAATTAAAATCGGCGGACGCCACAGCTGACATCATGGTGGGCGAGATACTCAAGGATATGCCATTGGCCGCTGGCGACAAGGTTGCCATTATGATATCGGGCCTTGGCAACACCATGCTCAGCGAGATGAACATTCTGTTCAGCAGAGTTTATGACGTGCTGGCGGAAAAAAAGATCGGCATACATCATTCGTATATCGGCAACTTTTTCACATCGCTCGATATGATGGGCGTCACGCTGACGATGGTGAGCCTTGATGAAGAATTAACGCGGCTATTGGAGCTTCCTGCGTACCCGGTCGCTTTGAACGATTTTGCTTACAGCAATCATAATGACTGACTAAGTTAAACAAACGAGAAATTCAAAAAAAAGCCCGGATAAGGCTATGCTGCTGCTTTTGAGCGCTGTATCCCGGGGTGTGTTAAAGTCACTGTTTTTCAGCAGAAATCAGCAGCGATGATTGCAAAGCTGTCAAAAGCAAGTAAGGGGGAAAATCATGAATTTGGTCGAGATGGTGGGTATTCGAAAAAGCTACTACGGCTTTGAGGTTCTTCATGGTGTCGATTTTCGCCTGCAGGCGGGCACCGTTCATGCGCTGATGGGCGAAAACGGCGCCGGAAAATCAACGCTTGTGAAGGTGATCGCCGGGGTTCACCGGTGTGATTCGGGCGCTATAAAAATTGACGACAAGCCGGTGGACATCGACTCTCCGTCAAAGGCGCGGGTGCTCGGCGTGGCCATGATCCATCAGGAGCTGTCCGCGGTTTCCGAGATGTCTGTCGCGGAGAACATATTCCTTGGCCGTGAGCCGGTGCAGATGGGCATCATCAACTACAAACGGCTCTATAAAGACACGAGTGAGCTGCTCGGAGAGCTGGGCATCAGCATCAACCCGAGAACGAAAATGAAAAACCTTCGTGTAGCGGACCAGCAGATGGTCGAAATCGCCAAGGCGCTGTCGCAGAACGCGCGAATCGTGATCATGGATGAGCCGACCTCGGCCATTACGGATCATGAGGTGGAAAGCCTGTTCCGCATGATCCGGGATTTAAAAACGCGCGGCACCGGGATCATTTATATATCCCACAAGATGGACGAGATTTTTCAGATCGCGGATGAGATCACCGTGCTGCGTGACGGCGCCAACGTGAACACGTGGGAAGCCAAAGATGTGGATTCCGACACGCTGATCAAAAGCATGGTGGGCCGCGAGCTCAAAGCCCAGTTCCCCAAAATACAGGTTCCCATCGGTGAAACGGTGCTCGCGGTGAAAAACCTGAGCAAGACGAATCAATACGAAGACATCAGCTTTGAGCTTCATAAAGGCGAGATTTTAGGATTTGTCGGTCTCGTGGGCTCGGGCAGAACCGAGCTCATGCATTCGATATTCGGGCTGACTCATCCCGATGCGGGCGAGATACAGCTCTTCGGCAAAAAGGTGCACTTCAAAAAGCCTCAGGAGGCGATTCGCAGCGGCATGGCGTATGTGACCGAAGACCGCAAGGGGGAAGGGCTGGTCCTTCCGATGGGCGTTCATCACAACATGACGCTGTCCTCGCTTAAAAGCTTTACGAAAACGGGGCTGCTTCAGCAGCTCAGGGAAGCGGCCGCTGTGGACGATCAGGTGAAGGCGCTCGACGTCAAGGTTGCAAGCCCAAGGCAGTCGGTCAAGTCACTCTCGGGCGGCAACCAGCAAAAGGTGGTGCTCGCCAAATGGATGATCACCGCGCCGAAAATCATCATATTCGATGAGCCGACACGCGGCATCGACGTGGGCGCCAAGGCGGAGATCTACAAGATCATGGGCGAGTACGTCTCAAAAGGATATTCCATCATCATGGTGTCGTCGGAAATGCCCGAAGCGATGGGCATGTCTGACCGGATCATCGTGCTGAGCAACCATAAGATGAGCGGTGAAATCAAGCGCGAAGAGTTTTCCCAAGAGAGCATTGTGCAGATGCAGTTCAAGCATATGTAAAAAATAATTCGAACGATAGGAGCGATAGCAATGAATCATCAGACTGCCAATCTGGCCGTGAAAAAAAGCAAGATGTCCACAAAACAATTTGTGTCCATTTTCGGATCGCTGATTGGGCTTATTGTGTTAATCATCATCATGTCGGCGCTTAAATCGAACTTTCTGAGCGGGGAAAACATTCGCAACGTCCTGCGTATCGCATCCATCAACGGCCTGCTGGCCGTGGGCATGACGTTCGTGGTGCTGACAGGCGGCATCGATCTGTCGGTGGGCGCCATCATGGGATGCGCGGGCATGTTCTCGGCTTACTTTGCGCAAAACAGCATGGGTTATCCGTGGTACATCGGCGTGCTGGTGGGCCTGGGGATCGGGCTCGTGATCGGCCTTTTTAACGGCCTTTGCATCTCTTACCTCAGGGTTCCGGCCTTTGTGGGCACGCTCGGGTCAATGAGCATCGCCAAGGGCTTAACCTTCCTGCTCACAAACGCCAAGCCGATTCCGAGCCTCAATACCGAGTTTAAAGCCATCGGCGGCGGAAGCATCGGAGGATGGCTGCCGATTCCCATCGTGATCATGATCGTTGTGCTGCTGATCTGCTTCACGCTGCTCTATCTCACGCGCTACGGGCGCTATATATTCGCCGTCGGCGGCAACCTCAACGCGGCGCATGTATCGGGCATCAACACAAAGTGGATCATTTGCAGCGTTTACATCATCTCAGGGATTCTGGCGGCGCTGGCGGGTGTGATCACCACGGCGCGTGTGACCTCGGGCGTGACGTCCACGGGCGAAGGCTACGAAACCAACGCCATCGCGATGGTGGTTATCGGCGGCACGAGCCTCGCGGGAGGCCGCGGACGCCTGTGGGGAACGATCATCGGCGTGCTGCTGCTGCAGTGCCTGACCAACGGGCTCGATATGCTTGGCATCAACGCGTATTATCAGCTCATCATCAAGGGCTTCGTCGTGATCGGCGCGGTTATGCTCGACGGTCTGAGCTCGGACAATTGATCAGAATTTAATGATTCATACGGAATGGCGTATGAAATAAAAAATATCAGGAGGAATAAAAATGAAAAAATCTATGAAATCTTTAGCAATGTTAATGGTTATGCTGTCACTGGTTTTCGCTCTTGTTGGCTGCGGAAACACAGCTCCGGCTGCTGAATCGTCTGGACAGCCTTCGGCGGAGCCCAGCGCTCAGACCTCCGAACAGCCCTCTGAAGAGGCTTCTCAGCCGGCTTCGGGAACGCTCAAAATCGGCGCGACTTTCTACAGCCTTCAGAACGAGTTCACAATGCGTATGGACAACGCGGCGAAGAAATGGGCCGAGGAGAACGGTGTGGACTATACCTCTTACGACGGCAACTATGACGCTGCGACACAGCTTTCTCAGGTTGAGACGATGATCGCCGACGGATGCGATGCCATCATACTGAATCCCCAGGATGCAGTGGCCTGCGCGGCTTGCGTCGATCTCGCACATGAAGCCGGCATCCCCGTCGTCGGTGTGAACACGATGGTGGAAAGTGATCTGTTAACCTCCTATGTGGGTTCTCAGGACGTTTCGGCCGGTGAAGACATCATGCAGTTCATGATCGACTACCTTGGCAAGGATGCGTTCAACATCGTGATTATTGAAGGACCTATGGGTCAGTCCGCTCAGCTTCAGCGTATCGAAGGTATCGAGAACATCATGGCAAAATATCCGAACGTCAAAGAGCTTGCCCGTGACACGGCCAACTGGTCCCGTGCGGAAGCCATGACGCTGATGGAAACATGGATCAGCTCGTTCGGTGACGACATTACGGCGGTGATCGCTGAGAACGACGAAATGGCTCTGGGCGCAAGAGAAGCGATTGAAGCGGCCGGCAAAGACATCCCCTGCATCGGCATCGACGGTATCACCGACGCCGTGACCGCGATCCAGAAAGGCGGAATGATCGCGAGCGACTTCCAGAACGCCGAAGGCCAGATGACGGGCGCTCTTGATACGGCTGTGAAAGCTGTCAACGGTGAATCGGTCGAGCAGTTCTACTGGATTCCGTTTGAAATGATCACGCCCGATAACGCGGCTGATTATGTGGACAAATATTGATAAAAGCAAGGTATAAGACAACCAATGTGGAGAGGCGGGCGGCGCTGTGTGCCCGTCCGCCTTTCATAAACAATGTGACAGGGAGGTATCACAAATGCTCAAATACGAAGGTGTCGATACGGATTATTCTCTGAACGGCAAAACGGCGGTCATCACGGGCGGCGCGGCGGGTATCGGCTATGCTACCGCCAAGTTCTTTCATGACAAGGGTGTCAATATCGTATTGGCGGATTTAAATCCCAAGGTGGACGACATCGCGAAACAGCTCGGTGACAATTGCATCGGCGTGGCCGGGAACGTATGCGACGGCGAATACCCGGGTAAGGTGATCGAGGCGGGTATCAAAGCGTTCGGGCAGATCAATATACTGGTCAACAGCGCGGGCATCGTGGCGCTGGAAAGCGCGGAGATTTTAAGCGCGGAATATTGGCACAGAACCATCGATATCAATCTCTCGGCCGGCTTTTTCATGGCGCAGGCTGTGGGCAAATACATGATCGATAACGGCATCGGCGGCAGCATCGTCAATATGGCTTCTCAGGCGGGTGTGATCGCGCTTGACAAGCATGTGGCTTATTGCGCGAGCAAGGGCGGCATCATTGCGATGACCAAGGTGCTTGCGATGGAATGGGGCAAGTACGGCATCCGCGTCAACGCCGTGTCCCCGACCGTTGTGCTGACGGAGCTTGGACACAAGGCGTGGGACGGCCCTGTCGGCGACGCGTTCAAAAAAGAGATGCCTTCCGAGCGCTTTGCGGAACCCGAAGAGATCGCGGCTTGCATCGCTTTCCTTTGCAGCAAGGGCGCCGGTATGATCACCGGACACAACCTGCTCATCGACGGTGGATTTACAATAAAATAGCTAATTGGAGGAATGGACATGCAGCGCATTTTGAACAACCCGGACAACATTGTCGATGAAATGCTGGATGGATTTGCGAAATGTCACGGCGATATTGTAAAAAGGGTCATCACAAGTGAGGACAA
>JAEYLC010000047.1 GCA_023461435.1 Bacillota bacterium
GCCGTCAGCTTATAGTTTGCAGACTTTCTTGTATGTGTGCGCTGTTTGGATGTTCTTCTCTTTGGTACCGCCATTTATCTACACCTCCTCGTCATCGTACAGTTTTGAAAGACCGGCAAACGGATTGGCCGGGTCCACCTCGGGCCGACAGCTGCATTCGCCTTCATTTAAGTCTTTCCCGCAGTGGCTGCAAAGCCCTTTGCAGTCTTCCCGGCATAAGAAACGCGTGGGAAGATTGACCACCAAGTTGTCCTCCAGCATCCGGTCGAGCTCGATGGTTTCACCGGCAAACTCATACTCGCCTTCTTCCGGCTGCTTTTTATAATACTCGGCAAATCCAAAACCGATCGTATACAAAAACGGTTTTAAGCACCTCGCGCAATTCACGGTGGCCTTCGCGCCAAAGCGCCCGGTCACGATCACGCCTTCTCCGTCATAGCGGTAATCCGCCGTCACGTCGATGCCCTGCGGAAAGTCATAACATTCTCCGAGAAAATCGATCCCGTCAAACGCGCCGTGATATTCCGCCGAATAAAGCTCGCCCTCGTTGAGCAAAGCTTCCCTTAAATCAATATCCATACCTTTACCTGCCCCTAGGCAATCGTCAACGAGTAAAATTATATTTGACGAAGGCCTTTATGTCAACCTGTTTTTTTCTCATCCGCGAACAGACGGCGCTTGGCGTCCGCCATTTCGCCGCACCGCTCGATATAGCCCTTCAAATCCTTCACATTGGCCGCGCGTTCAATGCGCGCGCCGCCGTTAAAAAGCCGCTTGGAGATCGCGCCTGCGCCGAAGGCGAGCACGTCGCACAGCTCTTCCATATTGTCAATGTTGTAAAGGCACGCATGCCCGGGCTTCGTATAGCCCGCGTTTTCAAGGCTGCCCTTCATGTATTTCTGGCGGTACATGTAATACGCGTGATAGCCCGCCGCTTCGAGCGTCGCGTGTGCGTTCTCGATCGACTGCGCCGTCTGTGTATCGGTCGGGAACGCGCCCATATTGGCCTCCGCGAATTTGGACGCGCGCTTGACAGCCAGCGTATGCACCGTGATGTTTTCCGGTTCCAGCGCGATCACGCGCCGCAGCGACTGCGCCGTATGCGCCTCCGTCTCGCCCGGCAGCCCCGCGATCAGGTCCACGTTGATCGCGTCGAAGCCCGCGCTCATCGCAAGCTCATACGCGGCAAGAAACTCCGCCGCCGTGTGCCGCCGCCCGATGCGCTGCAGCGTCTCGTCGAACATCGTCTGCGCGTTCACGCTCAGACGATGCGCGCCGGAAGCCTTGATCAGCGCCAGCTTTTCTCCGGTAATGGTATCGGGGCGCCCCGCTTCCACCGTGAACTCGTCCGCGTTTTGCGCGAGCTTTGACGCACGGGACAGCACTTTTTCCAGACCCGGCAGTGACAGCGCTGTCGGCGTGCCGCCGCCCACATACAGCGCGCGCACGCGCCTGCCGCCGATGATCTGCTCCGCACATTCAAGCTCGGTCAGCAGCGCCTGCACGTAGCTTTCCTCGGCATTCTTGAACACATCGGGTGTGTACGACGCGAACGAACAGTAGGCGCAGCGCGTCACGCAGAACGGAATGCCGATGTAAACGTCGAGCTCATCGCTCCGTGGATAAAGCCCGGCCTGAGCGTCCACGATCGCCTTGGCGAGCGCGTATTTCTGAGGCGACACATCAAAGGTGTTTAAAAAAAGAGCTTTCGCTTCATCCGCGCCCAGCAGCGCTTCGCTGTCGCGCAACAGCTTGGTGGGGCGTATACCCGTGAGCGAGCCCCACGGCAGCGGTGTTTTGAAATGACAGAGCAGCGCCCTGTAAACGCTGATCTTGGAGGCCCGTTTGGCCTCGCGCTTTTTTTCGAGCGCTCCCGCCGGGGCCGCGCATGTGAACGTATTTTCCGATACAAGAGCGCCGTCCGCAAAAAAACGGGACGTGCTCGTCATCACGCCGCCGCTTAGCTTAAGCGTATGCAGCACCGCGCCGCCCTGCGCCGGAGCCTCGGGCGATTCGAGCAGCGCGATTCGCCGCGTGTCGATAAACAGGCGCACCGCTTCGCAGATATCATTGAAATATTCGGGGTGGGTGGTGTAAAGCGCCGTCATTTTTTAAGATACGGGTTTCTCTGAAATTCCGCAAAGAGCGTCGTCTTGATGCCGTGTCCCGCGTACACAGTATAATCATTTTTCAAATTGCCCAGCACATCGTGCAGCGAATGACGGTATTCATCCGCATCGCTGCCCGGAAAATCCGTGCGGCCGCAGTACATATAAAAAAGCGTGTCGCCCGAGAACATCGCATCGCCCGCGAGATAGCACACGCTGCCGCCCGAATGGCCGGGCGTATGCAGCACCGCGACCTCAATATCCGCGGCAACGATGGTTTCACCGCCTTCGAATATGAAATCCGGCTTGGCCGGTTCAATCGACAGCCCCGCCATCACCGCAAGGCTGTCGGTGTCGCTTTGCAGCATGGATGCGTCGCGCCGGTGGACGCACACCTTCGCGCCCGTTTCCACTTTGAGCCGCGCCACAGCGCCGATATGGTCAAAATGCCCGTGCGTCAGCAATATGTGTGTGACCTCGGTGATGCCGTTGTCATCAAGGCGCTCCCTGATGCGCGCATAATCCGCGCCAGGGTCCACCACGAACGCCCTGCCTGACCCTTCCTTATATACCACAAACGCGTTGGCCATCATGTCTCCCACCGCGATTTGAATGACCTTCATCCGTTCCTCCCTAAAATATCCGTTTGCTGTTTAAGAGTATCGTGACGGGCCCGTCTCCGCAGGCTTCCACCTGCATGTCCGCGCCGAACTCGCCCGATGCCGTTTGCAGCCCTTCCGCCCGAAACGCCGCAATGCACGCGTCATAGAGGCTCTTTGCGTGCGACGCCTGCGCCGCGCCGCCGAAGTCGGGCCGGTTGCCCTTGCGCGCGTCGCCGAGCAGCGTGAACTGCGACACGACCAGCACGCAGGCCCCAATATCCTTCACGCTCAGCAACATTTTGCCGTTTTCCGGGAAAACCCGCAGATTCGCCGTTTTTCTCACGATATAATCAAGATCGCTTTGTCCGTCGTCCTGCGCGACGCCGAGCAGCACGAGCAGCCCTTTGCCGATCTCCCCCACGCTTTCGCCAGCTACCTTCACGCGCGCGCTTGACACGCGCTGTACCACCGCGACCATCGGCTATTTGTGGAGGCGGTACACATCCCGCACGCCCGCTATGCTCTTGAGCGATTTGATGATCGAATCGAGCTGCGATGTCTCGGAGATCTCAAAGCCGAACACCATATTGGCGACACGGTTTTTGCCCATGCGCGCGTTGACCGACGTGATCGAGAAGCCCATGCTGAAAAGCTTGTTGCTGACCTCCGCGATGAGGCCCGTGCGGTCTTCCGCGGTCACCTGTATTTCCACGTTATAGCTCAATTTTTCGCTCGTGGACCACGCGACCTCGATCATGCGGCCCGATTCGAAATCCTCCGTGGTCACATTGGAACAGTCGCTGCGGTGCACGGACACGCCGCGCCCGCGCGTGATATACCCGACGATGCTGTCGCCCGGCACCGGGTTGCAGCACTTGGCAAAACGGACGACCATATCGTCGTAGCCCTTCACGATGATGCCGCTGGATTCGCCTGTCCTTGCGCTGCGCGTCTGGGTCACGGGCTTTTCAAAGGCGGGCTTGTTCTCCTTGCGGTATTCCTCGATCAGCTTGTGCAGTATCTGCCCCGTTGTGATGCCGCCGTACCCGACCGCCGAGTAGATATCCTCGGGGCTTTGAAGCGTGAACTTTTTGTAGATGTCCCTCAGCCACTCGGCCTTGAACAGCGTTTTTAAATCGTAGCCGCGGCGTCGCGCTTCCTTTTCAAGCATATCGCGGCCCTTGACGATGTTCTCCTCTTTATATTCTTTCCTCAGCCAGTTCTTGATCTTGCTCTTGGCCTGAGAGGTCTTGACGACCTTGAGCCAGTCGCGAGACGGCCCCTTGGATGACGCCGACGTGATGATCTCGACGATATCGCCCGACTGCATCTGGTAAGACAGCGGCACGATTTTGCCGTTGATCTTCGCGCCCGTGCACTTGTTGCCGATTTCGCTGTGGATGCCGTACGCAAAATCGAGCGGCGTCGCCCCTTGCGTAAACTCCTTGACATCGCCCTTGGGCGTAAACACATAGACCTTGTCGGAAAAGAAGTCGATTTTGAGCGTTTCCATGAACTCGCGCGAGTCCTTGGTGTCCGTCTGCCATTCGAGCAGCTCACGCAGCCACACGAGCTTGTTGTCCATTTCGCTCTGCGACGTGCCTTCTTTATAGTGCCAGTGCGCCGCGATGCCGTACTCCGCCGTGGAATGCATCTCCTTGGTGCGAATCTGCACCTCAAAAGGCCGCCCGTCGCGCCCGAGCACCGTGGTATGGATCGACTGGTACATGTTCTGCTTGGGCACCGCGATATAATCCTTAAACCGCCCCGGTATCGGCTTCCACACGGTATGCACCGTGCCGAGCACCGCGTAGCAATCGCGCACGGTTTCCACCACGATGCGCACGGCGATGAGGTCGTATACCTCCTCAAACGCCTTGTGCTTTTTATGGATTTTCGTGTAGATGCTGTATATGTGCTTGGGACGCCCTTCGACCTCGGCGTTCACCCTGATTTTCTTTAAATGCTGCTTGATCTCTTCGACGACGGCGCCTATATATTCGCGGCGCTCCGCGCGCGTATCCGTAAGCTTGGCGGCGATCTCATAATACGCCTTTTCGTCAAGATATTTGAGCGCGAGGTCCTCGAGCTCCCATTTGATCGCGTTGATGCCGAGGCGGTGCGCAAGCGGCGCGAAAATCTCAAGCGTCTCCTTGGATTTCTCGATGCGCTTCTCCTCGCTCTGGTATTTGAGCGTGCGCATGTTGTGCAGCCTGTCTGCGAGCTTCACGAGTATCACGCGGATATCGCTCGCCATGGCGAGAAACATCTTTCTTAAATACTCGGCCTGATGCTCCTCCTTGGACGAGAAGCTGACCTTGCCGACCTTGGTCACGCCGTCCACAATCTGCGCCGTTTCCGAACCGAATTTCTCTTTGATCTCACCGAGCGTCACATCGGTATCTTCCACGATGTCATGGAACAGCCCGGCCACCACGGTGGACATATCAAGCCCCAGGTCAACGAGTATGCTGGCCACTTCATAAGGATGCATAAAAAAAGGCTCGCCGGAGAGACGCATCTGTCCCTCATGCGCTTTTTCTGCAAATGCAAAGGCTTTCTCAAAAAAATCCTGATCCTCTTTTGAATAATTCTCTTTGACTTTCTCGATCAGCGTTTTTTGGTTTCTGTTCTTATCATCCATTCAACAAGTCCTCAAAGTTTGCGTAACAGCGGCTCTGCCTCAGCTCTTTGCGCGGCTGCCCCTCGTTTAATGCCAGTATTCTACCACTTTTGTCGACAGCGAGCAACTCAAGCTCACTGAGCACGCGCACCGCGAAAGCAGCCGATTCCAGGGGCAGCGAAAGCTTTCGTGCGATCTCGCTGACCATACGCGGGCGTTTGAGCATGGAGCCAAGCACGCGGTAAACGCCGAGCAGCTTCCCACGGCCAAGAAAGACATCCGCCGCATGATTCCGGTACGCCGCCCGCATCTCTTCATCAAAAAAGGAAGCCTCTGCATGCGCTCCAATATGCAGCAGACGCGTGTGCCCCGCCGCCGTACCGCAGGCGATGCAGTTGTCCGGCGAAAATGCCTTATGATCCCACAGCATCAGCTTGCCCTGCTTCATGGCTTCCCTCACGGGCTTAAGGCTCAAAACACGCTTGAAAGCGGGCACCGTACTCACGCTGATACAAAGCCCGAACCGGCTTTGCGCCAGCGCCTCGCCGAGCTGCCGGGCAAACAAAGCTTCATCCGCCGTCCCGCTCAAGCCGCCAAGTGCCGACACCTCATCCAGAAACCCGGCTGATAGGCTCTCCGCGTTCGCGTCAAGGAAGCTTTGCACCAGCGCCTCGTCCTGATAAAAGGCGAAATCCCGCACAATCAGCTGCGGCCGGTTTGTCATGCTGTCGATACCCGGCTCGCACAGAAAATCGGCGCTGCCCGGTATCAGCGCGTGTGTGTCCTTATAGTAAAACGCCACGGCGTCAATTTTTCTTCCGTTCTGTTCGATCGTGAATCTCAAGTGCGGCTGCCCCGCCTTGCCGACAAAACGCGGGGACTTCACCGCGCCCCTGAGCACCGCGACGGCGGGCTTTTCGTTGCTCTGGCCGAACGGCTCAAGGCGTTTTATATCCTCCACAAGTTCGCGTGTAATATCTCCTGTTTTAAGCGCCATGTCGTAAGGCTTTTGCCGCACGAAAGCGCTGTCGTCATAATGCCCCGCGATATACTCGCAGACATCGCGGCGCAGATCGTCCAAAATTCCGGGCGCGATGGTGAGCCCCGCCGCCTGCGAATGGCCGCCGAACTTCTCGTATCTGTCCGCAAACAGGCCGAGCACCTCATAGATATTGATGCCCTCGATGCTGCGCGCCGAGCCAGTCAGATACTCTTCGCCGCCGAACAGCACACAGGGCCTTGTATACTTCTCCGCAATCTTGGCCGCGGCGATACCGATAACGCCCGCGTTCCAGCCGCTTTGCGCAAGCAGTATCGCAGGGTCGCTGTGATAGCCGCATGCATCGATCATCGCTTCCGCGTCGGCGAGAATATCCTCCACATCCTTCTTGCGCGCGTCGTTGAGCGCGCAGAGCCGCTGGGCGCTCAGGCTGAGCTCGGCGCTGGGCTTCGTGCTTTTCAGTATATCGATCGCCGCTTCGGCGGTGTCCATGCGCCCCGCCGCATTGATGCGCGGGCCGAGCCCGAAGCTGATATTAAAAGAGGAAATGTCCTCAAGGCCGATGCCCGCGGCCTGCGCGAGCGCCGCGATGCCCGCGGACGGGTTCCGGCGCATCTTGTCAAGCCCCATATGCGCGATCACGCGGTTCTCGCCGAGCAACGGCACGATATCCGTGATGGTGCCCACGGCAATTAAGTCGATAAAGCGCATCGCCTCGGCCAGCGAGGAAAGCGCGTGGATCAGCTTGAACGCCACGCCGCAGCCCGCAAGGTTCGCGTCGGGATAAACGCTGTCCGGACGCTTTGCGTTGATGATATACGGCGTACCCGGAAGCACGGCGCCGCACTCATGGTGGTCGGTAATCACCACATCCATATGAAGGCTTCTCGCCAGGCTCGTCTCCTCGACGTTCGTGATGCCGCAGTCCACGGTGATCACCAGCGTACAGCCCATCGCGGCCATCTGCTCCACCACCGCCGAATTGAGGCCGTAGCCTTCCTTATGGCGGTTGGGCGTCAGTATACGGACATCGGCGCCGGCACTTTTTAAATACAGATACAGCGCGCAGCCGCCCGTGGTGCCGTCCGCGTCGTAATCGCAGAAAATCGTGATTTTTTCAGCCGCTTCGATGGCGTGTTTGATTCTCTGCACCGCTTCGCCCATGTCCGGCAGCAGCAGCGGGTCGTGAAACTGCTCCGGCCCGGGATGCAGGAAGCGCTTGGCAAGGTTAGGCGTATCGATGCCGCGGCGGCACAGCAGAGCCGCGACCGGCTCGCACAAGCCTGTCGCCGACTGGATCGCAGCTGTTTTGTCACGTGTGCATTCGGCAAGCGCCGGGCGTTCAAGGTAGCTTTGCAAAGCGTCTCCCTTCTTTTGATCATCCCTTAATACTGAAAAGCCTCTCCTTTATAAAGGAAAGGCTTTTGTGTCGGTTTCCGTTAACCGATTATTTCTTTTTCTTGTTGACCGGCTTTTTAGAGACAGCCGCCTTTTTACTGTGACGGCGGTCTTTGGCTTCCAGAAGCCACGTCCAAGTCGGGCTCGCGATAAATATCGACGAATAGGTACCCGAGATCAAACCGACGATGATGGGCAGCGAGAATTCCTTGATCGACTGCACGCCGAAAATATAAACCGCCAGTATCGTAATCAACGTGGTGAGCGATGTGTTGATCGTTCTTGGGAGCGTTTCGTTGATACTCAAATCCACCACCTGTGCGCGCGTCCTTGTGCTGCTGCCAAACTTCTTATTGTTTTCTCTGATTCTGTCGAAAACCACGATGGTATCGTTGATCGAATAACCCACGATGGTCAGACACGCCGCGATAAACGAGCTGTTGATCTGCATACGTGTGATGCAGACAAACGCCGTCATGATCAGCACATCGTGAATGAGCGCGATCACCGCCGCAATGCCTGAGAAAAGCTCGAAACGGATCCAGATATAGATCAGCATCAGGCCCGACGCGATGAGCACCGAGAGGAACGCGTTCCGGATGATATCGCCCGTGGTCGCGCCGCCGACATGCTCGATCTGGCCGCTGTCGGCATTCGTATACGTTTCCTTCAGCGAAGCGACAATGGATTCACGCACCGCAGCATCGTCGGCACTTTCGGGAAGCTCCTGAATGCGGATAACAGCCTGCGTGTCGCCGCTGCGCAGCACCTGCGCCGTCGCGGGATCAATGCCGTTGGCCTGAAGCGCAGAGTTCACGACATCCGTATCAAAGCTTTCGCCCAGATCAACAGTCAGTATGCTGCCGCCCGTAAAATCGATACCGAGATTGAGTCCGCCGGAGAATAAGCCGACGATCAACGCGATCACAATGACCGCGCATGAAATGAGTATGCATACCTTTGCTTTGCTCATAAACCGCATGCTTACTCACCTCCTTTCTCAGTTTTCGCAGGCGCAATTTTTCTTATCGTATAAAGCCTCAGATTCTTCACATTAAGCATGATCGCGAGCTTCAGCAACGCCCTTGTCACCACTATTGCCGTAAACATGGATGTCAGAATGCTGACAATAAGCGTATACCCAAAGCCCATCACCGTGCCCACGCCGTAAAAAGCGATAACCGCCGCGGCGATGATCGTCGTGATGTTGGAGTCGATGATGGTGCTCATTGCTTTTGAAAAGCCCGCGTTCAGCGACGCGCGCAGCGATTTGCCAGTGGACAGCTCATCCTTGAATCTCTCGAATATAATAACATTGGCGTCCACCGCCATACCAACGCCGAGTATGATACCCGCAATACCGGGCAGTGTGAGCTGTATCGTCGGGATCGCCGCGAGCAGGAACAGTATGATGAACATGTAAACACCCAAGGCGAGATCCGCCATCAAGCCCGGCAGACGGTAAAATACGATCATGAATACGAACAGTATACAGATACCGATCAATCCGGCGAGCAAGCTCTGATTGAGCGCATCTTCACCGAGCGACGCGCTGATCGTGCGGTTTTCAATTTCATTGAGCGTTAAAGGCAGCGCACCCGATTGGATGTTGATCGCGAGCTGCTGCGCCTGTTCCTGCGTAAAACCCTCGCCGCCCCCCGAAATGATCGCCGTACCGCCGTATATCGGCCCGTCCTTGACAACGGGGCTCGAAATGGTTTGTCCATCGATCACGATGTCGAGCGTTTTGCCTGTCGCATAAGCTTCGGCGGACATATCACCGAATAGTTGGCCGCCCTCTGCGTTCAGCTTGAGCTCGACAATGGGCTCCCTCGTATCCGATAAATACATCGCCGTGGCGCTTTCCACCATGGCGCCGGTAATTTTGGTGGTGCCGTTGATATCTTTAATTTCGAGCTGAGCGGGTGTGAAGATGTCCTTGAACACAGCATTGGCATCCTCTTCCTTGCTCGGAATCTCCACACGGATTCTGTCGCTGCCCTGAATCACCACAGTCGCTTCCGTATAGCCCTTTTCGTCGAGCCTCTTTCGAAGCACGCCCATTGTGGTATCCAGCTTGCCTTTGAAATCGTCTTCAGACAATTGATCATGCTGAGCCTGATAAACCGCATAGCCGCCGCCCGTTAAATCGAGCCCGAGGCTGACCTGCTTGTAGAGCGGATCCATTTTGTATATGCCGATCTGAAAACCGGTCATTCCAAAATAGACCGCAACGCTGAAGATTAGCACGATAATCACCAGCCATATGATGCTGCGCCTTCTCATATTCTAACCGCTTCCTCCTTGATTTGGATAACACCTTTTAGAGCTTTTGAGCTTGTCCCAGTGATAACGGCAAAAAAACAATAATAGCATAGAAACAAGCCTGTTTTGATCCTGCCGCACAGGCAAAATCTTCACGAAAAAACTTATTTCATTATATACGTGAGCAAAATAATAGTCAACGGAAAAAAGCGCGCGGCCAAGCATGGCTTTACGGTCGGTTTACACCGCCGTCACACCGTCTGCTGCGCATTGCCATGATACCCAAACGCAAACTGTTTTCAAGCAAATTGCCGCAAAAAAAGAACCCGGGTATCATTCCCGGATTCTCAAAAAAGTATATGATTTTCTTGCTGGCTCAGTTATATGCGGGCGACCCCGGAGTCGCGCGCGGCCTTGGCCACAGCCTCCGCCACCGCCGCGCCCACACGCGGATCAAACGGAGCCGGAATAATATATTCCGGTTTAAGCTCGTCTTCAGTCACAAGAGAGGCGATGGCATAGGCGGCAGCGATCTTCATCTGATCATTGATATCGCTGGCGCGCACATCGAGAGCCCCGCGGAATATGCCGGGGAACGCAAGCACGTTGTTGATCTGGTTCGCAAAATCACTGCGGCCCGTGCCGACAACAGAAGCGCCTGCCTCCATGGCGTCGTTCGGCATGATTTCGGGAACAGGATTCGACATTGCAAATATGATCGGGTCCTTCGCCATGGTTTTCACCATCTCTTTAGACAGCACATTGGGAGCGGAAAGGCCGAAGAACACGTCCGCACCTTTGATGACATCCGCGAGCGACCCCTTTTTCATCTGTTTGTTGGATATCTCGGCCATCAGCTGTTTCTCGCTGTTCAGGTTGTCGCGCCCCTGGTAAATGGCGCCCTGCCTGTCGCAAAGCACGACGTCGTTAAGGCCCATCGCCATCAGCAGCCGTGTGACCGCAATGGCCGCAGCGCCCGCGCCGTTTACCACAGCGCTGATGCTCTTTATGTCTTTGCCCGTCAGCTTAAGCGCGTTGATCATCGCCGCGAGAGACACCACAGCCGTGCCGTGCTGGTCGTCATGGAATATCGGGATATCGCAGCACTCCTTGAGCCGCCGCTCAATCTCGAAGCAGCGCGGAGCGGAAATATCCTCGAGATTCACGCCGCCAAAGCTGCCCGCCAGCAGGCGCACGGTGTTGACGATTTCATCCACGTCCTTGCTGCGGATGCAGAGAGGAAACGCGTCCACGCCGCCAAAGGTTTTAAACAGCACGCATTTGCCTTCCATAACGGGCATTCCGGCCTCGGGGCCGATATCGCCAAGACCCAGCACCGCCGTGCCGTCCGTCACAACCGCGACGAGATTCCAGCGGCGCGTGTATGTATAAGACAGATCAACATCGTCCGAAATTTTCAGGCAGGGCTCGGCCACACCGGGCGTATAAGCCACGCTTAAATCGTGCTTGTCTTTAACGGGCACCGTACTGATGACTTCGATCTTGCCCTTCCATTCCTCATGCAGCTTCAGCGATTCTTCGTTAATAGTCATAATATGTTTTTCCTTTCGAAAATTTAAAGTACTTCTTTGATGACACTTTTGAGCTTTTCAGCCGATGAGCGCAGCTGATCGAGCTCGTCCTCTGTCATACGGATATCGAGATACCGGTCGATACCGCTGCGGTTCACGACACACGGAAGACTGACGGCCACATCGCTGATCCCGTAATTTCCGTTTACCACCGTTGAGAGTGTCAATACGGAATTTTCATCTCCCATGATCGCGCCAAGCAGACGCGTGGCCGCCAAAGCGACGCCATAGAATGTGGCCCCTTTGGCCTTTATGATCTCTGCGCCGCCGTCGCGCGTCTCTTCGAATATCTGCTGGCGGTTGATTTTCTGGCAGCGGCGCGGACAATCCTCACAGTATTCATCGAACGGTTTTGACGCGATGGAAGCGCGGCTCCACACCGGCACTTCGCTGTCGCCGTGTTCGCCCACGATGTACGCGTGAACGTTTCTGACGTCCACTTTGCAATGCTGGCTCAGCAGATAACGGAAACGCCCGGTATCCAGCATTGTGCCCGTTCCGATCACGCGCGAAGCCGGGAGTCCGCTTTCCTTTTGAACCATGTACGTGAGCACATCCACCGGATTTGATATCAGCATGATGAGGGGATTGCTTGCGTGCTTCATGATCTTCGAAAGAATGTCACGCGTGACAGCCACATTCGTGCGCGCGAGGTCTATGCGTGTCTGTCCCGGCTGACGGCCGATACCCGCCGAAATGATAATCACATCGGCGTCGGCGCAATCCTCAAAATCTCCGTCACGAATGGTGAGCTGCTTAAAGTAAGCAATGCCGTGACTGATGTCGAGCGCTTCGCCGCGCGCGCGGCTTCTGTCCACATCCACGAGTACGATCTCGGATGTCAGATTGTTCATCATGATCGTATAGGCGACTGTTGATCCGACTTTGCCCGCACCGATGACGACAACCTTGCTTTTGTTTGATGCAACGTTCATAAATAGCCTTCCTTTGAAAAATTTTTATATAAATTTATTTGAAGCCTGTTATCATTCTGAAAAAATTCAGAAATTCTTTAGATGTTATTATATTGTGAAAATAAAATCAAACATGTAATAGACCTGAATTTTCGGTGATATTGATGATTAGTAAACTGAAATGATATATATCCTTTAAATCCGCTTGCTATATCGAATTTTCGCGGGTTTGCTGTTTTTTTATCTTCGCCAAATAAAAAAGGCCGCGAAACAGCCCTCCAATTTATACCTTTCTATTGAATTGATAGAAAATTCGGCTGATTGTTACTGTGCAGCCGTACAAGACACTCATCGACTTGCCTTTGAGATTGCTTTATCCGAACGTGCGCGCGCCGCTAGCGTATGACCCGGCAGGCAGGCGCTTCGCTTGCAAGATCATCTGAAATGATATCCGCATACTCTTTCTGATGCCTTTTGAGCCAGGCATTCGCATAGGCGCAGCTGGCGGTCACTTTGCGCTTTCGTTCCCGAATGAGCCCCGCCGCAGCCGCCATCATCTGATCGGCAATGCCCCGGCCTCTTAAACGGGACACCACATAGGTATGGTCGATATCAAGAACGCCGTCCGCCTTCTCATGAAAGGTCGCCTCCGCGATCAATTCACCGTATTGGTCGACGCTGCAAATGCGCTCCCGCTCAAATATCCATTCAATATTCATAAAACTTCCTTGATTACGCTCCTCAGCTTTTCCGCGGAGGCTTCAAGCAGCTTTTGCTCTTCATCGCTGATTCTTAGATCGAGGAATCGGTCGATACCGCCGCGGTTCAAAATGCAGGGCAGGCTCAGGGCCACGTCGCTGAGGCTATATTGGCCATTTAACACGCTCGAAAGCGTCAACACAGCGTTTTCATCGCCCGTCACAGCCGACACAATGCGCGCCGCCGCGAGCGACACACCGTAAAACGTGGCGCCCTTTTTCTTGATGATCTCGATGCCCGCATCGCGCGTATCTTCAAACATCTGCCGACGGTTCACGCCGCCGCACGGATGATCGCACGTGTCGCAATATTCCTGAAAAGGCTTGGACGCGAGCGACGCATGACTCCATAGCGGCAGCTCGCTGTCGCCGTGTTCGCCCACGATGAACGCATGAACGCTGCGCACATCCACCTTGCAGTGGTCGCTCAAGAGATACCGGAAACGTCCCGTATCGAGCATTGTGCCCGAGCCGATGACTCTCGAGGCGGGCAGCCCCGTCTCCTTCTGCGCCATATAGGTCAGCACATCCACGGGGTTCGAGATGATGAGCAGCAGCGGATCAGACGCGTATTTCATCACGCCTTCGATAATGGCTCTGACCACGCCCACGTTCGTGCGCGCGAGGTCGAGCCGCGTCTGCCCCGGCTGACGTCCGACGCCCGCCGTAACGATCACGAGGTCAGCGTCCGCACAGTCCTCATAGTCCCCTTCTCTTACGGTGATCTGCCACAAATACGCGATGCCGTGGCTGATATCGAGCGCCTCGCCGCGGGCGCGGTCTTTATTGACGTCGATCAGCACGATTTCCGACGCAAGCCGACTCATCATGAGCGTATAGGCCACGGTCGAACCCACCTTGCCCGCGCCGACCACCACGATCTTGCTGTTCAGTGTTCCCATGCGCCATGCCCTCCTTTACCGTTAAGTTACCCCGGGAGACCGGATCAGAAACACGATAACGTTACCATATTACGGTATCAATCAAAGAGGCTCAATTGATTGCTCTTGAGCAGCCCCTTGAGGCATCCGTTTTCTTCGAGCTTCGTGACCACCGCGCTCGAAATGCCCGACCGCGCTTTCAGATCCTCCACCGAAAGGAAAGGCCCTGCCTCGCGCGCTCTCACGATTCCCTGCGCCGCCGATGTGCCCGTGCCGCCGAGCGCGTTGAACGGCAGCCTGAGACCTTCGTCCTCAATCACGCAGTTGGTCGCGTCGGATTTATACAGGTCGCATGGCAGGAATTCAATGCCGCGCTCATACATCTCGAGCGCCACCTCGAGCACCGTGAGCTGCGACTGTTCAAGCGCCGTCGCGGCCTTGCCCTGCGCCTCGATATGCGCAATGCGCGCACGCACCGTTTCGCCCGAATGCAGATAGGCCGCGTCGAGGTTGTCGGCGCGCACGCTGAAATATGTCGCGTAAAACGCGCGCGGATGATGCACCTTGAAGTAGGCGATGCGCAGCGCCATCATCACGTACGCGACGGCATGGGCGCGCGGGAACATGTACGCGATCTTTTTGCACGAGTCGATGAACCAGCCCGGGACGCCCGCTTCGCGCATATGCGCCTCCCAGTCGTCCTTTAATCCCTTGCCCTTTCTGACCGACTCCATGATGAAAAACGATTCCGTCGCGTCCATCCCTTTCGCCACGAGATAGTTCATGATATCGTCGCGCGTGCAGATGACCTCGCGCAGCGTCGCCGTGCCGTCCTGTATCAGGTCGTGCGCGTTGTTGAGCCACACATCGGTGCCGTGCGAGAGCCCCGCGATACGCACGAGCTCGTCGATCGTGGTCGGCTGCGTTTCCACGAGTATCTGGCGCACGAACTTGGTGCCGAATTCGGGAATCGCAATGCTGCCCACCTCGCAGCCGAGTATCTGCTCGGGCTTTAAGCCAAGCGCCCGCGTGGAGGAAAACAGCGACAGCGTGTCGGCGTCGTTGATCGGCACCTCCTTGGGGTTGATGCCTGTGATATCCTGCAGCATGCGCAGCGCCGTCGGATCGTCGTGCCCGAGTATATCGAGCTTCACAAGCCGGTCGTGCAGCGAATTGAAGTTGTAATGCGTCGTGACGCTGCCCGAGTCCGCGTCGTTCGCCGGATACTGAATCGGCGTAAACTCATGGATGTCGCGGCTCTTGGGGAGTATAACCAAACCGCCCGGGTGCTGGCCCGTTGTGCGCTTGGTGCCCGATACGCCCTTTGTGAGCCGGTCGATCTCGGCTTTGCTCGCTGTGATGCCCTTTTCCGCGAGATAGTTCTTTACGAAGCCGTAAGCCGTCTGCTCCTTGATGCTGCTGATGGTGCCCGCGCGGAACACATGCTCCTCACCGAAGAATTCGAGTATGAACTTATGTGCCTCGGGCTGGTAAACGCCCGAGAAGTTAAGGTCGATATCCGGCACTTTGTCCGCGTTGATGCCAAGGAATGTCGCGAACGGAATCTCGTACCCGTCTCGCAGGTAAGCCGTGCCGCATTTGGGACAGTCCTTGGGCGGCAGATCGGGCCCGCACGCGTATTGTTTCATATCCACGTTAAAATCGCTGTGGCGGCAGTTCGGGCACACATAATGCGGCGGCAGCGCGTTCACCTCGGTGATGCCCGCCATCGTGGCGGCGAGCGACGAACCCACGCTGCCGCGCGAGCCCACGAGATAGCCGTCGTCGAGCGAGTGCTTTACGAGCTCATACGCGATATAATACAGCACGCTGTAGCCGTGATGGATGATGTTATTGAGCTCAAACTTAAGGCGCGTTTCCACGTTTTCGGGCAGCGGATCGCCGTATTTGGCGCGCGCGTTTTCAAAGCACATCTTCTCAAGCTTTTCGGCCGCATCGGGAATTTCGGGCATCGCGGTATCATCGGGCAGCAGCACGATGGACTCCACCTGCGCCGCGACCGCGCGCGTGTTGTCGATCACGATCTCGCGCGCCTTGGCTTCCCCGAGATAAGCGAATTCGCCGAGCATCTCGTCGGTCGTGCGGAAGAACAGCGGCGCCTGATTGTCGGCGTCCGAAAACTTCTGTCCGTGCATCAGTATGCGGCGGAAGTATTCATCCTGCGGCTCGATGAAATGCGCGTCGCACGTCGCGATGACCGGTTTACTGAGCTTTTCCCCGAGCGCCACGATGCGGCGCGTGATGTCGCGCACCGCCTCCACATCGCGCAGGCGCCCCTCGCGCACCATAAACATATTGTTGCCGTCCGGCTGCACCTCGAGATAATCGTAAAACGAAGCGATCTCCTCGATCTCGCCGTCGGACGCAAAGCGCAGTATCGCCTGAATCAGCTCACCCTGCTCGCAGGCCGAGCCCACAATCAACCCCTCGCGGTGCTGTATCAGCAGTGACTTCGGAACGCGCGGCCGCCTGTAAAAATGCTTGATATGCGATTCGCTCACCAGCTTGTAAAGGTTGAAAAGCCCCTTTTTGTCCTTGCAGAGCAGTATGATATGGTTCGTCTTCTTATTTTTCTCTCCACCCGTCTCGAGCGGCGCATGCGGGTTCTCCAGCTGCCGCATCGCCATCGCCATCAGCTTGGCGGTGCATTCCGCATCGTCGAGCGCGCGGTGGTGCCGCAGCTTGATATTAAAATCCGCCGCGAGATTCCCGAGGCTGTATGATTTATGGTTCGGGAACGTGCGCTTCAGCAGGCCCACCGTATCAAGGCATGGATTGTCAAAACGGATGCCGTTGTCCTCGCCGTGTTTTTTGATGAAGCTCATGTCAAACGGCGCGTTGTGCGCGGCCAGCGGCGTATCGCCGATATAGTCCTTAAACATCATGAGCGCTTCGCCCATCTTGGGCGCGTCCTTCACCATCTCGTCGGTGATGCCCGTGATGTCGGTGATCTGCCGGCTGATCGGCTGCTCGGGGTTCACAAACGTCGAGAACGTATCCACGATTTCGCCGCGGCGCAGCTTCACCGCGCCGATCTCGGTAATGCCGCAATAGCGCGGATTGAGCCCCGTCGTCTCAAGGTCGAACACCACGTATTCGTCCGCGAATTCCTCGCTGTATGAAAAGCCCACATCGTCGAATATGTAAGCCTCCATGCCGTATATCACCTTGATGCCAAGCTTCTTTGCGATATCAAACGCGCGCGGAAACGCCTGCACCACGCCGTGATCCGTGATCGCCACAGCCTCGTGCCCGAACGCGGAGGCCCGCTTGACCACGTCCACCTCGTCCGCGCAGCCGTCGAGTGCGCTCATGTTCGTGTGCATATGCAGCTCCACGCGCTTGACCTCCGCGTGATCCTCTCGCCGCACCGCCTTTGTCTCCTCGATGCTTTTCACCGTGATGGTCAGCTCGCGTGAAAAGCTGTCGTAGCCCGCCGTACCCGCGACGCGCAGCGCCGGAGCCTTTTGCATACGTTCCATGATCTCATCGCGCTGGTCGCGCCCCACAAACGCCTTGCAGGTCACCGTGGAAGTCAGGTCGGTCACGCTGAACACAATGATGGATTTCTTGCCGCGCGTCTCGTTTTTGATATCGAACGATTTCAAGTCCATCATCTGCCCACTGATCACGCACGCGCCCGTCAGCTCGGAGAGCTCCTTGACGGGTGTCAGCTCGCCGGGCACATGCTTGCCGTGTATGAGGCTCGTCTGCTCCTTCTTGGGTTCCGCTTTGGCCGCAGCCTTGCTCTCAGCGGCGGGCTTGCCCGTTTGCTTCGCGGCCGGCTGAGCCGCCGCTTTTTCAACTGCCACGCTCTTCACCTTCGCCGCTTTTTTGCGCACGGGCGCGGGCAGCGCATCCCGTAAGCACCGGCCGACTGCCACCGATGCGCCGTCGCCGAGGCAGCGCTGCAGATAATCCGTCAGATAATCGCGGATACCCATTGACGAAAAAAGCTCGGACGCGAACTCGTCGGCAAAATCCACATGCAGCGTTTTGCCCTTGAGAGATATCAGGCAGCGCTGAAGAAACGGCGCGAAAGCCTCCCGGTACGCGCTGCAAAGCTCCCTTAAATGCGCTTCAAACGGCGCCGTGTCATTTTCGTTAAAATCCTTGTATTGAAAAAAGACCTCGGCATCCTTATCGACGTTTTCCTTGACGTAATTTTCTATGGAAAGGCAGGCGTCTCCGGGCAGCAGGTTGCAGCAAAAGTGAAGCAGCAGACGCAAATTTTTTGCGTCGTGCTGCGCTTTTTCAAACTGCAGATCATAACGTTCATCCACACCGACGCTGTTTTTCAGCGCGGCGAAAAAATTATCCGGCTTCACCCGTTGCCCCCTTATTGCTGTATATCTTTAAAAATGATTATCGAGATAGTGAATAAACGCGTTTAAAATGTCCTCTTCGGCAAATGTGCCGATGAGAGAGCCCTTGGCAAACAGCGCCGCTTTTTTGTCGCCGCCCGCAATGCCGATATCCGCGTGTTTGGCTTCGCCGGGGCCGTTCACGATGCAGCCCATCACCGCCGCGGTCACAGGCCGCGGCCTGCTTTTGAGAATATCCTCCACGCTCTTTGCGAGCGCGGCCACGTCGATTTTTGTGCGCGCGCAGGTCGGGCAGCTGATCACCTCGGGATAAAACGTGCGCACACCCGCGCTTTGCAATATGCGCCGTGCCGCTTCAATCTCGCTGACTGGGTCGCCCGTGATCGAGACGCGCACCGTATCGCCGATGCCGTCTAAAAGCAAGGCCCCAAGGCCCACCGCCGATTTGACGATCGCATTCTCATAAGTCCCCGCCTCGGTGATACCGATATGCAGCGGCGCATCACACACCGCCGAAAACGCGCGGTTGGCCGCCACACATGTGGTCACCGAAGACGCCTTTAAGGACACCACCACGTTTTCAAGCCCCATGTCGTAGACGCGGTTCACCCAATCGGTCGCGCTCTGCGCGAGCGCCTCCGGCGTCGGCCCGCCGAACCTGTCGATCAGCCGTTTTTCAAGAGACCCCGAGTTCACGCCGATCCGAATCGCCGCTCCCGTCTCCTTCGCCTTGGCCACAACCATCTCGAGCGCGTGCTCTCCGCGCAGATTGCCCGGATTGATGCGCACCTTGTCGGCGCCGTTCTCCATCGCGAGCACAGCCAGCCGCGCATCAAAATGCACGTCCGCGATGAGCGGCACGTGCATGTGCTTCTTAATTTCACGGAACGCGGGCGCGCAGCTCTGTGCATAGAATGCGCATCGCACCGCTTCGCAGCCCGCCTCTTCAAGGCGCTCTATCTGCGATATCGTCGCCGCCGCATCCGCCGTATCCGTATTGGTCATTGATTGTATCAGCACATCCGTGCCGCCGCCGATGCGGACGCCGCCGAACGTGACTTCTTTGGTTCTTTTCATAAAATATCAGCCGCTGAACATCTTTGTAAGGTCCTGATAGGTGATCAGTATAAAGACCACGATGAGCAGCGCAAACCCCACAAAATGGATCATGCCTTCCACGTTTCTCGGCACGGGCTTTCTGAACAGCTTTTCGATACCGATGAACACGAGGCGTCCGCCATCGAGAGCGGGCAGCGGCAGCAGGTTGCAGATGCCGAGGCTGATGCTGATCGCGACGCCAAGGCGCAGCACGTTCTCAACGCTGCTTCTGATAGCCTCCCCGAGAATTGCGGTCATCTGCACGACGCCCATCGCGTTCTCCGTTCCCTTTCCCGCGAAAAGCCCGAGAACGGCGAGTATCGTTCCTTTAACAACAAGGAACATCCATTTGAACGACAGCCCTATCGCTTCAAAGAACCCGAACGTCGCGCGCTGGCTGCCCACGGATATACCCGTTTTATAGCCTGTCACGGGGTGCTCGGTATCGCCGTTCAGTATATAGTTTTCGTAATACTGATAAGGCACCTGCAGCCCGATAACCTGACCGCCGCGCTGTACGGTGATATCCATGATCTTATTATCCGCTGCCGCGATGCCGTTATCGAGCTCGAGAGCAAAATCCATCTTAACGCCGTTCATCTCGAGTATCACGTCGCCCTGCTGCAGGCCCGCCGCCTGCGCCGGGCTGTCTGCCCACACCTCTGAAATGATGGGCACGGCGTCGCCAAACGCGCATAATGTGATGATCACGAGAATAAAGGCAAAGAGTATGTTAAAAAGCGGCCCCGCGAAAATCGCCAGCGCGCGCCGTCCCGCGGGCTGACTGTTAAAAGCAAGCCGGTCGTTAAGCTCCTCATCCTCACCGTAGAATTTTGTGTATCCGCCGAGGAAAACCCAGCGAATCGAATATAAAATATCGTTTTTGACCCACTGCTTGATCTTGGGGCCAAACCCGACTGAAAATTCAACCACTTTGATTTTGCACGCACGGCCGACGCTGAAATGACCCAGCTCATGAACCATAATGATAATGCCGATGACCAGTAACGCGCCGATAATGCTGATTGCTGTCGCGATAATATCCAATCTCCGATCTCCCTTTTTTTATCATTATATCATGTCTGAAGTCCCAAAATACGTAACAATTTATTAAATGTTCGAACCGGCGGCAAAAAAGCAACATCTGCGTCCGCATTCCCTGTCTTTATTTTGTCACCGGACCGGGCGTTTTATCAAATGTTATGATATACAAAGTCCTTGACTTCCTTGTCGGTCGTGTAGATTTCAATCAGCGTATTCGCCTTCAAATGCGAAAACTTGTTCATCGCGAACGCCACGCGCTTTTCAATGTCGCCGAATGTGATCTTCTTCTCGAGGAACAGCTCCACCGCCGCCTCGTTGGCCGCGTTCATGATGATGGGCAGCGCGCCGCCCTCGCGGATCGCGTCCTGCGCGTGCTTTAAACACGGGAACTTGTCCGTATCCGGCACATCGAACGTCAGGGTTTTGAGCGTCTTGAAATCAAGATGCCCCACCACGCTGCCTAAACGCTCGGGATGCCCGAACGCGTACTGTATCGGCTGACGCATGTCCGTCGGCCCGAGCTGCGCGATCACCGCGCCGTCGTTATATTCGATCATCGAATGGATGATGCTCTGCCGGTGCACCACGACGTCGATCATTTCGGGGTTCACATCAAACAGCCAGCGCGCTTCGATGATCTCAAGCCCCTTGTTCATGTATGTCGCGCAGTCCACCGTGATCTTTCTGCCCATGCGCCAGTTCGGATGGCGCAGCGCCTGATCCACCGTGGCGCTGCGAATGGCCTGCTTATCCCAGTCGAAAAACGGCCCGCCCGATGCCGTGAGTATGATGCGGCGCAGGCCCGTCGTATCCACGCCTTTAAGGCACTGGTATATCGCGCAAAGCTCACTGTCCACCGGGAACAGCTCGGATTTGCTCGTTTTTTGCTTCTGCTTAACGATATGTCCGCCGCACACGAGCGATTCCTTGTTCGCGAGCGCCACATCAATGCCGCGGTCGAGACATTCGATCAGCGGCGGAAGCCCCGCGATGCCCACCACGGCGATCAGCACCATATCCGGATTGCCCGCGGTGCACGATTCGATGAGCCCCTGTATGCCAAAGCCGACCTTCATGCCCTTGGGCACCTTTTTCTCAAATTCGGCGTCGCCGCCGCTCCCCGTGACCCCGACATAGCACGCGCCGAACTTTTTCGCCGTTTCGAGCAGCGCATCGCTGCTGTTGTGCGCCGTCAGCGCCGTCACCTGAAAACGGTCGGGAAACTGCTCTATGATATCAAGCGCCTGTCGCCCGATCGAGCCGGTTGCGCCGAGTATAGCTATCTTTTTCATTGATACGTCCTTTTTTATGCCACTAATACAAAATAAAAAGCGAAAACGGCCGGGCTGATAAACAGCACGCTGTCGAGCCTGTCCATCGCGCCGCCGTGCTCACCCATAATATGCCCATAATCCTTGATGCCGAGTCTTCTTTTCACAAGCGACGCCGCAAGATCGCCGATCTGCGTCATCACGGAAAGAATCACACCGAGCAGCCCGTACCAGAGCGGGTTCATGTAAACATGGAAGCTCTGCTGAAGCAGCACGCCAATCAGTACCACAGCGCATGTGCCGAACACGAGCCCGCCAATGGCACCTTCCACCGTCTTTTTGGGGCTGACCTTGGGAATCAGCTTGTGCCTGCCGAAAAGCCTGCCGCTAAAATACGCAAATGTGTCGGTGATGACTGCCGAGCCAAACGCGATGATCACGAGAAAACGTGATATATCCGGCTGATCTATGCTGAACAGCGCGAGCAAAAACGCAAAAAACAGCCCGGGGTAAAGCATGGGCAGCGCCGTTATCAGCCCGTCCATCGCGTCGCGTCCGGTCAGCACCAGATGCGTGAACACAGCCATGATACCAAAAGCCGTGAGTATGGCGATGCCCGCAAGGCCGCCGACAAACTCATACGCCGGATAAAGCAGCACCGCGTAGCCGTACCCGAGAGCCCGCATCGGGCGCCCCACGGAGCTGACCGCGCCCATCATCTCATGGACGCAGAGCACAGCGACAGCCGCGACGACGAGCTGCGCGTACAGGCCGTGAAAATAGATCACGGAAAACAGCAGCGCCAGCGCCGGTATCGCGTAAAGTATACGTTTGCCCAATCAACTTCCTCCAATTCCGCCGAAACGGCGGTCACGCTTAGCAAAGCAATTCAGCGCCTTCAAATATTCGAGCTCGTCAAAATCCGGCCAGAGCGTATCCGTAAAATAAAACTCCGCGTAGGCAAGCTGATACAGCAAAAAGTTGCTGATCCGCATCTCGCCGCTCGTGCGTATAAAAAGATCGGGGTCCGGCTGGTCTCCCGTGCACAAATACGCGGACACACACTTTTCGTCGATATCGTCCGCGCTGAGCCCGTCGCTGACGATGCGTTTCACGGCATCCACAATATCCCCGCGTCCGCCGTAATTGATCGCCATGTTAAGCGTAAGCCCCGAGTTGTTCTTTGTCTTTTCAATGGCGCGGTCAATCTCAGCCTTGACCTCCTTCGGGAGCCGCGTTAAATCGCCGAAAGTTTTGATGCGCACGTTTTTCACGTGCAGCTCATCGAGCTCTTTGGCGAGATACTCCAGCAGCAGCTTCATCAGCGTGCCCACCTCATCGGCAGGCCGCTTCCAGTTTTCCGTGGAAAACGCAAACAGCGTCAGATATCTTACGCCGATATCCGAACTCATGCGAACGATGGTGCGCACCCGCTCCACGCCGGCCCTGTGCCCGGCGCTGCGGGGCAGCATTTTTTTCTGTGCCCAGCGTCCGTTGCCGTCCATGATCACGGCGACATGCTGCGGCAGCCGCTCCATATCCACACGACTGTACACATCCGTGTTCTTGCGGCGAAAAATAATATCCGCGATTACGCCCAATTGTTACCCACCTGCGTTTTAAAATGTGACACCGTGATCTCGACAGACTGACCGCCAAGGTCACGCTGCCTGATCACGCGCGTCGAATCGGCATCCGCGATGCCGCGTCTTGACACGTACAGCGCGCGGACGACCGTAAATCCCTTTTCCTCAAGATATGCAGCTGCCTGCGCCTCTTGCCAGCCGATGACACACGGCGTCATACTTCCATGATCTCTTTTTCTTTTTCCTTCACGAGGTCGTCGATGGTCTTGGTATGATCGTTCGTGTATTTTTGCACATCGTCTTCGAGTATATTGAAATCGTCCTCGGTGATCTCGCTTGCCTTCTTGGCCTTTTTGAATGCCTCGTTGGCATCCCTGCGGATTGAGCGAATCGCCACCTTGGCCTCTTCGCCCTTTTTGTGTATGTTCTTGGCGATATCACGGCGGCGTTCTTCAGTCAACTCCGGCACAACGAGACGAATCACCTTGCCGTCGTTGGCGGGATTGATGCCAAGCTCCGATTTTTGGATCGCTTTTTCCACGTTGGGAATCAGCTTCGGGTCCCATAAAGATATCACAAGCATGCGCGGTTCGGGTGCCGAAATATTGCCGATCTGATTGAGCGGCGTCGGTGTGCCGTAATAATCGACCATAATGCCGTCAAGAAGCTGCGGGTTGGCCCTGCCGGCGCGAATATGTGTCAGGTCTTTTTTGAAAACCGCAATCGTCTTTTCCATTTTGACCATCGCATTTTCCAATGCTTCATGTTTGATTTGCATTTTTTCTAACCTCCCGAATTTATTTTTTAAGGCTTTGAGTTGATCCGCGTCCCGATGCTTTCGCCCATCACAACGCGCTTGATGCCATCGGGCGCGTCGAGACCGAAGCAAACAATAGGAATATTGTTATCCATACACAGCGAAACGGCGGTGGTATCCATCACCGAAAGTCCCTGATTGATCACATCAATATAGCTGATAAATTCGTATTTTCTGGCGCCCGGGTTGATCTTGGGATCGCTGTCGTAAACGCCGTCGACATTCTTGGCAAGCAGTATCAGCTCCGCCTCGATCTCCGCGGCGCGGAGCGCCGCCGCCGTATCCGTCGAAAAATACGGATTGCCTGTGCCGCACGCGAATATCACAACCCGGCCCTTTTCTAGATGCCGCATCGCTCTGCGGCGGATGTAAGGCTCGGCAATCTGCCTCATTTCAATGGCGGTCAATACGCGCGTCTGCATGCCTTTGCCTTCAAGGGCGTCCTGCATCGCGAGCGCGTTGATCACCGTCGCAAGCATACCCATGTGGTCGGCTGTCGTTCTGTCCATGCCGACGCCGCTGCGTCCGCGCCATATGTTGCCGCCGCCCACGATGATGCCGATCTCCACACCCATCTTCGCCACTTCAATGACCTGATCGGCCACGTGGCTCATCACATCAAAATCGAACCCGGACTTCTCGCTGCCCGCAAGCGCTTCGCCGCTGATCTTGAGAATAATCCTCTTGTATTTAGGCATAAGCCGTCTCCTTTTTTTGATTCGACCAAGGCAAATCCGGACGTCTGGCCCCTCTAAAAACACCTGACTTTAGGGGGATCCGCTAAAAAAGGGAGAGCTCATGCACCGGCTCTCCCTTACGTCTCGCTTATAAATTCGCCTGCTTCATGACCTCATCTACAAAATCGTCTTTTCTCTTTTCCAGACCTTCGCCCATCTCATAGCGGACAAAGCGTCTGATGGAAACGGTCGAGCCGATTTCCGCGATCTTTTCTTTGAGTATGTCCTTCACAGCTTTATCCTGATCCTTCACAAACGGCTGCTCCATCAGGCATACGTCTTTGTAATACTTCTGTATGCGCCCCTCCACCATCTTGTCAACGATCTGAGCGGGCTTTCCTTCACCGAGGGCCTGCGCGCGAAGAATTTCCTTTTCCTCCGTGATTATGCTCTCGGGCACTTCTCCCGGCACCACATACAGCGGATTCGAAGCCGCGATCTGCATCGCCACGTCCTTCACAAACGCCTTGAACGCGGGGTTGCCGATCACCGAACCGGGGCAGTTTACTTCCACGAGCACGCCGATCTTGCCGCCCATGTGAATATAGCTGTCCGCGACGCCCTGCTCCGCCTCAAAGCGGGTAAAACGTCTGATGGCGATTTTCTCGCCGATCTCACCGATCTTCTCGTTGAGTATGTCGCTCACGGTCTTGCCCTGAGCATTTTTCTGCTCGAGCAGCTCTTCCACGGAAGCGGGGCTGCCAGCTTTGATCTGTGCCGCAACTTCCTGCACAAACGCTTTGAAAGCGGGCGTCTTGGCCACGAAGTCGGTCTCGCAGTTCACCTCGACAACCACGCCGACGTTTCCGTCAATGAGGCTGTCCACAATGCCCTCGGCCGCGATGCGTCCGGCCTTTTTGGCCGCAGACGCAAGACCCTTTTCACGCAGAATCTTGATCGCTTCTTCCATATCGCCGTTCGCCTGAACCAGCGCGTTTTTGCAGTCCATCATACCGGCGCCGGTCTTTTCTCTTAAGTCCTTTACGTCACTCGCTTGAATCATATCTTAATACTCTCCTTGTAAACTCGCTTATTGCCCCTCTTCGGTCTCGTCGAACTCCAACTCTTCGCCGAATTCTTCAACGTCATCGTTCTCGGCCTGTGTCTCAGCCGTCGGATCCACCAGCTGTTCGCCCTGCTTGGCTTCAAGGCACGCATCCGAGATTTTGGAAGCGAGCAGTTTGACGGCACGGATGGCGTCGTCGTTGCCGGGGATCACATAATCGATCTCGTCCGGATCGCAGTTGGTATCGACGATACCCACCAGCGGGATATTCAGAGTCTTGGCTTCGGCAATCGCAATGCGTTCCTTGCGCGGGTCCACGATGAAGATCACGCCGGGAAGCTCTTTCATGTCCCGAATGCCGCCGAGATTCTTCTGAAGCTTCTCATGTTCATGACGAAGCTTGATGACTTCCTTCTTGGGCAGCAGCGCGAACTCGCCGTTTGCTTCCATCTGCTCGATCTTCTCAAGCCTTTTCACGCGGCTGCGGATCGTTTTGAAGTTGGTCAGCATGCCGCCGAGCCATCTCTGGCTCACATAATACATGCCGCAGCGCTTGGCTTCCTGCTCAATAGACTCCTGTGCCTGTTTCTTTGTTCCCACAAAGAGTACGGTTTTTCCTTCCATCACGGCATCGCGTACAAAAAAATACGCATGCTCGACCATCTTCACTGTTTTCTGCAGATCGATGATGTAGATGCCGTTACGTTCTGTGAAGATGTACTTCTTCATCTTGGGGTTCCAGCGTCTTGTTTGGTGCCCGAAATGAACACCCGCTTCTAAAAGCTGCTTCATTGAAATGACTGACATAGTTTCCTCCTCGTTTTTATCCTCCCATCGCGTCACCTTTTTGCAAAACCCATTTTATGGGCACGAAAGCAAAAATCGGCGGTGGTGTGACATACATTTGAGATTATAGCATAGGGGTTTTTAATAATCAACAGGTTTGTTGCCGTCCAAAGATACAAAAAAAGCTGCATGGAAGACCATGCAGCACACCATGCCCCGTCATGTTTTGGTGATGATAATGCCCTCTACACAGTCCGCCACGTCCTCACAGTTATCGAGCGCGGCTTCCAGCTCCCTGTAAATCTCCTTAAGCTTAATCAGTTCGATCGGATCCTTCTCTTTTGCAAAAAGCTCCCTGATGGCTTCTTTATAACACTTGTCGCCCATCTCCTCGATGCGGTTGATCTCAATCACGTATTCGCTGAGCTTGTTGCTCTTCTTGTGATTTTTGATTTCTGACATCAGCTTCACGAGCATTTCGCAGGCGTTTGTCACATATTCGCTCATCTGCCGCATCGGCGGCGTCACACGCGTCACATTCATCATCCACAGTTTACTCGCCACCGAATCAATGCTGTCCGTAATATCGTCGGTCTCCTTGACGATTCTGTAAATGTCATCTCGGTCGATCGGCGTAATAAAAGCCACGTTGAGCTCACAGCATATGGTATGCACATGCGTGTCGGCATCCTGCTCGATCTTCTTTATCTCCGTGATCTTGTCTTCCGTAATCTGCTCCTCTGCGAACAAAGCCTGAAGACGCTGAGCGCCATACAGCGCATATTCCGTTCCTTTGACAAAACTGTCAAAATAATTGATTTCCGATTTTTTCCCCATATTCTGTCACCTTTTTCTCTAAAAAATACTGTGCAGCAGCAATGCCATCAAATACCCGATCAGTGCGCAGGCGGGGAATGTCAGCACCCACGCCAGAACCATTTCCTTCACAACGTTCCAATTGACATTGGACAAGCGCCGCGCCGCCGCCGCACCCATTATCGCCGTTCCCTTGGTATTGGTAGTGCTCAGCGGTATGCCGAAAACCGTTGCGGCAAGCATGCAGGCGGAAGCCGCAACCTCTGAGGAGAACCCCTGATATTTATCGATCTTTACCATATCCATGCCCATCGTTTTGATGATCCTGTAACCGCCGACCGATGTGCCGATCGCCATCAGCACGGAACAGAAAATCATGATGTATATCGGAATGGAAAATGCCTGATCCATCGGTATCATGCCCCCGAGCATGAGCGCGAATGCAAAGACGCCGATAAATTTCTGCCCGTCCTGCGCTCCGTGGCTGAACGCCATGGCTGATGCGGATACGATCTGTCCGAAGGAAAAGAAGCGATTGGCTTTGTTTCTGTTCATTTTGCCGAACGTCTTCGCGACCCCGGCCGTCACCAGCCAGCCGGATATAAAGCCGAGAATCGACGATATGCCAAGCCCGAGCAGAACCTTTTGCCACTCGGCCCAGCTCACGGAATCAAGCCCGCCGCCCGCAAGCGCTGCGCCTGTGAGCCCCGCAATCAGCGCATGGCTCTCGCTCGTGGGAATTCCAAAGCGCCAAGCGCCCACCGCCCATGAAACGATGGCAATCTGTGCGGCGGCCAGCGTGACCAACGCATCCGTTCCCGGTGTCAGCATTATAATATTCCCAATTGTTTTGGCAACCGCTGTCCCCATGAGCAACACGCCCAGCAAATTAAAAACAGCCGCCAACCCCACCGCCGCTTTGGGCGACAGCACCCTTGTCGAAACCACAGTCGTAATGGCGTTGGGCGCGTCGGTCCAGCCATTGACAAAAACCGAGGCACACACCAGAACAATCACAACAATCAACCCAATACTCATTCTAAACCTTTTCTATCCATTTCATTTTAGTGGGCCGCACTAAAATAAATTATTTTTCTTATGCTTCTCTACTCTACGCCTTTATCAATATGCGGTTCTTTGCTCTTTTTCCGTATGGAAAACACTTCGTCAAAAACCACCATCAAGCTGCCCGTGATCAATATCGTATAATACGTGAGAAAGCGCCAGATCAGCATGGCCACTGCGGTGCCGGCTCCAAAGAAGGGCCCGAAGAAAAGCATAAAGCCGCCTTCCGACGCGCCCGCCGCTCCCGGCAGAGGGAAAAATGAAACCGCCAGAAACAGAAACGCTTCCATAATGAAAATATCCAGCATATTATACTTTGTGTAGCCGAAAGACAAATAGATCAGATACGGAATCAAAAACACAAAAGCAAGATTGATGATGGAAATGAAGAACGACCCCAAGGCGCGCAGCTTATATCTTGAAATATAGGATGCGGCCGTATGATACTCGTCAATGACCTCGGCGAAGTGTTCGAGAGTCTTCTCCTTTTTTTTGACGATCCTGAGCTTTGCGAATCCGCGGATCAGCCAGTTGCCGATGGTGAGCACAAGTTTTTTATTGATGATGGTCAATATGATAAAGAACACCGCCGCGAGGTTGATGACAAATCCGAGAGCAGCCAGCCAAAACGCCTCGCTGTTGTTAGCCAGATAATAACCGCCGCGCAGTATCATACCTGCAACATAAATGGCACACAGCGACAGTTCATAGATGACAAACTTGATACCGACAATGCAGGTCGCGGTCCCGACCGGAACGTTGTCGCGGCGCATATAGATCACCTGCATCGGCTGTCCTCCCGTTGAAGAAGGCGTCAGCGCACAGTAATAGAGCCCGATAACGCCGACTTTCACGCACCGGGGCAAAGGCATCCTTTTATACATATAAGCTGTGATATCATAAAGCAGGAGGCCGTCGGTAAACCAGTATAACAGCAGTGCGCCAATACATGCGAACAGCCACCAGATGTTAAAATTCTTAAGCGCATCGCCGATTTCGTCAAGATCTGTGCCGAAAATAAGAATAAGAATAATAACAACGACAGTTAACCCCATGTATACCATGCTAAATAAACGTGATCTTTTTTTATTCATCTGTCCTCCGCGATTTGTGTAGAATCATAGCAGATAAAAGCTCATAAATCAACACTTTTCCATTACCCGGCAGGAATAAAGGAGATGCAATTTCTGCTATTCGGCACGCTTCGCCAATCTGCTTTTCTTAATGTCGATAAGGTACAGATACCTCTCATAAGCATCCTCCACAGCATCCTGCCACGAACGGTAAACGGTCTTCCGTGCCGTTTCACCCACAGCTTTGGCCTCTTGAGGCTTTTGGATAATACGGCGAACCGTTTCCGCGAGAGAATCCGCCGTGTTGTCGATTAAAAAACCGTTATTTTCGGTGATCCCCTGCGACGTGCTCGCGCCCTTCACAAAAACGGTCGGGCAACCGCAGGCCGCCGCTTCACGCGGCACCAGCGAAGAGGTGTCGTAGAGCGACGGGAACAGCATGGCGCTGCTGCGAAGGTATATCTTTGCGATCGTTTTTCTGTCGTGTATCCGTCCCGCAAACGTGACCGAGTCGGTGAGGTTCAAATCCGCCGCCATCTGCTCCATATCGGCGCGCTTTGCGCCGTCTCCCACAAACAGCATATGGAAACGCTGCCCCTCGGCTTTGAGCTTTCCGAGCGCTTCAATCACCATCTGCAGATTTTTCTGCCAGATGTGCTGCCCGATATACAGGAAAAGGGGCACATCAGGATCAAGCCCGAAACGTTCGTTGGCTTTTTGGAGTGCCTCAGGAGTCGGGTATTGGGGCTCAATATCACAGCCGTTCCCCATGATATGGACGTCGCCGCAGTATCCGTATTCGCGCAGTGTCTCTTCTGACGCCGCATTCACGATCCAGACCTCATCGGCGGACTCGTAAAAGCCCGCAATCTTTAAAAGTATGTTGTCCACAATTCTGTCAGATTTAATAGCCGCTTTAAAATCGTCCTTGAACTTGGAATGAAACGTGGCGACAAGCGGTATGTCGCGCTTGCGCGCGATGCTGCGCGCGGCAAGCCCTGAGCTGAACGGGCAATGCGCATGGACGATGTCAAACGGTATCTTTTTGAGCGTCATCCAAAACGATGTGGAGATCTGGGGCACGCCCACACGGTATTCGGTGCGTGTGGGGACCTTGATCGAAGCAAACCGGTGCACGTCAAAGTCGTAATTATCCACGGCATCCGGATGTTTGGGCGTGACCACACAGCAGGTGCTCTTATCGTTATTCAGCCAGCGGGCATAGTTCAGCACCACATTCGCCACGCCATCTAATATCGGCGGGAATGAATCGTTAAACTGCCCGATTGTCAACTTCATTGGAAAGCCTCCTAGAATTGCTGTGTTTTTATATAATCGTATAATGAGCCCACACCATTATAGCAAACCCTGTAAATATTTCAATTGGAAGATTGTTAAGTTCACAGTTTGTACAATGATCACCGCAAAATCCATCAGCGCAGCTGCAGCCTTTCGTTCGCAATTTCCACGATGTCCGCGATGAAATCGCCGATCACCGGCAGATTGTTTAAAAAAGACTGCTGAAGCAGGTAAATGACGAGCGCGCCGAGCAGCGTGAACCCTACGGCAATGCCAAGCCCTCTCGCGAGTCCGCCGAGAAAGTTCACCCAGATCATACGCTTGGTGTTGTTCAAATGGGTGAGGTAATCCGCAAGCTTGAGCTTTTCAAGCATCAGCGACAGCTCATTCAGGCGCTTGCCAATCCCGCACATGGTTCTTCTTCTGCGCATCGTCGTCCTCTTTTAGTGTGTTGGTTCAAAAGCGGTTCTCCTCAAGGTTAGTGTGGTTGTATCTCGCAGAATCATACACATTCTGTCGGAGCTGGTAAATAAAAAAACAGCTCATTGTTTAATGAACTGCTTTTTTTAAATCTGAAACCAGATTTATTCTATGATCTCTTCTATCAGCGATTTCAGCTCGTCCTTGTCCTTGGGCTCGAGTATCGCCACATCCTTCTCTGCCGGAGACCCGTCGCTTTCATAGAGCCAGGAGTAGTCGCCGTAAGGCTTTGCCTCGGGTTCGCTTTTGGCCTCGGACGAATAATCCTCATTCTCAATATCGCTGAGCTTCTTGTTGATCTCAAAAAGCTCCATGTAGTCGGCTTTCTCCTCACCGGCGCCCGGATCCTCCGCGCCCTGCGGCGGGGTGGCGGCGGCTTCTTCGGATACGCCCATTTCCTCGAGGCTGCGCGCAATATCTTTATCGATCTTTTCGAGCGCATCGGTGTTGATGCCGCCGAGCGGCGCAAAATCCTGCCCGAAATAGCTTCTGTATGTCTTCTCAAAATAAGCGGCCTGCGTATTGATCATGTTCGCAAAGCTCGCGGCAAACCCTTGCGCACAGCTTTTGAGCTCCTCAATCTGTGTCTTTGCTTGATCGAGTTCGCGCAGCGTCTGTTCGCTTTTCTGTCTGGCCGTGGCTTCCGCGCTGCTGATGATGATTTCAGCCTTGCGTTTGGCTTCGCTGATCATGTGCTCGGATGTTTTTTGCGCGCTGACCAGCGTATTCATAATGGTCTCTTCCGAATGCTTGACCTTGCCCACATTTTCTTTTGCCGCAGCAAGCTCGTCTTTCACGGCAGAAAGCTCGTTATGAAGCGCTTTAAACTCGTCGATGATCTGATCCAAAAACTTATCGACTTCGTCTTCGTCATATCCTTTAAAAGACCTTTTAAACGTTTTCTCAAGTATATCTTTAACGGTTAAAGGCACGGAACTTACCCCTTTCCAAAGATTTTCATATGCTTAATGTAACCATTTCAATTCGGGCTATACACGACATGCCACAAGGATCCCTTGCGGCATGTCGCTAAAAGCTGCTATGAAAATCAATCAAATCTTCTAAAACCTTCACGGCCGCCGCGGTCGTCCACGCTCTGTGTCACATCCACATTGGACGGAACCACCACAAAGATGCTTCTCGCAACCTTTTTAATGTCTCCGTTCAGCGAATAGACCGCACCGCCAACAAAATCCAATATCCGCTGGCCCAGCTCCACCTCGAGATCATCAAGATTCATAATCACGGGTTTTCTGGCCTTTAAATTATCGATAATGCATTCAGCTTCCTCATAGCTGCTCGGCTGAAAAACGAGCATGCGCATCTTGGCTGCTGAATTCGGAAGACCAACCACCTTGGGCTGCTGCTGCTGGCGCCTGCGCGGGGCCCGCTGCTCTTCCGGCTCTTCCACCTCTTCTTCGAAGAAGCCGTCGTCTTCGTCCATCATCTCATCGCCCTCGTATTCTTCCTCTTCAAGGCCAACCGCATCCAAAATACGGTTAAAAAAACCTCTCGCCATGATATTGTAACCCCCTGTAAATTTTTAATTTGACCTCGCTCCAAATACGGCCGTCCCAATCCTGACCACATTAGAGCCTTCTTCAATCGCAGCTTCAAAATCATCCGACATACCCATAGACAGGTATTCAAATCCGGCATATTCGCGCTTACAACGGTCGAAAAGGGTTCGCATTTTTTCGAAATACGGTCTGTTATCATCCGCTTTAAAGGCAGCCGGCGGAATCGCCATCAACCCTTTTAAACGGATCCTCCTCATTACAGACACGTCCTGCAAAAAACGCTCAAGCTCCTCTTCAAATATGCCCGACTTTGTCGGTTCTTTGCCGATATTGAGCTGCACAAGCGCAGAGAGTTCCGTGCCATTTTTTTCGCACTGTTTTTGAATCTCCTGCGCGAGGAAAAGCCTGTCCAGCGAGTGAAGCAAGCATACCCCGTCAAGGATATACTTCACCTTATTCGTCTGCAGCGGCCCGATGATATGCCAGTTCAGTGTATCCGGCAACACCTCACGTTTTTTCAGATACTCCTGTACATAGTTCTCGCCAAAATCCCGAATGCCGGCTTCTACAGCCTGTCCAACGGCATCGGCGCCCACCGTTTTGCTGACCGCTACGATCGTAATATCGCTTCGGCTCCTCCCTGTTTTCTTAGCGCTGGCATCAACCCTTTCTTCAATTATTGCGAAATTCTTCGCGATATCAGTCATTGACGACTCCATTAATCACTACCATTTGATCTGCTCGCCGATTTCGAGCCCCGGCTGACCTTCGTAGGTCTTGACAAGCACCGTATCGCCCTTGTCCGCAACGATCAGCACCGGGATATATTCTCCCGCAACCGATTCCACATAGTTGATATCTTCCGCTTTTTTGACGCAGCCCTTGGGAACGCTGTAGCTCTCCTGCACCCCGTAAAGCCGCGCCGTCACGCGCCGCTCTCCGAGCAAAGGACCAATATTATCCTGTATCAAAACAGTATACACGTATCCTTCGTTTTGCGCAAGGTCCGACACGTCTGAGACAACTCCCGTATACTTGTTGTCAAGATAATCTTCAAATATAATCGAAAAGGTGTTCCCCAGATGCATCTCGGGTATCTTCTTGTCGGACAGCATCACCACATACCATTCGTTGCCGTTGACAATACGGTACAGCGGCGCGGAGCCCTGCTCTTTTTCAGGCGTCTCCACCGTCTTGCCGTCAAACACCTCTTCAAGCACGTCCCGCGTAAAGCCGCCGATATTCTGTTTGTTCATCAGCGCTTCACATCCGTCAAAATAAAAGCTCACGATCCCGCTCTCGTTGGCGGAGAGCTGGCTGCGCCACGACGCGAAGAGATTAAGCAGCTCGGTCTCCTGCGTGTAATAATCGTTGAGCTGGTCGTCCGGCGCCGTCACCTCGCGAAGGTGCGCCATCCGTTCGTCAAGCAGCGATTCCATATCGCGTTCGAGCGACAGCAATACGGATGAATGGTTATCGAACACGGCCTGCTGGATTTCCTCCGCCTTCGCGTTGATCCGGCTGTTGATGTCAATGAGCTCATCGTCGATAACGCCCGCGCGGATGACCTCGGTCTGATAGGTCATGATCTTCTTTTGCAGCTCCAGCAGCTTGGAGAGCGTTTCGTCATTGTAGCCTAATTTGTAGACCTCGATGATCGGGTCTCCGACGTTGACGGATTGCCCTTCCACTGCGATATAATTCGTCTTGCCGTAATTCTTCGCTTCGTATACCACCTCATCGCGCACGATGAGCATATCGTAACTCTGATCAAATTCCGCTTTGGCCATCTCCACCAGAGCCAGCCGCGGCGGGCTCAGCAGCAGTATCAGTATCACCGCCGTGACGGCGAGTATTCCTGTGAGCACAAAAAAGAACTTCGTTTTCGGTTTTCGCCTGACTGCCATTCAATCCCCTTCCAAGGCGCTTATGTTTAATTATTTCTCCGCAGCCGAAAAAACTCCTTTGTATATGTTGATAGAAAAAACACGAATCCTCCCGCATCAGCGGAAAGAAAATGTCAAATCGCAATCTTCACTTCCACACTGTTGCCGACGCTGTTATAACAGATCTCCTGACACAGCGCATGCACGAGCGTGAGCCCTCTGCCCCGCTCTTTGAGCAGATTGTCCGCAGCGACGCCGGTGCATGCCTTTTCATACTCAAAGCCGCTGCCGGAGTCTGTCACAGAGATGACGAGCAGATCGTTCTTAATGCCCGCTTTGAATATCACAGGCGACATTTTTGATGGCTTTGCATGCTCAAAACAGTTGACCAGCAGCTCGTTGATCACCAAAGAAATATTAAAACTGCATTCTTCCGTCAGCGCTCTGTGCTTTTCCACGCCTTTCAGCACACCGCTGACCACTCTTTTTATATCATCTATCGATGTAAGCACATACCGGCTCGCGTAATTCATACAAAGACACCAAGAAGCACACAATATCATGCCCGTCCTGACAGCCGCGCACCATGCTTCTTACATCTATATACCCATTAGAGAGGCATCTAAACCTATTTTTCATAGAAATTTCTAAACTTGACAAGTATCCTGCGCTCAATGCGCGATATGTACATTTGTGAAACTCCGAGCATTGCCGCCACCTCGCGCTGACTCAAGTCGTTTTCATAGCGCTGCTGGATGACCTGTCTTTCGATTTCGCTTAGATGCTCAAAGCAATAGGCGAGATAGTCCCTGTCTTCTATTTTTTCATACGCGTTGTCCGTGCTGCCCACCAGCTTGATGAACTTCGTATCCTCGTTGAGCGCAATGTAATTGTCGAGCGATGCCGCGTATCCGGCCGACTGCGCTTCCATCAGCTCAAGCACGCGCTCGACACTTAAGGCAAGGTACTCCGCGATGTTCTCCGGCGTGGCGCCGTGCCCCATCCTGGCCGATAGGACGCTCTTGGCCTCGTCGAGCTTCCTGATCATTTCACTTTCGCGCCGGGAAATGCGGATCATCCGCGTTTTGTCGCGGAAATAGTTCTTGATTTCGCCCACGAGCGTCGGCGTCGCGAAGCTCGCAAATTTCACGCCGCGCGCGCTTTCGTATCTGTCGAGCGCCTTCACAAGCGCCAGCGATGCCACCTGAAACAGGTCGTCGAATTCCACGCCTCTGCCCACAAATTTTTTCGCCACGATCTCGGCAATGTAAAGATATTTCTCCAGTATGAAGTTTCTCAGCGCTTCATCTCGGCTTTTCTCATAGCGCTCAAAAAGCGCCTGTTCATCGAGATTCGCCCATCGCTCACTCATAATTATCCCCAGCAAAACCCCTTAAAGCAGCGCTCTTCGGGAAAATATCACAACAAAAGTGTCTTTTGAAGGCGGACGCTTTTGACCGCGCCGCCGTCGCTGTTAAGCTCGCACGTATCCACGAGCGCATCAAGCAGGTACTGGCTCAAGCCGTCGGATTCCAAAGCCTCTTCCGGCGAGCCTCCCTGCGCCTCAAACAAAAGCTCAAGGCCGCTTTGAACGGTAAGGCTGATATCGATCTGCCGCGCTCCTGCCGACAGCAGCAGCGTGCACGCCTCGGCGCTCGCGACCTTTAAATCTTCAATATCCTCAATATCAAAGCCCACACGCTCGGCCACTGCGGATACCGCAAGCCTCACAGCCAGTATGTAGTCGGGCCGGGCGGGGAATTGCAGACGTATGACGTCGCCGTTCACGTTTCATCCACCTCGATAAGAAAAATTTTGTCGAGCCCGGTCAACGTGAAAATCTTGGCGATATACGGCTTTAAATTGATGATGCTGATCTGTTTTTTTGCCTCTTTGACCTTTTTGAGCGCACTGACTAGCACACCGAGCCCTGTTGAATCGATGTACTTTAAGCTTGCGCAGTCAAGCACGATATCCGCTTTTTTCTCGTCGACCATCGCGTGCAGCTCGGATTTTAAGCTCTCGGCGTTATATATATCGACCTCGCCGTAAAGATGGACCTCCCATCTGTTCCGGCTCTCATCATAATTCGCGTCCAAAAGCATCAGCCACCCCTCCCTTCTGCAAATAAGCGCGCCCGAGGCGTGCCATTTATAGCGCCTTCCAAATGCCGTCCTTCGCGGATTCGGCCATCTTATCCAGCACAAATTGATTGTATATACCGTCTTCGAGCGACGGATTGCATACCTTGTCACCATGTACACAGTCAAAAAACGAATACATGCTGTGCACATGCGTCCTGACCCAGCCGATCCCGGATTTTGACGACGGCGTGAAGCCGCCCGGCGGATCAAAACGCTGATACGATTCGATCAGCTTCATGCCTTTCTCGCCGCCGAAGGAACCGCCCTTATCCGTGTTGTCGTAAAACTCAATATGGTTCGGGCTCTCCGAGCTAAAGCGCAGCGCGCCCTTGTCCCCGAACAGACGGATCTCAAGCTCGTCGTTGGTGCCTGTCGCAAGCTTGGACGCGATGATCGTGCCGACCGCGCCGTTCTTAAGCTCCGCGATCACATACCCCGCATCCTCCACCTCTACCGCCCGCCGGCTGCCGCCGTCGCGGCGCGCCGCCACAGCCGTCTGCAGCGCCGCATTGACGCGCGCGTACGGGCCGCAAAGGTAAAACACCAGATCGATGATATGCGACCCCATATCAAAGAGCGTACCGCCGCCCGAATAATCCTTGGAATGGTGCCAGCCAAACGGCTTATCAGGGTCGATGTTCGTTGAGTGGTAGTATTTCGCTTCAAAGCTGTACAGCCGCCCGATCCGTCCTTCATCCATAAGCTGCTTGGCGCGCATCACTGCGGGAAAGAACCGATTCTGAAACACCATCTGTACCTTGGCGCCCGCTCTTTTGGCCGCCTCGCCGATCTTGACCGCGCCCTCGTGGCTTAAGCACAGCGGTTTTTCACAGTAAAGGTGCTTACCCGCTTCGAGAACCTTGATCGCGTATTCCTCATGCTGATGGTTCGGCAGGCAGAGGCATATGGCGTCGATATCGCTGCGGGAAAGCAGCTCTTCGGGCGTTTCCGCAGCAAACTCGACCCCGAGCTTGTCCACAGCGGCGAGCGACTTCTCACGCGTACGGTTGTAAACGCCGACAAGCGTCACTCGGAAAGGCAGGTCGTAAAGATACGGCAACGCGCCGATCGCGTACGCATGCACGCGCCCGATGTTTCCGAGCCCCAGTATCCCGGCCTTGTATGTTTTCATCCGTCGCTCCTTTTAGTCAACCCTGCTGCCAAGCCAGGCGATGATGTCCTCATACACCCGGCGTTTGTCCTTCTCGTTGAGTATCTCATGGCGCATGCCTTCGTAGATCTTAAACTCGAAGTCTTTGACGCCCGTCTTTTTAAAATCAGCCACATCCTGCTTCACAGCCTTGAGCCCGGCTCCGCCCATGCTATCGAACTCGCCCGCGCCGATGAAAAGCGGCAGCTCTTTCGGATAGCGCGCGAATGTGTCTTTGAGCGACGCGTCGCGCGTGCCGCCGAGCAGCTCGTAAACGAACTCCGCTGTGCTGAGGTTGCCGCAAAACGGGTCCGCCGCGTATGCCTTGACGACCGCTTCGTCCGAGCAGATGAATTCGCTGCCCGTTTCGCCTTTAAACGGTTTGTTTCAGCGTGCCGAATACAAGCGTATGCAAAAAACGCGACCGGTGTCTGCGTCCGCGCAGCGCCATTGTGACGCGCGCCATGCCGCGCACCAGCGCGATCAGCGGGGCGCTCACCCGTCCTGTGCCCGTGAGAACCAGCCCTGCTAATTCCGAGCCGTACCGCGACGCGTACACACGCGCCATCAGAGAACCCATGCTGTGCCCGAGCAGAAAAATCGGCAGCCCCGGATTCTCCTCGCGTATGAGCCGTGTGAGAACATGCAGATCGTCCACCGCCGTGCTGAAGCCGCCGTCCCTGTCGCCGAAATACGCGACGTTTTCCACGTCGCCCGCCGTTTTACCGTGGCCGCGATGATCCTCGGCGTAAACCACAAAACCGCAGCTGTTAAGCGCCTGCGCAAAATCGTCATACCGCATGGCATGCTCAATCGCGCCGTGCGCAATCTGCACCGCCGCCTTGGGCTTATCGGCACCCCATTTGTAGGCGTGGATAACCGTCCCGTCGGACGATTGAAAGCTCAATTCGTGTGGTTTCATAGGCTTTCCCCCCGCCAATCATATCATTTTCAATATTCTTTGTAAATACTGCGCCGCGCGTGTTATAATACGCTTTAGATAAATGAAAGGAGGCACCTGCATGCATGACTATGTGGAAGCCGTGAAGGACAGCCCGGTCATCGCCGCGGTTCAGAACCGGCAGTCGCTCGAACGCGCGCTTTGCCTTGGTGTCCCCACCGTGTTTCTCATCAATACCGACATCTTTTCAGCCAAGGCGCTTGTGGACACCGCCAAAAAGGCAGGCACCCGGGTTTTTTTGCATATGGATTTGATCGACGGCCTCGCAGCCAGCACGCGCGCGCTCGACTACGTGCAGACGAGCATGAGCCCGAGCGGCATCATCAGCACGCGCTCCGCGCTCGTGAAATACGCGCGCGATCAGGGCGTGTTCGCGATACAGCGTTTTTTTATGGTGGACAGCGCGTCATACGAGAACGCCGTGCGCACTGCCGCGAAGATCCGCCCCTCGATGATCGAGCTGATGCCCGGCATCATCCCGGGCGTGATCAAACGGTTTACGCAGGAGGTGGACGCACCCATCATCGCGGGCGGGCTCATCACCGAACGCAGGCAGGTGATCGACGCGCTTTCAAGCGGCGCGATCGGCGTATCGACTGGCAGCGAAACGCTCTGGACGGAAAACAATTAGCGGATAATGCCCGTTCTGATGTAATTTTTGCTCAGCTGCACATAGTAAGCAACGCCTTCGGCGTTGTTTTTCATATCCGCCTCGGTCACGCTGCGCACGATCCTGTACGGATTGCCGAATACCACGCTGTTTGGCGGAATCACCTTGCCGCCCGGAATCACGGTGCCCGCGCCGATCACGCAGTTTTCGCCGATCTTCGCCGCGTCGAGTATGATCGCGCCCATGCCGATCAGCGTCCCCGAGCCGATGTCGCACGAGTGCAGTATCGCGCCGTGCGCGACCGTCACGTCGCTGCCAATGACCAGCGGCAGATGCGTGGTGTGCAGCGCGCAGTTGTCCTGTATGTTCGTGCGCTCGCCGATCTCGATATGCGCGAGGTCTCCGCGCACCACGGCGCACGGCCACACGCTTGCTTCCTTGCGCAGCGTCACATCGCCGATGACAACCGCCGCGGAATGCACATACGCGGTCTTGTCCTTCGCAGGGTCCTTTCCGCCAATCGCCTGTATCATACGTCCTCCATCTGCTCCAGCGCCGCCATGCCGATGGCGATCTCGAGCCTTTTTCTTTGCATCTCGCAGCCGATGCGGTACGGCTGCAAAATGTCGCCGTTCGTGTTCACGTTCGCCGCGGCGCACCCGCCGCTGCAGTAATATTTTGCCCAGCAATTCCGGCAGTCTGCCATATTGTATATGTTGCAGTCCTCAAACTGCTTTGACACCGTCTGATCAAGACCCGTTTTATACACGCTGCCCAGCTTATAGGCCTCCTGCCCCACGAACTGGTGGCACGGGTAGATGTCCCCCGTCGGCGCGACGGCGACATATTCGGTGCCCGCGCCGCAGCCGCGCACGCGCTTGGCCCGGCAAGGGCCAGCGCCCAAGTCCACCATGAAGTGAAAGAACGTAAAACCGTTTCCGTTTTTGCGGCGGCGCGCGTATTCCGCCGCAAGCCGGTCATACTCCGCAAAAATGCTGGGCAGATGCTCTTCCCTGATCGCGTTCGCGCCGGTCGTCACCACGGGCTCGATGGACAGGCCCCAAAAGCCCATGTCCGCGATGTGCAGCACATCCTCCGCGAAATCGAGGTTGTCCGCCGTGAACGTGCCGCGCACATAGTATTCTCCCTCGCGATTTAACAGCAGCGCCTTCGCGTTCTCCGCGACGCGCGCGTAGCTCCCGCCGCCGCCCGCCGTCTTTCTCACGGCGTCGTGCACATGCGGCCGCCCGTCGATACTGACCACGACGTTGTTCATCTCTTTGTTGATATAGTCGCGCATCTCGTCCGTCACGCGGTACGCGTTGGTCGTCACCGTGAAACGGAAGTTTTTATTGTGCGCCGTTTCGATGCCGCGCGCGTAGCCGACCGTTTCCTTGAGCACTTCAAAATTAAGCAGCGGCTCACCCCCGAAAAAGTCGATCTCGAGATTGCGCCGCGTGCCCGATACCTTGATCAGAAAGTCGATCGCGGCTTTGGCGGTCTCCGCGCTCATCAGCTCGCGCCGTCCCGCGAACGCCCCGCCCTTTGCAAAGCAGTATTCGCAGCGCAAATTGCAGTCGTGCGCGAGGTGCAGGCACATCGCCTTGACGACGTTTTCGGGCATCGCCGTATCTTCCGCGGGCGCCGAGAACAGCAGACCCTCGTCCTTAAGCGCCGCGATTTCATCCATCAGCGGCCCGCCCTCACTGAGCGCCGCGCCGATATCACCGCCGTCTTTTTCGATTGCTTCGAGCCGCTTCACGGCTTCGAACGCGTCGTCGTCGAGCACGTGAACGCTACCTGTTTCGACGTCCAGCACGAAGCCGGCATCGCCGTATTTAAACGTGTGTATCAATGGATTCTCCTTATGTGTGGTTAATGACATTCGTTTTTCCGTAGGGCACGGCGTCCGCCTGTGCCCCGAAGGGGTATGACGCGCCGGTCACGTGGCCTTAAAGGCTCCTTTGGCAAAGGAGCTGTCAGCGTAAGCTGACTGAGGATTGTCTTCCGGCAATTGACGGAAGGAGTTCACGCGGCGAGTCATCCCGGAGGCCGACCCCTACATTCGTTGCGCCAATGGTGCGATTTACTCCCCCAGTCGCCAAAGGCGACAGCCCCCTCAAAGAGGAAGCTAATTCTCCAAAAACAAAAAAGCGACACGAGTGCCGCGCTTTCGTCCGGACAACGCCGATAATATGTCGTTATCTGATTTTCTTCTCACAGCGCTGGTTCGCGAGCGTGCAGGATGTTTTGCATGCCGACTGGCACGAGGTCTGGCACTCGCCGCAGCCCGTTTTTTCCTTCTGCTCTTTGAGGCTGCCCTTCACAACTGTTTTGATATGCTTCATACCGATCTCCTTATCCGCGTAGTATATGACCCCGCCGTGCTCAAAGCGCAGACGGAATTTCGTCACAATAAAAGCTGCTAACCGATTATATAATAGGTCAGCGCCTTTTTGCAACCCTATTTACGCGCGTGCTTTCCTAAAATGGACACGTTTGGCTTTGTTTGTTTTGACGCGCGTTTTGGATGATCTGCCGAAGTTTGCGAGGATGATGGCGAACACCATGCCGATCAGCAGGCCCATCAGCATATCGGAGAACAGTAAAGCCACGCTACCGAACATGCCTTCGATGAGCGAGAACACAAGGTAGCTTAATGATATGAACAGCAGGCCGGCAAGGCCGCCCGTGAGCCACTGCTTTTCCATCATGCCCTTGATGCCGAAGTACGACGCGCCGATGATGCCGAGGATTTTCACAACCTGATTGACAGGCGCGATCACGTTGTCGGACAGCCCCGTTTCCTTGATGATGAGTGCGAACAGCAGGATCACCGCCACGGTGAACACCATGGAAATGAGCGTGCCTTTGAGCGCGCGTTTGACGATATCGCCCGCCATCGATTTTGTTTTGGTTTTCGGTTCCATAGCCACTCCCCCTTTTCATTGATTCATATGAGGGAAAGGGCGGGATTATGACGAAGGGGATGGGAAAGTAACTGTCTTAGTTTAGACGGGCAAAAGATAATTGCTGCCAAGCTCAACTCCAAAACTTTCACGTAAAATTTCTTTACTCCAAGATTCGAGGTCTTTTGATAAATCGATAAGACTTGGAATATCTTGAAAAAGACCACTTATACCTAGGCCGTTATTCAGTTCCAGTTCTTGAGGATCAAGGCGCAGTTTTATGCTGTCAATATCTATTTCTATCACAAAGCAAACCCCTATATGTTGTTTGCTTTTATCAGTATCCGGTGTGTAAATGAAATACGGTTCTATTTCGTTAAATGCCAAAGACAGACCAATCTCTTCCCTTACTTCACGACGCAGTGTGTATCTACAGACTGATAAAAAGCTTGTAGAACTTGCTTTTGTTACATCTTCTATCCGAGAATGGCCTCCAATATAAAGTAGATACTTGTCTTTCTCTGGAGAATCAGGGGATAGCGCTTTTGCATTTTTTTTGATTGCAAGTATCTTATTCCGCTCTTTATTTGTGATTACGGCAATAGGTATTGGCTGAATTAAATCAGGTTGACCCTCGACTTTATCCCGCAAATCAAAGCTAATACTAAGAATCTTATCATTCAATTCGTCGAAAGATAAAACTCTTTTCTTTCCCATTACTTCTTTAGCATCATTATCAAATGATATGTATCCGATCCGTTCTACTAATAGATCTCTCAAGGTATCCAATGTAATATCTGTAACTTCTTTCCCTACTTCATCTTGATTTTTCTGTGAAGTATCAATTTTAAAAATGCTATGGAAGTAGTCATGCTTACTGACTATTGTTCTCTTTATTGAGTTTAAATATTCCGAAAGCACTTGTATATTCATAATTGTTCCAAGCTTATCTGTTAATAATGTAGTATATTCTCTTTCAAGAGAAATGTTAGGATCAACACAAAAGGCGAACACAATATCAACTTTCTTAATCAAATCTTCTATTAGGAAAAATCTTTCAAATGTTTCTCTTTGGTCGTTCTCCATTAACTTTCTTTCCGCTAACCAATCAAACCAACAAAAGGCATCGAAAATGCCTCTGTCCATTAATAAAACGTCGCAATTGACCTCTTCTCTCTCCAATATACTGAGCATCCCAACTAAAGACATGCACCCTGTCCACAAGTTGAACATAGGGCTTTGTTTATTGTAAACGGGACAGACGTTAGCTCTTTCCTGAATTATTTCGACTTTAAATCCATTCCTTCTTAGAAAAAGCTGCAAAGAATTTATACATGAGGTTTTCCCCGATTTTGGAGAGCCGCTAAACTCTATAACTATTGGTCGTTTTTGCCTATAAATATCTTTTAATCCGCGTATCTCTTCGGCTATTTTTTGCAGCTCTTTAATGACTTCAATTCTCACTTTTGCATTTCTTATCGACGCCATTTCTATTTTCCCCTTTGAGAATCAGATAATCTGTCTATTTTTTCTTCACTTATCAAAGTAAACTTATCAAGTACTCTTCCCACCGAAAATCCGATAAAACTTGAAATTATAACACTTAAATATAAAAATCTAATATTTAGAACATAATCAACTTCATTCGTGATAATTATCGTGCCTGATAGCATTGCAAATATTACAATAATTACAAACGAAAACGAATAGGCTGGCCTAAGAAGAAAATAAATAATGTTCCCAATATTTTTTATCCCATCAGCTGAATGAATTATTCTTTCATCCAAACAGGCCTTGTAAAGCCTTTTTACATATTGCATGCTACAAAACATGCCGCTCGCCGCCAAAGATGCTAAGATTGTATTTAACAATAGATTTTCATCGTCAATATGATCGATTCTCAGTATCGTGGAAATACATATTACAATTCCTGTTACAAGAATGAATGTATAATATATGAAAAGAAATAAGACTGATTTTTTTGTTAAGTTATATACTAGTTTTTTATCCATTTTAGGTTTTTCCTATATCAAGTAATATTACTCTATAATATTCTATAGTTAGTATCATAATGCTTATAGTATGTTCCAAAAACAGAACCTATTAATAATATCTCATTCTGCTCATACTGACATTGAAGGAGGCGGAGAAATGAGACGGATGTCATCGTAAAATGATGCACAAAAAGTTCATCACGTTTTTGACCCATTCTATTGTTTTGTCAAAAGAAATATTGGCAAAGGAGATGCCTTGGATACTGGAATATAGTGAACTGGCGTGCTATTCAATCTCTTGATCTAATCCTAGAAAAAACTCAGAATCAAAAAAACCCTTTAACGTGATATCAAGACCGTCAAACAGCTTTTTTATCGTGACTATCCCTGGATTGCTTTCATCATTCAATATGCTTTTATAACACAAGGGAGTTGCATGACTCCCTTTCACTCAATAGTCCTGAATCTTGAGGCCAACGAAGACAGCAAGGATTATGCCCTGAACTGTCTCGCTATCCCTTTTGCCATCTCCTGTGCCATCTGAATCGCTTCGGCTTGTATCGCGTCATATTGCGTTATGCTGGCCTCATATTGCCCCTGAAGTATCTGGGTTGCTTCATTTTCTGTCATTTCGAGATGATCGTAAAGCAATGCCCTCCATGCTTCAACGTTCCAATACGGATTTATGCCAGCGAGAAAGATGGCGATGTCATCCGCGTTGGCGTACCACTTGTTTCTTTGTTGCGCCGCAGACTGGGCATCACCCGCTTTTGCCGCATTCACAAGCTGAGCAGCTATAAGCAGATGGTCCTTGAAAAGCTCTTCGAATCTCCGTGCTGTACTGCCTCCATATAGGGGCTGTAAAACGTTCGCAAAATCTGTAGGATTGCGCAGCAGCCGATTTGTGGTGTACTTTAGGTCAGGAAGGTTGAAAGCGGTCCCGATGATAAAGGCTCTTGTCCACAGCACATGTTCTATCCATAGTCTCTGCATGGTACACATCAGTTGACCGTAACGAAGGTGCTGAGCAGGATAATATTGTTGGGTGTTCATATTCACATCCTCCTTCGTCATTAGTATATGTACCAAAATAATGTCTGTGAAAAGCGGGACAAGGAGAGCCTCACTTTGATCATTCGGATTCCCGGTCTCACTGCTGTGGAGCTAGGCAACCGGCATAATACAAAATCGTTTGTTTATTTTGCGATATGCTTCGTATGCCAAAAAAACCGATCGCCGTCACCGCCGCAAGACAGAAGATTATAAATGGAAACAGTAAACCCGTAAATGAAAAAGGCCATCCAATTCTCAATAACCATTCCAGTTCCATTCTCGCGAGCCATAAATCCCATTATATTCCAATCAAATATCTCTCTCTCATTCTGCTCATACTAACACCGAAGGAGGCGGGAAAATGAGACGATGTCATCGTAAAATGATGCACAAAAGGTGCGTCACGTTTTTAATCATTTTCATTCTGGCCGCATTGATGTGGGGCTAGAAGCCTTTGGAGGGGAAGATGCCTCGCATACCGGGGCATCTTCTGATTTACACAATATCACCGAAGGGAATCTGCTATGAAAAAGAAATTAATTATTCTGTTCACCGTCTGCGCGCTTGCCGTTTTTCTGACAGCTTGCTCCGATCGCGACAACGACAACAATCCGGAGCTGGTTATACCGCCCGACGCGACGCAGACCGCGGACGTGACCAACGGTATCGGCGGCTTCGACGCCGTGATCCAATCGCCAACACCTGCAGCAACACCGTAAGGGTGATCATTGATCACCCGTGAAAGCAAAAAGCTTGCCATGCATATTGCAGGGCAGGCTCTCCGCTATGCCATTGGGAATATCCAAAGCCTACGCGATTCTTCCTCCGTGGTAATAACATTCGTAGACTTTTTTGTCCTGATAGAATATCTCCTCATAGCCCTGAAACCAGTTCACATTCCCGCTCGCCGCGCAGTGATAGCGGTAATCGCCGTTTGCGTACACCATCGGCCCGCGGTACGGCATATCCTGCGGCACCCGAAGCAGCGCTTCCTTCAAAAAATCACCCTCAAACGGCTCGGCAATCACGCGCCCCACGTAGTTCATCGCCCAAACCGGCTCGCCCCGATTCCACAAGGCTTCCTCACCCGCGAATTCATTGCCGCCAAGATAGGTATCCAAATAAAGATAGCCGCCCTCTTCATATTTAATGTCATGAGACTGGGGCCTTGACGAAACAGCCTCCTCTTTTGCGTGGGCCGCATAAGTGCCCTTCTTTGCCTTAATCAAAAATGCAATCAATTTTTCATCTTGGCTTAGCGCTTTTTTGACCAGCTCGGCCGCGCATGTGTCGCTCTCCGGCTTCACCAGCCTGTCGATGCTGACCCCGAATAAATCCGAAAGCGCAACGAGATTCGCTATGTCAGGATACGCTAGTCCCGATTCCCATTTGGCCACCGCCTGCCGCGATACGCCGACCGCCTCGGCCACCTCTTCCTGAGATAATCCTCTGTCTTTTCTCACAAGCAGCAACTTTTCCTTAAAATCCATATCGTTCACCTCCATTGTCAGCATACAATATGCAGCATATGTGTGCCACCAACCGCAGGTCTTCATTTTGGCAACCATTGGTTGCGTTTTCACCATCATATCAGTGATTGTCCATAAAAAGCAAGAAGCTCGCCATGCGATATGCAAGCGAGCTCCCCGTAAAAGAGAATATATTGAAAATTGAATCCGGCAGCTACCTACCCTCCCGGGCCGTTTCCAGCCAAGTACTATCGGCGTATAAGGGCTTAACTACTGTGTTCGAGATGGGAACAGGTGGATCCCCTTAGC
>JAEYLC010000048.1 GCA_023461435.1 Bacillota bacterium
GCCGGGGCTTTCCTGCTGGGTATAGTGTACATGGTGTTGACATCTCGGAAGGAAAGGAGATGACGAACGACGAGAAATGGGCAGCCATACAGGAAAAGTATAAAGGTGTGCCGATGTTTCACAAAGTCTATGTACAGATGGTTATGGATATGGAAGCTTCGGGCTTAATTACGCGCGAGGAAAGTGATGCCGCATGCTATCATGCATTTAATGTAGTTGGTGACAAGGACATCTTATACGACATGCAGGATGGGGTTCTAGGGAATAACCCGACACCTGCTTCCTTCTTTTTGTTGGACTTTAACGAAATGCTTAACGATTTATCTGATAACCGCAAAGGCTACCCCGCCTATGCACCTAAAAATGATCAACGTGTTTTTTTGAGAAGCTTTTATTTAAAAATGCTTTCATTCACAAAAGAATGAGAAAGGATACAAAATGAGAAAATCTTTTATAAAATGCTTATCAACTTTAATTTTCTTATCGCTTATACTTGGTTTATACATTACAACTGCGTTCGCAGCTGATGTTTCATCTTGGTCAAGTTTAATCTTTAGCTCAATAGACTCGCGTGGATTTAATAACGAAGGTGTTTCGGATAGAGAAATAGAACCACTAAACGAATCTGTACACAATCCCTCTACATCGATACAACACTATAAAGACACAATTTACCTTAAGATCAAAACAGGTTCAATTACTCAAATACAGGTCACGCTGGACGGCACGGCCCTAACCGGCAGTAACATGCAGCGTTCCGATGTGCAGTCTTATTCAAGTACCTTTGGCATATATTATTGGACCAGCACGTTTACGTTTACAAACTTGGGCGATATCGCCGATCCCGATGCAGAAACAAGCGCACTGAGAATTCTTACCCGCAACCCAAGCAACACATCACAGACAAGCACCAACACTCTATATATCAATTGGCACGATTTCCGGCCCGACGCACCCGCATCAGCAACCTTTATTTACAACGATCCTGCAAACCCGGGCAAAGCCGTGCTTACCGGCGTTGATGATACGATGGAATACAGGCTGCAAAGCAACTATAATGGCTGGACAGGCATTACCGGCAGCTCCGTCGTGTTTGATCTCCCTGCTGCGGACACAGCGTACTATGTTCATTATGCGAATCCCGAATCAAAATCAAAGCCGTTGACAATGAGAACAATCCCCGCCGCCCCTTCCGTCGCTTTGAATATATTAACGGAACAGCTGACCGGCCTTGATACGACTATGGAAATAAAAATTGATGACGGCGATTATTTTCCCGTGACAAATTCAGTCGTAGCGGCGGGAGCATCCCCCTTTATTGATGCAGTTGAGGCAGGTAACACCGCCACAATGCACATAAGAGTTCGGGCATCCGAATTGTATCCGCAAGGGCCGGAGCAAACCCTGACGCTTTACCCAAGAACTTCAGCACCATCCGGCTTAAGCTATAATCCAATTACAGCCACAGTCAGCGGCGTGACCACGGCTATGCAATACCGTGTCCAAAACGGAACCTGGGCAAATGTAACCGGTACGACACAAAATGTGGAGGCGTTGCTGAGTGCCACATCCGACGTAACTTTGGAAGTCCGTAAGAAAGCTGTCAGCGGTGTTTCTTCCGCTTCACCAACCGTCACCCTGACTCTTAATCAGCTTCCCGCAGCACCAAATCTTTCGCTTGATCTTAGGCGGGAATTTGTGACAGGGTTTGATTCCGGAAAAAGCTATCAATATAATACAACCGGTTCTTTGACTTCTTGGTCGGCAGCAGCATTAACCAATGGGGAATTCAGCCTTAACGGCATCATCAACAAAAACAACGCCGTCTCGCTTTATTTCCGTGAAGCCAGTACCAGCACCACGCCCGCTTCAGCATCGGTATCTCTTACCGTTCCAAAGCTGCAAGACGCGCCGACCACAGCCAGATTTGTTTTTAATGATCCAAACCACCCCAATCAGGCTGTAGTTGCAGGGCTCACAACAAGTATGGAGTTCAGACGATCAGTGGATACCACATGGACTCTTTATACTGGCGCGGACATTGTTGTTGATATTCCGTTATCCAACATGTTCTGTTACGTCAGAAAAATAGCACAGGGAGGCCTGCCGAATTCCGCTGTGCAAAACCTCACGCTGCCTTACAGAGAAGCTGCTCCTTCAGTTACACTCAACACTTCAACAGAAACCGTCGGCACCGTATCGACAAGTATGGAGACAAGCACCAACGGCGTTACATACACCGGAATTACTTCAGGATCAACATATAGCGTGTCAAATATTATAGATTCGATTCAGAATGGAACTGCAACTCTGTACGTAAGAACAAAAGCCACTGCCACCGCGCCAGCTACATTGAGCAAAACCTTTGTGCTGTATCCGCGCGCTGCTGCACCCTCCGGGCTTTCTTACAATCCGGTCACTTGTATTGTCAGTGGTGTTTCGAACACAATGCAGTATAGAGTACAAGGAGCAACAACATGGACTGCGATATCTTCAACCACTTTAAACGTTGAGAGTCTGTTGAGCAAAACATCAAACGTTAATCTGGAGATTCGCTACGGACCAATAAGCAATGTATCGTCCTCTTCCACTTCGTCAATAGTGGTGCTTAACCAGCTTCCGGCAGCACCGACGTTTAATAAAGACTTGGAACGCGAGGTGATAACCGGTTTTTCAAGCGATAAATCATACCAATATAACACGACGGGCTCGGCAACATCTTGGTCAGCAGTTACCCTGAATAACGGTGAGTTCAATATATCCAGTCTGATATCAACCAGTGCAAACGTATACATTTACATCAGAGAAGCTAGAACAGCCGACCTTCCCGCAACTGCCGCGGCGCAGATTCTTATCCCAATGCGTCCAGCCGCGCCAAGCTCGCCCCAACTGGTTTATACCAATATCAACTACCCCAATAAGGCCGTCCTAACTGGATTGAGTAGCTATATGGAGTACAAAAAGAGTACAGATTCAACGTGGAGTAATTACATGGGAGAAGATATTCTCTTTGATATTCCCTCATCGAATGCGACTTACTATGTCAGATACAAGGCACAAGGATCAACCACGCCTGCATCGCAGAATTTAACATTGACTTTAAAAGCGAGAGGTGCTGCCCCGACGGTTACTTTGGATATAATGGCAGAAACTGTGGGGACTGTATCGACCAATATGGAAATCAGTACAGATGGAGTCGTATTTACGAGAATCACATCAGGATCAACATATAGCGTGTCTTCTATCATTGATGCTATAAGCACCGCATCAAACCCATTATATATCAGATATGCAGCTAACTCGTCGTCTCCTTACTCAAACAGCCAAACGATTCTCCTGTATCGCCGCTTTTCTCCGCCTGCTACCATCACATATAACCCCGTCACCTGCACTATCAGCGGTATTTCCTCTTCGATGCAGTATCGGCGCCCAGGAAATAGTAACTGGACATCAGTATCGTCAAGTTCAATGAATGTGGAGGATCAGCTGATTAGTTACGGCAACGTCACCTATGAATTTCGTTACATGCCTGTAGCAGGTGTATACTCTGCTTCAACAATCGTCAATGTCATACTAAATCAGTTACCCGCAGCTCCAAATCTTACTTTGGATTTTCCCCATGAAGTTATCTCTGGTTTCTCCAGTGCAAGAACATATGAATACAGGACGACTACAACCGGAAGCTGGACGCCGTTAACCCTTGTAAACAATGAGTTCAATCTAGCCAGCTTGCTCTCCCCAACTGTTACGTACACATACAACATTCGGGCCACCAGAACCGCCGACTTACCGGCAACAGCCATCAAGCAAATCGTGATTGGGCCGAGACCGGCAGCACCTACCAACGGTATATTCGAGTATAATAATGCGAGCTATCCAGATCAAGCGGTTCTGATTAATCTGACTTCGGATTTGGAGTACAAAAAAAGCACCGATGCCACTTGGACGTCATATGAAGGCCAAACAGTAGTTTTTGACATACCTGCGTCTAATGCAGCTTATTATATTCGAAAAAAAGGTATTGGCTCAACAACACCTCCTTCTCAGAATCGAACCATATATAATTATGCACGATCAGCGGCACCAAGTGTGACAATGAATATTACAAATGAAACAATAGGTACGCTGACCACAAGCATGGAGATCAGTATTGATGGCACTAATTACACACGGATTACGGAAGCAACCTCTGCCTATAGTATATCTGGTTTCATCGATACTATTTCAAGCGGAACCATAACGTTGAATGTGCGTAATTCAGCAACAACGAATGCGCCCTCGTCAAGCATCAAGACTTTTACACTTTATCCCAGAGTCTCAACACCAGAAGGGATTACGTATGATCCAAATACGCGTATAGTAAGTGGAGTCTCTGATGCTATGCAATATCGCGTACAAGGCACATCCTCTTGGACTGCTATTTCATCGATAACATTAAACGCAGAGAGCTTAGTAGGCAACACAATAGAAATTAGAAATAAACCTGTTGACGGAGTTTCTTCAGCCTCTCAGGTTGTCATGGTTGAGATTATTTAATTCAATATGCAAGACGGCTGTGTGGTTGTCACATCCATGCAGCCGTCTTTTTTTGATTGAAACCGTCGTCTGTCTCGGACAAACGGTCAGACAAGGGTAGAATCAATTTAGGATCGATTAAGACGCTATTCTGCCGCTCACAATTCTTAGTCCCCTTTTTTGGACATCGTATGCGCTAATATGAACATATATTCTTGCGTGGAGGTTTTGTTATGTGGGATAGAATCGCGGCATCCGGTTGGCTCATTGTCGGAGCGGTCATACTGTTCATACTCTTTACCGCCGCTCTGTTCATCATGGAGCGCAAAGAGCAGAAAAAAAGCAAGGCCAAAGCACAGCCGCTGCGCGCCATCCGTATGGAGAACACGAAACGGGCCGCTTAAAGGATAGGATGTCTGAGCGTGATTACAGAAATGTAAGCTGAGTGGGCTTCTCCTTCACCTTGGGCATCGCGTAACTCGGCATATCGTACTTTTTGCGCAGCTTTGTGATCGTCACGCCGAGCTTTTCCTTATAATCGCCGTATGCGGCTCTGTCTTGGTAGAGCGCGTAAAGCCTCGCGTATTCGGATGGAAACCCTTTTTTAACGCTGTCGAAGAACTGCTTTCTCGTGGCGCTTTTGAGGTTCAGCGAACCCGTCAGCACATAATCCGCGCCCGCTTCCCTGGCCTGCGCGAACACGGCTTCGAGGCTGTCTTCCGCGCTTGTGAGATACGGAATAATGGGCATGAGGTGCACGCCGCACGATGCGCCCGTTTTTTTGATTTCGGAAATCGCCGCCATCCTCTCATGCGGCCTTGACGAGCCGGGCTCGATGAGATCGGCCACGCGTTTATTGAGCGTGGTGACCGTAAGCGCCAGCGCCGCCCCCGAAGCGGCATTCACCCGGCTGATCAGCTCGAGATCGCGCAGCACGAGCGCGGATTTCGTGCACAGCACGATGGGCACAGCATACCGGGCGAGCAGCGAAAGCACCTCGGGCATCAGCTTGCAGGTGCGCTCGGCAGGCTGATAGCTGTCCGTAATGCCCCCTAAGTTCACGGGCTCGCGCGAAAAGCGCGGCAGCTCGCGCCGCAGCATATCGGCAACATTCATCTTGGCGTACACATCGCCGAAAAAATCCCCGCCGCCGATATAATCGTGCGAATAGAGCGCATAGCAATAAATACAGCGGTGCGCGCATCCGCGATACACATTGATGTCGTATTTGAACGGCAGCCATTTTGAGTTGTGACGGTACAGCGCGCTGCGGCACGTTATCTCAGTAACCCGATCCATGCCCCCATTATACGCCTGCGATGCGCGATGTGGCAACGATATCCACGCCAAGCCCCAGTATATCCTTGATCAGCACGTCCCCGATCTCGACAGGCGCAATCGCCTCCGCCGCGTTCACCGCTTTCATGCAGTCGAGCAGCTTACCTTTGGGCAGCGTCTCCTCCGATTTCACGCTCACGAGACCGCCGCCCCTCACGCGCATCGTGGTGGTCAGCGTGCGGCGCGGATCTTGAAGCTCCGCGCGCGCGTAGCTTTCGCCGAGCTTGCATGTGTGGCCCGATATGCTCACGATATCCCCGCCATCCATCTGCGCCGATATCGCGCATCCGAGCGGGCAAACGATACAGGTCAATTGCTTCGTTTCCATATCACTTTTCCTCCACGCTCACTGTCACGCTGCCGGTGATGTCTTCATCCGCAACGCACAGGCTCTCCATTTCGCCCGGCGTGCAGATTGTCCTCTTCTTGCGCGCAATCACCCTGCCGCCGCTCCGCGCGACCGTACAGCAGTCCTTATACACGTCCGACACGCGAAAGAACAGCGTCTTTTTCTCGCCGTCCGCCCGCAGCTTCTGCGGCACCACATACCGCACGCCGCTGCCCGCCTGTGTATAGGCATATGCGGCAGGCCCGTCCGCCGCTTTCAGATAGTCTGCCGCCGCTTTGCCCGCGCGCTGCGCCTCCTCGGTCACAAAGTCAACGAGATCGTGCACCTGCACCGCGTTGCCGCACGCAAACACACCGCCGACTGAGGTCTGCAAGCGGCTATCCACCACGGGGCCGCCCGTCACGGCGTCCATCCGCACCTCCATGCCGCGCGACAGCTCGTTCTCGGGGATCAGCCCAACGGACAGCAGCAGCGTATCGCACGCCACGTATTCCTCCGTGCCCTTCATGGGCACGCCCTTTTGATCCACCGCCGCTACGGTCACGCCTTCCACGCGCTGCTTGCCGTGAATCGATGTGACCGTGTGACACAACCGCAGCGGTATGCCGTAATCATCAAGGCACTGAACGATGTTGCGCTTAAGCCCGCCCGAATATGGCATGAGCTCAAGCACCATCTTCACATGCGCGCCCTCCAGCGTCATACGCCGCGCCATGATGAGCCCGATATCGCCCGACCCTAAAATCACGACCTCTTTCCCCGGCATATACCCTTCTATATTGACAAACCTTTGCGCGGTTCCCGCGGTGAGCACGCCCGCCGGACGGTCTCCCGCCAGCATCAGCGCGCCCGCGCTGCGTTCCCTGCACCCCATCGCGAGCACCACCGCGCCCGCCTCTATACTGCACAGCCCCGTCTCGCGCCCCACCAGTGTGAGCACGCGCGACGGCGAGATATTCAGCACCATCGTCCGTGTGAGACAGGTGATGCCCATTTTCTGCGCTTTGTCCGCAAACCGCGCGGCATATTCAGGACCGGTCAGCTCCTCGCCGAACACATGCAGCCCAAAGCCGTTATGGATACACTGGTTCAGTATGCCGCCGAGATGCGCCTCGCGCTCGATGACGACCACACTTTCGGCGCCGTTCTCCTTGGCCGCGATTGCGGCGGCCAAGCCCGCCGGGCCCGCCCCGACCACTGCCACATCCGCCTTCATAGCGCCGCCTCCTTCGTTTTTCCCGCGAGTATCCAGGACCCGTTGCCGCTCTTGGTGACATCCTTCAAATCCTGTCCGAGCTCGCGCGCGAGAATGTCCATCACGCGCGGCATGCAAAAGCCGCCGTGACAGCGCCCGAACCCCGCCGAAGTGCGCAGCTTCACGCCGTCCACCGTCCGCGCGCCGCAGGGCCGATAGATGCTCTGCACGATCTCGGCCTCGGTCACATGCTCGCACCGGCAGACCACGTTCGCGTAGCGCGCATCCTGCTCAATAAGCTCGCACTGCCTCTCGGGCGTCGCGTGCGCGAACACCTCGATCGGCCTGCGGATGCGCGTCGCGTCTTTTTTCTTCGTCCCATCCAGCCCGATTCCGGTCAGCAGCTGCGTCACATATTCCGCGATCGCGGGCGACGCGGTCAGCCCGGGCGATTCGATGCCCGCCACATTGATAAAGCCGGGCACGGCTGCCGATTCCGCAATGATGAAATCGTGCCTGTCAGACATCGCGCGCAGCCCCGCAAACACGGCGATCGCGCTGCGCCTATCAATGCCGGGCACATAGCGGCGCACACCGTTCATCACGGCATCGAGCCCTTCGCGCGTGGTCGCGGTGTCCTCCTTGGCGGTAAACTCCGCCGTCGGCCCCGCGATCATGTTGCCGTGGGCGGTCGGCGAAAAAAGCACGCCTTTGCCCTTTTCGGAGGGCGCGCCGAATATCACACTTTTTGTGCGCACCGGGAAGCCCTTGTCAAACAGCACATACTCGCCGCGCCGAGCGGTGATGGAAAAGGCTTCGCCGCCCGCCATGCGCGACACCTCATCAGCGTACACACCCGCGGCGTTGACGACGAACCGCGCCCGCACCTTGCGCCCGCCCGCTTCAACCGTGAACACGCCGCCGTCTTTGCCGATTGCCGTCACGCGGCTGTCAAAAAACACCTCCGCGCCGTTCGCCGCCGCGTTCTCCATCGCGGCCAGCGCGAGCTCAAAAGGGCTCACGATGCCCGCCGTCGGCGCCCACAGCGCGCAGCGGATGTCCGCGCTCAAGTGCGGCTCTTTTTTGCACACGTCCGCGCCCGATATCTTCTCGACGGGGACGCCGTTTTCTTTTCCCCTTTTCACAAGCTCGTCTACGCTTTTCTCCTCATCGGCATCAAAAGCCACCACAAGCGAGCCGCAGTTTTCATACGGCACGCCAAGCTCTTTGACCGCCGTTTCCATCAGCTCAATGCCTCGCACGTTCATGCGCGCCTTCATGCTGCCAGGCAGCGCGTCGTAGCCCGCGTGCACGATGCCGCTGTTGGCGCGCGTCGCGCCCGCTGCCGCGTCGCCCGCCGCGTCGATCACGCAGAGCCGCACATCGAGCTGCGAGAGCTCGCGCGCGATCATCGCGCCCGATATGCCCGCCCCGATCACCGCCACATCATAGATCATTTGCCGTCATTCCTTTCGCGATTCTGATTCCAAAACAAAAAGCCGCACCAAGAATATCTGGTACGGCTCATTTCTCCTGCCTGTTCAGTAACTATATGATAGCATACTTCGCGGCTCATTGCAATGTCCGGCAAAGCACTTTCGCGTTCGGATAGAATGGCTGATAAAGGCTCTTATATACTGAAACGACAACGTCCCGCCAAAACCCGCCGGCGGGACGTCGTCTGCTGGTCTCAACATAAGAAGCTCCTGTTAAAAGGCACCGTTCGTCAGTTTTTTCAATGCGCCATAAAGCGCGCTTATCTGCCGGCTGTTGTCACCGTAAAGAAACGAGAACACTTCACTCTTTGTTGCGATAACCATTGAATTGAGCTTGCTGTCTTGCGTCCCCGTCGTCTTGCTGATTGTCTCGATTGATGCATACGGCAAAAACAACGCCGAATAAGTTAAGTCGCCCTGTTTCCGGCCTCGTGTACGCTTATCCCTTTGAAGCACAATCAGTTCCGTATCGTTGGTGATAAACGCCGTACTGGTTATCACCTTTCTGATTTTCAGCAACGCCTTCATTTTTTCTTTAAAACCTCTGTAAACAGGCACGAATTTCGAGGGCGGCTGATACGCGACGAGACGAATCTTTTGATCCGCCGCTTTGTACTGATCGATAATCGCCGAATAAAGGTGCTCAATTGAGTCGATTTCATGGCTGATCGTCTCAATTTCGAGCGTTTTATTCTCCTTTTTATACCTTTCTCTGATGATATCGACCATCTTCATCATGATCGGCTCGGAAACCGTGTTGTAATCAACCGTTACAGTTTCATCGCCCAAATACAAAAACAGCTGTCCTTTGAGCAGCGAGATGACGTTTTTTATCGCGATAATGTCCTCATAAAAAACCCGTCTTTGTTCAACGCTGTCGCCCGCTCTCTTTAAAATATACAAGTGCTCGTCAAATGCCCCGATCACATAATCATACAGGTTCATATCCGGCGTCGCGTCCGCCCGATCGATCTTCCTCGGTATCTTAATCAGCATCAGCGGCGTTTTGTCTTCCCTGTAGTGCCCCACGAACAGGGGCGGCATGGTATATTCTTCGTTGATCTCAATAATCCAGGGTCCGAAGGCGTTGTATTCCTTCGTGCTTTTCGCGATCATCGCAGATACCCCCTTCACACTGTTAGCTTAATCATATACAGAGAGTAAAATGGTGTCAATCGCACTATTTTATGCGTATTGTAAGGAGTGATAATCAAAATCTTCCATGAAGCTGTGCGCATATCATTTTTTTGTCATTGGGCACAAATAAAAAAAGAGCCTAACGGCTTTTACAGAGTATCAAAAAAGTGACTTATGTCATTCCGATTGAGCGTTAGCGATTGACAGCGCTAGTGAATAGCATGACAGGTTGGGTTTTTCATCAAGCTGAGAGCCTAACGGCTCTGCGCGCCTCTGTCTTTATATCAGGCTCTTTTCGTATAGATAAAACAACCCTTTTCGGAACGTGACTTCTCCGGCTTTGCGGTATCCGAGGCTTTCATAAAGCTTCAGTGCGTGCGGGTTTTGCGAAAAAGCGTCCAGCCGAACGGTTCGAAACCCCCGTGCCTTCAAAGCGGCCTCGGAAAGAAGCATCGCCTGTCTGCCGTATCCAAGGTGTTGGCAAGCGGGATCGATACAAAGCCGGTGCACCACTGCCGCAGGTTCGCCGTGTAACCAAGTGCCCAGCGCATATTCTTCGTCTTGCCGTTCGTTCAGCACGACCGCCCCGACAACGTGCTCGCTGCTGCACACAAGAAGCATCTCTGCGCTGTCAATATCGCTGAGAAGAACAGCTTTGGACGGATAAATACCGTCCCACTGGAATATGCCGTGAGCATCCATGTCTTGAGTGGCGCGCCGGTATATCGCCGCAACCGCTTCAAGGTCATCAGCCCGCGCTGCCCTAAGCGTCAGCATCAGATCTTGATTGTCGGGTCCTTGGGGCGCGCGCGGTACAGCACGAATTTACGTCCGGACGACGAGACCGCCTCGGCACCCGTGGCTTTCGCGATCTCGCCCGCCATCTCGGCGGCGGTGACCGGCGCGTTTTGCTGCACGGTGCCTTTGATGAGCTCCCTTGCGATCAGCGCGTCCTCCACCTGCGTGATCACATTCTCGGTCAGGCCGGATTTGCCGACATAGATGATCGGCTCTAAATTATTGGCCATCGCACGAAGCGCGGCTCTTTGCTTGCTGGTCAGCATATCTATTCTCCTAATCCACAAAGTCGAATTCGAGCCCCTCGAGGCTCACCGTGTCGCCCGTTTTCGCGCCCGCCCGACGCAGCGCCTTGATCACGCCGAAATCCTTGAGCAGCTTTTGAAAATGGCGCATCGAATCGGGGTCTTCCGGGTCTGTTTTGGCGAGTATCTCCTGAATCACATGGCCTTCCACGTAGTAAATGCCCTCGTCTACGATGACCTCAAAGCCCATATCATCCTTTTCAAGCGCCCATTCCTCTATCACGCCGTCTTCCTCCACGGGCAGCGGCACCGGAAGCTTATCGAGCATATCCGAGGCTTTCTCGAGCAGCGCGTCCGTGCCTTCGCCGATCGCCGCGCACACCTCGAACACCTCAATGCCCGTGTGCTTCAAGAAATCTCTGAGGCGCTGCACATGCTCGTCCGAGCCCGGCGCATCCATCTTGTTGGCTGCGACGATTTCAGGCCGTGTGCCGAGCTCATTCGAATAGCTGATGAGCTCCTGTCGGATCACCTGATAGTCTTCCACGATATCGCGCCCTTCGCTGCAAGACGCGTCCACCACATGGATCAACATGCGCGTGCGCTCGATATGGCGCAGAAAATCGTGGCCGAGCCCCGCGCCCTCATGCGCGCCTTCAATAAGCCCCGGAATATCGGCCATGATGAAGCTCTTGTCATGGCTCTGCACCACACCTAAGTTCGGAGACAGCGTGGTAAAATGATACGCTGCGATCTTTGGCCGCGCGCTCGTGCACGCGGCAAGCAGCGTGGATTTGCCCACGCTCGGAAAGCCGATCAGCCCGATATCCGCGATGGATTTGAGCTCGAGTATCACATGATGGCCTTTGGCCTTTCGCCCTTGAGTCGCAAACCGCGGGTTTTGCCGCGTCGGCGTCGCAAACCGCGCGTTACCAAGGCCGCCCTTGCCGCCCGACAGCAGCAAACGCCATCCTTCGCGCATGTCCGCCGCCACGCGACCCGTTTCAAAATCCTTGATGACCGTGCCCGCGGGCACCTTGATCACAAGGTCGTCACCCGTTTTGCCGCGCTGGTTCTTCTTCTTGCCGGGCTCGCCGTTTTGCGCAACGTATTTCTGCTGATACTGAAAATCCATCAGCGTGCGCATGCTCTCATCCACTTCAAACACGACTGCGCCGCCTTGTCCGCCGTCGCCGCCGTCCGGGCCGCCCGCATTCACGTACTTCTCTTTACGAAAGGAGACGGCTCCGTTGCCGCCGTCACCCGCTTTGATATATATTTTCGCCTTGTCAACAAACATCTGATCTATAATCCCTTTCCGCCCCAAGGACAGATATCAAACAAAAAACATGTTCCGCAGGCAGGCTTTCGCGCGGCGCAGACCTTGCGCCCATGCCATATCAGCCAGTGATGCGCGTCCGACCATTTGTCCTTCGGAATGGCCTGCATCAGCTGCATCTCCGTTTCGAGCACATCCTTGGCATTTGCCAGCCCCAGCCGGTTCGAGACGCGGAACACATGCGTGTCCACCGCGATACCGGGAACACCGAACGCGTTTGAAAGCACCACATTCGCCGTTTTGCGCCCGACGCCGGGCAGCGTTGTCAGCTCCTCCATCGTCTGCGGCACGTTGCCGTCAAACCGATCGACCAATATGCGGCACGCCGCAAGCAGATTCTGCGCCTTGGTATGGTAAAACCCGCAGCTCTTGATATAGCTTTCGAGCTCGCTCTGGCTCAGGCGCAGCATGGCAGCCGCATCCGGCGCTTTTTCAAAAAGCGCCGCCGTCACGGCATTGACCTGCTTGTCCGTCGTCTGCGCGGAAAGCATCGTCGCGATGAGCAGTTCAAACGCATTGCGGAAGCGCAGCGCGGGCCGCGCGCCGAGGTATTGCTGTTCCAGTCTATTTAGTATTTCCTTATTGTTGTCCATTTTTTATCTCCCGGTTACTCTTCGTTATTATATCGGCTGTTGGCATAAAAAACAAATCCTAATTCACTTTCGCCGTTTAACAGCCGCATATTTTCGGGTCTGCGGCAGAGAATAACGGTATGTTTAACGTCATTATCAAAACAGCGATACTATATTTCTTCGCGATGCTCGTGATCCGCCTGATGGGCAAACGTCAGGCCGGTGAGCTGCAGCCCTTTGAGCTTATCATCGCGGTCATGATCGCGGAGGTGGCCGCCACGCCGATGGACGGCCCCGGTGTTCCCATCACCTACGGCATCGTACCCGTCGTGGTGCTGCTCGCGCTGCACAATCTGATCGCGTTCATCTCGATAAAGAGCGACAAAGCGCGCGCCTTTTTTTCGGGCAAACCAACCATTGTGATCCACAAAGGCATCATCCGCCGCGAGGAGCTCAAAAAGCAAAGCTATAATTTGAACGACCTTTTGGAGCAGCTGCGCAACAAGAACGTAATGAACATCGGCGATGTGCATTATGCCGTGCTCGAGACGAACGGAGAACTCAGCGTGATGCTCAAGCCCGAAAAGCGCCCGCTCACCCCGGAGGACATGAGTATGGTGCCCCAGAACCCCGGTTTTTGCTACGATGTGATACTCGACGGCAAACTAAAGCCCGACAACCTGGAACGTCTCGGCTTCACGGTCAATCAGCTTGAACATATCATGAAGACGCACAAATTCAAGCGCGTGAGAGACGTTTTTATCGCAATGGTCGATGAAACGGGCAGCGTGCTTTTTCAGGATTATCACGGTCACCAATCAACGGGAAGCATGACAAATGGCTAAAAAGATCGCCATGGGCGTGCTTCTTTTGCTCATCATCGGCGGGGCGGTTTTGCAGCACATCTATGTGACCGGCGCCACAGATGAATTAAAAAATGATTTGAATCAGGTTTATGATGCCCTTCAAGCCGACGATTTTGAAAAGGCGCTGGAAGCATCCCAAACGTTCAGTGAAAACTGGGAAAAAGAAAAACACATGTATGAGACGCTTTTCAAACATGAAGAGGTCGATCTGATATCCGCAGGCGCTGCCCGTCTCACACAGATGTGCGCACAAGCCAACAAGCCCGAAGCGCTCGCCGAAACAGCGGAAACGGTGTATTACATCAACCATATTCACGAAATCGACAGTGTCAAATGGGAAAATATTTTTTAGGTTCTCAGCGCCACGAGAAGCTGTATGACCAGCTGTCGGGCCGCGCATCCTCCGGCAAAGCCGGTTCTTCAAAAACGATGCCGCCGGGCAGCCCGAGCTCTTTGGCCGCCAGCTCAAAGTGGCACGCCGCTATCCCAAGGTCAATGCGCTGCATACAAAAACCGTACATCGTATTCCCCGCATAGAGCTTGTCCGCCGCGAGGTAAAAATGCAGCGCGCCGCCGCTGCGGATCACGCGCCATGGCTGCTTGTTGGACGCGGACGGGCCGATGCGCACCATTTCAAGGCATGCTTTCAGCGGTCCGTCATCTAGAAACAGCGGCGTTTTTACGCTGCCGTCAAAGAACAGCTCACCGAAGCGCTTGCGTTTGCGTGCGCCCGCTCCCGCCGCCACCATTTTTTCCGTCAATGTTTTCTTTTCCGCCGCATAGCCGACCGGCGATATGGCGGGCATATATTCGTCATCGGGCTTCACAAGCGCCATGAAAGACGCGCGCTTAAATGTGCCGCCGAGCCAACATGTGCCAAGGTCCTGCGCCGTCGCAAACAGCACCAGCTTCTCAAACGCGTACCCGAAGCCCTCGATATCACGGCCGCCCTTTTTTACACAGCCAGCAACAAACGTCTTGACGCCCTTGATAAAGCCATAAGTCCCGAGCTTACCGGACCCGCCCTCCACAATGTCAAACCGCACTCTGGCGCCGAACGGATTTTCACCCGCTGTTTCAAAGCAGCTTTTGATCTGCTCAAGCTTTTCCAGCTCCACAGGTTTTGGATCATATGTCCTCACGGACGTTCTCCTCTGAATCAGTTCAATCACGCTGTGTCCTGAAAGCATATTCCCCTCCAGCTTACGCATATAAGCGTTCGTTTGATCGGGCACCGGATGAATCGGCTTTTTTATCAAAAGCTCCATCGGTGTCGTCGCATGCTGACGTTGATGACAAGCCCAAACGCGATCATGTTCGTTAAAAGGTTTGAGCCCCCGTAGCTCATAAACGGCAGAGGTATACCCGTGATGGGCATCACGCCGATGTTCATGCCGATGTTCTCGAATATATGGAACAGCGTCATTGCCGCCACACCGACAATGATCAGCGACCCAAAATCGTCCTTCGCTTTCGTCGCGAGATACAGTGTGCGGAAAATCAGCAGAAAATAGAGCAGCATCATCACGATCACGCCGACAAAGCCGATCGCCTCGGCGGTGGACGCAAATATAAAATCGGTATGCTTTTCGGAAATGTTCGAAAGCTTGCTCTCTCCGCCCAGAGAAAACAGCCCCTTGCCGGATAACTGACCCGAACCCACCGCGACCCTGGCTTGCTTTGCCTGCAACCCCATATCTTCGATTTGCTGCTTCGTCATATCAGGCGTGGCGATTCCCAAGAACGAATAGATTCGGTTTTTCTGCCAGTCCGCCATCACAAACCACGCGATGGGCAGCGCAATGCCAGCGCACGCGAACATGGCCCCCAGCAGCTTCAAGCTCGTTTTGGCCATAAACAGCATGGATATGAACGTAAACGCATACACAAGCGCGGTGCCCCAGTCAGGCTGAATAACGATCAGCGCAAACGGCACGATAAACAGTCCGAGAATCGGCGCAATGTCCCTGACCTTTCTGATACCGCCATCTTTGCTTTGTGTTCGTTTGGATATCATATGCGCCATCACGATGATCATGCCGATTTTACCGACCTCACTCGGCTGAAACCCGGATGTCCCGATACGGAACCAGCCCGTTGTGCCGTTGATCTCCGAGCCAAACAGCATGACCGCGACAAGCAGCCCCACGATCACAATGTATATCCATTTATAATATTCTTCGATGGCATGATAATCGGGCAGCAGCACGATAAACAAAGCGAGCATGCTCACCCCAAACCATGCGAGCTGCTGCAGGGCATGCGTCGGATCGAGCTGTGCAATGGCCGCGCTTAAGGAGCCTACGTTCTCGGTCAGCGGGTCTGATTCGGCAGATGCGATCGCAATAAAGCTGAACAGGATCAGCACGATGATGTTGGCAAAGAGCAGCCAATCTATGAACTTGAACATTCTCGGGTCAATGAATTTGAGCTTCAAAGCACGCTACCTCTTAAGCAATCTTTACAAATCTGTTTCAATTATAACACAAATATTAAATACGCAATACCTTCGACACTGAATGTTTACAATTCATCCAATCATATGTGATGAGAATATCAAAAAAAAGCCGTTTAGGGAAGTGCCTGCTTGATAATTAGCGACAAGCGAACGGTATGAATCATTTTATTCGTTCAGCCGTCTCTGCAGATTTAATATTCAGACTGGAACTCTTCCTGCGTCTGTGCCGTTTCTGCAGGTTTCGCACAAGCAGACAGCAAAATGACCGCCGCAAAGACGAATATGAATGCGATAACTCGTCTCGTCATGCTATACTTCATTTTTATGTCGAAACACTGCATCATTTTTGAGGGGCAATATACTCTATACTTTTTCCGTCTTCCGAAACAACAGCGCGCCCATCTGCTATATATTTATCCTGAATACTTTTCAAATCCATTTCATAATTAGGATCGGCTTCTTTTTTGATTAATTCATCGATTATTTCAACTGGCAGAAAAAGTACTTTATTTGTGGGAAACGGTGCGTTTTCGCTTGCGTATGAAAGATACCTGTCTTTCAACTTTGAACGATAATCTATCTGCGTATTTAAGTATCTGTCTGCCCATTCATCAAGGTAATCGAAAATTTCTGGATGCCGCCCGTTTGTGTAAATGCGAACCTCTCCGTCATCTTCGAACTCTTGAGCTAAATAGTCGAGCACTTGATCATAAGTTAAGCTTTTGCCTGTCTCTTTCCTGTAACATGCCAAATCCATGTATGTAACGCAGGCAATCCCCTCAAAATTGGGGTATCTTGGGTTTATGGGTTTATATTTATTGTCATCATTGTCTTCATAGTCTACAATACCCGCAAAAATGAGATTTTGATTACTGTATGACATTTTTAATTCCTCCAATTTCCTTGCCTCATTATCGTTGATTATTTTTAATGTAACAGGAACAGCAACTGCTATAATAATCAAAATGGCGATTACAAAAAGTATTTTCTTTTTCATATTACTTATCCTTTTTAATTTTAATAGCGACCGTCATATAAAGACTTCATATAATCTTTATAAATCGGATTATCCTCGTCTCCCTCTAAAACAATCCGTATAATTTCTTCGCGAGATTCTACGCCCAAACTGTTATTGTTTACATACCCCATTGTTCTTTTCTCAACTTCAGGGTTTATCAGGTCAATTCCATGAACCACGATAACACCGTCCACCTCTGTATAACAAATCTTACCACCCAGATTGATCAAATTACAGTACGTTTCAGTTTCAGCAAGATATGCTTCAGACTCTTTTAGCTTATTCATCCGATCGAAATAATCAATAACTAGATTAATACCAATACCTACCCCTGCGGTCACTCCCGCGGCAGCGCCTTCTGCAGCAAGACCTGATGTTACTAAAATCGTTTCAAGTGTTTTATCTCTTGCAGCGCAAAGAACCTCTCTTGAAAGTGATTCTCCCAAACTGCCATCGTTCATGTAGTTTACATAAGCATACTGTCTATCTGTCCATGCATCTTGCGGACCTGTCATAAGTGGTGATCCAAGAGTAACGGATTTAAATTCTTCATACATTCTCGGAGGCGTATTGTGTGTTGTACCTTGTATACTCTTTTTCGCTATCTCTTCGCAGATTTGCAGTGACTGCATACGCTCAATACAGGTATTTATATATTTATTATCATGATATTTACCAGGGTCTTCCCAAATTGTCGCAAATGCCAGCAACGATATGGAATCCGTCATTGTTTGTGTAATAAATTTCATTGTGTCTGTTTCGATGTTATTATAGGTTACATAACTAATAACCCTAGGTGTCATAGAATCTGGGTCTGGGTTCAGATTGTATCCGCTATTAATAAACTGCTCAATATCCTCGGGCTTCTCCATGCTAATAAAGACTGATATCAATGCTGCACAAAGCTACTCCGGTACATCGTCTGGGTTCTCCTGCATGATGTCTCTGATCTTCTCAAAGTCATATTCGTATATCCTATTCCCGTTTTCATCCGTCGTTGCATTGCACAACCTGTCCGTATAAATCGCCGTGAGCGTGGACGACATAGTCTGTTTTATATTATTGCTGTTAAAATTGCTGGAATTGATGTTTGTTGAACGGCCCATGACCGTATAATCACTCATCATTCTATGTTTTTAAAGTAACTCCCTTGCGTCTCCGTGTAGCGTAAGTCAGACTGCAACATTGAATCGAAATATTCATCACGAGCTACTCCGCATAGTTACAGATGTCCCATATGTGCCTATTTGTTATCCCAATCCTTCGGAAAGTACTTTTCGAGTTCCAACATTTCATCATAGGCTAATTCTCTTGATTCATCCATAAGTTTCTCAAGCACATCGGAAGCGATTACATCGAGCCCTTCTTTCTCCATATAAGCATCTATATAGGCATCCTCCAACGCATCTTTATAGTCTCTTACTGTTTCTCGTCCATAACTGCCATACCAAAAGAAAAAATCGTAAAATCTTTTATATATTCCTTCATCATACTTTTGATAGAGATTTATCACCTCTTCCACAGTAGGCGCATAATCTGTTTTGGCTATCAACGAGTAAATATGCAGATTTAATTTCAATTTATCCACATAAATTTCAATTCCATCGCCCAAATTAGCCTTTTTTTCATCCTTTTCATATTCATTATTTGGATCTGCTAAAACATCGGCAAGCTTAAGCCTTTCTAAAAGATCTGCTTGAAACTCTTCCTGCGTCTGTGCTGATTCTGCGGTCTTTGCACAAGCAGACAGCAAAATGACCGCCGCAAAGACGAATATGAATGCGATAAATCGTCTCGCCATAGTTTCTCCTGCCTTCTCGTTGTTGCCGTTACTTCTTCTCAACCCTAAGCCATTTTAATAGCCTCTTATACGCACCACTTGTTTCTGAATAATCTGGGTTTTCCTTAACATACGATTCCAAATCAATAAAATCATTAACTGTCCAATCATTCCAAGAATTTATTTGATTGAATTCGTATCCATACTCTTTTCTATAGTTAATTGATGCCTCTAGCAAGGCGTTCTCGTAATCAAAACATGCAACTTCTCCACCGTTCATTCGATACCATTCATAGAATTCATTAAATTTCTCAAATATTTCATCATCGTATTTATTGTATAGACTCTCTATCTCCTCCGCAGTTGGTACGTCTATGACTTCCCAATCAAGATCATAGACATGCAAATCCATCTTTAAATCCTCCTCAAATATCTCAACGCCGTCACCAAGACTTACTTTTTTATAATCTATTTTATAATCAATATCAGGATTAACCAATACATCATCCTTTTTTAACATTTTAAGGAATTCGGTTTTGAAATTTTCTTGGGTCTGCACCGATTCAACGGGTGTAGCGCAAGCAGACAGCATTGCTACCGTCAAGATCAATATGAATGATGATATAATTCGTTTTGATATGTCTTATTCAAAACACTCGGGATATTCTTGCTCCAGCTTTACCATGTCTTCGTACGTGAGCTTATCAACTTGATTTAATTTCTCTTCCTCAGAAAGATCAACACCGCTTTGTTTCAGATCATTATCATATGCAATTAATAGCGCACTATAGTATTGTTTATCCGTTTTTGTGTCTCCACTGATTAGATACCAATCGATATAATCATTGATCGTCAATTCATTATTCTTAAGCTCTTCAGCACTGCCGCTTTTTAAGGCCTCCCCCACTTCTATCGCCGAGCAGCCGAGGCCGTCATTTTCTCTCGCCTTTGCAAACGCACGAAGCGCCATGTTCAGTCTGAATGGATCAATCGCCGACAAATTCACCTCATACTTTCCGTCATTTGTATAGCTAATGGATGCGCCCATATACAACGCATAAGAGGCATTCCCGTCTGTCACCAATTGTTTAGCATGCGCCTCCGTCAACTTTGGTACTGCATTCTCTACAACCGTATTGAGCACACCCTGAATATGCTCTCTAAACGCCAGCACATTAACTGTATATATATTCTTCACGTTGCCCTTGTCATCAGATACTCCGAAGCTCAAAACAGCGTCGCATTCTACGTCCGGCACTCTTTCTATTTCTACACTGATTTTAGCAAAGCTTCCGTTCGGCTCTATGTTGGCATATTTTTTAGCTTGTTTGAGCAGTGAATAGCCAAATATCAGGTCTTGTATGCCGCAGTCACGGTCGACGAGATTTTCAAATGTCATGTCAGTATTATCCAGAAGCCCTTTGCATCTTCTTGACATTTCGATTAGAACAGAGCTTACATCCCACTTTTGACTCTTGTCTGTCTTGATATACGCGCATTCCAGAAAAGTTTCTTTATCCTCGTCCGGCATCTCAGTGAATGTAATGATCAGCGCGCCATACATCGCATCGTCAACCGTTGCAGCATCGCTCTGCATCACTTCTTTGATGTAATCGAAGTTGTATTCGTATTCAGCTTGACCTTTATCCGTGCGCAGTTTATCAAGATAAACTGCAACCTCAGGTAAATCGGCATTCGGTACGATGGCTTCGATGCTTAAATCGTTGTCTTGTCCATCACTCTGAGAAGTGAATATCATCGCATCCTCGATTTTCTCAAGAAGCGCAGGTTCTGTGGGTTGTGGTGCGCAGCTTGACAAAAAGCCTAAGCTTGCAGCAACAACTAATATTATTATAATTCGTTTTATCATAATATGGCCCCTTTTAACTTAATTATCTTTATTTTATGGTTCTAAAAAAACTGCCCATATTCTTCTTCAAGCATTTTCATTTCTTCGTACGATAATTGATTTATGTATTCGTTAATTTCAACAGCGGAAAATGATAGCCCGCAATCTTTTGAGTATTGTTCATAAGCTCCGACAAGTGATGACCGATACTTTCTTTCCGCTGCACCCTCACCTTGCTCATCACTTTTGTTGTTAAACCAATCTGTACATTCAGTAAGCCTTGAGTAGTCCGAGTCCTTAGGCGTCAAAGCTCTGTATAATTCATCAAGCGTGTTATCTTTTATGGCCTGCTCTATAACGTCGGCGTCAATACCAAGCCCATCAGCTCCCACTTCGCCTTCTCTGTTTGCAAATGCACGAAGAGCCATATTTAAACAGTTTTGGTCAATAGCCATTTTGTTAACGGAGAAGGCACCATCACTTGTCACGCAAATAAATGCCCCCATATAAAACGCGCGTGATTCTTCTCCTTTTTGAATATTCTTCATAATATTTTCAACCGACTGGTTCGTCTTGCTCGCTCCTAAAATTGTTTCTAAAGCACTCTTTCCCTCAGACAGCGCGCCGGTAATCGCTGAAATGCCGGTAACGTCAAACAATTTCCCCAATGCAAAGTTTATCCCTTGGGTACATAATTCGTTTCCAACATCCACCTTAAAGGTCTGTGCTGTTCTGGCGTTGGTATCATTCAGCAGTCCAGCTATATTCTCTCTAAATTGAAAAACATCAACACGAGCTAAGTCTTGATAGTATGGCATATCATATAATTGGCTACCGGAGTATTTGAACCTTAATCTGTAATCATATTCAGCCCGATTGCATTCCTCCTGTCCGGGTATATTCTCCAACATCACATCAAGCTTTCCATCCGCTTCGTCAACTCCAAAACCATTCATTAATAACATAGTTTGCATTAACAGTGTGCTGCTGAATACCTTTTTGTGAATATCGTTATTTGGATCCATCATTTCTTCAAAAGAAACAGCCATATTGTTAACTTCATCCTGATATAGAACAGCCATTGCTGAAAATACCGAACCAATATGCCATTCTGTATATCCATCTTGACCAACTGTTTTAATATAAGAATTTTCTATAAACCATTCCTTATTGCCCATATCCATATCAGTAAATGTGGATATCAGCGCATCATAAAGCTCATCCGGCACATCCTCCGCATTCCCCTGCATAATTCTCTTTAAATACTCTTGGTTATACTCTATAACAACATTTCCGTTTTTATCGAATGTTACTTCGCTCATTCTGCCCAAATAAAGCTTAGTCAGCCCTGGCGACATGTGCAGTTTTATATTACTGCCGTCAAAATTGCTGGAATGGATATTTGTTGAGTTGCCCATAATCGAAGCCAGATCTTTGAGGTATATACAGCAGTTCATTAGTTCTGTGTAATGGCTGTTCATCCTTGTTTTATATTGTCTATCCACACTAGCAACATTCGAAAAAATCGAATCGATCATGTTCATTGTGGTGTTGTTTTTCTCAAGAACACCCCTGTGATAGGAGGAAACACTGTTCACGGCATCCGAAATATCTACGCCCGCCGCGCTCGTACTCCCGGAAAAATTCGATTCGTGTTGACTGATGCTATTGATAAGCAGTTTAAGATTGCCCTTGGATTCCGCTGAAAAATCTCTTCTCATTTCGCGTCCCTACCTTACAGATCCATATTGGCGGCGGCTTTTTTGTCCGCGTTCTTATAGGAGTTCGCCGTATTAGACATAAAAGTCACGGTGTTACTCACAAGCTCTATAAGCGCTTTTTGTATGGTGCTGTACATCAGTACGGTCTGTTTTATCTCCTCAGGGGTAGGACCGCTCGATAATATTTGGGGCGGCACGATAGTGAGCCCTGCCACTTCGCTGCTTAGTGCCCTCAGCCTCTCAATATCCTGGCTGAAGCTGCTAAAATTAACCTTAATGCTGGAAGCCATGCCTTGCCCCTCCTAAAAAAGATATTTGTCCGCGGTGTCAATATCAAGTCAGATAGTTTCTTATGCATAATTTTGCGTCCAGCGATATTTGCCCCAAATCGCCGAGCATTTTTTCCGCATAAGAAATGTAGGCGTCCAGCCTGCTTGCGACATCGCCGCTCTTCAGCGCATTAGCGCTGATTGATTTTAAAATGAGGATATACTTAAAAAACAAAACCTCCAATGAATCGGCTCGATGTCTTTAATACTAAATATGCAAACAGTGCCGGTTATCTTGAAATACAAAGAAATAGCTTCATAACCTTTTACGTAGATTCTTGGGCTTGTTGAGGTAAACAGCCAGAAAGCAGGACCTCTGCCGTTAAGACTAATATGAATACAATAATTCTTGGCAAATTCACTCCTGAGTGGGCATCTTCCCGCTTATTTCTCAACCCCGAGCCAATGTAGCAGTTTTTTATATGAAGTACCCGTCTCCGAATAATCAGGGTTTTCTTGCACATATGCCTCAAACTCAATTTTATCTTCAGTTGTTAATTCACTCCACGATTCAATATTATTATAATTATGGCCGTTTTCATCTTTATATAGCGTGAGAGCAGTAAGAATTCCGGACTCATAATAATCACACATGCTCTTTCCGTTCGCTCGTCTGTACCAACGGTAGAATTTATAAAATCTTTGATACACCTCATCATTATAATTAGAATAGAGGGGTTCTATCTCCTCAGCAGTGGGTGCGTCTATGACTTCCCAATCAAGCTCATAGACATGCAGATTTAACTTTAAATCTTCTTCAAATATCTCAACACCTTCATCAAGCTTAACTGTTTTACTATCACCATCATAGCCCTCGAATACTAACAGCCCTAATTTATCCATTATCTGAACGTATTTTTCTTGGAACTCTTCCTGCGTTGTCCAATCTTGTAACGATGATTCAAACGATTGTTGTTCTGCACAACCTGAGAAGAGCAGCATAACCGCTGCCGTCAAGATCAATATGAATGCTATAAACCGTCTCGTCATAATTTCCTTCATTTTTGATAGTCAAAAACACTGCATTTAGATAGTCAAAAACACTGCATCATTTTTCAGGTGCAATATACTCTATACTTTTTCCGTCTTCCGAAACAACAGCGCGCCCATCTGCTATATATTTATCCTGAATACTTTTCAAATCCATTTCATAATTAGGATCGGCCTCTTTTTTGATTAATTCATCGATTATTTCAACTGGCAGAAAAAGTACTTTATTTGTGGGGAACGGTGCGTTATCGTTTGCGTATGCAAGATAGATATCTTTCAACTTTGAGCGGTATTCAATTTGTGTGTTCAAATATCTGTCTGCCCAATCATCAAGGTAATCGAATATTTCAGGATGCCTCCCGTTAGTATAAATTCGAACCTCTCCATTGTCCTCGAACTCTTGCGATAAATAGTCGAGCACTTTATCATATGTTAAGCTACGGCCTGTTTCTTTTCTGTAACACGCTAAATTCATGTATAAGTTACAGGCAATCCCCTCAAAATTCGGTTGATCTGGGTTTATGGGTTTATATTTATAGAAATCGCCTTCTCTTCCTACAACTCCTCCAAAAAAGACGTTTTGATTACTATAGGACATTCTTAATTCCTCCATATACTTCACCTTATTATCATTGATTATTGTTAATGTAACAGGAACAGCGGCTGCTATAATAATCAAAATGGCGATTACAAAAAGTATTTTCTTTTTCATATTACTTATCCTTTTATTCTTTAATGCGACCATCGGCTAAAGCCAGTATGTAATCTTTATAAATTGGATTGTTTTCGTCTCCCTCCAAAACAATCCGTATAATTTCATCGGGAGAGTTTACGCCAAAATTGTTATTGTTTACGTACCCCATTGTTCTTTTCTCAACTTCAGGGTTTTGCAGGTCAATTCCGTGGACCACGATGACATCGTCTACTTCTGTATAACATATCTTACCACCAAGCTTAATCAAATTATAATACGTTTCAGTTTCCGCAAGATATGCTTCAGATTCTTTTAACTTGTTCATCCGATCGATATAATCACTAACCGTTCCGATAACAATGCCTGCCACTGTGACTACTCCCCCAGCAGCGCTTTCTGCAGCAAGACCTGTACCTACCAAAATCGTTTCGAGTGTTTTATCTCTTGCAGCGTCAAGAACCCCGTTTCCAATTGACTCGGCTATACTGCCATCGTTAAGGTAGTTTATAAAGGTAAACTGTCTATCTTTCCATGCATCTTCCGGACCTGTCATAAGTGGTGATCCAAGCGGAATAGATTTCATTATCTCATATATACCTGGATTTGGATCGTATAAGCTGGCCATACCGTTGACACTTACTGGGGTGTTTTCTGCTACAGCTTCGGCTATTTGCAACAGCTGCATATGCTCAATACTTTTGTTTATCATCTTATTATCTTTATATTTACCTGGGTCTGACCAAATCGTCGCGAATGCCAGCGCTGTGACAGAATCCGTCATGAGTTGTGTAACTACTTTCATTGTGTCTGTCTCGATATAGTGTGTTCCCGCCCAGCCTATCAGCGGTGCCTCAGGGAATTTATCATTCAATTTATATCCACTATTGATAAACTGTTTAATATCCTCGGGCTTCTCCATGTCAATAAATGTTGATATCAGTGCTGTGTAAAGCTCTGCCGGTACATCTTTTGCATTACCCTGCATGATTTCTTTGATATAATCATAATTATAGTTATATACTGTTTGTCCATCCACCGTCTGCCCAGTATCTGTTCGAAGCTCGCCAAGATAATAATTAACAACGGATTTTTCCATAGCACCTAGTTTTTTCTTTGCAGATTGCGTTATAGACTTTATCTGACAGCTTAACGCAACCAAATCAAATTTCGGGTTCATACCGGTTTTTAAACTGTTAATGTAGTTTAGGCAATCTTTAAGCCAATCTGTTTTCTCTGCAATTTTTTTAGCATATATCTTATCTGTTTGCTGTTCGTCGTCTGCAATACACTGTACCCTTTGATTTGTTCGGTTGTTTTGCTCAATAATAGATTTATGATAAGATGTTGCTTTTTTTAAATACTCACTGATATTTACCCCCGCTGCTTCTGTACTTCCGGAAAACGAAATCGTATCCTGATTCACATTATTGATATGTTGTTTAAGTGTACATATCGAATCCGAAGAAAAATTCCTGATCATATTTTTTCCCTTCCTCAAAGAGTATATTAAAAGTAAGGTGAGACAACATCGTGGTCTTCATATTGCTTTGCCAAATTATTATCCTGATTACGAAAAAACGATTTGGTATTTGTCATAAAATCAATTGTATTTTGCATAAGTCCCATAAGTGATTTATATAAATCCTCATACACTTTGAATTGCTCAGCTATTTTTATGATAGCTTGACTGTCAGGAGCCAAGTCAGGCGGTACTATCGGGTTATTTGCCCAGCTGCTTTTAAAATTTTTCATGTTACTAATGCAACAGTCCAACTGAATAAGGTTAACTTTTATTTTCCCCATATCAAATCTCTCCTTTATAACTTATCCTTGCCGTCTATTTCATTTAAGTAAGATTTTATTGTTGCATTAGAAATAGTTGTTATAGTTTGAATTTTATTTTGCATTTCCGCTGCACAACTAATGAATTCGTTAAGGCAATTTGCAGCAACTCCCGAGATCAACGCATTATCTCTTACAGCCTGAATAGAATTCATATATTGGTTATACATTTCATTCAGCTTTTCTCCTGATTTTTTGCAGAATTCGGCGGCCATCTCAATGTTTTCGTCAATAATGACCATTTTATTACTCATTTTAATCTCCACCTTATGGTTTTATCATAGAAGTTTTTTTAAATCCGTTATATCTTTCTCGTAATTGCGGATTTTCCTTTTGAGTCTCTCAATTTCTTCTTCGATGGCATCGTTTTTATTATTAAGTAATCTTTTTGCCGTGTCCAATTCGCCGAGCGCGTTTCTGTGTTTTTGGCCATTAATTCTATCCCCCATGTCCATCGAATAGGGATTGGTAATTCTGGTGTTCACTGCCCAATTTGAAACTGCACGAAGCATGCTCATGCGCGTTGCTTGAGCTTGCGTAAAATCATTCCTGTAACTTGCAAGCCTTCTTAGCAGATCGTCAAGGTCATCCAGCTTTCTCTTGAGCTGTCTGATATCCGCCTCATAATTATCAATGGCCTTTTCTTTTTCCCTTATTTTCGCGTTGATTTGGGATTTATCCACAAGATATCCTCTCCTTTGCTTGATATCCATTAAACCAGACAACATTCCTTATATTGTTACTATTATAAATGACTTCTATTGTTAAATCAATCCATAAATTATCACTCCATCCGCTGTTTCGGGCAATATAGACAAAACGGCCCGCAAAATGGTATATTGAAGTCGCGCTTTTTTTATGGCGCAATGGGAGGTAAAAATGGCGTACAGGGCTTTGTACCGCACCTGGCGGCCCGCGCGTTTCGCCGAGGTTTCGGGGCAGGATCATATCGTTAAGGTGCTCGCCGGACAGATCGAGTCCGGGCGTATTGCGCACGCGTATCTGTTTTCCGGGCCCCGGGGCACAGGCAAAACCAGCCTCGCCAAAATATTCGCGCGCGCCGTGAACTGCACCGCGCGGGAAGATAGCGAGCCCTGCGGCCAATGCGGGGTGTGCGCCGAAACGTCGGCGGAAAACCCCGTGGACATCGTGGAAATCGACGCGGCGTCCAACAACGGCGTGGACAGCGTGCGCGAGATTCGCGACCGCGTGAACCTGCTGCCTGCCGTCTGCCGCTACAAAGTCTATATTATCGACGAAGTGCATATGCTTTCAAAGGGCGCGTTTAACGCGTTGCTAAAAACGCTCGAAGAGCCGCCCGCGCATGTGATATTCATACTCGCCACCACCGAACCGCACAAGCTGCCCGCCACGATACTCTCGCGCTGCCAGCGTTTCGACTTTAAACGCATATCCGGCTTGGATATCACGGCCCGGCTGACCGAGGTCGCCAAAGGCGAAGGCTACGAATTCGAACCCGAAGCGCTGCAGATGATCGCGCAGGCGGCGGAGGGCGGCCTTCGCGACGCGCTCTCGATACTCGATCAGTGCGCCTCATCGGGCGCGGTCACGCGGCAGAGCGTCACCGCGGCGCTCGGAGGCAGCGGCGCACAGCAGCTTTTAGAGCTCATCGGCAGCATCACCGCCTACGATGAAAAAAACGCGCTCGAACAGTTATCCGCATTGCTGAGCGCCGGAGCGGACACGCGCGCGCTGATCAAGGACCTCGCGGAGGCGTTCCGCACTATGATGTGGCTCGCCGTGGGCGCGGGAGAAGCGGATGACAGCGGCCTTAAAGAAATGGCGGCGCGCTTCGGCAAGAACGCATGCCTCCGTGCACTCAATATACTGATACAAAAGGAATACGAGATGCGCCAGAATCTGCGCGCGGACATCGTGCTTGAAACGGCGGTGATGGCGCTGATGGCGCCCGAGGACGATGCGACGTCGCCCGATAAAGCGCGCATTGAAAAGCTCGAGGCACGGCTTGCGGCGCTCGAGCAGCGCCCGCCCGCGGTGGCCCCCGAGCAGGCCGTCAGGCATGAAACGCCCAAAGCGGAAAAGCCCGCCAAGGCGGCCGCCAAAGAACCAAAAGCGGTGCCAAAGCCCCCCGCCGACAGCGGCGACGCGCAGGAGCTCTGGTATAAGGTGCTTGACGCTTTGAAGGCGGATTCTTACTTTGCTTATCCGCACGCAGCCAAAGCCGTCATGGCCTCGCGCCGGGGCGCTGATACGCTTGAAATCACGTTTGGCGGCAGCGCGGAAGTGGCCGCCGATTTCTTAAAACAGCCCGCCGCGATGAAAGCGCTCGGCGAGGCGATAGAAAAAACAGCGGGCAGACAGATGAACATCAGCATCCTTGTGGAAAAAGACCACGGTTCAAAAGCAAAAAATACGGACATACTTGCGATGTTTGGAGATAAAATCGAAGAAATATAAGGAGGTTTCTCATGGCAAAGAGAAAATCTTTCGGCGGCGGCGGCGCGATGAACATGGGGTCTATGCTCGCCAAAGCACAGAAAATGCAGGCGGATATGGCGGCGGCGCAGGCCGAAGCCGAACAGACTGAGGTGGAAGCCACAGCGGGCGGCGGCGCGGTCACCGTGAAGGCCAACGGCGCCAAAAAGATCATCAGCATCAAGATCTCGCCCGAAGCGGCTGATCCCGACGATATCGAGATGCTCGAAGACCTGATCATGGCGGCGGTCAACGAAGCGATCACCAAAGCCGAGGGCGTGATGCAGCATAAAATCAATGCGGTCACGGGCGGCATCGATCTTGGAGGCATGTTCTAGCTTGAGCGGCATCATTGAACCCGTGGCGCGGTTGATCAACCAGTTTGCGAAGCTGCCGGGCATCGGCCAGAAAACCGCGCAGCGGCTTGCTTTTCATGTGATCCATATGAGCGACAGCGAAGTGGAAGAGTTCGCAAACGACCTGTTCCACGCAAAAAAGGCGGCGGTCTACTGTCCGAGCTGCGGCAACCTCATGCAGCAGGGCGAACCCCTCTGCAGTATCTGCGCGGACCCCGCGCGCGACGGCTCGCTGGTCTGCGTGGTCTCGGATATCAAGGACGTGCTCGCGATTGAAAAAACGCGCGAATTCAAGGGCGTTTACCATGTGCTGCACGGCGTGATCTCCCCCATGGACGGCATTGGCCCGGACGACATCAATATCGCGGGGCTCATTGACCGGCTTGCCGGCGGCGACATCGCCGAGGTGATACTCGCAACCAACCCGGATGTTCAGGGGACGGCGACAGCCGCGTATATCGCGAAGACCATCCGTCCGCTCGTCTCCAAAATCACGCGCATCGCACACGGCGTGCCCGTGGGCGCGGACCTTGAATATACGGACGAAGTCACGCTTTCGCGGGCAATTGAAGGACGCACGCTCTATTAGGTATACAAACGGTGACAGTTGGCGATAATCAACAGCATCAACCTTAATTTGGAGGATGCGGTATGGAAGTCAGCGAGTATACGAATGATGTGAAGCGCGCCTATGCCATCTGGCAGGCGGCTCAGAACTATTTTGACAACGTGGCCGACCCCGACCTGGTGGATTTTGCGATTTACGACATGGAGGCCGCCAAAAAGAGATACATATACATGCTTAAAAAGGCCAGAGAAATGCACAAGGAAGCGCTCTGATTTAAGAAGTGCTTTTGGCAGGGACGGATTGTCTCTGCTTTTTATTTTCGGTTTGTTTCCTTTTTTGCCGTATACTCACACTGTCTTTTTACAGCCCATATTTGATTATGACAATAACCTCCGATTTCGTGACATATCGACATGATATGAAGCATTTCTGCTTGTACGGCTGTGATTTTTCCTTTATAATTTTCATATAATGTTTACCTGTTAATCACACAAATTCGCAAAAAAGTGAGACTTTTAAAGTGCGCACGAGAAAAAGCGGTCATGATCAGAGCAAAAAAGACGGGGAACAAAGAGGGGTTTGGGCATTCGAGAAAATACAGCTCATCGGCAACAATATTGCAAAGCTGCCTCCCCGCGATATTGACGAAAGTCACACCTTCACCGACCTATACCTTGCCGAGCCGGATATATTCAGTTTCCCAACCGACGTTCTAAGACAGATCTTCGCCGATTCAAAAGGCAAAGCGTGGCGTCAGATTCTCGATTCTCTCTATACCCGATACGGATGGGTGTATGAGCATTCGGTCAATGTGGCGCTCATTTCCGTAATGATCGCCATTGAATTGAAAATGGACCAAAAAGCGCTGTACAATCTGACGCTCGGCGGCCTGCTGCACGATGTCGGCAAGCTGCTTGTCCCCATGACAATCATACAGAAAAATACGGTTTTAAGCGAAGCGGAAATGAATCTCGTGAAAAAGCACAGCGAGCTTGGAATGAGCCTTGTGGCGGGCTGCGGCCTTTGCAGCGACTGCATGGCGGTCATTTTGCAGCATCATGAAAGGCTGGACGGCAGCGGATATCCGTACGGGCTCAAGTCCGGCGAGATCCACCCGTTTGCCAAAATCGCGATGATCGCCGATGTGCTGGACGCCATCACATCTTACCGGCCATACCGCCCCGCGCGGAGCATCAGCGAAGCGATTATGCTCATCAAACAGGAAGGCGATAAATTCAGCCGCGAATACGTTGACGCAGCGGAAAGGCTGCACCATAAGATCATCAAATAAGATGCAGCGTCCGTACTCGTCTCATACCGCGTTCTGCTGATCCGAAATATCTGCAGCGCCTCAGCCTTGCTCACCGATACGCCCTCTAAATTATTCACATACTTTAAGCGTCTGCCGCGGCGCATAAGGCTCAATCAAGCTTCTGTTATCATCTTGAATTTTATCCGAAAAAAAGCAGTAACAAAATAACCCAACTTTCACTTGTATTATTATGTGAAATACAATATAATGGATACAATATATTACTGCAATCATGATACTTAATTATATCACTTATTCACAATAAAGAAAGGTAATTCGCAGTGTATACCGACAGAAATATTTACGTAAATGACGAAGAGAACCAGAATACTCCCGGTCACAATCATAACTTGTCCCACAATTCACAAGAAAAAGCTTTTCCGCAATCCGGAGAGCTATCGGAAACGATCAGCGCTTCACATGTCAAAAGCTTGTTCCAGCCGCAAAACGAGGAGCTGTTTGAACACCCTGCAAAGGTTCTTTGCAGCATGATACTTTCTCCTCAATACGAGCTGCCAAGATTGTTTATGGGCCCTTTACATTGCCGGTATAAATGGGTATATACTCATTCCGTCAACGTGGCTTTGATTTCCCTGATGATGGCCGACAGGCTGGGCCTTGATGAGGAACAACAGGAGACGCTTGCCATCGGGGCCCTGCTGCATGATGTGGGCAAGCTGAGAATCCCGAGGGCCATCCTGGAGAAAGAGTCATCGCTGAGCAATGAGGAAATGGCTTTGATGAAAAAACACAGTGAGTTTGGCCTCAAGCTCGTGGCAGCCTGTGGCCTGCCACAGGAAATCACGGATGTGATTATTCAGCATCACGAGCGTCTGGACGGAAGCGGATACCCGTACGGGCTTCAAGCGGGTCAAATCAGCCGGCTTGCCGAAATCACAATGATTGCGGATGTGATTGACGCGATCACGTCTCACCGCCCCTACCGCCCCGCATGGAGTATCAGCGAAGCCTTATCGCTCATCAAACAAGATGGCGACAAATTCAACCGGGAATACGTTGCATTAATTGAAAATATGCACCGCGAATAATTAATAAAGCGGCAAGGATTAATCATCACTTTAAAAGACACAATTGACATCGTTGAATTGTGTTCTTTTATTTGTGCAGAAGTCCGTCCAGATAGGACAGCATTTTCTCCTTCAGCAGCTTATTCAGCCTTCGAAAGCCGCAGATCAATTCAAGCTCCTGCTCGGTCAAGTCGGACGAATGTATGCAATTTCTCTCATCCGTTCTTTTGAGCAAATAATCTATGCTGACATCAAAAATATCGGCCATTCTCATAAGAGATTTCAAGCTGATATCATGCTTTCCTGTCTCATAGGCGCTGACCGTCTCCTGCGTGACCTCAAGCTCCATGCTGAGCCGAAGCTGAGTCATCCTTTTCGCCTGACGCAGTTCACGAATTCTGTTGGGCATTTTTATCAATCCTCCGTCAACATGTGCTTGTATTTGTAAATCAGCCTATTCGTTCTAATTTATTGATTCGCATTAAAAAACAATACAAATTGCACTCACATAATCAATCTGATGCAAATGCAATTTAAGACCGCAATACCCACTTTTCAATATCCTTTGCATGATACGCTGATAAAATAACGGCTTGTACTTTTTTTATACTCGTTTGAGTTTGAGCCAGGACGATCATCCGGTATCCCGATGTTGCTGCCGCTTGCTCATCCCCGAAAATCATCGCACACTTTCGTGCTGCAATACATGAAAGCCTCGGAGCGGTCATCGTTTCACTCCAAAGGATAAACAGTTGCTTCTCACTGCAGTATGACACCTGCAGATGATTTTCTCGGCACGTTTAACCACGAGTCTGCAGCCGGCGGATTATGAATCCTATAAAGCATGTTTATGATTCCTATCCGTGTTGCCATCCGCCCCTGTTATACGTTTGATTTTTATAATTAAGCGCTATTATTTCTTTTTTATTAATAAACACCTCATTTCAGCAATTTTTCATCATAAATTCAATTTCAATTATGAAAACAAATATAATGCATCACGCTCTGACAAAGCAAAATAATCGGATAGAGGTTTGGCTAAAAATAGAATATAACTTATACTTGATATTTTTAGTGTTTATTCTTATAATAAATATGGTATACAACTGTATTTTGCTGCGCTGTCACAATATTAATTCACAATAAAGAAAGGGTTTTCACAGTGTATACGGATAAAAACATATTCGACCAGCAGGGTCGTCTTCTTTTGGCAAAAGGCCAGGAAATTAACAGCCGAACTATCGAACGGTTGAAGCAATATGACATCTCCAATTATTCACATTCTATCGATAAGCCGTGCGATCCCTCATCCAAATATATACCCGGTACATTTTTATTCTATGAAACAAGCGCGTTTAAACAATATCCAATGCCCCCATGTAAACACCAAAAAATCGATACTACCGCGATCGAAACGGCATTCCAAACGTGCAATAAGAAAATTTTCGAAAATTCGGCGGCAGTAGTTGGCGATGTGATTTTTGATTCGGAAAATGAATCATGGAAATTGATTATCAACACGCTTTGCTGCCGGTATGGCTGGGTTTATACGCATTCCATTAATGTCGCATTGCTTTCACTCATCATTGCTGAAAATATCGGCATGGATAAAAAGCAGCTGAAAAATCTGGCAATCGGCGCTTTGTTTCATGATGTCGGCAAGATTTTAATACCCAAAGACATCATCGATAAAAAATCTTCTTTAACCCCAAAGGAGATGGTCCTCGTAATGCAGCACTGCGAGCTGGGGATCAGCCTTGTTGAGGCATATAACCTGCCGAAGGAAAGCCTCGATGTGATACTTCAGCATCATGAACGTCTGAATGGCAGCGGATATCCGTACGGACTCACCTCGGATGAAATCCACCCGTTTGCCAAAATCGCCATGATCGCAGACGTGCTGGACGCCATCACATCGGCCCGTCCGTACCGTCCTGCCAAAAGCATCGGAGACGCCATCTCAATTCTCAAGCAGGACGAAAATACCTTCAGCCGCGAGTACATCACTGTGATCGAAAAATTGCTTAAAATTATGGGCTGACGCTCACCGGGCCTGTTCATTGACCGCAATTCAATTATACTGTATTATATCAGTGGTCCCGGTATAAATCGAACCAGAGGTTATTATGATCTGTTCCCGATGCAGCAGCCAGAATGTGATTGTGACCGCGGTCGCGGAACAGCGCCCGCGCGGCTGTCTGCTCACGCTTTTCTATATTTTTCTGCTTTTGATCCCCGTCATCGGCTGGATCGCGCTTTTCATGCTGATCAGAGGTCGCCGCTCGCACACCGTAACCTACGCGATCTGCCAGACCTGCGGCAAACGCCGCAGGGTGTAAAAGCCTGATTGCCTATATTCAGCCTGTCCCGTGAGCGATCTTTTTCGGAAAAGAGCCGAAAATGGGTGACATAAAAAAGACGGTGGTTCCGTCTTCTTTTTGATTGTATGAAAGCGTTTTTCTATCCCTCCGCCTTGCAAAAGTCCATGCAGAGTATGAACTTCTTGTTGTCCGCGTTTTTAAAAACCTCCGCGAACGTGACGCAAAGATGCCCCGTCGCGAGGGACACATACGGCTCTGTCACGTATTTATCGCGCCTGCCGTTGGTGATCTGAAAATAATACCGCTTCATGGAATGGTCCGCGCCCGCCCGCGCCGAATAGAATATCAGGTTGTCACGCGCGCCGCACTTGCCGGCGCCAAACACGGTGTCACTGCACTGCAGACCGTTTTCGTCCAGCACGTATGCGCATTCCACGGCGCTGTGCTTGCTGACGATGCCTCGCAGCTTCTCGTCAAATTCCTCCGAGCCATTAAGCTCGGTCAGCGCCTTTTTGGCGATCGACGTGATCTGATTGTATGTGCGCTGCTCGTGCCGAAGCGTCTCGGTGATATGGAGCTTATACTTATCGGCCAGCATATTGATGCGGCTGTTCGCGAACGGCTCGGCGGCGAGTACGGCGGGCCTTGAGAAATAAAAGCCCTGTATCATGTTGACGCCAAGATGCAGCGTCTCTATCGCTTCCTGCTCCGTTTCGACGCCCTCGGCCACCACCATCGCACCGATCTGCGTGGCCAGCCGTATCAATGACTTAACCACCTCCTGCTTGTGGTAGTCCGTTTCGATGCCGCGAATCAGCGCGATATCCACCTTGATGATATCGGGCTTGACGATGGGAATACGGTCCAGATTCGAAAAACCGGCGCCCACGTCATCAAGCGCGATCAGAAAACCCGCGCTGCGGTACCGGTCTATAAACTCTTTGAGCGCGCTGTTGTCCAGCACCTTTGTTTCATTGATCTCCACGACGATGTTGCTTGGGTGGATGCCGTATTTTTGCACCTGCTTGATCAGATAATCGCTGCCCTTTACCTGGTCAAGTATCGACGCGTCGAGGTTGATAAAAAGCAGCTTGTCTTTATTCTGCGGATAGATGCGCCCGAAGGCTTCAAGCACCTTCTCACGGCACAGCCTGTCGAGCTCCAGCGTGAGTCCCTTTTTCAGCGCGGCTTCAAAAAGCGCCTTGGGCGGGATGACGGCTCCTCCCTCAAAACCGCGGATAAGCCCCTCCATACCGCAGACGACCTTCCGCGTCATGTATACAACCTGCTGAAAATGCGCCGTTAAATCCTTATTTTGCAGTATTCTCTTGATGTCAGGAAGCTTTTTTGTCTGTCCCAATGCTGCAAATCCCATTTTATCCGCCTTTCAAAAGAGAGACCTTTGAATAAACCTGCCAAAGCAGGCATACTCAAAGGCGCCGCTGCCTTTTCTATTCATATAATTACTGACTTTTCCATTTTTAAAATGGTCATAAACCAGAATATATATAACACGCTGACGGGGAAAGTAACAAAGAAAGTGATTTTTTATAAAAAAATTACGTTTAAATTACTGCCGAATATCGGCGGAAAGCATCCATGATGAGACGCGAAAAAATATGGTATAATGAATCATTGCAAAGGAGAGTGACGATATGAGCGAACTCGTATTTAAAAAATATCACGGACTCGGCAACGATTATCTTGTTTACGACTGTATAAAAAACGATACGCGGCTGACCGGCTCCATGATCAAAGCGGTCTGCCACCGGAATTTCGGCCTTGGCTCCGACGGTATGCTGATTGGCCCGGTCAGCGAAAACGGTATAATTGGCGTGCGTATATTCAATCCGGACGGCGGAGAGGCCGAAAAGAGCGGAAACGGCGTGCGCATATTCTCCGCGTATCTCAAGGATGCCGGATATGTGAATACCGCGTCGTTTGATATGCATACGCTCGGCGGCATGGTCAGCGTCACTTATCTTGACGAATCGGGAAAAACGATGCGCGTTTCGATGGGGCGGTTGTCTTTTGACAGCGCCGATGTCGGTGCGGTCGGAATCGGACAAACGCTCGTCGATGTACCGCTCGAATTCGGCGGCAGGGAGTACCGCTGCACCTGCGTCTCAATCGGCAACCCGCACTGCGTAATCCCCATGGACGAGATATCCAAAGAAAAGATCTGCGAGATCGGGCAGTATTCTGAAACGGCCAAATACTTTCCGAATCATATCAACACGCAGATCGTCAAGGTGCAGAGCAGAAGCAATATACAGATCGAGATTTTTGAGCGGGGCGCGGGCTACACGCTTGCGTCGGGCAGCAGCAGCTGCGCGGCAGCGGGCGCGGTGTATAAGCTTGGGCTTGTGGATTCGCGTGTGACGGTCCATATGCCGGGCGGCACGCTCGAAATCGAGATACAGCCCGACATGAACGTCTTCATGACCGGCCCGGTCGTCTATGTCGGCACCATGCGGCTCGCAGAAGACTTTTTCGAAACGCTGCCGGAATTTAAATAGATATAAATACAGCGGGACAGCCAACCCGTCCCGCTGAAATTCTATCTGTCGGCTACGCGCTGACCAGCTTCAGCCGTTTATTCACAACCGGCATCAGGCTGTCTATCAGCACCATCAGCAGCCATGCGTACAAAGGCAGCTCCACCGCCGCACCGATCAGCCTCGGAGGAATCAATGCCGCTAGAGGCACACCGTAAAACACCCATACAAAAAACGTATTCAGCGCCACCGAGCATACCAGCTGCGCGGTCAGCGCCGCGCCTGTCGCCTTCCATATGGAGTTCTTTTTGCTGCGCATATAAAACAGTCCCGCGATCACACCGAACAGCGCCATGGTTATTGAGAATACCGGATTATATGCCCCCATCTGCACGCCCATGAAAAAACCCGCAGTATCAGCCACAAAACCCACAATACCTCCCGCGAGAGGCCCAAAGAATATGCCCGCGAGCATGACGGGCAGCGGCGTTAATGAAATTTCCACCGTCTTGACGCCTGTGAAATTGAGCTCCAACGAGAGAAACGCGCTGAAAACAGCGCCCAGCGCCGCAAGCAGCGCCATGATGATCATTGTACGAACGTTTAAATTTTTCATACAAAAAAACCTCCTTCCCTTGAATATAGGCAAAGACACGCCATTAAGAGAATAAGGTTTCTCATAAGCAGCGGACGCGATCCTGTACCGCAGGCTGAAAGCCTTTCGTCCCCGGGCGACATCCCATCCCAGAGCACTTAACGCACAAAATCTACTCTGCACATATATCAAGCGACATTATTATACCAGCGGTTCCCCCATTCATGCAACGCTTTTCTTAATTTTTTGCGTCCGCCGTAAAAACGCTCAGCGAGAGCACCGCGATCCATATCTGCAGCGTGAAAATGTTGACGCGTTCCACAAGGCCCGCGATGGGCAGGCTGTTCGCCATAGACACGGGCGTCATGCCGCCCGCGATCACCATGATGATCGCACAGATGAAAACAAACAGACCCGTTTTGCGCAAAGCCGTTTTTTTAAGCCCAAGCCCGATAAAGAAGCCGCACGTGATGGTGCAGAGCACCACAACCACCGTCACGATCAGGTGCCCCATGTTCTGCGGGTCCATCTCGGTGCCGCCTTCGCTCAACGGGAACAGGCCATACCCTATCAGCGATACGGTTTCCATGATGATGAGCAATACCGCGCCGATTTTCGCCGCTTTGCCAAAGCCTCTCTCTTTGAAGAAAAAGAAAAGGCTCACGGAAAAGACGATCGCGAGTACGCCGTACGCCGTTGTGAGCACGCGCAGGAACAGCGAACCCGGCGCGCCGTCGGCGGTGAGCTCGCTGATCGTCTGTGTGATATGGCTGTAGTTCGTCCACAGAAACCCGCCGATCACCACATGCGCCGTGTAAACAAGCGCGCTGATTATGCCGCATATGCAAAGAATTTGCCAGATGCTTTTTTTCATGATCAATGTCCTTCTCAAGTTAATATTATGACAAAATCGTCATGCAATAAATACCCATTTTAAGCTATAATGAAGCGGGTGATAATATGAAAACTGTACTGCTCGTCGAAGACGACAAAACGATTGTGATGGGGCTTGAATACTCACTGAAGCAGGAAGGCTACGATGTGATCGCCTGCTATAATGCCGCGGAGGCTGAATGCGCCGTGGACGGCTCGCGGTTTGATATCGCGCTGCTCGACCTCTCGCTGCCCGACGGCAGCGGCTACGATATCTGCCGCCGCATCAAGGCGCACGGGGACAAGCCCGTCGTGTTTTTGACCGCCTGCGACGACGAGGTCAATGTGGTGATGGGGCTCGACATGGGCGCGGACGATTACATCACAAAGCCGTTCCGTATACGCGAGCTGATGTCCCGCCTGCGCAACGTGCTGCGCCGCGCGGACAAGTCCGGAGACAAAAGCGACGAGCTGATACTCGGGGATGTCACCATCAACACAAAGCAGGCGCGCGTGTGGAAGAACGGCGCCGAGGTGCTGCTGACCGCGCTCGAGTACCGGCTGCTCTTAACGCTCACCGTGCACCCGGGTCAGGTGCTCTCGCGTACGCAGCTGCTCGAAGGCATTTGGGATATCGCGGGCGATTTTGTGAGCGACAATACATTGACCGTTTATATCAAGCGCTTGCGCGAAAAGATCGAGAACGACCCTCAAAACCCCGTGCTGATACAGACCGTGCGCGGCCTTGGCTATAAGGCAGGTGAATAACATGCTGCGAAACCCCGAACTCAAGCGTTTCCTGCTGCTCCTGCTTTTTCTCTCGGGGCTGGTCACCGCCGCGGGCTTTACCGTTTCCGTTCCCGCCGGGCTCATCGGCCTTTTGGGCAGCCTTCTTTTTGCCGCGCTGCTCATCATTTACACATGGCGGCGGTACGCCCAGATCGGCAAGCTCAGCAGCTATTTGAAAAAAATCAACAGCGGCGACTACGCGCTCGATGTGCGCGACAACGTGGAAGGCGAGCTGTCGATACTCAAAAGCGAGCTTTATAAGGTCACCGTGAGGCTGCGCGAGAAAAGCGATACGCTCGCGCATGACAAGGCGGTGCTGCAAAACGCGCTCTCCGATATCTCGCATCAGCTTAAAACGCCGCTCACATCGATGTTCATGATGACCGATCTGCTCTGCGACGCGGAGCTGCCCGACGAAAAGCGGCGCGAGTTTACCGGGCGCCTGCGCACCCAGCTCGAACGCATTCAGTGGCTCGTATCGTCGCTCTTAAAGCTCTCCAAGCTTGATGCCAAAACCATCACATTCAAACCGGCTGCTGTGCCGGTTAAAACGCTGCTTGAGAAGGCCTGCGCACCGCTGCTGATACCGATCGAAATCAAGAATCAGTCCTTGCGCGTTGAAGACGGCGGCGTGACACTGCGTTGCGACGAGAACTGGACGGCGGAGGCGCTGCTCAATATACTCAAAAACTGCGTGGAGCACACGCCCGAGGGCGGATGCCTTTTTGTCACGTGTGCCGCCAATCCGATATATACGCAGATACAGGTCAGGGACAGCGGCCCCGGCATCAGCTTGAAAGATCTGCCGCATGTGTTCAGCCGTTTTTACCGCGGCAGCAACGCCTCGGACGACAGCGTGGGCATCGGCCTCGCGATGGCCGCCGCGATTGTGAAAGAGCAGGGCGGCAGCATTGACGCGGCCAATCATCCACAGGGCGGCAGCGTGTTTACCGTGCGGCTGCCAAAATGACAAAACCGTCACCCGGGGTGTCACCGGCGTGTCACCTTCATCGTTTAACATGGCGGTTGTAATACAGATAAGGAGTCATCGCCATGGAAATTTTAAAAGTTGAAAATTTAAGCAAGGTATACGGCAGCGGCGAAGCCACCGTCCGCGCGCTCGACAATGTGTCGTTCAACGTGGAAAAGGGCGAGTTTGTGGCCATCGTCGGGTCTTCCGGCTCGGGCAAGAGCACGCTGCTTCACATCCTGGGCGGTGTGGACCGTCCCACATCGGGCAAGGTCTATGTGGACAGCACGGACATTTACGCGCTCAATGAAACGCGCCTTGCCATATTCCGCCGCCGTCAGGTGGGCCTCATATACCAATTTTATAACCTGATCCCCGTGCTTGACGTGGAAGAAAATATGACGCTGCCGCTGCTGCTCGACGCGCGCAAGCCGGACAAAAAGCAGCTTGACGAGCTGTTCGCCATGCTCGGGCTTGAGGACAGAAAAAAGCACCTGCCAAATCAGCTCTCGGGCGGCCAGCAGCAGCGCGTCTCCATCGGCCGCGCACTCATCAACAGCCCCGCATTGATGCTTGCCGACGAACCCACGGGCAACCTTGACAGCAAAAACGGCGCGGAGATCATCGCGCTGCTGCGCCTTTCGAACAGGCAGTTTGCGCAGACGCTGATACTGATCACGCATGACATGAACATCGCGCTGCAGGCCGACCGCATTATCCATATTGAAGACGGGCGCATCATCAAGGACGAGGTGATGCGCAAATGAACGTTATGCGAAGCTTTACGCTCAAAAGCCTCAAGCGCAACAGAAAAAGAACGATCGTGACCATCATCGGCGTGATCATCTCCGCCGCCATGCTCACCGCGGTATCGGTCTTCTTCTCGTCGTTCGTGAGCCTCATACAGCGCGACACGATCGCCTCGGAAGGCATCTGGCACGCCGAAATTCAGAATGTCTCTGTGGAGAATTTAAGCGCCGTCACCGGCGACAAGAGCCTTGACACATCGTTTTGCTCGCGTGATCTCGGCTATGCCGCTTTGAACGGGACAGTCAACGAATCCAAGCCGTATCTGTTTTTGCGGCAGTACAGCGAAGCGGGCTTTAATCAGATGTCGGTGAAGCTGCTCGACGGGCGGCTGCCGCAGACTGACGGTGAAGTCATCGTCTCCGAAACGATCGAAAACAGCGCGGGCGTCACATACAAAATCGGCGATACGCTTGACCTCACGCTTTGCGACCGCGTCAACAACGCGGGCGAAGCGCTGCCTGATAATACGAGCGTCAATTACATCTATAACGAAGAGGGAACCGAGCGCACGCTTGACGATAAGCTCGTGCCCCGTTCTGAAGGCAGCTTTACAATCGTCGGCATTATGGCGCGCCCGAGCTTTGAAAAAAGCTGGTCCGCGGGCTGCGGTATTCTGGGGTACCTCGATACCGCAGCGCTCTCCCCCGGCGACAAGGTGGATGTGCTGCTGTCAATGAAATCGGTCACCAAGGATATCTATACAGCCGTCCCGGCTCTCGCGCAGCAGGCGGGCGCGACTGAGTCCGATGTGTCGTTTCATGATGAGCTGCTGCGTTATTACGGCGTGGTCAGCTACGACAATGTGCTTTCATTTATGTACATCTTCGCCGGAATCATCATCGCGATCATCATACTCGCGTCGGTATCGCTGATATACAACTCGTTCGCGATTTCCGTCTCCGAACGCTCGCGGCAGCTCGGGCTGCTCGCCAGCGTGGGCGCAACCAAGCGGCAGAAACGCGCGAGCATGTATTACGAGGGGTTCGTGATCGGCCTCATCGGCATTCCGCTCGGTCTGCTCGCGGGCATCGGCGGCATGGCCATCACGTTAAGGGCCATACAGCCGCTGCTCGACGAATTCATCAACGTATCCGAGGGCATGACGCTCGATCTGGTTGTGCCGCTGTGGAGCATCGGAGCCACCGTTGCGCTCGCGGTGCTCACGATATTCATCTCGGTCTATATGCCCGCAAGACGCGCGTCCAGAATCACAGCCATCGACGCGATCCGGCTTTCGCACGATGTGAAGCTCACGCGCCGCGCCGTCAAAACGTCGCGGCTCACGCGCTCGCTGTTCGGGTTTGAGGCGACCGTCGCGCTTAAGAACTTAAAACGCAGCCGCAGAAAATACCGCTCGACCATCGTCTCGCTTGTGATCAGCGTCGTGCTCTTTTTGACGGTCTCGATGTATGCGAGCATGACGCAGTCGATTTACAGCGCGACGGAAGAAGGCTACAATTTTGACATCTTCGTCTCCTATTCTTCCATTACCGATATGCAGCGTGACAGCATGAATGAAGACATCGCTTCGCTCGATCTGGTAACGGGACATACGCAGACGATAAGCTTCGACGGCTTGACCGATATCAGTTCCGATCTGCTGTCTGAAACGGCAAAGAAAGCATACGGAACATTCGACGAAACCGCCCTGTTCGGTGCGACTCTGATTGCGCTGGATGACGAAAGCTTTTCCTCTTATGTGGAATCGGTGGGAGGGTCTCATATCGATTTTGCCGATACGGCAGTTCCCAAAGCCATACTCATCAATTACGGGCAGGGATATTATCAGAATGATGGCGATGTCATCACGAAGATAGCGGGAAATATTTTAAATGTCCATGTCGGCGACAAACTGCCGTTCTTCACCGATTCTGAAAATAAGGACGATTCCATAGACCTGACCATCGCCGCCGTCACGGATGAGCGCCCCATGGGTGCGCTGATACAGAGCATGTCCAGCGTCACATTTATCACGACCTCAGACGTTTTCAACGCGATTACCGCGTCCCTTGACAGTCTGACTCCGGACAGCCCTGGCTATACAATGTACTTAACCACATCGGACGACCAAAAGCTTGAGAAGCAGCTGGGGCAAATGCTGCAGGGGCTGCCGTCGTCGAGCTACAATTTTTACAACATACAGAGCGCGAACCGTTCGCAGCAGAGCATCAATACGTTCCTCGGGGTGTTCGTCTACGGCTTCATCATACTGATCAGCCTTATCTGCATCGCGAACATATTCAACACGGTGTCCACCAACATCGCGCTCAGACGCCGCGAGTTTGCGATGATGCGCAGCGTGGGCATGACGCCGGGCGGCTTCAACCGCATGGTCCGCTTCGAGAGTATATTCTACGGGCTCAAAGCGCTGCTCCTCGGGCTGCCGATCAGCGTCGCGATTTCTTACCTGCTCTACCAGACGGAGCAAAGCGTGCTGATATCGGGCTTCACGCTGCCCTGGCAAAGCTATGTCTTTGCGGTGCTGATGCTGCTCGTGATCGTATTTTCCACAATGCTCTACTCCACGCACAGGATCAAGAAGGAAAACATCATTGATGCGCTCAAGGATGAGAACCTCTAAGCTGCCACCGCTCCTTCGCCGCTGTTTTTTAACGGTGGTGAAGGGGCTTTCTTTTTTTGCCGCCACATCAGACAATAAGGGCTGCTCTTGCTTTCGGCGGATCAAATCGTCCGGTCCGCGAAGTGCCCGAACATGGACAATTTGTGAACAACGGCGCCGCTTGTTTTACTTCAAAGCGTTTTATGTTATAATACCTGCTGACAATATAACAGGAGGAGTTATGCTGAACCTATGGCGCAACCGCCCTTTGATGGTAACCATCATTGTGGTGATCATATTGCTTGTCGTCCTCGTCGTCACGGCAGGCAACAACAATATGTCCGGCACGGAGAGCGTGGTGGGCAGCATCTTTTCGCCTGTGCAAAAAGCGCTCTATTCCGCAACGGATGCGATCGGAGACTTTTTTAACCGAATCTTCTCCGGCAGCGATGTTCAGGCGGAGAATCTGCAATTGGAGGCCAAAGTCGCCGAACTCGAAGGCCAGCTTGCGGATTACAGCGAAATCAAAGCGGAGAACGACCGCCTTAAGGCGCTGCTCAATTTTGACGCCAATATCACGAACCTTGAACGCAAAACCGCCCATGTCATCGGCAAAGCGCCGGGGCATTGGTTTAACGTGTTTATTATCGATGTCGGCATGGCAAACGGCATCAAGAAGGACATGCCTGTCGTCAACGGCGACGGTCTTATCGGTCGCGTGCTGCAGACGGGCGCCAACTACAGCCGCGTGCTCGCGATCATCGATTCGTCAAGCGGCGTATCGGGCATCGTCGAGCGCACGCGTGACCTCGGAACCATCAGCGGCTCCAACACGGCGGGAGATGAAGCCCCGCTGCTCACAATGAGCAATCTGCCGCTCGATGCCGATCTGATCCCGGGAGACAAGGTCATCACCTCGGGGCTCGCGGGCATATTCCCCAAGGGCGTCGCTGTCGGCGAGGTCGTTGAGGTCAGTCAGAGCAACGACGGCATGAGAAATGAAGCCATCGTGAAGCCGTATGTGGATTTCGGCCACCTCGAAGAGGTCATGGTCATCACCTCGAAGATTTTGAATGTCGATGAGGCGCTTCAATGAGATATATCATGCTTGCGGCCGTCGCGGCCGTCAATCTGATATTGTACGGCGGCGTGTTTGTGAATCTCAACATTGCGGGTATCGCGCCGGATATACTGATCTGCTCAATGGTCTCCATCGCGTTGGTTGAAAAGAATATGACGGGCGCGATTATCGGCGGCATTTGCGGCATTGTGCTCGATATCATGTTTACAGGTATGATCGGCTCGTACGCCATTCCGTTGTTCATCACAGGCGCGATTCTGTATTTTGCAAGCAGCCAGATGCGCTATGTGGATAATTTTCTGGTCCCTTTTCTGCTGGCGATGGGTGCGTATTTCATCAAGGAGCTGATCAGCGCGCTCGTCGTGTATATGCTCGGATACAGCTTCTCTCTGCCGTTCATGCTTGTGCGCTATATTCTGCCCGAAACGCTTGTGACGGGCGTGTTTATGCTGCTGGTCCATATCATATTCAGGCGTATCTACCGGTCTCCCACGATGCGTCCCAAGTATATCGACGACATCAAGAAGCTATTGTAAGAAGACGGACCTCTCCCATTGCATTAATTAGGTAGCCCAATATTAATAAATGAGTTGTATGCCCTAATGGATATGAAGTTAGACACCTCATCAGTCGCCTGCCGGCGACAGCTTCTCCTCAAAGGAGAAGCCTTAAATTTGTGATATAAAAAAGGCTTTCCAGCCTTTTTTGTTTTCAGATAAACCCATAGCCCCCTCGAGAGCGGGCTGTCACCGACAGGTGACCGGGGGAGTCAAGCGATCTAATCCCATCACCTTCTCTGTCAGGCTTTATCTTTTTTGCATACGGCTAATTCGATTCTTTGAGCATGAAGGCGCCCGCCATCTGTTTGAGTGAGCTGGCCTGCCGGTAGAGCTCCTCGCTCGCGTCGGCGGCCTCCTGCGCCGTTTCCGAATTGGCCTCCACTACCTGCTTCACCTGTTCGATCCCTATGTTGATCTGACCGACGCCTGCCGCCTGCCTGCTCGACGCCCCGGCGATTTCATCGACGAGCGCCTCCACCTTTTCAACGCCGCTGACAATGCTCTGTAGCGCCGATACCGTTTCATCCGCGATGCGGGTACCGGCTTCAATCTTTTGAACAGAGCCTTCCACGATCACAGCCGTTTCCTTGGCAGCATCGGCGCTTTTTGCGGCCAGATTTCTGACCTCCTCCGCCACCACCGCAAACCCCTTGCCATGCGCGCCGGCCCGCGCCGCTTCCACCGCGGCGTTCAGCGCGAGTATATTCGTCTGAAACGCGATATCATCAATCACCTTGGTGATCTTGCCGATACTGCCGGTCGATTCGCTGATGTCCTTCATGGCGTTTTGCATCTGCTGCATCTTCTCATTGCCGTCCGATGCATACCCTTTGGCAATGCCGGTCAGCTCGCTGACCTTGCCCGCGTGCAGCGCGTTTTGGTTCGACTGCTGCGCGATCTCGGCAATGGACACCGTGAGCGCTTCTATCGCATAGGTCTGATCGCTCGCGCCCTGAGAGATGGCTTGGCTGCCCGCCGTAATGTGGCCCGTCCCCTCCGCCACCTGCTCGGCAGAGTCGTTTATGTTTTTAAGCAGCTCTTTTAGCGTATCTGCCTGCCGGTCCGATTCGGATTTTGCGCCCTCTGCCGACAATATGGCCTGCTGGGCCATATCGAGTATCGTATTGACACCGGCCACCATCTGCGCGTATTGACCGCTGAACAAAGACTCGCTGCCGCGCTGTGAAAAATCATTCACCTTTGCGGCTTCAATGATTTTCGAAAGCTCGGACGAAAAATCATTAAGCGCTTTGATCATCGTGTTCATGCTGACGGCGAGAATATCTTTTTCGGAAACGGCCTGCAGCTGCACATCAAGATCCCCCTGCGATATTTTCCGGGCGGCTTCCGCCTTCGTTTTGATGTTATCCGCCATCACTTCGCAACTGGAGAATAAATCTCCAAGCTCGTCTTTCGATTTGTTTTCCAGCGAAACGTTCACTTCACCTTCGGCCAGCGCTTGAGCCGCCGCTGTCAGCGCGTTGACCCTCTTTGTGATCAGGCGTCGGATGACCAGATATAAAATGATGAAAATCACTGCCGCGGAGCCGACGAGAACAAGCAGCATGGCGATCAGATATTTGATATTGCCCTGCTCTATGGCTGTCGGCTTTAAATCAATTCCGAGCACAGCCACCGCTTTTCCGTCGCCGCCGGTTATGGGCGCAAAGGCCGAAATCAGGTCGCCGTATTCTTCTCCGCCGTCATAGATCTCCGTGACCTTCGCGTCTCCCGTTGCGAGCACATCTTTGGGCTCCTCCCCGTATTCATCGTAGCTGTCTTCATCACCAAGATCACTGACCACGGCCTGCCCTTCCACGATGCCGTCCGCAATGTATTTGTAGTTTGCCCCCGTATCCGTCATGATGTAAATATATTCGACGCCCGTGATCTGCTTCATTCTGGACAGGTAGGCGATCAGGTCCGCATACTGATCGTCCTTGTCCCCCGTGGCATCGTATTGTGTGATGCTGTCCGCGTCGATGTTCACCGCGATCGATTGTGCAAGATCAACCGCACGTTTTGCATAAGCGGCGATCATGTCATTTTGGTATGAGATGTATGAAAAAAGGCCAAATGCGACAAAGCTCAATACCATAATCGAAAGAACGCAAAAAATAATCCTTCGGCTGAGCCTGTGTTTTGATTTTTTTATGCGCGGCATCTGCCCCTTTTTGTCAGCAGAGCCCGTAACCGATACTCTTTTCTTCATTAAAAACAGCCCTCGCAAATATGAAATTGTAGTGGTGGATGAACCGATTATTTATAAACACTTTTTATGGAATTGAATACCTTTTTTCTCATTTTTTTATTTTTCAAATGATAAAAAAGAGCCGCGGATAATTGATTTCTGCGGCTCTTTTTACGGCGCAAAGCCTTTGCGCCAAACATAAAGGAGCATAAAGCGGTTGCTTAGAATTCATTATCGCCGTATGCTGAATTTCTATACATCATTCTGTAAAATAGCTGGTTTTTTATTGAAACATGTTCTATACTATTGATTTGACAAATGAACAACATCAAAGAAAAGGTGGGGTATGGATATGGTCGAGATAAAAGAAGTCTTGAGCAGCAGCGATATAAAAAAATACGTCAATTTCCCCGATAGGCTTTACAAGGGTGTCCAAAATTACATCCCCGAGCTGAAATCCGAAGAATACTCAATGTATTCCCCGAAAACCAATTTTTCTTTTGAATATTGTGACGCGCGTTTTTTTCTCGCATACAGGGACGGCAAGATCGTAGGGCGCATCGGCGCAATCGTCAACAAAATGGGCAACGAAATGTGGAACGAGAAGAAGATCCGCATCACCCGCATCGATTTCATTGACGATCTTGAGGTTTCGGGCGCGCTTTTTAAAACCGTGGAAGACTGGGGCAAGGAGCTTGGCTTAACCGAGGCGCACGGCCCCTTAGGATTTACCGACCTTGACAAGGAAGGCCTGCTTGTGGAAGGCTTCGACCGCATGGGCACTTCCGTCACGATATACAATTACCCCTATTATCCCAAGCACTTTGAAGCGCACGGCTATACCAAGGATACCGACTGGGTGGAATTCCGCATCCGCACACCCGAAAAAGGGGACAAGCGTGTGGAACGCGTGAGCAAAATCGCCCAGCACGTGATGGAACGCTCCAATATACGCTTTTTCAACATTAAAAAGATCAAGGATGCCGCGCCGATCATCATTCAGATTTTTGAGCTGTTAAGCGAATGCTACAAGGATCTGTACGGTGTCGTCCCGTATACGGAAAACGTCGCGAAAGATTACTTGAGGCGCTTTACGCCGCTGCTAAACCCCGCCTTTGCGAAGTTCATCGTGGATGAAAACGATAAGCTGATCGGCTTCGGGCTTGCCGCGCCGTCGCTTGCGCAGGCGTTCAAGAAAAGCGGCGGGCGGTTGTTCCCGTTTGGGTGGGCCCATTTGTTATACAGTCTCAATCACCCGAAAGAGGTTGAGCTTTATCTCGTGGCGGTGCATCCCGATTATCAGAAATCCGGGCTTGCGGCGCTGCTGATGAACGAAATCACCAAATCAGCTATAAACTGCGGCGTAGAGTTCGCGGAATCCAGCCCGGAGCTTGAGGACAACAAGCACGTACAGGATTTTTGGAAGAACTACGACGTGGAACAGCATAAGCGCCGCAGATGCTACCACAAGGTCTTTTAGGCGTTGCCCTCAAAAACCTGAAGGTTTCGTGCGGCACCCAGCATCACGGCTTCTTCCATCGTATAAATACCCTTGGTTTTACTCATGAGCCATTTGGCCGCAAATATCGCGCCCTGTCCAAAAGCGGCGCGGCTTAAAGATTCGTGAACGATTCGGATGGTCTGGTTGGGCAGGCCGAATACCACTTCGTGCTTGCCCACGATACCGCCGACGCGTATCGAATTCACATGCTTTTCCCGATCCAGCCCCAGATCTTCCGCGATGCGCAGCGCCGTACCCGACACATCCGGTTTGCCCTTGAAATGCTCTTCAATGATTTCAATATCCGCCTGGGGTACGATTTTTTGCAGCACCTTCGATACCTCGATTAAAAAATTGATACCGAGCGTGATGTTTGGCGAATACAGCACAGGCACCACATTGCCGAGCGCCTTGAGCTGCTCAAGCTGTTTCTTCTCGTACTTTGATATCGCCGATACGATACGTGTCGCATAGCGGGCCGCATGCTTATACGTATCCACCGCGCTGCTTGCGGAAAAGTCGATGATCACATCCACGTGATTCTCTTTAAAAAAGAAATCGGAGTTGATGCTGCCGATCGAATAGATCCTGCCCTGGTCAAATTCAAAGCCCTGAAGACGGCTTGCATATAAGCCTTCATTGTTCTGCGATTTCCTTATAATCCACTTCAAATCGCACTCTTCGTCCTTCATAATTTCATTTGCGACAACAGCGCCGGTTTTCCCGAAGCCAAACATACCGATCCTTATTTTCATCGATCATTCCTCCTTTTCCCTGATAAGCTAGATAAACAACTTCAATTTATTGAACGCCAAACATAATATGCGTGAAGCAAAAAAACGGACGCGGAAGCTGCCGATACAATCAGGCACCGTATTCAATTTTCCCCCGAAATTTTCATTCAGGGCGCCACCAATACTGCCAAATAAATGTTAATATGATGCAGACGAAGCAGCCAGCCGGGTTATCCGGCGCATCATTTGCCGACACTGCGTTTAAGATGTGAGACGCCTTCGGCATAGGACCCGCATGCAAGCGGTGCTGTGGTAAGTACGCTTATCTTATCATATTTTAAGCGTCTATGCAAGTTAGCGCAAACAAACGCTTTTTTGACTGTAATAAAGCCATGTCCGTATAATGGTCCTGTCGGCGCGAATTCCAAGTTAAAAGAGCGTTATTTGGGGCAGGTTTCGCGTCTTTTAAACAGCGGTATCCTCCACATTATATGAAGGCTGATGACATAATATTCATAGCCCGATATACCGCCAAAGTTCATATATATTTTGCATAAATTATACTTCTCTAAATTGTTTGCAGGGTGTATACTGGCAGATAAGCAACAGGAGAAAAGTTATGGATACTATCCGTTTTGGGCTTGATATCGGATCAACAACTGTCAAATGTGTGGTTCTCGATAAACACAAATCCGTTTTCAGCGAATACAAAAGGCATTTCAGTGATATTACAGGCAGCGTTTTGAAGATGCTTCAAAGTGTTTATGCTGCGCTTGGTGATATTGATGTTTCCGTCTGCGTCACAGGCTCGGGAGGGCTCAGCGTGAGCAAATGGCTCGATATCCCGTTTGTTCAGGAAGTGATCGCAGCCAGCAACGCCGTGAAAGCCTTCATCCCGGGCACCGATGTGGCCATTGAGCTCGGCGGCGAAGACGCCAAGATCACATACTTCTCGGGCAGCACCGAGCAGCGCATGAACGGGACCTGCGCAGGCGGTACGGGCGCGTTTATCGATCAGATGGCGTCGCTGCTCGAAACCGATGCTGCGGGTCTCAATGAACTGGCCTCGCAGGCCGAGCACGTCTACGACATCGCGGCCCGCTGCGGCGTATTCGCAAAGAGCGATATTCAGCCGCTCATCAACGAAGGCGCGGCCCGTGAGGATATTGCGGCGTCCGTGTTTCAGGCCGTCGTCAACCAAACGATCAGCGGGCTTGCGTGCGGCCGTCCGATACGCGGCAACGTCGCTTTCCTGGGCGGTCCGCTTCATTTTCTTCCCGCCCTTAAAGACCGCTTTGTCAAAACGCTGAACCTTAAAAGTGAGAATATTATGGACACGCCGCACGCGATGATGTTCGTCGCGGCGGGTGCGGCCATACTTGCCGACAAAAAGCAGGTCCGCCTGTCTGTGCTGCTCAATATGGCGCAGACAGTATCCGCGTTTGAGGATGCGTCCGTGACGCTGCCGCCGTTGTTTAAAAACAAAAGCGAATATGCCTCGTTTACACAGCGCCACGCCAAGGCCGCTGTGCCGGTCAAGCCGATCGAGGAATGCGAGGGTCCTTGCTACCTTGGCATCGACGCGGGCTCAACCACGACCAAGGCGGTGATGCTGAATGACAGCGGCGATATCGTCTATTCGCATTACGGCGCCAACAAGGGACGTCCGCTCGATATGATCCGCGAGATTCTTTCAGATATCTACAGCCGTCTGCCAAAAAACGCTTATATCGCGCATGCCGCCTCCACAGGCTACGGCGAGAACCTTGCCAAATCGGCATTTTCCTTGGATACAAGCGAGGTGGAAACGGTCGCGCATTATACGGCGGCGCGTTTTTTCCGCCCCGATACCGACTTTATACTCGACATCGGCGGGCAGGATATGAAATGCATGCGCATCAAGGACGGCGTGATCGACGAGGTCATACTCAACGAAGCCTGTTCGTCGGGCTGCGGGTCGTTCCTCGAAACGTTTGCGGCATCGCTGTCGTGCTCCATACAGGATTTCGCAGCTGCGGCGCTTTTTGCGCCGCAGCCGGTGGACCTGGGGAGCCGGTGCACCGTGTTCATGAATTCCAAGGTGCGTCAGGCGCAGAAGGAAGGCGCGACACTCGGCGGCATATCCGCCGGGCTCTCCTATTCCGTGATCAAGAACGCGCTTTATAAAGTCATCAAGCTCAAAAATCCCGAGGAACTCGGAGCCGGCATCGTGGTGCAGGGCGGCACATTTCTAAACGACGCGGTGCTGCGCGCGCTCGAGCTGCTCTCGGGCCGCGAGGTGGTACGGCCCGCCATCGCGGGGCTCATGGGCGCTTACGGCGCGGCGCTGATCGCCAAAAGACGCTGCCCGTCCGGCGCGGTCTCCACAATTTTATCGCCGCAGGCCCTCGATGCCATGCGCATCAGCCAGACCTACGCGCGCTGCGGACGCTGCGAGAACAACTGCCGCCTCACAGTCAGCCACTTCGGCGACGGGCGCAGATTTATATCGGGCAACCGATGTGAACGCGGCGGTATACAGAGAGCCGCGGAGAAAAACACGCTGCCCGATATGTACGACTACACGTACAACCGGCTGTTTGCGTACCGGCCGCTCGAAAAAAGTGAAGCCGTACGCGGGCGTATCGGCATTCCGCGCATACTCGGCATGTATGAAAACTATCCGTTTTGGCATACGTTTTTCACCGCGCTCAAATACCGCGTGGAATTATCGCCGCGGTCCACGCGCAGCGTTTATATCGCGGGTATCGAAAGCATACCGTCCGAATCGCTCTGCTATCCGGCCAAGCTCGCGCATGGCGCGGTGCGCAAGCTGATCGACAGCGGCGTCAAAACGATATTTTTGCCGTGCGTGCCATATGAAAAAAAAGAGCAAAAAGGAGCCGCCAATAATTTCAACTGCCCCATCGTGACGTCGTATGCGGAAAACATCAAGAACAACATGCCCGAAATCAAGGAAAATGGCATCGATTTCCTGATGCCCTTTTTGCCGATGGACAGGATCTCGCGGCTCACAAAGCGCCTTGTCGAGGAATTTTCCGATATTCCCGCGTCTGAGATCAAACGCGCGGCCAGGCTCGCATGGAAAGAGAAATTAAACTTCCAGAGCGATATCCGCCGCGAGGGTGAAAAAATCATGGCGCGCGTCAAGCGCGGCGAACTGCAGGCGATCATACTCGGCGGGCGCCCGTATCACATCGACCCCGAGATCAACCACGGCATTTCGTCCATCATCACATCGCTCGGATTTGCGGTGCTCACCGAACAGAGCGTGGCGCACCTCGGCGAATACAAGCCGCTGCGCGTACTCGACCAGTGGATGTTCCACACGCGTATCTATTCCGCGGCGCATCTCGCGGGCCGCACGGAGGGCCTTGAGCTCGTCGAGCTCAATTCGTTCGGCTGCGGGCTGGATGCGGTGGTCACGGATCAGACGCATGAAATATTAAAGGCTTACGGGAAAATCTATACGCTGCTCAAGATCGACGAGATCAACAACACGGGTGCGATCCGCATCCGTCTGCGCTCGCTCGCGGCCGCCGTCGCGGAACGCAAAAAGCGGCGCGTGATCGACGATATCGCGGAAGCCGTGAAGCAGCGCGCCGAAGGGTACAAAAAGGTTGTTTTCGAGAAGTTCATGAAGAAGGACTTCACCATACTCTCGCCGCAGATGTCTCCCATCCATTTCGATTTTCTGCGCGCCGCGTTTGAAGCGTCCGGCTACCGCTTCGAACTGCTGCCCTCGGTAGACACCGCCGCAGTGGAAGAGGGCCTCAAATATGTCAACAACGACGCCTGCTACCCGTCCATCATCGTGACCGGCCAGCTCATCGAAGCGGTCAAGTCGGGGCGGTACGATACCGACAAGCTTGCCTGCATCATCTCGCAGACAGGCGGCGGTTGCCGCGCGTCCAACTATATTGGCTTTATCCGCAAGGCGCTGACCGACGCTGGCTTTGGGCATATCCCCGTGATTTCACTGAGCGCGGCGGGGCTGGAAAAGCATCCGGGCTTTAAAATCACGCTGCCCATGCTTCGGCGCGCGATGCAGGGCATGATATTCGGCGACCTGCTGAACCGCCTGACGCTCGCCACACGGCCCTACGAGAAGACGCTCGGCGATACGCAGGCGATGTACGAAAAATGGCGCGATATCGCGCTCGAAGATATCAAGCGCTACAGCAAACGCAGCTACAGGCTTCATATCACGCAGATGGTGAACGAGTTCGACGAAATTCCCGTCACCGACTTAAAGAAGCCCGTAATCGGCGTGGTCGGCGAGATACTCGTAAAATATCATCCGACCGCGAACAACCAGATCGTCAAGGTGCTGGAGGACGAGGGCGCCGAGGTCAAGGTGCCGGATCTGATCGACTTTTTGCTGTACTGCGCGTACAACACGGGCTTTAAGTACGAGAAGCTCGGGCGGCCCAAGCTGTTCATGCATTTTGGCAACCTCGCGATATCGATGATCGAAAACTCGCGCAAGCTGATGCGCAAGGTATTAAGCCAGAGCAAGCGCTTCTCTCCGCCGTCTTTCATCGACGAGAAGGCGCGCGCCGCCGCCGAGTTTCTGTCCATCGGCAATCAGACGGGCGAAGGCTGGTTCTTGACCGGCGAGATGGCCGAGCTTCTGAAAGAGGGCGCGGACGGCATCGTCTGCGTGCAGCCGTTTGCGTGCCTGCCCAATCACATTGTCGGCAAGGGCGTGATCCAGCCGATACGCGCGCGCTTCCCCGAAGCCAACATCGTCGCGATCGATTACGACCCGGGCGCCAGCGAGGTCAACCAATTAAACCGCATAAAGCTCATGCTGTCGCTCGCGCATGAAAAAAAGGACAAAGCGGGCTGAGCGGAAAATGTGCTTTATTAAAGAGAAGGCTTAAAATGCCTTTTCTTTTTTTGATAAGTAAATCTCCGATTTAAAAGCTGATAAAGCCTTCTCCACGAGGTGCTGCTAAGCACCGGATGAGGTGGGAATGAAAGCTGTCTATACGAACACCTCATCAGTCGCCTTTCGGCGACAGCTTCTCCTCAAGGAGAAGCCAATTTGTGTCTTGAAAACTCAAATGAGATACCAAAACAGCGCCCCGGAAAGTCCGGAGCGCTGCATCGTCACTTAGCAAAATGATCAATATTTGCCGAAGTCGTCGTCTCCAAGCACGATCGTCTCTTTTTTTGTCTCGCGGCCGATGGCCTTCACATCTTCATGACTGATGTCAATCTCGCTTTTTCCTCTTAACTGGAAGCCCGATACCATATCACGCAGCATCTCGGCCTGGCTGGAAAGCTCCTCGCTCGCCGCAGCCGTCTCTTCCGAGGTCGCCGAGTTGGTCTGCACCACGCGCATCATCTCGTCAATACTGGTGTTGATCTGTTTGATGCCGAGCACCTGCTCACCAGATGCCACCGCGATCTGCGCCACGAGCTCCGCCGCTTTATCCACACCGCTTACGATGCTCTGCAGCGCGTCGGCCGTCTGGTCGGCAATCTTGGTGCCTGATCCGACGATCGAGATCGAGTTTTCGATCAGCTCGGTGGTCTCTTTGGCCGCCTGCGCCGACCGGGCCGCGAGGTTTCTCACTTCCTCCGCCACAACGCCGAAGCCCTTGCCGTGCACGCCCGCGCGCGCCGCCTCGACCGCCGCGTTGAGCGCCAGTATATTGGTCTGGAACGCGATATCATCGATCACCTTGATGATCCTGCTAATGCTCTCCGAGGCCGACTTGATCTCTTCCATCGCCTTTTGCATCTTCTCCATCTGGCTGTTGCCCGCCGATGCGTCCACCTTTGCCGTCTTCACAAGCTCGTTCGCGTCGTTCGCGTTCTCCGCGTTCTGGCTTGCCTGCGCCGCGATCTGTGTCACGGTCGAGGTCAGCTGGTCAATCTCGCTCGCCTGCTCTGTCGCGCCCTGTGAAATCGTCTGGCTGCCGTCCGATACCTGTCTGGAGCCGGACGCCACCTGATTGGATGCCGTTTCGATTTCAGTCAGCACATCGTTGAACGCCACGATGCTCTTGTTGATCGATTCCTTGAGCTTCGAAAACCCGCCTTTGTATTCTGAGACGATGCTGACCGTCATGTCCCCGCGCGCGATGTGCTCCAGAATATCCGTCACTTCGTCGATATAGTGTTTTACCGTCTCAACCGTTGAATTAAGCGCATCCTTGATCAGCGCGTAGTCTCCCTTGAAGTCGCCCGACACGCTGACATCGAGATTGCCTTCCGCAAGCCCCGAGAGTACCTCGGTCGATTCTTTGATCGGCGCAATCGTCGCGTCGAGCGTCGCGTTGATGCCGTCAACGATATCGCGGTATATGCCCTGATGCTTGTCCACATCCACGCGCACATTGAGGTCGCCTTCCTTGGCCGCGCCGATCAGTATCGACGTATCGCTTTCGAGCGCCTTGATCGACCTGGTGATCGTGCCGATCGCTTCGCGCATCTGCCCGATCTCGTCCTTCCTCGGATAGACCGCGAGCGTAATGTCGGTATCGCCCAGCGCGAGCCGCTGCACATGCTGCGTGAGCCTCTTGATCGGCTGGCTGAAGCCCCTCGCGATCAGAATACCGATCAGCACCGACGCCACCAGCATAAAGCCAATACAGGCCATGGTAATCATTTCAACACTGGAAGACGAATCTTTGCTGCTTTTCGCCTGCTTGGCGGCATCGTTGCTGATTATATATTTCAAATCATCAATCGCGGTGGAAACCTGGGTTTCTGCGGACCGAAGCGCACGGTAACTCATCAGGTCTGCTTCAATCTGCACGACTTGACCGGCCTTAATGGCTGTTGTGGCCTCAATGAGCAGCTTATGATAATTATCGTAAGCTGTCTGAAGTGTATTGAAACTTTTTAAAGCGTCACCCGTCAACAATGCCCCCAGCATGGACACTGCCGAATTACACTCCGAATCGGCCGCGTTAAGCGCCGAAAGGTAGCCCGCTCGACTCTTTTCGTCAGACATCAGCGCATGTCTTAATTGTATGCTGCTCTCTTTAAACGAATCTGTTATCGTGATCATATTTCTGATGGGCAAAATGATGTCGCTGTTCATATAATCGACCATATCACTGACGGCACCCAGATTCGTGACCGAATAAACGCCAATACCCGCGCTGACTACCGCAATAACTAAAAATCCAAGCAGCAGCTTAGGGGCAATCTTCATGTTGCCCAAAAAAGACGCCTTTCGTATTTTCGGTTCTTTGCTCGCGCGTTTCTTTTTCCTGGATATTGGCTTCGTCTGACCATCCTGTTCCTCAGCAGCTTCAGTCGGCTCTATCATGACTTTAAGCTGTTCGCCTTTGTCATTACCTTCTTTGATTTGCTTATCTTTCTTGAGCTTCATGACTGGTCAATTCCTCCGTATTTATTTAGTCGGTTTATTTAACGCAAAACAAACCGAATACGTATTCGTAATTATTCGATAGGGATTAACGCGTGCATTTATTTATAAACTGGTATTTTCAAAATAAAAACATTTTCTTTACAATTACTTGATTTTTTTTAATTTTCATCTGTTTTATCTCTAATTTTAATATATTTTCCTGTCATCACTCTCATTTTATGTCGAATAGCGACGTTCTTTGCGTTATCCAATATCGTTTCAGCAGGCGAAGGCGGGCAATTTGACCAGAACGTTTTCACGGAGCAAGGGATGCTCGGCTATCATTTTTGCTCTGTCGTCAGCCGCGGCAATTGCGGAGCTGTACTTATACGCGCAAAAAAACAGCGCCCCTTTGGAACGCTGTTTTTGTTAACAGTTATCAATATTTGCCGAAACCGTCGTCACCGAGTACGATCGTTTCTTTTTTAGACCCGCTGCCAACGGCTTTCACGTCTTCCCTGCTGCCGACGGAAGCTTCGCTCCTGCCTTTCAACTGGAAGCCCGATATCATTTCGCGCAGCATTTCGGCCTGGCTTGACAGCTCCTCGCTCGCCGCAGCCGTCTCTTCCGAGGTCGCCGAGTTGGTCTGCACGACACGCATCATCTGATCGATGCTGCTGTTGATCTGCGTGATGCCGAGCACCTGCTCACCAGACGCCACCGCGATCTGCGCGACAAGCTCCGCCGCCTTATCCACACCGCCCACGATGCTCTGCAGCGCGTCGGCTGTTTTGTCCGCGATCTTTGTGCCCGACCCGACGATCGAGATCGAGTTTTCGATCAGCTCGGTGGTCTCCTTGGCTGCCTGCGCACTTCTCGCGGCAAGACTTCTCACTTCATCCGCCACCACGGCAAAGCCCTTGCCATGCACGCCCGCGCGCGCCGCCTCAACCGCCGCGTTGAGCGCCAATATATTGGTCTGGAACGCGATATCGTCGATCACCTTGATGATCTTCGAAATGCTCTCCGAAGACGACTTGATCTCTTCCATCGCCTTTTGCATCTTCTCCATCTGGCTGTTGCCCGCCGAGGCGTCCACCTTTGCCGTCTTCACAAGCTCGTTCGCATTGTTCGCATTCTGCGCGTTCTGCCCTGCCTGCGCGGCGATTTCGGTGACCGTCGACGTCAACTGATCGATCTCGGCCGCTTGCTCGCTGGCGCCCTGAGAAATCGTCTGGCTGCCGTCGGACACCTGTCTGGAACCGGTGGCCACCTGATTGGATGCCGTTTCGATTTCGGTCAGCACATCGTTGAACGCGACAATGCTCTTGTTGATCGATTCCTTGAGTCTCGAAAAGCCGCCTTTGTATTCTGAGATGATGCTGACCGTCATGTCCCCGCGCGCGATATGCTCCAGAATATCCGTCACTTCGTCGATATAGTGTTTTACCGTCTCAACCGTTGAGTTCAGCGCATCCTTGATCAGCGCGTAGTCTCCCTTGAAGTCGCCCGACACGCTGACATCGAGATTGCCTTCCGCAAGCCCCGAGAGCACCTCGGTCGATTCCTTGATCGGTGCAATCATCGCGTCGAGCGTCGCGTTGAAGCCGGCGACGATATCGCGGTATATGCCCTGATGCTTCTCCACGTCCACCCGTATACTCAGATCGCCTTCCTTGGCCGCGCCGATCAGTATGGACGTATCGCTTTCGAGCTCTTTGATCGACTTGGTGATCGTGCCGATTGCATCGCGCATCTGCCCGATTTCATCCTTCCTCGGATAAACCGTGAGCGCCAAATTGGCATCGCCCACGGCAAGCCCCTTCACATGCTTCGTGAGCCTCTTGATCGGCTGGCTAAAGCCTCTCGCAATAACCACGCCAATCAACACCGAGAGAATAAGAACCACGCCCGCGCTCACGATGGTCACCAACACAGCTGTGGATGATGTCTTTTTGGTTTGCGTATCCTGCCTCGTGGAATTTTCGGTAATGACGAACTTTAAATTATCAAGCGCTTTGCCCACTGCACCTTCCGCCGTTCTTAATTCCCCATAATGCATGATATCATCATTAACAGCATCTCTTTCACCGTTTTTCAGCTTGTTTATGGCATCTTTGAACACTTCAGCATAGGCGTCGTAAGCCGTTTTCAATTCGGTATATTTGTCGGCAGCTTCTGCCGGAACCATGGCTCCGAGCAATTGAAGCGTCGACGTGTATGTCATCGTATCCGTATCGAGCTGCGATGTGTAGACAATAATATTTTCTTCTTCGGCCATCAATGCCTGCCTTAAATCGAGGCATCCTTTATTGAACACATCGGATAACGAGGCCATCGTTCTCACAGGCATAAGCATGTTCGCATACATGTTGTTTGCATTATTGCTGATTGTGAGCATATTCATGACTGAGAAGCCGCCCATCGCCGCAGCAAGTATCGCGATGATAAGGAAGCCGAGCAGCAGCTTCGGAGCAATTTTCATGTTGCCCAGAAATGACGATTTGTTCGTTTTTGCTTCTTTGCTCTTACGTCTTTTCTTCTTGGATTTGGTCTGTGCCGGATCGCCTTGTACCTCGGCCTCTTCAGACGGCTTCACGATGGCATCAAGCTGTTCGCTGTTGTCATGGCTTTGGTTTGTTTTTTGGTGTTTTTTGAGTTTCATGACTGGTCAATGTCCTCCGTATTTATTTTTGTCGGTTATTATCACAACAAAAACCGAATGATAAATCAGATAGAATGCCCATTTTTATGGAAGCATTTATTTATAAACTTGAATATGAAAATAAAAACGAAACAATTGAGAAATTTCGAAAATTTTCGCCAAAATGCGAAACAATGTGTATAGTTTTTCGTATAATATGGGTTTTCTAACATAATTACGTTAATTATTTTCATTTTCATTATGTCATTTCACAGTAACGCATTTCGTTCCTTCAAGAAAACGCGACCAAAACCCAAGCTCCGCTTTGGCTTTGGTGGAACGATTATAAAAAACAGCGCCCCATTGGAGCGCTGTTCCAGATCCTATCGCGTTTAATATTTGCCGAAGTCATCGCCGCCCAGCACAATGGTCTCCTTTTTAGGCCGACTGACAACGGCTTTCACGTCTTCCCTGCTGGTGATATTGGGCCTGTTCCCGCCTCTTAACTGGAAGCCCGACACCATATCACGCAGCATCTCAGCCTGGCTGGAAAGCTCCTCGCTCGCCGCAGCCGTCTCTTCCGAGGTCGCCGAGTTGGTCTGCACCACGCGCAACATCTGATCGATGCTGGTATTGATCTGCGTGATGCCGAGCACCTGCTCACCAGATGCCACGGCGATCTGCGCCACGAGCTCCGCCGCCTCATCCACACCGCTCACGATGCTCTGCAGCGCGTCGGCCGTCATGTCCGCAATCTTGGTGCCCGACCCAACGATCGAGATCGAGTTCTCGATCAGCTCGGTGGTCTCCTTGGCCGCTTGCGCCGACCGGGCCGCGAGATTCCTCACTTCCTCCGCCACGACGCCGAAGCCCTTTCCGTGCACACCCGCGCGCGCCGCCTCAACCGCCGCGTTGAGCGCCAATATATTGGTCTGGAACGCGATATCGTCGATCACCTTGATGATCCTGCTAATGCTCTCCGAGGCCGACTTGATCTCCTCCATCGCCTTTTGCATCTTCTCCATCTGGCTGTTGCCCACCGAGGCGTCCGCTTTTGCGGTCTTCACAAGCTCATTCGCGTTGTTTGCATTTTCCGCGTTCTGGCTTGCCTGCGCCGCGATCTGCGTCACGGTCGAGGTCAGTTGGTCAATTTCGCTCGCCTGCTCTGTCGCGCCCTGTGAGATCGTCTGGCTGCCGTCCGATACCAGCCTGGAGCCGGACGCCACCTGGCTGGATGCCGTTTCGATCTCAGTCAGCACATCATCGAACGCCACGATGCTCTTGTTGATCGATTCCTTGAGCCTCGAGAACCCGCCTTTGTATTCTGAGATGATGCTGACCGTCATGTCCCCGCGCGCGATGTGCTCCAAGATGTCCGTCACTTCGTCGATGTAGCGCTTCACCGTCTCGACCGTTGAATTCAGCGCATCCTTGATCAGTGCGTAGTCTCCCTTGAAGTCGCCCGACACGCTGACATCGAGATTGCCTTCCGCAAGCCCCGAGAGCACCTCGGTCGATTCCTTGATCGGCGCGATCGTCGCGTCGAGCGTCGCGTTGATGCCGTCAACGATATCGCGGTATATGCCTTGATGCTTATCCACATCCACGCGCACATTGAGGTCGCCTTCCTTGGCCGCGCCGATCAGTATGGACGTATCGCTTTCGAGCGCCTTGATCGACCTGGTGATCGTGCCGATCGCTTCGCGCATCTGCCCGATTTCATCCTTTCTCGGATAGACCGCGAGCGTAATATCGGTATCGCCCAGCGCGAGCCGCTGCACATGCTGCGTGAGCCTCTTGATCGGCTGACTGAAGCCTCTCGCAATCAGAATACCGATCAGCACCGAGAATATCAGCACAAGCCCTGCGGCACCCATGGTGACATTAACGGCTGTCGATGAAGTTTCCTTCGTTTGTGCATCCTGTTTGGTGGAGTTTTCTGTAATGACATATTTCAAGGAGTTAAGCGTACTTGACACCTTGCCTTCCGCTGTTTTCAACTCGCCAAAATGCATTATGTCATTGAACACATCATCCCTCTGGCCATTTTTTATTTTATCGATTGCATCTTTGAATAAAGCGATATAGATATCAAACTCAGATTTCATCGTCTGATATTCGTCTTTGGCATCTGCAGACACCTTGCTTTCAAGCAGCGACAGCGTTGATGAATACGTCTTCCTGTCAGTTTCAAGCAGCGTTATATTGGCTTCCAAGTCATCTTCTGCGCTCATTAACGTTTGTCTCAAATCGATGCAGCCTTTACTAAACAGATCGGATAATGATGCCACCGCCTGAACGGGCTTCAACATGTTCGAATACATGTTATTTGCCGCATTGCTGATCGACAGCATATTCATGACGGCAAAGCCGCCGATAGCTGCAGCCAACACCGCGACAAGCAAAAATCCGAGCAGCAGCTTTGGCGCAATTTTCATGTTGCCCAAAAAAGATGATTTTCGTATTTTCGGTTCTTTGCTCGCGCGTTTCTTTTTCCTTAATTTTCGCCTCGTCTGACCATCCTGTTCCTCAGCAGCTTCAGTCGGCTCCATCATGACTTTAAGCTGTTCACCGTTGTCATTACCTTCGATTCCCATGTTTTTCTTGAGTTTCATGATTGGTCAATTCCTCCGTATTTATTTTAGTCGGTTATATATGACAATAAAAACCGAACGATAAATCAGATAGGATGCCTTAAATTTATGGAACATTTATTTATAAACTTGAATATGACAACAAAACGAAACACTTAAAAAATTCGAAAATTTTCGACAATTTACGAAAAAAAATGTACATTTTTCGTAGAATGTGGTCTGAAGCAAAATTGTATTATTTTTTTTCATTTTCATTATGCCATTTCACAGTATCGCGCATCGTTTCTTCAAGCGACCGCGGACAAAGCCCAAGCTCTGTTTTGGCTTTTTCGTTGGATATTTTAACGCCCGAAGTCACGACATCCACAGTCTCCCGTGTGATGATCGGCGTCTTTTGCGCAAGACGGTAATAAACGCTCAATATGCCCGCAGCCGCCCTGATCACAAAAACCGGCAGATCGACTGTTTTTAAGTCCCTGCCCATGCACCGGCCGATGAGCTTGATCATCCGGGAGATCGTGCACTCCTCGCCGGAGAGGATATAGCCTTCGCCCTTCCCGCCGCGCTGCCACGCGCGGATGATGCCGTCCGCCACATCGCGCACATCCACAAAATCGTATTTACCGGCGAAGCAGGGCTGAATGCCGCGGGCGCGGATGTACTTTTTAAACATGATGCCCGTCATCGAGGTGCGGTAATCATACGGGCCGATCACACCGGTCGGGTAAACGGTGACGGCATTGAGGCCGCGGTTCTCACACGCGTCCATCACCTCGAGCGTGGCGGCCAGCTTGGTGCGGCTGTACTCGTCCCCGCACAGCGAAAGATCGGGATTCACCGTTTCCTCGATACTGTTGCCTGCTGAGGGTATGAGCGCGTGAATGCTCGACACATAAACCAAGCGGCGAACGCCATGCTTTAAGCAGGCGTCCACGATATTTTTAACGCCGCCCACGTTGATATCACTGAGCTTTTGCTTATCCGTGCCGGACATATGAATATAGCCCGCGAGATGGAACACATCGGTGCAGCCGCGCACTGCGTCATCCACAGCCTGCGCGTCCCGGATGTCGCAGCGGACAATTTCTTTGGCATATGGTTCGATGTATGACGAATCGCCGCCGTTCTGCACCATCAGCCGCAGATCATGAAAGCCGCTGTCGTAGAGCAGCTTCACGAGCACCTTGCCGATATGGCCTCTCGCCCCGGTCACAAGCCGCATCGATTACTCCTCGTATTTGACCGGGACCATCGCGAGCACAACGCTCATGATATACACCACGGCTGGTATGCACAGCCACGGGAACCCGAAGACCAGCACGACAAGCGTGACGATGAACATGATAATAGACCCAAGCAGATTATGCCGTTTCACGAGCAGCGCGCCGACAATACCGAGCACATTGGCCGCAAGCAGCACGATGGCATAGATTTGCACGCTTGCAGGATCGTGCGGCAGCAACACATCTTGGGCTGTATAGGGCAGCACCCGCATCATGGACAGTACCGACAATATGATTCCTGTTAAGCCTGCGGCCAAGCCGAGGCCGATCTCCAACTTGCGCATAGTATCCCTCACTGCATTCGTCTTTTCCGTATTATACCGCACAAAGGGCTTTTCGGCAATGCGCCTTAGGCGCATACCCTGCCTGCCATAAGAATGCATTGAAAAAGCCGCGCGTTCTGCGCGGCTTCCGGCTGCTGCCGGCTTTATGCGGAAGTGCTTCTCTTTGGATGTTTACCGCCATCTCATTTATTCAGCGCTTCCTTATATTTTAACCGCGTGGCGTTGCCGCCGCGTATGTGGCGTTCGTCCTTGTTCTTCTTGAGCACCTCGGCCACCGCCTTGGCCAGCGCCGGTGAAATGGCCGTCAAACGCTCGGTCAGGTCCTTATGAACCGTGGATTTTGACGTTCCAAAAGTCTTCGCCGCCTGTCTTACCGTCGCGCCGCTTTCCAGCACATAGTCCGCAATACGCTGCACCCTGTCTTCAATATACTCCTTCATAAAAGAAGCCCCTTTCATCCATACTTGATACATGTGTATGTCCGAAAGAGGGCTTGTATGTTTTTTTATACAATCAATTGCGCTGAAAATTATACGGTCCTCAACGGTATTGATATAACCTTTGCGCCTTGTTCATCACAGCTATATCGGCCTGCGTCTCCTTTTCCGAACGACTGCCAGCAAAACTATGATGAGTATCAGCAGCACTGCGCCGGCGACGCAGATCACCCATACCAAGGGGCTTGCGGCGGCTTCCTGCGCCACGCTGACGATCTGGAATCGGCTGAACTTGCTGATATCAAACCGGATCCCCGTCGGTACATTTTCCGTATAGACCAGCGTGCCGTATACGAGTTCCGTTGTGCCGTCGTCGTGCTCCACATAAACACACAGCGATTTGAGGAATTCTTCATCGGCAATCTGCTGCTCGCTTAAACCCTCCAGCGGCAGCGTGATGGTCGTCGCAAAGCTCTCCATGTTCGTCTGTATCGTCTTGGGCGTGCCGAACACCTGACCCGTTGTGCTTGCAAGGGAGAATATCGCGCTGTTGCTTAAGAACGATTCCTCGGCTTCCTGGGCTTCCTCCTCCACCGGCACAATCCTGAAGTACAGCGACATTCCGCTCTGCGCCGCCTGCTCGAGCACCTCGTTGGAGAGCGTCACGCTGCCCGCGGGCGACTCCAGCGTGACACCGAGCTTGCCCTGTGCCAGCGAAGCTACCGTATCCGCGAAGACCTCAAACGCAAACTCATCCGCCGGCTTATCCGCGTCGTTATCGATCTTGACCACAATGCCATCGGCTTTATAGCCCTGATCGATGAGCGCCTGCACCGTCTCGGCTGTGACGGATACATAATCGATACCGGTGCCGTCCTCCAAGGTTGTGCGGCATATCGTTTCACTTCCGGCGCCGTCTCCCACCTGCACGGCCGCACTGCGATTCGTCGCCTCGCGCGTTTGTTCCTTCAAAGCGCCTGCGCGCTTGATCACGAGAAGGAACGTTTTGGTGACTGTGACGCCATCCTTTGTCACGGCCGCCGTAATCACAACGCTTGCATCATTGGTCTGGGGCCGCGTGACAGCGCCTGTCGCGCTCCCGTCGGCATTTTGCCGGATACTGACCAGCTCCGCGTCGGACGACGTCCATGAAATCTGTGTGCCGGTGCCGGCGCTGCCGAGCATCACAAAGTTGCTCGTGATGCATTCCCACGTATCGCCTTTCGCAAACTCAAACGCTGTCTCGAGCGTCAGCAGCCGGGCCGCCGCCTGCGCAGACTCCGCCGCTTGCGTCCATTTCGCGTACAGCGTTAAATTCGCCGTGACTTTGGCTGCAAAATCATACGCTTTGCCAAGCTCACTGTCCGAATACCAGCCGCCAAACGTATATCCTTCCCGCACCGGGTCCGCGGGCTTGACTGCACTGCCTCCATATTTGATGCTTTGGCCGGACACACTGCTTCCGCCGCCGGAACTAAACGTGACCATAAGCGTGTTGATTGTATACTGCGCTGTCACCGTCAGGTTGTTCGTAACCTTATCGAAGCCCCTGTTCCAGCCGGTGAAGGTATATCCCGTACGCGCCGGGTCTTCGGGGGCCGCGGCTGCTTTGCCGTATTGCACCTTCTGCGTTTTGAGCACCGTGCCGTCCCAATCATCAAATTTCACAGTATAGGTATTCACCGTCCACTTGGCGTATATGTACACGTTCACCATGATCGTATCGGTGTCAAAATCCCACTTGCTCGTGCAGGACGGGTCTTTGTACCAGCCGTCGAAGGTATAACCGGTGCGAACCGGATCTGCCGGGGCGGCGATCTTCGTTCCGCTGTTTGCGCTGGTGACCGTATAGACCAAGTCATTGCTGTAGAATGTCACCATGAAGGTATTCACCGTCCACCTGGCATACAGCGTCGCATTCGCGGCGACCGTATATGGGAACGTCACCGGCTTTGTGAGCTCTGCGTCGCTGTACCAGCCGGAGAAGGTATAATTGGGCCTCGTTGTGACAGGCGACGAATCGACCGTTGTCCCGAAGTCCTGTGCCACAGCTGTCACCGCGCTGCCGCCGTTTGAATTAAACGTCACCGTGTATTTGTTTATCGTCCATTTGGCAAATAGCGTCACCGTCGCGCCGTTCGCCGCTGTGAGATTGATCACACTTTGCTTGTCCGCATACTTAACCGGGCCGTCCGCGCTCTCCGCCCATCCCGCAAAGGTGTAGCCGGTGCGCGTAAAAGCGTTTTCGGTTAACGCTTTGGCTACGTCGTAGGTGTGTGTGCTCGACGCCGTGGTGCCGCTGCCGCCGTTGGCGTTATACACCACCGTGAAGGTATTTACCGTCCATTTGGCATACAGCGTGTGCGCCAGGCTGTTTGTCACTGTGGCGGCACCGGTGACCCGGCTGCCCGTGCCGCCGGTGCCCGTCCACCACCCGGCGAACGTATAGCCTGTCTTCGCCGGTGTGGGCAGGGCCTGATCCGTGCCATCCGGCGCCTTGCCGTAGGCAAAGCCGAGAACCTTATCCTGATACCCGGGGGATACCGTCCCCCCTTGTGCGTCGAAAGACACTCTGACATGCAACTTACCCGTCACGGTGCAGCTCGCGTCCACCTTGCCGCTCAGCGACGCGATGTTGAGCACTGCCTCCGTTTCGCCGCCCGTGCCGTCGCCCGTCCATGCGTAATCATATGTCGTCGCGCCCGCGCCTGCCGCGGTGATCACCACCGTTTTTCCCGCCAGCACCGCCGCGCCGCTCGCGATAGGGGAACCGCCCGCCGTGGCGGATACCGTGCTGCCCGAGGCACTGCCCGCGTCAGTCACGGCAAAGCTGACCGTATAATAATTGACTGTCGCGCTGTTTGCATTGCCGCTGATGGTCAGATCGACTTCTGAATCCTCGCCGTCAATATAGACGTCATAGGCCCCGTTTTCCGCTTGCGCTGTATAGACGCCGTCACCGGCATCTGTCGCCGCGGCGGCCATGCTGCCGCTCTGCCACAATTCAACATCACCCGTCACATCCGTTCCGACGCCGTCTGTTTTTGTGTTGACTGTAGCCAGGTAGGTCGTTGTGCCGGTCACGGTGCAGCTTGCGTTAACAGCGCTGCCCAGCGACGCGATGGTCAGCTCAGCCGTCGTTTCGCCGCCCGTCCATGCGTAGGCATACGTCGTGGCGCCCGCGCCCGCCGCGGTGATCACCACCGTTTTCCCCGCCAGCACCGCCGCTCCGCTCGTGATCGAGGAGCCGCCCGCCGTGGCGGATACCGTGCTGCCCGAGGCTGTTCCCGCATTGGTCACCGAGAAGCTCACCGTATAATAATCCACCGTCGCGCTGTTTGCGGCACCGCTGATCGTGATGTCTACGCCTGTGTCCGCGCTGCCTATATAGACATCGTATTTGCCGTTGTGAACATCGGCAGTATACACGCCCGTTCCGCTGCTTGTGGCTGTCGCCACCGTGCTGCCGCTCTGCTTAAGCGTCACGGTCTCCGGTGCCGCGGCAAGAACGCCGTTTATTTTTGTGTTGATTGTGGCCGTATACGCCGATGTGGTTTTGGTCGCTTCCTTGACGACGCCCGCGTCGGAGCCTCCGTCGAAGCCGGAGAACTCCACGATATAGCCGTCGAGCTTATCAAAGCTGCTCCCGCTGTCGTTTGCGAAGACGCTCAGATCGTCCCAATAGGCGCCCTGCCAGCCGATGTATATGAAATCACCGCAGTTGGGTTCGTCCTGTGTGCCGCCTGTTGCGTGCCAGGGCGCAAAATCGGCCGTGTTGTTGGGAAGCTCTTCTCCCGCTTCGGGGCCGTCTATCCAATAATACCGGATTGTCCCGTAATTGTTGCAGATAAACGTACTGGGTACGGACAAGTTAAAGCCAAACGAGAAATCCTTCGTATAGTCCTTGAGAAGTGTTTTCTTATCACTGACAGCATAAAGATTATTAAAAGTGATCTCGCTGCCATCGGTGCCTCTGACGACCGTCGGCGTATCAAGCGAACCGGTGTTGCGCTGCCAAAGCCCGCCCATCCAGGCGTCGTCCCAATGGTCGTCTCCGCCCGCACCGTTTTCAACGAGGCGCAGCAATATGGCATTTTCCGCCTGCGAGGTGGCCGTGGCGATATAGCCGCGCCCGCCAAAATACGGGTCGGCAGTTGCCCCGGCGGCAAGCACAGCGCTCGGCCAGTCAATGGATTTTGAACCGGAATCGACATACCGGTAATAATGGCCTTCAAAATAGATGTCGCCAGACAAAGGAGAAACCGTGCTGGAGGTGGCCGTGATGGTCTGCGGCGCTGCGCCGTCCGTTGAATAAAGTATGCCGCTCAGCAGCGCCTCCGCCGCCGAAGCGTTCGCAAACGAAAAGACCGCGCTGTCGAGATGCGTGCCGGAGCCGTATGTGCCGATATAGCCCGTCCCGCTCGTGCCGCCGAGGAAGGTCAACACGCCACCCAGAGACGGCACGGTGAAATATCCGCTGTTCACCGATATCGTCACCATCGCCGAGGTTTCCGGCAGATCAACGCCGCAGGTATACGTTTTGGCTCCCGTCCATGTGACTGTGGTTAAAGTGATATCTCCGGATGGCTTGCGCAATGTGCCGTTGTCGGAAGCAAACGTGGTGCTCACGGTGGCCGTGTTGCCCTTCAGCGCGTCGCCGTACTCCACGAAATAGCCCTTGGCGTCCCATTCGCCGGGGCCTGCGGTGTTGTATTGCTTGTCGTTCCAGGAAAAGGCCGTCCCGTGCTTTCCGGTGTTTCCCGTTATTTTCAGCGTTGTGAGGCAAGCTTCATAGTCGCCGCTTGTATAACCCACAGACGCGGTTTGATTGTTCGGTTCATATGAGACTGTGCCGCGCGCCCAGTTAAAATAAGTTGTGAGGTTTGCCGCATCCACCGTTGAGGCATTCGAGGCATTCGCATTGGGATATAAACTGTTTGTATTGAAGAATGTCGTTCCGATTTCGGGCCCGCAGGCCCAATACCAGCCCGTGCCGACCACGCCGGTCACATCGATGCTCGAATAATATAGCTGGCTGCCCGAGGTTCCGCCAGCAGCGTCCACCTTTGATCCGGAATTTTTGTGTATCGTGCCTCCGAGCCAGCCCGTCTTGCCGTCTGACAGAGAGTTGACATATTCGTCCTCACTCTGTGTCATGATCGTGGCCAGATAGCCCGTGCGGCCCATGTACGTCATGGTCTTGGCGGCGTCGTACGCCTGTGTCCAGCTTTTTGTGTCGGGTATGTATTGGTAATAATGCTCCGTATCGATATTGTAAAAGGTATCGTATGTGATGCTTTCCGAGGTGACCGTGATCTTAACCGACTGCGTCGCGTTCGCGATGCGGAAACCGATGTTGCGTATATAATCCTGAACGGCGCTTGCCGCTGTTCCGGCATTGAGATTGATCCGCTTGGTGTACTTGTTGCTTGCGGAGCTTGCCGACACTGTAAACCCTGCCGGCGTTGAGGGCAGAACGATCTCATCTCCGCCGGTGACGCTGTCGGAAAAGCTGATGAGTATGGTTCTGATACTGTCACCGACGACAGCCGCGTTCGGATAGTAATACGTATTGCTCGTCAGCATCGGGCTGCCAAGCGTGATGCCGGGTTCCCCCGCGGCCAGCGCGATCCCGAGCGGGAACATGGAGAAAACCAGTATAGCCGCCAAAATAGACGACAGCGCCTTTTTCATTCTGTGCATTATGCTTTACCCCCACATTTCATATCAGATATTTTCAGATATACAAAATTCCCGTTGCCTCCCGGCATACAGGCATAAAATACACTCTCACCATATTCGTTTTTCAGCTTAACAGTATCATGAGGCAGTTAAAAATTAATTAAAACAACACAACAAATTGAAGAAAAATGTCGAAAAATGAGAAACAATTGAATTTTTTATGATATGATGATGCTATTAATGCTACCAAACCGAGGTTATCGCATATGGTCAGCAGGCGTTGTGTGCTCGTAATGACGCTCATCATTGTTTTGGCGTTTGCCGGATGTCAAAGCGCAGCTCCCGGTCAATCCACAGCCCAAAACGGGCTCATGGATCTCTCCGGCTGGGACTTTGCGGCTCAGGGGAACGTCTCTCTGGGCGGAAGCTGGGCCTTTTATTGGGATGAGCTGATCTCGCCCGGCCATTTTACTGACGCCAAACCGACCGGCTATATGAGCCTGCCGTCGTACTGGACGGAATACGCGGGGCTTGGCTCATACGGGCGTGCCACCTACCGCCTTGATGTCAAAACGGACGGCGCCGTGAGGCTGTACGGCTTAAAGGTGCCGGAAATATATACGGAATACGCGCTGTGGGTTAACGGCGAGCTATTGGATGCCAACGGCAGCTTCGCAAACAGCGAGCCCGTTTACCTGCATCCGCGCACATACGAGTTTTATTCCGAAGCCTCCGATATTGAGCTGCTTCTGCAGGTGAAAAATACGGCGCACGTGTACGGCGGTGTGGGCCAAAGCCTCCGGCTGGGCACCTCGGCGCAGATTCGCGGCGAAGCCAGCCTCGGCGCGTCGGTTGACCTGATACTGATATCCGTCAGCCTTTTCTCGGCCTTCTATTATTTGATACTCTATATTTTCAGAAGAAAAAGCCGCGAGCTCGTCTGGTTTGCTGTGCTCTGCGTCTCGGTGGCGCTGCGCAGCCTGCTTTCCAACGCGACGCTCATTATGCAGGTGTTTCCCGCCATGCCTTTCTGGCTGGGCTCGAAGCTCGTCACCGCATCGATACCCATGATCGTGATTGCGATGCTGTATTTCACACGGGAGCTGTACGTCGGCGGCATACCGCTTATCCCCTTCAAAGCGCTGCTGATTATCAACGCGGCGTATCTGCTACTCATAGCTGCCGCGCCCAGCGGCATCTATTCGTTTGTGTTCACCCCGTATCTGCTCACAGTCGGGGCCGCGTGCGCGCTGGGCATCTGGTTATCCACAAAGGCCGCGGCCTGCCGCAAACGGGATGCCGTGTTCTTTCTGGCGGGCATGCTGCTGCTGGCCTCGGGCGCGCTGATCGACACGCTCATCTATCTGCGGGCCATCGCGATGAGCTATGTGCTCCCCCTCACGCTGTTCGGGTTTATTGTGCTGCAGGTGGTGCTGCTCGCGAAAAGGTACGCGGAGGCCTTCCGCCACACCGAGCGGTTAACGGGCGAGCTGCAGACCTCACTCAATAAGCTCAATAACACCGAAACGGCGTTTATGAGCGCGCAGATGAAACCGCACTTTTTATACAACGCGCTGACCACGATAGCGGAAAGATGCGAAACGGATGCCAAGGAAGCCGGGAGGCTGATCATCTCGCTGTCCAAGTATCTGCGGCGCACGCTCGATTACGACAACCTCAGCGGCATCGTGCCGCTCAAGAAGGAGCTCGAGCTCGTGCACGCCTATACCTCGATCGAAATCGCGCGGTTCGCCGACATTGAGGTGGCTTTCGCGCTGCCCGAGCCGCTGCCGGCGGTGCATCTGCCGCCGCTGACCTTGCAGCCGCTCGTGGAAAACGCGATCAAGCACGGGCTGCGCAAACGCAAGGGCGGCGGGCGCGTGACCGTGAGCGCGGCCAGCCACGGCGACAGCATGGTGTTTTGCGTGGAAGACGACGGCATCGGCATCCCCGAGGATGTGCTCAAAGGGCTCGTGACCGAGCCGCGCGGCCGCAGCATCGGGCTATATAATATCAACGCGCGGCTGATGCGCCTTTATGGCAAGGGCCTTGATATCAGCAGCCAAAGCGGCACCGGCACGCGCGTGAGCTTTGAGATTCCGTACAGAAAGGACGATTGACTATGCTCAAAATCATCGCCGTGGATGATGAAAGCACCGCGCTCAAATGGTTTCACCGCGTCGCCTCCAAAAACCCCGATGTCTCGATAGAGGGCGAGTTTTTATACGCGGAGGATGCTGTTGATTATATCAAAAAACGGCCCGCGGATGTCGCGTTTCTCGATATCGAGATGCCGGAGATGAGCGGCCTTGAGCTGGCCGAGCGCCTGATGGAGATCGATCCTTTTATCAAGATCGTGTTTGTGACCGCCTACGGCCAGTACGCGCTGGACGCGTTTCGGGCGCACGCCATCGGGTATCTGCTAAAGCCGCTCGACGGCGACGAGTTTACGGAGCAGATTGAGCTGCTGAAGGGCAGATACGCGCAAAGGCCGGAGCCGGTTGATAACGCGCGCCTTTTTGTGAGGTGCTTCGGGCAGTTTTCGGTGAGCGCGCAGGCGCAGGATACGCCCGCGATACGGTGGAAAACGGCTAAGGCCGAGGAGCTGTTCGCGCTGCTGATCCATCATCAGGGCCGGGCGAAATCGAGAGAGCACCTGACGGAGACGCTGTGGCCCGAGCTGGACCCGAAAAAATCCGCCAATCTGTTTCGCGTGACGTGCACGTATTTGCGGACGACGCTGGCCGAGCTCGGGTTTCCGAAGCTGCTGCTGCGCGAGCTGGACGGGTACAGGCTCAACACCGGGCTGATCGAGTGCGATTTGTTCCGGTTCAATGCGGGCGCGGGCGGCGCGCAGAGCATGGAGGCGGTTGCCGCGCTTTATTCGGGAGAGTATCTTGAGGGCAAGGCGTATGACTGGGCCGCGGCGGCCAAGGCACAGCTCGAGGCGGATTTTAAGAGGATGCAGTACAGTCTGGCAGACGGCTATATGGGCGGCGGGCGGACGGACAAGGCATGCGAGGCGATGGAGAGGATACTGCTGTATGACCCGTGTGAGGAGGCGGCGGTGGTGAGGATTTTGCAGGCCAAGCTGGGGGCGGGAGACCGCGCGGCGGCGGTGAAGGCGTATAACAGATATGAGAGGGCGCTGAAGGCTGAGCTGGGGTTGGCGCCGTCCGAGAGGCTGCGGCAGATGATATGGGAGGACGCTAAATAGCTGCGGGTGGATTGAGTGATAGAAACAGCCTATCGGCGGATAGAGAGCATAACGCGGGGCGTCTGAACAAGTTCAGGCGCTTTTTGTGTTCGGCGCGGCGGGCGGGAATAATGCCGTGCCTTTTTATGCTGGATATGAAGGAATTTGACGAAAGAGGGCGAATAATGACAGAATGAGGCTGCGTTTACGTTACTAATGGGCTATTGGTATAAAAGAAGAATTTGCGGGGTGAGACTGTGCAATCGACAAAGCATCAATTTACTGAAAACCAAAAATTGATTTTATTTGGACAAGTTGAAGGCATGTGCCCCCTTTGCGATAACGCGTTGACTCAAAAGAAAAAGGACGGATTCTATAAGGTATTTGAAATTGCACATATTTATCCTGAAAATGCTACTTTAGAAGAAGTTGAACTGCTAAAAAATGAGAAGAGACTTTCTGATAATGTAAATGATATAGATAATACTTTAGCAGTGTGTCCAATTTGTCATACGAAATTTGATAACCCAAGAACAGTTGAAGAATACAGAAAATGGGTTGGTATTAAAGAGCAGTTGATCAACAAGTCCAAAGCTAAAAATATATATTCTCTTTACACGATAGAAAGCAAGATATTTGTGATTTTAAATAAATTGCGAATTGTTGACATCGATAATGATTCAGGGAAGTTGAGTCTAGATTCTCTAAAAATCGATGATAAGGCAGATGGAACCTTGCCATCTCTCACAAAAAGAACAATTAAGCAAAACGTGGTTGATTATTTTGATTATATAAAGACTTTATTTATTGAGATTGATAAAGAACAACCCTTTACATTTAATTTAATAGCTACACAAGTAAAAGCAGCTTGTATAAAACTCAAACAGATAAACAATGACCAAGAATTTATATTTTGGACATTAGTTGATTGGCTAGATAAGAAGACAGATAACGAATCAAAAGAAGCTTGTGAAATAATTATTTCCTTCTTTGTGCAGAATTGCGAGGTGTTCTCAAATGATTCTTCCGAATAAATTGATACCTTTCAACAAATGCGTCTTATCAAAAGTAGTCTCTATATTAAAAGAACTTGAAATAAGTAAAAAGCCCTGCGGAGAAATTTTTATAAGCACTAGACCGTATTTTGAGGATGTGAATGAGTATATACTAGCACTTGATGTTTTGTATGTGCTTGGAAAAATAGGCATGGATGAAAAAGGAGTTTTAGAAAGCTATGCTAAAAAAAATTAAATGCAGCTTATTTACTGAGCCATTGATAACCTTCCACAAGGGACTTAATGCCGTTGTCGGTGACGATAACGCAGCAAACTCCATTGGTAAATCCACTGCTTTAATGATAATTGATTTTGTTTTTGGTGGAGACGATTATATTAAGAAGAGTGATGCTGTCGATAACTTGGAGCCACATGAATTCTTCTTTAGCTTTGAATTTGGTGAACAAGAGTTTTATTTTATGCGTTCAACTTCTGAGTATAAATATGTTTACTTATGCAACTTAGACTTTGAAATAAGAGAAAGGATCTCCATTGAAAATTTTACGGAATTTCTTAAAGAGAAATATGAGATAACTATAACTGATGTAAGCTTTAGATACATTGTTGGACGTTATTTCAGGGTATACGGTAAAGAAAACCTAAACGAGAAAAAGCCAATTCAATATTTTGATAAAGAGCCAGCCGTCAATTCAATTACATCTTTAGTTATATTGTTTAACAAATATAATTTGATTAAGAACCTCGAAATACAGTTGGCATCACTCTCGGAAGAAAAAGAAGTACTTGGCAAAGCGATGAAAAGGGAGCTCATACCAAATATTACGAGAAGTTTATATAAACAAAACAAGGAAAAAATCGAGGGGTTTAACGCAGAACTTACCATATTAAGGAACAATATTGAGGGCAATCTCGCAGATATTGAAGCTATTATCAGCAAGGAAATACTGGCTATTCAGAAACAACGCAGCCAATTGGCTGTTCAGCGCAATGCCCTCGAAAGTAGACTTAGAAGGACAATCGAGAATATTGCAAATAAGAATATAGACCTCAAGTCTGAGCTTGAAGAATTTGTGAACTACTTTCCTGATTTTAACGTTGAACAAATTAAGAAAATTGATGGATTCCATAGCTCAATCACAAAGATTTTAAAAGATGAACTTAAAGAGACGGAAAAAGAATTAAAAAGTAAAATAGCGGACTTAGAAGCCACAATCAAAGATTATGACGAGCAAATTAACGAAAAACTGCAAGTCAAAAATGCCCCTAAAATAGCATTGAATAGAGTTGTTGAACTGGTCGCAAGTATTAATCAGTTAACAAGTGAGAATGGTTATTATTCAAAGAAGCAGCAAATAGACGAAAGTATATCTTCTGCTTCAAAAGATTTAACCGAGCTAAGGGAAAAAGTGATTGACGAGATATGTGGTACTATAAATACTGAGATGAATGCCCTTAATCAGAAAATTTACACAGATAACAGGAGGCCACCCTTATTATCTATTCATGGTAACAGATACATTTTCAATACTTATGGCGATACTGGTACAGGCACAGCTTATGCAAATCTTATTGCATTTGATATAGCATTGCTGCGCTTAACATGTTTGCCAGCTTTAGCACACGACTTACCATTATTAAAAAACATTGAAGATAATGCTATTTCAAATATCATTACTATATACGATTCATTCGAAAAGCAGATATTTATTGCAATAGATAAGATAGATTCATATGGTCAAGCGACGGTTGATCTAATCAATAAGAGTATGGTACTAAAGCTTTCAAAGACAAAATTGCTGTTTGTTAAGGACTGGAAAAAATCAAGCGATAATATTTAATTTTAATACTATATGGGGTTACAGTCATGGAGAGAGAAAACAATAGATATGATTCATTAATACCTAGGACCATCTTTCATTATACGAGCTTTGAAAAATTTAAAAGTATACTTCAATATGGCACTTGGAGATTCAAATTAAGTACGCAATCAAATGATTTACTAGATACCAAATACATTATAGAAATCATTAAACAACTCAAAGTGCAAAGCCATGATTTACCTGAGGATAACGAAAAATTATTAGATCATTTAATGGGATACTTTAAGAGGGATGCCTATGAGAGACAGTATCTATCATATGTTAGTTGTTTCACGGACAAGGATGATTCTAGGCTACTATGGGATGCTTATACAATAAATAGACCAACAGTAAGCGTGGATGACATACGAGATTATAATGGCGTTTGTATAGGCATAAATAGAGATAAATTTCTTGCATTATTAGAAAGAGAAAAGCCTGATTTTTGTGATTCCGGATTATTATCACCAGTATTTTACACTCCCCAAAAACAGATACTTGCGCTTGATTTTCTCTTTAAGGATGCCCTGAATTATTTTGATAAATTAAAAGCTGAAAAAGACCAATCGCAAAAAGTTATTCCAAAAATCAAAACAGCTTTTACAATGAAAATGGGAAAATATGTTGGTAAGCCTCACTATATCGAAATACAATTGAAAAAGTCATTTGTCAACACAATGTTTTCGTTTATTGAATCAGTTGAAAAGACAGCACCTTTTTTAAAGCACCAATTTTGGGAAGAGGAAAATGAATACAGAGCGGCGCTTAATCTACGTAAATCTAAAAAACCTGATACAGATTTTATTGATATTAAAATAAATGCTGATCTCATAGATTTTATTATACTCGGGCCTTCATTCTCAGATAAAGATGTTCAGTACATACAATTAATTAATGATGCCAAAATCGATTTTAATACGTTAAATAAAAAACAATCGATAGGCACCGGTGTTATTTGTATAAATTGAATTGGTTTTATCATGTTGACAATAATCTATGTTAGCTTAAAAATGATAAAAAGCTAAACAGCGCCATCACGGCGCTGTTCCTTTTCCAATATATTCCTCTCCTCGGGTCACTCGGGTATTATGGCCTCCATCTCTATCTCTATCACCTGCGTCGGCCTGTTCAGCGCGCTCGTCCCCACCATTGTAAACAGCGGCTTGATCTCCTTAAAAATCTCGCTGTAAGCCCTGCACGCCTCAGCCCCCTTGGCAATGTCCGTAATATACGCCTTGATCTTAAACACATCCTCCTTTTTCGCGCCCGCCTGTTCCAGCAGCTTCACCTGCTTTTCCAGCACATACTTGGTCTGCAAATACGCGTCGTACTCGCCATACACGCTGCCGTCCGGCTGCACGGAAGTTGTGCCGCCCACAAACACGAACGGCCCCATCTTCACCATGCGGCTGTACCCCACCTTCTCCTCAAGGGGCGCGCCCGACGAATAATTCGTCCTTGCTAAATCCATCACTCTATCTCCTTTCACGCTTTCGCTTTAAACCTGTCATACTGAAACGCTTGCAGGCTGAGCACCGGCTCCTGCCCCATCGCGAGCTGTGAGAGCAGCAGCCCCACCGTGGGCGATATGCCAAAGCCGTGCCCCGTGAACCCCGCCGCGACGATGAGCCCCGGCACCTCATCCACAGTGCTGATCACCGGCACATGGTCCGCGCAGTCGTCAATCCACCCCGCCCATGTCCGCACGATCTTCACGCCCGCGAGCGTGGGAAAATACTTGATGATGCCGCGGCATATGCTCGGCGCCGTGAACGACGTCGTCATGGTGCTCTCTGGATCGGTCGTAAACTCGTCGATGCCGCTCGAGCCGCCGAACACGAACGAGCCGTGCTTAGATTGGTGCCCATAGAAATCCGCCTCGGCTGTGCCGAGCATCTGGTCAAACATCCGCGGCTGCATCTCCGTCACGAGCGCCTCAAGCATCACCTTTTTCATCGGGATGTCGATGCCCACCGTGTTCGCGATCGCGCGCGAATCGTACCCCGCCGCGAGTATCACCGTATCCGCTTCATACACGCCCGCGTCCGTGATCACCTGACGGAGCCTGCCCTTGATTTTCTTAAGGCCGGTCACGCCTTCGCCCGTCACGAACCGCGCGCCGAGCTCCCGCGCGCGCTTGTAAAAACCAAGCGTCGCCGTCATCGGGTTCGCGTGGCCGTCCGTGGGGCACCAGCTCGCGCCGATCACCTCGTCGCTCATGTACGGGCATATCTCTCTCGCCTCGTCGCCGATCACCATCCGCACATCAAGGCCGCCCGCCGCGCTCGCGCTCACGAGCTTTTCCAAGATCGAGAGGTGCTGAGGCGTTTTGCCGAGCCTTAAGTTTCCCTGCTGGCAGTATTCCACGTCGGTGCCGAGCTCATCGGACAGCGTCGGCCACAGGTGCTTCACGCCGTACATCGCAAGCGGCAGCTCGCGGCTGTCGCGCGCGCTCTGGCGCACGCCGCCGCCGTTTCTCGAAGACCCGCCGAAGCCGATCTCGCTCTGTTCTATCACAAGGCTTTTTACGCCCGCCTTCGCCAGATAATAGGCCGCCGCGCATCCGATGATGCCGCCGCCGATAATGATCACATCCGCATTGCTACTCATCGCCGTTCACCTCGTTTGCGTATACGCTCATCTCCACGGGGCGCGCGGGCGTTCTGGGCGTGGCGTACTGGAGCGTATCCGGCTTCACGCCGAGCTCCTGCGCCACGATGCCGCGCACGAGCAGGCCGCAGGTCTGCCCCTGACAGAGCCCCATGCCCGCCCTTAAGTACCGCCGAATTTCGGTCAGCGTGCGCATGCCGTCGTGCACGGCCCGCCGTATTTCGCCGCGCGTGATCTCCTCGCAGCGGCAGATGATCATATCGTCGTCACAGCGCGGCTCGAATGCGTCCGATACCGCGTTTCTCTCTATGCGTGTCATGCCGCGCCTCCATTCTTGTAAAACCGCGCCTTGCCCGCCATCTGCTTGGGCACGCGCATTGTGAGCAGCGCCGTCGCGTCATAGCTCTTCGCCGCTTTGACGGCGGTCACCTGCGCCTCGCAGACCGGCGCGCCGCTCCGGTCGAGCGCGGTGCCTGTGTCTCCCGCCTCGGGATACGGCAAAAACTCATACGGAATGGTGACGCTCGCAAAGCCGTCGCCTAAGTCCTCGTCCACCAAAAATATCGCTTGCCCGGGGCACGCCGCGACGCACAGGCCGCAGCCGCTGCACGAGACGCTTTCGTCGAGCACAGGCAGGCTCGTGATGCAGTCACCCACGGTGATGCAGCCCTTGGGACACGCGTCCTGACACGGGTTGCACGGAATGTTCTGCGTGCACTCAATCACCACATGCGCGCCCTTGGCTTTGCCCGCCGCGCACGGGAACGCCGTGAGCTCCGCTTCGCCGATATAGCCCTTACCTAATAGCGTGCCGGACAGCGCGTACCCTTCGTCGGTCGCGGTCAGATCGGTGCGCCCCTTGTTCGCGTGGCAGAACATGCCCTGCCGCAGCTTTGAGAGCGAGCTCTGCAATTCGTCGTATATCTTCTGGTAGTCATCTTCGGTAATATAGCCGCTGTTTTTCGCCGCCGCCGCGCCCGCGATGCGCCCCTGCACCATCGCGCTGCTCGCTTCCTCAATGCCCGCCACGTCGCCCGCCGCGAATATGCCGGGCATGGTTGTCTCGCCGCTTGCGTCGCAGACCGGCACAAGGCCGCCCTTTATCCGGCTGTCCTCCATCTCGCAGCCCGCCATGCGCGTGAGCTGAGACATCGGGGACAACCCCACCGCGAGGCATATCGTATCCACCTCGAGGCGCTTCTCGCTGCCTTCAATGATGCGCCAGTTCTTATCCACCTGCGCGATCACCGCGCCGGTCACGCGCGTCTCGCCCTCGGCCCGCACCACGGTATGCGCCATGTAAAACGGCACACCCGTCCGCGCGACCTTCGCCGCGTGCACGCCGTAGCCGCCCACTCTTGGCGACGCATCGACCACAGCCGCCACGTCGCAGCCCGCCTGCTTCAATTGGAAGCTGACCACGAGCCCGACGTTCCCCGAGCCGACCATCAGTATCCTCTCTCCCGGCTTCACGCCGTGCAGATTCATCATCGTCTGGGCAGCGCCCGCGCCGATCACGCCGGGCAACGTCCACCCCTCAAACGGGATCATATTTTCGCTCGCGCCCGTGGCGACCACGATGCTGTCGCCCTTGTAGTGCCGGATGCGGTCTTCCACCATCACGGTGATCTCTTTGTTTTTGAATATGCCCATCACCGTCGCATTCAGGCACACCGCCACGCCGAGCGCTTTTGCTTCCTCAAGCAGCTTCTCGCCGATGCGGAAGCCGCGGATCTTCGCCTTGTGCTCTTTCGACCCGAAGAATTTATGTATCTGCTTGAAAAGCTGGCCGCCGGGCCGCGCGTTTTCATCGAACACGATCACGCGCATACCGGCCTTTGCCGCTTCAATCGCCGCCGACAGCCCGGCCGGGCCCGCCCCGACGACGATCAGTTCATACCTTTCCATATCCGTTTGCCTTTCACTGTTGATGCGGTACCGCTTCCACGCCGAACTGCGTCTGCACCTTCATGCCGGGGAGCAGCGGCGTCACGCAGGTGCGCACGTTCGGCTTGCCGTCCACGATCATCACGCAGTCGGTGCAGCGCCCGATCGCGCAGAATATCCCGCGCGGCCTGTGAAACCTTGAGGTATACCGGTGCACCATCACGCCCGCGGCCCTGAGCGCCACGGCGATCGGTTCGCCCTCATAGCCTTCGAGCCTGCGCCCGTCGAACTCAAAGCTCACGCGCGCGCCCTTGTCGAATTCCCCGATGATCGGGTGTCTCTCTATACGCACGCGCATCCGCCCCCGTTTCCCTGCTTCGCGGTAAACCCGAAGCCTTCGCCGATCACGAGATCGCTGCCGACGAGCGGAATGCCCGTCATCGCGGCGGCCTCGAGCGTCAGCGCGCGCAGATCCTCGCGCTCCATGTTTTTGAGCTTCGATTTGCCCGCGGCCTTCGCGAGCAGCACCGCTTCGCTCGTCATCGCGGTGATATAGTTCGCGACGCGCTGCGCCGCCTCGTCGATATCAAGGTTCTTTCGCTGTTCGGGGTCCTGCGTGCCGATGCCGAACGCGCATTTGCCCGTATGGCAGCGCATACACACGCGGCATCCCATCGCGACCATCGCCGCTGTACCGATCGCCACCGCGTCCGCGCCGATCGCGAGCGCCTTGGCAAGGTCGGCCCCGTTCGTGATGCCGCCCGATGCGATGAGGCTCACCTCATCCTTCACGCCCATCTCCTCGAGCGCCCGCACGGCCTGCACAAGCGCGGGCATTGTGGGAATCCCAAGGTGATCCGTCGCCATCACTGGCGCGGCGCCCGTGCCCGCCTGGCAGCCGTCGATGATGATGCCATCGATCCCAAGCTTCACCGCGATCTTGACATCTTCTCTCACGCGGCCCGCCGCTATTTTCACGAATATCGGTATTTCGAAATTTGTCAGTTCTCTGATCTGCTCCATCTTCACGACCATGTCGTCCGCGCCGAACGCGTCGCCCGTGCGCGGATGGCTGTGCAGATCGATGCCGATCGGTATTTTGCGAAGCTCCGCCACCTCGGGGCTTATCTTGCTGCCCATCAGATGGCCCGAAAGCCCCGGCTTCGCGCCGATGCCGTACACGAACTCGAGCATATCGGCGACTTCGAGGTTGCGCCGCGTAAAGCCCATGCGACTGGCGAGCACCTGTATCGACTGGCGGTATGAATTATCCAGCTCTTCGGGCAGTATGCCGCCCTCGCCGTTGCTGATCACCGTGCCCACCAGCCTTGTCGCTTTGGCAAGCGCCGTTTTGGCTTCCTTGCTGAGCGCCCCGTACGACATACCCGCGATCATCACCGGCGTTTCGATCACAAGCGGCTTTTTCGCAAACCGCTTGCCGAGCACCGTGCGCGTTTCGCAGTCCTCGCGGTAGGTGTCCACGGTCATGCGCGTCATCTGCCCCGGCAGTATCATCAAATCGTCAAAGCCTGGCATCACCCTCGGGGTCGCGCAGCCGCGTATGCGGTGCTTGCCTGCCGACGCCTTGTAGTCGATCTCCGCGATCGTATCCTTATTCCAAACCCCTCTGGCCGTATCGGCGGGTTCTTTAATGTTGCCACTCATATTAATCCCTTCCCTGCCTGCGCCCCAAACCGGACGCATGATTGTATAATTCTGTTGGTGATTGATAGAAAAGCGTTCACTAGGTCATTGTTACGAAAAGAAACAATCAAGAACATCTTAACATCATTTTCCTCCCCCAGTCACCTGTCGGTGACAGCCCCCTCCAGAGGAGCTAAATTTCGTGCATACAGCGGATTCCATGATGCGTGTGTATTCACAGACTGAGCGACGGTAATTATTTCCGATAGTACACACTCTGTCGGCACGGCATCGCACCCCTGCCTCCCTCGACGAGGGAGGTGGCAAATGACGGATGAAATCCGACATTTGACGGAGGGAGTTCACTGCCGGAACGTAATGCTAAAACAGATGTGTATTCAAATCCACTTTGAAATCAATAAGCTCGATATAATTAACTGGCCTAATCGACTATCTGCCAACGCCCAATGGATACGCTTTCTATGATGTCAAAGCGGTTATTTCACTGCGTATTTGCGCGCTTCGTCCGGCTTCAACACCGGTTTAAACAGCGTGTAGGTATGCCGCCCCGAAACTGCGGGCCGTATCACGCGGAATTCATCCGGGCTGGCCCCGATGCCGTATTTCTCAAACAGCGAGCCCATCATGTCCTGCTCCTGCGCCGCCACGGCATCAATGAACACATTGCTGCCGAGCTTGTCGTGCGCGTCCTTATCGCGCACAAACACCGCGCCGCGGTACATCGATTCCGCCGCCGAGGGGCCGATGGCTCCGAGTATGATCAGACTGCCGCCCATCGACATCTGCGCCGCCCATCGCCCCGCACTGCCACACACGATGATTGTGCCGCCCTTCATGCCGTAGCCCACGCGGCTGCCCGTGCTGCCATACACCACAATGGTGCCGTCATTGATATACGCGCCCACATTCGAGCCCGTGTTTTTCTTAATAATCAGCTCGCCGCCCATCATGTCGTCGCCCGCGTACCAGCCGACGTTGCCCTCCACCGTCACGCGCGGCCCTTCAAGAAAGCTGCCCGTATAAAGCCCGGTGCTGCCCTCTATGCGGATGTCCATATCACCTTTGACTCCCGCGCACATGTTGTGCATCGAATGCGGATTCTCAATTACGATTTCACCTGTCATGCCCGCGAGCTTCACGTTGAGCTCCTGCGGTTTTAACGCCGCCGCGTCTATACGTTCCATACCTTCACCTCCCCGGGGCCGATCTCGTCCGCGTACACATCCTGCTTCACCGCCGTGAATTCGATCTGCTCGGACCCGAGCAGCACCATGTCGTCCGCCTCGTAGATCAGCAGCGGCTTGATGCCGAGCTTATCCTTCACAAAGCCGACCTGCGTCGAGGTCGCCGCAATGATGCTGAACACGCCGTCCATCATATCGAGCGCGTATTCGAGCGCCGCCTGCAGATCGCCGCCGTTTTCCTTCATCGCGTACGCGATCAGATGGCTTGCGGCTTCGGAATCGTTCATCGTTTTAAACGTCGCGCCCTTGGTTTCAAGAAACCGGCGCATGTTGAAATAGTTTGTGAACTGGCCGTTGTGCACGATGGAAAGATCGGGATAAAACGGCGATACGAACGGATGCGCCGCGTTGATATCCTCCGCGCTCTCCGTGGCCATGCGCACATGCCCGATGCCGTGCGTAGCCCCCGCCGCGTCGATCGCGTTGTTTTTGATCAGGTTGCCGATCAAGCCGCCTTCCTTATACACCTTCATGCCCTTGCCGACCGAATGAACGGCAAGCCCCGGCACCCTGTTGATCGCCTCGTGCAGCGCCGGTATGTCCTTCTCCTCCATCTCGAGCTTCATCTCGGAAAATATGATGCCCCGGCTCCAGTCGGCCACCTGCTGCCCGAGCACGGTCGCGTATTCGCTTACCGTCTCCATCAGCGCGGCTGAGAGCGCCCTGCCCTTCATCGTTGACCGCAGCACTGTCGAGCTACCGCCGTAGCCGTAAACCGCGATGCCCGCGGCATCAGGGCCCCGGTGCTGTATCAGCTCCATCATAGCCAGCAGGCTCTGCGATATATTCGTTTGCTGCCTGGAGATAACTCCTGCAATCCCACACATTATTAACCCTCTCCTTTACCTGAAATGCCCTTCCATAATTGTCCTACACGTGATACGAATAGGTATCCCATTCCCAGTCGGTCACGTATTTTTTGAAGTTGTTGATCTCTCTCATTTTCAAGTTGACGAATATGTCAACCAGCTCATTGCCCACGTTCTCGCAGAACCACTCGTCGCCCTGAAGCAGGCTCAGCGCCTTAAACAGGCTCCTTGGCACCACCTCATTCTGGCGCGAATCGTCGTGGTAAAGATCGGTGGTGATCACCTCGGGCGGCTCGATTTTATTCTGTATGCCATCCAGCCCTGCCGCGAGTATGCCGCCAAGCGCGAGGTACGGGTTCGTCGCGGCGCTCGCCGCGCGCACCTCGACGCGCGTCGCGCCGCCGCGCTCCTGCGGCACGCGTATGTAGGTCGTCCTGTTGTCGTAGCCCCAGCCGATGAAGACGGGCGCGAACGAGTCGGGCTGATAGCGCTTGTAGCAATTGACCGTGGGCGCGAGGAACGCCGTTAAGGAAAGCGCGTGCCTGCAGATACCTCCGATAAAATGCTTCATCGTGTCGGATATGCCATCCTCCTTGCTGACGTCCCCGAATATGTTCTTGCCCGTTTCGAGGTCGCTCAGCGAGAGATGGAAGTGGCAGCCGCTGCCGCCCTCGGCATACCGCGGACGGCCCATGAAGGTGACCATCATGTTGTCCGTCTCCGCGATATCCTTGCCGATCGATTTGAACAGCGCCGCTTCATCCGCGCACCGCACCGCCTTGGCGTGAGCCCAGTTGTACTCAAACTGGCTCGGGAAGTACTCATGGTTCATGTAAAGCACATTGAAATCCATGTTCTTGAACGCCTCGGTGAGCTTGCGCAGAAACCCCTGCGGGTCGCTGCGCTTGTTGCTCGTATAGCAGTTGGCTTGCTTGTCGGTATACGGCGTCACGCTGCCGTCCGGCTCCTTTTTGAAGACGAAGAACTCAAGCTCGCTTGCCGCGATCGGGTCGAGCCCCAGCTTGTGATATTCCCTCACGATGCGTTTGAGAAATGCGCGGGGAGACTGCTTCATGGGCTTGCCGTGATAATAAAGGTCTCCGAGCAGCAGCGCCGTGTTTTCCTCATGGGGCAGCACCACAAATGTGGACGGATCCGCCACGACCTTCATATCGTCGTTCGTCTCGATAAACCCCTCGCTTAACGACACGCTGTTGTCGTATCCGATGCACATGCTGCCCGCGCCGAAGCTGATGCCCTTTTCGAAAACCTCGCCGATCATCTCGGCGGGCATCATCTTGCCTCTGTTCACGCCGAGTATATCGGTGTATTCGAGCCTTATCATGTCAATGCATTTTTCCTTGATCAAGCGCTTGATGTCGTCGTGAGACAGCATCTCTTCGCCCGTCAGTATATCCAGTGCCATTATTCAATCCCCCCGTTAATTCCTTATTTATTCCGCCGGTTCAACGGCTTCATCAGTCATCGCCATGTCTTCGATCTTCTCGGCCTTAAACACGCTTCTCTTCATGCCGAACCGCACCCAGAGCACCGAGAACACGACCAGCACGGCAAACGCGATACCGAATATCGAGAAAATCTGCGCCTTGACAGCCGGATCCGGATAGATGTTGACGATCATGTAAGCGCAGCCGATGATGCCGAGTATCTGCGGAATGCCCCAGAGCACGAGCTTCTTGTTGCGCGGTGCGTCGGGATATTTTTTGCGCAGCACGAGCACGTTGATATGCGTGAAGATGTATGAAATGAGCCAGAAGCACGACCCCGCGAGTATCAGTATAATGAGGTTGCCCGGGTTGCTGATGATGACCGCGAGCATGGCCAGCGCCATGAATAACAGGCTGATGTACGGCACATCCTTCTTGTTCTTGACCGCGAGCCCCTGCGGCAACATCTTTTCTCCCGCCATGCCGCCCATAATGCGCGCGCTGCTCGCGAGCACTGTGTTGAGCGTACTGACCACAGCCAGCACTGTCACAAACGCCATCCAGTACTTGCCGGCATCGCCCATGAGGTTTTCGGCAAACAGCATATGCGGCATCGTCGAGACCGAGAGCTCATCGAGCTTCACATAGTGCGTCATGCCGACGCCGAGCGCGCCCTGCACCACAAACAGTATGACCAGCGCGATCATCATAGAAAGCAGCACATCGCGTTTCGCGTTCTTCAAGCTCTTGGCAACCGGTATGATGAACTCGACGCCGATGAACAGCCAAAATGCAATGGCCGACAGGCTCGCAAGATCGCCAAAGCCTGTGATCGCGGGCGCCGACTGTGTTTCGGCGGGAATCGTCTGACCCGACCCGAGACCGAACATGCTCAAAATCGCCATCACGGCGAGCGAGCCGATCAGCAGCGTCACCGCGACGTTCTGAACCTTTGAGAAAAGGTCGATCCCTCTCATATTCGTTAAAAACAATATACCAACAACCGCCGCACTGATGATGGCCGGGTTCACATCTGGCAGGAACACCTCGCTGACCACGATGCCGCACATCAGCGCTTCGGCGCCGCCCGCGAGAATCATACAGAAAACGTATGCCGATACGTTTGAGATGATGGACGGCACCGGCCCGATCGCCGCGAGCGTATACTGCCCGAGGCCGCCTTCCACCTTGGGCATCAGCGAATGCAGCTCGCCGAACGAGATCGCCACAAAGATGTTCAATATCATCGCGATACCCAGCGGAAGCAAAAAGCCGCTGCCCGCAAGGCCGACACCGTTACCCAGAGAGATCAGACAGCTCGTGGCCACGATCAGGCCCACGCACACCGCCACACCGCTAAAAAGCCCTAATTTTTTTGTTCCCATGATACTTCTCCTTTTTATACTCATAAACTTTTTGATATAGTGAAATCCTTCCGCCTTTGGAACGATGTCTTACGCTTCGCTTTGGCGAAAACCCTACGGTTTTCCGCCAGTTATCCGGTTTTGTTCGCTTCGCCTTGTTCCTCGCTACACTCGAAACTGCGCAAAACCGCAAGGCGTGGTCTGCGCGGGCAAAAGCCCGACTTGCCCACGAATTTATAATTTTACTTTTCTGACTGTCCCCCCGATGCAATCAAATTTTTGCTTGTAAAAACAAAACGGCGCTGCAAGATATCACTTGCAGGCGCCTTCGTTGTACGCATTTTGAGTCTGCGACCTCCCGGAATTATCGGTTATTGATAATTAAAAAACGGCTTGGAAAACTTAAGTTTCGGTTTCCAAGCCGCCGTCGGCTCAGTCGTTATCATCTGTTCTGTTGAGACTATTATATAGTCTGCCAAATATGATGTCAATAATATTTCATAAAATATTCTATGCCAATATATTGCCAATTATCAGAGCATGCCGATCATGCGGTCGAACTGCTTGTTGCGCCACTCTTCGCTTTTGCACAAGGGCGGAATCACCTTCCACATGCCCTCCATATACTTGTAAAAGCCCGAAACCAGCACAAGCTCGCGGCAGTGCATGCGGCGGGTGAAGCGCTGCGCGTCCCAGGCCACCACAAGGCTGTCGTCCTGCACGATAAAGCTGACATCCGCCGACAGCAGCTCGAGCTGTGAAAACGGCGTCAGCGTGATCGAATAATCGTCCGTGTTGCCGATGCTCTTCAAATGCTGCAGATATTGCTTCAAATGATCCCTGCCGATACGCATGGGCTTTTTGCATATCGCGGACAGATCGTAATCCGGCATGGCGCCGGCCTGCACGCAGGCTTCGAGCTTATCGAGGTCGTATATCTGCCGGTACTGGCAGCGGTTGCGGATGGCGCGCGTCCTTTCGCTGGTCTCCATGCACACGCGCGTCGTCTCGGCGTCCACGCCGTTGCTTTGGAGCACGCGGCGCAGCAGGTCTTCGTTCATGTTGCGGAAGGTGGGCATCGGGTTGAGCATGTAGGTGAGCTGGCGCGACTTTAAGTTTTCATCGAGTATGCCCAGCATATGCAGCGTATCCGAGGTATCCACCGTTTCGATCATGCGCTTGGACTTTCCAAGAGCGCTGCGCGCGCTTTGCGCCATAAACTCCACCGTGGGCTTATCGGCAAACAGCATGCCGTGCTTCACCACGGGTTCTGTTAAGACCGCCGCGGTGTTGAGCGCGATCTCGCCGGGCATCACGAACGTTGTCGTTCTCGTTTCGCGATCGAAATAGCCGGGATAGCGCCATATCTCCACATTCTCCGAAAGATACATGGGCAGCCACCTAAGTACGGCCTTGTATGAGCGGTAGACATCCGTGGCGCAATCGATGATTTTGATGGTATGCCCGTACTTGGCGGCGTCGATGAAAAGCTTCATGAATTTCTGCACGTTTTCGGCGTCATCCTGTTCAAAGTCCATATCCCGAAAGTCGGTCATCAGTATTTCGCGGTCGGGCGGCACCTGCAGCGCGTAGGTCAGGAATTCGGCGATCGCCTCGCTGACGCCGTTGCGGCCCGTGAACATTTTTACCTGCGCGATGAACGCATTCTGCTGCATGTCGTTTTGCTGGAGCTGCGGGCGCAGCTGTTCGAAGACGGGCTCGTCGTTGTCGGCGAGCCAGAGGCACAGCGCATCGACAAGCTGCTGCTCACTTTCCGTGTTGAGGCCCGGAAGATAGGCCGATAGCAGCTTCGCAATCTCCCCCGCTTTGTTTTTGGGTTCGTTTTTTATCAGATACTCCGCGATTTTGCGCGTGCTTTCCGATTTGTAGGTCAGCCTGCGCTGATTGTTTTTCCATTTGCTGATGGTGGTCATATCGATGGAGAGCTGGGTGGACAACTCTTTGCCGGTGACTTCCAGCCGCTTCATCAGATATCCGAGTCTGGAGTTTTGGCTCCTCATAAGTGTCTCCTCTAACCTCGTGTTTCCCTTTTTTGTACATTCACAGCGTAGCATCCCGCCAACAAAATGTCAAACGCGGCGTATGTGGCAATTTATAAGTCTGAGAAATAACAGGGCCGCAACCGGTATTAAAGATGCGAATTTAGCGAATACCTTTTTTAGCTAAATATGAAGGAAAATGAGGAAAGAGGAAGAATAATAACAGAGGATGGACCATAGGCAGTATAGTGCGGGGGTGTCTATAATCTGCTTTTTGAAAAAGCAATCTATGATTTTAAAAAAGGAGTAAATAAGATGGAAGGAATAGCATCATCCAATTGGTCAAATTTTCTCCAAGAAATAAAGCTAGCAAAGGAAGAGTTAGGGAAAGACGATATTATATGGTATAGAGGTCATTCGAACGCAAAGTTCTATTTGTTACCATCATTATTAAGGTATAAAAATGGAATAGACAAAGAGCAATACCTGTTTGATAGTTTTCGCAAATTATCAGATCGAGTGCTTCAGCGAAGAGAAAGCGATTGGGAAACATTATTTGAAATGCAACATTACCATATCCCAACCAGATTACTTGATTGGTCTGAAACATTTGGAATTGCGTTATTTTTTGCCGCTTACTATAGTAAAAATAATGATGCTGCAATATATTTATTAAATCCATTAAAGCTAAATAAAAAAAGTAGTATTAGGGGGCTATATAAAATTCCTGTGGATGAGGATAAGTTTTCTTATAAGAAAATTTATTGGGATCATGATCCATTTGCGCCGCAAGCGCCAATAGCGGTTGAGCCAATATTTCTTAATGATAGAATTTTAGCACAAAAAGGCATGTTTACTGTACATCATAATGAGATTGAACCAATCGAAAGTAAGTTTCCTGAAGCAATTAAAAAAATAACATTACCAGCAGATTTAATACCAGCCGCTTTAGAGTTTTTAGATTTATCGAATCTAAATCAATTTACCGTATTCCCTGATCTTCAAGGAATAGCAGAGTTTTTAAGAAGTTCTTCTGGGCTTGAATATAGATATAAATAGAAAAAAAGTTTCAATGCTAATACTCCTTTATTAAATTTAACTTGGTCGATATTAACATAATGATGATAAGAGACTTAACTTTATGCTATATATTGCATATTGTATTGGAGACGAAACATGGAATCAAATTGGTTTAAAGAATTCCTTGATTTATATTTTTCTGGAGAATATGAAAAAGCGTATCATCTGAAATATATAAATATTCCTTTAAGCTTGTATAAATATCAGCCTTTTGAGGAAGAGAGAATATCAACAGTTATTAACAATAAATTATGGTTTACTCTGCCCAAGGATATGAATGACCCATTTGATAGCAGGGGTGTTTATTTGGATTATCAAAATATAGAAGAATTCTTAGAAAAGATTTTATCAAAAGAGAAGATCAAATCAAATACATCGATTGATGATGTTGTTAATGGATTTATTTCTTCAGCGCGAGATAATATTAGAATTAGTTGTTTTTCTGAAGAACTTTATAGTATGCCTATGTGGGCTCATTATGCCAATAACCATACAGGTTATTGCATTGAGTACAATTTTACTAATTTAAAAGACGACAATGTCCTTGTAAGAGATTTATTTCCAATTTCATATGAAACAAATCGATATAATATAACAAACCTTTTTAAAATGATATTTAATGAAAAATTTGATATGAGAATAAAACTCCTTTTCTTTCTTATGAACTTAAAGCATAGCAGTTGGTCATATGAAAAGGAATGGAGAATTATTAATACAAATGGATTAAGCCAATCACCTTTTATTGGAGGACTAGTTAATTGCCCAATAAACCCGGAGGCTATTTATTTGGGTCTAAATTTTGATAAAAGTAAAATTGATTATATTAAAAGTAAATTTACAAACAAAAATATCCCCATATACATATTGAAAGCATCTAACTCAGAGTTTTTTAATTTGGAGTTGCAGGAAATATAAAAGAATATACCATATACTTACATAGTGCGGTTCTCACTATCCATTTATTCATACATAAAAGCAGCGCCCCTCTCAGCGCTGTTTCTTTTCCCCAAGTCAATATCACCCAAAAAACAAGCTTCCTCCGGCATTGTTCTCCGGCGAGAGTACGTCTATCTCCCCCTTTGGCATCACACTGACAATGGGGCTTGCTTCCTATAGCTTATTTTTACCCCTCATTATTTTTGCGCCTCTCAAATTATTTTTTATCCGTTCAGCCGTTGTTAAGTTTTTTGAGCTATATTTTAACTGTACCAGATAAGCAGCCTCTCCTATCACCTTTGTCATCAGCCTTATCGGGTGCCAAGCGAATGCGGCGCGTTATTAACGCAGGTGGGGGACAAAAGGGGAGATGGTATATAGCCGCATCGCTTAACAGACAGAATTGCGCACCCGCTAGATAAACCTATGCGCAAGATAATACTCTCGGATTCTCCGGGGGTATTATTTATATTGTACCCGCTTGCCGTTGGATACAATATCCTTAATTAATGTTTAATTGATCATTGACTTTGTGATAAAACAGGGTTATTATCAAAGTACAAAGACGCTTATCACGCCATTTTTTAAGCAACGAAAGGGGTATTCACTATGAAAGTCACTCTGTTACTCGAAAACACAAGCCTGTACAGCCGTTATTACAACGCCGAACACGGGTATTCCGCCTGGATCGAAGACGAAGACGTCAAAATACTCTATGACTGCGGCTATTCCGACAAGTTCATCAAAAACGCCGAAGCGCTGGGAATCGACCTTCGCCTGGCGGATTATGTGGTGCTCTCCCATAACCATTGGGACCACACAGGCGGCTTCAAGTATCTGATCAAGTACTATCAGGACATGGCGATGCAGAAAAAGCCGATCCTTCTGTTCACGAGCGACGAAATCTTCCTCAAAAGATACGAGTTCAACTGGAAGCTGCCCGTCAGCCTTGATGTCGGCCTCGATGTGATGAAGAAGTATTTCGACGTGCGGATGACCCCCGGCCCGCTTTGGATCACCAAGAACCTTTGCTTCATGGGCATCTGCGAACGCTCGAACGATTTTGAGCACGTGGTGCCCCAAACAGCCAAGCGGCTCAAGGACGGCGAGTGGCTCGACGATTGCGTGGATGAAGACACACAGTTCTGCTACCGTCACAAGAACGGCAAGGAAGTCAGCGTGGTGTCGGCGTGCGCGCACTACGGCATCTGCAACATCATGGAGTACGCGAAGAAGCTCACGGGCGCGGACAAAATCCATACGTATCTCGGCGGCTCGCACCTGCGCATTGACGAAGTCCCGCAGTCTCAGGTCGATAAAACATGTGATTATGTGAAAAAGCAGAACATGGAAAGCTTTTATATCTGCCACGATACCGACCTTCACTGTAAGCTCGCGCTCGGCAACGCGGCACCCCAGGCCATCAAGGAAGCGGGCGTCAGCCTCGTCGTGGAGCTCGACTGACCGGCACGCTGTTGTATGCCCTGTATAACGACATACAGGGCATACTTTTTTGTTGCTTTTGGATTATATGTTGGTATTATTCTGCTGTGCATATATAATAAAGCTGATTCTTTTATGTAGGTGTAAACAATGGCAAACAACAAAACCTTCGAACACGGGCTGCCCGAAACCTCGGTGCGCCACAAATACCAGCGTCTTTATGAATTGGTCGCGGAGCAGCTGACCGACTGGATTATGGACGGAACGCTCAAGGAAGGCGAACGGCTCAATGCCGATGAGATTTGCGCCAAGCTCGGCGTCAGCCGTATGCCCGTCCGCGATGCGCTCAAGATTCTCGAAGAAGCGGGGCTGATCACGAACACGCCGTATCTCGGGGCTACCGTCGCTTCCGTGTCGATGGAGGATGTCCTCGAGCTGTTTATCATGCGCATGAGCCTCGAGCCCACGGCGGCGTACCATGCCGTCAAAAGAATCACCAGCGCACAGCTCAGTGAGTTGAAAGCCATTGAGGACAAGCTCGAAGCGGCCATCAATACGGACGCGGCGCTCATGGATACCAAGCAGATCTACCGCTATAACCGGCTCTTCCATCAAACGCTGTATTCGTTTTCGTGCATGAAGCGGCTCTGCAAAACGATCGACGGCATACTCAACAGTCTTGCCTATGTGCGCATCAAAAACGTGTATGAAAGCAGCGACAATCTTTCCTTCATCATGCTCGAGCACCGGTCCTTTCTTGAACAGATCGAAAAACACGACGCGGATAAGGTGAGAGACCTGCTCTACAGCACGCTGTCGGATCACTACGCGCGGCTCGAAAAAGCGCACAAGGACCAGCAATAAAAAAGTGCGGCACACCCGCTTTTGGCGTACCGCATTTTTGTTTTATTCGTCTTTTTGCTTATCGTCCTTATCTTCTTTGTCCTCTTCGCGCTTGATGTAAGCGTCGAAGCTCCTCGCCCCTTCGGATTCCCACCATTGCTCATAGACATCGTCGAACCACCAGTTGCGCTTCGTCCCATGATGCATGTGCGTTTTGTACTTATACCTGTACCTGGCTTTATTGCTGTAATCGTCGCCGTGCCACTTATGCCCCATTCCGCCAAACAGCAGCCGTGCAAGCAGCGCGATGCCAAAGCCCTGCCAGTAGGTGATCGTGCCCAGGCTGAAAAGCGCGGGCATCAGCCAGTTCCAAAGCACCATGATCAGCGCGCCGATGATCAGCGCGAAAAATCCCGCAATAAACACACCGCCAATGATACCGCCGAGCACCCTTAATGCTCCCATTGAATGTCTTTTTTCCTCGTTCATATTGTCCTCCTCTCAGTTAACGTTCATAATTTTCCATCACGGTTAAAAGCTTTTTCACAGCCCTGTTCTTTCTGGAGAGCAGCGTTCCGATGGGCTCGCCCGTCATCTCCGCAAGTTCTTTGTAGCTTCTGCCGTTCAGCTCCGTTTCCACAAACACAAAACGGGATTTCTCGTCGAGCAGCTTCAAAGCCGCCTCCATATGGCGCTTCAACTCGTTGCGCATCGCGGTCTCCTCCGCGGAGCTTTCGTGCTGCGCGCTTTCCACAGCGTCGTCAAGCTGTTCACGGCCGCGTTTGCGCAGCATATTGAGCGCGCCGTTCCTCAGCGACGCAAATATATACGACGTCGTGCTGCCGATGCGGTCATCCTCCTCAAGGCCGATCATATTCATCGCGGTCTGCTGGATGATGTCCTCCGCGTCATACTCGTTGAGCGATGAAAAAGAGACGCGTATATAGTTTTTGAACTTACCATAGCCCGCCGAAAAAACCTCCGCCAGCGTGCCGCTCATTCGCGTCTGCTCCCTTCCGCCGCTTTTATTCGCAGTAACATAGCTTTCGAATGCGCTCGTCCAGCCGTATCATCTCCAGCGCGGCCTCTCTCCCCTTGGCGGTCAGCTTCACGTCGCCGTAGGGCTTGTGGACCACATAGCCTTTTTTTGAAAGGCTTTTGAGCGCGTTGCTTGCGCTGGGGCGCGTGACCTCGAGCGCCTGCGCAATGTCGGCCACATACGTACTATCGTCCTGTTTTGATAAATAGTATACCGCTTTTAAATACATCTGTCCCGATGCCGTCATCATGGCTCTCCTTTTGTGTTTGTCTGACTGTAAGACACTCAAAAAACCGTTTTATTGCATTTATCTGAAAATATTTCGTTAAGTTCTTTCTTTTTGTCGATTCATCGGCGTATATGATATATAATAGGTGCTTAAGAGGCAGAAAAAGGATGCAATAAAATGCGGCCTTACGTGTCCTATATATGACAGATTATATTCCCGGAGGATTTCATGAACGACGGCATCGCCCTTTTTAACGATACGCTGACAGAAGCTGTGGCCAAGAACAAGCGCTTTTTATTAAAGCGCCCGGCTTACATCCCGTCCTTTGCGCGCATCGCGGCGCATATCGGCAAAGCGAACAAGACGCGCGCGGCGCTGGCTGCAGGCGAAAACCTCGTTGTGCCGCCGGTGCTCATCATCAGCGTGACGAACGACTGCAACCTTGCGTGCGCGGGCTGCTACGCGTGCCACCAGAACCGCGACAAAAGCGCCGAGATGGACACAGCGCAGATCACGCGCGTGGTGGACGAGGCCGCTGAGCTCGGCGTCTCGGTTGTGATGATCGCGGGCGGCGAGCCTTTCATGAAACCGGACATATTGGAGCTTCCGAACAAACACTCCGAGCTGCTGTTTGTGATGTTTACGAACGGCCTGCTGTTAACCGGCGATACCGCCGCCGCGGTGGGCAAGCTCAAAAACCTGATCCCGGTATTAAGCCTTGAGGGCGGGCAACTATTGACGGATGCGCGGCGCGGCGCGGGCGTGTATGACGCCGTTAAGTCGGTGATGGGCAGCCTTGATAAAAAGGGGCAGCTTTTCGGCGTGTCCGTCACGCTGACCAGCGTCAATTACGACGAGGTGGTACGCTCCGGCTATTTGAAAACGATGCAGGACGCGGGCTGCCGCGCGGCGTTTCTGATCGAGTACGTGCCCTGCGGCGCGGAGGATATGACGCTGTGTCTGACGGATGAGCAAAAGGCGCATCTGCGCGCCGTCGAAAAAGAGCTTTACAAGACGCACGACATGCTCGTCGTCTCGCTGCCGGGCAACGAAGACCCTTACGGCGGCTGCCTCGCCTCGGGGCGCGGCTTTCTGCACATCAGCGCAAGCGGCGCGCTTGAAGCCTGTCCGTTCGCGCCGTATTCCGACACGAGCGTCAGCAACATGCCGCTCAAGGACGCGCTCAAATCGCGGCTGATTGCCGAAGTGCGCGAAAATCATCACAAGCTTAAGGAGAGCCGCGGCGGCTGCGCGCTCAAGGAAAACGCGGAGTGGGTTAAAGCGCTGCAGACGCAAACGTGATATATATGATCCCTCAACCGTGGAACCAATCCCCCTCCCTTATACTGTACAATAGCACTCCCAACGATCTGAAAACTGCTTTTGATATTGTCGTCGATTTGTTTTTACTTTGTGTGTAAGCTCTCGCCATAAGGCGACGATGCAAAAGTGTTCAGCACTTAAAAACCCCTCCTCCGGTTCTTCACCGTCACCATTTTCAAAAGGATAGTATTGACCGCTTCCCGTGCCGAGATCCGGACATAAAAAAAAGCAGATACAGGGGAGACCTAGAATCTGCTTACAAATATGGGATTTGTGATGGCTGCTTAAAGCGCCATCGCCTTATCAAGCACATCTTCATAGTATTTTTTGGGCCTCACGCCCACTGCGCTGTCAACCACCTTGCCATTTTTGATGACGAACACGCTCGGAATGCTCATTACACCGAAGTGCTCTGCCAGCTCGCGCTGCTCATCTATGTTGACCTTGCCGATCACGGCTTTTTCCTTGTATTGCTCACTCAACTGATCAATTGATGGCCCAAGCATGCGGCAGGGTGCGCACCACGATGCCCAAAAATCGAGCAGCACCGGCTTATCCGAATCGATCACTTCCGATTTAAAGTTATCCATTGTGATATTTTTTGCCATATCAATCATCCTTTCCAATGATACTATTACTATATTGTCCCTTCGACAAATTAAGAATACAATACGGCAAAAAATAAATCTGTGACATAGTTACCTATTCGCGGTGAACAGACAAAAAAGATAATCATTCGAGGAAATCCGTAAATAATCTAAACGCGGTTTGACGCGTGGCCTATTCGCAGCGAATTTTCACGATGATCTGCCCGCGCCTGATTTCAATGAGCCCGCGTTCGCTCATCGCTTTGAGCTGGCGCGTGATCACCTCGCGCGAGGACCCGAGCTCCACGGCCATCTTCTCATGCGTCGTTTTCACGATGCCCTGCGCGTTCGCGTGATGCTGCAGATAAGCCATGATGCGCTCCTCGATGCTGTTGAATATCAGCATCTCAATCGTTTCTATCGAGAGTATCAGCTTTTTCGCGAGCTCGTTAAACACATAGGTGCGAAACGAGTCGCAGCGGTAAAGCAGCTCCTTGAATATATCGGGCGGAATGTTGGCGAGCACGCTGTCCTTCTCGGCTTCTATGGAAAAATCGTATTCCATGTCGCCCATCGCGCAGATGCCGGCCAGCAGGCAAAGCTCGCCCTCGCCAATGCGGTATAGCGTCATCTCGCGGCCTTTTTCGGATGTGCGGAACATGCGCAGGCGTCCCTTCATCACCATTGGAATGCCGGTGCAGCGGCTGTTGTCGCCCATCATGATCTGCCCCTCAGAGATGTCCCTACGGATCACCGAGTCTCTCAGCAGCGTTTTATCTTCCTCGCTCATTCCGGCATAAAAAGAGAATTTGTCGAAAACGGTTTTTTCCATCGTGCCCTCCCTCTTGTTTGATGTTTTAACTATAAACCAAATAGACTCTTTTGCATAGGCAGGTACGCGCGAATGCGGTTGCCGCATCCTTCATTTATCTGGTACAATAATTATATATTGGTTATAAGGAATAATATGAAGAAATTTGTCATCATACTCATCGTCATATCCTTGCTGCTGTGCGGCTGCGTTAACGAAAAAGCGGCGCAGGGCGGCGTCGTGCTGCGCGGCGATGCGCCCACCGAGCCGCCGTATTCCGAAATCCGCATCCCCGAAGACGAGACGGTCGTTTATGTCACACCGACAGGGAAAAAGTATCATGAAGCGGACTGCGCGTTTCTTAAAGATACAGCCATCCCCGTCACGCTTGAGCAGGCACTGCTCGAAGGCCGCGAGCCGTGCTCGCGCTGCCACTGATTATAAGAACCGCTTGATAAACCCAAACTTCTTGGGATATGGCGCATAGCGCGGCAGGTCAAGCGCGAGGTGCCGGTAAACCACCGAGCGCTTGTGCGAAAACGCCTCGAAGCTGTGCCGTCCGTGATACGCGCCCATGCCGGAGCTCCCCTTGCCGCCGAACGGCAAATGCGGGTTCGTAATGTGAATGAGCGTATCGTTGACCACCGCGTCGCCCGATGACCGCATCGCAAGGTATTTTTGCACGCGCTTTTTGTCCCTGCTGAAAATGTACATCGCGAGCGGCGTTTCCATCGCCTGCAGCGTGCGCAGCATCTCATCCTCACCGTCATACGCGATGACGGGCAGCACCGGCCCGAAAATCTCTTCGCCCATCACCTTATCGTCAAACGTCACATCCGTCATCACCGTCGGCGCGATATAACGGCTCGCCGCGTCCGTCTGCCCGCCGCAATACACCTTACCTGCATCGATGAGACCGCTCACGCGCTCAAAATGAGACGGTGTGATGATGCGCGGAAAGTCAGGGCTCTGCTGCGGGTTCTCGCCGTACATGCGCGTGATGTTGCTTTTCAGCGCAGCAAGCAGCGCCGGAATGATCTCGCGCCTGGCCAATACATAATCGGGCGCGATACACGTCTGCCCCGCGTTTAAAAACTTGCCCCAGCATATCGATTTGGCCGCTTTGGCGATATCCGCGGTTTCATCCACGATGCACGGGCTTTTGCCGCCCAGCTCAAGCACCACAGGCGTTAAATTCTGCGCGGCGGCGCTCATCACGACCTTGCCGACCTTCGTGCCGCCCGTGAAAAATATAAAATCGTACCGCTCGGCGAGCAGCGCCTCATTCACATCTCGTCCGCCCTCAAAAAGCGCGATATACTCATCCGAAAAGTTGTCCTCAATAATGCGCTTGAGTACCGAAGCCGTGTGCGGCGTATACCGCGACGGCTTCACCACCGCCGTGTTGCCCGCCGTCATCGCGCCGATCAGCGGCGCGAGCGTGAGTTGCACGGGATAGTTCCAGGGAGACATGATCAGCGTCACGCCAAACGGCTCATGCACGATCGTGCTTTTGGCGTGAAACGTCGCAAACGTTTTGGGCACCGTCTTGGGGCGCGCCCAGGCTTTGAGGCGCTTTTCAAATTCGGTGATACCGCTCAGAATCAGGCCGATTTCGGTGGCATACGACTCGAACTCGCATTTGCCGTAATCCTCGAACAGCGCTTTTTCAATATCCGCCTCATACCGGACGATCGCGCTCTTGAGCTTTTTAAGCTGCTCAATGCGAAAACCGACATCCCTTGTGCGGCCCGAGTTGAAAAAGGCGCGCTGTGCACTGACCGTCTTTTCAAAATCATTCATGCTCTCATACCTCCCTCTTTACTACGCATTATACGCTGATCTCAGCATCCAAATAAATACTTTCACAAAATATTCATAAGAAAAGATCAGTCTAGAATCTTCTGATAGGCCACGATGTCGAGCAGCTTGCCGAATTTTTGACCGACCTCTTTGTAATGAGCGCATTTGAAAAATCCGTTTTTCTCGAATACGCGTATGCTGCGTCTGTTCTCGCCGCATATCGTCGCAATTAACACATGCACCCCTTTTGAACGCGCATAGTCTTCAATATACCTGACAGCGCGGCTTCCAATGCCCCTTCCAAGCTTGTCCTGCTTTAAGTAGATTGCCACTTCCGCCGTATCGCTGTAGGCTTCGCGTTTCTTATAAGGCGACAGTATCACATAGCCAGCAAGCTGACCGTCTTCAATCATCACGAATGCTTTGTATTTCGGCTTGTCAAAATAGACGAGCTCCGCCATCTCCTTGACGCTGATAGCCTGCGTATGAAACGTCGCGGTCGTGTTCATCACATAATACGTGTAAATTCCGTGAACGTCGCGAAGATGCTTTTGTTTAAGCTCTTCGAAGCTTATTTCTTCCACTGGCTCTGTGCCCCCGCATTGATACGTATATGATGGCCTCATATTATCACTTTGACCCGGCCGTGGCAATATTTATCAATTTGTAATTGAGGCTATTGGAAGACCAGCCTGTTTTGATATATAATCAAGGATATCATTGAGAGGCAGGATTTGGCGATGTATTACCAGAAAGATTACCTGATGCGCCTGATTGAAGACATTGTGCGCATCATCGCGAGGATATTCTTCGGCAAAGATTACGTGAGCTATCAATTCATCGATGGGATGATGCTCTCCAAGACCGACCTTTGGTATCGGCAGCTGATGGAGCTTATTGAACAGCGGCGGCTCGGCGAAGCCGAGGACATTCTTTTCGACGGTCTGGATGCGGACAACCGCGATCATATGTCCGTCGCGCTTGACGTCTATATGGCGATGAACGCGCTCTCTGATGATGAGCTCGAAGACGCTGATTTCTCACGCGAGGAGATCAAAGACGGTTTGAAGAAGATCACAAGCCTGTTTGGCATGGATTTGGGCGCCGTGTTCCAATAACTTCGAACGAAAGGGCTGCCAGTATGAAGAAATGGGGACTCTACGAATATTCAATCGTGCTGTTTTTTCTGGCGGCTCCCGCCGCCGCGATCATCATCGAGCAGATGATTTCCAGCATCGATTTGCTTGAAAGCGCTTACAAATGGTTCGTGTTCTTCGGCATCGGGTGCCGTCTCGGCAGCGCGGGCTTAAAACAGATCGTCCGCCCTCAGTTTACCGCGCAAGAGATTTTTAAGATGACCACGGATGCCGCCGCGCCCATCGTTCGGGAGATCGGGCTTGCCAATGTCTGCTTTGCTCTCATCGCTGTTCTTTCGCTGTTTATCCCCGGCTTTCGAACGCCCGCCGCCGTTGCGGGCGGGCTCTATTTCGGTCTTGCCGGGCTGCTTCACGTTTTCAAAAAAAGAGAAAGCCGCGGCGAGGTTTTCGCGATGGTTTCCGACTTGTTTATTTTTGCTGTGCTGGCTGTTCTTTTGCTGCTGCTGAATTTATAACATTAAAACGGCACTGCGCTGGCGCAAGCCGATGAAAGCGAGAAATAAATGATCGTTTATCAAAGAATTCGTTGCTGTTTAAAACGAACCGCATCGTTGTCTTAGGTGTCAAATGGAACCTTTCATCGAGCCTTTGGTCGTATTTATTACTCACAGTACAAAAAAGGGAAATGCTATGAAAAAAACGTCGATATTTTTAGCCTGGATGATGGTCCTTTTTATAAGCGGATGCAGTGCGCCGATTCAGGATGCGGCTTCCCCGGCAGCAGAGATCATCGAAATCCAAGCACCCAATATTGGCAAAGAAGTCGGCATAAACGACAATATCGTGCCCCTTTACCTGCCGCAGAAGCTATCCAACGGCAAAGAAATACAGCAATGCATCTTATCCAAAAACAAAGACAACGCGACGATCTCCACGGGCGGCACCATATTGGTGGAAATCTGCTATACCCAAGATGTTCAGGACTTTCCAGAGCTCGGCAAAGCGGAGATTATCGCTCATGATGGTGAGTATACACTGAACATACGCTTAGATTCTCAAATGGCCTGCATCCTGAAGGGTTCTGGAATAGCCAAAGACGAGCTTATTAGAATTGCCGAATCGTTTTATTTCGAAACAGGGCCGACACCAAATATGGCTGAAATGCCCTCAAATGAACAGAAAATCGAAGACAGCATCACGGCCTATGAAGAACTGACCCCAGCGATTCGTGTGGTATTAGAGTATATCGAGAAGAAAAAGGATTCCCCCTACGGCATTATCGCTTATCAGCAAACAGCGCTTGAGGAGGGAACGCTTGTATTGGCTGAAGGGTTGCACGACGGGGAGAACCATCCCGAACTGTATTATGTGGATGAGGGGAATGCGATTCAGAACTGTACAAAGGGAAGCAACTGCTGGGAGATGAATTTTACGGAGTTGTTCGGCAAACGTATCTATTATGGACACACTTATAGCGAAGTTCCGGTGACTGAAGTGACCTTGAGGTATAACGGGGCTTCCGCGGGTGCAACGCCGCATTCCCCGGGGGGCATTGCTGTTAAAAACGCTGTAAAGGAAACTGCGGATTTTATAGAGAATGTACAGGGCTATATATTGGTTACAGAGAGGAAAGACATGCCCGTTTCCTTTGATATAAAAAAAGAGGACGGCAAAGAAGTCAACATCCTTGAAGAAAGGCTTCAAAGCACGCCGATACCCTCATATGAAGACGTGGATGATCCGAGTATCCGCTACGCCTCGCTGTTCCAAAACAATCTGATGACGGAACCGGAAGACCCGAGCGCCCCCGATAAGATTGGCCGGATATCGCTGCAGTCGGACAAAAATCAGCAGCAGCTGGTATTTGCGGGTTTTTTCAAGGATGTCCCGCTTCAGGAACTGTTTTCGTCTTTAAGCGTATATGCCCTGTGTTCAAATTATATGTTTGAAAGCGAGCATCTTCCGGCGGGCAGCAAGGTCAAGCTCGTTTCGGATAAAAGTTTTTCCGAAGATGCTGTCATACAGTGTTATTTCTCACGTTTGACCAAGGAGACGTGGAATATCTATAAAAAAACCGGCAGTGTAGATTTTTTGAGAACCATGAGAGCACCTGATATTCTGGATCATATTGAACTTTTAGACAGCCCGGGGTATTACCTGATTGCAGTGTGCGTGGATGACCCGGACATAAAGACCGGAAAAATGATATACACTGGCGTGATTGGCCTTGATTGACATACTGATATCAAAAAAGGCATTGGGCTTTTTAACCCATTGCCTCTTTACATTCCCGTTGTTGACAGCATATTCATTATTAAATCCAACACACAGGTTAACAGTTACGGCAAATCCAAAGTGAGCACTCTATGATTGGCTTATTTAGTTCGCTTTCATCAGCTTGGCCCGGTCGCCCTTATCGAGCACGGCCTTGCGGAGCCGTATGTTCTTCGGCGTCACCTCCACGAGCTCGTCGTCCGCGATAAACTCGAGCGACTGCTCAAGGCTTAAAACCGTCGCCGGTGTGAGGCGCAGCGCTTCGTCCGAGCCGGACGCGCGCGTGTTGGTCAGCTGCTTTTTCTTGCAGACGTTGACCACGATATCCTCCTGCCGCGCGTTCTCGCCGACCACCATGCCCGCATACACCGGCACGCCCGCGCCGATGAACAACCGCCCGCGCTCCTGCGCGTTAAACAGGCCATAGGCTGTGGTATCCCCCTGCTCATGCGCGATGATCGAGCCTCTCTGCCGCTCGGCGATATCGCCCGCCCATTCGCGGTAGCCGCTGAATATATGGTTCATGATGCCGTTGCCCTTGGTATCCGTCATAAACTCGTTGCGGTAACCGATGAGCCCGCGCGACGGGATGTTGAACGACATGCGCGTGGTGCCGCCGTCGGAGCTCATGTCCACGAGCGATGCCTTTCTCGGCCCGAGCTTTTCGATCACGACGCCCGCGTAATCGCCCGGCACGTCGATCAGCAGCAGCTCATACGGCTCCATTGTCACGCCTTCTTCTTTTTTGAGTATCACGCGCGGCCGCGATACTGAGAACTCGTAGCCCTCGCGCCGCATCGTTTCAATCAGTATGGACAGGTGAAGCTCGCCGCGCCCCGATACCTTGAACGAATCGGTCGAGTCCGTCTCCTCCACCTTGAGGCTCAAATTGGTCTCCATCTCGCGCCAGAGCCGCTCTCTTAAGTTGCGCGATGTGACGTATTTGCCTTCACGCCCCGCGAACGGGCTGTTGTTGACTATAAAGTTCATCGATACCGTGGGCTCATCGATCTTGACGAACGGCAGCGGATCGATGCATTCGGCGTCGCAGACCGTTTCGCCGATGCTCACGTCGGGCAGCCCCGCGATCGCGACGATATCCCCGAAGCGCGCGCTTTCGGTCTCGATGCGCTTCAGCCCCGAAAACTCGTAGAGGCGCGATATCTTGACGTTCTGCGCCGTGCCGTCCTGGCGGCAAAGCGCCGCCGACATGTTGCGCTGCGCGCTGCCGCGTTCAATGCGGCCGATCGCGATGCGCCCCAAGTAGTCGTCGTAATCGATGCTCGACACAAGCATCTGCAGCGGGCCTTCGGGCTCACCCTCGGGCGCGGGCACATGCTCAATGATCGCGTCGAAAAGCGGCGTGATATCCGTGGGCTCTTCGTCGGGCTTCAGCGAGGCCGTTCCAGCCTTGGCTGAGGCATAGACGACAGGGAATTCGAGCTGGTCCTCGTGCGCGTCGAGCTCGATAAAAAGGTCGATAATCCCATCCAGCACCTCTTCGGGCCGCGCGCCCGGCCTGTCCACCTTGTTGATGACCGCGATCACGTGTTTGCCGAGCATCAGTGCTTTTTTCAGCACGAAGCGCGTCTGCGGCATGCAGCCTTCAAACGCGTCCACGAGCAGCAGCACGCCGTCCACCATGGTCAGCACGCGCTCCACCTCGCCGCCGAAGTCCGCGTGGCCCGGCGTATCGACGATATTGATCTTCACTCCCTTGTATTCGACGGCTGTATTTTTAGCGAGTATCGTAATGCCCCGCTCCTGTTCCAAATCCTCCGAATCCATCACGCGCTCGCGTACCGCTTCATTGGCACGGAATATGCCGGATTGCCTGAGCATCTGATCGACCAGCGTTGTTTTGCCATGGTCAACGTGCGCCACGATGGCGATGTTTCTGATGTTGTCTTGTTTACGCATAGTTACCCCGTATTAAAAAATTCAAACGTTACTGATTATAAGCTTTTAGCGGCGATAATACAAGATTTTTCGTGTAAAGCTTAAGATAACGAGACATTATTTGATATCCCCAAGCTGTCTTAATGCGTTGCCGAGCAGCTTCACGCCGTTTTCGATCTCGGCGTCGTTCAAATGTCCGTAACCGAGCAGCAGCTTATCGTCATGCCTCCCTTTTTCAATGCAGTGGCGCGAAACCGCCGCGGCGCGTATGCCCTGCTCACGCAGGAAGCGTTCAGCGCTATCATCGAAACGCAGCCCGTCGAACTGCACGGCCATGTGCAGCCCCGCAGCGTCTCCCAAGGGCCGCCACTTTTCGCCGAACACAGCCGTGAAGCTGCCCATCAGCCTGCGCCGCCGCGCGCCGTACAGCCGCCGCATCCTCTGTATGTGCCGGTCGAGCCGCCGCGTCTCAATAAAGTCGGCGAGCGCCGCCTGCTCAAACACGGGGTTCTGCACGTCAGTATAGGTGCGCGCCTTGGTCCACTGCTGCTGCATCGCCTGCGGCAGAATCACAAAGCCGATGCGCAACGCCGGGTACATCACCTTGCTGAAAGTGCCCACATAGATCACACGCTGCGGGTCCATCGCATACAGCGGCGCAACCGGCTCGCCCGCATAGCGGAACTCGCTGTCATAATCGTCCTCAATGATGTAGCTTCCGCTGTCACGCGCATAGCGGACCAACGCGGCACGCCGCGGCGCGCTTAAGATTCCGCCCAACGGAAACTGATGCGACGGCGTCACATAGACGGGGCTGCCGGGACAATGCGGCAAACTGGCTGTCCGCAGCCCGGCCTCGTCCGCCGGAATGGGAACGGGTGTAAAGCCCTTGCGTTCAAACGTCCTCCGCATCCCGGTATGGCACGGGTCTTCCATGATGATCGTCCGGCCCATCGGCCGTAAAACCTCCGCCGCCACATGCAGCGCGTGCGTCGCCCCCGCCGTGATATATATATCCTTTGCGTCCGCCTTGATGCCGCGGCTGCGAAACAGATACGCGCTGATCTGCTCGCGCAGCATCGGAAGTCCCTGAGCGCCCGTGTATCCGAATATATCGAGCGGCAGCGCTGACGCCGCTTTTTTCAGGCTCTGCTCAAACGCATACCGCGGGAACTCGCGCAGATCGGGCTGCCCTGTTTTAAAGTCCGCCGTATAACTGCGCTGCGGCTCCGTAACGCCGTCTGCGGCGTTTTGGCGCACACTGTCCACGGTCAGCCCCGGCGCGACGCGCGTGGGCGCGCCCTGATGCGCGACGATAAAGCCTTCGGCCAGCAGCATATCGTAAGCCTCGCAGACAGTGCTGCGTGAAACCGAGAGCGCTTCGGCGAGCAGGCGTGTGGAAGGCATCGCCTCCCCTTCCTTGAGGCTCCCGCTCAGCATGCGCTGTTTATATGCTTCGTATATCTGCCGTTTGACGGGCAGCACGCTGCCACGGTCTATCATCACAACCTCCAAACTGGTATGCTCAATTTTAGGCGTAACTGGCGCTTCATCTATACCAGTCTGTTCGGTAAAATCATATCACAAAGTCAAGTGATTGAAAATGAAAAAGGAGCCTTCCATTTTGAAGCGATCAGGCCCATTGTTTCTCACAGCGGCGTTTGCGCTCGCGGGATCTTCCGTAATATCCGCGCGGCTGCTCAGCGGCCATGTCGGCACGTTCACCATCACGGCGGTCAGCCTCGGCTTCGCGCTGCCCGCGCTGTTGCCGCTCTGCCGCGGAAAACTGATACAGACCATCCGGCAAATGACATTATCCGCCGGTGTCATGATCGTGCTGCAGGCGCTTTTCGGCATATTCCTTTTCCGACTGTTTCTGCTTCAGGGCGTGGCCCGCACAAGCACCGCCGAAGCGGGGCTGCTCACGGGCGCGACGCCTGCCGTCACCGCATCGCTCGCGTGGATATTCTTGAAAGAGCGCGTCTCGGCGCGCAGCCTCACCGGCGTTTTCTGCACCGTTGCCGGTGTGCTGCTGATACAGGGGCTTGCCACAAGCCAACTGTCTTCAGATCATCTATGGGGTAATCTGCTCGTGCTCGGCGCGGCGGCGAGCGAATCGGTATTCAACATCTTCTCGCGTGTCAGCGCCGTCAAGGCCGCGAAGGCCGCCCCCTTGAACCCGTTTGTGCAAACGGCGCTCGTATCGGCGCTTGCGCTGGTCTTCTGCATCGTCCCTATGCTGTTCGAGCAGCCGCTGACCAAACTCGGCGCTATCGGCATCACGCAGTGGCTCGCGCTCGTCTGGTACGGCGTATTCGTGACCGCATTCGCGTTTATCTGCTGGTATGCGGGCATCAAGCGCTGCCCCGCGAGCACCGCCGCCGCGTTTACAGGGCTCATGCCGTTCACGTCGCTGACGCTCTCGGTGCTGCTGCTCGGCGAGAAAGCGGGCTGTGAGCAGTGGGTGGGAGGCGCGCTCGTGATACTCGGCATGGTGCTGATCGGGCTCAAACGGCATGCCGCCCCAGCCGGTTCTGTCCTGTCTGTTCCGCCCGAGATAATCAGGCCGGACTATGACGATTCCATTGAAAGAAAGTCGGCTGACCGATAATAAAAAAAATGCCGGTGCAGACACCCCTACCAAAGTCCACACCGGCCAGATCAGGCTATTATCAGTATTTTCCGAATTCCCCGCTGCCCAGCTCTATCATGGGCGCTTCTTTCATTTTTGGCGCTTGGCCTTCCGGCACCAGAGGCTTTTTGCTGTTTCTCAGCTTGAACCGGTCTACCATGCCCCGAAGCAGCGTGGCCTGGCCCGAAAGCTCTTCAGCTGCCGCAGCCGCTTCCTGAGCCGTCGCCGAGTTTGTCTGGACCACCTGAGACATCTGCTCAATGCCCTTGTTCACCTCGCGGATCGCTGTCGCCTGCTGATTGGACGCGGACGCGATATCGCCCACGATCTTGACGGCCTTTTCAACGTTCACCACAATCATCTCCAATGCCGCTGCCGTCTTATCCGCAATGGACGTTCCCGCTTCGGTCTTTTTGATCGAGCCTTCAATGAGCTCCGTGGTCTCCTTTGCCGCATTCGCGCTACGGGCCGCAAGCGTCCTGACCTCCTCCGCGACCACCGCAAATCCCTTGCCGTGGATACCCGCTCTTGCCGCCTCAACCGCCGCATTAAGCGCGAGTATATTGGTCTGGAACGCGATATCGTCGATCACCTTGATGATCTTTGAAATGCTGGCGGACGATTCGTTGATGGCCTGCATCGCCTGCTGCAGCTGCTTCATCTGTTCGTTGCCCTGCACCGCGCTGTCCTTGGCTTCATACGACATGCCGCTCGCCTGATCGGCGTTCAGCGCGTTTTGCTTGGTCTGCTCGGCGATCTCTGTGACTGTGGAGGTCAGCTCCTCTATGGATGCAGCCTGCTCAGCGGCCCCCTGAGATATGGCCTGACTGCCGTCGGAAACCTGCGTCGTACCGGCGGCCACCTGCTCGGATGCGACATTGATCTCGTTTAATACGTTGTTCAGCGCAAACACAATGCCGTTGATCGAGTCTTTGAGCTTGACAAAGTCGCCCCTGTAAGCCGACGTGATTTCAACGTCAAGATTACCGCCGGACATTTCACCGAGCACATAGGATATTTCCCCGATATACCCTTTGAGCGTGTTCACGGTGCCGTTGAGCGCCTCCTTGATCACAGCGTGGTCACCCCGGTAATCACCCGTCATCAGAACACTCAAATTGCCCTTGGCGACCTCTTCAAGCACGCTGCGCGCTTCGTTGACCGGCTCAACCACGGCGTCAAGAATATTGTTGACTCCCTCAACAATCTGTCTGTAGCCGCCCTTATGCTTTTTGGCGTCTGCTCTGGCGGAGAGCTCACCCTTTATGGCGGATTCAGTCAGCGCGCCCGTATCGTCGAGCATCCTGTAGAGCGCTTCCCTGACGTCGTTCATATTCTGAACCATCTGCCTGAATTCTCCGCTGAATTTATTGACGTCCATCGGCTCGAGCTGATCACCGTTGCCCATTTTGGTCAGCTGCGCCGCCGAGGCGTAGATCGGCTTCGTGACGCTTCTGGTCATGAATATCCCGAAAAAGACTGCGATCACAATACCGGCGATGATGATAATAATCATAATTATTTCCGATTGATCCGCCAATGCGCTGTTTTGGGCGCTGCGCTCACCGGCACGCGCCGTGTTATGCTCGAACAGTTCGGTAAACGAATCGTTCAGCGCTTGCGCATCATTGTTCGCTTGATCCATTAAAAACGTTTGCGCTTGTGCCGCCTCCCCGCCGGAAACAAGCTCGATCACTTTGCCTGCATCAGTTTTGTAGACATCCCAGAGTGCCAGCGTCTCTTCATATATGGCTCTGTTCTCATCGGATATTTCCCTTGAGCCATATTCGTTCATTTCGCTTTCAAGACTCGCAATGCATTCGGTAATTGAGTTTTTACATTCTTCCTGTTCGGCTTCTTTTGCCAATGTCAGCTTATACAGATTGACCCTGGTGCGCTGGTATAAAACATCCGCCTCACCCGAATTTGCAATCCCCAGCGTGTTGATTTCATAGAGCTGGGTATCTGTTTCGTTCACCGCGTTGATGTTCATTATTCCGATTAGCCCAATCACGCCGGAAATGGCAGCCACAACCACAAAAGCCGTGATCAGCTTGACCCCTGTTTTTATTTTTTTCAAAGCCTTCATTTTACTTCTCCTTATTTGATTTTTTCAATGCTGGTTGCCTCGCTGTCGTTAAAAAGTCTCTCGCAATCGATCAGCAGCTTCACATCCGTACCCACTTTGCCTATGCCGCTTATGTAGCGGTGGCTGTCCGGCAGCTGGACATCAGGCGGCGGCACGATGTCTTCAATCACCATCACCTCCGAAACCTGATCGACGATCAGCCCTGCCGAAAGGTCGTTGGTTTCCACGACCACAATGCACGTTCTGTCCGTGTACGGCGCCTCGTTTTTCTCAAACTTCGAGCGCATGTCCACAACCGGGATGATCTTCCCGCGCAAATTGACGATCCCCTTCACAAAGCTTGGAACCTCCGGAAGCGTGTTGATAGGCTGCATGCCGATAATCTCTGTCACGAATCGAATCTCAATGCCATAATCTTCGTCATCAACCGTGAACGTGAGATACTTTCCGAGCTGTGCATCTTCCTCCTGATCAAACGGCTCCAATTGATCAAAATTCATAACGGTTCTCCTTTCTTATATCTTTTCATTGATCCAATTCGATCAATATTGGGTGCTAAGTGTTCTGGCTTAAGAATATCTCTACGATCTCCGGGTCAAACTGCCGGCCGGCCCATTTTCTTAGCTCATCGCATGCTTCCCCGTGGCTGCGGGCTTTACGGTACGGTCTTTCGTTGGTTATCGCATCATAAACATCGCAGACAGATGTGATCCTCGCGATAAGAGGAATGCCTTCTTTTTGCAATCCGTACGGATAGCCGCCGCCGTCCCAGCGCTCGTGATGGAATACCGCCACGTTATAAACCATCTGGCGTAAAAAAAAGCCGCCCCTAAAAAAGCCAAGGTGGCTTCCAATATATTTTTGAGCATAAAGAGGATGCCTTTTAATGATCTCGAATTCCGATTCGGTGAGGTTTTCTTTTTTAAGTAAAATTTGCGACGGAATCCACGCCTTTCCTATGTCATGATAAAAAGCGCAGTAGCCAAAAGAATTGTAAGGTTCTGATAGCGATCGGTATCGAGGCTCTCGAACGACTGATGCAATCAATCTTCTCGTTGAATACCCGACTCGCTGCATATGTTGAAGCTCTTCTTTGGGAATCGAAAGAATAACCTCTGACAAAGCTGATTTGAAATCGATTTGACATGGACTAACAAAGTCGTCATGCTGATCCGCGTGATTGTTCGAATCAATTGATTCTGAAACAACCGGTAAATTATCCTGTTCCAAAACGGCACCTTTTTATGATCGTTGTTGTCAAATGGCTTACTATGCCAAGCCGGGCTGTAATTACTAATTTCATATAATGCCGCAGTATATTTTATACTGCGGCATGACTCCCGTATGTGCCCTATTTATGGCCTGCTTTTATTTTATGCATAAAAATGACGGCGTAAATTTATACAAAATGAAAATTGTCTGTTTTCCTTTTCATACTGCGAAATCCAGAAAAAATACGAATGCATGAGCGTCGTGCGAGTATTCTCAAACGTCTTTTGACGGTTTATTTTGACGGCCTAAAGGAAGAGCGTGGGAGATAATATGACATATTATCTTATTTTTCGACACATTTTTCACATTTTTGATTGCAAATGTTTCATCTTTTTATTATAATTTCAAAAAAGCATGAATAAAAACGGGCCGCAGTATAAAATATACTGCGGCTTTTTGTATAAAAATTAGTTTTAAAATGGGCTGAAACAAATCAGACACTCATCACCTGTTGATTGCGTTTACATGTCGGGAAATTGCTGTTGTCCGCTGACGCAATCCACATTGCCGAACATCAGCTCGAGCTTTTCCAAAGCGTCCTTGGCCAAGGCAGGCCCCGCTAAGCTTTTGAGGTTGCTTGCCAGATGCTGCGCATTGCCCGTCCCCGTCAGCGTGACGTTGATGCCTTTCGTGTGGCGGCAAAAACGGTAAGCGGCATCCACGATCGAATCGGCATATCCGTTGTCGATCAGGAAATTCAGTGTATCCGTTTCCTTAACGAGATCCCCGTCCGCCTGATGCGCCTCAATCATCTTTCTCACGTCGAGCTTCAGCGACGTCGGGTCTGAGAGCGAGCTTCTGACCGCGAACATGCAGATTGTCCCCACGCTGCGGCCTTTCGCGACCGGCAGAATTGTTTTCGCGGCCGACGGGTTCAATATGTTATACCCCACCATCATCACATCCCAAAGGTCGTCCGCGAGCGCAAGCTTGAGCGCCTCGTGAGAGTTATCGATGCCAAACAGCTCCGTGATACCGATGTATCGGATCTTTCCTTTTTCCTGCACCTTTTTAAGCTCGGGATAAAACACATCGCGAACGCGGCTGTAAACCTGGGGCAATACGCCATGAAGCTGATAAACATCGATATAATCCGTATTCAGCTCGATAAGGCTTTGATCCACGCACTTCTCGAGCTCTTCGGCGTTCCTAGTCGTTTTTCCTTCGAAATACGGGAATTTCGATGAAATCACATACTCGTCGCGCGCGACGCCCTTCAGCGCCTTTCCGACCACCTCCTGCGTGCCGTACAAAGCCGCCGTATCAAAAAAGTTGATGCCTGCATTGAAAGCGTCTTTGATGATCCGGCAGGCATTGTCTTCGCCCGACGCCAAACCGAGCCTGCTGAAGCCGCCGCAACCGAGGCCGGCCACGGTCACATTAAGGCCGGTGCGCCCCAATACCGTTTTTTCCATGAGATCCCCTTCTTTCAAACTGCTTTACCGCTTGGCGGCGCAAAATTACCGAATGCAATCCGACCGTGCGGATGCTGCCTACCTGCAATATACATATATAGGTTTACACTGTCAACCAAAAGGTAATTACGGAGTTATAAATCCGTTGAGCATTGAAAAAAACAAGGCTGAACTCAAGAACGCGCCGATACGCAGCAGTCTGCTTTTGATCTGTCAAGCAGACTGCATTAATCCCTATTCTCTCACGCCGAGAATGTGGACGAAACGCATCTTCAAGAATTGATACGAGGACAGCGCGCGGTCCAGACTGTCGTATGTGTGCGTGGCGACATATATGCCATCGAGCCCAAGGCCTTTTTCGATTTTGACGATCACCTGCGTATGCGTAAAGCGCGCGGACGTGTCCGCGAACTGCGAAATATCCCCCGGCTGCACCTCATCCATGGAGACCTCCCTGCCGACGGGGCCCGCGCCAGATTTTCGCGTGAGGAAGTTAAAAAGATACGGCACACCCGTCCAAGACGGCGAGTGGCTGTTCGCGCCGGTATAATACCACCCGAAGGTGGGCTTATAATTCATCACGCTGCTGCCGGCATACAGGCACTGCGACGCGAAATTCGTACAGTCACCGCCGAGGCTGTCGTAATTATAATACGCCGGGTTGCGCGCCAATGCCCATTGCCGCGCGTAAGCAACCGCCGCACCGCGGTCGTAAGCCATGAGCGCCATTAAAAAAAGCTCCTTTCGCACCTTTGTTTATCGTATGCGTTAAGGAGTCAATTTTAACATAATAATTTTATTCAATGACAGCCTTATATAGAGTAGTCGATATATTCTTGATATCTTATAAAACAATTTATAGCAATTGAGGACGATATCATTCTCGCTCGTTTTTTTTCTACTGTATTTTGTAAAAGGATGTTTCCGTGATAATCATTCCCTCTCAATGGGTCTCTATTATATGATAAACTATTCTTTATCATGGGTTTTTTCATTTGTACTTCTAATTCCATCCTGTCTAATATGAATGCTCCATAGGTGAATTGAATCTTACCATCCTTTTCTTGCAAAAAGGTCGTTTTTAATGCCTCATCTTCATCAAACCAATTAATAGACTCTTCAAAAGTTTGACCATCTTTACTCAGTGTCTCAAATTTTAAAAAATGTGCATTGGGCAACTTATCCTCAGAAATACAACTGGGATCCGAAATACCTCGAATAAACTCATCTGGATATTTTTCTTCTGTAATATCATCCATAAACTTATGTATTCTCCAACACAAATGTAATTATATCTTTAATTTTCTGAGTCATATTTTCATTAGTAAGCTTACCTGTTTTCCACTCCTCATCTGTTCCATTAACCTGAACTAAATACCAAGACGATTCATCTGTAGGTTCATCAAGAATAAATCCAATACGAAAACTAACAAATGTCCATTCAATTCCAATGGAATTATCTTCCTCTTTATAAAAGTTCATTTGGGGCAACGGATTAGCTATATTGCGATTTTTGTTGGTTTCACTTAATATCCTATTTGTAATTTTAATAAACTTATTTAAAATATTTATGTTTTTATTCTCGCCTAAACGACTACAAAACTCTGAAATATGCTCAAACACTCGCAAATTGCTAGGCAATTCGTCCCAAAAATCTTCTGTATGATTGTAATAATTTCTACTTATATGATTGATAACCATAGCCCCTTTGCTTATGTTAGTAGAAGTACTTACATTTTTTTGATTTGGTGTATTAATTTCATATTGATTTTTATTTATCATAACGTTTTTGGCCTCATAGCTTGATGCAATTTATCTGTAATTACCAATCTTACAAGTCTTGTTGACCTTTTATGTAAGTATTCTAACTTTTCCAATACATCTTTCTTTTCTTCTCTTTTCCTTGTAAAAAAATCACTGTCAAGCAAATAGCATTGCTCGTTTGTTTCTATTTTTCTTACAAGTGAAGAAACTAACTTTACCGCACAATTATTATCTTCCAATGCAATTTCAGTGACACTATTAAAATTCAAAATAGAATCTTCGAATTCTTTTGATAATAAACCTAAAAAGGAAGGGGTAATCAATTCAGACCAAGCAGTATCAGCAAGCCCATGCTTACTACGTTCGAATATATCAATATATCTTAATCCTATTCTTGAATAGAATGTTGGATTGTATATGCGTTCAAATACTGTTGCTATTTTGCTTAATCTTTCTTTATACTCCTCCCACCTTGTATATTTCTTATTTGATAAAGAGATAAAATTCTTTGTTAAATTTATTGTCCAATTACCATCAACTGAAGAGAAAACATAATTCTTACTTGATGAAATTTTTGTTTGCGGTGAGACAAAGCTTGGGGCCAAATCTGGACTGATTGGAGCTGACAGGCTTACCTCCTGCTGAAATTCAGTAGTATCGTCAAAAACGGGATAATCACCAATGATCTCATTCTGAAAATCTGCTGGCAATTCTGTTTCTATTTTTATAATTGTGGGATAACGCAGCTGACAGATAACATTATCCAATGGATTGTTTTCATATACAACACGCTCAACTTCCGGAAAAGGCATAATTTACCTCCGCAATATATCAATAAATAAAATAAAAATCAATGCTATAAAATTATCTTATTCAATATTATTTTACCATAGAAATCTTAGATGCAATACTCATTGTAAAAAATGTTTTTAAATTTGTCCGAACTCCTTGCCCGCCGCGATGTAAGCCTGCTCGTACAAATAGAGCTGGCTGTTGATCGTTTTCTCGTCTTCGGGCGCCGTCTGGCGCTGGTATGAGCCGTCGGTCAGCAGCACGCGCGCTTTCACATTGTCATGGAACACCGTCTCCATCATGCTCTCAATGCGCGCCGCGATCTCGGCATCCAGCACCGGGCACGCCACCTCGATGCGCCGCTCTGTGTTGCGCGTCATCCAGTCTGCGGACGAAATGTACACGCGCTTGCGCGGCCCCTCGCCAAAGCAGTAAACACGCGAGTGCTCCAAAAAGCGCCCCACAATGCTGACCACCGTGATGTTGTCGGTGACCGTCTCGACGCCCGGCCGCAGGCAGCAGATGCCCCGGATGATGAGCCGGATGACCACGCCCGCCTTGGAGGCTTCGATGAGCTTGTCGATGATCTCTTTATCGGTCAGGGAATTGAACTTTGCGAATACAAACGCTTTCTCCCCCTTTTGCGCGTGGCCGATCTCCGTCTGTATCAGGCTGATGACCGAGGCGCGCATGGAGTTCGGCGCGACCAGCAGATGCTTGTAGCTTCCCTGTACATTGTTGACAAGTATGTCGTTAAACAGCGCCACCGCGTCGAGCCCGATTTCAGGGTTCGAGGTGATCAGCGAGAGATCGGTATACTGCCGGGCGGTGCGCTCGTTGTAGTTTCCCGTGCCGATCTGCGAGATGTATTGAATGCTCTTGTCGGTTTTGCGCGTGATCAGCGTCACCTTGCAGTGCACCTTGCAGGTATCGATGCCGTAAATCACGCGGCAGCCCGCCTCCGACAGCCTTGTGGCCCACTCGATATTGTCCTCTTCATCAAACCTTGCGCGTAGCTCCACAACCGCGGTCACATCCTTGCCGTTCTCCGCCGCCTTGATCAGGCTGCGCACGATCTCGGATTCCTTGCCCACGCGGTACAGTGTGATCTTGATGGAAACCACACCCGGATCATCCGCCGCTTCATAGAGCAGCCGTATAAACGGCCGCATCGACTCAAACGGATAAGCCATCAGCAGATCACGGCAGAGCGCCTGCTCCAACATGCTCTCCTCCGGCCTCAAATGGACAGGGGTCTGCGGTGTCAGCGGCTCAAAAAGCAGCTTGCCGCGCTGCACCTTGGTCAGCATGTCCTCGATTTTCGGCACATGTGAGAGATCAAGCGGGCTTTTTGTGATGAACACCCGGTTCAGTTCCAGATTGAGCTTTTTACAGATATAGCGAATAAATTCTTTTTTGAGCTTACCCTGAATTTCAAGGCGCACAGGCGCCAGCTTCACGCGCTTTTTGAGCAGCTCCTTCATGGTGAACCGAAAGTCGGTATCTTCGTCGAACATCGACACATCGGTGATGATATCGGCGTTGCGCGTCACGCGAAAAACCATCTTGTCGAGCAGATCATGGCCGCCGAACATCATATCCGCATAGTGGAATATGATATCCTCCGCGAGCACATAACGGGTTCCCGGCCCCGGCAGCATCACGACACGGCTGAACGCGCCCACCGCGGGGATGATGCCGAAATTGGTATCGTGATGGCTTTCAAAGTAGACGCCGATGTAAATGCCCTTGTTGACAAGAAACGGGAAAGGATGGCGGTTGTCGATGATCTGCGGCGACAGCAGCGGATAGATCTCGCGCATGTAATAGTCTTTCACGAACTCTTCGTCCTGCTCGTTAAGATCGCTCATATTCAGGCGGCGGATGTTAAACCGCGCCAGTTTTTTAACACACGAGAAGTAGACCGCGTCTTTATGCGTCACAAGCTGGCGCACCTGCTTCAGCAGCGCGCTGATCTGTTCTCTCGGAGACAGGCCCGTCTTGTTGTCGGCGGGGGCGCCTTTGATGAGCGCCTGGTCCTGCAGGCTGCCGACGCGGATCATGAAAAACTCGTCGAGATTGTTCATGAATATAAAGATGTATTTGAGACGCTCAAAAATGGGCACGCTGATATCCGCAGCTTCTTCGAGCACACGTTCGTTAAACTTGAGCCAGCTTATTTCGCGGTTGATATATAACGATTCGACCGGTTTTACCTTTTTGTTCATATGTCACCCTGCATCAGCACTTTTTCGATCAGATATCCTTCGCGCACGCCATATTTACTGAGCACGATATTTTTAACGCCCGTCCTTTGCGCCACAGCACGCAGCGCGATGAGCCCCGGCGTGATCACGTGGATGCGCTCGGCCATCAGCCTCGAAACCAGATCAAAATGCCCGCTGCCTTCCGACAAATAATCAAGCAGCGACGTGAGATCGTCCGCGCTGTACGTGTATCCCTTCTTGTTTTCATCCGTGTGGAACACGGCCTGATGCAGCTTGGCCACGGCGCGCGCCGTACCGCCGATCGCGTGCATCACTTCGCAGCCGGTATGCGCTGCCCATGTCACATCATCGAGATAGCCGTTCATGACTTGCTGCATCTTTTCGGTTTCGACGGGTTCCGGTCGTATGCCCGCCACATAATCCTGATACAGCCTGAGGGACCCCACCGGCAAGCTCGCGCTGTCCGTCAGTTTCCCGCTGTGAATATGAATGATTTCCGTGCTCCCGCCGCCGATGTCCACCGCCACGCCGTCATTCAAGCTCAGCATTTTAACGAGCGCGAGATAATCGTAATGCGCTTCACGCTGCCACGACATCACATCGATTTCAAGGCCTGTCTCCTGTAATACCGCCGCCGTGACCTCATACGCATTTTTCACGCTGCGCAGCGACGCCGTCGCAAAGCAATAAATATCCGCGCCCATTTCGTCCGCTTTTCTTTTGAGCGCCGCAACCACCTCAACCGATTTGGCGATCCCCGCGTGCGTGACGCGCCTTTTGTGGATATAACCGAGTATACCCAGCATTTCTTTGCTTTTTTTAAGCCGCTTCATCCGCCCGTCAGACAGATCGTAAACAGCCATATTGACCGAGTTGGAACCAAAATCAATCACGGCGTAAACTTGTTTGCTCATAACGTATCTTCCAGCGCTTTAATGTCGTTGCGGCAGTCCTTCCAGACGCCGACCGCCTCGCTGAGCATATCGGGCAGGCTTTCCGCAAAAACGCCGCAGCATACGCCGCAAAGCAGCGCGAGCTGGGCGCTGCCCTCCTCTTCGGACAGCTTTTGCAGCGTTTTGATATGCGATGACATATCGGCTGCCATGCCGAATTCGTCCTGAAGTTTTTTACAGCTTTTTATGGCTTTTGAGAGACGCTTGACCGTTATTTCCGATAAGCCTTCGAGCGCGTAGCGCAGATGGCGTATCGTTTTGCGGTACGCATGCATATTTTCTATCGCAGCCATTTCGGCCTTTTTATACACGTTCAGCTCAACCGTCCACTCCCTGATTTTTTCCGTCGCTTTTATGATGTCCTCATTGAGGAGTCCCTCATGCATTTTTTTGTGCGTCTGCACCCAAAAGGCGGCAAGTTCGTCCGCATAGCCGCCGTCTTCATAAGCTTGAAGCAGCTCATGGCAGAGTGTCTCGCGTGTTTTGTTAAGCAAACCGTCGAGCGGCGCAAAATCAAAATCATGATGCATCGACGCGACCGTATCCATCTCGTCGATCAATAGATCGATCGCGCGGATGGCGTCGGTATCATCAATCAGCCTGTTCAGGAAAGCTTTGCATGAGGCGGCCTTTTCGCCGAAAACGCCCACAAACGCCTCAATGAGCGCGGTCAGCTTTCTGGCCGCCACACGCAGCTTGAGAATGCTCGTTTTATCAAAATGCGCTGTCCCGAGCCCCACATACGCCCTGATGAGATCAAACAGCCGGATGCCGAACAAACGCGCCGTCGCGATCGCGGCGGCTTTTTTGATTCTTTTTTCGTCAACAGCGGGATTGCATTCGGACGCGCAAAGCCGCATAGCCTCGATATAGGGCGGCGCACACGGGGTCAGATCCCCGAGTGCGGCCATCTGCTCTGCTGTCGGGGCTTCACTGCTGCTTTCTTCCATGCTCTGAACCGACAGCATGCAAAGCTCGCGCCGTTCGCCGCCTTCCTCATAATGGGAAAGCAGCCGCACAACATGGCAGACCGGAATGCCGTCCATAGTGAGAACCCTTTTTTTCAGCTCGAACGACGACACAAATCGGATCTGAAGCGGCGAGCCGTTCAATAGGCTGCAAAACTTTTCATATACGTTCTCGGGAAACAGCGTTAAGTCGACGCCGCTGTCGGGCAACTGTGTGACGTATTCGCCCTCCGCACCCTCATCCGCAAATACAGCCATCTGCTTGAGCTCTTTGCCGTCATCCGCGATCATCAGCACCGCGCCGTTTTCAATGAGCGACATATCCGCCGTATCAAGATACAGGCATTCAACAAGCGAAGGGTCTTCACTTTTTTTAAGAATGTTTTTCAGATCGCCGCTTTTGATAATGCCGCTGCCCTGTGCCGGCTTATACCACGTCTTCTTTTCCATAGCCTCCATCCGTTTCCGGGCGGGTCTTATTCGCCTGCATCCGCACAGCCATACGCGTGCGCCTGTTAAGGATATTCTCGATAATATAACCTTCACGCACGCCGTAAGTGCTGAACCTGACCCGGCTGACTTTTGCCGCCTTTGCCAGCCGCCAAAGCGCAACAGCACCGGGCACCAACGTGAATATGCGCCCGGATGCATGTCTCGCGATGAGGCGGACGCCCTCAATATCCATGTTGATCAGCGTCTGACACGCTGTCTTCAGCTCTTTGGGGTCAATCTCATAAGAATCAACCGGCACGCTGCTGCCGGATAAGCTTTTGTGTATTTCGGCAAATGCGCGCGCCGTTCCGCCTGTGCAAACAAGCGTTTGTTCCTGTGCTTCACCGAGCCAGCTTAATTCGCTCAGTCTTTTATCTATATAGGCTTTGAGCTTTTTTAATTCCTGACTGTTCGGAAAAAGGCCGTTTACGAAACGGCCGCTTAAGCTCACACACCCGATATCGATGCTCTGCGCATGAACGATGCTGCCGCCCGTCATCAATCCGGCTTCCAGACTGCCGCCCCCAAGGTCCGCGAACAGCCCGTCGTCAAGGCCGTGAATAAACCTTGAGCCGGCCATCTGCAAACGGGCTTCCTCTTCGCCGCTGAGCACCTGAACATTAAGTCCCGTAAATGTTTTGATCATGCCGGTCAGCTCGTCAGGGTTATTGACCGCGCGGAACGGCGCGGTGGCAAAGCAGTCAATCCGCTTGGGACGAAAAAGCGCCGCCACATCGGCAAGCTGACGCACGGCGAAAAGCATATTCCTCTTGCCTTCATCTCTCATCGTGCCGTTATTCACATAATCGATCAACTGAACAAACTGTTTCTTATTGAAAATGCATTGAAAACCGTCGTCCGTGATCTCATAGACCACGACGCGTATTGTGTTGGACCCGATGTCGATAATTCCGTATTTCATAGTCCCCAAACCTTAAAATGATATGATTCTACAAATTTATTATACATGATTACACCGATGATACATTAAGAGATTGTAAAGCCGGTGTTTGGATTCGGTTAATGTTCCGGCGATATACGATTTATGACATGATTGATAAGGAGAACTGATTTTATCTCTTTATGAAGGTATGAAGCGATTAAAAAAGCCGCTTTTCAAACGACTCAGCCTGATGAAAAACACCCTGTTTGTCATGCTGAGGAGCGGAGCGACGTGACTACGAAGTGGAAAGCATCCCATGTTAAAGTGCTTTAAACATGGGATTTTTCGACTCGCTATCGCTCACTCAAAATGACATTTGTGGCTTTGTCAGCAACCTGAGCCGCTTTTCAGGCGGCTATAACGGATGCGTAAACAGCGGCTTATAGACGAGCCTTCCCGCCTCGCGCGTGCTTTCAAACAGTATGACCTCGTCTGCGATGAAATCCTTGCGTTCGACCGAGACGGCGGCAATATCAAAAGCGCCAAACGGGTGAAACTCGCGCGCGAGCGTGATGTGCGGCTTAAACGCGCGCCGCTCCCTCTCAAAGCCGCATGGCTCGAGCGCCGCTTCGAGGCTCTGATGAAGAGCGGAGAGCCAACTGAGCTCCCCGCCCACCCTGGCCGATATGATATCGCGCCCGAAAGCCTGCAAGCCCTCGCAGCATAGACTGATCACGCCGGGCCGCGCGTGTGTGATTGCGTCGCTGATTGCGTTGGCTTTGTCGGGCGGCACGTCGCCAAGGAACTTCAGCGTCAAATGCAGGTTCGCCTCGCTCGTGAAGTTGCCTTTGCCGAGCTTTTTAAGCTCCCGCTGTATGCTGGTGAGGTGCTGCTCACAGCCCGCCTTCACGCCGATAAACAAACGCATGACATTCCCTTTCTTTTCAGCCCATCAGCTTGCAGATGTTGTTGCTGAACGCAAGCGGGTCTTCCACGCTGAGCCCCTCCATGAGCAGCGCCTGATTATAAAGCAAATCGGTAAACAGCTTGAACTTCTCTTCGTCATGCTCGAACGCGTCCTTGAGCGATGCGTAAACGCTGTGCCCCGGATTCAGCTCGAGCACCTTTTCCGCCGTGATGCTTTGGTTGCCCGGCATCGTCTTTAAAATCTTCTCCATCTCGATGGACACCTGGCCTTCGCTAATCAGGCACACCGGGTGGGATTTGAGCCGTTTGCTCAAGCGGATGTCTTTGACCTTGCCCGCAAGCAGCTCCTTCATACTGTCAAACAGCGCCTTGTCGTCCTGCGCCTGCGTTTCGGCTTCTTTCTTCTCTTCCTCGGTTTCAAGGCCGACGTCGCTCGCGGAGACGGATTTGAACGCCTTTTCCTTGTAGTTCATCAGCACCTGAATCGCGAACTCGTCCACGTCCTCGGTCAGGTACAGTATCTCATAGCCCTTGTCAAGCACCATCTCGGTCTGCGGCATTTTGGCGATGCGGTCGATGGATTCGCCCGCCGCGTAGTAGATATACTTCTGGTCGTCCTTCATACGGTCCACGTATTCCTGCAGCGTCGCCAGCTTCTTCTCGGACGACGAGTAGAACATCAGCAAGTCCTGCAGGTCTTCCTTGTCCATGCCGAAGCTGTTGTATGTACCGAATTTGAGCTGTCTGCCGAACGACTGATAGAATGCTTCGTACTTCTCGCGGTCGTTCTTTTGCAGGTTTTCCAGCTCCGATTTGATTTTGTTTTTTATGTTCTTCGCGATCAGCTTAAGCTGACGGTTGTGCTGCAGCAGCTCGCGCGAGATGTTGAGCGAGAGATCATCCGATTCCACCATGCCTCGCACGAAACTGAAATAATCGGGCAGCAGATCGGGGCATTTGTTCATGATGAGCACGCCGTTGGCGTACAGCTCGAGCCCCTTTTCATACTCTTTTGTGTAAAAATCAAAAGGCGTCTTTTCGGGGATATACAGTATCGCGTTGTAGCGCACCGTGCCTTCCGTTTTGATATGCAGATGCGCCGCGGGCTTGTCGAACCCGAAATGCTTCTCCGAATAGAACTGCTCGTAATCCTCGTCGGTCAGCTCAGCTTTATTTTTGCGCCAGATCGGCACCATGCTGTTAAGCACCTGTTCTTCAACGATGGTTTCGTATTCGTCCTTTTCGCCTTCCTTGGGGCGGCTTTCGGAGATATCCATCCTGATGGGGTAACGGATGAAATCCGAATACTTCTTCACGAGCGCGCGCAGCCGGTATTCCTCCAAGAACTCATCGTAGTTCTCGTCCTCGGTGTTTTCCTTGATATCAAGAATGATCTCCGTACCGACGCTCTCTTTTGCGCACGGCTCAATCGTATAGCCGCTTTCCCCTTCGGATTCCCATTTCCAGCCCTCCTCGCTTCCAAGCGCGCGGCTGACCACGGTCACCTTCTCGGCCACCATAAACGCGGAATAAAAGCCCACACCGAACTGTCCGATGATGTCGAACCCGTCCTTGAGCTCGTGCTCTTTCTTGAAATTGAGCGTGCCGCTTTTCGCGATGGTCCCAAGGTTGTCTTCAAGCTCCTCTTTGGTCATGCCGATGCCCGTATCAATGATGCGCAGCGTCCGGCTCGATTTATTCGGAATCAGCTTGATATAATAATCCCCACTGTTGAAGCTGATCGATTCGTCGGTCAGCGCCTTGTAATAAATCTTGTCGATCGCGTCGCTGGCGTTAGATATGAGCTCCCGAAGGAATATCTCCTTGTGCGTATAAATTGAGTGAATCATGAGATTCAGCAGCTGCTTTGATTCGGCTTTAAACTGCTTTTTGGCCATTCTCACCGTCTCCTTTATGCAATGTTGTTAGCACTCTTATTAGCCGAGTGCTAACGGTATTTTAGCACCATTTGACTGTGATTTCAACACCCCTTCATAAGAGACAAGAATAATTTACATTTTATTCGAATTCTCGGAATGGCTTGGTCTATATATTTCTTTTATTTCATTTAAAGCTATTGACTTCCAGCTTTTATTCTTGTAATATACAGAACAGGATATATTCTTGAATTCTAGAGAATGCACGGGAGGATGATATGACAAAAAAGCTTCTGGATTGTGAATGGACACTGCTGCGGGCGCTCTGGGGCAAAAAACCGCAGAGCATGAAACAGATCATTGCCGGCGTCAAGAAGGATCAGCCGAACACTAAGTGGAGCTATAAAACATATCATTCCTATCTTCGGGCAATGCTCGAAAAAGGGCTGATCGGCTGCGACATCATCAGCGCGCGTGACAAACGGTATTTTGCGGTGATAACCCGCGAAGAAGCGTTGAAAAACGAAAGTGACTCGTTGCTTTCCCGTATCAGCATCGATTCAATGGGGCGGCTCGTCGCGATGATGGCAAAGCAAGGCCAGATATCGGATTGCGACAAGCAGGAGCTGGCGCTGCTGTTTGAGCAGCTAAGCAGAGAAGGTGACCCGCAATGACAGCGAATATTGTCACCACGTTATTGGTGAATTCGATTGTGTTCTCGGGTCTGTTTTTATTCTTGCTCATTCTAAGGAAGCTGTTGTCCGTCAAGATATCAGCGTTGATGCAATACGCGCTTTTGGCCGTCGTCGTATTAAAATTGCTTATCCCCTTTGGGTTTGTAAGCGCCATAAGCCCGCTTGGCTGGCTCAAAAATAACGCGACTCTAGCGGAAGCAGCGCAAGGCGACGCAGAGCAGCCCGAACCCTTTGCATATACCGGTGCCGGGCAAACACTCGGAATGCACAATAAAGTAACGCCGTCTGCTCAAACACCCTTGACAGATAAGGCAGATACCCAAGCGTCACAGACGAAGACCACTCAGATACCGCATCCGGCTGAAAAAACAATACTGCACTGGTCGGCATGGGTCTGCATCGTATGGCTGATTGGCGCGCTGGCTATGGCGCTTTGGCTGAGTTTAAGCCTGCAAAATATGCATAGGCGCATCCGGCACGCAAGAACAGAAGTGCCGGAACACATTCTGATAATTTTTGAAGCATGTAAAAAGGAGCTTGGCATCAAGGGGCGCATTGGCTTGGTGATGCAAACGGCGATTCCCGTGCCCACCGTTACCGGTATCCTCAGGCCCAGATTGATTATGCCGGACAGCATCATCGATAAAGAATCCACAGTCCTTAGAAACATCTTTCTGCACGAGCTCACACATTATAAACACGGCGATTTGGTTGTGATTGGCGTTATGAATTTCCTGAACTGCCTGTATTGGTTTAATCCGTTGGTATGGCTGTGCTTCAAGCTGATGCGCAGCGATATGGAAACGATTTGTGACCAGCGGTGTCTGCGGATGATGACAAAGGCCGACCAAAGCGGTTATGTGGCTACCGTGCTTCAGTTTGCCGGAATGCCACCGGCTATGCGCCTCCAGGCTGCGATAGCCATCACGGATGGACGAAGCAATATGGAACAAAGAATACGCAATATGTTCAAAATACGCAGGACGCGCGGCGTCACAAGAATACTGGTGATTTTGATTGCGGGCATAATGCTGGTCACTGGCGTATTAACGGCGTGCCAGCCCACGCCGGAGAAAGCAGTGGTGATCGGCAAGGGGAACGATGCCCTGGAAAGTGCCGTCGCGGCAACGGCGCTGCCCGAGTCCTCACCGGTTATCAGTGAAGAGAGGACAGATAACACATCGCCTACAAACATGGTGCTGAGCGGGCACTGGCAGGATACGCTGTCGGAAAACGACGTGACGATAAATATTGACGCCGATGTCTGCGTGCCCAACGTGTCCTCTTATCCGGTATACGAGGTTGCGCCGTATTTCACCGACGAGACACTTGCGAGAAAATTTATAAGCGTATTGGCAAAGGACGCGGTTGAAATACATAACGGCGCTTATTCGCTGCCCGAAGATTATGAGCGGACGATTCTCAGCTTGAAAAAAGAAAAAGCCGAGCTTGAGGCGGGAAAAACGGGAGATGACAGCATCACGCCGATAAAGGAACAAATTGCCGCGATAGATGAGCAGTTAAAACAGGTCGAGCAAGAGTATGCCGAGTCAAAAAAAGAGAGCGATCTGATCGGACAGCCGCTTGATTTCTCCTTTGACGGCAGCCACAGTCAACTGGTGGAAGACACCGATGTTTTAAAAGACCGGACTCTGCAATTTACGGCCACAATGAAGGACGGCAGCAAAAGAATGCTGGGTTTTCAAAATATACAAGAAAGCACGGTGCAGCATACGATTCTGTATTGCCTCGACCCTCAGGCAAAAAGAACATATGAAGCGGGGAACCTGCCGTCAACCGAAGAAGCTGTCAGCGCTGCGATGAATATTATAAACGAATTGGATATCGGTGCGTTCGACTTCAAATATGAGCGGCTGGAATATGGGATCGACGAGAACACCGGGCAGTTTGTGGACGAGCCTAACGCAAAGCAGCTGTTTTTTGCAAAAAGCTACAACGGCATCCCCGTCAATCAATACATCGGAGCCGACAACCCCGCATGTGTACCGGAGGATGAGCTCGTATATAACATCGTTTTGCGGCAGGAAGAAATAAGCGTTACATTCAATCAAGATGGTATGTTTTGTTTTTCCTGGGATACGCCCTGTAAAGTTCTGCGCACAGAAAATGAAAACGTGGCGGTAATTTCCTTCGACGAAGCCAAGGATATTTTTAATCAGCATGTGATGTACAGCATTTATCCATGGGAAGACCGTGAAACGAAGATAGACATCAATGAGGTGCGTTTGGGATATATGGCGATACCGGTAAAGGACGACTTATCTTCATTCAGAACCATACCCGTTTGGGATTTCATCGGCGCGGACAATACATTTGGCGACGAAAAATATCACCACTATGACAACCAAAGGAGTTTTGTCACGATCAACGCCATCGACGGCAGCGTGATAGACAGGAATTTGGGATATTAAACGCCGAAAAAAACAGCGATACCGGACTATAAAAACATGAGAGCCTGATATAAATTTATCGCATATCAGGCTTTTTTATTATATCAGCAATAGTTCTTGACAAAAATGGTATTTTTCTTATAATCATAAGTGAATGATTTATTTTTAAATCCAATGATTGTTTTATGGAGATAAGTTTGAAACAAACAGATAGTAACGTACCCTGAAGGCGCAGAGAAAGAAGCTGCTGAAGAAAGAAGCTGCTGAAGAAAGAAGCTTGAAAAAAGAATATGGCACATAGTGCTAAGAGGCTATAACGC
>JAEYLC010000049.1 GCA_023461435.1 Bacillota bacterium
ACCTTCATCATTTTAACATCGGAGGTTTTTTTCTTAAAGCTAAAGCTTACTCCCTCCACCGGCAGAGACCGGTGGTTTATTTGGTTTTGTCCGCCTTCGCTCCCAAAACCACACTAAAGTGTTCAACCAAAAAAGGCTGCGGGTGCAGCCTTTTCATGTATGGGTGTTATTCTTCGGGCTTATCCTCGGGCTCTTTCTTTTTGGCATCGTCCTTCTTGTCGCCGGGCAGCAGGCCCTTGCGTGTCAGATTGATGCGGCCCTGCTTGTCGATCTCCACTACGCGGACAAGAATCTCATCGCCGATGTTGACGACATCCTCCACCTTATTGACGTGCTCGTTGGCAAGCTTGGAAATGTGCACGAGGCCGTCCTTGCCGGGCGAGAGCTCTACGAACGCACCGAAGTTCATGATGCGCACCACTTTTCCAAGGTACACATTGCCCACCTCGACGTCCTTGACGATCGCGTCGATCGCGGCTCTGGCTTTATCAGCCGCCGCCTCGTCCGCAGAGAGTATGAACACGCGGCCGTCGTCCTCGAGATCGATCTTGACGCCCGTATCGGCAATGATCTTGTTGATGACCTTGCCGCCCGAACCGATGACCTCGCGGATCTTCTCGGGATCGATCGTGAACTGGTAGATGCGCGGCGCATATTTCGAGAGATTCGGGCGCGGCTCTGCGAGCACGGCGACCATTTTGTCGAGTATAAACATGCGGCCTTTGTTCGCCTGAGCAAGCGCGCGCGTCAGTATCTCCTTGTTGATACCCTTGATCTTGATATCCATCTGGATCGCCGTGATGCCCTTGCGCGTACCCGCCACCTTGAAGTCCATATCGCCGAAGAAGTCCTCAAGGCCCTGAATATCCGTCAGTATTGCGATATTGCCCGTCGAATCGTCCTTGATAAGGCCCATGGCGACGCCGGCCACCGGCGCTTTGAGCGGCACGCCCGCATCCATCAGCGAGAGCGTGCTCGCACAGATGCTCGCCTGTGATGTGGAACCGTTCGAGCTGATACACTCGGACACCGTGCGGATCGCGTACGGGAACTCTTCCTCGCTCGGAAGCACGGGGATCAGCGCTCTTTCGGCAAGCGCGCCATGGCCTGTCTCGCGGCGGCTTGTGCTGCGCATCGGCCTTGCTTCGCCCGTTGAATACGGCGGCATGTTATAGTGATGCATATAACGCTTGAATTCCTGATCCGACAGACCGTCGAGCCGCTGGGCATCACTCACCGAACCAAGCGTGGTCAGCGTGAGCGCCTGCGTCTCGCCGCGTGTGAACACGGCGCTGCCGTGCGTGCGGGCAAACACGCCCACCTCGCACCATATCGGGCGGATCTCGTCCTGAGCGCGGCCGTCCGGGCGGATGCCCTTGTTGATAATCCTGTCGCGGACAAGCTCTTTACGCAGCGAGTAAATCACTTTTTCTATGTCGGCTTCCATGCCAGGATACTCTTCCACAAAATGCGCTTGAATATCCGCAGTCGCTTCTTCAGTCCGCTCTTCGCGAACCTTTCGTTCTGTTGTATCAATGCTGTAGGCAATCTTCTCAAGCGCGTAAGCTTTAACCTTTTCCTCGAGCTCCTTCTCCACCAGCATCAGCTGAGGCTCGGCCTTGGGCTTGCCCACCTCGCTCACCATGTTTTCAATGAAAGCCACAACTCTTTTTATCTCTTCATGCGCAAGCAGTATCGCGTCGAGCATCTGCTCTTCGCTGACCTCATCGGCGCCCGCTTCCACCATCATCACGGCGTCTTTTGTGCCCGAAACCGTGAGATCAAGCTTGCTTTTCTCACGCTGCGCCGCATCGGGATTCAGCACAAATTCTCCGTCCACAAGGCCCACCGTCACCGAGCCCGTGGGCCCTAAAAACGGAATATCCGATATCGAGAGCGCCACCGACGACCCGATCATGCCAAGCGGCCCGGGTATGATGTCCTGATCTACGCTCATCACGGTGCAGACCACCTGAACGTCGTTGTAATATCCTTTGGGGAACAGCGGCCGGATCGGCCTGTCGATGAGCCTCGACGTTAAAATCGCTTTTTCGGAAGGTCTGCCCTCGCGCTTGATAAAGCCGCCGGGAATCTTGCCGACCGAGTACATCTTCTCTTCAAACTCAACGCTGAGTGGGAAAAAGTCGATCCCGTCTCTCGGCGCCTTGGCTGCCGTCGCCGTGACGAGCACGGCCGTATCACCGCAGCGCATCAGGCATGTGCCGCCGGCCTGCTGGGCATACTTGCCCGTTTCCACCGTCAGCGTCCTGCCGGCATAATCCATTTCAAATACTTTGTGTTCCATTCTTTCTACTTCTCCTTCTTCCTTACCAGCATTGCGTATGCCCCATACGCATGCCCCATGCATTTCTGCATGTTTTTTTTGAACAAATAATAGAGCGGTCGCCCGCTCTATTATTTGTTATTTTCTTAAGTTCAAACCTTTAAGCACTTCTCTGTAACGCTCAATGTCTTTTTTCTTAAGATAGTTCAGCAAGCCTCTTCTTTTACCGACCATTTTCAGCAAGCCTCTTTTGGAGTGGTGATCCTTCTGATGCGTCTTTAAATGATCATTGAGATGGTTGATACGCTCGCTAAGAAGAGCAATCTGAACCTCCGGCGATCCCGTGTCGCCCGCGCTGATGGCGAACTGCGAGATAATACCCGCCTTTTTTTCCTTATCCATTTTTTCCTCCTGTTAGTCAAAACCCCGCAAACAATGCAAAGCGTCGGATACTCGCCAAGCAGTGTAAACGGTTAAAATCAGAGTTTATGATAACATAAGAGACTATGTTTGTAAACATCGTCTTTTATCCGTCAGCCTCTTTATTATACTGCTATATTGGGCATATTGAAAAGTTTTTATACGATATGACGGCTTGTGAAAACTTGATCACCAATATGCTTTATTTCTGGCATAAATATATACCTTATTATTTAAATAATTTCACGTACTAACATATCCACCGGCTGAGCATTGTGCTATAATAACTGCTTGGGAATGAATATAAAGTGATGAAGGAGACCGTATGGCTAGCAAACTAACATTTAAAGGCGGCATCCATCCACTCAAAAGCATCCATCACGGCAAGATGCTGTCGGACAAACGTCCGATAGAAGTCTGCAGTGTGCCGAGTGAGATCATACTGCCGCTTTCCCAGCATATCGGCGCCCCGTCCGTCCCCGTTGTCAAGGTGGGCGACAAGGTGGATATGGGACAGATGGTAGCTGACGCAAGCGGTTATGTGAGTGTGCCGTGCTTTTCAAGCGTATCGGGCACAGTCAAAGCGATTGAGCCGCGCCCGCACATTTCCGGGCGCCCGATGATGGCCGTCGTCATTGAGAACGATTTTGAAGACAGGCTGTTCGAGGGTATCAAAAGTCCCGGCAGCTTGGATACGCTTTCTCAAAAACAGATCGTCGATATCATCAAGGGCGCGGGCATCGTGGGCATGGGCGGCGCCGCTTTTCCGGCGCATGTCAAGCTCTCGCCGCCGCCTGAAAAGAAAATCGATACGCTGATCGTCAACGGCGCGGAATGCGAACCGTATTTAACCGCCGACCACCGGCTCATGCTCGAGCATCCGGATGAGCTCGTGCGCGGTCTTGAAGCCGTAATGAAGGTGCTCGGTGTGGATAAAGCCTATATCGCGATCGAAGCCAACAAGCCCGACGCGATTGAAGCCGTTTCCAAAGCGGCGCAGGGCAAGAAAATCGATGTGGAAACACTGCGCGTGAAATATCCGCAGGGCGCTGAAAAACAGCTCATCTACGCGGTCACAAAAAGGCAGATACCGTCCGGCGGGCTGCCGATGGATGTGGGCGCGGTGGTCGTCAACGCGGGTTCCGTATACCAGATCAATCTCGCGATCGAGAAAGGGCTGCCGCTCTATGAGCGCGTCGTGACCGTGACCGGCTGTGTGAACAGCCCGTCTAACCTGCTCGTGCGCCTCGGCACACCGATCTCACACGTGATCGCGCAGGTGGGCGGTTTCTCGGGCAAGGTGGAAAAGCTGATCGCGGGCGGCCCGATGATGGGCATCACCCAGCACAACTTAAGCGCGCCCGTGATGAAGGGCACGTCGGGGCTGCTCGCGCTCGACGACAAGATGATCAGAAGCGCGGAGGCTTCGGCATGCATCCGCTGCGGCAAATGCGTGATGGTCTGCCCGATGGGCCTGCTTCCGTATCTGCTGGGCGACTACGCCGAGCACGAGCGGTTTGAGGACGCGGAGAAAACGCATGTGCTCGACTGCATCGAATGCGGCAGCTGCGCTTATGTCTGCCCGGCCAATCGCCATCTCGTACAGGAAATGCGTCTCGCGAAATCCCAGATCATGCTGAAACGCAAGAAATAATTCTTATCTTATTTTGGAGGTGTGTATGGACCAGTACATTATGTCCTCGTCGCCGCATGTGCGTTCCAGCGAAACGACGTCACGCATCATGCGCGATGTGATTATTGCGCTGCTGCCCGCAACGGGGTTTGGCGTCTATATTTTCGGTCTCAATGCGCTGTGGGTCGTGCTTGTGAGCGTGGCTTTCGCTGTTCTCACCGAACTGGTGGTGCAGCTGTTCATGAATAAAAAAGTGACGGTGAGTGACGGAAGCGCGGCTGTGACCGGTCTGCTGCTCGCGCTTAACCTGCCGCCGTCTGTACCGCTTTGGATACCGATGCTCGGTTCGGCGTTCGCCGTCGCGATTGTGAAGCAGACTTTTGGCGGCCTCGGGCACAACTTTATCAATCCCGCGCTCGCCGCGCGCGCGTTTCTGCTCGCGTCATGGCCGACGATCATGACGACATGGACGATACCGGGTGCCGATGCCGTTTCCTCGGCCACGCCGCTCGGCGCGCTAAAGCTCGGCGAAACGCTGTCGGCATATCCTGATATGTTTATCGGCAATATCGGCGGCTGCATCGGTGAAACAAGCGCAATCGCGCTGATCATCGGCGGCCTTTACCTGATCGCACGGCGCGTGATCGATCCGCGCATTCCGGTCGTTTATATCGGCACGGTGGCGCTGTTCACATGGATCGCGGGGCCGGGCGGGCTGTTCACAGGCGACGCGCTTTACCACATACTCGGCGGCGGCCTCATGCTCGGCGCATTCTTCATGGCGACGGACTACACCACATCGCCGATGAGCGGCACCGGCAAGGTCGTATTCGCGGCGGGCTGCGGCATCCTCACCAGCGTGATCCGTCTGTGGGGCGGCTATCCCGAGGGCGTGTCGTATTCGATACTGCTCATGAACCTCGTGGTGCCGCTGATCGACAAAGCGTTCATGCCCAAGCGGTTTGGAGGTGCGGTGAAATGAAAAACATCGTCGTCATTACGTTAAAGCTGCTCATCATCACGGTCATCGCGGGTATCATCCTCGGCGTTGTCAACGGTGTGACCAGGGAACCGATCGCGCAGCAGACTATGAAGGAAGCCACCGAGGCACGGCAGGCCGTGTTCCCCGGAGCGGCGGATTTTGAGAAAATGGATATCGAAATTCCCGAAGAATACGCCATTATTAAGGAAGTCTATCAGGCGCTTGATGCGGACGGCAACCCCATCGGCATCACGGCGTCTTTGGTCACCAAGGGGTATAACTCGGGCCTTAATCTGTCAGTTGGCGTCGGCGCGGACGGGTATATCAAAGGTGTAAAACTTGGCAGCAACAATGAGTCGCCCGGTTTTGGTTCCAAAGCGCCGGAGGAGCTTTTACCGCAATTCGACGCGGGAAAGAAATATGATCAGCCGTTCGAAGTCGTAAAGCATCCTGTTGAAAATGAAAACCAAATTGAAGCCATATCCGGCGCGACGATAACGTCAAAGGGCATCATCAACGCCGTGAATACGGTGGTCGATTTTTACGAACAAATGGCGGGAGGTGCGCAATGAAGAATAAAGTCAAACCCATGGCCGTACTGAAAAACGGTATGTTTACCGAAAATCCGACGTTCCGGCTTGTGCTTGGGATGTGCCCCACGCTCGCCGTCACCACGGCGGCGTCCAACGCCATCGGCATGGGCCTTGCGGCCACGTTTGTGCTGGTCGGGTCCAACGTCGTGATATCGATGATGCGCAATTTTATACCATCCAAGGTGCGTATCCCCGCATACGTCGTGATCATCGCGGCGTTCGTGACGGTGGTGCAGCTACTGCTCAAGGCGTTTGTACCCGCGCTCGATAAATCGCTCGGTATTTTCATACCGCTGATCGTTGTGAACTGTATTATACTCGCGAGAGCCGAGTCGTTCGCGAACAAGAACGGCGTATTTGCGTCGCTGCTCGACGGCGTCGGCATCGGGTTTGGGTTCACGGGCGCAATGCTCATCATCTCCAGCCTCCGCGAAATTTTCGGCAAGGGCCAATTCTTCGGTATTGAGCTCTTTGGCAAAAGCTTTGAGGGAGCAACGATTTTGAGCCTCCCGCCGGGTGGATTTATCACACTTGGGCTGCTGCTCGGGCTGATCAACTTTATCGGCATGAAAAGAAAAAAGAAAGGAGCGCGTTAACGAATGGAAGGGATTTCAGGCATACTGCTGCTGCTGTTAAGCTCCATACTCGTCAATAACTTCATTCTCTCGAGGTTCCTTGGCATCTGTCCGTTCCTCGGGGTCTCCAAGAGAGTGGAGACAGCGCTCGGTATGGGCTTCGCGGTCACGTTTGTTATGGCGCTCGCGTCGGTCATTACATATCTCGTCCAGTATTATTTGCTTGTACCGTTCGGGATTGAATACATGCAGACGATTGCGTTCATACTCGTTATCGCGGCGCTCGTGCAGCTTGTGGAAATGGCGCTGCAAAAGCTCGTGCCCGCGCTGTATCTCGCGCTCGGCGTGTATCTGCCGCTCATCACCACCAACTGCGCGGTGCTCGGCGTCGCGATACTCAACATCAACGAGCATTACGACCTGCTGCAGTCGCTCGTCAACGGCATCGGCGGCGCACTCGGCTTTACGCTCGCGATCGTGCTCTTCGCGGGTATCCGCGAGCGGCTCGAGCTTTCTAACATCCCCGAGCCCTTGAAGGGGTTCCCCATCGCTTTGATTTCGGCAGGGCTGATGGCGATCGCCTTCCTCGGATTTTCAGGGCTCGTATAACGGAGGTTAATAACTATGTGGAATGAAATAATCTGGCCTGTCGCCGTATTGGGCGGACTTGGATTGCTGCTCGGTCTCGGACTTGCGATCGCGGCCAAGCTGCTCGCGGTGAAGGTCGATGAAAATATCGAAAAGGTGCGCGAGCTGCTGCCCGGCGCCAATTGCGGCGGCTGCGGGTTCCCGGGCTGCGACGGCCTTGCCAAGGCGCTTTGCGCGGGTGAGGCGCAGGTCAACCAGTGCAGCGCGCTCTCGTGCGATAATTTGAACGCGATTGCCGAGCTGCTCGGCGTGGAAGCCGCGCCTGCCGAGAAAAGGGTGGCACGCGTGCTGTGCCACGGCGACAGTGAAAACTGCGTCTCGCAGTACACGTATTCAGGCATTTCGGACTGCCGCGCGGCCGCGCTCGTGGCGGGCGGCCCCAAATCGTGCGCGTTTGGCTGTGTGGGGCTGCTAACCTGCGGCAAGATATGCCCGTTCGGTGCGATTTACCTGAGCGACAAGGGCATCGCGGCGGTGGATGAAACCAAGTGCACCGGATGCGGGCAATGCGTCGAGGCGTGCCCCAAGCACGTGATCAAGGTGATGCCGCAGAACAAGAATGTGTTTATCGGCTGCCGCACGACCGAGAAGGGCAAGGCGGTGACAGTCAACTGCAAGGCGGGCTGTATCGCGTGCGGCATTTGCTCGAAGAAGTGTCCCGAAAACGCGATCACGATGGTCAACAACCTGCCCGTGATCGATTATGACAAATGCACGGGCTGCGGTATATGCGCCGAGGTTTGCCCCAAGGGCACCATCGCGAACATGGATAAGCTCAGCAACGCGTGCGACGTGGTGAACAAATAACATGAGCACTCTCCCCGAATCCACGCGCGTGATACTCGCGTCGGCCTCGCCGAGGCGCAAAGAGCTCCTCGGCTACATCATCCCTGAGTTTGAGATTATCCCGAGCGGGATCGACGAAACGGCCACAGGGTCTCCCGCGGCTCAGGTGAAGATGCTCGCCGCGGACAAAGCGGCGGACATCGCGCGGCAGTATCCCGAGGCTTTGGTGATCGGGGCGGATACGCTCGTGGCGGTGAACCGCCGCGTGCTCGGCAAACCGGCGGATGAAGCCGAGGCGGCGGACATGTTGCGCATGCTCTCGAGCCAAGAGCACCGCGTGTACACGGGCGTGGCGGTGATCCATCAGGGCCTCACAAAAGCTGACGTCAACATGACGCGCGTGAGGTTTGCGCCGCTCTCGGATGAAGAGATTCGCGACTACATCGCGACGGGCGAGCCGATGGACAAGGCGGGCGCGTATGGGATTCAAGGGTACGGCGGGAAGTTTATCAGCGCCGTTCACGGCGATTATTTCAATGTGATGGGGCTGCCGCTGAATATGCTCTACAATATGCTCAAAGAGATATAGGTTATAAGATGATGAAGCCCGAGGATAAATCCTCGGGCTTTTTGGTTAAACTGTTTTGTTAGGTAGTCGTTTTTACGTTCCATATTCCTGCAATCAGCACGCCGCAAACAACTGCAGCAATAAAGCTTAGCAATGTACCTATAAGATAATATTCAGCATATTGCTTATCGTCCATTTTTGAGTGCCTCGCAATTGATTTTGCTGTCAGCAGCAAACCGACCGCCGCCCACTGATTCAATGGGATTAGAATCAATATTGATATACGTTCAAGTATACCGATCCATTTTCCTGAATGGACTTCCTTTTCGTTACCGCTTTTTGTATCGAGTTTCAGATCACATAAAATAGAACGTATAAGACAAGCCCCTCCCCACACGCACCCAACACCGATACTGATCGTCCAAACCACATTATCACACGTTACATTCCAATCAGGAAGATATAATACTTGCTTAATAAATTCATAATAGCCGTAAGACGTTTGCGCAATATGATTTGTCACAAAGTAAACAATACCGACTATTAAAATGATATGCAGAACTTGATCGAGCACAAATGTGAGTGTGAAATATTTTTTATTCTTAAGAAATGACTTGATACCGTCTATACCAAAATGAGTCACTGTTACTGCCATGGCACCGAACATGGCGCACCAGCTATTTAAAAGCAAATAAAAAGCTGCCAAGTTAAAAACCAATATGATCGCAATATGTCCACCCATCGCTAACCATCCGGCTTTGTCTCTCAAACATTTTTGTTCAGCCATCTGACTTGTTTGGAAAAGGAAATCACTTATGAAGTGTGCTGCTATTACCAGCGCCAAAACAGATTTAAACATGATTTACCCCCATAAATATCAACATAGCCGTTTCTGGTTGCGTTCTCAATCTGCAACCGTTTTTGGTTGCATTCTCAATTTGCAACCGTTTTTGGCTATAGGCTTACGTTTGCTTGATCTGATTAATCATTGTCGTAATTTCTTTGCTCATCCAAAGCTCGGTGTCCTTAATAATATCCCAGTCAGCCCTCTCTATAGAACGCTGTATGCTTTGATACCTCTTACCAAGTTCGTTTGCTGCTTCCATCATTGATCCATGTTTCTCATAAGACATAACAGCATCCCACTTTTCCTTATTCCAGCCATTTAAAATATTGCAATAATATCCGAACATCAAATTCCATGTATCCGTATAATGGTCGTCCAGCTTGGGTTCGCAATTTAATATGATGGACTCTTGCTTTTTGACATGTCCTATGAAATCCACGGCATCCCTGGCTGCATAAAACGCTGTTCCACTGAGAAGAAATGGGTCGGACGGCGGCAGATTATAATTATCTATGTCCAGTTGTCCGATACCTAATCCAATCCGTATCTTCATAGGCTGAAGATAATATTTTAAAGTCCGAATTGCTTTCATAAAATTCTTCTCAATCACAAGAACCGCTTCGATTTCATCCCCTCTCATACATTTAAATGGAATGAATATTTCTTCCGACAAAGCGCCGTTTATTTCCTGAATTCGATTTGGTATTTCGTTCATGCCCGAAACATTGCGGGATTTGATAACATCGGCGATAACAGCTAAATATAGATCCATGACAGTATCCCCTTAGTCATAAGATATCTTTTATTTTACCATGATTATAAATGTATACAAATATTATGTTTGTGATTGCAGACATTCTACCACAAGAACACTTGATGTGGTATAATATTCAATCATAATTCCTTTTGGAGGTTTCGTTATGTCGACTGCGGTCATATACCATTCGGTCACGGGGAACACAAAAAAGGTGGCGAACGCCATCGCGGAAGCCCTTTCCTGCACGGCGCAGCCCATCAAGGAATATCCGCTCGACAACAAAGCGGATGTGATGTTCATCGGCGGCGCCATCTACGGTGGCAAGCTCGATCCGGTGATGGATTCGTTCCTGCAGGCACTCACGCCGCAAAAAGCAGGGCGCGTGATGCTTTTCTCCACAAGCGTCAAAGAATCAAAAGCGCTCGGCCTCATGAAAGAGCTGCTTAAAAATCAAGGCATTGCGGTGGATGACGAATGCTTCCTCTGCAAGGGAAAGTTCCTGTTTATGAACCTGCGGCATCCGAACAAAGACGAGCTCGAGCAAGCGGGTGCGTTTGCGAAAAATACGATGAACAGATAAGATCGGTTTTTTCTGTGAGAAAAAAGTCAGCGCCGCCGTTGTGTTTTCGGCTGCGCTGTTTTTTATTTCCTCTATCCCTGATTAATTACCGTGGCATCTCGGGCGTCAACAAAGCCTCCGACTATCCGGTCATTTCTCACCGCTTTCGATCAGCCGCCGAAAAACACTGTTGTGCCCTCTAAGATCGCGTCGGCGATCTTTTTCTGATAGTCCTCACGCGCGAGGTTCGCTTCTTCCATCGCGTTACTGATGTAACCGCATTCGACCAGCACACACGGCTGATTGCCGCTCTTCAATACGTAAAGCTCCTCGCCGCGCGCGTTGCCGTCCGCGTTCAGCGCCTCGTTGATGCTGTCTATAATGTCCTGCGCAAGCTGCTTGCCCTTGTCCGAACCCGGCATAAACATCACGAGCGGGCCGCTTATAGACGAATCAGTGTGCGAGTTCATATGGATGCTGATCACAATGTCCGAACCGCTCTCCTCAATGATGCGGCGGCGTTCCGCCATGTCCTCATCCTTCGTTGCAGCGATCGCGTCATCGGTGCTGCGCGTCATGATCACAGTCGCGCCCCCGTCTTCGAGCCCTTTTTCCAGGAGCTTGGCCACTTTGAGATTGAGCTCATCCTCGCGAATCCCCGAAGCGCCGATTGCACCCGGGTCAAACCCGCCGTGCCCCGCGTCGATCACAATAGTTTTGCCATCCAGAACGTCAAGATCGGCTGTTTGTGTTTTTTGCGGTGTGAGTCCGTCAGACGCGGACGCGGGCTGGCTGCCGAAATGCTGCACGATCAGCGCAATAAGCACAGCGATGCAGCCGATCGATATGAGCGTGATTCCGAGTTTTTTTGCGTTGAAACGGTATTTTCGGCGGCGCGGGCCACTGACCTCCATCTGTTGCCGCGGTCTGTCCATACAGTCGTCCCATCCTTTATGAAGTTTGCCACCAACACCAAACCATCCCATCGGCGCATTTGCCGCCGGAGGGACAAAAATGAAATGCAAATAATGTATGCATCTATTTTAACCCTGACAGCGCCCGATGACAAGGAAAAAAAACGGCGGCACGCCAAACAAGTTCTGGGCTTTGCCCGCCTCTCACTCAAAATCACCGATCTTCATCACTTTTGGCGGGATTAAATGTATAAAAACAAGCTATATAGGCAGAATTATAACATTAACATAATGTGGAGGTTTTTTATGTTTTCATTTATGGCGCCGTGCCTCGGCATTGACCTCGGTACAGCGAACACACTCGTCTACATGAAAGGCAAGGGGATCATACTTCGGGAACCCTCTGTCGTGGCGATGAAAAATAACAACAATAAAGATATACTGGCTGTCGGAGAAGAAGCAAAAAAGATGATCGGGCGGACGCCGGGCGGCATTGTGGCGCTGCGCCCGCTTAAGGACGGCGTCATTGCGGATTACAACACAACTGAGATCATGCTCAAATATTTTATCGGCAAGGCCCTGCCGCAAGGCGTCATCAAGCGCAGCCCAAGGCTGGTCATCTGCATCCCCTGCGGTATCACCGAGGTGGAAAAGCGCGCGGTCGAGGAAGCGGCCCGCGCATGCGGCGCAAGAGAAGTGCTGCTGCTAGACGAGCCCATGGCCGCCGCGATCGGCGCGGGGCTTAACGTGCACCAGGCCAAGGGCTGCATGGTGGTCGATGTGGGCGGCGGCACGAGCGAAGTCGCGATCATCTCACTCGGCGGCATTGTGACCGCGAGGTCGCTGCGCATCGGCGGCAACCACATGGACGAAGCGATACTAAAGCATATCAAAAAGAATCACGGCATGGTCATCGGCGAGAGCACGGCGGAACAGATCAAGATCGCGCTCGGCAGCGCGGTGGATCAGGGCAAGGATCAAACGATGGAGGTGCGCGGGCGCGATTTAACGTCAGGACTTCCCAAATCGATCTCCGTGGATTCCCAGAGCATACGCAGCGCGCTCTGCGAGCCCGTTCAGAACATCATCGACGCGATCAAAGGCGTGCTTGAGCAGACGCCGCCCGAGCTTGCAGCGGATATCATCAACGAAGGCATCGTCTTAACGGGCGGCGGCAGCCTGCTGCAGGGCTTTAACAGACTGGTCGCCAAGGCGACGGGCATGCCCGTGCGGCGCGCCGAGCATCCGCTCGACGCCGTGGCCATCGGCGCGGGGCTCGCGCTTGAAAGCATGGAAGCGGCTCCGTTCGAACACGAGCTGTCCACCGAGCCTACGCAATAGCTTAATCACTGCGCGGTGAACCGGATATTCACCGCGCTTTTTTTATTCCCAATCAACAAGTGGAGCCCCAATTGCAAAATGTTCGTGAATTCATGTTCAACCGCGGCCCATATTCAAGGGATTTTATTGACCATTCCTTCTAAAGAATATATAATATTTAAGATTGTGAACAGACTAAATTCCAGGAAAATGACTTGCTCCTTTCGGATAGATACGTTTGATCATGATTCCAATCATTTAAGGAGGATAAATATGGCTAACAAACAAACGATCGATGGCAACACGGCCGCTGCCCATGTGGCATATGCGTTTTCGGACGTCGGCGCGATTTACCCCATCACACCCTC
>JAEYLC010000050.1 GCA_023461435.1 Bacillota bacterium
GAAGATTGTGGCCGATGCCAGGAATGTACGCCGTACCTTCCATGCCATTGACCAGGCGAACTCTAGCTATTTTTCTTAAAGCGGAATTCGGCTTTTTGGGCGTCATTGTCCTCACTGTCAGGCAAACGCCTCTCTTCTGAGGGCACTGCTTGAGTATCGGAGAATTGCTCTTCATCTCCGCCGTCTTTCTGCCTTGTTTCACGAGCTGATTGATTGTCGGCATATTCGGGTCTTCACCTCCTTTATATTTTGACTGTTTATAAGAACCCCTCGCAACCCATTTAAGGGGATTAATCTCTCATCTGCCCTGTTTCAAAACGCCTGCGCAGGCGCTGCCCACCTCAATTTCACACACCGCGCCGATCTGATACATTGTCAGCGACATATCGTATGGAATACGGTGCTTGTCGCACTCCACCTTGAGCTTTGCGATAATGTCTTCATCCGCGTCCTTGGCGATGTAAACCTTATCGAGCGCAGACTCGCGCGCACAGCGCATCACCTGCTTTAAGCCTGCAACCCTTTCCTGTCCGGAAAGCTCGTGAGCCATACTAAAAATAAACCTCCATGACAGATAAAGCCCTAAAAAAAGCAAGCAGAGCCATTTTAACATCAGGCTATTTTCTTGTCAATCCTCATCAATGTACAGACTTCGTTAAATAATTTCGCCCTTATTATCCCGCTCGATCCCGACATCACTGAGCCTTTTGATCATCGGTTTCTTTGAGAAAATAAAGCGCGTGACCGGCCCTTCGTCCTGCACGGTGAACCAGCCGTTGTCTCTCATCTCGGCGCAGACGGGGATATCAAACACGTTGAACCTCGTTTTTGCGCTCTTCTTATCGACATAAATGCCTGAGAATATCTTCCCGACGACATAGCCGACCAGTATGCCCGCGAGTATCACCGCGTACGGCAATATCGGATTGGCGTTGACGGCCGGAATGAAGCAGACCCCGAGCCCGATGCCGCCGAACAGGAGAACCATCAGCCATTTGAAAGCCTCCGCCATGCGCAGGTTCCTGCGGCAATCGCTGCAGATCGAGATGGATATGGGGAGAAGCGATCCTATCCTTTGCCTGACCTTCTTGCCCATGCCGAAAAACATGCCGCGCTTATGCTCGGGCTCTTTATGCGCAAGGTCGACAGTCGCATAGCAAGACCGTCTGCCCGGCTCGCCTGTGCAGAAGCTGCACTCGTCACCCTGCAGGCTGTCGAAATCATCCGGCAGCAAAGACAATGTCACCTCAAAATCCTCAAGTATCTTCTTCCTGTCGGATTCGTCTTTTATTTCCTTCAGATAGCAATCGCCGCAATCCTTGTTGATCCATTTGCAGATAGCGCTGTCCGTGACCACACACTTGTCGTTTTTCGGCATATCATTAACCCCACTTCATGTTTACAGCAGTTCGGCATTCAGCTCCGCAGGATCATCATACCCATCGAGCAGCGCGCTTTGCAGCTGAGAGTCATGCTTTTTAAGATCCGGCGCGATATCCTCGTTGAGAATATTCTTTATCACATCGATATTTTTATAGCGCTTCATTCCCGTTCCGGCCGGTATCAGCTTGCCGATGATCACGTTTTCCTTAAGGCCCAGCAGCGGATCGGACTTGCCCTTTATCGCCGCTTCCGTCAGCACCCTTGTGGTTTCCTGGAACGACGCCGCCGACAGGAACGAATCGGTCGCGAGCGAGGCCTTCGTGATACCGAGCAGCACGCGCTTGGCTGTAGCGGGCTTTTTGCCCTCGCGGATCATCCGCTCGTTCTCGGAATCGAACTGATGGATATCCACCAGCGAGCCGGGCAGCAGATCGGTATCTCCCGCATCCTCGATTTTGCACTTCTTGAGCATCTGCCGGATGATCACCTCAATGTGCTTATCGGATATTTCCACGCCCTGCAGGCGGTAAACCATCTGAACCTCTTTAAGCAGATAGTTCTGCACGCCCTTGGCACCTTTGATCTTCAATATATCGTTCGGGTTGATGGAGCCTTCGGTCAGCTCGTCGCCCGCTTCGATCACGTCGCCTTCCTTCACCTTAAGGCGCGAACCGAACGGAATCGTATACACCTCGGCCATACCGTCTTCGCCCGTCACCGTGACATCCTGCTTGCGGCGGTTATCCCCGAGAGACACCGTGCCCGCGATTTCGCTGATGACCGCGAGACCTTTTGGCTTTCTCGCCTCAAAAAGCTCCTCGACACGCGGCAGCCCGTGCGTGATGTCCTCACCGGCGACACCGCCCGTATGGAATGTACGCATCGTGAGCTGTGTGCCCGGCTCGCCGATCGACTGCGCCGCGATGATGCCCACCGCTTCGCCGATGCTCACCGTTTTACCGGAAGACATATCCGAACCGTAGCACTTGGAGCATACGCCGTGCTGTGTTTTGCACGTGAGCACGCTGCGGATGCTTGCGCCCTTGATCCCGGCGGCTTCAATACGGCGGCAGTGGTCGTAAGTGATCATCTCGTTGGTATGGACAATCACGCCGCCCGATATGGGATCAACGATATCCGCCGCCGCGAAACGCCCGCTGATCCTGTCGATAAACGGCTCGATAACCTCTTTGCCCTCGACAACATCTTCAACCCAAATCCCTCTGACTGGGTCGCCTTCCCTCAAGCAGTCGTGCTCCCTGACAATCACGTCCTGACTGACGTCCACAAGGCGGCGGGTCAGGTAGCCCGAGTCCGCGGTACGAAGCGCGGTATCGGCAAGGCCTTTTCTCGCGCCGTGCGTCGAGATGAAGAACTCAAGCACCGTGAGGCCCTCGCGGAAATTCGCGCGGATCGGAATTTCGATGATCTCACCCGACGGGTCGGCCATGAGACCGCGCATGCCCGCCAGCTGGCGGATCTGGTTCGTGGATCCTCTCGCGCCCGAGTTGGCCATCATGTAGACCGGATTGAATTCGCTGAGGCCTTCCATCAGCGCATCCGTCACGAGGTTTGTGGTATCCGCCCACACCTTGATCACGTTTTCTTTTCTTTCTTTATTGGTTAAGAAGCCTCTTTTGAACTTCTTTTCGATTTCTATAACCTTTTCCTCGGCGCTCTGGATATACTGCGCCTTCGCCTCGGGAATCACGATATCGCTCACGCTGATCGTGATGGCGCCCACCGTCGAATAGTGGAAGCCAAGGCGCTTGATTTCGTCGAGCATCGCGGCCGTCTTGGTTTCGCCGTGCTTTCTGTAGCAGAAATCAACGATCTTCCCAAGCTGCTTTTTGCCCGCAAGGAAATCAACCTCCAGCAGGAAATCGCTGTCGGGCTGAGTTCTGTCCACAAACCCCAGGTCCTGAGGGATCGCTTCGTTGAATATCAAACGGCCCGGCGTTGTTTTCAGTATCCGGCTGCGCTTCACGCCGCCTTCCACCTTGGTCAGCCGCACATTGACCATCGCCTGCAAACCGATCTCGCCGGTCTGATACGCAATCACAGCTTCTTCGGGCGATGAGAAGTAATTGCCTTCGCCCCTCGACCCCTCGCGGTGGATGGTCAGGTAATAGCTGCCGATAACCATGTCCTGCGTGGGGCTCACCACCGGTTTGCCGTCCTGCGGTTTTAATATGTTGTTTGCGGCCAGCATGAGGAAGCGGCATTCCGCCTGCGCCTCCACCGACAGCGGCACGTGCACAGCCATTTGGTCGCCGTCGAAGTCCGCGTTGTACGCGGTACAGACGAGCGGATGCAATTTCAGCGCCTTGCCTTCCACGAGCACCGGTTCAAACGCCTGTATGCCGAGACGGTGCAGCGTGGGGGCGCGGTTTAAGAGCACGGGGTGATCCTTGATGACCGTTTCGAGCACGCCCCATACCTCGGGACGCACGCGTTCCACCATGCGCTTCGCGCTTTTGATATTATGGGCAAGCCCGTCTTCCACGAGCTTTTTCATCACGAACGGTTTAAACAGCTCGAGCGCCATCTCCTTCGGGAGACCGCACTGGTACATCTTTAAATCCGGTCCCACGACGATAACGCTGCGGCCGCTGTAGTCCACGCGCTTGCCGAGCAGGTTCTGACGGAAACGGCCCTGCTTGCCGCGCAGCATATCGGAAAGGGATTTAAGCGGTCTGTTGCCGGGGCCCGTCACCGGGCGACCGCGGCGGCCGTTATCGATCAGCGCGTCCACAGCTTCCTGCAGCATGCGCTTCTCGTTTCTCACAATGATATCCGGCGCGCGCAGCGCAAGCAGCCTGTTGAGACGGTTGTTGCGGTTGATCACACGGCGATACAGATCGTTAAGGTCGCTTGTCGCAAACCGGCCGCCGTCCAGCTGAACCATCGGACGCAGCTCCGGCGGAATGATCGGTATGCAGTCAAGGACGATCCATTCGGGCTTGTTGCCCGACTGGCGGAACGCTTCGACCACTTCCAGACGCTTGATCGCACGCACGCGCTTTTGGCCCGTGCAGGTCTCCAGCTCTTTTTTGAGCTCTCTTGACGTCTTGTTAAGGTCGATCGCCTTGAGAAGATCTTTGACGCCTTCCGCGCCCATCTTGGCCACGAAAGCGTCATCCCCGTATTTTTCCTGACATTCGCGCAGTTCCTTGTCGTTTAAAAGCTGTTTGTATTCAAGCGGTGTGTTGCCGGGGTCCGTCACCACGAATGAAGCAAAATAAAGCACCTTTTCCAAATCGCGCGGCGACATGTCGAGCAGCAGACCCATGCGCGACGGAATGCCCTTAAAATACCAGATATGCGACACCGGCGCGGCCAGCTCGATATGGCCCATGCGTTCACGGCGCACTTTGGCGCGCGTGACCTCAACGCCGCACTTGTCGCAGATGATGCCCTTATAGCGCACGCGCTTATAGCGCCCGCAATGGCATTCCCAGTCCTTCGTGGGCCCGAAAATGCGCTCACAAAACAAGCCGTCCTTTTCAGGTTTAAGCGTGCGGTAGTTGATGGTTTCGGGTTTCTTAACCTCGCCTCTCGACCACTCCCTGATCTTCTCCGGGGATGCCAAACCAATCTGAATGGAATCAAAATTGCCAAGTTCGAACAAAGAATTCCTCTCCTCTCGTTTATGCCAAAAAAACTTATCTACTCTTTGTCATCGTAATCGTCGTCAAACAGGCTGTCGTCGTCATCGATCAGGCCGTCGAGAGATTCAATTTCTATGTCGTCAAAATCATCTCTGTATTTCTTCTTATCGTAATCATCCTTATAGAAGCTGTCTTTTTCGTACGGATCGTTATTGACATCTTCCGTTTCCTCGTCGATATCCTCGAAATCGTCAAATTCCTCATCTTCGAAATCCTCTTCCTCGAAATCGTCATCTTTGCCGCGGTGGCTCTTGATGCTGTCGATATCAATGTCAATTTCGTCATCGAGGTCGTCGAGATCCGGCACATCGAGCTCGTCAAAGCTCAGGTTGGAGAAGTCCTCGTCACGCGCTTTCTCGGAACGCTTGTCGGGCACGTCGTGCTCGGAACCTTCGATGTTCACCTCAAGGCCGGTCAAGTCGTCGTCCACGCTCTCACGGATGGCGATCTCCTCGCCGACGTCGCCGAGCACCTTCACATCGAGCGCAAGCGACTGCATCTCCTTGATCAGCACCTTGAACGATTCAGGCACGCCCGGTTCGGGTATGTTCTCGCCCTTAACGATGGCTTCGTACGTTTTCACACGGCCCACCACGTCGTCGGATTTCACAGTGAGTATCTCCTGCAGCGTGTTGGCCGCGCCGTAAGCCTCGAGCGCCCACACTTCCATTTCGCCAAAACGCTGTCCGCCGAACTGCGCCTTGCCGCCGAGCGGCTGCTGCGTGACGAGCGAGTACGGACCCGTGGACCGCGCGTGGATCTTGTCATCCACGAGATGGTGAAGCTTCAATATGTACATGTAACCGACGGTGACGCGGTTTTCAAACGGCTCACCGCTGCGTCCGTCGAAAAGCACTGTTTTGCCGTCCGGCTCAAGGCCGAGCTGCCTGAAGAGGTTCATGATGTCCTCTTCCGTCGCGCCGTCGAAAACAGGCGTCGCGATGCGCCAGCCGAGCGCTTTGGACACGTACCCGAGATGCACCTCGAGCACCTGGCCGATATTCATACGCGAGGGAACGCCGAGCGGATTCAACACGATATCGAGCGGCGTGCCGTCCGGCAGGAACGGCATATCCTCCACGGGCAGTATCCGTGAGATAACGCCCTTGTTGCCGTGGCGTCCGGCCATTTTGTCGCCGACTGAAATCTTGCGCTTCTGCGCAATGTACACGCGCACGAGCTTGTTGACGCCCGCGGTCAGTTCATCCTTGTTTTCGCGCGTGAATACCTTGATATCCACCACGATACCCTCTTCGCCGTGCGGCACGCGCAGCGACGTATCTCTGACCTCGCGCGCCTTTTCACCGAAAATCGCACGCAGCAGGCGTTCTTCTGCCGTCAGCTCCGTTTCGCCCTTGGGCGTCACCTTGCCGACGAGTATGTCTCCCGCGCGCACCTCGGCACCGATGCGAATGATGCCGCGCTCGTCAAGATTCTTGAGCGCGTCTTCGCCGACGTTGGGGATATCGCGCGTGATCTCTTCGGGCCCAAGCTTGGTATCGCGCGCTTCGGCTTCGTAGCCTTCAATATGTATCGACGTGAACACATCGTCGCGGACGAGCCGCTCGCTGATGAGTATCGCGTCCTCGTAGTTATAGCCTTCCCAGGTCATGAAGCCGACCAGCACATTGCGTCCGAGCGCGAGCTCGCCGTTTTCTGTGGACGGTCCGTCGGCAATGATCTGGCCCTTTTTCACCTTCTCGCCGGTTCTCACGATCGGGTACTGGTTGATGCAGGTACCCTGATTCGAACGCGAGAATTTGATCAGCCTGTATTCTCTGACCTGTTTTTCCTCCTGAACAAGAATCCTGTCCGCGGAGACGCTTTTGATCGTGCCGTCTTCATAGGCGCGCACCACCGCGCCCGAGTCGCTCGCGGCCTTGTGCTCCATGCCCGTGCCCACGATGGGCGCTTCGGGAATGGTTAACGGCACCGCCTGACGTTGCATGTTAGAGCCCATCAGCGCGCGGTTCGCGTCGTCGTTCTCAAGGAACGGGATCAGCGCCGTGGCCACCGAAACGACCTGCTTGGGGGATACGTCCATGAGGTCAACCTCGTCGCGCGACACCTCCACGATCTCCTCCTGGCGGCGCGACATAACGCGGGCGCGTTTGAAATTGCCGTCCTCACCGATCGGTTCGTTGGCCTGCGCCACCACATATTTATCCTCTTCGTCCGCCGTCAGGTAGACGATGTCTTCGGTCACAACCTTGTTTTTCTTATCGATCATACGGTACGGCGATTCGATGAATCCGTACTCGTTGATGCGCGCGTATGTGGACAGCGAGCCGATAAGGCCGATGTTCGGGCCTTCAGGCGTCTCAATCGGGCACATGCGGCCGTAATGCGTATGGTGAACATCGCGGACGTCGAACGACGCGCGCTCACGATTGAGTCCGCCGGGTCCAAGCGCCGATAAACGGCGTTTGTGCGTGAGCTCGGCAAGCGGATTCGTCTGATCCATAAACTGCGAAAGCTGGGACGACCCGAAGAACTCCTTGATCGCCGCCGTCACCGGGCGGATGTTAATGAGGTTCGAAGGCGTCGCCACGTCCATATCCTGAATGGACATGCGCTCTCTGACCACGCGCTCGAGCCTTGACAGGCCGACGCGGATCTGGTTCTGCAGCAGCTCACCGACACTTCGGAGCCGTCTGTTGCCGAGATGGTCGATATCGTCGGTGCGGCCGATGCCGTATTTAAGCCCCATCTGATAGCTCATCGAGGCCATGATGTCGTCCACGATGATATGCTTGGGGATCAGCTTTTCGATATTGGCTTTAAGCTGTTTTTTAAGCTCCTCTTCGTTGCCGCCGAATTCGTCGATCAGCGCCTTGAACGTCGGGTAGTGGACCTTTTCGTTGATGCCCACGCTGGCGGGGTCGAACGACAGGTGGCTGTTCACGCGCACGAAGTTGTTGCCGAGCACCTTGACTTCGTTTTCGCCGATCAGCAGCAGCACGCTGTTGATGCCCGCTTCCTCGATCTGCTTTGCGGCCTCGCGCGAAATCACTTCGCCCTTGGAAGCCAGCAGTTCGCCGTCCTCCGAGACGATGTTCTGAGCGCTCTTGAAGCCTTCAATGCGTCCCGCGATGGAGAGCTTCTTATTGTATTTGTAACGTCCGACCCGTGCGAGGTCGTACCGTCTGGGGTCAAAAAAGAGTGAATCGATCAGCATGCGAGCGCTTTCCACTGTAGGTGGTTCGCCCGGACGCAGACGCCGGTAAATTTCAATGAGACCGTCCTCCACACTCTGTCCGCCGTCCTTCTTGAACGTGGCCTGAAGGAAATCCTCGTCACCGAAGAGGTTTGTGATCTCCATATTTGTGCCGCAGCCCATCGCGCGCATCAGCACCGTCATGGGCAGCTTGCGCGTTCTGTCCACGCGCACCCAGTAGCAGTCGTTCGAGTCCGTCTCGTATTCAAGCCACGCGCCGCGGTTCGGGATCACCGTGGCCGAGAACAGCTGCTTGCCCGATTTGTCGATCGCGACGTCGAAATAAACGCCGGGGCTGCGCACAAGCTGGCTGACGATAACGCGCTCGGCGCCGTTGATGATGAACGTGCCTTTTTCGGTCATCAGCGGGAAATCGCCCATGAACACTTCCTGCTCCTTCATCTCGCCCGTCTCCTTGTTGATGAGACGCACGATCACCTTCAAAGGCGCGGCAAAGTTCACGTCGCGTTCCTTGCACTCTTCGACGGTATACTTGGGTTTATTCTCAATATAGTAATCGATAAATTCAAGAATCAGATTCTCAGAATAATCGGTGATAGGCGAGATATCATTGAGTACCTCTCTAAGCCCGGTCTCCAAAAATGAATTGTATGAGTTCTTTTGGATTTCGATCAGATCCGGCATATCCAGGACTTCTTCGATCTTGGAAAAGCTCATCCTGTTTCGCTTCCCGTAATTGACTTCATGCACCATAAATTTGTATCCACTCTCCTGTTATGCAAAATAACATTATGACATTTTCAAGATGAAGGCACTCGCTGATTATTCCCGAAACACAGCAAAACTATACGGGCTTTTTTTAACCCGGCAAGCAAAATCCCCTCAGCCTTCGTCGGCAAATAAAGAGACTCCTCCCCTATTATGAGCACGCTAATGCAATATAACATATTACTATACCCAAAATACCTTGTCAATATAGAAATGAGGCAATCGGAAGTCTTTTCATAAACTATTTACAAACTTTGTTAGCGGGCTCTTTCTTTAGCCTCTAAACGGTGATATAAAAGGTGTCCGGCGGCTGATTGCGCGCTCCTTACAAAACCAGCCGTCAAACAGCCGATCAAATGCCCTAAAACGTAAATGTCGCAAAATAATCGTCGGGCGTTTCCGCACGGCGTATCATTTCCACGTCGCCGTTTTCCCTGAGCAGCAGCTCCGCGCTCCTGAGCTTGCCGTTGTAATTGTACCCCATCGAAAAGCCGTGCGCGCCCGCATCGTGAATCACAAGGATATCGCCGTTCTCGATTTTGGGCAGCATCCTGTCGATGGCGAACTTGTCGTTGTTTTCGCAAAGGCCGCCCGTCACATCGTATTTGTAATCGTGAGGCGCGTCTTCCTTGCCGAGCACGGTGATATGATGATACGCGCCGTACATCGCGGGGCGCATCAGGTTGGCGGCGCAGGCGTCCACGCCGATATAATCCTTATAAATCTGCTTCTTGTGTATCGCCGTGGTGACAAGAGCGCCGTACGGCGCGAGCATATACCGTCCAAGCTCGGTATAGATGGCCACATCGCCAAGGCCGGCGGGCACCATGATCTGCTCAAACGCCTCGCGCACCGCGTTGCCGATGAACGCGATGTCGTTGGCCTTTTCGCCCGGCATGTACGGAATGCCGATGCCGCCCGACAGATTGATATACGCAATCGCCGCGCCCGTCTCGCGGTTCAGCTCCACCGCGGTTTCAAAAAGCAGCCGCGCGAGCTTGGGGTAATAGGCGTTCGTGTTGGTGTTGGACGCGAGAAACGCGTGCAGCCCGAAGCGTTTTGCGCCGAGTGCGAGCAGCTGTTTGAACCCTTGCGTCATCTGCTCCCTCGTAAAGCCGTACTTCGCCTCGCCGGGGTTATCCATGATCTTGTTTTCAAGCTCAAAATGGCCGCCCGGGTTAAACCGGCAGCCGATCAGCTCCGGAATCCCGATCAACGAATTTAAATAATCGATGTGCGTGATGTCGTCGAGATTGATCACCGCGCGGAGTTCGTCGGCCAGCCTGTAGTCCTCCTCGGGCGTCACGTTAGACGAAAACATGATGTCATCGCCTTCAAATCCGCACATCTTCGCCATCATCAGCTCGGTTAAAGACGAGCAGTCTACGCCGCAGCCCTCTTCCTTGAGTATTTTAAGTATCGAGGGATTGGGCGTGGCTTTCACCGCGAAATATTCTTTATAGCCTTTGTTCCAGCCAAACGCTTTATTAAGCTGTCTCGCGTTTTCGCGGATGCCTTTTTCGTCATATAGATAAAAGGGCGTGGGAAATTTCTGCCTGATCGCTTCTGCCTGATCTTTGGTAATAAACGGTCTCTTCATTCTGCTGTGCCTTTCAAACTTCAAATTTATAAAATAAAAGCGGCGCTTATAAGCCGCCGCTTATAAACCGAATTTTCTATCGCAGACTGTAGCTGCCGAGCGTACCGAGCGTTTCTTTTTCGCTTAGCACCACGTCATATAAGCTGATGCCGAGCGTGTTGCACAGGGCCGCCAGATAAAACAGCGCCGCGCCGATTTCTTTCTCAATGGTCTGCCTGCACTCGGGGCAAAGCTCGCCTTTGAGCTGTGTGGACATGAGGCCGCTCAGATTTTTCATGCTGACCTCTCCCGGGAAAACCTGTTTCTTTCCTTCAATCTCGATGCACCCGCAATGGGTCACCGCTTTGACGACGCTACGGTTTACGCGTCCCGAGCTCGTCTGTATCTTTGTCAGTATATCAAGAATGCTTCTGTTGCGCATCAGCAGTTCGCTGACGACATTCTGAAAATCCTCCATTAAAATATCATTGATTGAACTACCCATAACCTGCCCCTCTCTCGACTTCTGTTACTTCATATTATATAGTGCCCACGCCTTTTGTCAAAGAATGTTTTTTGTCGCATTGTGTCTTAATCGCGGGCACGTTTCTTTTGTTATATCGGTCTTTCCTTATAATATAATAACAGCAATCGATGAGAAAAGCAAAAAAACTAATTGCCCAAATTCAATCGAGAAACCGATCACGTCTCCTGTGGCGCCGCCGAGCTTTCCGGCCATGCGCTTCACGGCCAGCGCCGCCACAGCCAACGCCGCGAGAAACGACGCAAAAATCAGCGCAGGAAACAGCCATTCATACACCAGTAAACCCAGCGCCGCCGCCGCCGCAAAGAGAGCCGCCGCGCCGGCCGCATGCCCCGTTTTCACGCCGTCCACGAACCACCGCCCGAGCCCATCTGTCGCGCTGGCATTGATCCGCGCGCAGAGCAGCGCCGCCGACCTTCCCGCGAGCGGACACAGCGCCGCCGCCATCACGCCCGCCTGCGCGATAAGAACCGTCATGCCCACGATGTCAACACAAACCGCCAGCGCGCCGAACGTTCCGATATGGCTGTCCTTCATGATCGCAAGCGTGCCTTCCCTGTCACGGTGCGCGGCAAACCCGTCCACCGTGTCCGCCATGCCGTCCACATGCAGAGCCCCGCTTAAGGCCAGATAAAGCACGACAGCTAAGAAAGCGGCGACATAGCCGCCGATCCACGGCGCCAGCAGCACAACTAAGCCCATCGGCACTCCGATGATGATGCCGATCACGGGCAGGTATTTGATCCCCTTTTGATACCGCGCCGCGTCCATTTCACCGGATACGCGCACGGGGATGCGCGTGAAGAACGCGAGCATCAACGCAAAGCTTTTCATATATTCCTCATTTAAGCCGCAACGGGAGCCCCGAGATCATGCAGATGACCTCGTCCGCGCGCGCCGCCGCATGCATATTGAGCCGCCCCGCCATATCGCGGAACAGGCTGCCCATGCGATAGGCGGGCACGATGCCCTGCCCCACCTCGTTGGTCACGATGATGAGCCGCTTGCCCTGCGCCGCCGCAAGCAGATCGTCCACATCCGCCGTGAGCCTTTCCTCAAGCGCCTGCACTGCGTCCAGCGCGCAGGTATCGAAATCGAGTCCGCTTCGCATCATGTGGTTGGCCGTCAGCGTCGTGAGGCAGTCGAGCAGCAGCGTATCGCACCGTACAAAGCGGCTGTCTTGAGTCAGTTCCGCGAACCCGAACGGTTTCTCAAACGTCTGCCATTCCGCCGGACGCGAGGCCTTATGCTTTGCGATCCTGTCCGCCATGTCGGGGTCGGTCGAAACCGCCGTCGCGATATAGCCCACGCTGCCGCCCGCGTCTTTGGCGCGCCGCTCCGCAAACGCGCTCTTGCCGCTGCGCGCGCCGCCCGTCACCAGAAAAATGCCCATCAGTATTCAATGCCCTTTCTCGCGCTCACGCCGCTTTGCAGATAGTGCTTCACCTCGCGCATCTCAGTCACGAGGTCCGCTTTATCTATGATTTCATCCGGCGCGCTGCGTCCCGTGATCACAATTTCGGTGCCGCCGCGGTTGTCCATGATGTGCAGCAGCTCATCAAGCTCAATCACGCCGCAGGTCAGCGCGCCGAGCGCTTCGTCGAGTATCAGCAAATCGATTTTGTCAAGCCACGCTTCCACCTGCCGCAGCACGGCTTGCGCATCGGTGCGCAGCGCGGCTTTTTCGTCTTCGGTCATCATATGGAAGAACTTTTCGCTGTGCGATGCGCGCACGAGCTCGATGCCAAGCGTGTTTAGCGACGCGATTTCGCCCGTATCGCGGCCCTTCATGAACTGCATGATGCTAACAGCCAGCCCCTGCCCCGCCGCCCGCATCGCGAGCCCCATCGCCGCGGTCGTTTTGCCCTTGCCGTTGCCCGTATACACCTGTACGCACGACTTTTCCATGGCGTTCCTCCTGTTTTGCTATAAAGATACCACATCAGGCAAGGCGTAATCAACGTGGCATTTCTTTATATCCCAGTCGTGTTACACCTCATCAGTCAGGCGCCATGCGCCTGCCAGCTTCTCCTCGAGGAGAAGCCTTTATGCGGAATTGTTGATTTTAGGCCCCTTTGTAAAGGGGCTGTCGGCATAAGCCGACTGGGGATTGACGGTCTTCTCACTTTTCTATATGCTTTACGCAGATTCATCCTCATACTGGCTCAAATCACAAATAGCGCGATCCACGCGCACATGCTATAATAGTCCGGTAAGAAAGGACGGACTTCATGGCACTCTCTTTGACCCCGCTTTTTTCCGGCTCGTCCGGCAACGCGATACTGATCAGCTCCGGCAATTCACATATACTCGTGGACGCGGGCGTCTCGGGCCGCCGCATCGAGGAGGCGCTGCGCAGCGTTGGGCAGGATATCCGCGACATTAAAGGCATACTCATCACGCACGAGCATTCCGACCATATCGCGGGCGCGGGCATACTCTCCCGCAAGCACGATATTCCTGTTTACGCGACCGCTCCCACATGGGAAGCCTGCGGCGACAAGCTCGGCAGCGTGCAAAACCGGTTCGCGCGCGTGATCGGCAAAACGGGGTTCTATATCGACGATCTTCTGATTGAGCCCTACGACATTCCACACGACGCCGCCGACCCCGTGGGATACTGCATCTCTTGCGGCGCGCGCAGAGTCGCCGTCGCGACCGACCTTGGTCACTTCCCCAAAGCGCTTGAGATGAAGCTGCAGGCGTGCGATCTCGTACTGCTCGAATCCAACCATGATCTCAATATGCTGCAAACGGGACGGTACCCCAGAGCGCTCAAGGAGCGCATCCGCTCACGCCGCGGGCACCTCAGCAACGACGACGCCGCCGACGCGGCGGTGCGCCTCGCCTGCGCGGGCGTTTCGTCGATACTGCTCGGGCATTTGAGCAAGGAAAACAACTCTGAACAGCTCGCCTTCCGCACCGTGACCGACGCGCTGATTGCCCAGGGGCTCACGCCCGGGCATGATGTCAGCCTCGGCCTTGCCTTCCGCGACAGAGTCACAGGCGTGTTCCATATCAAATAGAACATCGGGAGGTCTGTATGGATTCAAAGCGATTTGCGCAATACACGTTTGTGTATGTTATCCTTGCATCTCTGGCCGTCACTTTTTTCATTGCTGACCCTTATATCGTCTATACCATGGTCTATCTGCCGCCGATCATTATGCTTTTTATCAGACGGTATCCGGTAAAAGCAGCATTATCTTTGAGACCCGCTTCGGTTCCTCAACTTTTGTTCACCACCGCAATCACTGTATGTGTCACAGCCGCATCTATTATTATCAGTAATCTCATTAATCTTCCTCCATCAAGAACCAATATGCTTGTTCAATCTATGGCAACCTTCATTATCTGGCCAGATATCCTCTTGTGGTTATTGCGCGCATGTCTTATTGGATTGGTCTATCGTGGTATTATACAAAACGGATTTCAAGAACTATCTCCAATTAAGCTTTGTTTGTTTATCAGTTTTTTATTTGCGTTGTCAAGTTCGGTCTTCGATATGCCCATACTCATTCTTATCGGATTCGTCTATTCACTATTGGTCTACAAAACAGATTCCGTGATTCCGGCTATTATTGCTTATTTTCTAGTGAGATTTCTTGATAAGCCCCTCAGCAACCTAGTCTATAATATTGGTCTGATGTGGGGAAACTTGTTTACGCTTATTTTCCTCTTGTTGGCGGCACTCGGAGTCATGATTCTTTTGTTCAAGAAAATGCCCGGAAGACAAATTGCCGTCAATGGTAGAGCAAAAGCTATTGAACCAGCTCAAGATGCCACGAGTATTGAAAAAAAGCGTATATCCAATATTCTTTTTATTATTGCCGTTGTCATCGCTGTTCTGTTAACTCTGTGGAAAACATACTTGGATATCTTTTTTATGCTAAATAATTAGGGAGAAATCATGTCTACGCTCACCATCGCCTGTATCGGAAAACTCAAGGAGAAGTACTGGAAGGACGCTCAGGCCGAGTATGAAAAGCGCCTGTCCGCGTTCTGCCGCGTTTCCATCGCTGAAAAAAGCGAAGCGCTGCTGACCGGCAGCTCCGCCGCGCTGATACAAAAGGCCGTGGAGCAGGAAGGCGACGCGATATTAAGCGCGGCCAAGGGCGCGCTCATCGCGCTGTCTCCCGAGGGCGAAAGAATGAATTCTTTCGCATTTTCCGCCCTTATAAAAAACCTCTTTGACGCGGGCGATGTCACATTTGCGGTGGGCGGCTCCAATGGATTGTCGGACGCGGTCAAAAAAAGCGCCCGTCACATCATCTCATTTTCCGACCTCACTATGCCGCACCAGCTTTTCCGCATCGTGCTGCTCGAACAGATTTACCGCGGTTTCATGATCGCGGCGGGGCGCACCTATCACAAATAACCCATTCTAGTTTTTCGACAAAAACCGCAATTCCTTCCTGACTGTTGCACTATTTTTGTCGTATATTAGGAACTAATGTCATCCCAAAAGGACTCTCCCCTTTTATGTAGAATTGTGCAATTAGTCAAACCCGAAATATAAAAGAAACGGGATTACGAATGTGATTTTTATTTTTGGCGCAGATGCGCAATGTAAAGGAGTGTTTTAATATTGTTGCGATTTCAAAAGCCGAGCGCTGAAATAGCGCGTAAATTCAGCATGGACAAAAGCCAGGATAACACGCTCGAAATTATCCCGGTCGATTACATTCGCCCAAATCCTTATCAGCCGAGGCGGATATTCACCGAGGAAAGCTTAAACGAGCTTGCTCAATCCATCAAGCAGTTCGGCCTGCTTCAACCGATTACCGTTCGAAAACTCAATCACAGCTATTATGAGATCATTGCGGGGGAACGCCGCTGGCGCGCGGTCTGCAAAGCCGGGTTTACGCACATCAAGGCGTTTGTGCAGCCCGCCATCGACGAAGACAGCGCCATGATCGCGCTGATCGAAAATCTCCAGCGCGAAGATCTTCATTTCTTTGAGGAGGCCGAAGCGTATCTTGCTCTCATGAAGGAGCACGGGCTCACGCAAGAGGAGCTTGCGCGCCGTCTCGGCAAAAACCAGAGCACCGTTGCGAACAAGATGCGTATTTTAAAACTGCCCCCAAACGTCAAGGACATGATCACCACCTATAAGCTCACCGAGCGCCACGCGCGCGCATTGCTGCGCCTGCACAACGAAGAGGCTCAGATTCGTCTGATCAAGGATATCACGCAAAAGAACTATTCCGTGAAAATGACAGAGGAAGTCGTGGAAAAAATGCTTTCCAAGCTGTATGGTGAAGTGCCGGTGCCGGATACAACGGGGCAGCACGTTGTCTGTATCATGCGCGACTACCGCATCTACATCAACACCATAAAAAAAGCGCTGTCGCGCATCAAAAAAACGGGTGTTAAGGTCAGTTACAGCGCTCTGGAAAGCAAGGAGAAAGTCTCCATCACGATTGAACTTGCCAAATAGCTTACATCGCCGCAGGCGATTGTAACCCCTAACTTGTCCCCAATACCCCTACTATTGGCGGAACGCCGGGAAAAAGCCCCTGTCGTTTCCGCCCATTTTTTTTATATACCCCAAAGCCCCTGCCAATGTATATATAACCCTGTTTTTCGGCATTCAAACATTATTTTCCTGACAGCTCGTATCAAAAAAAGCGTGCCGGTTAACCGCACGCCTTCATGAACCTTCAATTTGCTAATCCAGACCAAAGTTAAAATCGTCGACTTCGGTCATCTTCTCGCGGCGTATATCCGCGCCGACCGACTTTAGCTTGCCTTCGATATGGTCGTAGCCCCTGTCGATATACTGCACGCCCGTGATCTCCGTTTCACCGTCGGCCATGAGCCCCGCGACGATCAGCGCCGCGCCGGCCCGCAGGTCCGTCGCGCGCACCGGCGCGCCCGTGAGACGCTCCACACCCTCCACCACGCACACACGCCCGTCTATCGATACGTTGGCGCCCATGCGCCGTATTTCGTTGATATGCTTGAAACGCGATTCAAATATGCTCTCGACGATAATACTCGCGCCGTCCGCCGTGCTTAAAAGCACCGTGGCGGGCTGCTGAAGATCTGTGGGGAAACCGGGATACGGCAGCGTCTTGATGTTGACGTGCTTGGGCCGCCGGCCGCAAGACACGCGTATCGTGTCGTCCCCTTCCTCCACCGACACGCCCATCTCGATGAGCTTGGCCGTCAGCGCTTCCATATGCGTCGGGATCACGTTGGTGATCGTGATATCTCCGCGTGTGGCCGCCGCCGCGATCATCAGCGTACCGGTCTCGATCTGATCAGGAATGATCGAATAGGTGCAGCCGTGCAGCCGGTCCACGCCCGTGATGCGCACGATGTCCGTGCCCGCACCTTTTACCTTGGCACCCATGCAGTTCAAAAAGTTGGCCACATCCACCACGTGCGGCTCCTTGGCCGCGTTGACGATGGTCGTTTTGCCCTTGGCCACCACCGCCGCAAGCATCACGTTGATCGTCGCGCCCACGGACACCACGTCAAGATAGATATCCGTCCCCACAAGGCCGTTAGGGGCCGACGCCTTGAGCATGCCGTATTCGGTCTTCACGGTGGCGCCGAGCGCCTCCATGCCTTTGATGTGCTGGTCGATGGGCCTTAAGCCTATCGCGCACCCGCCCGGCAACGACACCTCGGCTTTGCCGAAGCGTCCGAGCAGCGCACCCATAAAATAATAAGAAGCGCGCATCATTTTAACCGCGTCATTATCGATCACATGGGTGTTGATGCCGCTTGTATCGATCGAGATTTTCGTTTTGTCAAGAGAAGTTGAGGCGCCCATCCAGCAAAGCAGATGGTCGAGCATGCGGACGTCGTCGATGTTGGGCAGATTGTCAATCTCGAACTTGCCTTCGCAGAGAATCGTTGCAGGGAGTATGGCGACAGCCGCGTTTTTCGCGCCGCTGACACTGGTTGTCCCTTGAAGCGGTTTCCCGCCTTTGATCACAAGCTTTTCCTTCATCATGTCAAAGCGCCAAAAAACAGCGCAATCCTCCATCATGTTGATGATTAACATAGATGAGTATAACAGGTTATTCCTTGTGTATCAATATAAAAAAAATGGTCCGTAATGTCCCGGATATACGGTCGGCAACCGGTGCAAAAAGTCTGTACTATTTTTAGAGTTCATAATGGCTATGCGAATCCGGCGATTGATGCTATAATAATCGATAATAAATTTTAATTTCAGGGAGAAATTCACGTGTACAAAATTCTAAAGAAAGAGACGCTGAGTGAACAGGTCAAGCTCATGGTTATCGAAGCGCCGCTGGTGGCAAGAAAAGCGCAGCCGGGCCAGTTCATCATACTGCGCATAGGCGAGCAGGGCGAGCGCATTCCGCTGACCATTGCGGATTTTGATGCCGAGGCGGGAACCGTGACGATCATCTTTCAGGAGGTCGGCAAAACGACGATTCATCTTGGCACATTGAATGAGGGCGACAGCCTGCTTGATTTCGTCGGTCCCTTAGGCAAGCCGTCCCATTTCGACAGCAGCGTCAAAAAAGCCGCTGTGATCGGTGGCGGCCTCGGCACAGCCATCGCTTACCCGCAGGCCAAAAAACTGCATTCGCTCGGCATCAGCGTCACGAGCATCACCGGTTTTCGCACCAAGGATCTGATACTTCTTGAAAAAGAAATCGGCGCCGTGTCCGACAAACTGCTTGTAATGACGGACGACGGCAGCAACGGACACAAGGGCTTTGTGACCGACGCGCTCAAAAGCGAAATCGAGGCGGGCGAGAAGTTCGATCTTGTCATCGCGATCGGCCCGCTGATCATGATGAAGTTTGTCTCCAAGCTCACCAGGGAGTACGGCATCAAAACGATCATCAGCATGAACCCGATAATGATTGACGGCACGGGCATGTGCGGCGGCTGCCGTGTGACCGTGGGCGGCAAAACGCAGTTTGCGTGCGTGGACGGGCCGGATTTCGACGGCCATGAGGTGGATTTTGACGAAGCCATGCGCCGTCAGAATATGTACAAATCACAGCAGGAAGAGTCCTGCAACCTGTTCAGGGGGGTGGAGTAAATGGCGGCAAAGCGCAATATGGACTTAAAGAAAACACCGATGCCGGAACAGGACCCGAAGGTACGGGCGGCAAACTTCAGCGAGGTCGCGCTCGGATACACCGAAGAGATGGCACTCAATGAAGCGGCACGCTGCCTGCAGTGCAAAAATCAGCCGTGCGTGGCGGGCTGCCCCGTCAATGTGCAGATTCCCGATTTTATCGGCCTGATCGCCGAGGGCCAGTATATCGACGCCTACAGCAAGATCCGCGAGACCAACGGTCTACCCGCGATATGCGGCCGCGTGTGCCCGCAGGAAACACAGTGTGAAGAGCGCTGTGTGCGCGGCATCAAGGGCGAGCCTGTCGGTATCGGTCGGCTTGAGCGCTTCGCGTCGGATTACGCGATAAACAAGGGCGTCGAGCCGCCTGTCTGCGGCCTGCCGAACGGCAAGAAGGCCGCCATCATCGGCTCCGGCCCCGCCGGGCTCACCTGCGCGGCGGACCTTGCGAAAAGCGGCGTGGATGTCACGGTTTTTGAGGCGTTCCACACATCGGGCGGCGTGCTCGTTTACGGCATCCCCGAGTTCCGTCTGCCCAAGGAGCTCGTCAAAAAAGAGATCGACGCGCTCGTGTGCATGGGCGTAAAGATCGAGACCAACATGGTGATGGGCCGTGTGCTGACCATCGACGATCTTAAAGAGATGGGCTTTGATACTATATTCATCGGCACCGGCGCAGGGCTTCCGAGCTTTATGAGAATTCCGGGCGAAAGCCTCAACGGTGTGTATTCCGCGAACGAATTTTTAACCCGCATCAACCTGATGAAGGGTTACAAATTCCCTGAATACGATACGCCTGTGGTGCGGCACAAAAAGCTCGCCGTAATCGGCGGCGGCAACGTCGCGATGGACGCGGCGCGCTGCGCGAAGCGCCTTGGCGCCGAGGAAGTCTATGTCGTCTATCGCCGCGGTGAAGCCGAAATGCCCGCGAGAAACGAAGAGATCCATCACGCGAAGGAAGAGGGCATCATATTCCAGTTCCTCGTCAACCCCACCGAGATACTCGGCACGGAAGACGGCTATGTGCGCGGCATGAGGCTGCAGAAAATGGAGCTCGGCGAGCCCGACAGCTCGGGGCGCCGCCGTCCTGTGCCCGTGGAAGGCAGTGAATACGAAATTGAGCTCGATGCGGTGGTGGTCGCCATCGGCCAGAGCCCGAACCCGTTGATGCGCGAGGCCACACCCGGCCTTGCCACACAGAAGTGGGGCGGCATCATCGTGGATGAAGAGACGGGCGCGACGTCCATCGAAGGCGTGTACGCGGGCGGCGACGCCGTTTCGGGCGCGGCCACGGTCATACTCGCGATGGGCGCGGGCAAAACCGCCGCCAAGGCAATGCTCGAGTACATGAGCAAATAAGGCAAGCTTCTCTAAAGGCGGGATGACATTCCCGCCTTTTTAATTCCCTTTTTGTGCGTTATGGTATATAATAGATATTAAGATGTATACCGGTTATGGGAGGTTGTTTATGCTTGGCTTTGATATTTTGCAAATAGCGATACACGTCCTCAATATTCTGCTCTGGGGTGGGTTCATCTTTTTATTCGTATCACTCTATCGTTACTTTTCAAAAAAGATGAAAAGGAACCGCAGTTCTAATTAATATCTTTGATACGAAACAGTCGGATGTCCTCCGGCTTTTTTCATGCGACCAAAACATTTAGATGAAATTCTAAATATCTATTGACATCTGTGCTGAATAGATCTATCATCTCATTTAGATGATCTTCTAAATGTTATGAGGTGTCAGGTTTGGGCATACAAGATACAATAAAGGCGCTGTCCGACAGCACACGGCGCGATATACTGGCCATGCTGAAGCAGTCGCGTCTGTCGGCGGGTGAAATCGTGGAGCGCTTCGATATGACCGGCGCAACCATCTCGCATCACCTCTCGATACTCAAGGACGCGGGTCTCGTCCGCAGCGTCCGGGAAGGAAAGAATATCTACTATGGGCTCAATCTCTCCGTGATGGAGGAACTCATGGTCTGGATGCAGAATTTTAAGGAGAGCAAGTTTGAAACAAACAGATAGTAACGTACCCTGAAGGCGCAGAGAAAGAAGCTGCTGAAGAAAGAAGCTTGAAAAAAGAATATGGCACATAGTGCTAAGAGGCTATAACGCCGTCGGAATCCACGAC
>JAEYLC010000051.1 GCA_023461435.1 Bacillota bacterium
GGCCCACTCACCTCCTCGTGCTCTGTAGTGTGCCGATATCCTCGCTGACATAGTACAACAAAACTCAGTGCGAAGGGGACCACAGTTTCATCCCGTTTTGTGCCTTTCGCAGAAAGGAATGGTCATAATCATGAAAAAATTACTGTGCCTTGTAATGGCGTTTTTGATGCTTTCGCTGTGCGCCTGCAAAGCGACGCCCGAAAAAGCCGCTGTCGCCAACAAAACCGGCGCTCTTCTCGAAAAGATCGCGCAACCGGCTGTATCTGATAACCCGATGCTTGAAACGCTGCCCGATATCTGGACAGAGGCAGCATCTGAAGAAAACGGCGTGGCACTCAGCATCAACGCGAAAATAGAGCTGCCCGATGCCAAGGCTTTCCCTGTTATCGAGGTCACACCCCATACGGCGACACTCGACGAAGCCAAGACTTACGCGAATATCCTCATGCAGGGGCAGCCGGTTTATGAAATCAGCCCCGTACGCATGAAAAGCGACTGGGAACCCGAGATTCTGCAGCTGAAAGCCGAAATTGAACGCATAAAAAACGACAGCACACTCACCGAAGACGAGCGCCAGCAAACCCTTGACGGCCTTAACGGCGAGCTCGAATATTTAGAGGGAAGGTATAACGAAGCGCCTGAGCAAAGGCCTGCGCCGGTTCCGGCGAGCATGGAGTTTAAGCGCGAAACCGACTCGCTGCAGGTTTTTGGGGTTGAGGCGGCTCTCGGCCAAAAGAAACCTGCCAATCTGACCGTCAACATCTCTGATGACGGCCTCTCAAACACAATGATGTTTTACAACGGCAGCGATGACCGCTATTTTATGGACCTTTATGCGGATTCGTATGCGGGCATGACGCTGACGAAGCAGGATGCACAGGCCAAGGCGGAGGACTTTTTGAAAGCCTTGGGTGCTGACGACATGCGGCTTGGATACACGGAGGTTCTGGCCGATGTCGAAAACGATATGGGTGGCGATACCGCCGTTTTTGCGCAGGACCCCGAGGTTAAGAAATGCTATGTTTTTTATTACTGTCCGGTTGTCAGCGGCGTACCAGCGACCGCAAACCGGTATTTTTACGGTCTTTCCAGCGGCACGGAAAATTATGATACGGTTTGGAACGCGCAGACTATAATGCTCTACGTCAATGACAGCGATGTTTACCGGATGGATTGGTACAGCCCGGAAGACTTAGGGCAGGCGCTCAACGAAAATATCGAGCTGATGGATTTTGAGGATATCAAAAGCATCTTTTTGCAGCAGATGTTCTATCAGAGAAGCTGGGTGATGCCGGGAACGGAAGACACCGCGATCACGCTTGAAAAGGCCATCCTCGGGATGATGCGCGTCCGGCTGCAGGAAAACAAATACGTATACCTGCCCGTATGGGATTTTATCGGCGACTGGACATATTTAATGGACGGCGTCACTGTGGGCATGTACGACGTGAGCTTTTTAACGGTGAACGCGGTTGACGGCAGCGTGATCAACCGAGCCATCGGATACTGATACAAAGAACCTTCCGATAACGAAAGCTCAGGCAAAGCTTATAGTTCGCTTTTTTAGCTGATATTAAGGCTTTCCGCAATACGCTTTAATATCAATCGCTCGATGTCGGTCGGGGCCTCGTTCGTCCCCGCGTCGTCATATGTGCGGTAAGCGTCTAGTTCCACAATGCCGTCCGGCGTTTCGACGATATATTCATAGCCGTGGTAAAGCGCTTCCATGTTGTCCGTCGTTGTCCCGATGAACCGGTACTCAAGCATCGCCGCATTCGCGCCGTCAATCGATATTCTTTTGACATCACCGACGATGTTGTCCCCGTAGAAGTCTTTCAAATAGTTCGTGTAATCATCAAGGGTGTCTTCCTCATAGCGGTAGACATCAACCCAAAGCGTGGCGTAATTATTGAGGGAGAGCAGCCTTCCCTGCTCCTTGGCGAGCTCCTCATCGTTATACCAGTTGCGCGGAACCGACAGGCTCAACATACCGTCAGAGGAGGTGATCGTTTGATCAAGAGTCGCCGATGACGCCTTGTCTCCTGAATCCTCGATGAAATAAACAGCGGCACACACGGCCACGAACAATACGACATAAATCAACGTTTGTTTTTTCATCTGTATCTCCGTTATATCAATGTATTGCAGGACAATAAAATTATAGTGCATCAGGCCGTCGCCGTATACATTCATTAATTGCAATATATGGCGCAATACTCCATTCTGGAGAAACTTTTGGTTCTATGACATGGCGTTTTGGCCCTGTAAACATTATGATTGAAGGCTCGGGATAATAATTTCTCATGTATACCAAAATTTGATGATTACGCGCTTTGAGTTGTGTGTATTTTATTGATATATATCATTCATTTGCTATTTATCAACTCAGCGCTTTTGTGCTATAATGGTCTGTGAAATTTTAAGGAGGCCAAAATGCGGCGGGTTTTGCTTAATATAACGGGAATGCAGCGTGAAGGTGATTCGGATGAGCGCATCGAATTAATCACTGAAGGCCGTCTCACAAAAAAGCCCGAAGGGCTTTTAATCGAATACGACGAAAGCGAACTCACCGGCATCGACGGCTGCACCACCACGCTTGTGTTCAAGGATGACAGCGTGACCATTGAGCGCAACGGCACGCTCAATATGCAGATGGTTTTTTCACCGGGCCGCGTTTTCGACAGCAGCATGGAAACGCCGTACGGCTCCATCAGCCTTCATGTCTTCGCTTCCAGAGTGGAAAGCGAGCTCAATGAAAACGAAGGCCGCCTGCGCCTTGAATATGAATTAAGCCTTGGCTCTCTTTCAACTTTTAACAAGCTTGACCTCTCGTTTAAAAGTATGGAAGACTGCGTAAATTAGATATTAATCGGAAACTGAGGTGATAAAATGCTTATCGAATGGCTTGGTCATTCCTGCTTCAAAGTCACGCTGAAAAACGGCACGCGCATACTGCTCGACCCTTATGACGACCGTACCGGCCATACGCTGCACGATGTGGAGGCGGACATCGTCACAATCAGCCATGCCCATCACGATCACAACAATCTATCTTGTGTGACTGGCGATTATACGGTGGTGGATAAACCCGGCGTTTATACGTTTGGGGAGCTCACCATCGAAGGCATCAAAACCTGGCACGATAAAGATAACGGCGCGAAACGCGGTGAAAACATCTGCTTTTTGCTTTCCGTTCGCGGCATGCGGCTTTGCCATATGGGAGACATCGGCGAGATTCCGCAGGGCGATCTGATTGAGAAGCTCAAAGGAACGGAGATACTGCTGATTCCCGTTGGCGGCAAATACACGATCGACGCGTGCGAAGCGCTGCAGGTCAGTGAAGCGATCGAACCCAACATCATCATTCCGATGCACTTTCAGACAGCGGAGACCGGCCTTGACCTTGCGCCTCTGAGCGATTTTCTCGAAGCCGCCGGCCGGGAATACGATGTGTCTCACCGCGGCAAAAGTTATATCAATATTGACAAAGCGACGCTCAAAAAGCGGACGCGTATTGTTGTGATGGATTATATGTAAACTCAAAAATATTGTTTTGTTATTTATGGAGGGGTTAATGTCCACGAAATTTATTTTTGTTACCGGCGGTGTGGTATCTTCGCTTGGAAAGGGAATCACGGCTGCGTCACTCGGGCTGCTGCTCAAAAGCCGCGGTCTTAAGGTGTCGCTGCAAAAGTGCGACCCATATATCAATGTCGATCCCGGCACAATGAGCCCTTTTCAGCACGGTGAGGTCTTCGTGACGGACGACGGCGCCGAGACCGATCTTGATATCGGCCATTATGAGCGCTTTACCGACGAAAACTCGTTTGCGGATTCCAACGTGACCACCGGCAAGGTATATTGGAAGGTCATCACAAAGGAGCGCCGCGGCGATTACCTCGGGGGCACCGTCCAGGTGATTCCGCATATCACCGACGAGATCAAATCGCGCATATACAGCGTGGCCAGCAAGGAAAAGCCCGACGTTGTGATCACGGAAATCGGCGGCACGGTGGGCGATATCGAATCGCAGCCGTTCCTCGAAACCATCCGCCAGATCAAATGGGAGGTCGGCGAGGAAAACTGCATGTATATCCACGTCACGCTGATGCCGTATCTGCATAAGGTGGGCGAGCTCAAAACAAAGCCCACGCAGCACAGCGTGAAGGAGCTTCGTACCATCGGTATCGAGCCGGATATCATCGTCTGCCGCACCGAGCTGGAGCTGACCGACGATATCAAGCGCAAGATCGCGCTGTTCTGCAACGTGAGCCCCGCGAGCGTGGTGCAGAACCTCGACGCGGATTCGCTTTACGAAGTGCCCATCATGCTGCGCAACGAAAAGCTCGATATGCTTGTGTGCGAGCGGCTTTCTCTGCCGAATATACCGAGCCACATCCCCGAGTGGGAAAGCATCGTGCGCATTCAAAAGCAGAAAAAGGAACAGGTCAAAATCGCGATCGTCGGCAAATATATCGAGCTGCACGACGCGTACTTAAGCATCGCGGAGTCTCTCACGCACGCGGGCATCGCGAACAAGCTCGATGTGAAGATACTCTGGATCAACGCCGTGGATATTGAAGAAACAAACGACGCGGCCGGAATACTCAAGGACGCGGACGGCGTGATCGTACCGGGCGGTTTTGGCGACAGAGGTATAGAAGGCAAAATTAAGGCTATACAATATTGCAGGGAAAACAAGGTGCCGTTCTTCGGCATCTGCCTTGGCATGCAGCTCGCGATCATCGAATTCGCGCGCAACGTGCTCGGCCACCGCGAGGCCAACTCGACAGAGCACTGCTCCGACACGCCGTATCCCTTCATCGATTTGATGCCCGAGCAGAAGAACATCACGGACATGGGCGGTACGATGCGCCTCGGCAGCTACAAGTGCTGCCTCAACAAGGGCACATACGCCTACGACGCGTACCAGACGGACGAAATCAACGAACGCCACCGCCACCGTTACGAGTTCAACAATATGTATCTGGAGCAGATCACGAAGGCGGGCATGCGCGTGGCGGGCGTCAACCCCGATCACGGGCTCGTGGAGATCATGGAGATCGGCGAGCATCCCTGGTTTGTGGGCGTGCAGTTCCATCCCGAGTTCAAATCCCGTCCCATACGGTCGCACCCGCTCTTCAGAGAGCTGGTGGCTGCCGCCAAGCGGTATGAAGACAGCAAAAAGGATAAAAAGTCCGGCGAATAAGCCGGGCTTATTCGTTCAAGCATCCCATTTGGAGGATATTGTTTTATGACAGATTCGAAGGCACGGAATTTTATTGAGGAGATCATTGACGGCGATATCGAGTCCGGGCGTGTCAGCCACGTGGTGACGCGGTTTCCGCCCGAACCCAACGGCTATCTGCACATCGGCCACGCGAAGGCGATCTGCATCGACTTTGGGATGGCGATCAAGTACGGCGGCCAATGCAACCTGCGCTACGACGACACGAACCCCGTCAAGGAGGATGACGAGTACATACAAAGCATCCGGCGCGACGTCGAATGGCTCGGGTTTACGCCCGCCAACATATTCTTTGCCTCGGACTATTTTGACTATATGTTCGAATGCGCTTTAAAGCTCATCGATAAGGGCCTCGCTTACGTCTGCGATTTGAACGCCGACCAAATCAGGGAATACCGCGGCACGCTGACCGAACCCGGCAAGAACAGCCCATACCGCGACCGCAGCATTGAGGAAAACAGAAAACTGTTCCTTGAGATGCGCGACGGCAAGTACGCGGACGGCGAGAAGGTGCTGCGCGCCAAGATCGACATGGCAAGCCCGAACCTTAACATGCGCGACCCGATCATCTATCGGATTTTACGCGCGACGCACCACCGCACGGGCGACAAGTGGCTCATCTATCCGATGTATGACTACGCGCATCCTCTCGGAGACGCGCACGAGGGCATTTCGCACAGCATCTGCACGCTCGAATTTGAAGATCACCGCCCGCTTTACGACTGGGTGGTGCTCAACTGCGACTGCGACCCCGCGCCGCACCAGTATGAATTCGCGCGCCTTAACCTCACACGCACCATCATGAGCAAGCGATACCTCAAAAAGCTCGTTGACGAGAAATTCGTCTCGGGCTGGGACGATCCACGCATGCCTACGTTATCGGGGCTCCGCCGCCGCGGCTTCACGCCCGAAGCGATCCGCGATTTCTGTGAGCGCATCGGCGTCGCGAAGTCCAACAGCGAGGTGGACGCGGGGCTTTTGGAGCATTGCGTGCGCGAACAGCTCGGGCAGACCGCGCTGCGCCGCATGGCCGTGCTCGATCCGTTGAAGGTTGTGATCGACAACTATGAGGGAGACGGGGAAACGGTAAAATCAGAAAATCTGCCTAAGAACGACGACGCGGGCCTGCGCGACGTGAGGTTCTCCCGGGAAATATATATCGAACGCGCCGATTTCATGGAAGACCCGCCGGGCAAGTTCTTCCGGCTCGCGCCCGGCAAGGAAGTGCGGCTCAAGGACGCTTACATCATCAAGTGCGAATCCGTGATCAAGGACGAAAACGGAAATATCACGGAGCTTCGCTGCACATGCGACCCCGATTCCAAAACGGGCGGCGCGACGGCGGGCCGCAAGATCAAAGGAACGCTGCACTGGGTGGACGCGGTGAGCGCCGTGCCCTGCGAGGTGCGCCTCTATGATTTCCTCCTGAACGAAGGAGAAGGCGATTTTTCGACGAGACTTAACGAGGAATCGCTCAAGGTGCTGCCGAGCGCGCTGATCGAGGCGGCGGGCGCAAGCGCATCCGTCGGCGAAAAGTTCCAGTTCCTGCGTCAGGGGTATTTTTGCGCGGACACGGACAGTACGCCTGAAAAACCCGTATTCAACCTGATCGTGAGCTTAAAGGACAGCTATAAGGAATAGCGCGCGAATTAAGCGCTTGCCCTGAGAAAGGAGATCATGCGGCTTGCGGGCCGCATTGTCATGTTTATGAGCCAAATACGCACTCGTTTTGCACCGAGCCCCACGGGCTATCTGCACATCGGCGGCCTCAGAACCGCGCTTTACGCGTGGCTGTTCGCGCGCAAAAACAATGGCGCTTTCATATTGCGCATTGAGGACACCGACACAGGCCGCGAGGTGGAGGGCGCGAAGGACGTGATATTCGAAACGCTGCGCCAGACGGGGCTGGATTACGACGAGGGCCCCGACGTGGGCGGCCCATACGGCCCGTACATACAGAGCGAGCGCGCCGATATTTATAAGCAGCACGCGGAGATTCTCGTGGAAGCCGGCGCGGCTTACCGCTGCTTTTGCACCAAGGAGCGCCTTGCGGACGAGCGCGCGAAAGCTGAGGCCAAAGGAGAAACTTATACCTACGACAAGCACTGTCTCGCGCTCTCCAAAGACGAGATTCAAAGCCGTCTCGATGCGAGCGAGACGTATGTGATCCGCCAGAACATTCCGCGCACGGGCGAGACCACGTATACCGATGTGGTGTTCGGTGACATCACGGTGCCTAATGCCGATCTTGACGACAATGTGCTGTTAAAAGCGGACGGCATGCCGACATATAACCTCGCCAATGTGGTGGACGATCATCTGATGGGTATCACGCATGTGATCCGCGGGGTCGAATATCTCTCGTCGACGCCCAAATACAACCATCTTTACCGCGCGTTCGGCTGGGAGATCCCGACGTATATCCATCTGCCCGTCGTGATGAAGGACAAGCAGCGAAAGCTGTCCAAGCGCCACGGCGACGCGTCGTTTGACGATTTTATCAAGAAGGGGTACCTGAAGGAAGCACTGATCAACTATATCGCGCTGCTCGGCTGGAGCCCTGGTACGGAACAGGAGATTTTCACTCTCGACGAGCTGATTGACGCGTTCCATATCGAGGGACTGTCCAAATCGTCCGCGATATTCGATGTGGATAAGCTCACCTGGATGAACGCGCAATACATCCGCGCTTTGACAAAAGACGCCTTTATTGAGACCGCAATGCCGTATTTCAAAGTAGCGGGCGTGGAAGCGTTTGATTTGAGCCTGATCACCGAGCTCATACAGCCGCGGCTCGAGCGGCTCGACGAAATACCCGGCAAGCTTGCGTTCTTAACGCAGATGCCCGACTACGACATCGCGTTGTTCACGCATAAGAAAATGAAAACGGACGCGGAAACGTCGGTGCCGATGCTCAAGGAAGCCAAAGCGCTGCTCGAGGCGCAGAGCGATTATTCGCTGGAACCGCTCAAAGAGGCGCTGCACGCGCTCGTGGAAAAGCTTGGCATCAAAAACGGCCAGCTGCTCTGGCCGCTGCGCATCGCGATCACGGGCACAGAGGTCACGCCGGGCGGCGCCGTGGAAGCCGCGTGTCTGCTCGGTAAAGAGGAGACGCTGCGCCGGCTCGATTTAAGCCTCAAAAAACTCGGACAATAATTCAAGCTCCCGGTGACTTCCGGGAGTTTTCTATTTCGCCAGTGAACTCCCTCCGTCAAATGCCGGATTGATATCCGCCATTTGCCACCTCCCTCTCAGAGGGAGGCTTGGGCGATACGTAATATGATGATGTGTTCGTACTCATAGGCTCTCGTGCATCTCACCTTATCCAATGCTGCGTACCATTATTCTATCTGAATTAATGTCTCCCTCTTTGACTACCCCGAAAGGGTAGAATGGGGGCCATCACCGGCGGGTGACTGGGGGAGAAAATGCCGCGAATCAACCTTGATCGTCACATAAAAACTCCCTCCGTCAATGAGGGAGGCATGGGCAACTCGCATATATCGGCTCTCTCTTGATTACATGATCGGGTAGATTGGGAACTGTTGCCGTGGCATTTGAAGGAGGCTTATTCAATACGAATTAAGTCGTTTAAGGCGGTCCATAAAATTGCTCAGAATACCGATATCATCTGATTATGACCCAATGTTGCGCTATACTGTGGTATATTAACTGTGGAGAAAATTTATTCACACATAGATAAAGCGGAATTTCCACGCTGCCTAGCTAACATCAGCGAATGAGAAAAACCGAGGAGAAATGCTCATGAACCAATACCGGCACAATAAGTGGAAAAGAGACTTTCTCACCATCACCAGTGGGCAGACGGTATCGCTCATTGGCAGCGCCGCCGTGCAGTTCTCGCTGATCTGGTGGCTGGCCAGTGAAACGGCATCGCCTATCATGATGTCCATCGCGGGTGTATTCGCTTTTTTGCCTCAATTGATACTCGGCCCCTTTGTAGGCGTATGGGTCGACAGGCTCAACCGCAAAGCCGTCATTATAGCCGCGGATCTTTTCATTGGCATGGTGGCCCTCGTATTTGCTTTGTTCTTTCTGTTTGGCAACCCTCCCTATTGGTCCGCTTGCGTGGTGCTGGGCATTAGAGCGGTGGGCAATGTGTTTCACAGTCCGGCCATTCAAGCGGCGGTGCCCATGCTGGTGCCGCAGCAGGAGCTGGTGCGTGCCAACAGCTGGAGTCAGTTCATGCAGTCGGGCGCTTTCCTGCTGGGCCCTGTATTGGGTGCGGCCATGTATGCCGCCATACCCCTTTGGATCATATTGCTGTCCGACTTGGCCGGCGCGCTCATCGCCAGCACTACAGTCGCGCTGATAAAAATACCCGAGCCAGAGCGGCACACACGACAAAAGCCGCACTTTTTTAATGAAATGAGAGAAGGCGCCGCGGCGATTTGGCAGAATAGAAAGCTGCTTATCGTTACTGTGGCCACACTGCTCGGCATGGTGTTTTACGCGCCTCTGTCCACTTATTATCCGCTTATGACCAGCGACTATTTCCGCGCCGACGCCTGGCATGCCAGCATCGTCAATTTTGGTTATGCGATGGGCATGATGCTCTGCGCCATCATTCTAGGAAAGCTCGGCACCATCAAAAGCAAGTTTCCGGTTATCCATCTGGGACTGCTGGGCATGGGTACATCTTCATTGCTATGCGGTCTGCTGCCTGCGGAAATGGTCTGGTTCTGGGTGTTCGCGGCATTGTGCGCGCTGCTCGGGGCCAGCAGCAACCTTTACAACATTCCCTACATCGCTTATATGCAGGAAACCATTGCCCCGGATCGGATGGGACGTGCTTTTTCCCTGATCGGAAGCCTCAGTTCAGCCACTATGCCGTTGGGATTGCTCATAGCAGGCCCGGTCGCCGAAAGCAGGGGAGTACCGCTGTGGTTTTTTATTTCCGGAATCGTGCTCCTGCTGCTTACATTCATCAGCGCTCTGCTCGTCCTTCGGAAAAAGGCTGATCATGCAGAAAAGAGAACAAGCTAATCCGAGACGGTCTGTAAGCACTGCCACAAGCGATGGGGCTTTATCTCCTTATATGGGAGAATGCCATACACGGATAAACAGGAATTTGAAAAGAGAATAAGTTTGAAACAAACAGATAGTAACGTACCCTGAAGGCGCAGAGAAAGAAGCTGCTGAAGAAAGAAGCTTGAAAAAAGAATATGGCACATAGTGCTAAGAGGCTATAACGCCGTCGGAATCCACGAC
>JAEYLC010000052.1 GCA_023461435.1 Bacillota bacterium
CCGAGCAGGCCGAAATCGCACATCAGGCCAGCACCGGTATTCCCAAAGACGAAAGGCTCAGGCTGACACACAGAACGGATATATGGAGCTGGGCGGCAACGGTGCTGGAGATGTTCCTCGGCGAAAGGACATGGCCGGTCGGCCAGGTCGCGGGGTTCGCGCTCGAAAACTATGATGAGTTGAAGCAAGCCCTTTCGTCCGAAATCCCCGCTATGCCGGACGCCGTGAGGGCCTTGCTCGCAAGATGCTTTCAGATGGATGAGGCGGACCGCCCCGAGACGATGACGGAGGCTGCGGACGAATTGGCGCGGATATATGAATCGTGTCTGGGGGCCGCTTATCCGAGAGAAGCGCCCAAGGCCACGAAGCTTCGCGCCGCGGCACTCAACAACCGGGCGGTATCGCTATATGACCTCGGAAAAAAGGAAGAGGCGGAAGCACTGTGGAAGCTGGGTCTGGCGGATGAGCCGCATCATCCGGAATCGACATATAACTTAGGGCTGATCGAGTGGTCGGCTCGCCGGATCACGGACGACATATTGGTTCAAAGGTTGGAAGAAGCGGCCAGAACGAATACAGCGGATTGGGTTCCGCAATACCTTCTGGCTCAGGTGCATATGGAGCGCAGCGATTTTGAGAGCGCCGCCGGTATACTGGCAAATCACCTGCAACAAAACGACGAAATGGACCGCTTGCATGAGGCTGCAAGAAGCAAAAGCGGCAAAACGCTAAAATGCCTGCGTTTATTTGAGGATCACACCGATGGCGTTATCTCTGTCAGCATGAGCGCCGACGGCCGGTACGCACTATCGGGAGACTGGAGCAATACCCTCAGACTTTGGGATATGACGGCCTGCGAATGCCTGGAAAAGCTCAACGGATACAAGGCCTGTTTAAGCACGGATGGCCGGCATGCGCTTTATGCGAACCCTGATCACGCGCTTGTTCTGTGGGAGACGGCGATAGGCAAGAGCCTGCGCACGTTCGAAGGACATAAAAAATGGATACATTCGGTCTGCATGAGTGCGGATGGGCAGCTCGCGCTGTCCGGAAGCGAGGATGAAACGCTCCGGTTGTGGGAGATCAAAACCGGCAAATGTCTGCGTACGTTTGAAGGGCATACCGAACGGTCTGTCTGCATAAGCGCGGACGGCCGTTTCGCGCTGTCGGGCAACGCCTGGGGTGATCACTCGCTTAAACTGTGGGATTTATCGTCGGGAGATTGCCTGCGCGTGTTCGAAGGGCATACCGGCTTCATCGGTTCCGTTTGTATGAGTGCCGACGGCTGTTACGCGCTGTCCGGCAGTGAAGATCAGACGATGAGGCTGTGGGATATTGCTGAGGGCAAAGCCATACGTCTATTTGAAGGCCATACCCGTTCCGTGAATGCCGTTTGCCTGAGCGCAGACAGCCGGTATGCGCTGTCTGGGGGCAATGATAATACGCTCAGATTGTGGAATATCGCAACAGGCAAATGCCTGCACACGTTTGGAGAGTTATCCGGTTGGGTCCAGTCCGTTTGCATGGATATAAACGGCCGGTATGCGCTGTCGGGCTGCTATGATAACAGGATGCTGCTTTGGAATATTGACGGGAATTTCGAAGCAGCGGCGCCGGTCATGCTTTCCAGGCTTCCTGATGTCAGTACAATCATATCGGAGCAGTCTGAGCTTGAGAAATATCTCGTGATGGCATCTGAAAAAGGAAAAGCGGGTGACGCGTCAGGCAAATACGATATGCTGCAAAGAATCAAGCCTGAAAGCAAAAAAAGCATATCGGCTGAGTTTAAGAACAGTTGGGCCGGGCTGTATCGCTGCCTGCCGAAGAAGGCCTTTTTGGGCGTATGGTCAACCGAAATATTCAAGGGAGATATCAACAGTGTCTATTGCGTCTGCATGGATGCGGATGGCAGACGTGCGTTGACCGGAGGCTGGGAGAGCAAGCTCAAGCTATGGGATATCGCATCGGGGGAATGCACGGCGGTTCTTGAGGGACGAAGCAACTTTATCAAATCCGTCTGTATGAGCGCGGACGGCCGTTATGCGATTTCCGATGGCGGAGAGCGCGATAGCGCACTGTGGCTGTGGGACATTTCAGCCGGGCAATGTTTGCGGACGCTTGAGGGACATGACAGCACGATCAATTCAATCCGTATGAGTGCGGATGGGAGGTATGCGTTATCCGCGAGCAGCGATAAAACCGTTAAGCTGTGGGACCTATCGTCCGGCAGATGTGTGCGCACCATAAAAGACGGCAACAGCGTGAGGTCGGCTTGTTTAAGTGAGGATGGCAGGCTCGCGCTCACCGCAAGCGGTTTTGGCATCAAATTATGGGATATGCTTACGGGAAGCTGTATCCGTACTTTTGAGGTCCTCGCAAACTGGATCGGCTCCGCCTGCATGAGCAAAAACGGCCGGTATGCCTTATCCGGAGACAGCGATCATGCGGTTAAATTATGGGATATCACGACAGGCAAATGCATATATACGCTTGAAGGGCACACCTCTGGTGTCACGTCTGTCTTCATGAGTGCGGACGGCAGGTATGCGTTATCCGCGAGCAGCGATAAAACCGTTAAGCTGTGGGATATATCAACCGGCGAGTGCATCGATACGCTTGCGGGGCATACCGGGGAGGTCAATTCCGTCTGTATAAGCCCCGACGGCCGGTCTGTGCTGTCCGGCAGCACAGACGGAACGCTTCGGCTTTGGGGCCTTTATTGGGATCTGGAGCCGAAAGAACCAGCTGATTGGGACGAAGGCGCAAAACCGTATGCGAAAAATTTCCTCGCACTCCATACGCCCTATATGGGAAAACTGCCGGAAAACCGCGAGCCCACTGAACGGGAGATCACGTTATTGATGACCCGCAAAGGGAAGCCATTTTGGACAGAGGAACATTTTCAGCGGCTGCTGTTTGACCTCGGCTGCGCAGGCTACGGCTGGCTCAAGCCAGAAGGCGTGCGGGCTAAGCTCGCGGAAATGGCAGAGAAGATGCGGGACGGAGTCCTCAAGACATAAATGAGATTGCGGCTCGTTTCATAAATCCAAATAAAGAACGGAGGATTTTATCATGAAATATGACGTGAAATACCTGATCGAGAACAAGAATGCAATTCTGGCAGCCGGTGAACGCAAGGGCAGAAGTGTGATGGGACAGATAAAGCTTAACGACATGAGCGTCAGCACACAAATTTGGTTCAACGTCCTTGTTGGCGAAGTCATCGATGCGTGGAACAATGGCAATTGCGCGGTTTCGGGCGCCGAGCTTCTTGACAATACGAAAAGCAGATTCAACTGTCATTTTACACAGGATGAATGGAAAGCGGCCCTGACAACCTTGTGCATTAAAAATATGAAGGGGGCAATGAACTTTCTGCTCTATTCCGATGCCGAAGATATCTATCTGGTTAATTACCCCGAAATTTCATTGTTCTTAAGCAAGCCCGAGTTCGGCAGCTATTTTGACACATTAAAATTATTCTTCGGCTTTGATATTCAAGGATTGAGAAAGCCAAGCAAAGAAGAAGTGAAATGGTTTGAAAACATGAATTAAGGTCTTATCTTTGTTTGCCATAGGGGTGCAGCTATGGCCCGAGTGATTCGTTCTTTTGATGAGGCAATAGGATTATACGATGGTGGGAAATCATGGTATGATATAATCAATAAATGATTTGAGGAGATCATGATTATGGTTAAACTATTCGGAAAAAAAGTGGTTACGATCGATAATTCATCTCCGGATGACAATTGGATTGTCAACAAATGCGATGTTCCGGTTTCTGTTTGCTGCAGAGAAATCTTCGGAGCATTTACGCTCGATCTTCAGCCCGGGAGCCAACAGCGCATCGTTCCTGATGCGCAGGCCAAGGTTTTGCCGTACGGACAATATTCATATGAAAACTTTGATTACGAAATCGGTAAAAATCAGGTTTGGGAAGTCCGTAAAACCGGCGGCAAACTGACGATGGCGAAGGTTAAAGGCTGATGGCGTTGCAAGAGTGGTTTGTATGCAGATGTGTGTATGCGGATGATACGATAATCATTGGAAAATGGAAGAGGGGTTGCCAAAATGAACGATAAAACGGTAGCCGACAGCAGCGTGAATGACAGCCCGACGATAGCCGACAGCAGTGGCCGCGGGACATTGCCGGACAGCAGCATCGATGATAACATCACATTCGCGGACTATAAAGCGGGCGGTTCCGAATGGGAA